>DASTAS010000014.1:0-289070 GCA_035712465.1 Candidatus Angelobacter sp.
GCATAAGCTGAGGGAGTAGTGTGCCTGCTGGGCGCAAAAGAATGGCGGAAACTCAGAACCAACAGACCTCTCTTCCCGATTATTTGATACATGTGGGAGGGAAATCAACGAAAGTAGCTGTTTTTCAGCAGCCTGCTAGACTTGTAAGCCAGCAACCGCCCATGGACTTCGACCAACTGGAAACATTTTTGGAGGTCGCCCGTCACGTCAGCTTCTCCCGGGCGGCTGAGAAGCGCTTTCGCACGCAGCCGGCCATTTCATCGCAAATCCGCGCGCTTGAAGAAGAGGTGGGGGCCAGGCTATTCGATCGCAGCGGCGGTAAAGTGGCGCTCACCGGCGCGGGCAAAATCTTTCAGCAATACGCGGAGCAAACCCTGGACGCGCGGAAGTCCATGCTGGTGACGGTTGCGGAAATGGAGCGCGTGCCTCGCGGTGAAATCGTTGTGGGAGCCAATGAAGGCACCTGCCTGCACATTCTGCCTGAAGTCTTTGCCGAATTCAGGAAGCTCTATCCGGAAGTGGGCGTGCAGATCAGCCGGTTGGAGCGGGCAAAGATTCTGGAATCCATCATCGACAACTCCGTCGATTTCGGCGTGGTTTCAACTCCCGTGCCAGATAAGCGGCTGGCGGTTGTGGTGATTCATCGAGATGAACTGGTGACCATTGTTCCGCCCGGCCATCCGTTGGCGCGCTGCCAAAAGGCGGCTATCGCTGAGGTTGCGCACTTCCCGCTGCTGCTGCCCAAGGTGGGCCGCACCCGTGACAGCCTGGAAGATCTATTTCACGAGCGCGGCCTGAAACCGAAGATCGCCATGGAGCTGGATTCGAGCGAATTGCTCAAGCGATTTGTGGCCGCGGATGTGGGCGCCGGATTTATCGCCCGCTCCAACGTGATTGAGGACGTGAAAGCCGGCGTGCTGGCGGCCATCCCTATTGCTGATGCTTCCATCCGGCGCGATCTGGCGCTGGTCTTCCGCAAAGACAAGGCGCTCAGCCGCGCCGCGCTGGCGTTCATTGATATTGCGGTGAAGCTCAAACAGGCCGAGGCCGTTCGCGTGTAAAGAGAATGATCTCTCACTCGCGCGCAAGCGCCTGATAATGAAAGCAGATTACTGTTGCGCAAGTTCGGGATGGCACTTTTTACGACGGGTTCTGATAGCGCAAGCGGCTCGGCTGTCGCGCCGAGCCGTGCTGTTCCAGGAGCATACGAACATTCGCCACGTTCCACCATGTCCAGCGGTTTTGGCGAAGCCGGATTTATCTGCAACACATAAGCGGCTCGGCTGTCGCGCCGAGCCGCGCTGTTCCAGGAGCATACGGAGGTTCGCCACGTTCCGCCATGTTCAGCGGTTTTGGCGAAGCCGGACTGAAAATTAAGCCGCGTACTCCAAACCGCCGGCGCGACGCTCAGCCGCGTCCCAATCCGTCAATGCGACCACGCCAACTTCACTGCCCGCCTGCGCATAGAAGAACGCAGATTCCGCATCCGAAGGGAAACCAAGCCAGAGCGGAGCTGTACCCGCCGTTGTTGCCTGCACAAGGTCCAATAGTCCATGCACTTTAAAGCTGATCGGCTTTCTGCCATCGCCGTCATAGTCGGTGAACATGGAGACGCCGGCCACCATGCCTGCGTTGATGAAAGCTCCAGTCGCGGCACGTTTGCGGCCACGGCTCAGAAACAATCCGCCCATGATCGCAAAGGCCGAAGTAACGGCTACATCAAGCCAGCGGTGTACGTTAGGTGAAATCGGTTTGGGCGCGTCTTCAAAGATGTTGACGGTTTTCGACGGTTCAAAGTTCATGAATCCCTCCTCCGTCCAACCAGATGCCCTTCCCCGGATTGCGGTTGGCAACAATGCGGAGCCTCAGGCGGGAACCGCTCGTGACGCAGTTCTGCTCAGGCAAGAGTTATTGCTCCGGCAACAACAGGTGCTCTTTTACCTGACCGTCTTCTTTCACCAGTTCAATGAGTGGCTTGCTGACGGGTTCCAGGCCGCCATCGGGAAAGTAAATGGCCCCGCCGCCAAAAGGAATGCCGATTCCCCTCGACTCCGTCGGCGACATATTCACCAGGGCACGCAGGTCCCACCAGTCCTGCTCATCGTCGTGCGCGGCCACATAGAAGGGAGCAAATCCGAACATCTCAATCGCCGCCGGTTGCGCTGCATTGCTGAGCGCGCCCCTTCCCAACTGCACCGCTCCGGCTGAGACCCCGGCCAGAACCGCGCCATCGTAGCGCTTTTTCAAAAGCAGTTCCTTCAGGCCGTTCTGTTCGAACGTGCGCCACCCGTGTTCCGTATCGCCGCCCGCAAGCAGAATCAAGCTTGCCTCATCAAGAAAAGCGCGATCCTGTTCCGCAAGTTGCGACGGCATCATGTGACAATCGCATACCCCGGCCATCTCCATCGCAGCACGGAACAAATCGTAAAACTCAGGCTTGTCACAGTTCGATGCGCCAACGTAGGCTGCCTTCGGGTTCTCCGGAAGTTCAGCGCGCAATCTGGCGCGCAAGCTGTTCTCGCCGCCCCGGAATAGCAACTGGCTGTCAGCCAGAAGAAACAAGGGTCTAACGCTCAAAGCTTACCTTTCTTCTTGCTCTCGTCCTCTTGCTCTCGCAAGCCCTCGAACCAGGCTCTTGTGCTCGGGCCATAGCGTGGCCGGCAGTTTCTCCAGAGTCTATCGACCTCCGCATAGGCCAGAGCTCTGATGATAGCCGCTCCTTTATAGCTTGAACAATGCTGGGGCGCTCGCGAAAACCATTCACCTTGATGATTTGCAGGCACCCTATGACAGGCAAGGGCATCGGATTGTTAATCACGCACGAATAATTGACAGAAAACCCAAGGAGAAGTTTATGGCAATAGGGAAAGTCCCGGAGACTAGTGTCGGAATGGGCGGCTGTGTTATAGGCCTGTTTCGCGATGATTCCAGCGCGGAAGCCGCCATCCAGCGGCTGCGCGAAGCAGGCTTTACGGCGAGGGAGATTGGTATGGCCAGCGCTGGCCGCCGGCAAGGAGCAGAGCACGCCGGCTTCTGGAGCAAGGTGGCGGGCATGTTTGGAAAAGAGGATCATCCCACCACCGCAGCGGACCTTGAAGACTCATTGCGCCAATGCGGCTTGACTGCAGAGAAGGCCCGCTACTTCAATGAGTCGCTGGCAGATGGCGATGTTCTGCTGAGCATCCGCACTGGATCGGCCGAGAAGGACAAGGCTGCACGCGAAATCCTTAAGACCGCCGGCGCTGATCTCGGCATGGGAACTGCTGGAGCACGCGCGCCAGCTACGTCCCGCTCTGAAACGCGAATCCCAGTCCAGAAGGCCCAGGGAGAGCGGCGTATTGAGCTGGTGGGAGAGATGCTTCGCATTCACAAAGACCGGGTCCAGACCGGCGAAGTCAACATGCACAAGGAAGTGATAACAGAGAACCAGCACATTGAGGTTCCAGTAAAGCGCGAGGAACTGGTGGTGGAGAGAACGCCCGTCGAGAACGCCGATACCACTGCGCAAGTCGGCTCGGGTGACAAAGAAATTCGCGTGCCTCTGACCGAGGAGCGCGTCCGGGTGGAGAAAAAGCCTGTGGTGACCGAAGAGGTGAAAGTCGGAAAGCGAGAGGTTGAAGAGGTGAAAGATGTCTCAGACACCGTCCGCCACGAGGAACTGCGCACAGAACAAAAAGGCGAGGTCAAGCCACCTTCGGAAAAGAAGGACAAAGCTGCCTAGCTCTATCACACGTGGCTCTTGCAATTGACAATCGCCAGAGTCAGCACTGGAAAGCGAAGTAGCCGAAGCGGCGCGGGTAAACCTCGCGTTCGCCATCCCGCTTCAAAAAGCCGCAGAGGCTACGCTTCGCTCCGGTCGACGCGGTCACGTCCCACACTGCCCTGTTCACCGCTTGAGAGCACGCAGTCCAGCGTATCGCCTTCGCGGTCCGCCTCCGCCAAGGCCCGGAATAAGAGCAACTTTGGTGCCCGCCCCAGCTTTATGCATCTACCCTGATTGCAAATGAGTTGCAAATCACCGCGCCAGTCTGAAACTCTACCAGTGGGTTTTTCAGTCAGCGCCCATGGTGGATTTCAGCCAGAATAGCTTAATTAGACTTATTTAACCTGAACTAAACATTTACTGCCGCTAACCGAAAATCTCAAATCCGCTATCGTTCTGCCCGACCATGGCGAGAGCAAACGCGAAAGCAGGTTTAGAATCTGTCTGCTGATTCTGCTTGTTTGGTTCGAGACGAATTGTTTCGGGGCAAATCGATGCTATTGAGACCAAACGAATATTTCAAAACAAGGTTTTTCCACGTTGTAGGAGTCATATTGGCCGTTGCCTTCGTGCCGGCATGGGCGCAGACGCAATCCCCGATCGATCTGGAACAAGCCGGGAAGGCTTTTGCCGAAGCGCGACAGATCTCACAGCATGACGGCGGCCGTCTCTGGGGCAAAATGCTTTACGGCGCAATGCTTCTGGTGGATCCGCAGACGCGCGCTGTCGTCGCCAACCAGCCTGACGGGCAGGGTTTGCTTCACGCACAGGGGAGCCTCTATGTGGGCACGCTGCCTGAAAACGTCCCCATTGCGGATGCGCCGACAGAATGGGCTGGCAAGCTTTGGACCATGCTGCGCTGGCCTTTACCTGACGATACAGTAACGCGCCGGGTGGAATTTGGCCACGAAATGTTTCACCGGATCCAACCTGAACTTCACCTGAACGCTCCCGATTCACTGAACTCGCATCTGGACACGGCCGAGGGACGCCTCTGGTTGCGGTTGGAGTGGCGCGCGCTAGCGGCAGCCTTGATCGAAACCGGGCCGGCGCAGGTTCAGGCAATCTCAGATGCGCTCGCCTTTCGCAACCACCGTCACCAAATCTTTCCCGGCTCCGCCGTATCGGAGCGCAACCTGGAGATTGCGGAAGGAATTCCCGAATATACCGGGCAGGCTGTCGGGGAACCTGATCTCGCCTCCGCGCGCTGGAGTGCGGTTGAGAAGCTTACCGCCCCGGACTTGACCCTGAGTTTTGTCCGGTCATTCGCTTATATGTCCGGGCCTGCCTATGGGCTGCTGCTCGATCAGCGATTGCCGGATTGGCGCAAGAAGCTAACGGCTCAGTCCGATCTCGGTGAGATGCTGGCCTCGACAATTCCCCATACAAAGACAGTTTCAGCCGAACAAAGGGCAGCCGTGTACGGCGAAACTGGAATCCGAATGGCCGAACACGACCGAGCCGCAAAGATTGAGGCGGAGAAGGCGCGATACCGCGCTCTCCTGGTGGACGGGCCAACGTTGACGCTGCCCAGAGCGCAAAACTTCCATTTCAGTTTCAACCCCAGCACTCTCATTTCACTGGGCAGCGCCGGCACGGTGTATCCCACCTTCCATGCCAGCGCGGCATGGGGAATTCTCGATGTAAAGCAAGGTGTTCTGGTTCCTGCTGATTTCAGTCGCGCCACCGTCGCAGCGCCCGCAAATATCAACGGACGTCATCTGCAAGGCCCGGGCTGGACGCTCGATCTGGCGGAGGGGTGGCGTATTGTTCCGGCGTCGCGAGCCGGGAGGTACACCCTGCAAAAGGAGTGATCTCGTTATTCCGGCAACTTCGCTCATTTTTGCACTCACGTTTTCGCACTCACAATTGCACTGGTTCCGATGAAAAAGCGCTGCCGCTCGCGCCGTTTTGGGTCATGCATGAAAGAAATCGAAGAAACTTGTCCAGGAGCGTTGAAGCAGAGAAGAATTTTTCCTTAATCTGGTCATCTCTCTCCTGCCGGTGAGGGATTTTTCAGGCGTCTTGAAGTGCTTCAGCCTGAAACAGGGCGCGCAACTCTACGGAGTAATCGTTCGTTGTTTCAGCGCTGCAGGCCGGCAACTCCTCTGGAAAATCGAGAATTGAATCGTGTGTTTGTGCGAGTTAGTCAGGAAAGCAATCCTGTAAATCAAAAAGAAGGAGAGAAACATGCTGAAGAAAAAGGACAACCGCGTACTTGGCCGCCGGCTCGCCCGTGATCTGTCAACGGACGAGCTCGAAGCCATCACCGGCGGATTCTTCACCAATCCGCACGGCGATGTAACTACCACGTTCTGCACTCTTGCGTCAGACGGGGACGACGACTAAAGCAACCAGGGCCGCTTTTACGGCGGCCCGTGTTCTTCTTGCGTGACCGGCTCCGTCCCTGAGCCGCCAGCTTGATTTTTGAGAAGGAGGACCCGAGTGAAGATCATCATTTTTGCCTATCCGAAAGAAAACCACACAGGCGCCGTGAAATGGGCTCTGGAGCAAGGCGGATTCCAGGTGGCCTGCTGGGGAGGGCTTTCATGGAAGGATGAGCAACAGGCTGCGTTGCTGTTCGACCCGGAAGCGGAGTTGATCCTGGGACAATTTCGTGTGGAACCGGGCGATGTGATCTGGATTCGCCGTCCGGATCAACCCACGCCGAATCCCGGCGTTTCCGATGCTGACAGGAAATTTGCGGAAATGGAGTATCGCTCCTTCTATCACTCGGTTGCCTACACACTGGAAACGCTTCCGGTATGGTGCATCAATAAATTTTCCGCGGCGCGCCTCATCCATAACAAGGCGGTGCAACTGCGCCTTGCCCGTGCCTGCGGCTTGCGGATTCCCCGGACTCTGCTCGCGAATTCACCCGGACGAATCCGCGCTTTTCTGCACGAAAATGCCGGCAGGACCATCGGCAAAGGTTTCACCCCCCATGTATGGCAGCGTGACGATGAAACCGGCGTGTCCGTAACCGAAACTTATGAATTGACGCCTGAGCTGCTGCCGGAAGATGAGGTGCTCACCTACGCTCCCGCCATTTATCAGGAAATGGTGGTGAAGGAATTTGATGTTCGCATGGTGCTCATGGGCCACCGGCTTTACTCTTTCGCGCTGCACAATGCCAAAAAAGCTCTCGACTGGCGGCAGGACGCGGGTCTGGGCAACATACAGGTGGAGCTCATCCCTACCCCGCCCGATGTTGAACAGGCAATCCTGGCGTTTGCGCGCAAGGCGGGAATCTGCTTCGGCTCGGCCGATTTTGCCGTGGATAAGAACGGGCAATGGTGGTTCCTGGAGATCAATGAGCAGGGGCAGTTCCTGTGGCTCGATCAGTTCAATGCACAGGCCAGAACCCTGGAAAAATTCTGCGCCTTTATCACCGCACCGGAAGGATCGACTGAGCCTCTGGAGAAGCGCGAGGGACTGTTTCCTCCATTTGAGGACTACATGAAGATGTATCACAGCCTTCCGGAAAACCAGGAGCCGATGGACGTGGCTGCGGCGGTGGCGGCTTCACCGTACATGTCGCGCGAAACAGGAAGGGCTGGATAACGGCAGGCGCAACATAGCCCTGCACAACAAAAGAGAAAGCCCTTTGACAATCAGTATGGGGTATGTCTCAAACGGGCAAGCGGATATCCCTTGCCCGCCAATTTTTAGAAAAGCTAATTCCCTTCCAATCGGCGTCTAATCCGGCGGCTTCACCCTGAATAGGCATCACGGGAACAAGCCATGCTCTCTGACGACGAATTCGATAACGGGAATACGTGCGAACCAGGACCTGCCTTCTCCTCGTACGAGGAGGAGGAAATTGCGGTGATTAAAAGAATGATGGCTTTGCCGGACGAGCGGCCCGACCCCGGCATCTATCGCAATGCGGATTCATGCGGCACAACGCGTGATCTGCTGGAACTGGACATCATCTATTCGTGGCCGGATCCTCGCCCCTTCACCACTCCCTGGCGGCCATATATCGCACCCGAGGATCTAATGGAGGATTCCTCCGCGGCAGACGAGCAATAGCAGAGATAGCAGGCGCTAAACGCCGGCAGTCTGCATTGCCATCAGCTTGCCGCGCACGAACTCGACGATTTCAGGAGTGACATAAGGCGGAGGTTGGATGATGAAGGTTGGTTTGGCGGCAACCTGTTCCGTGCTCACCAGCTCCCATGCGGGCGCGGCGGCATGAGCGTTTTGGTGCAGGATCACGGCGTCCGCGCGATCCAGAAACTCCATGGCGGAAACTTTGAAGTCTTTATTGGCGCCGTCCAGCACCGTCAGATAGATATCGGGGCGCAGGAAGCGAACGATGCTGTTCGATTCCATGATGACGTTTTCCGCTCCGGCAATCTTCCGTTGTATGTCAGGAATGGCTTCACTCAGCCGGCCCTGGCGGGTGCGCACCCAGATGGAGCGGTCCGCGCCGGCAACCAGAAAACGGGAGGTATCGGTTTCGCCGCTGCGGTCGCGTTCATCACTTAGGGCGCGGAAATGGTCATCGCCGGTATCGCAGTCACACGGTTTTCCATCAGCCGAGCAGATGCCATGGCCAAATTGGGTGATTTTCAGCGCGGTCCAGTGGTACTCCGGCAGGGCGGCAATCAGCCCGGCTACCACGCTGGTTTTTCCCACGCTGCGCGAATGTCCGCCTACAACGACGAGCGCCATACACGCTATTCTCGCATATAACAGCAAGATAATCAGATACAAGCGCTCGCCATTCGGCTAGACCTTTCCGCGATACCATCCCCGGCGAAAACGGCTGCTGTCCGGGGCAATCCCCAGGGAAGCCGCTGGCCTAAAATAATGCCTGTGAGATCTCCCAACGGACACGCCTGGCGAGATTACGCGCTGGCGACTTTGGCCCTGGCCGCGTTGACGGCCGTGCTGCATGCCTTGAGCGGGCGGCTGAACCAGACTTCCATCGCCCTCGCGCTGGTGCTGCTGGTGATCCTCATCGCGGTACGAGCAGGCCGAGGGCCAGCGCTGTATGCCTCGATTGTGGCCGGCTTTGTCTTTAACTTTTTCTTTATTGGACCGTTCTATACGTTGCGGATCCAGCGCACCGAGGATCTTGTGGCATTTGTAGTATTCGCGATGACAGCCATTCTGGTCGGGCAGCTTTCTTCCCGCCTGGAGAAGAGGGTGATTCAGGCGGAGGAATTGCAGCGCAGCGAACAACTCAAAACCGCGCTGCTGGACGCCGTGACCCATGATCTGCGCACGCCCTTGACGGCGATTAAGGCCGCCATCACGACGCTGCGCAGCGGCAACGTTGGCCAGGAGGTGCAGCAGGAGTTGGAAGAAGTGATTGAGCAGGAAGCCGACCGGCTCAACCACTTTATTCAGGGCATGATGGACCTGGCGCGGCTGGAAGCGGGGCAGTTGAGCTTACAGAGCCGCGCAGTTTCAGCCGACGAAGTGGTTGAAGATGCCCTGCTGCGCGCTGGTTCTGTGCTGAGAGAACGCGAGGTGGAAACCGCGATTGAGCCGGGGCTGCCGCAGCTTCAGGCCGATCCGCGCCTGCTTTCGCAGGTGCTGTTCACGTTGATTGAGAACGCGGCCAAGTATTCACCCCCGGGTTCGCCCATTGAGGTGAGCGTCAAGCGCAGCCGTGACCACTCGGTTGCATTCGCAGTATGCGATCGCGGTCGCGGCATTGCTCCGGAACTTCGCGATAAGGTCTTTCAAAAGTTCTTCCGCGCCGGAGCACAGCCGGGGTTCGGCGTGGGCCTGGCGATTGCGCACGGCATTGTGCAGGCGCATCGCGGCCGAATCTGGATTGAGAGCGCCGCCAATGGAAACGGCACGCGCGTGCAGTTTCAAATCCCTGCGGGAGAGGCGGCGTAACCCGCGATGCAGGAAGTGAAAAAAATCCTGGTGGTGGATGACGAAGCGCAGATAACGCGTGTGCTGCGGCGAGGCTTGGAATCCGAAGGCTATCAGGTGCGGATCGCCAGCGACGGCCACTCCGGGCTGGAGACGTTTCGCGCATGGCCTCCTGACCTGGTCATTACGGATCTTTCCATGCCTCGCTCTGACGGGCTGGATCTTTGTTCGCGAATACGCCAGCTCAGTGAAGTGCCCATCCTGGTGCTCTCCGTGAGGGATGACGAGCCGACGAAAGTGAAGGCGCTCGACCTTGGAGCCGATGATTTTGTGACCAAACCATTCGGCATGGCGGAGCTGACGGCACGCGTCCGCGCCCTGCTGCGCCGTACATCGCCTGCGGTGGAAAGCGAAGGCGGCCTTGAAGTGGGCGATTTCAATATCGATCCCCAGCAGAGGCGGGTTGAGGTCGGCGGCAAGCCGGTGCATCTCACGCCCAAGGAATTTGAGCTGATCCAGTTCTTCATGGCCAATCGGGGAAGAGTGCTGACCCATCGCGCTATTCTCTCCGCAATCTGGGGCAGCGGCAGCGTGGAGCAGCCCGAATACTTGCGTGTCTTCATCGGGAATCTGCGTAAGAAGCTTGAGCTGGATCCGCGCGCGCCCCGCTACCTGAAAACCGAACCGTGGATTGGCTATCGCTTTGATCCGGAGTGAGCACGCTTACGGTTTCTTTGCGGACTCTTTATCCTTTCTTTATGAGGCATTGGCCGAAGATAAATGAGGGCATTGTTCCATGTTTCTCATTTATCTGGCGCGCGTTGTGGAGTGGCTCTTTTTCATCGGTCTGGCCGGATCGCTGGTTGTCTCGCTGGCAGCGTTCTTCGGCGACCTGCACATCTTTTTTGAGAACGACGACGAGATCGAGCGCAAGGACCTTTCTGCAGGTTCCGCCGGAGCCGACGACTAACCAAATCTGCAAGGCATCTTGGCTGCGACGACCCGTCTGCATCCCTCTGCAATCCTCTGCTGGCTCAAATCGTGCAGTTCTACCCTGATTTCTGCTCAGAAATACCGTCTCGATGGTATTCCCTGTTCTTGTTCTGCCGTCCCATACTAAAGCCGTGAGGAAAAGGCGGTCTCAAACCTGGGACCGGCCAAACAGAAATGGGCGATTTTCGAACCTGTGGTTGCCCTCTCAAGCTCGGGATTGCGGCCGGAACTCCTGCTAAAAGATTTGCAGGTTGACTCGCATACCTACCGATTCTTGCGCCGTTGCTCGGCTTATGAGCCGAATGGAGATACGGCCGCATTCCCGACATTCATTCCACTAGCGGAGGACTCGATGAGCGCCACCGCCGCCACCACGTCAGCTCTTGCGGCGAGCATACCTACCAGGTTTTTTGACCGCCTTTCCCGGAGCAGGGAGCGCGTCCTGCTTCTCGACTATGACGGGACGCTTGCTCCTTTCTCCTTCAATCGTGAGCGGGCATTTCCCTATCCCACGGTACCTGAACTTCTTGACTGCATCATGAGCACCTGCCAGACCCATGTGGCCCTGATCAGTGGCCGGTCCGCGCGCGAGGTTCCGCCCCTTCTTGGCATGACTCCTCACCCGGAAATTTGGGGAACTTGCGGAATTGAACGGCTGGACGCCGACGACCGGTATTCAGTCGCCGAGCTGAGCCCTGACACGGAACTGGCCCTGGCGGAAGCCCAGGCTGCCCTGCAGCATCAAGGACTGGATGCGCTGTGCGAATTCAAACCCGGCGCCGTCGCGGTGCACTGGCGTAGCTTGAGCCGGTCACGCATGGAAGAGGTCAGGACCAAAGCGTACCGCGCTTTTTCTCCCTTCACCGGGAAACATCAACTTCTGTTGAGCGAGTTTGATGGCGGCATGGAACTTCGGCTGCGCACGCGCAACAAAGGAGACGTAGTACGGGCCATGCTTGCGTGCCACGGTCCTGCAGTGCCTATTGCA
Organism: Candidatus Angelobacter sp.; assembly: GCA_035712465.1. GTDB lineage: Bacteria > Acidobacteriota > Terriglobia > Terriglobales > Acidobacteriaceae > Angelobacter. Next base: position 11,586 of record DASTAS010000014.1, read on the forward strand.
TATCTGGGAGACGACAGCACAGACGAAGATGCTTTCCGTGCTCTGAATAACAGCGGTTTGACAGTGCTGGTACGACCCACATGCCGTTTTACCGCAGCCCAGGTATGGCTCCAGCCGCCCGACGAACTTATACAATTCCTGGAAAAATGGGTGCAGGCTTGCGGCGGAGAGATGTAAGCCGGCGCGCGGCAATCAATAGATCTGCGCCTCGCCTGGGGGCCGCGTCTTCCACCTGCGATGAACCCAGAGCCACTGATCGGGATACCTAATTACGTAGCGCTCGATCTCTTTTGTAAACCTTGCGGTGTTGGCGACCGCATCTACTTCGTCGTTGCCGGTACGGACCAGCTTTAGCGCCGGTTCAAAGCGGATCTTGTATTTGCGTAGCGCCTTGTCCCAGACGCAAAAGCCCGGGACAACAGCCGCATCCGTGTGCAATGCAACCCGGGCTATGCCGGTGGCCGTACATGCGGAAACGCCGAAAAAATCCACGAACGCGCCCTGCGGCGGTGTCATATTGGTATCCATCAGGATGCCAATTACTTCGCCGTTCTTCAGAGATTTGAGCAGCCCGCGCGCATAGTCCTGCTTGGAAAATGTGCGGTTGCCGTGCAGAGTGCGATAGTGATCTACCATGGCGTCAATCAAAGGGTTGTCCAGCGGACGCACCACAATATTCATGGGATGGCCGTACAGCGAGTGGGCAAACGAGCTGATCTCCCAGCCACCCAGGTGCGCGGTCAGCAATACCACGCCTTTCCCGCGCGCTTGCGCCTCCGCAAAATTCTGGAAGCCTTCGTATACCACGGTTCGCGAGACATTATCTTTGGTGTACCGCGGAAAGAGCGTGAACTCAGCCAGTTGTCGTCCCAGGCTGATGAACACGCCGCGCAGGATCTTTTTCTTCTCTTTCCGGCTCCGGGCCGGGAAGGCCAGGTCCAGATTGCGCATGCCTACTTGTCGGAGCCGCCGGTGCACCGCGTAGATCAAAAACGCGAGCGCGATGCACGCCGCCCTGACGAGCGGCCGGGGCAGCCACCGCATTCCACTAGCCAGCAGCCAGACCGGCGTGTACTCAAGTCGAAAGCGCATGTGAGAGAACTTTGGACGGTACCATCGCGCATAAAATATTTCAAATCGCGTAACCAGTTTGCCTTCCGCGCCTCAATGCCGTGATAAGACACTATCTCATCTATGAAACTCCCGATTTTTTGGGAATAATCCATCTGTAGAATAGTTCGGGACATATTCAGGAGAATATCGATGAAGATTTGGCTGACCATAGCTGCTCTTGCCGGACTGCTGGCCTTTGCCGGGTGCAAGGCGAGCGCTCCCGGAGGTGTGGAAAGCAAAGTAATGACCGGCATCAAGCATGATGTCACCATCGGCGGAAAGAATGATAAGAACCCGCTGCCCGCCACCGCTGACAATATCAAGGACGGCGGCGAACACTTCGGGCACCATTGCCAGATCTGTCATGGCCTCGATGGGCAGAACACCGGCGTGCCTTTCGCAAGCAAGATGGCGCCTCCGGTTGCCGATCTCGCCTCCAAAGACGTCCAGGACTACGCGGACGGCCAATTGAAATGGATCATTCAGAATGGCATTGAACCCTCTGGAATGCCGGGATGGAAAGGCATTCTTACCGACGAAGAGATGTGGAAGATGGTGCTCTTTATCCGCCACCTGCCGGCCAAAGGTAGCCTGGGCGAGCCAGAAATATTTAAAGAAGAAGAAGAACAGCATGAGCACGCCGAACATCAGCACGGCGCGGGAGCGAACGCCACTCCGCCGCCGCATATGCACATGCAGTGAGGCCGGCAAAGGCCTATGACGATGGCGGATTGAAATCTATTTCCTTCCAACATGCAACAAGGCACGACCAAGATCGTGCCTTGTTTTGCAGATAAATAAATAGGCAGCCCCCGACTTCTCCTACTGCGCCGCTGCGGGAGCATTCGACGCGGTTGCCACAGCTTTGCGCACGGCTGCTACGAACGGGTCGCCTCCTGACGGCGTCGGGACAGCGCCAGTCAGAATGGTCTTAAACGGAACCTGCCGTCCATATAGCTCGCCGGTTGAATCATTGTCCTGCTTAATGACGTTTCCGTTCAGCGTGACCCCCGCAAATAGCCCGCGAGCGCGCGAATAGGTGAGCACTTCCGCGCGCATCTTCCAGTCCGTAGCGCCCTCCACGTGACGCCCCACCGGTCCGGCAGCAGCGGATGCGTCCACGCCAATCTTGAACTGGCTGGCGAGCAGCGCCTGCATGCCGCGGTCATTCATGATCATCATGACAAGGTCTACGGCCTGGCCGCCAATCTGGAAACCAAAGCTTCCTCCGGTGATTACAAATGGCGCGGGAGCGCTCCAGCCATTGGCAGTGCGGCATGTCGCCAGGCCTCTGCCGTGAGCGCCACCGATAATGAATCCGCCTTTCAGCAGCGAGGGCACTACGGCGACGCACTTCGCGGAATCCAGGATCTCCACAGGGATGCCTTTGTCCGGCGTGGCCATGATTTCATTCAAGATGTTGGCCGCCGCGTCTGCGCGTTGCGCCGCAGTCTCGGACGCGAAGCTCAGAGTGCAGACTGCAACTGCAAACAGCGCTACACAGCAAATTTTTTTCATAATTCCCTCAGTAATGAATTGTAGAGCACAGGAATGATTGTAGAGCACGACCAGCCCTGGGGAGAGATGCTGGAAAATAATAAAGGGTTGGATACGGCGACCCTCGTGACCGTTTCCAACCCCCGTCTCCCAGGTTCTGTGGTAGGTGAACAGAGTATCCACTCACTCCATTTTTCCAGCAAGTAACCGGGGTGCTGCAGGGACAGGGCACATAGGACATGTACTTAAAGCCTGCTCTTTGAGCCACGCCGGTGGAATGCGAGTACATGGCTTGATGGCCGATTTTTTCGGCTCAACTGAAAAACCGAGCGCCGTCAACATCGCCAGAAATGGGGCTGCCTCATCATCTCTCCCCGCGTAATCTTGCTTCAATGATGCCGATCACCAAACCGAACGCTTTCTCGCCGGGCGAGTTCAGCATTTTTGGGTAAGAACGCCACAGGTAATCGGTGATGAGATCGTGCGGAGCCGGACAGAAATCGACAGCGTTACATGCAAAGCTAAAGGAAGCAAAACATAATCAACAAGCCTGCGTTCTGCAGGCTTGTTGACTACAGTTGAACTTGAAGTGTTACTTCGATGAGGTCACCAGCGAGTGCGTGATGGCGTGGACTGAGAGCGCAATCCGGTTCTGCACGCCGACTTTGCGCATCAGCTTTGCCACATGCGCCTTCACCGTGCGCTCTTCGATCCCCAGCACCGAACCAATTTCCTTGTTGGAACGGCCGGCCACCAGCAGCTCCAGAACTTCTTTTTCGCGGTCCGTGAATGTCACACGACCCGCGGGGAAAATGCGACCTGGCGATGAGGTCACGCGCTCGATAAAGATGGAAAGCACGCGCCGCGGTGCCCAGACCGATCCCTGGTGAACAATGCGCATGGCTTGAATAAATTCCGCCGGTGATGCAGCCTCATCCACGTAGCCTTTGGCTCCCGCGGCCAGAGCTTTGAGAATGGTTTCGTCATCGGCGCCACTCCCGGTAACAATGATGCGCAGGTCAGGGCGAGCCGCCTTCAGGCCGGCCATCACGTCGAAAAGGTTCTGCCCTGCGCGCGTACCAAGGAGCACGAGGTCGATGTCTTTGCGCGGGCCCAGTTCTGCGAGACTGCACGAGATCAACTCAAGGTCCTGTTCTGTGTCGAACAGCGACTTCAGTCCGATGAACCGCAGCGGATCGCTTTCCACTACCGCGATGCGGATCGTTGGCTTCCTGGACATGGCTACTTTCATCTAAAACTCCCTCCGACGGTGACGCGTGTGCAAACTTAAGTACAATATAACTCGGACAGGACTGAAGGTATCATGAACCTCAGCCCGTGCCCATTTCCCAAAAGGGTACATGTCCCTGAGGAGGGGGTCTGGGATCAGGTGTTTGTCTGAGACATCACTTGCTCGCTTCCAGCAATATTTGCGCGGGTGAAAGATCCAGCCCGTCGCTCCGGCCCAGAAGGAACCCGCGTCGGTAACCGTCACAATAGCTGATTTGCCCTTCTGCTTGTCGAATACGGCCCGCCGGCAAGCTGCACTTCACTGAATCCATACCGGTCGGAACTGTGTGCGTTGTGCCAGAGCGGGAAGCGGCAAGTCCCTGCTGGTAGCCGAGCGTGACTCCGCGATCAAACAAGGTGTTATCCGGGTCGCCGCGGCCGGGGCTGGCATTGAGTGACTCGCCAATCATGTGTAGAGTGTCCACCGCGCGAAACATCTTTCCGGAGTACCCGTCGCCGTAACCTGCTTCCAGACCCAGCGCAAAGCCCAGTTCGAAGGATTTCTTAGGGCCAAAGCTCCGCTCGTAGCCAAGGGGCAGCCCTTTGAATTCCTTGAATTTGGTCCGGGGGCCGCGCGCCATATTGATGTCAACATTGCCTACATGGTAGCCCGCTTCGTAACCATGCCTGTAACCGTGAGCGAAAGCCGATCGGGTGAAAAGCGCTCCCGCGCCGGGCTCGTTGAGGTGGCCGTCGTGCTCTCTCGCCTGCGCGGAAAACGTAAGCGCGAAAACAATGGCTACGCTGATTACAAATTTGACCATCACTGCTGACCAAACCGCGCTTGTGCAGAACTTAAGATGAAGGGCCTGATTACCAGGATGTCATGTTGCACTGCCCGGCTAAGGTCTATTTTTTCATCGGCTTAAGATTTTTTATCAATTCTCGCAGAAGCTAAGTAGCTGGATACTTGCCTCACCTTAACCCAATCATGAAGAGTTTAAGCCCCTCTTGGCTGCTGACAAAAAACCTGGGGGAAACGGTGGCAGGGAGGGAGAAACTCAGACTGATTAAACGAGATCCCCCGGACGGTTAAACGGCCGCCCGGGGTGTTCCGTTTCCCTCCCCCGCGATTTGGCAGATAAGCATGAAAACCTTGCTGCGCTGTTTGCTGCTCGTGTGTCTTCTTGTGCCTTCAGGCTATCTTTCTGCCCAGACTGTCAATCCATTCGACGTTCAGCTAAAACAAATTCAAAGCGGCTTCTCTTCGGCGGGAGAACTGCAGCAGCTTGTCCTGCTCGACCAGATGTTCCGCCTGGCGGATTACATCAACCATCCCCAGGACGTGCTCGCCTTCCTTGATTCTGTCAGTACCAGCGGCGAACCAGCCATTGTCCGTCGTGAAGCCTCTGCGCTATCTGCCGAGCTACGAGGAGAATACGGGCCCGGTGCGCCACAACGCTGGTTTGCAGAGACCGAGAGCCGGCGTCGGGTGCTTTCCACTGCGGCGGGACTCATTCATCCGCGAGTCGCTGAATCTTACCAGCTTCTATCTGAACTTGAGGATATGGCGGGATCGCTGGACTCCGCCGAGCACATTGAAAAAGCGGCCCGGCTTTCACCCAGCGCCGAACGGTGGCGGCTGGTCGCAGGGTGTACGGATAATCCCTTTCAGAAGTTTGCCGCGCTTGAATCCGGCCTGGCGCTTGATCCTGATAATGCCCGGCTCAACTTGCAGTTGGCCGAATATTACATTGGTCGCAACCAGCCCGAAAAAGCGCGTGACCTGCTCACCCATGCTGCTACTGCGCGGCCCGACAATTTCGTTCTCCGCACACGTTTAGCCGAACTCTATCTGAAACTGGGCTTGCGATCGCAAGCTCTACGCGACCTGAAAAAATTACAGCGGCAGTGGCCTGATCCACTCTGGCTCGCGAGGCGGCTCGCCATAGATTATGAGCAGCTTGGCTTGCGGGATGAGGCCGCAGCCCTGGCTGCTTCTGCCTTGTCGAGAGAGAAGAATTCTCCAGAGATGCTGCAACTGCTCGCCCGCTTCCATCGAAGCCGGCACATGCTTCGGGAGTTGCAAAGAGACTATCGGTTCTTATCTGCTCTGCAGCCCGAATCGCAGGATGTCTGGCGGGAATTGGCACGGCTGCAGGCTGGTTCCGGGGACCTCGATGGTGCGCGCTCTTCCCTGCTGAGACTGCTTGCCCTGAGCCCCAACGACGCCTCTGCACATCGGCAGCTTGCGAAGACCGATGAACTTCTTCACCTTCCCGCGGAAGCGACGCAGCAAAGCGTCGATGCAGATCGGGCCGCCGGAACGAGCCACACGAACAGCGGGGATGATGACCAGCAATTTCTGGCCAGTACAGCCGCCCTGGCACAAGCCGCATTTGCGGATGCGCCAAATTCAGCAATGACTCTGGCGGACATTCGCGTCCAGGAGCTGTATTCGAACGGCCTGGACAGGCTGCATGTGCAGCAAATTTTCTTTATAGGATCTGATGCCGGAGTGGATGAGCGTCGCGTCACCGAAATCCGGTATTCGCCGCTTTCCCAGGCATTGCGTGTGCTGCATGCCCGCGATTGGAAACCGAACGGGAAGATCCTGGACGCACAGGATCTCGGGGACCGACCGCCCGAAGGCGATTCCCGATCCTTGTACTACGATGGGCGCGTCCGCCAGCTCCGCTTTTCCGGCCTCGAGCGGGGTGACGTGGTTGAAGTTGAATACTCTCTTTCTCCAATTCTTACATTCGGCTCTTACGGAACTTATTTTGGCGAATTGGTCTCCTTTGCAAGCCCAGCGGCGACCCGGCTGAAACGTTATGTGCTGATTGCACCGGCAACGGAAACCATCTATTCGCACGCTGAGAAACTACCGCCGGCAAGTGTGCTGGTCCAGGGCAATCGCAAAATCCGCATCTGGGAAGCACGCGCATTACCGGCTATGGCTCGCGAACCGCGCAGTCCCGGCTTGACTGAGCTTGCTCCTTACGTCCACATCTCCACTTTCTCGGACTGGCGCAAGCTCGGGGCATGGTACGCGAACCTGATACGCCCCCAGTTTGCTCTCGATCAATTGTTACAACAGAAGCTCCTTGAGTTGCTCGCCGGCAAGCACAACGACCGGGAGAAAATCGCGGCCATTCAGGACTTCGTATTGCGCAGTACGCATTACATTGCGCAGGAATTCGGAGTGTACAGTTACAAGCCTTATCCCGTGGCTGAGACCTACGCGCGGCGCTTCGGGGATTGCAAGGATAAGGCCAGCCTCATGATCGCGCTGCTGCGCGCGGCCGGTATCGACGCGCGTCTTGCCCTGGTGCGTACCCGCTCACTGGGCGCGGTGGCCCCGCATCCTGCCTCAATGGCCGTCTTCGATCACGCGATTGTTTATATTCCCAAATACGACTTGTGGCTGGACGGCACAGCCGACTATGCCGTTCGCGAACTGCCTCTGGAAGATCAGGGCGCGCTGGCTCTCACCGTTGGGCTTGATGGAGATGCCCAGCTTCGCCACACCCCCATGAGCCACGCCACTGATAACTACACCAGACACATCATTCAGGCCCAGCTCACCAGTCAGGGTCTGATTCGTTTTTCCGGCTCTACAGCGGCCCGCGGCGAGGATGCTCCTGGTCTCCGCGAGGAGCTTTCGGTGCGCGACCAGCAACTGAACAGCTGGCAGCGCGACCTTGCCCAGGTCTTTCCCAGCGTTAAGGTTTATAGCGTGAATGTGAAAGATGAAGACTGGGCCGCCGCTTCACCACAAGCAGCCGAAGGCGGCGAAATCAGTGTGGAATTCCATGGTGATTTGAGTTCTTCACGCTTGAAACGGGTGGTTTCGCTCGGTTCCAGTTGGACGCCACGGTCCTATGCTGAAGTGCTCGCCCCTTCCGGCCACCGTACCCAGGACCTGTTGCTGTTCGCTCCGTGGATTACAGAGGAGAAAATCCAGGTCTCGCTGCCCGCCGGAGCTCGCGTCACCAGCGTGCCTCAGGACAAGAGCATGAGCACGGCTTTCGGCGCGCTGAAGCTCCACTACACGAACCTGGCGGGGTCCATCACCATCGAGAGTAAAGTCCAGTTCAACCAGGCTCGCGTTGCGGCGCGGGACTACTCCGCATTTCGCCAGTTCTGCCTCGAGGTTGAGCGCAGTTTCCGCGAGCAAGTCAAAGTGGAGCTTCCGCAGTGAAAAAGTGTGCGCCGCTGATCACTCTTGCGTGCTGCGTCTGCTTTCTGAGAACTACGAGTTTTGCCCAGCAAGTTCAACTCTCCAGTCAGCGCGACGCCCCAGAAATCCGGGCAGCCCAACAGCTGCAAAAGGAATTCTTTTCCGATTTCAACCTTGAAACTTCGTCGGCAGCCGCCGATCAGGTCCTTGATCGCTACCCAGGGAACATAACCGCCCTCTTCATCCGTATGGAAACAGCCGCCCTGCGGCAGCAAACAGAATCCGTTCTTGATGCCGCGTTGCGGCTATGCACCATGCCTGCTCCGCCGGAGATCCAGGAGATTGCCTCCAGCCGCATTCTGGAAAATGCCGGCAATTCCCGGGCATTTGATGACGTGCTGCAGCGCGTAGGACTGGCGATGGAAGAAGGCAATGCCTGCACATTCAATCTCCGGCTGGCCATCGTGGCCGCCGCTGCAGATGGCGCCCGGCGTCTCGATCTGGACAAGACTGCAGATTCAGCCGGCCTGCTCACTCATTGGCGAATCGCCGGACCCTTTGGCCGCTTCAGCTATCTCGATTTCGGCCGTAGATGGCCTGCTGAATCGGACGATTTTTGGCAGGCTGCAAAATCCAGAGTGGAACAGTTCTGGTTTCGCGACGGCATGGTTCCCGTGCCGGAAGGCTTTCCGTCGGCGGGTGTTTACTATGCGGCATCCAGCGTGCGCACTGGTAATCAAGGCGCCTCACAGCTCGATGTCTTGAGCCCAGGGCCATACACTATTTTTGTCGATGGCCGCACAATTCTGAGTAAAGACTCCCGCTATGCGATCGGCGGCAATCGCGAGTCTCTCATCCTTCACCTTCGGCCGGGACGGCACCGCATTATGGTGAAATTCACAGCTGATGCCGCGCCCTTCAGCGTCGACCTGCACCCGGTATTTGCGCGCAGGTTCGCCGAAGCGCCCACACTCTCACTGTCAGACTCTTTCAATGCTTATCTTCGCGCCCTGCTCGCTTATTTCCGCGGGGATTTGAATCAGGTCGAACAGATCATAGCCTCCGTTCCCAATCAGGATGGCGGGCCTTTTCTCTACATTCGCGCTCTCCTTTGGTCGGCTGTCGATGATCACTCCTCACGCGCCGTCGCAGCATGGGAGGCATTGAAAAGGAGCCAGCCAGCCGCCACGCTGGCCCGCATCAAGGCCGCCGAATTTGCGTTGCAGGCCGGATCCACGCCGCAGACGCGGGCCGAGATTGAATATCTTGTGAGGCGCCGGCCTGATTCAGAGGCGGTCAACGAGTTGTCTCTTCGCGTGGCGCAGGACAGCGGCGCTAGGTCACTGGCTTATGCGCGTCTGCTCAGTGCACACCCTTCGTGTGCTCACCTCAGGGAAGCGCTGAAATTCTATAACTCACAGAGTAACCAGCCAGCCGCACAGAATACTGAACTGCAATTGTCCCGCTGCGCTCCGGAATCCGTGGATTATGCCCGCGTGCTCGCTGATTCCGGACGTCACAAAGATGCAGCCATCTTTCTGGAGCAGAAGTTAGCCCATAATCCTTTGGATCGAGGCGCGCGCCGAATGCTGGTGGAGCAACTGGTGCTTTCGAGTGCATTGAATCAAGCGAAGGTCCAGGCCGACCGGCTGCGGAGACTTGCACCCGGCAATCCTTTTTACGCGAGTATGGCGGCCGACCCATGGAAAGTTCTGGATAGTAACAGTGCACGTACAAAAGGGTTCATCGCCGGCGCGGAGTTCTATGCAAAATACCGCCGCGATGGAATGGAATTAGTTCGAGAGGCGGTGCGCGACAAAAACGTGGAAGGAAAAGCAACCGTCATTCTGCTGGCCGATCATATTCTAAAGATCGAGGCCGATGGCGCAGCATCACTCTACTCCCATCGTGTTGTGCGTCTTCTCAATCGCAAGGCGATCCGCCAATATGGTCAGATTACGCTGCCCCGTGATGCAGAGCTTCTTGAGCTCCGCACCATCAAAGCCGATGGACGGGTGATTGAGCCCGAGCTTACGAATCAAAAGCCCTCCATCTCCATGCCGGCCCTTGACCCCGGAGACAGCATTGACGAGGAATTCGTCTCTCGCTATCCCGACTGGCTGCAGTTGCCATCGGGTTCGTTGCTGTTCGAGTTCGGCTCGGCCGAGGCTCCCGTCATGCGCTCACGCCTGGTACTGATAGCGCCAAAAGCCGCAGATATCGAGGTCGAGCAACGCAATGGCATGCTGCCGCCGACTGCGAGTGAAATCACTGGCGACGAATTGGTGCGCGTATGGCAGATGGAATATCTGGCGCCACTCGCCAGCGAACCGTTTTCCACGCACGGTATGCTTCCGGCCATCGATGTGACAGCCGCGGACCCAATGGACCGCCTCCGCGAAGCGCTGATCGAATCAACCCGCATCGGCCCGCATGTAATGGAGGCAGTTCTTAGCCAAAAACGCTCTGCTGACTTTTCCGAACGGGAAAAAGCGCGCCGCTTGTACCGGCTTGTCACGGCAAGAATCGAATCTACCGGACCCGATTTCGCGGCCGATCCGGCTGAGGATTCCCTGGCTGCCGGAGAGGGCAGCCGCACCGCTGTGTTACTGGCCATGGCTCGCGCCACAGGAATTAAGGCCGCACTGCTCCTGGCCCGTAAAATCGGTCGCGAGTGCGCGCCCAATGTCGATTGCTACAACATCCCACTCGTGCGGTTCCGCATTGATGGAGAAATCGTTGATGCCGATGCTGAAGCAGACGACCGGGCCTTTGGCGCTCTTCCATTCGATCTGGATTCGCGAAGGGCTCTGCTCATTGCACCCGCAGCAGACGATGTACATGGTGGGGCTGTCAGGCCTGAGCTCGTTGCCCTGTCCATGAATCCAAGTCAGGAGCAAAGCCGGGGAGAGGGTGATCTATTCCTGGATCGCCGGGGTAATCTCAGCGCGACCATCCGCGTGCGGCTCGGAGCTGCGCGCTCACAGCAAATCAGAACCGCGCTGCGCATCGGCGGAGACAATGAACTGCAAAGACTCTTGCAGCAGCTTGCGGGCAGCATATTCACCGGAGCTGTAGATGTTCACGGCAGCGCTATTCATGCTGCCGACCCGGATCAAGCATTGGAAGTTACCTTGCATTGCCAGGTCCCTCAGTTCATCAATTTGCAGGCCGGGAGTCGCGAGATCGGGCAGTTGGCTCCGCTGCTTAGGCTACCGCCATCGCCCGCAAGCGGAATCCGGCGCTCGCCGCTGTTCCTCAATTCAGTACTCGCCGAAAGCACGGTTTTTCATCTGCATCTTCCTGCAGGAATTTCCGCCGGCGCTCTGCCCCGTGATTTTGCAGTCAAAAGTGACTTCGGAGATTACGCGGTAACCTACTCGCAAACAGACGGACAGATCAATGTGACGCGGCAATTCGACGTACCGGTTCAGGTGGTCAAACCCGGGCGATTTACTGCTTTTCTGGCTTTTGCACGGCAAATTGAGCAGGCCGAACGCCAGCAGATTATTCTAAAAATTGCGGACAGAAAATCAGAGCGGAATCCGCCCCCAAGCGCCGCAGCCGAGTAGCAGCGCCGCACAAGTGGCTCATCAATAGCGGGTGCCACCTGCTGCAGGCATATTACGAACCCCGCCACCCTGGCGCTCTCCCATGCGCTCCAGGAATGCCGCCGCCATATCGATAAACTTGCTGCCCTTATCGATGTATTCAGGCATGTGCTGCCAGATCTCTTCAAACTTTTCCGGGTGTTCAGAGGCAAGTGTCGCCAGCCCAACGCCAGCTACTGCCATGCCGACAGGACGACGTCCCGTCAAGAAAAGAACCGCGCCCGCAGCGAACGAACCATACATCAATACTTTTTTCCAATCCATCCCCACCCTCCAGAAATCGGCGATAACTCACAGGCACCATAGGTAACTCACAGGCACCATAGTTAGAGTAAATGTGACTTGTCTCTGTTGCCCTTCCTCCGGTTCTTACAACTGCTGCACAAAATTGAAGTGTGGACAAAATATCAGGTCGTTTACAAAAAGAAAGTGGGCGCCGGTATAGGGGCGACGCCCACGTGGGGGTACTGCGTATGTTGTTATAAAAATAGACGAATCAAAACTGAAAAAGTTTCCTAATGCAGCGAAGATTAACATAAATAAACATTCGGCAGCTCGTTTTGTCTGCAAGTTGCGCCGGCATCCGAGAAAAAAGCCCCTCATGATTTGAGGGGCCGGAGACAATAAGGAGAGAGGAAAGACCTTGTGCTATGCGCGGATCTGCTGCGCAAGGAGTTCACGAATCTGAATGCGGGCATTGTGCAACGCAAAGGCCGAGTCTTCTTCGCAGATTCCAAGCAGAGAACTGATTCGCTGATGTTGGTAATTCTCCACGTCGTGGAGCAGAAAAACCAGTTTCTCCGTCGCGGGCAACTGCACCACTGCGCGCTCCAGGTGAACGCGCTTGACATTGCCGCGAATGTTCCTGGGCTCAGCGGAGACTCTGCTGTTCAGTGTGAGCGTGCCAATCGGCATGAGTTCACGGATTTCCGTGATGAAGGCCTGGTCAACATGTTCTGTGCAGGGGGCATCCTTCAATGCAAAAGCACGCAAAAATGTGTTTGCGGCCAGCTGTTCGGCCGCTAATTCGTTATCCGTCAGGTAAAAAGCCAAAGAATAAATTCTGTGGCAGTGTTCGTTGTAGATCTCGCCATAGTCCGCCTTCTGCCGTTCGGCGGCGGGGACAAACGTCAATAAATTCCCCATCACGCCCTGGAAGCTGCTTGCCATTGTCGATCTACCTCTTTTCTGCCCGTATGAGGGTCGGAAATAAGCTTTTTCTCTTCGAGTGGCACGCAGTACCTAAAGCAATCTGTATGCCCAAGGAACGTAATACCTATGGATTTTTGCAGAAAAAGTTAAACCTTTGTTCTGGAAGGGATTATGAGCAGATTTGATTCTTCAGGCAGCGGAGAAGATGGTTAGGAGTTGAGCAGTCCTGCCCATGCGAACCCTACAGATAGGTATTTAGATTCCACTTTTGAGCACCATAATCCCAATCGTCCTCAGAGAGCCCGTTTAGCGAACTATGATCACCTCTCGCAGGTTGTCCCGGCCCAGAAAGAATTTACGCGAGCCAAAGTTGGCGAAGAGCTGTTCGATATGGCGATTGTTGAAGACCCGCTGCAACTTGATGCTGGGCTTGGCTTCCATCTCAAGGGCATCAGGTTGGACAATATGGTAGCGGTAGAAAGGAGAGCCTCCGCCCAAATCCTTGTCGTGAAAAAAAGCCAGGACGGTACCGTGGGGCTTAAGCAGGAAGAAGATTCTCTCCACCAGCGGTTTCACAAGCTGTTCAGGCACGTAGTCCGCGATGTCCCAGCAAAGCACCGCGTCAAACTGGTTCTCACCATAAGCTACATTCTGGGCAAGGAACTTGTTGGCGTCGAACTGTTCTGAACCGTCTTCCTGGCGGACGATGTAATCCGAATCCTTGCACGCGCGCAGAACGTCCTCAGTAGAGACACGCAGGCCCATTTCAGTGAACAGAGAGATGTTGGCCGGTGAAGTGGAACCCAGATCAAGAATGGCCAGCCTCTTCTCCCCTGCGCCTTTCAAGTCCGACTGGAGAGTGCGCATGAACTCCCCAAATCCAATCGAGCGCCGAATGCTGCGGGCAGAGTTCGCCGCCTTCTCCGCCGGAGACGCGGACGGGGACGGGTCTGTTCCGCGAAGCCAGCGCGAAAGACTGTGATTGGGGGAGTTCATGCTCCCCCACATCGTATCCTATTTAGGTTCTAAAAAGGAACCCTGTGACCCTGAACTTGCGCTGTACGTAGTAGCAGAGCTCGTGCTCATGCCTGAGCCGGATGTTGCCGCCATGGCCATGGGCTTGCGTGTTTCTGAGCGATTTTCCTTGTTGTCTTTGATATCGATGGATCCTTTGAAATAAGCGCCATCCTCAATGACAATCCTTTGTGTGCTCACGTCGCCAACCAGTGTGCAGGCTTTCTTCAGTTCCACGCGCTCTGTGGCGGAAACATTCCCCTCCACCTTGCCATGGAGCACAATGTCGCGTGCCGTGATGGTGGCCTTGATCTTGCCGTTGGGGCCAATCACCAGCTTATGATCGCGCAGATTAATGTTGCCCTCGATCTCGCCATCGAGATACAAGTCCTCGTTCCCGGTGAGTTCCCCGCGAATCACAACAGACTTGCCGATGTGGCCGACATCGGCGCGGTCAGCGACGGCCGGGCTGGATTTGATTGGTTCTCTCGGAGTGCTGCTAAGACTCGGTGTCGCTGCGGCGACGGCGGACGATGTTGAAGGCTGGTTTGTGTTCATGGGCTGATTGTCCTCAGGTCTGGGTTTCCACATAAGGTCTGTTCCTCAGTTTTTAAATGTTGCGCTTGCGCCGTTCACACTGTTCCGAGATCTGGTCCCATGCAGCCACATTGCCGACTGCGGAACTACATCGTCCGGCCCGCAAGCCGACCGCACGACTCAGAGTAAAAAAACGTCACCGATTTCAGAATTGCGCCTGCACGCCCAGAACATTGGGAAAAAGAGTAGCCGGCGAACTAGCGCTCCGGTCCCTGTTGAATTATTGAATTGCTGGTAAGTGTACGCCGGTACTGTCGCGCAAGACAGTTACTCTGGGAGTTGCACCCCAAAGGTAAACCGGTGCTTATCCGTGGCACCCGGATTCACAGATTTGCAGGCTTTGACAAACCAGAATGATTACTCTTTTGTAAACCGTACTAGGGCCGCAAAATTTCCCTTTAGAATCATGCGTTTAGGGACAGCAAAAATGTATGTATCCGCCTCCTGTTTGGCCACATGTTTGCACATTAGTAAACCATCGACCGGACGGAAATGTCGCGGCAACGAAGAGGCCGAAAACCAGGGGAACAGCGGCCTAGTCGTAAGTCGCGACGGTTTGAGCCAATGGGACTGCCTTTTCCGAAGATGGTCGATGCTCCAGGAAGGCGGCTTTAAAAAAGCCGCCTTCTGTCCTTTCCGGCGCACTCATGCAGGGAAAATGGGACTTGAAACCTGAGTGTTACAATGCAACTACACTTGGGTTGCAGTGCGTCTAAAGAGAGTAACTGGTTTCAAAATTCTGTATGTTGTTCAACACTCCTTTGCGGATATTTTTGTTTGTCTCCGCGGCTTTGTTCACGTTGCATCTTGGAGCTGAAACCAGGCGCGACAACGCCGCGGTTCGACATCGGATTCTCGCCGTTGTGAGCACGAGCGCGGAAACAACGCAGGTTCGCCAGGAGAGCCATGAGCAACAGTCTTCGGCGCAGAAACCGGCTCTTCCCAGCGATGCCACCGCCTACGTACGCGAGGTCATCCACAACGAGCTTGAGATGGACGCCAGAGACCACTCTCACTGGCGATACCGTGCCCACCGTGAAGACGACAAGAGCAACTACGATCGCGACATTATCGAGACAAAAGATGGAGAGATAGGCCGTACACTGCTGCTCTACGGTCGCCCGTTGAGCGCGGAACAACAGCAGCAGGATCAGGCGCGCATGCAAAAGCTGGTCACAGACGCCAGCGAGCAGGCAAAACGCACCCGTCGGGAAAAAGCAGATAGCGAAAAAGCCGAGCAGATGTTCAAGGCCATTCCGGATGCGTTCATCTTCAAGTACGACGGCATCGAAAAAGGCCTGGTACGGCTCTCTTTCTTTCCCAATCCGAACTATGATCCGCCCACCCGCGAGCTGCGCGTCTTTCGTTCGCTGAGCGGCAAGATGTGGATCGATCCCAATCAGAAGCATGTAGTGAGCATTGAGGGGCAGCTTTTTCAGGACGTAACCTTCGGCTGGGGTATTCTGGCCCGGCTCTACAAGGGCGGCACATTCGTAGTGAACAGAAGAGAGGTAGGCCCAGGGCACTGGGAAATGGTTTCCCTGAACGTGAATATGTCCGGCCACGCAATGCTTTTCAAGAACATCGCGGTGAAAGAGCGCCAGACGCAAACTGAATTCCGCCGCGTGCCAGACAATCTGAGCATGACAGAGGCTTACCACATGCTGCAGAAGGACAGTCCGGTTTCAGCCAACAACCAGCCTGTACCAGCAGTCTCGCACAGGTAATTTCCAATCCTGTGGGTGATTCACGCTAGGAGCCCAGAAGACCGTAGATCAGGACCGCCAGTACAATCAGACTGACTGCGACATATGCGCGGTCGCCTTCCAGCCCGAACGAAACCGCGGAAAACAGCACGCGCGCAATGGGCGTGAGCACCAGCAGGAGCAATCCAAACTGAATGATTCCACGACTGTCTAACTTCACTGCGCTTGAAACAACGCCGTCGATGGTCGATAGATATTCCGGCTGTCCACGGAACTGATGGTAGTCGCGGTGGGTTTCGCCGTGCTGCACGAGATAGTAAATTCCTCCCACCAGCACCACAAAAGCTGACAACAACACGCCGGCGCGCAGCAGATTGCCAATGACCTGTTCCGTTTTTTCGTCTGTCCAGGAAAGACTCATAACCGTCCCGTTAATGCGTTGAAGATTAATTCAAGCCCCATGGCAATAATCACCACGGCAAAAATGCGGCGCAGCATTTGCGTTTTCGCGCGCACCAGGAACTTGGCGCCCAGAAATGATCCTGACACAACCCCCAGCATCACTGGCATGGCCAGTGCAGGTATGATGTATCCCCTGCGCAGGTAAACCCCCGCGCTCGCCGCCGCCGTCACGCCGATCATGAAATTGCTGGTTGTCGTAGACACTTTGAATGGCAGTTTCATGGCCTGATCGAGCGCCAGAACTTTAACGGCTCCGGAACCGATTCCAAGCAAACCGGAAAGGGTTCCAGCGCCGAACATGAGTCCGAAACCCGCCGGAACTGCAGAAACCTGATAGGCGCGCGGCCCTTCCGGTGTTGGATAGGTGCCGTGCATCCGAAGCGCTCCGGCAATTGGATCGGGGCGAACACCAACGGGGTGTTCCGGTTGCGTGCGGCCAGATATGTACCCCGAATAAAGAAGTACGACCGCTAGGATGATGGCGATCCCTTCGGCCGGTGTTTTGGTGGCGAGATAGGCTCCCAAGACAGCGCCAATGGTGGTTGCGATCTCAAGAAACATCCCAATCCGGATATTCGTATATCCCTCTTTTACGTATGCGGCCGCTGCTCCGGAGGATGTGGCAATGACGGAAACAAGCGCAGCTCCGGCGGCGTAGTGGATGTGAACATGAAACCACAGCGTCAGCACCGGGATCAGGATCGCGGCGCCGCCGAGTCCGGTCAAAGCGCCCAAGAGGCCGGCCAGCAGAGAGGTAAACCAGACTACCAGGGTAAATTCAAGGCTGTTCATGTGGATTCAATAGGATAAACGGCCCGGGAACATCACAGAACCCTGAAATGCATTTTTTTCTAAAAAGTAAGCGCGAACCACTGCCTCCAGTTGGCCCTTGAGTGCTCGCTGGAGTGGTAACATTTGTGTAGGTTCTCTGCTGATGATTCTGCGGCACAAGCGAATGGGCCCCAGCTCCCATCGTTCCGGGTGGAGCGGGAAGCTGGTTCTTTACACCTTTCTCGCGTCTACGTTTGTTTTTTTCGTTTCCATCATCCTGCAATGGCTTGTTTATGACGACTGGCTGCACACAACCGGTCCATTGCACTTCGTGGGCACCGCCATCGCCACGGCAATCACGTTTGTTTTCGTCCTGCGCTGGCTTCAAGCTGCTCAGCAACGCGAACGGGAGATGGTCAGGCGCTTTAAGATGATCCTGGAAATGAACGATAAAATTCGCAACGCGCTGCAGGCAATTGAGTGCTTAACGTACCTGTCGCGTCCGGAAGCTACTGATTCTGTGCGGCAATCAGTGAATGACATTGACGCAGTGCTGCGCCAGGTGCTGGCTAATGCAGGTCCACACGACAGGCAGCAAACGCTGGAAAGCGCATCCACATCCGGCAACCACAGCCAAAAATATGCCTGAGTTAAGCGGCGAGCGCCTCTCAGGTCCGCGCTTGACTCACTCGTCCGGCCCCTCATTCTGAGGCAGCATAAAATCCTTGTTTGGCCGAGACATGCAGCGGGGGCAGCCCCTTTGGCGGATGCAATTTGACCCGTATCTTGTGCCATTTGCCGTCATGCGGCTTTACTGTGGGCCTGTAGGCGAGAATGTATTCATTCCGCAGGGCCACACCGATTTTATTGGCTACATCGGGTAGATCGCTGAGATCTGAGACTGTGAAACTCCTGCCGCCGGTCACCTGGGTAATATCAGATAGAAGCTGCGGGCCGAACTTCTCTTCCGGAGTAGGAGCGTAAGCATCAAAGATGCCGATTGAAAAAATCTGGACGTCCGCTTCTTCAACCAGTGATTTCACTTCGTTTTCCGTGTAGCGGCTGTGATTGTCTCCCCCATCGGAAATGATCAGCAGCGCTCTGCGGTCGTAGCGGGCCTCTTTCATGGTGGAGAGGCCGAGATAAACCGCATCAAGCAAGGACGTCAGACCGTGCGGCTGTGCAAACATGAGTTGCCCTTCCAGTGGTTGCACTTGTTTGCTGAAACGCGAAGCCAGCCGGGGCCGGTCTGAAAACGTGATCAGAAAGAATTCGTCCTCGGGATTTGCTGTGTTAAGGAAGGTATGGATGGCTTCCCTGGCCTTGAGCATCTTGTCTTCCATGCTCCCGCTCACATCAAAAATGATGCCAACGGAAATCGGTGTATCCTGACTCCAGATTGCCTGTAACGGCTGCTCCTGGTGGTCCTGGTAAACGCTAAAATTCTGCTTATCCAGACCTGTTACAAGCCGGTCCATGGAATCGGTTACTGTGGTGGGAACAAGGACAAGGTTCGTTTCTGCCCGAAATGGCTTTCCCGTTGTCGTTGTATCGGTTGCTGGCTCATTTGGGGTCGGTCCGGGCGCCGCTGGTCGCGGCACAATGTGAACGTTAGTGTCATCGTCACTCTGGCTCCAGCAACGGACAGGGTTCATGAGCATGTTGAACCCCAAGATGGTGAGCATCACCGGGAGAAGCCAGGCAGCGGGGGAAACTGCGCGTTTCATTTCCAGGTCCTTTGGACTGTCCTACATCTGTAGAATCCCGTGCATGCCCCGCTGAAAAGCAGGTGCTCCTGGGGTACGGGCGGGAAAATTCTGAACGAAAATAGGATGTTCTGAGTTATCCCAAGAGTTTCCTCCTGCTGGCCGCCTGCAATTTGGCGTCTCTGTTCAGGCCCTGGGCGCATGCTCAACGGTCAGATACTTTTCGCTAAGCATAGCAGAGAACATGAAAGTACGGAATCGCATTTAAAGTACGGAATCGCATTTTGAGATAAGTCTGCCTGCCGGGCCAGCAAACGAAAGGAAAAGCAGCTCATCTAAGCGAGAATGGTCCGGCCAATCATTCTCATGGCGGAGATCGAGCCCCCTGAGGGACTCTCGGGGCGCAAACTGGTGCTGGAAACCGGTAAGTTCAACGTTATCACTGCATACTCAGTCGAGGAGGCGCTCGAGACGCTTTCGACCTTTCCCAAGGTGAACGTGGTGGTTCTGCACGCCTCCATTTGCAAAAAGATGGAGTGCGACAGCGTCATTGCAGAGGTGAAAAAGCGGGTCCCTGGGATGATGACAATCGCGCTATCCCCAACCACGTCACAACATTTCGAACTGGCGGACCACAACATCTCCAGCCACGAGCCTCACGAACTGCTCAACCTTCTCCGCTCCCGTTTTGGTGATCCGCGTCTTCCTGCGGAAAAACCGCAGGTCAGGCGGCGGGCTTGACGCGGTAGCAAATAGAATTTTTAATTCCAATCTATGCGCGTAGCCTTTCTTGGATTGGGAATCATGGGCGGGCCAATGGCCGCCAACCTTGTCAAAGCCGGTCACCAAGTAAGTGTCTGGAACCGTACCCCGAAAAGTATGAATGGCGCAACCACTGCGGCCACGCCTGCTGATGCTGTGAAGGGCAAGGAAGCCGTGTGGCTCTGCGTCTCTGATACAAAAGCAGTGCAGGCGGTCCTTTTTGGGCCGCAGGGCGCAGTCCACGGACTGGAGAGCGGGACTGTTGTTGTGGATTCCAGCACCATTTCTCCTTCAGCCAGCATTCACATCATGGAAAGCTTGCAGGAGCACGGGTGCGAGTTTCTGGATGCGCCGGTCACCGGATCCAAAGTGGCAGCCGAAGCCGGCAGTCTCACCTTTATGATCGGCGGCGCTGCGCACAACATTGAGCGTGTGGAACCCCTTCTGCGCGCCATGGGGAAGAAAGTCATCCACATGGGTGACAACGGCAAGGGTCTCTCGGCCAAGCTGGCCCAGAACATGAATATCGTTTTCATGTATGAGGCGCTTTGTGAAAGCCTGACTCTCGCCCGCAAGCTGGGAGTTCCCGCGGAAAAGATGTTCGAACTGATCGAGTCATCGATGATCCGCTCCGGGGTGGCTGAGTATAAGAAAGAGTTCATACTCAACCAGGACTATTCGCCCAACTTCCCGCTCAAGCTCATGCATAAGGATATTCACCTGATGCTTGATGCAGCCAGGGAGAACGACGTTAAGCTACCGGGACTGGTAGAAATCGATAAGGCCATTTACGAAGAAGCAGCCACGCGGCCGGGCTTTGAGGACCTGGATTATGCCGTCACCATCACCCTGTTGGAAGAAATGGCGGGCCTGAAGACAAAGGCAAAAAACTCCTGATCGCCGGAGCGCACCACGCTTCTGACTTTCCCGCTCCGGCCCGCGTAGAATGTTGGCGATTTCGAAGACGCTTCTTGTGCTCACTCGCGATCTTTTGTAACCACGCAGGCAAAATCGAACGCCGGACTGGCATTTTCCCCGCCCCTACGGCCGGCGTTCTACTCGATTGCGGCCAGAAAAGAAATCACCCGGCTCCAATACAAAAAATTGCGGATTTGACCTTAGCTATTTGAAGCATGAGAGCTCTTCACGCATCCAATCGTGTATATGGCATCTTTCGAGCCACGTTCGAGCAGAAAAGCCAACTCCCATGTTCCGAAGCTGGTCGAGTCCTACTGCAACGGATGTGGTTTGTTCATTGCAGCCAGCCCGCTTAGAAGGGTTCTCGAGATCATGGAAGAGATGCACCGCTGCCCGGCTTATTTTCAGGAGACGAGAGCGGAGTCTGCGCCGCACCAAAAACCTCTTCTACGCTGATGGGCAGAGGTCTTCACGACCCGGGCAGACTCAACTCTCTCCCGCCAGATTGGAACGCTACCAGATACGAACTCGATCCGCCGGAGCCAGATAGAGCGTCTCTCCGGGCTTCACGTTGAACGCCTTATACCACGGATCGACATTGCGAACCGTTTCAGCACGGTATTGACCCGGCGCATGAGGATCGGTCATGAGTTGCTGGCGAAGCGCCGCCTCGCGAGTCTTCCCTCCCCAGTTCTGGGCGAATGCAATGAAGAACTGCTGGTCGCCGGAAAAACCGTCCAACACCGGCGCGGGTTTTCCGCCGAGCGACGCATGATATCCGTCATAGGCCGCGTGGATGCCCGCCAGATCAGCTATGTCTTCGCCCAGTGTCTGCCGGCCATTGACCGAGAGATCCGGGAACGGCTTGTAGCTGTCATACTGAGCGGCGAGGCTGGCCGTTGCAGCGTTGAAATGCGCGAGATCTGCGGGGGTCCACCAGTTGCGCACACGCCCTTTGGCGTCAAAGGCAGCTCCTTCACTATCGAAAGTGTGGCTGATTTCGTGACCAATCACGGCGCCGATAGCGCCATAATTGTCGGCCGCTGGAGCTTTGGGATCAAAGAAGGGCGGCTGCAGGATTGCGGCAGGAAAATTCAACGCGTTCTGCAGGGGGAGATTGACGGCGTTGACCGTCTGCGGTGACATGGACCACTCCTGGCGATCCACCACGGTCCCAAGCCGGGTTCTCTGGCGATGATATTCAAAGAGGCCGGCACGCCACACGTTGCCAAACAGGTCGTCAGGCTTGACCTCAATACCTGAGTAGTCATGCCAGTGTTCGGGATAGCCAATACCAACGTACAGCGCAGCAAGCTTGGCCTTGGCTTCACTCTTGGTGGCCGGAGCCATCCATGCGAGTGCATCGATGCGTTTGCGGAAGGATGCGATCAGGTTGGCAACCAGGGCCTGTACCTGCGCCTTGGCCTGGGGCGAGAAGTACTGCTTGGCGTAGATTTTCCCCACAGCATCGCCCAGGATGCCATCCACCAGGAACACTCCTCTCTGCCAACGCGGACGTTGCTGAGAGGTTCCAGACAATAACTTGCCGAAAAAATTGAAGTGCTCTTGCTCAAATGCTTTGGGAAGGTCATCGGCGTAATGTTCGATCAGGTGATACGCCATCCAGTCCTTCCAGGTCTCGAGCGGTACAGAGGCCACAAGAGCTGATTCGGCGGTAAACGCGGACGGCTGCCATACCGTGAACTCCTGCTGCTTCTTCAAACCTGCACCCTGAAAATACTCGTTCCAGTCCAGGCCAGGCGCTTTGGCGGCAAAATCTGACTGCTTCCAGGTGTTGTTAGCCTTATGGATGTCTTCGTTGTCGGCCAGGCTCTGATGCTTCTCAGCAATCGAGTGCTCAAGTTCCACGATGCGCGCCGCGCGAGCGTCCGAATCAGTGAAGCCGGCCAGTTTGAGCATGGCCGCGACGTGACTCTGATATTTCGCGCGCAGGTCACGCATGTGCGGAGTGTCGGACAGGTAATATTCGCGGTCAGGAAGTTCCAACCCGCCCTGCAACAGATAGGCAGCATAGTGATCGGAATCCTGGAAACCCGGGGCAGTCCAGAATCCAAACAGATTGGGCGTATGGAAGTTCGTGTTGTTGAGCGGATCAACATCGGCGCGAAGGCCTTCGCCAAGCGCACGCGCGAGTTCCTGCTTGTTCTTGATCGCGCTGATCGAATCCAGATGCGGCTTCAGCGGCGTCAGGCCCCTGGACTCGATTGCTGCCTCATTCATATATGACTTGTACAGGTCCGCTATCTGCCGCGTGCTGGAACCCGCAGGCGCGTTCGACTTGGCGGCCTGTGCAATCAGGTCGGCAGTACGCTTGTTGGTCAGGTCCGCGATCTTGCTGAACACCCCAATTCGGGAACGATCCGGCGGAATCACCGCATGCTTGATCCAGTTGCCATTGGCGTACTCGTAGAAGTTGTTGCCCGGGACAATGGAGCGATCCATGTTGGCAATCACAATGCCATGCGTTTGCGTTTTCGAGGGACGGTCTGCTGCCCACGTAAACGCAATTCCCGCAACCACAACGAGAGCGCATGCTGCGCTGAGAAGAACTTTCGCTTTATGCTTCATCATGTCCTGTTATTGTGTTGATTTCACGAGAGAACCAAACCCGTTATTCTACATCTCCGTCCTGAGCCGCCCAAAATCCTGCAATTGCGTAAATGCTTCGGCAGCCACTTCATCTGGGGCACGCGTTATTAGCATTTAGCCAAACTAGCCAAACCCAACTCAAAAAGGATTCCACAGAATGTCCGGAATCGTTCGAAATGGCACAGGGTAAGCAGGAGGGGTTCGGCGAAATCGCAGAGACCGGGAAAGGCGGCATTCAGCGCAGAAGAGCAGCCAATAGCACCTGGCTATTAAGGTCCTCTACCCCGTTTCTGCTACAAACTGATATCCCAGTCCGCGCACGGTGAGCAGGTGCTTCGGCCTGGTTGGATCCTCCTCAATGTACCGGCGCAAGCGAACGATGAAATTATCCATGGCGCGGGTATCCGTATCTTCGTGCAGGTTCCATACCTGTTCCAGTATCTCCTTGCGGCTCACCGGGCGCCCGGCGTTGCGGATGAGATAACGCAGCAGTTCCAACTCCATCAAAGTAAGCTGATAGACCTTGTCGCCACTCTTGAGTTGCAGCCGCTGAAAATCCACCAGCTTGCCGTCAAAACGAAACTGATCTTCCGGTTGCAATGGTCCGGCTTCGGCCGCAAGCTGTTGCCACTTCTTCCGCCGCAGGAGACTGCTGATCCGGGCAAGCAGTATCTCCAGATTGAATGGCTTGGGCAGGTAATCATCCGCGCCTGATTCGAAGCCCTTCAGCACGTCTTCAGGCCGGCCGCGCGCAGTCAGCATGAGCAGCGGAATGTAATTACGTTCCTGCCTGAGCTTCTGGGCCACCGCAAAACCGTCCGTCCCAGGCAGCATTACATCCAGCAGCAGCAACTCAAAGGGCGCTTCATCCTGCATCAGAATGCGGAGCGCATCTTCGCCTGTCTCGGCCAGAGTAATCTCGTAGCCTTCCGCCTCCAGGTTGAAACGCAGCCCCTGGGCAATATGCTTTTCATCTTCCACCACAAGAATGCTGCTCATATTTTGTAAACCCTGGGGAGACGAAGAATGAACGTGCTCCCCAGCCCCGGACCTGGACTTTCCGCCCACACGTCTCCTCCGTGCCTGCGGGCGATGGATCGAACAATGAACAGGCCAAGGCCTGTGCCCTTAACCCTGTCCGTGCTCCGGCCGACAACGCGATAAAAACGTTTGAAAATCCGCTTCAGCTCAGGTGTGGGAATACCCACTCCATTATCACGGACCCTGAGCAGCACCGTGTCCATGTCCGGCGTCACCAGATCCACAACAATTTCACGATTTTCGCCCGTGTATTTGACAGCATTTTCCAGCAGGTTCGCGACGGCCGTGCGTAGTTCTTCCTGGCTGCCCATCAGCGTGATCTGCCCCGGAGGATCGGAGCCAAAATGGAGTTCATCGGGCCTGAGCCCGTGGCGCAAGGAGGCGAGATTGACGCTCTCCTGTACGACCGCGGCAAAATTAATGTCCAGCCAATTCTTTTTCAGGCTGCGCTGGCGCACCTCACTCGCCTTGAGCACCTGCTCTACAGTTCCCAGCAGGCGGTCTGTGTCTTCCAGCATGAGACGGTAGAAATCATGGCGGCGCGCCTCATCCACCTGCCGCCGCTCCAGTGTCTGCAGGTAAAGGCGGATAGAGGTGATAGGCGTCTTCAGTTCATGGGTGACGGCGTTGAGAAAGCTGTCCTGCTGCTCGTTGCGGCGAATTTCGCGCACCAGAAAAATGGTGTTCAACACCATGCCGGCAATAATAACGAAGAAGAAAACGATCCCCAATACCAGCGGCACCACCTCCCGCCAGTTCAGGACAATCCAGGTGATGTTGAGGAAAATAGCCAGCCCCACCAGGCAAGCGCCCAGCGTGATGAAAAATGCGACCGCCTTGGCCCGGCTGGTGATCCGCATACTAGCAAGATTTTAGGCCAGGACCGGCCTTACACGAAATTCGGGAAATGCGAGGAACAAGAAGCAAGTTAACAATTGGTACTTGGCCCTGGCGCTTCAGTTCCGCGTTTCTGCGAAAATGAAATACGGATTACCAGTTCCAGCAGCGGACTCTTTTTAATCGTCTCCGCCTGCAGAGGATGTGGCCACGCGAACATCCGCATGCACGATTCTCTTCTTTTCGAGTGCCTCGAGCCGGGGGATTTTGACGTCCCAAATCAATCCCAGCTTGCGCAGCACAGCGATGACGTACCAGTTCACATCAACTTCATACCAAGCCAGCCCATGCCGGGCCGATTGCGGGTGGGCATGGTGATTGTTGTGCCAGCCTTCTCCAAACGTCAGCACAGCCACCCAGAAGCTGTTCTTGGAGGTATCGCCGGTAAGGAATCTCTGGCGGCCCCACATGTGAGTAGCGGAGTTCACCAGCCAGGTGCAGTGAAGGCCTACGACGGTGCGTAAAAACACGCCCCACATCACAAATTTCCAGCCGCCGATGGCCAGCAGGATGAATCCGACAATGGTGAGCGGAAGCCAGTGCCACTTGCTGATAAATGTCATGAACTTGTCTTTGCGAAGATCGGGAATATAGGGCAGCAGAGCGTCAGCATGATTATGCAATGCGCGTCCCGTGATGATCCAGCCGGCGTGCGCCCAGAACCCGCCATCGCGCGGCGAATGCGGATCACCTTCAACGTCAGTGTTCTGGTGATGGACACGGTGGGTGGCAACCCAGAAAAACGGTCCGCCCTCAAGGGCCAGCGTCGCACAGATGGTCATCAGGTACTCCATCCATTTATGGGTTTTGTAACCGCGATGCGTAAGCAAGCGGTGATAGCCCATGCCGATTCCAAAGCCGCCCGCGACGTACAGCAACACCAGCGATATAGCCAGCGCAGACCAACTGAACATAAAGAGCGCAACAATCGCTCCTATGTGGAAGGCCACCATGAAGAAAGTAGTCATCCAACTGATTGGTTCTTTAAACGTCCTGTCATTCCCGATGCTCACGAATCAATTTCTCCTGAGGGGTATCGCTGTCTATTAATTCTCAAGTTATCAGCTAAGCGCGCCGCTGTTTGTAATACTTGTGTCATCGCCCGGCTGCATGTCTTAAGCCAAAGAATGTAAGGCAGGAGATGACTTCACTGTTCATCTCTGCAAGTTGATGACCACGGATTTTTTACAATTACGGTCAGCTCCCGACTGGGCTAAGCCCTTTGGATATGCGGAGAAGATGCCTTTCGGAAATGAGTCGCTCCGGTCCAGAGATCGGGGCGATTTGACTAATTCAGGATTAAACGCCTGAGATTCTGCTTGAAGGTTCGCCACGCGAACAGTTGCAAAGGACTTCCGGCGAAGGCATGAGCGATGGCGAGGACATTCACCGGCCGAAACCGGCTGTCATTCACCACTGCATACGCGGGCTCGGAATAGTGAGGGCGGAACTTGTACTTGTAATGCTCCAATCCTTTGAAGTTGTAGAGCGGATTGGCAGTGGCTTTCATGAAACGGAAAAGAGCTCGCAACCAGAGCGGTCCCGGCTCCCCGGGCGGGAGAGCCGCCGCCGAAAGAGGCACCAGGCCCATGGTGACTTCACGAAACTTTTCCTGCGCGAAGGTCGACATGGCTGTATGCACAAGCAATTCGCTGGTCCCGAGCGGCGCCTGTGCCGCATGCGCCCACTGTTCAAAAAGCCAGCCCTGGCGGTTCGGCATTGGGGAGCAAAGCAGGTAGGCGATGATCTGCCGGTTTCGGGTCGCGACAAATAACCGGCGGTCAATCAATCGTCCAAAAATCTCCGGCTCAATCAGGAAGTGCAGTGGCGGCAGATGTTTGCGGCTAAGCCAGTGTTGCCGGATGTCACGCAGTTCCTGGGATTCTGCGGCGACGGTCGCGCGCGTTTCCTGCGATTCCACTCCTTTATGGCGCGCACGGGAAATCTGGTAGCGGAGAGAGGCGTCCGACTTCAAAATTGCGCTCCATCCGGCCGGGCTCCAGTATGGCAGCGCGCCAATCGCGGCAATCGAGTGCTTTCTCGAATTCCTGACTACGGCGGCAAAACGGGGGCCAACATGAAAGTAGCAGATGCCTTCCTTCGCATGGGCGGCATCATACTCAAATTCCTCCACCACGGCATGCACCCTCCGCGGACTGCAAACCGGGGCTCCGGCTACGACGCGGACACGGTTGGAAGTGATATAGCCGATGACCGCGTCCCCTCTGCGGCTGAACCAGTGCCGAATGCCGGGATTCAGGATTTGATATGCAATAGGATTCAGGCTATGGGCAAACACCAGTTCGCGCGCAAGCTGCGCATCGTGGACCGCCGGTAAATTCATTTCCTGTAAATCCTGGGCTAATCAGGCAGCGGCGTGTCCGGCGCACTACCGCAGCATGCCCGGCTGCACCTATTTCTGCATTGGGATGGCCTGCCGGGGCGACATGTGAAACGATCTTGCTGAGTACAATAGTCGCTCAAATCAAGTCTGCAGAAGAAGCCACGAGAGCCCGCAAGAGCAAATATTCGGCCGTATTACTCCGCAGAACCACCCTCAACAGTTTTGGCGCTTTCTTTTTCCGCCTGGTTGCCCAGCCGATAACCGGCAAGCGTTCCCGGCGCGGTTTCAAGAAACAGCATATCGCTGATATCGTCAACCGCGTATCTCGGCTCCAACTCCCTGCCCAGGTCCACGCTGGCTTGCGGCTGCGCGCTATCCTTGCCAATCTGGAGCAATACGTTCCCATGTCCGCCAGGCGCGTGGGTCAGCATAAAGACGAAGCCGGGGAGAACAAGCGAGGCTTTAAAGCGTTTCATCGCCATGGCCGCGGACCGGCGGGAATAACCCTCAAGCTCTCGGCCTCCTCGCTTGTAGGCTCTCGCGAGATGACCGGCAACAGCTTGCGTTGTAGGATCAGTGGACTGGCGCGAAACCTGCGCAAAGGCGTCGCCATAAGCGGAAGCAGCAGCGCTGTAAAGCCCTGCGCGTACGGCATTCACCGCGTAAAGCGCGCGCAGCAATCCCGGAAGCTGCGGAGCAGGATAGTAAACCTGTTTTTTGATTTGGCCGTCTCGTCCGACGATGACGAGGTTCTGCGGAGAGGTGAGCACGATTCCTTCCGGCCGAATTTCCATCTCTGTTGGGTCTTCGCCGCCCTTCAATTTAATCTGCTCGCCCAGCGGATGGAAGGTTCCGGCATCGCGATCGACGGCATAGAGTTGGTGATCGCGATTGGCAAAGACATAAAGGAACTTTCCTTCTTCCGCATATTGCAGGTAATAACGGGACGCGTTGTAGTCGTTCGCATTCCCGCTCCACGGCTTTCCGCTCTCGATGGCGTCTTTGAATTTCTGCTCTCCGCTATTCAGGTCGACGATATTGACTTCAGCGTTCACGCTGGCATCAGGGCGCGATACATAGAGCAGTCCCGCGGGTATGAGTTCAGCGTAGGTGAGCTGTCCTTTGATTTTGGCGTCTTTTTTCAGGCGCAGAGAAGCCGTCGCCACATCAAGCACATTCACAAAGGTACGCGACTGCGCATCGATCGCGAGCACCACGCTATCGCCGGAAATCATTGCGTCCACAACATCGCCATGCATTCGGATTGGTTTCGACGCGATCGTTGTGCCATCGTCATACCGCGCCACATTGATTCCAGTCTGCGTCACGCCGTTGATCACGCGGCGGCTTCCGGTTGCCTCATTTTCCGGCGGAGCTTCAGGGAGCATGACGATGCCGGCGGGATGCTGGACAATGTCGCGAATCCAGCCATCCACCTTCGCGGGCTTGGCCCAGAGCGCCTTCCCATCCGCTAAGCGGTAGGCCATCAGGCTGTCATCAAAGCTGACATACATGCGGTCGGGCCTGTCGATGGACGGGTAGAGCTTGACAGAATGGGGCAGCGCGCTGAAGCGCCCTCTGGGCAGCTCTGCCGACCACTTCACAGCGCCGGTGCGTGCGTCGAGCGCCCGCAGCCCCATGAGTGTGTACACCACAATTGTGTCGGAGCCCGCCTGCAGCACGGGCAGCTCCGCGCCTCCTGAAACCGCGTGTACAAGGCCCTGCATCAGCGCGCCAAATCCCCTGTGCTTTGTCTCCGTCTGCGCGAAGAGGGAGTCATTCACCCACAGTTGCTTTCCGGTCGAGAGGTCATAAAGCGCGACGAGCGGAGGCTGATTATCCTCCCGCTGGCCATGAACCAGGAACGTGCCGCTCTCCGGCAGTACGCGGCGAGTAACAATTCTGGTGAGTCCCAGTTGCCGGGAATCGAAAATAACCGCGCCTGTAACCGGATCGAAAATCAGCAGCAGCCCGGGACGGTCCGCCTCCATTAACAGCGACCCTTCCACGGGCTTTATGTCATCAGCCGCGATCCCACCCAATTCAGGTTTCTGCCATGCCACTTGGCCCTCTTCTATATCCACGCTGCTGAGCGCATTATCAGTGCAGACCAGCAGAGCGCCTGCGGCGGTGACCTGCTGCCAGCGAATCTCGCCTTTCAGATTCACCTTCCATGAAGCTGCGGCAACTGACGCGGGCATGCTGTCCTGCGCTTCGCCAAGAATGCCGGCGATAGAAATCAACGCAAACAGCGCGAGGACATAGCTCTTACGAAGACCAGAGAACATGGTCAGATCTCCTTTGTCGGGGGATTTATGGTGGAGGAGTTCTCATCTTGCTTCAGCTTGACTTGGGAAGCAACATACAGAAAGCCATGTACTGTTAGTGGTAAATCTCAGGCACTTACGAGCTCAATCCAAGCGCGCGCGCAACGCACTGAAGAATTGAACTTAGGGATCTCGACTTGACGAACGCAACTGTACGGTTTAGCATCCTAATCCTCATGCTGCAGAGCTACTCCAAGTCGTGTTGTTCACCCGCACGCAGAGGTCTCTGGAGCACTGGGCATAATCACAGCTAAGATTCGATACAAGATTTTGCTAAGCCCGCCTTCGGAGACCCCGATGGCGGGTTTTTATTTTGGGTAGCAGCGCACGGTCAGCGGCCGTCCGCGACGAAGATGATAGCGAACAATCAAATCACGAGAAGCTTTCGGCCTTCTGCCGGCGAGCGCAATCTTGTGCTCTTCCACGCCTGTTGTTATCCGTGCAGCAGCATCATGACCAGACCGGGAGAGATCGATATGAGCTGAACCAGACAGCACTCCATTAATCCAGATCACCACCGGTCCTTCAAGAACACCGGTGGATTTTATTTTTTGAGGACGAATTCATCATGGAACAAAGCCAGCTTCTTCATCTCCCAGCTTCTCCATCGCAAAGAACTCGAAGCAGAAAGCATCGGCCAGCGAGTCCATCGGAAGCGGTTACCGCACTCCTGCAACATCTGCAGCGCGCTTCAGGGAGGGCGGAATGAACGCCGAGTGGATTGATATTGCGCAACAGCAGCCGCCAGAATCGCTCATCGATAATGTGCTCCAGCACGACGCGGGGCGGAGCTGCATCACCTGCAGCTTCCAGGCGGAGGGCATGATCGTCGTTGATCTCTTGCGGCGGCGGATACCCCGGATTCCCGTGTTGTTTCTCGACACCGGATATCACTTCGCGGAAACCTATGCTTATCGCGACCGCATGGCTGCCACATGGGAACTGAATCTCATTAATCTTCACCCGGCAACCAGTGTTGCAGAGCAGGAGAAGGATCTGGGCTTGCTGTACCTGGCTGATCCAACGCGCTGCTGCCACATAAGAAAGGTGGAACCGCTCATGAATGAGCTACAGAATTTTGAGATCTGGTTCACCGGCCTGCGCCGGGAACAGTCGCCCACACGCGCAAACCTGAAGAAGATTGAACAGCACCGCCTGCCCAGCGGCAAAGAAATTCTGAAAGTAAATCCGCTCGCCGACTGGAAATGGGATGATGTGCTGAGTTACATGCAAGAGCACCGGATTGAAAAGCTGCCGCTTTACGATCTCGGATATCCCAGCATCGGCTGCGAACCATGCACCAGCCTTCCCACAA
The DNA here is from genome assembly GCA_035712465.1 of Candidatus Angelobacter sp. Taxonomy (GTDB): domain Bacteria; phylum Acidobacteriota; class Terriglobia; order Terriglobales; family Acidobacteriaceae; genus Angelobacter. The sequence continues at coordinate 42,842 of DASTAS010000014.1, forward strand.
TTCCCGGTGATCCCCGCTCGGGACGCTGGTCGGGCAAGAAGCTGGAGTGCGGGATTCACACGTTCACGCGGCAGGAATAGATGACGGATGAGGTGCAATGCGGCTGCGAGCTCTAAGCAGCCGCAGGGTGGGCATTGAGATAAGCTTCGATTTCGGCAACCTCATCCGTGCTCAGCCGGAATTCGGCAACACGAACAATCTCGTTCGCCTGTTCAGCCGACCGCATCCCCACGATGGCTCCCGTAATCACCGGATCGCGCAACGTCCAGGCAATGGCCACCTCGCCCGGAGTGTGGTGGTGGCGATCACCGATGCGGCGCAATACTTCCACCAAGCCGAGGTTGCGCGTGAGCAGCGGCTCCTTGAAACTTACGGTCCTTGGACGAAAGTCGTCAGGCGGAAGTTTGGCGATGCGCTCGCGCGTCATCTTGCCGCTCAGCAATCCTGACTTCATGGGTGAATAAACAATCACGCCGATGTGGTGTTCGCGGCAGAATGGCAAAACCTCTTTTTCTATGTCGCTGGTGACAATGTTGTACGGCGGCTGCAGTGAGGTGATGGGCGCAATGCTCTGCGCGCGCTTCATTTGCGCAACATTGAAGTTTGAGACGCCGATGTGGCGAACCTTCCCTTCCTTGCGGAGCTGAGCCACTGTTTGCCAGCCTTCTTCAATTTCGGGCTCGGGATCAGGCCAGTGGAGCTGGTAGAGATCGATCACGTCAATCTTGAGCCGGCGCAGGCTGGCCTCAACCTCTCGCCGCACGGATGCGGCTTTCAGGCTGCGCGAGATCTGGCGCTGCTCATTCCACACCAGTCCGCACTTGGTGAAAATGTACGGGCGCTTCGCGCGTCCGGCAATGGCTTTGCCCACAACTTCTTCTGAATGGCCGAGCCCGTAAATCGCGGCCGTATCAATCCAGTTGATGCCTGCGTCGAGCGCAGCGTGAATCGCCGCAATCGACTGCCGGTCTTCCTGCGGACCCCAGGCAAACGCCCAGTCGCCTCCGCCCATGGCCCACGCGCCCACGCCAACGGGCGTGATCTGCAAATCAGAGTTGCCTAATTGCCTGGTGTGCATAGCTGTTCTCGAATGATGCCTGAATGATGCGTGAATGACGCCTGGACCACGTTTTCGCGTCAGCGCGCCCGGTTCTGCCGCATCGATGGGATTTTACAGGAATGCGGAGTATCCGCTGAAGCTGGAGAAAGTGCAGGCCCCTGCCTCCGGCAAGAGCAAGGGCCCACTAAAAATGAAGACCCGTTAGAATGTGATCTTCGCCACCCAGCCATCCTCTGACTCGTGCCTGGTCCGGGAGAACGCTCCGGGTGTTGTGGGGAAGTTGCTCGAAGTGCTTGTGCCGCCAACAAAAGCGTCGCCTGCACTGTCAAGCCGTATGGAGTTGGCAACGTCCGCCGCCCCGCCTCCCAGATAAGTAGAAAACAAAAGCGCGTTTCCACTGACAGAAACTTTGGCTACAAACGCGTCCTGCCCGCCGCCAAGATGCGCCTGGATCGCGCTATGAACAGGAAAGTCTGCCGAAGTAGTAGAACCGGCCACATAGGCGCGACCGTCGCTGTCCACCGCAACTGAGCTTGCACCCTCATCGCTGCTGCCGCCGAGGAAGCTGGAATAGACCAGGCTGCCGCCGTTGATTTGGAACTTGGTAACAAATACGTCTGTGGAGCCGTGCAATTTTTTCTGGAACGCCCCCGCCGTGACCGGAAAATCCGTCGAGGTGGCGTTGCCGGCAACCACAGCTCGCCCCGCAGGCCCCACGGCAATGGCTGCTCCCACGTCATTGGCCGTGCCGCCCAGGAACGTGGAATAGACCAGCGACTGGCCGTTAGCAGCAAATTTGGTTACAAAGGCGTTGTTTTGGCGGATGTCATCGGGAAAGTTTGGAATCACCTTCGCCTTCAGCGTTGTTTGAAAGGCGCCGGGAGTCACAGGAAAATCAGGCGATTCAGTAGCCCCGGTTACATAAGCGTGGAAGGTGGAGTCAACCGCGATTCCGTTTCCTATACTTGCAAAAGTTCCGTCCAGATAGGTTGAATAGTCCACATCTGTTCCAGCGGCATTCAAGCGAGTCACAAAAGCGTCTCCGCCGCCGTCTGCGCAATTCTGGGCGCTCACCCCGTCGATTGCATTTTTTAGAAAGAAGTTCGTCGAGCAGGTAAAGCCGGTCACGTAGACGCGGTGCTGCGTATCGAGAGCCATCGCCCTGATGTCATCCTCATCATTGCCGCCGAGCAGAACCGAATAAACGAATGCCGTACCGGCAGGGTTCAGCTTGCTGATGAAACCGTTGTTGGCATCGAGCGAATTTGCCGGCGGCTCGAACGACCCTGGAGTGGTGGGGAAATCCGTGGAATCCGTTTCTCCAGCAATGTAAGTGTTGCCGAAGCGGTCAACCGCTATGGCATTGCCCTCCTCATCCGAGTTGCCGCCGAATACGGTGGAGAAAATCACGCTCCCGCCGCTGGGCGAGAATTTTGTGACATAAGTGTTCTCACCAACCTGGCTCCCGAACTGGGGATGTTTGTTGGGGAAAGCCAGCGATGTGTCACCGGTGACATAGGCGTTTCCAGACTGGCCCACGGCAACTGCGTTGACCAGGTGAAATGCGTTGCCGGCGCTGGCGAAGGTGGAATACGCCAGCTTGGGATCGACCACCAGCGGCAGTTTGCGATCATAGCCGGGGACCTCAAATCCCACGGTCTTGTCACCATGAATAACGTAGTGAGCAGCGAGCAACCGGCGCGCGCCGTTCACCTGCTGATAAACCACCGGCTTGAGCTGGCTCACTTCGCCATTCGCCAACTGCAGCGCGAGATCGCCATTATCTGTGAGTTTCATTGATTTGGTTCCATCCAGAGCGAAAGAAATCTTTTCCAGGCTTATGCCGGGCGAGAGAACCAGATCGTACTCAAGCTGTCCTTGCGTGCCATAGAAGACGGCGTCCACGCCGGGGTAAAGCCCGCGATAGCGAACCCGCGCGTACGTTGGCAGATTGGTGTGCCAGCGGGAGGGATCTCGTCCGATCAGGTAATTCATTTTGCCGGGCAATGGCTTTTCGGCCAGCATTTGCGGATTCGGATTGGCTGCAATCCACTTTATGCGGAGAACAGACATTTGCGGCTTGTTTTTTGCGGTACGTGAATTGAGAGCCAGCACAGTTTCCGCCGGAGTGAAGTAAATGGCGCCATTGCCGGTCTGGGCAAGATATCCGACCTGGGAATCGACCTGCCCCTGATTTTGTACAAATGAAATCGGTAGCCGGGTGAACGCGGCGGCCGGGCTTTTCCGCGCCTGCTGAGCGTGCAGCAGTGAGAGCTGAAGAGAAACGGTGAGGGCGAGCAGAAATATTTTACGCAGCATAAACGCTCCTGAGTGGGGAACATTCAGCATCGATGCTGCACTGAATCCAGCAGGTGGTCTGGATCGGGAGTGGGTTACGTGTAAATAGCTGGATTGTTTTTCAGTAACCCACGAAGTAAGTCTCTGGACGCGAGAGGAGATACGGGTGGAAGCCCCGGCCTTCTCCCGGCATTCTTCTGGGCGTAACCTTGCCGGCGTGAAGGAGTGAAAGTGTCCTTCCGAGGCGAAGCCGAGGAATCTGCTCCGCCGATACAATGGGTTTTCAGATTTTTAGAAATTGGAACGCGAGAAGGGTCATATGGCTACCGTACAAGTCCGCTATATCGTGAATGATGTCGATGCTGCCATCGCATTCTACTGCGGTCAGCTTGGATTCAAAGAGGTGATGCATCCCGCTCCGGCATTTGCCATGCTGGTTCGGGGCGACCTGCGACTGATCCTGAGCGCGCCCAACCCGGCGGCCGGCGGAGGACAACCGATGCCTGACGGTGCTCAACAGCGGCCCGGCGGCTGGAACAGGTTTGGCATTGAGGTCGAGGACCTCACTGCCATGGTGGAAAAACTTCGCAAAGCAGGAGTCCGTTTTCGCAATGAGATTGTGACCGGCGTGGGCGTGAAACAAATTCTGGTGGAAGATCCCTCAGGCAATCCGATTGAACTGTTCGAGCCGTTGATCGTGGAAGCTCGCCTCAATATGAGCAGCAAGCAGTAATTGGCGGGCGACCGCAAACGCATTAGCCACAGATAAACACTGACCAACGCTGATAGTCGATCAAGAGCTTTTATCTGTGTACTCGGGAATGATGCTCCACGCCATGGAACCGTCGAGGCCGCGGGCGGGCAGAAGATTGAAAACGGCCACGCAGGTGCTGTAGCCGCCAAGGATGGCGCATTGACCGCAGAACCGCTTTTGCGCCGTGAGAGCGTGAGGCGGACTCGCTGAATCGTCTCTTAGAAAGCGACCCCTCTATCCATTGTCATCCCGAGCGACGAGGAACCGCGTATCACGCGGTGACGAGGAGAGAGGGACCCCATTCATGCCGGCATGAGTCATGCTGACCCAGGGTGTTTTCTCGACATTGAGGGACAGGAAAGCTCTTGACCGGGCACAATGATAGGCCAAAACTCCTTGCTTATTCTATTCTGGGAACAAACATTCTCGGGGTTCCTCTCTCGTGGTCGGTCGCATTCGCTCCGTCCCGCTCGCTCGGAATGACAACCCTGAAAATTTGCGCCCGGACAAAAGTGTTGATCGCCTCAAAGCGTGTGTGGCCGAGCACTAGAGGACCGGCGATGACTCCTCCCCGGGCAATCACGCAATGATCAAACCGCGACCATGGTGTCTCAAACAGGCACTTGCCGTGAATCGCGGTTTTCGGTATTCGGAGTTTCTCGAACCCAATATACTGTGGGCCCATCGCCAGTTATGCTATACTCAGTACCGCACTGACCCTTGTTTTGGGAGTCTCGGCAAACAGCGGAAGCTGGGAGTCTGGGGCACAATGCAGCGTCGAGGCGAAAGTCTCGATTGAGCGGAACGGGCCTAACGGAACCTTCGCTGGGGACAGATGAATGTCGGACGGGTCGGGCGAGCCAACAGGGCCCAAGAGACTAAGAAGATCTGATCTCTTCTTTCAAGTTCGGACGCGACAAGTAATAGACGCTGCATGGCAGGCGATCAAGCGAAACTCAAGAGTTTCTAGATCTCTCGATACAAGAAACGAAGTTGCTGCATTCGAAGAAAACGTTTCCACAAACCTCCACAGGATATCTAGGCAGCTTCAGCAAAATAAGTTTGTTTTTGCTCCTGCCCGCGGTGTCAGAATCCCCAAGGACAAGAAAAACAGTTCCAATTTTCGCCCCCTTGTTGTTGCAAAAGTCGAATCCAGGATCGTTCAGCGTGCAATCCATGATGTTTTGATCTTGGTTCCTGAGATTCAAAAGTTCGTGCGTACCCCTCATAGCTTTGGCGGAGTCAAGAAAGATGACAGTGACCACATTGCGGCGGTTCCGGCTGCGATACACGCTGTGCTCGAAGCTATCGGTAGCGGCTCCAGATTTGCCGTTCGGTCTGACATCACCAAATTCTTCACTCGTGTTCCCAAGTCGACGGTTAGCGCCATTGTCGCGCGATCGGTGAACAACCCGCGTTTCCTTGATCTATTCGAAAAGGCAATTGCAGTCGAGTTGGAAAACATGGCCCAGCTGCGAGAACATGCGACAGCATTCCCAATTGAAGATATTGGCGTCGCACAAGGCAATTCCCTTTCTCCTCTGCTCGGAAATCTGTATTTATATGATTTTGATCTCCAAATGAATACGGCAGCAGATGTGCGCTGCATCCGGTACATAGACGATTTCATTATTCTCGCTCGCACGAAGGAACTCGCGGAAAATATGTTTTTTAAGGCTAAGTCTCTGTTGAAAAAACTCGGATTGGAACCTTCTCCTGACAAAACGCAACGAGCAGCAGTGGAGGAGGGGTTTGAGTTTTTAGGTATTGAGCTTGCAAATGGTCTGATTCGGCCCTCGAGAAAGTCCCAAACACGCATCTTAGGTTCCATTGAGTCAGCGTTGCATGAAAGTAAAGATGCTTTCCGTGAGCACCGGAAGACTTGTGATTTACCTAAGGCTTACTCGCTGCTTGATTCGCTTTGGAAAATTCGAGGTATTTTGCAGGGATGGGGAAAGCACTACAGGTTTTGCAACGACGTTACGTGCTTCGATAATCTTGATCGGAAGATTTCGCAACTTATCAAAGCTTACTTGGGAATTTATAGCGAGGAACGGAACAAGACTAACGAACAAGGGCGTTGGCGTCTTTTGGGTATCGAATCTTTAGCGCAAATGGAACGAGAGGCCTTCTGTTGGCCCAAGAAGACGTTTAAAAGCGCAGCTGGATCATCTATTAAATAGCGCCGAGGGGGTAGTCTCCCTGTTCATCAGCTAGAAAGTCAATGTCTGGTGTCGCCCTCCACACCGCTCTTCCGACTGGGCCGTCAAAGCTGATCTTCATCTCCCAGCGGGTGTGCACGAACGAAACTCCAATAACTGAGCCTGTATTCTCGCCAAAAAGCCCGCGAAATGGTACAACTCAGGGGTGTTCTTCCTTTGCACTTACGTCGATAGTGACCGCTGGCCGAGCTCTTTTGAGCCGCTGCTGTACCCGGCAGGTCTAAGTTTTTACAGACCTTTTTCATACCGTGAAAGCTACTTCCACCCGGTAGAGACAGCTCAACGGCTATCGGATAAGGCCCAGCGGGATGCGTTGCTCAAGCAGCCAACATGGAATCGGGGGTTTTTTGGTGTTCGCTTCGTTCGGGACGAGCCTTACATTTCACGTTTTATTCCGCTTCGAAAAGTTACCCTAACCGATGTCCGTGCGACCAATGTGTTGAACCTGAGATTTAGGCTCGGACGGTATGTTGCTCCCATTCTGGATCAGGGCAAGAGGCATCTTCAGGTTCTCGATCTGACCGGAGCAGTTCCAGACCTTAAGGAGACGAAGTTATTCATTGACGTGCCGACAGCGCTGGCGGAAATGGCGGAGAGGGCGCCGACAGTCGAAGAGTTTCCTCCGCAGCTTTGGCAGTCTCTTGAAGAGGAATTATCCCCTGGGGCTTGGGAACACGTCCGTAATGCGTTCGTATTGCGGCTCAGTGCGGTTCGGCAAAGAGGGAAAACCAAAGCAATGGTTGCGCAGGAAATTGACCCTTCGGCGCATGTGTATGGGTATTCCCTGCAGGCGAACAAGGCGTACGATCTGGAAATCAGCCATGATCGCATTATTCAGAAGGGCAAAGACACGCCGCCCAACGAATTTCAATTTGTGTTGGGGAATCCGCAAGAAGAAATCATCAGTTCAAAAAGAATGCTTCAGCTCCTTGGAAATTACCGGGATGATTATTTGTGGGTGAAACCTCAGATTTCAACCGAGGGCCCAATTGAGCTGGCGTTCGAATCGGCGCGTTTGGATCAACCCAATGCGTTCGTAGAAGCTAAGGCATCACGCCTGATAGGGCTGAGGATACCTGTCGTCTTTAAAGAAAAGAGCTGGCCTCTGATGAAGTGGGTGAATTTGGCTCTTTTTATAATGTCTGTGGTGGCAATGTGCTTGCTGTATCGTTACCGGTACGTCGGTGCCGATGAGAAGACTCAGAAAATTATGCTTGTCGTGTTTGCGGCTCTTGTCTCGCTCACCATCACTTCGTTGAAGGACTTCCTTTCCTCGAAGGAATAACGGTCGTTGGCCTGAGCCTTTTGTCTATCACCCTTACCCAGACCTGCCAGCGAACTTTTCCTCTTTTCAGAGCGGCGTTGTTTATTGAATGGTGGGACGATGCTGTAAATGATCTTTTGTAATCAGCCGTGTAGCCCTTAGTCTCGCCAACAAGTTTCCATCGGTTTGAGATGAATAACCCAGAGTCGCCACTGTCGCACAGAGTGTCCAACGCGTACACTGGGCCATAACGTCGGCGCCACAAATCCATCCCCGCGGTCAAGAGGAGACGATGAGCTTTCTTGCCTAGGCCGCGCCCTTGAAATTCGGGAAAGACAAAGGTTCGGGCATGGTTTACGACTGACTGTAATGCCGACCAATACTCCTTGTTGTCAGCGCACCACGCGTTCGTAAGACCGCGCTCGTGGAATCCATTCACAAATATTTTCAGTCCCAGTGCTCTATCTCTGGCGTCAACATTTGGAAATGTAGAACCTAGGACGATTCCGCCGACCCATGAGGAGCCGGACATGACAGCGAGCCGCATGCAGCGCCCTACTCTTTGGCAGGATTTGGCGTAGTGCAATCGGTCCAGAGCGGCATCGAAGCAAGCACGAAGCGCCCTATCCTCTACGACGGTCAACCAGAGTTGCTTCCGGCATGCGGGGTTGCCTTGCAACGCTTGCTCGCCCTTTGCTCTAAGTTTACTGACTTCAAGTCGCGCAATCACGATTTGATTGTTCCAGCAAACCGGGAGACATGCCAGTGCAATGCGTGGTTACACTTCAGGACAAAGACAACTGGTGGTCATCTTCCGGTGGCTTCTTTCCATAGCCAATGCGAATGGCTCCTGATGTTCATTCATCCATTTTGAAGAATTGGTTTTGATGACCCGCATGGCATCGGCCAGGCTGCGGCTCGGAGGAAGATGAAAAGGAGATGCAGATGATCTCCATCCCGCCAACGGCAACCGGGATGAGATCAATGTTTTGACATATGCCGGTGACGTACTTCCATAGGCGCGGCTGAAGATCTTCGGCTATTAACTTCTGCCGGTGCTTTGTGCTGAATACCGCGTGCAAATGGTTCTTGGTGAAGGTGTGTGCCATGTGTCGCCCCTCCGGGGCTTTTATGGTACTCCACAGCATCCCCACCTCTCACGAGGTGGGCTACAACATGCCGTCGCTGCCGCGACTCTGCCCCTGCCGGGGCTCGCTTTGTTGCCCCCGTTTTCCCACCTCTGACGAGGCGGGCTGCGGGGTCCCCGCGAAGCCCGGTTTTGGCTTCGTGGGGTGCTCTACAACTTGCCGTCGCTGCCGCGACTGACGGTTTTTGCGAGGCTGCGCCAAAGCCCGGTTCGGCTTTGTCGTGTGCTGTGTCAAAGGCGGCAGCCGTTTAGAGGGTCACGTTACGGCCCGTCGTCACGACGCCTTGGACCCCATGTCATCTCGACCGACGACGAAGGAGCTTGCGACTGAGGCGGAGTGGAGAGATCCCGAGAATGATTGCAGCAAAAACACTGATTTAGGGAATTTTCCCGACGCTCTGTCCCCGGAACCGCATTTCACAGCCCCATTTTTCGGCCAGGTCTTGCCAGCGTGGATTGAGCTTCTCAATCAAATTGATCTTCTTTTCCCGCCGCCAGCGTTTGATTTGCCTCTCGCGGGCAATGGCTACTTGCACGTCCTGATGGCTCTCGTAGTAAACCAGACGATAGCATTGATACTTCCGCGAAAAGCCTTCCATGGCGTTGTACTTGTGCTGGTAAATACGGCGTTCGAAGAATCCGGTGAGCCCAGTGTAAAGTGTTCCGGATCGGCTGGAGAGAATGTAAACCCAGTATTTATGGTGGAATCCACCTTACCCCGGCCCACCAAAACCGGGTGGTCCGGGGGCCCCTGCGTCACGCATATCCAAAAATGAGAAGGATAACACCGCGGCAATCTGGAGAGAATGCCTTGCATCAGCATCGTAGGGGAAGCATCCTCGGGATCTCTCCGCTCCCCCTCACTCCCCTTCGACAGGCTCAGGGTCGTTCGTCGTCGGTCGAGATGACAAGAGTCAGAGTGCGTGAAAGACCTTTTTCGTTCTAGCCGCAACCACAGGCTGCAATTGTGGGTTTGGTGCGCGGAAGCGACGGAACAATAAAGACCGCAGTCGCTGCCTGCCACTTGAGTTTGGACTGGCCGGCCTCAACCTGCGGTACGGTGGCTGACACCTGCGTTTACAACAACTTCGAGACAGGGTCCAATTTGTGCGGGTGTCCAACAGTTCAGGTGTCTAACCAAGGCTATGTGGTGTACCAGGCATTGTACGTATTCGCTGTTGATTTGGGCGAAGAGATGGGACATCATGAGAGACTGAGCAATCGCCAGGATTGCCACACTGCTATGAGACCCCAGCCTTTAGCTGTTAGCCGTTAGCTCTTAGCCAGAAAACATCCAACCGCAGGAGAACGCCCCATGTCTACGCAAGCTTTTTCTTCCCTTGAAACCACAACTGCAAGACCATTTGCCACAGATGGCACAGAAGAACACAGGCAATTGCCAAAATCGCCGGAATTGCCAAAATTGCCAGAATTTGAAAGTCAAAATCAAAATCGAATTCAAACCTACAAATCATTGCTCGATGAGCCGTGGAAAGTGACGCTGGTGCCGGAGCCGCCGAGGCTTCCGCCGGGGGTATTGCCGGCGCCGGATCCGCATGAGGCCAAAAGCCTGCCGTGGAGAAGAGGCGACGTGGCGCGACTGAAAGACGACTCGCCCCGGGGAATGATGGAATACATCGCCACGCACACGAATGGCTGGTGGCAGGAGCTGGCGGAGCGCGCGTTGCGCGACAACGAAAAAGCCGAGCGCCTGGTGCGCGAGCAGGGATGGCAGCCGGGGCAGTACTGGTCGCTGGAGGTGGATGCCGAGGCCAAACAGAAGCTGCTGGACGCGGAAGAAACCAAGCGGCAGCGCGAAGAGGCGGAACGAGCTACGGAAGCGGCGGAGAAGGAAGCCTTCATGCAGCGGCAGATGGAGTTGCTGAAGAAAGCTGGCAAGGCTCCGAGGTGCGAATACCTATACACTGACGGGCGCGGCTGCCGGGCGCCGCAGGTGAAGGGCGAGCGCTGGTGCCACGGGCATGCCAAAGCGATGAGCTATCGTCCGGAAAAGCTGGAAATGGAGTTGATGGAAGACGAGCCGGCGGTGATGGTGAATCTGTATCGCGTGACCAAGAGCCTGCTGGCAGGGACGATCAGCGAGAAAACGGCCGGGCTGATGCTGTGGAGCGTGGCGATCGGGATGCCGGGAGCGAAGAAGGTCAGCCGCGAATTAACGCGAATGAAACAGAAGGCTCACCACGGAGGCGCGGAGGCACGGAGGAAAAGCAAGAACTATTTGCCACAGAACAACACAGACGAGCGCAGATCGGAAAAGAGGCAAATAGGAAAGGCTAGACCCAAAACCTTTGCAACACAGAGGAGCGGGGGAAGCAGAGGATCGGAGGTCAGCCGCGAATGGACGCGAAAGAAGACGAATGAATGTGATGCTCACTCCGGGGTGACGAGGCGTAAGTCGTTTAAATCCGGGGTGGGCCGGGGGAGTACCCCCGTGATCGCCGAGATCGCGCGTGATCGCACGACATCGCCGAGATCTGAAGAGCGGAACCACCAAGGACACAAAGGAGCAGGAAGTAAGGAAGGTCGGGTGATTGCAGAAGGAGAGCAATTCTCCGTGTCTCCGCGCCCGGGCCCCCGATGAGGCCGGTTTTGCCTCAACGGGGTGGTTGCCTCTGTGGCGAAAAGAGCAGTTCCAGCCACAAAGACCACGAATCGTCATCTTCAATCCGCGTGGATCCACGGCAATCCGCGGTAGATGGGTGCTCTTGCTCCGCGTCTCAGCGTCTCCGTGGTGAAAATAATCTTCGAACCACGAAGCCCACTGAGGATGAGGAGGAGCAGAGGGGCGGTGGCGCGGAATCCCCTGGGCCTGCTTGATATCCACCGCCTGGGGTGGTTGAAAACCACCAGATGACCGGATTCAACCTCTGTAAAGCAATGTAAGCCATTGCTTATCAGTCGCTTACATAGGTTGGCGCTTGGCATAAGGCGTGCTTTTGCAGAGGGCAGGAAAAAGGGTGAAGTCCAAAGATGGCAAGGGAGGGAAGGCGGTGATCCCTCTTCTCTGATGGGCTTTGCCTGACGGTCAGCGGGAGGCCGGGTATGGAAAAAGAATCAGGTGAATTGGTGACGCAAGGATCGCAGGTGATTGTTGAAGGAGCAGGTGATCGGGTGAACGGGAATTCGGGTAGCAGGAACGAGTGGTCGGGGAACAAGAAGGCTGAAACGCCTGCTGGCCTGGAGGCTCTCGGGCCAAAGCCGTTTGAGATAAAGCCTTTTGAGCTAAAGCTTTTTGGGCTAACAACGTTGCGCGTGGCGCTGATCGCGTTGCTGGCGCTGGGCCTAACGGGCCTGGCCAAGGCTGGCGATGGCGGCGACTACGGGAACAGCAGCAACGGCCCTGCGCCGGATGTGGCCCGGGTGAGCTTGATCCATGGCGACGTTTCCATGCAGCGGGGGGATACGGGCGATTGGACGTCAGCCACGCTGAACACGCCGCTGGTGCGGGGCGATCAGGTGGCAACGGGCGACAAGTCGCGCGCCGAGATTGAGCTGAATTACGCCAACATTCTGCGGCTATCTTCATCGAGCCAGGCAAAGATTGCCGACCTGACGCGCACGCGCATTCAGATACAGCTCTCGCAGGGTTACGCCTACTACTCGGTGTTCAAGGGCAACGAGGCGGACGTGGAGATTGACACGCCTAACGTGGCGGTGAGGCCGGTGAAGCCGGGCCGCTATCGCATTCAGGTGAACTCGGACAATGAGACTGAGGTGGTGGTCCGCGACGGCGCGGCGGAGATCGATACGCCGCAGGGCAGCACCACGGTGAAAAAGGACAACAGCATCATCATTCGCGGCACAGCCGATAACGCCGAATACAAAGTGGCGGACGCGCCGCACGCTGATGACTGGGACCACTGGAATAAAGATCGCGACAACGCCATCAAGGATGCGCAGGCGTGGCAGCACACCAACGGCTACTACACCGGCGCCAGCGATCTGGATGCGCATGGCCGCTGGATTTACATTCCCGGCTACGGCAATGTATGGCAGCCCTATCAGGATGCAGCCTGGGCGCCGTATCAGGATGGACGCTGGGTCTGGGAGCCCTACTGGGGTTGGACGTGGGTTTCCTATGAGCCGTGGGGCTGGGCGCCGTATCACTACGGTCGCTGGTTCTTCTGGAACAGCTCGTGGGTATGGTGGCCGGGACCGGTGCGTCCGTTCTATCGGCCGCTGTGGGCGCCGGCGTTTGTGACGTTCATCGGATTCGGGCATCACAGCAGCTTTGCCTTCGGGTTTGGCTCCATTGGCTGGATCCCGGTGGGACCGTTCGATCCGTGCTTTCCCTGGTGGGGACGCGGCTTTGGGCGCGTGGACGTTGTGAATATCAACATCTTCAATGGTGGGTTCCGCGATCGCGACCGGTTCTTTATCCGGCCGCTGGGAGTGCGCGGGCGCGAGCGGTTTATCTCGAACATCGATATGGCGAGGCGCGACCCGCGGGTGCGCAGAGGAATTTCCGGCGTGGATGTGGACCACTTCGGTCGCGGCGACATGCGCGTTCGGCGCCTGGATGTGAGAGACGCTGACTTTCGTGATTCGCGCGTAATGACCGGCAACCTGCCCGTTGTGCCGACTCGGGCGAGCCTGCACGCGGGCGCGGCAACGCGACCGGCGTTTGTTGCGCGGAGTAATGGCCGGTTCTTTACCCATCGTCAGCCTCCGGCAGCGCTGCCGGGATTCCAGAACCAGCGCCAGCGTGTGCAGCAGGTTGTGGAGAGACACGGGGCAAATGGGGAAATTCCCGGCGCCAGGAATGCTGGCTTTGGCGGTCGCGCGGCACAGGGCGACAACCATGGTGAATTCCACTCGCAGCCGGGAGTCGCCAACAGGCCGGGCAGCGGTCCTGTTGCCAATGGCGCACAGAACGGAAACAGAAACCGTGGCGACTGGCACAGCTTTGGCCGGAGCGGAAATGATCGCAACGCTTCAGAACACGCCGGTTCGGGCAACGCGGAAGGCGCAGCGACGAGGCCTGCCATGGCGCAGCGCAACGATTCGCCGCGCAACGGGCGTCCCGGAACAAATGATCATAATGTCCCCAGCAGCGTTGACGGTGCTGCGCATTTTCCGCGCGGCGGCGCCAGCGGCGCACAGCCGTCGGGTGATAGAGGTAATCAGGGCGGCTGGACAAAGTTTGGATCGCCCGCAGGCGGACGCTCCACGGACACGGGAGACAGAGGCGGACGGGCTGGTCAGCAGGGGAATTTCCCGCACAACAGCGGTCCAGCCTCGCGGAGTGGCGAACAGAACGGCGGCGACCGCGGAGGTTTCCAGAGATTTCCGTCCGGCGGCGATCGTCCATCGGCACAGCCTGAGCGGCAGCAGCCTTCCGGCAACCGTGGCGGCGGCTGGGAGCGCTTCCCTTCTGGTGGTCGCCAGAATGCGGATCAGGGTCCCGGGGCTCGCGACGGAGGGTCTCGCGACGAAGGGTCTCGCGGAGGAAATGACCGTTCGGGCAGACCACCGCTCGAGTTGAACAAGCCCATCGTCACGCCACGCCCGCCGGAAACGCGGAGCGGCGGAGGCTTTGGAGGCTACAACCGCGGTGGTGGATATGATCGGGGCGCGGGCCGCAGCGGCGGGGGCTATAACCCCGGTTCCGCGGGACGTCCGAGCGGAGGCGGGTACAGCAGAGGAGCCAGCCGTGGCGGTGGCGGCGGAAGCTTTAACCGAGGTTCCGCAGGACGCAGCGGTGGCGGCGGTGGAAACCATGGCGGCGGAGGCGGGCACTCCTCCGGCCACCGGAGATAGTGGTGCAAGCAATGGAGCTGATTCAGAGTGTCGGCGACAGGCGAACAGGGGCGATGGAAATCTCATCGCCCTCCTGTTTTCCTGTAGCGCGTTCCGCATGACATTCAGAACCATGTGCCTGCAACTTGCGCGGAGAGAGATGAGTTTCACAAAACGAGTTTCGCGATCGATGGTTGATGCTATACGAATTAATTTTGGACCTGTTGATCACAACCTTAGTCGCTGACGCAAGGAGAAAAAAAAATCTGTTTCTGGAAATTTTCAGCGGCGCTGCACGAAGGTACTTGACCGCAAAGAAGAATGCTTTCGGGCAAACTCATTTCACGTTACAATGTGCCCATGGCTTTTCGTGCGGGTGCTCCAGCTTTCGGCAAGAAACCGACCAAAACACCTCCACCGGATGAAACCGGCATGGAACCAAACTACTTGAAGTCGCTGGGGGAAAAGCAGACGCCGGTGGCGGTAAAGCTGCTTTCCGGTGAGACATTTCGCGGCTGGGTTGAATATTATGACTCAGGCATGATCCGGCTCACACGTGAGGGTGCTCCCAATCTGTTCATCTTCAAGCACGAGATCATGTACATTGCGGAAGATACGGGCCGCCGCGCTCGCTAACCTTCGCGGGGAAATGGCGACGCATTTCAGCCGGGTACTTTTCCGCATTTTCATCCCGCAAATAAGCCTGGAGTTGTAGCTCTCAAGGGCGAAGGCTCGAAAGTGAGGAAAATCATCGCAAGTGTCAATGCCGCAAGTTGATTTCCTTACTCCCATGCAGGAACTGGCCCGCGAAGCGGGAAGCCTGCTTATGTCATGCTTCGGCAAGGTCGCCATCGAGTACAAAGGCGACGCCGATCTTGTCACCAGGGCAGACCGCAGTTCAGAGAAGCTGATTGTTGAGCAGATCCGCCGCCGCTGGCCTGACCACGACCTCATCGGTGAAGAAGGCAGCCGCAATGAAACGGGCAGCGACTACCGCTGGTACGTGGATCCGCTGGACGGAACCACCAACTTCGCGCATGGCTATCCAGTCTTCTGCGTCTCACTGGCGCTTGAGTATAAACATGAACGCATCGCCGGAGTAGTCTTTGACCCAAACCGCAATGAGATGTTTGCTGCCGCCAAAGGGCGCGGAGCCACGCTGAATGGCGATCGAATTCGTGTGTCTAAAACACCGCGCCTTCAAGAGAGCCTTGTTGCCACTGGATTTCCCAGCCACAAGCGGCACAAGAACCCGAACATCAACTTCTATCATCAGTTGACGTTGCGTTCGCACGGCGTGCGCCGCGCGGGATCGGCTGCACTTGATCTTTGCTATGTCGCCTGCGGACGCTATGACGCATTCTGGGAGTTCAATCTCAATCCCTGGGATACAGCGGCAGGCGTTCTGATTGCAGAGGAAGCAGGCGGCAAGGTTACCAACTTCAGCGGCAATCCATTTTCCATCGACAGTCGCCAGGTGCTGGCCAGCAACACGCTCCTGCATGAGGAGCTCCTGCATGAGTTCCATGAGATCTTTGCAGGCCGAGTGGAAGGCGTGCCAACGGTGCAGGAATACCTGGCGGGCGGTTAGCGGCACGAACCGTGCGATTGAGCCTTTCCAAATCATTTCTCTCCTAAGCAGATGAGCCCGAAAGGGATATGCCATATTGCGTGCGCCGGACTGCAGATGCATCGCATCGTTTGCTGGCCGACCCTAAGAATTTCTTAAGGTAAAAAACTCATTGGCGGCGCGAAATCAGGGGCATAATGGCGAAATGGCTGGCGCGTCCTTAGACATTTGGGAACGCCTTAGAAGTGAACGGTTCGATCCCGTTGCCCTTTGGCGCACCGTGGGCGGAGATATGGATCTGCTCCGGCAGTTGGTGCGCCTCTTTGCAGACGAATATCCGGTAATGCTGAAAAAGATTGCAACCGCCGCCGGCTCGCAGGATTCCGACGGCCTGCGGAAGGCGACGCACAAACTCAAGGGCTCCCTGCTGCAACTTGCGGCGCCTGCCGCAGTTGCCGTGGCTGCCGAGCTTGAAAACTGTGCTGCGCTCAATCGCCTCAGCGAGGCGGCAACTCTTATTACAAAGCTCAGGGCGGAGGCAGACTCCGTGCTTCAGTTGCTCCAGGCCATGATCTCTGCGCCCGAGGCAGGTGTCGAAGACACCACGGAGGAAAAGTAGCCAATGGCAACGTATTCCTCAGCACGCGAGCAGGGCAGAACCCTTCGCTTTCTACTGGTGGAAGATAATTCGGTAGACGCATGCCTGGTTCTCGGTCTCCTGAAAAATCACCCGCAATACGGTGAATGCCGGCATGTAGCCACCCTTGAGCGGGGTCTGGCTGAGCTCTCCGGCAGTGAAATCGATGTGGTTCTCCTGGATCTGAATCTGAGCGACAGTTCGGGTTATTCCACGTTTGATCGTGTGCGGCGCGCTGCGGGAAGCGCGGCCATCCTGGTTCTGAGCGGGTCGGACGATGAAGAGCTTGCAGGACGCACCGTGCGCGAAGGCGCGCAGGACTACCTGGTAAAGGGATCGTTCGACGGCAAGCTGTTGCATCGCGCCATCCGGTATGCCGTCGAGCGAAAAGCGTCAGAAGAGGCTCTGCGCAAGAGTGAAGCGACGGCCAGGGCCATCTTCGAAAACGCGCTCGATGCAATTGTAATCTTTGACGACGACGGCACATTTCTGGAAGCGAATGAGGCGGCTGCCTTGTTGTTCGGAACGTCCCGCGCCGAGCTCATCGGCAAACGTTTGCGGGATCTTTGCAGCGATGAATTTGAAACCGAGAGAGGCCGAACGCGCTTGTTCCCCGTTGGCCGGGGAAAATTTACCCTCCGCTGTGCCGACGGGAAGGAACGAATTGTCGATTACTGCTTCAGCTCGGATATTCTTCCCGGCCGGCACCTGGGCGTAATGCGCGACATAACGGAACAGCAGAAACTTGAAGATCAGCTCCGTCAGTCCCAGAAGATGGAGGCTGTTGGCCGGCTGGCCGGCAGCGTGGCCCACGATTTCAACAATATTCTCGGCGTCATCAATGGCTACGCCGAACTGATCGAATTGCACGCCCATGACGATATTCTGCGCAGCAAGGCCGCAAGAATCCTTTCCGCAACTACCAAAGCATCTTCTTTAACCAAGCAGTTGCTCGCATTCGGCAGAAAACAGGTGGTAGCGCCGGTGCTGCTCAATCTGGCTGACGTCATCTCAGACCTGAGCAGCATGATCAGTTGCCTGGTGGGAGCGGATACACAGATTGTCATGCTCACCCGCAAAACGTCAGGATTGGTATTCGCGGATCAGGGCCAGATGGAACAGGTGCTGCTCAATCTGGTCACCAATGCGCATGAAGCGATGCCGGCGGGCGGTACGCTCACCATTACACTGGACAGGATTGACTCCCAGAGCGTGGCTGCCGAGATACCGCCGGGAGATTACGTAAGACTGTCTGTGCAGGATACCGGCGCCGGAGTTGATCCGGAGATCCAGTCGCGCATTTTCGATCCATTTTTCACAACCAAGCCCACCGGGTCGGGACTGGGACTTTCAACCGTGTTCGGCATAGTGAAGCAAGTGGGCGGTTACGTCAGCGTCGATTCGCAGGCTGAGCAGGGATCCGTGTTCAGCGTTTATCTCCCCCTGGCGGCTGAGGCAGTCGCTTCGCAGGTGAGTGCGCCACAAACGGAGCAGCCTAGCTTGAGCGGCGAGGAGACAATCCTGCTTGTAGATGATGAAGAGGAGCTCAGCAATGCCGCAGCCGAATATCTGCGCCAATGCGGGTACAACGTGCTGAAAGCGCGCGCCGCGAATGAGGCGATTGAAGTCTCCCGAAGTTTTAACGATAGGATCGCTCTCCTGGTCACAGACATCGTCCTGCCTGGCGGCAGCGGGCGAGGTCTGGTAGATCACATCCAGAAAGAACGCCCTGAAATCGGCGTTCTGCTCATTTCCGGCTACGCAGATGACATGGTACGCGAGAATGGCTTCGGCGAAACTACGTCATTCCTGCAGAAGCCCTTTAGTCTCCAGTCGCTCGGAGTCAAGATCAGGACGATACTCGATGAAACCTGGCCGCGCGTATCACGCTGAGTGCTGTGATAAAGTCATCGCAACCCCAGTATGAGCGAAGAACGCGCGACGCCGCCCTGGCATGACCTGCTCTGGCTCTTGTTTCTTGCCGGTCTGGCGTTGCTGCCCCCCATCAGTGAACCGCACAAGCAGATCATTCTCGTTATCCTTGGGGTCTTTCAGCTCTCTGAGAAGCGATTCATTCACGGAAGCGGCGAGCGTGCAGGACCTGTGCTGGCGGTCCTCATCAAGCTGGTGCTTGCCGCGGTTCTCATCGGCCACACGCGCGATGTCGCTCCCATCCAAAGCAGCTACTGGCCTGTGTTCTTTGTGCCAGTCACAACAGCGGCCATCTACTTCAGCCCTTTGGGAACACTGCTGTGGACGCTGGCTACGTCTGCCGCATACTGCGCGTACCTGATTCCGGCGGTAAAGCAATTTGAGCTAGGGTGGCGAGGACTGAGTGAGCTGCTGTTGCGCAACCTGTTTTTCTTCCTTGTGGGCATGACCGTCAATCGCTTTGTGATGGAGTCAAAATTTCAGGTGCGCCGTTATCAGCTTCTATCGCAGAACCTGGCCGTCGCCAACCGCAGCCTTCGCCAGGCGCAGCAAGACGCGCGACGCGCGGAAAGGCTGGCTGCTCTTGGCCAGCTTTCCGCCGGGCTGGCGCATGAAATCCGCAATCCCCTCGGAGTCATCAAAGGTTCGGCGGAAATCCTCACCCAGAAACTCAGCGGATCGAATGAGCTGGCCAAAGAGCTTTCCGGCTACATCTATACGGAAGTCAACCGGGTCAGCGCGCTGGTGGGCCGCTTTCTCGACTTTGCCCGGCCCTCGCAACTCAACGTCAGGCCTGAGGAAGTCGCGCCATTGATCGAGAGATCGCTTAAAACCGTGGCCGATCAGGGCGCCAGCGCAAACGTCAACATCGTCAAGGATTACGCTCCCTCGCTGCCAAAAGCGCTCATGGATTCAGAGCTCTGCGAGCAGGCATTTACGAACCTGCTGTGCAACGCCTGTGAAGCAATGAACGGCGGCGGCCAGCTTACAATTCGTATCTATCTTGTGACGAAGCCTTCTGATTCTGCGCCCGAGATTGCAATCGAGATTTCCGACACCGGGCCGGGAGTGCCCGAGCAGATGAAAGAACAGATTTTCAATCCGTTTTTTACGACTAAAAGCTCCGGCGTGGGTTTAGGTTTGGCTATCGTATCGAAGATCATTGACGCACACGGAGGAACGGTAAAACTGGTCAGCAATCCCGGACAGGGCGCATGTTTTCGCGTTACTTTGCCCGCGGAACCGGCTGCGCGATCCTGAAAAGTATGGCCAACATTCTTATTGTTGAAGACGAACCGCGCATGCGACGCCTGCTGGAAATCAGCCTGGGCGAGGAAGGACACTCCGTGCAGTCGGCCGAAAGCGCCGAAACCGGACTCAAGAGCCTGCGCAAAAATGGCGTGGACGTGATTGTCACCGACCTCAAACTGCCGGGCATGAATGGCCTGGAGTTCCTGCAGGAAGCCAAGAAGATCAATGCGTCCATTCCCGTGGTGGTCATGACGGCGTACGGCAGTGTTGAGACGGCGGTGGAAGCAATGAAGGCCGGGGCCAGCGACTACGTCCTCAAACCCTTCACCATGGCGGAAATGAAACTGGTCATCAACAAGGAGCTTGATGTCCAGAAGGTGCGTGAAGAAAACCGGTCTCTCCGCGAAGCGCTGGGCAAGCGCTATCAGTTCCAGAACATCATCGCGCGCAGCGCCAGAATGCAGGAAGTGCTCTCACTGATGGCGCGCGTGGCAAGCACAAATTCCACGGTGCTGCTGGGCGGCGAGAGCGGCGTGGGCAAGGACCTGATCGCGCGCGCCATCCACCAGAATTCGCGCCGCTCCGCCGGCCCTTTCATCAAGGTAAACAGCACCGCCATTCCTGACACCCTGTTTGAAAGCGAGCTCTTCGGGTTTGAAAAAGGGGCGTTCACCGGAGCATTGGCCAGCAAGCCGGGCAAGTTTGAACTGGCGGATAAAGGCACCCTGTTTCTTGACGAGATTGGCGATGTGCCCGCGCCCATTCAGGTGAAGCTGTTGCGCGTGTTGCAGGAGCGGGAGTTCGAGCGGCTGGGCGGCACCAAAACCTTGAAAGTGGACGTGCGGCTGCTGGCGGCGACCAATCGCGATCTGCGCGCCGCGCTGGAAGAGGGCACATTTCGCGAGGACCTTTACTATCGGCTCAACGTAGTCCCCATTGATATTCCTCCGCTTCGCGATCACAAAGAAGATATCCCGGACCTGGTCAACCATTTTCTTGCCCGCTTTGCCCGTGAAAGTGAACGCGAGATCGCCGGGATCACTCCTGCAGCTCTCAAGCTGCTGATGGATTATCACTGGCCCGGCAACATCCGCCAGTTGGAGAACACGATTGAGCGCGCAGTCGCGTTATCGTCCGGCCCGATGCTTGACGTAAGTGACGTTCAACTTGATACTGCCCACCGGCCGGCTTCAACGGGATCGCAGGTCGCTTCCGGAGCGCCGTTTCTGCCTGAAGGAATGACCCTGGAGCAATGGGAAGATGAGATGATTCGCGAAGCTCTCCGCCGCGCCAACGGCAATAAGAGCCAGGCAGCGCGCCTGCTCGGCCTCTCCCGCAATGCCCTGCGCTACAGGCTGGGAAAGCTGGGAGTAGAAGATGATGAGGAAAAGCCGTAAATGACGCTACCAGGAAGTTTGGCCTCTTGAGGCCTGCTGAAGTGGGCTCTCTTTAATGATTCAGCAGCGGGCGTGATGGAGCAGAGAAGAATCATCGTTGATTCGTAACCGGCGCTGATGGCAATATTGCCCTTGGAAGTAGGTACAGTTCAGGCTTGCGTTCGCGAAAGTCGGGCTTACAATCGCAAATTTTGGGGGTGAGTATGGTGCAGCGGATTGCGGCAGTGATCTACGGGATCGTCTGCTACCTGGTCTTTTTCGCCACATTCCTGTACGCAATCGCGTTTGTGGGAAACATTCGCGTGCCGCGGTCAGTGGACGTCGGTCCCGGCGCGCCGGCGACGGAGGCATTCATCATAGACGCGCTTCTGCTCGCGCTTTTTGCCGTGCAGCACAGCGTGATGGCGCGCCACTGGTTCAAGCGCGCATGGACTCGGATTGTCCCGCAGGTAATCGAGCGCAGCACCTACGTGCTGTTTGCGAGCCTGGCGCTGATCCTGATGTACTGGCAATGGCGACCCATGACGGGTACCGTTTGGTCGGTGCAATCGGGCGTGCCCGCGACGCTGCTTTGGGTCGCTTGTGGCGCAGGGTGGGCGACGGTACTGGCCACGACGTTCCTGATTTCGCACTTTGACCTGTTCGGGCTGAAGCAGGTGTACGCGTATTTCGCGGGCAAGTCGTATCCGGCGCCAAAATTCACCACACCGTTGTTTTACAAGCTGGTGCGCCACCCGCTCTATCTCGGATTTACGGTGGCGTTCTGGGCGACGCCGCACATGACCGTCGGGCACCTGTTCTTCGCGTTTATGTGCACGTCTTACATGATCGTGGCAATCCAATTCGAGGAAAGAGACCTGGTTCGGACGTACGGGGCCAGCTACGAGACGTATCGGAAGAGCGTGTCAATGCTGATCCCAATGCGGCCGAAGGAGATGGCGCCGAAGGCCAGCAGCGCGGGTCAGTCAAAAAACTAAGCGGCCGTCCTTAAAAGAATCGCACCGCTCTGCAGGCCTCAATCCTGTTTTCCCGCCGGACGTACCCGGAGGAACACGAGCGCTCCGGCCGGGTGGCTTCCGTATTGTGTTTTAAGCGCATTCGGTGTTGCATAAACTGTGAGCTGTGCGCCGGGAGCAACAGCAAGGCGTCCCAGCATGAAATCGCGGTCGTATCCCACTGTGTAGGCCTGCACGCGTCCGATGATGCTTTCCTGAAAATTCGCCGGTTCGATCTGGTTGCGGAGCAGCAATTCATCGGTTCGATCTACATTCTCGATCCGCCCCCAAACGTAGTTGCGTTCCGCAAAGCGCAGCGTGGATTCGGCCAAATAGCCATTCCATACCAGGCCTTCCGAACTGTGATTGCGGCCCCAGAGGAGCGTGCTGGCCCAGTTGCCGCGCGCGATCGGACGGTTGTACATAACAGACGCCGTCATGCGGTCAATATCCTCGCCCGGGTGAAGCGCCTCAGGGCTGGTCAGATGCGCAAACGAATACTGCCCGCTCCAGTTCTGTGCTGGATTGACGGTCCCGCGCATCGACCAGGAATCGATCTTGCCGGAGTCAATGTCCCAGCGAAACTCGTCCGGTTCGCGGCCGTGAAAACCGGACGCCTCGAAGCGCGCGACCTTATACGTCAGGCCGGTGGTGATGACATCGGCAGCGATATGGGTTGAGTCTTGCAGGTGATGTCCGAGCGGCGCAATGGGATCTTCCGATGCCGACGCGCGGTGCGGATATGCAGTTGGGCCCATGGCGGGATCACCCGTCGGGGCAAAGTAGAACGAGAGCAGGCCATTGTTGCTGAATCTTAGATCATAGAGTGCCGCCAACTCCATGATGAAGTCGTGCGGGTGCTGGCCATCCACAATGGGCCTGCCGAATGCGGTCTCACCCTGCTGGAAAAGTTCCGGGTAACTGCGTCCGGTCACCGTCGCGGGTTCAAAACTCAGCATGGCGCGCGCCGTGAACGTTCCGGGGCCAAGTTGCCGCTGCGCCATCGGCATGAACCAGTTCGTCGAGAACACCTTGTCCGATCCACGCGGCCCGCTCTGCTGCACTCCGTTGAGGAACGCTACGCCATGAAACATCAGCATCCAATTGCCCTTGATTGTCATGAGCATCGGGACCGGCGTGGAGTTAGGCTCGGCGCTGGTGCCGGAGGCGCCGTGGTGAATGATTCCTTCTATGAACGTCCTGGGCTGCGCGTTCATGCCCGGCATGTGTTTGTGATCCATAGCTTCGATGCCGGCTTTTGGCTGCTGCGCGTTTTGAGGGCACGGCATCTCCATCCCCGGCATTTGCGGGCACTGCTGCTGCGAACTCGGATTTGTTGGTGTTGGCTTGCTGCTGCCCGATTGCTCTGCCCAAGCGGACACTAGTGAAAAGCAGAATAAGACAAAAAGAATGCACGTTTTCTTTCTCGCTGACATTCAAGATCCTCGATTGATTCAGAAGAGACGCGGAACACGCCGCCCGCGATTCGAGTGAAGGAACAGGAGAGAGATCAGATGCGGAGAACAGTCGTTAGCGGAGGTGAAGAATCAATTGAGCCGAGTGAGAAAGAAACTTGATTGCCTGAGCTGCCAGCCATAGGCGCGCAGACCACGCCTACGTCGGCATCGAGCGCCACCGGAGAAGGCGCAATTGGCGTCACCGCGGCAGCCTGATGTATAGCAAAACAGCACTTATGGCTTGGCGCCGGCATGGGCCGGCGATGACCGTGGCACCCGCCAGGCATCTCGTTAGGGGGCTGCCCGGGTTTTCCAAAGGGTGAGGCGACGCACACCGTGGACAATACGAAGAATAAAGTCAGCACGATTGCGCAAAACGTTGCCGGTCGAGAGCCGCACATCTGGGTAACCCTATGATGCCATAGCCGCGTGTTCGGACCCAAATCTATCGGGCCGGCGGTAGTGGTACAGTTTGAAAACTCAACGCACAACTGAAAAGAGAGCCAATCGATGAGGACTAGCTCTCTATATTTTCCGGGGGCT
Source organism: Candidatus Angelobacter sp. (assembly GCA_035712465.1). Taxonomy (GTDB): domain Bacteria; phylum Acidobacteriota; class Terriglobia; order Terriglobales; family Acidobacteriaceae; genus Angelobacter. The sequence goes on from DASTAS010000014.1 coordinate 67,129, forward strand.
TACGTTCGGTGACAAACTTCGGCCCTTCTGTTCGTCTGAGAATCCGCGCAGCGGCTTGATTAAGGTCTTTCCCTGCGGGTCGTCTTCTTCTTCGCGGCTTTGCGCGTCTTGGCAGCATCCTTATTGGTTGTCGGCACGCGCCGTCCTGCTCCTGGTCTGAACTTTGGAACGGATGTTTTCTTCTTCTTTATTGCCATGCTCAAAGCATGACACAAACGGAGTGCCAAAATCGAGGGGTCTAAATTGCAAACTGTACCACTACCGGACTGGCAAAGAGAAATACTCGCCCTTCGGTCCTGCTAAACCTGCTTTCCATACCGAATGGCGTGAGCACTTCGTATAATCAAAGAACCACATGGCAAAAACCACAAACATGGAACTGCGCCAGCAGGCGGGGCAACTGCTCATCATGGGCTATGACGGGCTGGAAGTCGACTCCCGGCTGCGCACCATGCTCAACACTCTGCAACCCGGCGGCGTGATTCTGTTCTCGCGCAATATTGAGTCACCGCGGCAGACCTGGAAGCTGCTGAAAGATTCGCAGTCGACCACTCCGGTTCCGATGTTCCTGTGCGTCGACCTGGAGGGCGGCAGCGTGGACCGCCTCAAGAATGTGATCGCTCCCGCCCCTTCTGTCCGGCAGGTATTTTCGAGCGGTGAGCGCAAGCTGTTTCGGATGCACGGCCACATTCTTGGCCTGGAAGCGCGGGCGCTCGGATTCAATGTTGATTTCGCGCCTGTGTTCGACCTTGGCCTGGAGCCATCGCAAAAAGTGCTTGGGTCGCGCACCGCGTCGCCCCATGCGAAAGACGTGATCATTTATGCGCGCGAGTGCCTGAAAGCATTGAAATCGGCAAACGTCCTCGGCTGTGGCAAGCACTTTCCCGGACTGGGCGAGGCCAACCTCGATACCCACCATGAGTTGCCGTCGATTGCGAAACCATTCCGAAAGCTCTGGGCTGAAGACCTGCTTCCCTACCGCGAACTCCATCGCCAGATTCCATTTGTCATGGTGGCGCATGCCGCCTATCCCGAAGTCACAAAGAACAACCTGCCAGCCTCGCTCTCAAAGAAATGGATGAAAGATGTGCTGCGCGACAAAATCGGTTTCCGCAACCTAATCATCTCTGACGATCTGGAAATGGGCGGCGTACTGGCGGCAGGATCGATTGAAGAAGTTGCCGTGGAAACGCTCCGTGCCGGGGCGGATATGTTCCTGGTATGCCACAACCAGGAGCTTGTGTGGAGAGGCTATGAGGCGGTACTGCGCGAGGCGGAAAAAGACCGGCGGTTCGCCGCTCACGTGGCGCAGGCGGCAAAGCGGGTGCTCGGGTTGAAGCGGCGCTCGGCGGCCCTGCGGGGATTTGCGCGCGAGCCGAAAGACCGGGTCATCAAGAAACTTAAACAGATTGTTGAGGAGTTCAGGCAAGTGATTTCTGCCGATCTTGTGGATGACACGCTGACCACTGCGAAGGCGGAGCGCGCTTGATCGTTGCGGGGGTGATGAGCGGCACATCCGCTGACGGCATTGACGTGGCAATCGTGCGCCTCAGCGGAGAGAAGTTAAAGCTCCGCTTGAAGCTCCTCAGCCACAGCCATTTTGCATACCCGCAGCCGGTCCGCTCTGCCATCCTCGACGCAATGAACGCGTCCCAAATCAGCGTTGCCGGCCTGGCGCGACTCAACTTCCTTCTCGGCGAGCTCTATGCGGATGCGATTCTGCGCGCTCGTAAATCTGCGGCCATCGCCAGGCTGAACCTGATCGGCTGCCATGGGCAGACAATTTATCATCAGGGACAAAGCGAAAAATTTCTGGGACGCCGGATCGCGTGTACCTGGCAAACCGGCGAAGGTTCTGTGATCGCCGCGCGCACGGGTGTTCCGGTGATCTCCGATTTTCGTCCCGCCGATATGGCTGCGGGCGGCAACGGCGCGCCTCTGGTTCCCTTTCTCGATTACGCTCTGTTTCGCCATGCACGCACCGGGCGCATCCTGCAGAACATCGGCGGAATTGCAAACCTCACCGCCATTCCAGCCTCGGCAAAGCCTGAAGACGTTATGGCCTTGGATACAGGTCCGGGGAATATGGTGATTGATCAGCTCATGCAGATGCTGTTCTCGCGGCCCTACGACCGGAACGGGAGCACCGCCGCGCGCGGTAAAGTGCTTCAAGATGTACTTGAACATTGCCTCCGCGGGCAATACTTCCGGCAATCCCCGCCCAAAACCGCCGGACGAGAAGAATTTGGCCCTGAATTCGCAAAAGAGTTTCTGCAACTATGTGGTCGAGCCCGGAGCGAAGACGTCATAGCCACGGCCACAGCTTTGACGGCAAAATCGATTGCCGATGCTATCAAGCGCTTTGTGCTTGGCATTGCACCCGAGCGGGCCAATTTTCGCGATTACATTGTTTCCGGCGGAGGCAGCAACAATCGCACGCTTATGCGAATGCTGGCTGAGGAAGCTGCCGGAATGGGATTGAAGATCAGAGCCACAGACGAATTTGGATTTCCCAGCCAGGCCAAGGAGGCCGTGGCTTTCGCGGTGTTGGCCTATCAAACCTGGCGCCGCCAGCCCGGAAATGTTCCCGCGGCTACCGGAGCCGAAAGACCGGTGGTGTTGGGAAAAATCTCATACGTGTAATTCGTAAATGGGAAATTTGGTAATTGGGTAAATGAAAAGGCCATTATTTCAGCAGCCAATGAGCTGGGGTCAGTTGAAGATCACCGGATCACCCGATCACCGGATCACCCGATACGTGGAACTGTTCGTTCTTCTTCTGATCTGTCTGGCAGTAGTATCGTGTTCTGATCATTCACGTCCCGGAACGCTGGTGATGGATATTGAGAGCAGTCCGGTAAATCTCGACCCGCGGGTTGGGACAGATTCTCAATCAGAGCGAATCGCTGAGCTGATTTTTGATCCCCTGTTGCATAAGGATGACCATTTCAACCTGCTGCCCTGGGTGGCGCAAAGCTGGGACACTCCTGACCCGCGCACGTACGTTGTTCACCTGCGCAAAGGAATTGTGTTTCATGACGGCCGGCCGTTGACCGCGCGCGATGTCAAGTGGACGCTGGATTCCTATAAGAATGGAACGATCGTCAGCATACGGGCAGAGACTTATCGCCACGTAATAAAAGTGGATGCCCCCGACGACTACACCGTGGTAGTCCATCTTGATGAGCCCGACTCTACCCTGCTCTGGAATCTTTCTGACGGCGCTTTTGGCATTGTGCCTTACGGCAGCGGGAAAGAGTTGACGGTGAAGCCCATCGGGTCAGGACCGTTTCGCTTTGTGAGCCTGCAGCAGGACAGCAACGTGATCCTGGAGCGTAATGACCATTATTGGGCCACGCCTCCCAGCATTGAACGGATAAGGATGAACGTAGTGCCGGATGCGACCACGCGCGCACTGGAATTGCGCAAAGGCAGCGCCGACCTGGTGGCCACGAATTCTCTGGGCGCTGACATGGTAAACACCCTCCGCCGGGATCCGCACATCCGGGTGCAGCGCGAGCCGGGCACAGCGCTGGTGTATCTGGCCTTCAACCTCCGTGATCCCATCCTGAAGGATGTCCGGGTACGCCAGGCGCTGGCGTACGCTATTGATCGCCGGCCGATTCTTGACTATCTGTTTGGCGGCTTTGGACGGCTCGCAGACAGCGTCCTGCCTCCGGAGCATTGGGCGTACTACGGCAACGTGCAGCACTATCCTTATTCGCCCGAGAAGGCGAACGAACTCCTCGATGAAGCTGGATTTCCTCGTGGCAAAAACGGAATACGCTTTCACCTGACGTTCAAAACCTCAAACACTGAGGAGACCTCGCGCCTCTTGCCCGTGGCCTTGCAGGAACAGTTTAAGAAAGTGGGAATCGCGCTGGATATAAGAACCTTCGAGTTTGCAGCACTTTACTCAGACATCCTTAAGGGAGCGTTTCAAATGTATTCGCTCCGCTGGGTGGGAGGAAGCAATCAGGATCCCGACATTTTCGCCTATGCCTTTGATTCAAACAGCTTTCCGCCGAAACGCGCCAATCGCGGCTACTATTCCAATCCCCGAGTCGACGCCCTCATCGCTCAAGGCAGACAAACGGTGGACCAGGCAGAACGCAAGCGCATTTATGCGCAGATCCAGGAGATCCTCGCGCACGATCTTCCCTATATCGATTTCTGGTACATGGATAATGTTCTGGTACACACCACGCGCATTCGCGACCTCAAACTAAGCCCTTCCGGCAATTATGACTTTCTTACCACGGCAGAGTCGGCAAAGTAAGGGCAGCCGCAGCAAAATGTTAGTATCAAAACAGCCCGGTCTATGAAGCTTCTTTTTATTGGCGATATCTTTGGCAGCGCTGGACGCAGGATTGTCCGCGATCACCTGCAGAACGTGGTGGAAAACCATAAGGTTGATCTGGTGATAGCGAACGCCGAGAACTCCGCCGGCGGTTTCGGGCTCACACCCTCAATTGCTGACGAGCTGTTCGACCTGGGCTGTGAGGTATTGACCACGGGCAATCACATCTGGGATAAGCGCGAGATCATCGATTACTTTAACTCCGTGAACGGCGATCCCAGCGGACGCGCGCGCCGCGTGCTGCGTCCGGCCAACTACGCGGAAGGCGTGCCGGGAATCGGCTGGTATGAGGGCGTAAGCCGTACGGGTCATCCATTTGCCGTCATCAACCTGCAGGGACGCGTTTTCATGCAGGACAACGATGATCCCTTCCGCAAGGCTGACGCTCTGCTGAAACAACTCACGGCCAAAGTCGTGCTGGTGGATTTCCATGCCGAAGCCACTTCAGAGAAGATTGCCATGGGCTGGTACCTGGACGGACGGGTAACCGCCGTACTGGGAACTCATACCCACATACCGACTGCAGATAATCGGATACTGCCCAAAGGCACCGCTTACCAGACCGACGTGGGAATGACCGGACCTTATGACAGCGTGATCGGCGTGGAGAAAGAGCAAATCCTGCAGCGCTTTCTTACCGGACTTCCAGGACGATTTGAAGCGGCCAAGGGCGATCCCCGCTTTTGCGCCGTCGTGATCGACTGCGATGAGACCACCGGCCGCGCTCATGCCATCCAGCGGCTCATGCTGGGAGAATGAAAAAAGCAGCCTGCGCACAGGCTGCCCTCTTGTAGTATCTCGTGCCTTTACCGTCTTGCTCTTCTGCGCGGACGGGTGTGATGCACCGGCGCTTTCTTGGCCGCGGGCAGTTCTCCTTTTTCCATGGTGAACATGAATGGATTCGGCGTGTAATTCGTGATGACGCCAATGATATCGATCATCGCGCCGGGAGCGGGCGGTTTGGTCATCGGCTTTGCCATCATCACGTGAAGATCTGCTTTGTTTGCAGCCTGGTTGTCGTCTGACAGCGCGGCATCAATCGTGTCAGAGGTTGAGGAAATCACCTTCACCGGAATCTTCAGTTGGGCCTGTCCGCCCTTTTCCAGATCCTGGATGCTTTGCCAGACCTTGTCAGCGGCTTCGGTCCCGGCCGGTGAACAACCTTTTTGGCTGAGAATGAATTCCTTGTCCCCGAATGACAGCGTGCTGGGATCATTCTGTTGAACGGCATTCACGGCCAGATCGCAAGGCGTTGGCTTGGGCGTGATCAACTGGGCGATGTTGGCCGGGGGCGCCGCTGCGGCGCCGTTCTGCTGGGCGAACTGGTCCCAGCCCTGATCGTTTCCGTGGTAGTTGTGATAGATGGCCTTGCAGTAGGCATTGATGCTCTGGGCCACCTGAGCGCCATTGGGAGCCGATTGCGCCAGATTCATGGCCTTGGCGCAGTGCCAGAATCCATTCAGTTCCATCGGCGTGGAGGAGAGCTCGGCAATCGCGAGCTGATAAACATCACCATAGTTGTTCGGCTGGATTTGCAGCGCCTTGGTGTAATCCTCCTTGGCAAGTGGATAGTTCTTGGCCTGAAGGGCGCAGAACCCGGCCGCACCTTCAAAGATGTCGCTCATCTGCTGCTTCAGCTTGGTGAAATCGGCTGCTGAAAGCGTCTCCGGCTTCGGCCACGTGGGCAGGTGTTGCAGTCCGGCCTGTGACTCCTTGCAAGTAGACTGCAAAGCCGCCTGATCGCCCTGTGACGCCTTGGCGCGGTCAATAAAGGTCACGATCGCCAGCGCGCGTATGTTGTTCGGGTCCATTGCCAGGATGCGCCTTGCCGTTGCTTCCACTTTGGGCTGGTTTTTGGCTTGCTGGTACGCCGCCATCGCCTGCTCGAGCGCGTCAATCTTTACGATGCTGTTCGGATATTGCGTAACAAATGCTTCCATGGCCGCCGCCTTCGCCGTGGGATCGGTGGTGTTCAGGGCGGTGATATAGGCGTTGTATTCGGCCGGATCTTTAATCACCTTCTGGCTGGTAGGTTTGCTCTGCTCAGCCGGCGATGCGGCCGGCGCCGCTGGTTGCTGGCCTGGCGCTGTTGGTTGCTGGGCCGGCGCCGTTGGTTGCTGGGCGAACATCATAGCGCCCGCGGTTAGCGCAAGCACAAACGTGACAAGCACTCTTTTCATTGAATCGCTCCTTCAGTCCTTCGCTACCAAATTTTACGAGGGCGTCTCACGACTATGGACCGTCTCCAGCCCGGCGGGAATAGTCCCTCTTCTACTTATGACCACAACCTGAGCAAGGGATTATAAAAGACATACCCCAGTGTTAAGCAAGTTGCCTCATTTTTTGCAGGTTTACTGGTCTGATGCAAAATTCCCCTGAATCGTTATCCAGAGCGGCTCTTCTGGGCGGCGCGATTACCGCTTTGCCGTCTTACGCTCCCAAGAATCTTGGATGCCGTACCAAGTATGATTAGACACCGGGGACAACAACAAAGAGACAGGAGTAACTTCCATGTCAGATCAACAAGTCGCGGGCAAAGTCGCACTGGTAACCGGGAGCGGACGAGGCATTGGCGCGGCCATCGCCTCCAGACTGGCGAAGCTTGGCGCAGCCACGGTGCTGTGCGGCAGGACTCAATCCCACATCGACCAGACCGCTGCCAGAATTACGGCAGCAGGCGGACGCGCGGAAGCCATTGCCTACGACGTTTCCAACTGGACGTCTGTCGCTGCGCTCGCTGCCACGGTCCAACAGTCCTTTGGACGCATGGACATCCTGGTCAACAACGCGGGAATCGGCGGCTTTGGCGGCCCGCTGCACACCTTGCCCATCGAAAAATGGGACGCCGTCTTGAACACAAACTTGCGCGGAGTTTTCTTTATGATCCGCGCTTTTGTGCCCATGCTGATTGCGGCAGGAGGAGGTCACATCATCAACATTTCATCTCTCGCCGGGAAAAATCCGCTGCCCAACGGCGCAGCTTATGCGGCATCAAAATGGGGTCTCAACGGGCTTTCTTATTCCGTCGCGGAAGAGCTTCGCGCCCAGAAAATCCGGGTTTCCGTGATCTGTCCCGGATCCACCCATACCGAGCTTTCGCCGCATGCAGGCAAGAGCGAAGATAAGATGCTGCAGCCGGACGACATCGCTCACGTGGTCGAGATGCTGGTAACGCAAGCGCCGCAGTCATTCGCCAGCGAAATCCTGATCCGGCCAACGCAGAAACCTTAGGAAGCGCCGAGATCGCCGGCATCGCCCGGGATCGCCGGAATCGGAAAGACGGAGCTAACCATTTGCTCCCCTTGGGCGTTGATCACAATCTAAGTTCCACCTGGGCGATGCGGTTAGATCACGCGCGATTCCGTTGCGATCACGCGCGATCTGGGCGATCTTACGGGTGTTTCTGCTCCATCACCGGCAACTCGGGATTGAGCGCGGGCTCTTCAGTCACCCGGACCGGGGGCCAGGGCGCCAGAAGCTGCTCTTTGCGGTACACCAGATTGCTGGCGTTGTACGTGGCCAACTCGAATCCGTGGCCATGGGTGATGGCGTCCGTGGGGCACGCCTCAACGCAGTATCCGCAGAAGATACAGCGGTTGTAGTCGATGTTGTAGATTTTCGCGTAACGCTCAGCGCCGCTGATACGGTTTTCTTCAGTATTCTCCGCCGCCTCAATGTAAATGCAGTTGGAAGGGCAGGCAGCGGCACAGAGAAAACACGCGACGCACTTTTCCAGGCCATTTTCGTCGCGCTGCAGCACATGCAAGCCGCGGAACCGCTCCTGGAACACCGCACCCTTCATCGGTCCGGGCCCGTCAGGATAGTTCTCCACCACCGTGGGAGCAAACATCTCCCGCAGAGTCACAGACATTCCCTTGGCGATGCCGGCAATATCGCGAATGATCGACATGCGATCAGTATAAAGGCTAACCACACGCGATACAAAGGAAGAGCAGATGAACCGGCGTGCAACCCGCACAACAGCTCAGACCAGCGTTACAGTCGCCCGAAACCAGCGCGCAATCTCAAGAATTATCAGCAAACTACCCGCGAGCCCCGCGAATGCGGGAATCATCACCACCGGGCCGGAAGCACGTCTTGGCAATGCCATCTTCAGGACAAGATTGACCAGAAATAATCCGAATCCGGCGGCACCAAACGGATAGGCCCGCCAGAGCTTGCGGTCGCGGTCGCGCGGCGAGCCCGTCAATACATAGACAAAAAAGATGCACATCAGATAGTTGAGCCAAGTCCGCGGCAAGGGATGAAATCTAAGGAAAACCAGGTCGCGCCCGCATGCCACGACCTCCAAAAGTGCAAACGCCAGCACCATGGCAACAGTTATGGCGGTGTATTTGTCGGAATTGACTTCAACCTGCCTCATTCTTATCGCTCTCGGATTTACCTAAAACACGTGCGTGGCGCAGCCGCCCTCGGCCGTGCAAAATTCTTATCTGTATTCGGAATACAGTAGAGAACATGCCAACACCGCTATTCCGACATCTGCGGCTCAGATCCTGTGCCTTTCCGATCACGGCGATGACGCGCGATCACGGCGATCTCGGCGATTAGTTCCCCTTCCACTCCGGCTTCCGCTTCTCCAGCCACGCCTGAATTCCTTCTTTCGCATCTTCGGTCTGCATCAGCTCTTCCACGTAAATCTTTTCCGCCCGCGCCAGGCCTTTATCCAGATGAATCGAATCCCACGCATAAAACGCCTTCTTGGCATGCGCCAGCGCCGCCGGGCTCAGCTTGAACAAATGATTGAGCGTGCTCTGAATCGTGGCTTCCAATTCGCTTTCCGCGACGGCGTCATTTGCCAGCCCCCAGGCCGCTGCTTCCGTCCCTGAGAACGTTCGCCCGGTGAAGATCAGATCGGCCGCGCGCTTCTGTCCCACCAGCGCCGCCAGCGCCGTGCACGCGACGGGCGGATAGCAGCCCAACGTGATCTCCGGGAATCCCCATTTTGCGTCTGGAGTGGTAAAGCACATGTCGCACGTCATGGCCAACTCGGCCCCGCCGCCCAGGCAGACGCCGCGGACTTCGGCAATCGTGATTTTGGGAAACTTCACCATCGCCATGATGAGCCCGTGAAATTTCTGAAACATCATCGGGACGAGTTCCGGTGTGTGCACCGCCACGTCCACGCCTGCCGAGAATGCCCGCTCATTGCCGCCGATGATCAAGGCAGAGATTTCGCGGCTCTGCCTGATGCTCTCCAGAGCCTGCGCGAACTCGTCCATGAACTGAAAGTCAAAAACATTCAGCGGCGGATGGGTGAGCGTAATGCGGGCAAGCTGGCCCTCTATGGAAACATCAATGCGATCCATAACTCCGTCTTCTATTTGGTAATCGGGTGATTGCCAATTTGTAATTGGATAATTTGGTAATTTAGTAATTGTTCAGGAGTTCGACTTCTTTTTCAATTTCCCAATTACCAACTTACTCAATTACTAAATTTCCTCCGTGTCTCAGTGTCTCCGTGGTAGGCGTTCCCGCTACCTTGTCCAGAACCCTTCTCGGTCGTACCCGCGGATCGCCTTCAACTCTTCTGGCGTCGGCTCCGGTGTCGGCCCCACAGTTGGAGCGATCTTCACATTCCAGCCTGTGTTCACTTTCACGTCTTCCAAGGTCACTCCGGGGTGCAGCGTGGAAACGAAGGCCTCACCTTCATCTCCAAAGCGCAGCACGCACTTGCTGGTAATCACCGCCGAGGGCCCTCCGCGCGGCAGCCCCACACGTTTCCGCCAGCCCGCGCCATCGCCGTTCCCAGGACTGGTCATGTAGCTCACCCGCTCCGGCAGACGGTGTGGCGCATGCTCCAGCAAGGCCACAAATCGCTGCGCCAGCGAGGCAATATCGCACGCTCCGCCCGACCCGGGAAGCCGCACCAGCCCATGCTTCCCTTCCACCTGGGTCGAATTCAGGTTGCCGAATTTGTCCACCTCCGCCGCGCCGAGAAAGCCCAGGTTCACGCGCCCCGACTGCAGCAGCGCCATCACGCCCATCATATCCAGGCATTGAGTAGCGCCTTTGATGTTGGGAGGATCGGCCATGGTATAGATCAGCTCGGGCGACGGAGTCGAGCGGATGACGCCATTCTCAAACAGGCCCACCGCATTCGGCGCATGCGTCTTCTTGGCAACCACAAAAGCGATCAGCGGCAGCCGCATGCCGACAAAGACCACTTCCCCATCTTTGATCTCGCGCGCCGCGGCGACAACCATGAGTTCGTTGAGCGTGTATGAGCTTCTAGCGGATTCAGTAGTGGTGGACATGGCCTCCTTACAGTTCCCTGCCCTTCATGTTACAAACGCCACGCCGCGCTGAACTGAATCATAGTTCGTCTTCATCTGTGGCCAGACGATTTTAATCGTCAATGTTGATTGTTCCGGCGCCGCTGTTCAACTCCACCGTTGGGCCGCCATTCCCGACTTTACCTTGCACGCGCCGGGAGGAAACGGCGCCATCCACCTTGAGCCCGTCGGCAACGCTCACAGCGCCGAACCCGGATTCGGCGTCCAGATCAAACGAAGATGCGCGGGGCACTTTCACGTGGATGCTCCCCGCGCCTACGCGAACATGCCAGTCACGTTTAGGGACGCCGTGAACACTCACGCTGCCGGCCCCACTCTCAAGGTCGAGCGCGCCGTCCATCCCCTGGGCATCAATGCTGCCCGCGCCTGTCTCCAGACGCGCATCCCCGGTGCATTCTTCAACCGTGATGTTGCCCGCTCCGGAGCGCGCCTCCAGAGGCAGATCAACTCCCTGAATTCTTTGATTGCCAGCACCTGTCGTCGTGGTGAGCTGGGTTTGTGGAGGCACGATCAGATCGTAGTCGATACGCAAGCCCTGGCGCAGCCTGCTGTCCTCAATATGCCCAATCCTGATCGAGTTCCCGTGCTGCTCGATGGGAGGGTCCTTCTCCAACTGGCGGATCTTTGCTTCTCCATTCATCCCCCATGAGCCGCGTGCGCGTATGTGCGCGTCGATGGTTACTTTATGAACATCACCGGTATGCACGGTAATTCTTCCTGCCCCAGCTTCCAGTTGAAGATCGACCTTGCCGTTCACTGGAAGATCACGTTGAAAGCTGCCCTGGCTTGAAGGGCCCAGATTGCAGCCGGCAAGCAATAAGAGCGCCGGAATCAGCAGTAACATCGCGCGTTTCATCATGGAAGCCGTCCTGTCAAAAAATTGACAACACATGATACGCGCGTGAGCCGCGGGAAGTTCCGCGGCGCATACAAGCCACAACGGGACCCGACGGATCAATTGGCTACAGCCGTCCGGTGCTTAGCCTTGCCGCTTTTACACCGCGTGAGTAGAATTTGCCCCTGAGCTGGAGGGACCAAAATGACAACTTCTTGCGGCGACATCCACAATTTCCATTCAACCTTTATCCCAACAAAAAAGTTACTGCTCATCGCAAGCCTGCTGCTTGCCAGTTCCATGCTGGTGGCGCAAGCCATTCCTGCTCCCGGTCTGGTGATCGGATCAGGCAACACGGCCACGGCCGATCCGGCGGTACCGCGTCCTGACACCACTCCGTGCGTGGTTCAACTTTTTAATAACTTCACGTTTGCCGACTTCTCCCCAAAGCCTTTCAGTTTCACGCCTCCTGCGAATTGCCCTGGTCCATGGGCCAAGGTGGTTCTGAATGCCGATTTCTCCATTCAGGCCGGCCTTCAGTTTGACCGCACGGCGGAAATCTGGATTGGCGGCGTCAACGTTTATTTCGGGACCACCTCGGAACCCTCCGGCACGGTCGCCCGCGCCTGGCATATTGAGCGCGACTTGACTGACTATTCAGCGCTCTTCTTCAGTCCGCAAAACGGCCGCGTGGACTTGGGCAACCTGGTGAACTCAACCTTTACCAGCAGTCTCTTCGGTACCGCCGAGTTGCAGTTCTATCCGCTGAAGAATCAGCACAAAGCTCCTTCCACTGCGGACCTGGTCCTGCCGCTGGCTTCCGACCCCACCGGCGGTACGGCGTTTCTCTCCAGCACTTCCAGTTCTTTGTCGAAGACGTTCACGCTGCCGAGAAACATCGAGCGCGCATTTCTTGACGTAGTGGCCCAGAGCCAGTCGGGCGACGAGTTCTGGTACACATGCGTGCCTAATGATGTCGCCCCCGAGCTCGAAAGCTGCGGCGCAACCGGGTTCCGGGAAACGCAGGTTTCCATCGATGGTCAGCCGGCCGGAGTTGCCCCTGTCTATCCCTGGATCTATACCGGCGGCATCGATCCGCTGCTGTGGCGGCCAATTCCCGGCGTACAGACGCTCAATTTTGTTCCTTACCGCGTTGACCTCACGCCCTTCGCCGCATTGCTGGACGATGGCCAGCCGCACCAGGTCTCCGTGAACGTATTCAATGCCAACAACGGTTTCTCCACCACGGCAACGCTTCTGCTGTTTCAAGATCACGGATCAAACATCGTGACCGGGCAGCTCACAGGCAATACACTCAGCGCCGCGCCGAACCCGAGCATCGTTGAAAACCTGACCACCGACGCCAGCGGCAACATCACCGGAACAGTCACCGTATCCTCCACCCGCGCGTTCACCGTGGATGGCTTCGTACGCACCTCGCATGGCCGCGTGAATACCACGGTGTCGCAGGACATCAACTTCTCCAACGCGCAGACCTTCAACGTCACCAATTCAGCATTTGTCCAGAGCATCGTGCAGCGGACCAACATCGACTCCAAGACGATTCGCCGCCACGGAGACGGCGATGAGGAAGTATCGTCGCAGAGCTTTAACTGGCCGCTGACCCTGGACTTCTCGTTCGTCGTCAACCCTGACGGCAGCGGCGGCTCGCAGACCACCAAGATCAACCAGCAGTTTGTAAGCCGTCAGACCGGACGCGGAGAGGATGGACAGAATTCGTTCAGCTTCGTTTCCAATACCGTGACTCCCAGTGACACTCTGCTGTTCGATTCCAACTTCAATATCACCGGAAGCACCGGCCAGCAGAGTGCGCAGAAGTTTTTCTCCCACGACTCTGCTCTCGGATGCTTCAGCCGGACCATCACCGCGGCCTCGGGAGTGCTGACCAGCATCACCAACGGAAAAGGTTGTGGTGACGGCCAGCAATAGCCCTGAGCGCCGGATAACTTGCGTTCACCTGCACGCCTTCCTACGTGGTTGGCGTGCAGAATATTCCGCCGCACGCTTGCAGCAGTAAACGAACGATTCCTGAGGTGACGGTCGCTTGCAACCCAGATCATTTACGAGCGCTGTGAGGGGGGTACCCCATACCTCAACTAGGATTCTAAACGACTTAGGCGCAACCACCCCGGCGTCAACCCCGACCAGAAGCTGGCAGCCAGCCGCTAGTAGCTCAAATTATCAAAGAGCACGACTACTTCAAACCGCGAAGCAGCCAAAATCTATTTACCATACCATTTTGTTCGCCCCACGTCACGCGCGAAATGGTACACCCCTTGACAGCAGTCGTTGGCCGATGTTGGTGGCCGTGTCTGAAACCAGCAGTCGCGGACCAATTTCTAAAACTGGGAAGCACCGGAAGCGCTGGGCTGGCACTACGTCTTACCAATAGCGGACCTGGCACGACGTTTCGTTAATAGATGATAGAATGCTGGAACACCCAACCATCCTGACGGAGAGCAATGAGCGACAGCACCAAGATAGCACTGCATGTATGCTTTTCCCTTTTCGTATTCGTCATGTGGCTCTCGCAGGACGGCGCGACGACTCTTTTTGTCTGTGGACTTGCCGGTCTGCTGACGTACGGAGTTCTTGCAATTACGGAGTGCTTCTCCTCTGATGACCTCATCACCCCGCTCTCCTATCATTTCATGTGGAATACCGCCGTTCTGGGAGTGGCAGCGGTGTACTTCGCCAACCGCCTAGCCATACCGGGGTCGTTCGGATTCGGGCTGTTTCGCTACATCAGCGCGCACGATCTCGCCACGGGATACCTGATTTGCGTCGTGGGCTCGACCATCGTACACATTATGCTGCGGCTCACCCGCGCACAGCCTCTAGAGCCGAAAGCCCCAAAGCGAATATTGCATCCCATCATCGGCATACTTCTCTTCGCTGCCGGGGCCGTCGTAATCATAGCTCCCCGCGGAATCATGGCCTTATCCGGACTTCCAGCCTCCATAGCCCGGGAGTCGCCCTTGGCAATTCTCCTCGCCATTGCATTCGGACCGCGCACGCGGAAGCATTATTGGCTCAAGCTCTTCAGCGGAACTGGATTCCTGGTAGCGGCCAATCTGCTTGCGTTTTTTCCCTTTAAGGGAGCAGTGTTGCAGTCTTTGTTTCCACTCATGATCGCAGCGTGGAAGAAAAGCAGAACCATGGCGATATGCGTGACTTTGCTGGTGCCTGTTTTCTATCTGGGCTTCCTTGCCCCGTTTGTCACCGCCTCCAGAGCGCACGAAAAGGCCAATCCGCTGGAGCGCTTCTCCACGGTCCAGAGCGAAGAACCAGTGGTGAAGGACAAAAAGGCCAATTTCGACGTGTTCATGGTCCGAATCTTCGATCCAATAGCAGCGGGCTACATCTATGGCCAGACGCGCTTTTACGGTTTTCTCTGGGGCGAGAGCATGAAGAACCTTGAGTATGCGGTGGTGCCGCGATTCATTTGGCCCAAGAAACCGGACATGTCCGACGCAAAGTGGTTCACTGCCTACTTAGGCTTCCCGCACATGAACTCTTATACCGCCATGACTGCCGCCGGTGAGATGTACTGGAACTTTTCCGTTCTGGGACTGACGTTTGGAATGATCCCGGTCGCTTTGTGCTTGGCCATTGTATGGCGCGCGGCCGAACTGATGGGCAAAGGAACCTTCTTTGGTGGTTTCTTCTACGCGACTGCCATCATCAACTCGGCGAACATGGGAGACGCCGCAGGCGCATTCCTGATGCTATTCACCCTCGCTGTCACTCTCGCCCCGATACTGCTATGGCCGAAGCTCAAAGAATGGACACACTGGTTCTTCGATCCTCTGATGCGACCTGTACAAATCTCTGATAGTCCTCTTCCAGTGTCGAAAGAAACCCGCTAAATATCAGGATCGCGTCAACTTTACTCGCCAGAACAGCCGGCATGAAAGCCCGCCCAACGCTGCAATCGTGTAGGAGAAATGCCCGTTGTCATACAGAGGTGCGCTGTAGGTAAGTTTGCGGAATAGGGATATCAACAGTCGGGGAACGTTTCGAGGCTGCGCGTCTCCTCGCTGAGGTTAGACGCCGCTCGCGCCTCCTGCCTTAGTACCAGGGCTGTCGCGAAGTCCTTCAGGATGCTTCGATACCTGGACTTGCCGAGGTCGGCTACGTAAATCCCGCGTCCCAGGGCCTTCGCAATCATAAGTACGCGAGCTAGAGGATTTCGCGCGCTATAAATGCGCGCTCTTACTCTTGCCTTGAGGGCAATGCGCATGAAGGCATTCGCCTTGTCCATGAGCGCTTGTGTCACAGCGGCGTCACCGCCATTCTGTGCCATCTGCATCAGCAGGCTCCCCTGAGCCCGCCAAATTCTGGCCTCGTTCTGATACTCGTTCCATCCAACGGAGGCAGTAAACCTCAGTGTCCGCTTGACTACGGCCGAAGAGGTCACGTTTTTTCCGTGAAAACGATGCAGGATGAGAGGCTCAGGGACGTAGTGGATTTTGCCGAGTGCGTTGGCAACAAAGAAAACCACCACATCGTGGGATATCAGTTTGCCGCCGAAACAGCCCGCGCGCCGGCTGTGATCCACAGGCCATCTGCGGATCATCTCCTGCACAACTTCCATTCTGGTGACCTCGGCGCACCCGGCGATCCATGGCAGCCTGCGATGCTCCTCGCGTGGTTGCAGAGTAAATGATCGCCGGATGCCGGGATCATGGCCTATAGGCGTTAGATCGCCCTCGACCTCGGCCATATCGTGGATCACCAGCTTCACTTCAGGGCGGTCAAACTCACGAGCGCAATGTGCAATCTTGTCCTCGTGCCAGATGTCGTCATGGTCGCAGAAGGCAATGAGCTGACCCGTCGCATGGCACGCCGCGTTAACAAAGTTGTCGGCGTAACCAAGCCGGATCGGATTTTGCAGAATCACAACCGGGAATGGCGCCCGAGCGGAAAATTCGCGCAGAATCTCCAATGTTCGATCATTGGATCCGTCGTCACCCACCACTAGCTCGTCAGGCAGGCGCTTTTGGCGCGCAAGGCTCTCGAGCTGTTCCCGGAGAAACTTCTCGCTGTTGTACGTAGCTAAAACGACCGAGACAGTTACACCAGAACTCATTGGATGCATGCGGAATGCAATTTAACTCGATTAGGCGTTTACTAGCTTAACACGGGGGAACAAGCCGTTATTCCTATCCGGAGCAGTCGAGGGGATGACCCCAAGAGATAGTGGCAGCCTCCATGCGCGGCCGCTGCCTTCAACTCCTCTCCATCACGGTCAACCCGCTGCAGTAGGGCCAATGTCTTACCAACCACTCGTTCACGGTAGTCACAAAGCTGATTTTTTCGTTGAACCTGGTCCCCAGGTGCTCCTCAATTGCGCGAATTACGCCCCGTTGATTATCCCAGCCCTTTCGAATCGTTCCATTCTGCTGGCGGTAGTAGTTCCCCATGTTGGTATCGTGAAAGATCACTTTGCACTTCGGCGCGAGCAACGGGAACCACGCCTTGATTTCACAAACCGTGTGCTCGTAGATATGGCTGGTATCGATAAACAATACGTCAATCTGCGGATCGATGCCCCGTGAGCGGCACCACGCTGGAAATTCGGCAGCAAACTGGACGTCGTCTTTCTGGACGAAATGCCAGCGGGGCGAGGGAGAACAGACGCTGGAGCAGTCCTCGATATCAGCACTTACCAGGGCGGAGCCGGTGAGCTGGGAAACCTTTTCAAATACGAAGCGGGTTTCACCGCCGCGTACTCCGAGTTCAACGATCAACCCGGGCCGGGCTGCAAGGGCCTCGCCAAAAATGGTGGCCAGATGATCGCAGATATCCGTCGACTCCAAGGCCGCATGCTCCTCTATCTGCTTCAGCTCAGGAAGCGCGGGCACGGGTCTTTCGATTGAACGCACGAAGAAGGAGTTATAGATCCTCATGCCAATCCGGATTGCTCGGTCCTTTTGCCCTTCGAGGGAAAGACTCATAGGCATTTTAGAAAAGGAAATCTCCTTTGATTCATAAAATTACTCCGCAAAGCGGCTGTCGGAAGCAGCCCGGAGCATAGAAAAAACGCTCAAAACCATCTGCCTCTCGGCAGAATCCAGCGCGTAGCGCCAGGTAATCAGAGTGAAGCCAGCCACGATCAGCGGGGCTGAAAACCCCCTGACGAATAAGGTACCCCAGGTGCTCAGATACAGGACTGCCACACCGCCGGCAACAGCACATCCGAGCTTCATGATCGCTTTACGGCCGCGCGGCCATACGACATTCGCCATAATAAACAACACAAATGCGTCCGCGATACAGCGGCACGTGAACGCAATCGCAGTCCCCTCGATGCCGAAATGCCGCGTCAGCAGCCACACCGCGCAGAGATACCCGGGCAGCTCCACAATGTGTAACCACGCTGTCATGTTCGGCTTGCCTGCGCTCTGAATCAGCGAGAAAGGCACCTGCGCCAACGAGTTCACAAACACCCCCGCTGCAAGCCACCGCAACACGGTTGTGCCATTCTTCGCAAATGAACTTCCCAGCCAGATGCGCAAACCCTCCGGAGCGAAGGACATGGTCAGCAAAATCAGCGGGAAAACAGCCAGAAAGATGTACTTTTCGCTTCTTGTCAATAAAACGCTGGTACGTTCCGACTTCTGCGATAGACTCACCGCCAGTGCCGGAAAAAGCACGCCGGTGAGGCTCACAGGAATCAGCGACAGCCTGCTCAACATGTCGAATGGTGCCGTGTAGTAGGTGATAGCACCCACCGACAACAGAGTGCCTACGAGGAACCGGTCCAGGTAGGTCATGAGCGGTCCCACCACGTTGCTAACGGTCATCCAGCCGCCAAAACTCAAAACACCTCCCAGAACGGTCCGATCGACTACAAATGTTCTGAAAAGCTCAGGCATTACGTGATGGCACGCCGCAGCGTGGGCAAACAATCCCACGACCCTGGCCAGCGTTAGCACAATGATGATGGGCACGAGACTTGTCGAAAAAGGCAACACCAGCAATGGGCCTAAAAACGAGAAGGTGCTCAAAGGGACGCGAATGAAAGTTAGAATCGTAAATTCCTGCCTCGCCTGCAGGACGCCCCGGAAGCCTGACGTTAGCGTTCCCAGCGGGACTGAGAACGCCAGCCAATGGAATGCTTGCACAGTTTCGGCTTGCAACTGAATCGGCGTTTTGAGCACATCCGCCACGAGCCATCGAGAAAGTCCCAGAATAACGAGGCCGCCGATTCCTCCCAAAATCCCCATCAGGATGAGCGATGTCCAGACCAACCCTGGGATGGCGTGGTGTTCGCCTAGGCCGAGTTTGTCCGCAGCGAGCTTGGTCAGGGCCCGGCCGATACCCAGTTCGAAAATTCCGAAATAGCCAACAACAATCCACGCGAGCGAGAGTATGCCGAAGCGATCCAGGCCAAGTCTGCGCACCAGGAGCGGCACAGCGACCACACCAACCAGCATGGGCAGGACCTGGCCGGCAAGGTTCCACACTGTATTTTTCGCGAGCAG
This sequence comes from Candidatus Angelobacter sp., assembly GCA_035712465.1. Taxonomy (GTDB): domain Bacteria; phylum Acidobacteriota; class Terriglobia; order Terriglobales; family Acidobacteriaceae; genus Angelobacter. The sequence goes on from DASTAS010000014.1 coordinate 86,152, forward strand.
CCGGCCTTGCGTGAGTCGGATGCCCTCCGAAAATTTCGGTGCGCTCTCTTCCCCGTGCGGATGCAGCGGTGGCTTTTCAGTTGTCGCGCTCATTTTTCTTCGGAGGCCTCTAAGCCACTCATCACTGCCGGATGCGCACCAGATGCGGCTAACTCCAAGGAGTGTCTTTCGATGATAATACATTCCGCCACGAGCGCCGAAGCGCTGATGCTGACTAGGGGAATTTTGGAACAGCTCACTAAGAAGAACTCCCAGTATCTCTCTCATCGAACTGGAAAATGCGTCCGGTCGGGCTCCACAGGGCTGCCTTCTTGGGCGGCAACGGGAACAACGGGCTGCCGATCTCGTTGACACGGAAGCTGGCCGTCACGAGCCGGCGGGGGCTGCACGCAACTACCTTTCCGTGCGGTTCAAGCCGGGTTCTTCGTCAGTAACAATCCTCGCTTTGCACACGGAAATCCCCTAGTTCCCGGTTCAGTATTTCTCGGGTAACCGGAGCTGTATTATGATGACTGGAAGACTCCAAAAGCAGGACCCGAACCATATTTCTCAATGGAAAAGCATGACTGATCGACCAACCTCGTTCGTGGATGATCCACTCCTGGATCAATCGAAAGAACCGCTGATTTCCGCTGCGGCCAGCCAGGCGGCGGAAGGCGGCTTTCTGGATATCCTGCTCCGCATGGCGGAATGGAAAAGATTCATTTTCACATTTGTTTTCTGTGCGGCGGTGTTTGCGGCCATTGTCGCCCTGATCTGGCCCAAGAGCTACACTGCCACGGCAAAGATTATGCCGCCCCAGGAACATCAGTCATCCATCGCCTCGGCCCTTATGGGCCAGTTGGGGCCGCTGGCCGACCTTGCCGGAGGCGGTATGGGCGGCGGAATGGGACTGGGGAAAAATCCGGCTGATGTCTATATTTACGTGCTGCGCAGCCGCACGGTGGCCGACGCGCTGATTAACCGGTTTTCGTTGATGAAGGTTTACAAGCTCAAGCTGCGCGTTGTGGCCCGGGACCGGTTGCGCAACAACACCGACATAAGTTCCGGGGACGAAGGTGGGATTTCAATCGCGGTATCTGATCACGATCGCCAGCGCGCCGCCGACATTGCCAACGCTTACGTCGATGAACTTAAGCAACTCACGCAAACGCTGGCCGTTACTGAAGCGGGGCGGCGCAGGATCTTCTACGAGCATGAGGTTCAGCTTGCCGATGACAATCTGGCGCAAGCGGAACTGGGCATGAAAAAGGTCCAGGAGAAAACCGGTTTGCTGATGCCGGAACCGCAGGCCCAGGCCATGCTTGAAGGCGTTGCCGGGTTACAGGCCCAGGTCGCGGTGCAGGAGGCTGAGGTGCAATCCATGCGCTCCTTTGCCACTGACGACAATCCCGACCTGAAGCGGGCGGAAAGCCAGTTGGCGGCATTGAAGGCAGAACTTACCCGCATGCTGTCGGGCAAGGTCGGGTCATCCGTCGCTGATATGGACATGAGCAAGGTGCCTGAAAAAGAGCTGGAATACCTCCGCGCGTTGCGCGAGCTCAAGTATCGCGAAGCGGTCTATGAGGCGATGACCAAGCAGCTCGAGATTGCCCGCGTGGACGAGGCGAAGGATGCCGCTGTAATCCAGGTTCTCGATAAGGCCCTTCCGCCGGAACTCCGCTCCTCCCCCAAGCGCACGCTCATCGTGCTCAGCGCCGCAGTGGTCGCGTTCTTTCTGGCGGCGGGAATTGTGCTTGTTGCGGAACGGATCAAAGGGGACCCTGTCCTGATGGCCCGGCTGCAATTGCTGAAGTTGCGGCTGTTGCGAAATCCTCTGCGCTGAGCGGGAGCTCTAATTTTGAAACCTATTCTGGTCACAGGCGGCGCGGGCTTTATCGGTTCCAACTTCGTTCGCCACTGGCTCAATATGGAGCCCTCGCCGGTGGTCAACCTGGACAAGCTTACCTATGCCGGGAATCTGGCCAGTCTCTCCTCCATCGCTCAGGACAGCCGGCACAGCTTTGTGCGCGGTGACATTTGCGATGAGCGCCTGGTCGGCGAGCTGCTGCATGCGCATCGTCCCTGGGCCATCATCCACTTCGCTGCAGAAAGCCACGTAGACCGTTCCATCCATAACGGCCAGGATTTCATCCGCACGAATGTAGAAGGTACGTTCTGCCTGCTTCAGGCTGCCCGCGAGTATCTCAACCATCTTTCTTCGGAAGAAAGATCGGCTTTCCGTTTTGTACATATCTCCACCGACGAGGTTTACGGATCATTGCGGCCTGATGCTCCTGCCTTTACGGAAAGCACCCCCTACGCTCCGAACAGCCCTTATTCAGCATCCAAGGCTGCCGCTGATCATCTGGTTCGCGCTTTTCACCACACTTACGTGCTCCCCACAATCACCACGAACTGTTCCAATAATTACGGCCCATGCCAGTTTCCTGAAAAGCTCATTCCCCTGATGATCCATAATGCGCTGAACGGCAAAAGTCTTCCGGTTTATGGGGATGGCTCGAATGTGCGTGACTGGTTGTATGTTCTCGATCACTGTGAAGCGATTCGCCAGGTAGTGCATAAGGGCGCATTGGGTGAAACCTACAACATTGGCGGCCAGTGCGAGAAGAACAACCTTGAAGTTGTCAAAGAGGTTTGCGCCATCCTCTCCGAACTGCGGCCCGGCCCAAACTATGCTTCTCTCATCCGCTTCGTCGAAGATCGCCCCGGGCATGACCTCAGATACGCCGTCGATATTTCCAAGGTGCGCCGTGAAATCGGGTGGACGCCGAAAGAGAGCTTTTCCAGCGGGCTGCGCAAGACAATCTGCTGGTTCCTGGAAAATTCGTCCTGGGTGGAGTCTGTAACAAGCGGTTCCTATCGCGAGTGGATTGATATTCACTATGAAGCGGGGCGGCAACGAATCGGCCAATGAACGATACACAAAGAAAAGGAATCATCCTTGCCGGAGGTTCCGGGAGCCGCCTCTATCCGGCAACCCGCAGCGTCTCGAAACAGCTCCTGCCGGTCTACGACAAGCCCATGATCTACTACCCCATCAGTGTTCTCCTGCTGGCGGGCATCCGGGACATGCTGGTGATTTCTACTCCATGCGATACGCCACGCTTTGAAGAACTTCTTGGCGACGGAAGCCAATGGGGGGTCAATTTTTTTTACGCGATCCAACCCCAGCCGCAAGGCCTGGCGCAGGCTTTCATCATCGGCAAAGATTTCGTTCGCGGACATCCCAGCGCACTGATTCTGGGAGACAACATTTTCTACGGGCATGATCTCTCAAAAGTGCTGCAACAGGCTTCTGCGCGCAGATCCGGGGCTACGGTGTTCGCTTATCCGGTGAAGGACCCGGAGCGGTATGGCGTCGTCGAATTCGATGCAACCGGGAGGGCGGTTTCCATCGAAGAAAAACCGCGTTTCCCCAAGTCGCGTTATGCCGTCACGGGGATCTATTTCTATGACGAACAGGTTGTGGACGTAGCGTCCAGCGTGAAACCTTCCGCCCGCGGCGAGCTCGAAATTACTGATGTGAATTCCTGGTACCTGCAACGCGGCAATCTGCAAACTGAGATTCTTGGGCGCGGCATCGCCTGGCTGGATACGGGAACTCACGATTCGCTGCTGGATGCGGCGCTGTTCATTCAAACGGTGGAAAAACGCCAGGGACTGAAGATCGCCTGCCCGGAAGAGCTTGCCTACCGCATGGGATTTATTGACGGCGAGCAGGTGGAGCGTCTTGCGGCCGGCTTGCAAAAGAGCGGTTACGGGGAATACCTGCGCAGCATCCTTGAGCGCCCGGCCTTTTAGTCCGGCGGAAGGCTTCCCGGAGAGGACTCGCTCCTTGAAAATTCTCATCATTGGAAAAACCGGCCAGGTTTCGTGGGAGCTGCAAAGAAGCATGGGGCTGCTCGGAGGTGTCGAGTGCCTGGGCCGCCCTGAACTCGATCTAGCTGAGCCTGATTCTGTTCGCAGAGCAATCCGCCGCTTCACCCCCGACCTGCTCATCAATGCCGCCGCCTACACCGCCGTGGATCAGGCAGAATCAGAACCTCATCTCGCCATGAAGATCAACGGCGAAGCGCCCGGCATTATGGCGGAAGAGATGAAGCGCATCGACGGCCTGATGATCCATTACTCCACGGACTTCGTTTATGACGGGTCCGGGGAATCACCGTGGGTTGAGGACAGTCCCACCGCGCCTTTGAACACTTACGGAGCAAGCAAACTCGCGGGTGATCGCGCCGTCGCGGCCGCTGCCGGTTCGTACCTGATATTCCGGACCTCCTGGGTATATGGCGCGCGCGGCCGCAATTTTCTGCGCACCATATTGCGCCTGGCTGTATCGGAGAAACCTCTGCGGATTGTCGATGACCAGATAGGGTCGCCCACCTGGAGCAGCGACATTGCGACCGCGACATCACTTGTCGTCAAGCAGTTGTCCCAGGCTGCGGCCGGTGAGAGCCAGCTTGGGGCTATGGCAAGCGAGGTAAGCGGTATCTATCACTTGAGCTCGTCTGGATTTGTCAGTTGGTGCGGATTCGCTTCCGCGATCGTCGATCAATGGCAGAGCCTGGGTATGAATCAGGGCCAGAGGCCGCAGATTGTGCCGATTACAAGCGCGGAGTATCCGACTCCGGCGCGACGCCCAAAAAATTCACGCCTGTCGAATGCGAAGCTTAACGCCGTGTTCGGAGTGTCGTTGCCTCAATGGCGGCAATCCCTTGCCATGGCGATGCGGGACCTTGCACCCTCCAACGTGTAATATCCTCAGGTTCCTGCCTTTAGCCTGCCTGCTAGCTGACGCCGCCGTTTCTCCGTGCGCGCTGGGAAGTAGCGAACGGGCTTCTCTGATGCTTCCCGGATGGCGGGAGCATGCGGCCCGAAGATAGCGTCCGCGTTTGTGAAACTCTGCGCCCTCAGGAAACGTAATCGAACAGGGTCATGAATCCGAAATCCATGTGAAGCTGCTGGTGGCAGTGAAACAGGGTCATGCCGGGATTATTGGCGACGAAGTCCACTGCGACCTGCTGGTAGCCATCCACCATCACCACGTCTTTCATGATGCCGGCGGCCGGCGTGCCCGCCACGTTCGCCAGCTCAAAGATATGGCGGTGCAGGTGGATGGGATGAATATCGTCGCTGGCATTGCGCATTGCCAGCCGGTACCTGCGTCCCTGCTTGAGATGAAATGAAGGTGGTGCGGGTGAATTGGTCATGGGGTAGGCCGCGCCATTGATCGTCCATACGTTAAAGCCGTCCGCGGCGGCGTTGTCCTTGGCGAACAGCATGTTGAAGGTTTCATCAGGCGCTGCGGCAGTGACGCCGGGTTTGGCAAACCGGGTGTAGTTCCATTTGAATTTTGGCGGCGCCGCCCACTGCGGTTTGCCTTTGCTGCCGGCGTATTCCACCGCAATCCCCATTCCGTGATGGCGGTCATCATCGGCGGTGTCGCCCATGATCCACACTCCAGGATGGTTCATGGTCACAATGGCGGAGATGCGCTCCGCCGTTCCCAGCCAGAGAACCGGAACTGACGCGGGATTGGGAACCGGGTTTCCATCCATCGCAACCACATGAAACGTGTGTCCCGGCAGCGCGAGGCTGCGAATCTCTGTAGCGCTGCCGTTCAGGACGTGAAACAGCACCCGCTCGCCGCGCTTGACGCGGATGCGCTCACCGTGCCCAAGCATGCGGCCATTGATGGTGAAGGAATCGTAGCCTACCTCGTAGCCGTGCGGCATGCTTTTGGCCAGTGAGGCGCGCATGGCGGATTCACCCTGTCTCTTGAGCTCGCTCACCTTTGTTGGCGGCGAGAGAAAATTCTGTGGCATGTCGCCACCGCGGCTGAACGTGGGCTCAAATTCCTTGAGCACGAGGAAGACTTCGCGATCATAGTTGCCGGGCTCATTGCGGGGCTCGATATAGACCGGGCCTACCTCGCCACTGTAGGTGCTGGAGGCGAGATTGGCTCCTCCGCGAATGTGGGTGTGATAAAAGCGGAACCCCGCCGGGCCGGGCGTGAAGACGATCCGGCGGCTGCCGTGCGCGGGAATAAAGGGCGTGCCTTCCTCGGCTGCTCCGTCGACGTCGGCGGGAATGGTCTGCCCGTGCCAGTGCAGTTGCTCGGGAGTATCAGTGTCGTTTATGGCGTCCACCACCACCTGGCGCCCTTCTTTGAAGCGAAGAAGCGGCCCGGGAAACTGGCCGTTGTAGGTGGTGAGAGAAATGATGCGCTTAGGTGCGATTTCAATCGGGACGGTCTTGATGTGCAGCGTGTAATCCGGCTTCTCCTCACTGTTCGCGCTTGTGGAGTTGGTGGACGGCGCCTGCGAAGATTGGCCTGTCGAATTCATCGCGCTCGCTGTTTGGCTTTGACCGAAACTCCTTCCGCCCGGCAGCAGAAGAGCGCCTGCCGCCATGCCGGCCGATTTTAAAAAGCGTCGTCTGGATGTGGAAATGAGCTTCATGAGTTCTCCTCGAATGCTCAGAGTTCGCGGCTATGAGATTGCGTGGTCATGCGTTTAGAGCTGCGCGGCAAGACCAATCAGTTTAACGGAATGGCGTGCACAGGGTGTGAGCAAAGTCCGCTAGAGATACAAAGACTGACAGCATAAAATCAAGTTCCAAAGGCGGCTCGCGTCGGGCCTGGAAGAATGTTTATGAAAGCAGTCGCCGAGCAGATTTAGCGGAATCGCGGGGCTTCAGCCGGATTAGGCCGGCTTCGCAGTCGTAATCGCTCGCGCTTTCTCCGGGAAGAGAGAAGGAAATTTGGCCTGAACTTTGCGCAGCACAGTGCTCGCCCAGGCGTGGTTCGCAGAGAGAATCAGCAGACCCGCGACCAGCAAAACCGTGGGAACGATCGGGAGCGGGAAGAACAAGATTGCCAAGCCCAATAGGCTCCAACCACCAGCTTCACGTCCCCAGATTCGAACCCTTGGCGCCATCATGTACTTAGATGGTGTTAGGGGAACTATGTTGCTTTATTTCTTTTTTGCAGCGCAAACCAGCACCGAAACGAGAGCCAATGCGCTCCAATCTGGCATTTCAGGACGGCCAAAGCGAAACGCCGGCTGCAAGTAGAAAACCCTTCCCGATCAGTGATTGAAGAGCAGTTTCGGCGTATTCGGCAGCGATTTAGCAAACCCATTCCGGCTTGAACAGCCCCAAACAACTGATTATCAATGGGTTATAAAAATCTGCTTGAACTTTGTCGATTTTCTCTTGACACATATTACAAATTGAAATATTATTATTGCGATTTGCAATATGAAACTCGGAGAAAAATTACGGTACCTGCGGCTGGTGGAAGGAAACCTCAGAGGGCTGGACCGCGAGATGACGCAACAGGAAGTGGTTCGCGCCATCGAGAAGGAGCTGCGGCAGAAGATCAGCCAGTCATATCTTTCCCAGATTGAAAATGGGGCGCGTCCGCACCTGACCAACAAGACCCGTCTTTTACTGTCGAATTTCTTCAAAGTACATCCGGGATATCTCGTAGACGATCCCGAGGGCTTCCACACCGAACTGCTGTCCGACGTGCGCTCGCAGGAAAACACGCTGGACCTGTGGCTGATCCAGGGTGCGGAACGGTTTCGCAATGATCCCAACGTGAGTCGCGCGCTGTTGAACCTGGCCAAGCACGACGATTCGCGGCGTTGCCTGATGCTGATGGATGCAATCCTGGAAACGCCACAGCTCGCAGACCGTTTGCTGAACGTTTTGCGGCCGCAGGCCGGCAAGGATTTGCCGGAGATAAGCGAGGCTTAGCATGAACTGGGAATCGTTTTATCTGGTTTGTTTCGTGGTCGGTTTTGCCTTCGCCGCCCTCTCATTTCTCAGCGGCTCGCTGCATCTCCATTTTCATCTGCCGCACGGGCACGTTCCTGTGGGCCATGCCGGAGTGCGGGGCGGCGGGCATGGCGGGCACTTCCCTTTTTTCAATCCTCTGACTTTGGCGGTGTTTCTCGCCTGGTTTGGAGGAACGGGATATCTCCTCACCCGATATCAGCACGTGTGGATGGCTGCGGTGCTCGCGATTGCAACCCTTGTCGGGCTTATAGGAGCGTCGCTGATTTTCCTTTTTGTAGCCAAGGTGCTGATGGCCCACGATTACAGCCTTGACCCGCTTGACTATGAAATGGTCGGCGTGCTGGGCCGCGTAAGCAGCAAGATCCGGAACAATGGGACAGGAGAGATCCTGTTCCAGCAGGATGGCGCATGCAGGTCCTGTGCCGCCCGCGCGGAAGCGCGTGAACAGTTGAACAACGGTGAAGAAGTTGTGGTAACGCGCTACGAAAATGGAATTGCCTATGTGCGGCGCTGGGATGAACTCGCCAATGCCGCGGGCATTTTGCCGGAAGAAAAGTTTAAAGATCAGTAAGTTTGAGTGCCGTAAGGAGGGAATCTGTCTATGTTGCCAATCATGTGGATTTACGTCGGCATGGCGTTTCTGGCGTTCATGTTCGTCATGGCGTCCATCGCGCGCCTTTATCGCAAGGTCGGACCGAATGAGGCCCTGGTCGTCTACGGCTTTCGCAAGACGCGGGTCGTACGTGGGGCCGGCACCATCATCTGGCCGATGGTGGAAAGCAGCCGGTTACTGTCTCTGGAATTGATGTCCTTTGACGTCGCGCCCCAGCAGGATCTTTATACCAACCAGGGCGTCGCAGTGACTGTGGAAGCGGTCGCGCAGATCAAGGTGAAGTCGGATGATGTCTCCATCAAGACGGCTTCCGAGCAGTTCCTGACGAAAACGCCTCCGCAGCGTGAAGGGTTGATCCGGCTGGTGATGGAAGGTCATCTGCGCGGAATCATCGGTCAATTGACGGTCGAGCAGATCGTCAAGGAGCCGGAGATGGTGGCCGATCGCATGCGCGCCACCTGCGCCGGAGACATGAGCAAGATGGGACTGGAAGTAGTCTCGTTCACCATCAAGGAAGTCCGCGATAAGAATGAGTACATCTCCAACATGGGCAAGCCTGATGTCGCCCGCATCAAGAGTGATGCGGACGTTGCCGCCGCTGAAGCCGAGCGCGATACAGCAATCAAGCGGGCTGAAGCACTGCGCGCTTCGGCCATTGCCAAGGCGCAGGCCGACCAGGAGCGGGTGCTGGCGGAAACGCTGTCACTGGCCAAGCAGGCTGAAGCACAACGCGACCTGGACATCAAGAAAGCCAGTTACGTTGAGAGCATCAAGAAGCAGCAGGCGCAGGCGGACAAGGCCTACGACATTCAGGCCAATATTCAGCAGCAACAGGTGATCGCTGAGCAGGTGAAAGTGCAGTTGATCGAGCGCGAACAGCAGACCAAGGTGCAGGAAGCTGAGATCGCGCGCCATCAGAACGAGCTGATTGCTACCGTGCTGAAGCAGGCGGAAATCGAAAAGCAGCGCGTGCTCAACCTGGCCGAAGCTGAAAAGCAGAGGCTGATCGCCGAAGCGGAAGGCAAGGCGAGTTCGATTCGCCTGCAGGGCGAGGCGGAAGCCGACATCATCTTCAAGAAAGGCGAGGCGGAAGCCAAAGCCATGAACATCAAGGCCGAAGCCTACCAGGAATACAACCAGGCCGCCGTGGTGGACAAGCTGATCGGCAGTCTGCCGGAAGTGGTTCGTGCGATGGCGCAGCCGCTTGCCAACGTCGACAAGATCACGGTCGTTTCCACCGGCAACGGGCACGCGGCCGGAGTCCACAAGATTACCGGCGACATGGCGGAAATAGCCGCGCAGGTGCCGGCGCTGTTTGAGTCCCTCAGCGGGATGAACATCAGCGATCTCCTCTCGAAGGTGCGGCTGATCGGCGACAAATCGCCCAGGCCGCTCCCGGATGCAGGCAGCGACGAGCCTCCCGCAGGGAAAGCCAAAGCGGCAGCAAAGTAAGAGGCGAGTGTCCGGCGGGCTCCGCCGGACACCCCATTTGGAGCGAGATTATGAAGAAGAAAATTTCACTTCTTGGCATCTTTCTGGGATTCATTGCCGGCGGGTTCGTGGCCATGCTCTCCGGAAGCTGGATTTTCTGGCTGTCAGTGGGACTGGCGATCGGCGTTGTGCTGGGCTCTGCAGGAGCGCGGGCGGCGCAGCGCTCGACGGGCGCTCGGGAATTGAAGATTTGATGCTGAGCTTCCCCGGTGTGGAGTTTGATTTGCGTAAAGGAAATCTCAAAGGTTCGGATTACTGGAGGCTTTATGGCACTACTTGAAAGGGTTTCAACTTTGATTCGGGCGAATTTGAACGATCTTATCGACAAAGCGGAGCATCCCGAAAAGATGATCAAGCAGATCATCCTTGACATGGAAAACCAGTTGCTCCAGGTGAAGACGCAGGTGGCTATCGCGATTGCCGACCAGCACCTGCTGGAAAAGAAGCAGAAGGAAAATGAGGAGAAGATCGCCGACTGGACGCGCAAAGCCGAACTGGCGCTGGACAAGAACCAGGAAGATCTTGCCCGCGCGGCGGTAGAGCGTTCACTCCAATACAAGCAGCTCAAGGAAAGCTTCACGCAGCAGGCGGCCGACCAGAAGCTGCAGGTGGAGACGCTCAAAAACGCACTGAACAAGCTGCAAGAAAAGCTTCAGGAAGCGCGGGCCAAGAGTGACATGCTGATCGCAGAGCATCGCCGGGCGCGTACGCTGGAAAAAGCCGCCGACGCGCGTGTACCTGGGGATGGTCACAATCCTGCCGCTGCATTCGAACGGATGCAGAGCAAAGTAATGCGGCAGTCCGCTATCGGCCAGGCAAAGACGGAGATGCTCGACCGTAGCACCAGCATCGAAGATCGTTTTGCGCAACTGGAAAAAGAAGATGAGATCAATCGCATCCTGACTGAGCTGAAGGCAAAGCGGGCCTAGAGCGTTGAATTGGACACGCGGGAGCCCTCTTTCCGGGAAACGCCGGCCGGCTCTTGTACTTCGGATAGCTGGCCGGAGCGGACCTGGGCGGTTATGGTTGACGCAGCATCTCAATTTCAAACGGGAGGCTTACTCCGCTTTTGATGCGATTAACTCTATCCGCCCAACGGCTGCTATGGCTGCCGATTCTTGCTCTTCTGCTGTTCTCGAGTCATGCTGCGTCTGCCGCGTCTGCAAGCATCTCTGCGCAACAGAAACAGATGTTGGAGCTCGTAAATGCTGCGCGCGCGGAGGCTGGCCTCAGCTCGCTGCGATGGGACTCATCTCTTGCCAATGCAGCCCGTGAGCATACCCAATTGATGATTGAACACGGCGAACTTTCGCATCAATTCGCCGGCGAGCCGCCACTCCCACAGCGCGCCGGTGCGGCCGGGGCGCACTTCAATTCGGTCGCGGAAAACGTCGCCTATGCGGGCAGCGTCCCTGAATTACACAAGGACCTGATGCATTCCCCGCATCACCGAGCCAATATTCTGGATCCCAAATCGAATGCCATCGGCATCGGTTTCGCCGAGCGGGATGGCGAACTGTACGTGACCGAAGATTTCGCACACCTGATTCCGTCTTACACAAGCCAGCAGTTCAGTGCGGAGCTGGTCGCCGCCTTCAATCGTCTACGCCGCAGCAAAGGGCTTCCACCGATGGCGGCACAGGCCGATCAACGCCTGCACGACGCGGCATGTACGGCCAGACTCGATCCGAAAAGCGTTTTACGCCATTTGCCCGGGGCCACTACGCTTGCCATATTTACTGCGGCAGCGCCGGATGATCTTCCCGCCACGATGCAGGATGCAGCGGGAAATCGAGGACTGCATCGGATGGACATCGGCGTCTGTTTCAAGCCAGACGAGAAAGGCGGATTTTCCACCTACTGGGTGGCCGCCGCGTTTTATCCCGCAGCAAAAGCCGCCCGGCGCTGATAGGAAAATCCGCGGTTGGTACTGTCCTAAAACTGGATCCAAGCGTGTATCCGAAGGTTACGCCAGCGATGGAAGCGGGATTGACGGACCCTACACGGACTCTGCGGGCGATGCTGTCTTAGAGCCCATATTGCGGAGGAGCGTTTTAGAAATGCATCAAATATTGAATCTGCGGAGTCTCGCGTTCATCCTGGCATCAGCTATTCGGCGCGCGCGCGCCTTGTCCTGCGCTTCTCTCCAGTGCTTCGCCGAGATTGGGAGAAATATGGCTACGAATATGGCTAAAAATAGGACCACTTCCATGTGCACTCTCCTGCAAACAGTTTACACCCTGCCAAAACACAATTAGCCCAGTTTTAGTCCACTACCCAGCGCTCTGCGGTGTCTAAATCCACGCGGGCCTGCGATTACAATCGAAACAGGAAATTTCCGTGAGAAACGGCGTCTATCCTTTACTCATATTCCTCGTCTTTGCGACTGTACCCGGCCGCGCAGGAGCCGATAGACGATCACCTTCGCAAGCCGAAGAACGCATGTTTTACCTGCTTAACCTGGAAAGGAAGCAAGCCGGGCTTTCCGCGCTTGACTGGAATGACGATGCAGCGCAGGCGGCGCGAGCGCACGCGCAGCTCCTGGCGGACCATGGTGAGCTGTCCCACCAGTTTCCCGGCGAACCAGGATTGGCGCAACGCCTGATAACAACTTCTGTGCGCTTTGCTAGTGCCGCGGAAAACATAGCCCTCGCTGACGATGAGGATGAAGCCCATCTGGCGCTGATGGGTTCACCCGGTCACCGCGAAAATATTCTGACCACGTATTACACGGCCGTAGGTATCGGCGTGGCCAGACGAAATGGCCGTCTCTTTGTGACGGAAGATTTTGTGCGGCTGATTCCCAAATATTCGGAGCAACGTTTTCAAAACGCATTTGCCAAGGCTGTAAACGACGCTCGACACGTAAAGCATATGAGGCCGGTGCTGATTACCAGGGACATGTCACTTCGACGGATGGCGTGCGCAACGCGTGGAGAGGCTCCATCGGCTAAACCGGTAGGCTTAAACGTTACCGGGGAGCTTATAGTTTTCAATTTGTCAGACCCGCAGCAGTTGCCGCTGCAACTTCTGCAGCGTATTTCTGGTCCGAGCCTAAACAAGGTGAGAGTTGGCGTGTGCTTCCGTCCTGACGCGGAGCATGGCAATGGAAACTTCTGGGTCGTTGCTCTGCTGCAGCAATAGCTCAGCTTTCACTTTCTCGCGAAAGATTTTCTTCCTGCAAAGCTGTTAACACCTCATCGTCCACATCCCAGTTTTTCAGTATTCTGATCGATACTCCAGCACCGAAACCCGCGCGAATCAGAGCGCGAAAAATGCGCGCCGCATCTTTGTTATTGGCCGGCTTCTTCAGGCGCTTTCGTTTTAGAAAGGCGCGCGCCAGTTCTTCATCGTTGATTTCCGCATAGGTCTGCTCAACCGCTTTGGCGATGACATCGCCGTGTACGCCCTTCAGCTTCAGATCGGTGATTACGCGCCTGCGGCCAAATTTCTCATTGTCCCTGCGAAAGGAAGAATACGCAGCCGCGTAGTTTGAATCGTTCAGATAGTTCTGATCTTTCAAGCGCCGCACAACCACTTCCACCAGCAACTCGCCGAGTTCACCCTCCGGCACTCGCGGACGCATCAGCCGCTTGAGTTCCGCGACACTGCGCATTCGGCGTGAGAGCGCGCGTAGGGCATAGTCATAGAGGGACTCCTCGTTGTCGTAGGTTTTTCTTGGACGAGGGAAAGCCACTGGGAAGGATAGCAGAAAGGGATCAGCCGCGAATTCACGCGAATAAAGGCAAACCAAGAGCGCAAAATCAATGGGGAGCGATTTGCCCCCCATCTGCTTCTTCTGAAAACGAACATCGCTATTGGTTAAATCCGCCCCGCGCCGAATCCGGCCTGCTCCATTTGCTCGCGCGCTGCATCGGCCGTCGAGTGGATGCCCTGAACCTTGAGCTTGAAGTCATCAGGATTGCTGGCGTTCTCTAGCGCGGTTTCATATGTGACCAGCCCCTGCGAATAGAGGTCATAGAGTGACTGATCAAAGGTCTGCATCCCGTACTGTGATGTACCGGACGCGATGGCTTCATGGATGAGGCGCGTCTTTTCCGGCACCATGATGCACTCACGCACGAATGCGGTTGAAATCAGGACTTCGCAGGCGGGAACGCGGCCTGCGCCGTCAGCACGCTTTACCAGACGCTGGCTGATAACCGCGCGCAGCGTGGCTCCAAGCTGCATTCTGACCTGCTTCTGCTCCGGAGGCGGAAAGACCGCGATGATGCGGTTGATGGTTTCTACGGCGTCCAGGGTGTGCAGGGTTGAGAACACAAGGTGGCCGGTTTCGGCCGCATGCAGCGCGGTGGAGATGGTTTCCAGGTCGCGCATTTCGCCCACCAGAATCACGTCCGGGTCCTGGCGCAAGCTGGCGCGCAAGGCGGACGCAAACGATGGCGTATCGACTTCCACTTCGCGCTGGTTGACAAAGCCTTTCTTGTCGCGGTGCAGAAATTCGATGGGGTCTTCAATGGTGATGATGTGTTCCGGACGGCTTGAATTGATGCGGTCCAGCATGGCAGCCAGCGTGGTCGATTTACCGGAACCGGTGACGCCGGTGACCAGGCACAAGCCTCTGGCCTCTTCGCAAACGTGCTCAATGACCTTGGGTAGATAGAGCTCTTCAAGAGCGCGAATCTTGGTGGGGATGACGCGCAGCACCAACCCGACATTGCCGCGCTGCTGGAACACGTTCACACGGAAACGGCCCAGCCCGGCGACTCCGTATGCCATGTCGAGTTCCGCCGCCTCTTTGAACTTCTGCTTCTGCCGGTTGGACATCATGCTGAAGGCCATGTTCAACATGTCCTCGGCCGAAATGCGTGGCTGCTCGGTCAGGGGCACAAGTTCACCGTCCACACGGACGTGCGGATAGTTGCCGACTTTCAAATGCAAATCGGAGGCCTTGCGGTCCATGGCGATGCGAAGTAGATCGTCAATATGCATAATGCAGTCTTACCTCTCCGGCTGGCAGAAAATGGCGCAAATTGGCGGCAAGGTATCATGCTGAAATTGCGAACGCAATCGGTGTAATTCTCAAACCTGAATGCAGGCGAGTTCCCCGCGGCGCCGCAAAATTTAGAGCATCGGCAACAACACCTTTGCCATCAAGAGTGTAGGGTGATTCGGCCCGTACCTACAATGTTACCGATGACACAGAACGTCAATTGGCCTCGCGTGGTCGTGGTGGGCGGGGGCTTTGCGGGCCTGAACGCCGCCAAGTCGCTGGCCCACGCGCCGGTTCGAGTCACTGTGCTCGACAGGAAAAATCACCACACCTTCCAGCCGCTGTTGTATCAAGTGGCTCTGGCGGTCCTGTCCCCAGCGGAAA
Source organism: Candidatus Angelobacter sp. (assembly GCA_035712465.1). Classification (GTDB taxonomy): domain Bacteria; phylum Acidobacteriota; class Terriglobia; order Terriglobales; family Acidobacteriaceae; genus Angelobacter. The sequence goes on from DASTAS010000014.1 coordinate 101,400, forward strand.
TCGCATCACCAATAAGAAACGTACTTCGCCGCGGTAAAAATACCGAGGTCCTTCTAGGCGAGGTCACAGGCTTTGATCTGCAAAAACGGCTGGTTCACACTCGGGACCTGGACCTGTCATACGACTATCTGATTGTCGCCGCGGGCGCAACGCACGCGTACTTCGGGCATCCGGAATGGGAGCATTACGCGCCTGGGCTGAAGACGATTGAAGACGCCACAACAATCCGCGGACGGGTGTTGCTGGCGTTCGAACGCGCGGAGCGCGAGACCTTTGCCCACCGTGCCACCCCGCCGTTGAATTTCGTGGTGATTGGCGCGGGCCCCACCGGCGTGGAGCTGGCAGGAGCCATTTCCGATATCTCCCACCACTACATAGAAAGTGATTTTCGCAATATCGATCCTTCGAAGGCCCGCATCATCCTTCTCGAAGGTGGCCCGCGCGTGCTGCCGGCCTACCCTCCCGACCTATCTTCCAGCGCCGAAAAGCAACTTCGTGAAATGGGAGTGGAGGTTCGCACCAACGCAATGGTCACGAATGTAGAGCCGGGACTGGTGAGCGTGGGGGGTGAAAAAATTCCTGCTTCAGTCATTCTCTGGGGCGCTGGCGTATCAGCCTCGCCTTTGGGACGTATGCTCGGCGGCGACATTGATAAGGCTGGACGCGTGCTGGTCGAACCTGATCTCTCCATGCCCGGTCGCCCTGAAGTTTTCGTCATTGGCGATCTTGCTGCAGTCCGATGGGAGCGTCAGGGCAGCGAACCCAAAGCTAACGTGATCGTGAGCGACAGGGACAAGGACAAGCCAGGCAGCCTTGTTCCGGGAGTGGCCCCTGCGGCAATCCAGATGGGAAAGTTTGCTGCCCGGCAGATCAAGCTGTCCGTGCAAAACAAACGGCGCGAAACTTTCCATTATCGGGACAAGGGCAGCCTGGCTACCATTGGCCGCTCGCGGGCCGTGGCCGACTTCGGGAGGCTGCACATTTCCGGGTATTTTGCGTGGGTATCGTGGTTATCGATCCACTTGTTTTTCCTGATCGGATTCCGCAATCGCATTATGGTGGTGGCGGAATGGGCCTGGGCCTACATCACCTACAACCATGGCGCGCGCCTGATCACGGAACCCAGGGCAACTGCGGCTGAGGAAAGACCAAAGGCCAGAGCAGGATAAATCACAGCTTTGTTAACGGCTGCGGGTTCGCAAGCTTCTTCTATTTTGTCTATTTGTCGCGGTCGGGGCGCATATCGCGATCCTTGCGGGTTTTCTTTTTGGCCCGCTTGCGGGCGAGGGCCTGCTTTACACGAAGCTTTTCACCCGGTTTCAGGTAGTAGGAGTGACGTTTCACTTCCTTGATGATGTCTTCTGCCTGCACCTTGCGCTTAAAACGCCGCAAAGCGTTTTCAATGGACTCGCCTTCTTGTAGTCGAACTTCTGCCAAAATCGTCTCCCGGCGCCTAAAAAGGCACATTTACAGCTTACCCTATATTTGGCGGGTTGTCCTTTCGAATAGCAGCCGTCCCGGTCCCCTGTACTCTCCTTCGCCCCTTCAGACCTTACCTCGCTTCAGGCTGCGGCATCGCGAATGGTTTTAGCACTCTTTTCCAGCAGTTCACGTTCCCTGCTGGACACGTCGGGCATCAGGACCTTCTCAACCCCACTCCGGCCGACGATGCTGGGCAGGGACAACGTTGTCCCAAAATCCTGCTGGAAAGAACCGATGGGAATCACCGAGCGCTCATTACGAAGCACCATCTCCGCGATGCGCGCCGAGACCACCGCAATTCCATAGACACTCGCGCCCGTGCCTTCGATGATGGTGATGTTCGCATAGCGTACTTCCTTTTCGATCTCCTGCTGCAGGCGTTCCAGGTCTGCGCCGGCTTTCCCGAGCGCAGACGCCAGAGGCACGCCGGAGATGCGTACAGCAGACCAGAAAAACACCTGCGACGTTCCATGCTCTCCCAGCACCATGGCATCAATGCTTGCCGGGTTCACCTCCAGCTTCCTGGCTAGATGAAACCGGAAGCGCAACGAGTCAAGAAAGGTTCCGGTGCTCAGAACCGGCGTTGACGGTGCAATCTGGTGGGCCACGTTCGCGAGCGCGTCCGGTGGATCCGTGACCACAAGAATCACGGCTTTAGGCGCCGCTTTCACGATCGCGGGCACAATCTGGCGATAAATATCTGCGTTTGTGTTCAGGAGCCGCAGCCGGCCTTTAGGATCGTTCCGGTCTGTTGCTCCTCCTGTTTTCTCGTTCACGCCGGCTGTAATCATCACCAGAGCGGCCCCATTGAGGTCATCAAAGTCACCGGCGCGGAGATCGACTGCGGGAAGCAGGACGCTGCCGTAGCGCGCATCTGTGATTACGCCTTCCGCGCGTTTCCTGTTGCGGTTCACCAGAACGATTTCTCGCGCTACACCGCCCATAGCCAAAGATAGAAGGCATGCTGAACCAACCGCACCGGCGCCTACGATTCCCACTTTCATGAGGCCGTCCCCTCCATCACAGGATTTGCTACGTTCCTTTGGATTCGTCATCCTCGGGCAGTGCTGCATCAAGAATTTACGTTCGAGAGGAGCCGTTGCTACCGGGAGTGAACCGGTCGTGAAGTATGCCTCCGTTTCCGACATGATGTTTGACTATCCGGGAAAGACTGGGATCCCAGAGATAGAGTCATCCGCGCCGCCAGGGTCAAAGCGGCAGAACTGAATCGGTTGGCAGTACCAGCTAGGAGCCATTGAGCCCGGCAAGTTCGCCGTTATGATCACCGTCTGCGGAGACCCGCTGCAGGATATTACTGAACTCGAACGCGTGCGGTTCGTAATGAACGACGGTGTGGTAACGAAGAATGGTTTCGCGAAGCTTTGAGTGAATCAGAAAGCCTTAAACAAGGGGGCCAGCATTGCTGCGGATGCGAGCCGCTGAACGACTTCGGTTACAATGAGACTAGTCGGGGCGTAGCGCAGCCTGGTAGCGCACCTGCCTTGGGCGCAGGGGGTCGGAGGTTCAAATCCTCTCGCCCCGACCAATCTCTTTCAAATCACTTAAATTAAGTTTCTGGTTTGCCCTCTGGCAACTTTTAGGCTGCAGGAACCTCAGGGATCAAGAAAGAATGAAAAACCAGAAAATCTGCGCCGTTCAAGAGCTTACGAACACCGGTATCCTGAGGTTCTGTTAAAGTTGCTTTGTTCACCGCGTCGCCAACACTTCACAAATTCTTGGCAGCTAATGGCAACCTCTTCTGAAGCCATATTCCATGTTGGGATTCGCACCAATTGGGGGGAAGAGCCTTGCAAAACTTATATGTGCGCTACTTAAAGAAAATTAACTGAACGGATTTCCTCGCAGGCCACTTTTTGTGAGTAACATGTTTGCTGGATGAGCAGGAGAAAGAGAGCTTACGCATGCATATTAGCTCGGAGGTTGGGCCCGCCATGCGGGCGGAATTTGAAAATGGCTCGCGAGATCAGCTAAATGCAGGGAATCAGATTCTTTCACGTGCGCCTGTTGCGTGCCATAGAGACAAGCATTCATGGAAACGCTCCTCAGTATCCAGAGCGCGGTGGCTGCTTCGCGCAATCTGCCTTACTGCAATCCTGGTCCCATTCGGACTTTCGGGTTGCGGCGCCGCCCCGACGCCGGCACAAGTTTCAGTCTCGCCTTTCGTCCAATTAGTACATCTCACTGATTCCGATATATCTACGGTGAGTGCGGTGGACTATACAATCGCGCCAAAGCCCGGCTCAGTGTCAAAGCCGGTCCACGTCGAGTATTCAATGGCCGCATTGGCGGCAAGGGGATATGTGGCCGGGAATGCATTGACAGTGCCCGTGTTTGGGCTGTATGCGGGTTTCGACAACCAAGTTACGGTGGAGCTAAAGAGAGGCTCTGGGAGCGCTGCCTCCTTGCAGTTAACCATCACGACCCCTGATTACGTGGATCCAACCGGCATTTATAGCCACCCGGATATTCTGACGCCGCGATCACCGAACGGCGCCCTCGGGTTCAGTTTCATGTACATCAAGTCCGCGCTCGGTTCTCCCATCATCATCGATACCGACGGCGAGATTCGCTGGGCCGCACCGGGAATCGCCAATGCAACCTCAAGTGCCCTCAACGGTGATGAGTTCATCATCGGGGATCCCACAACGCCGACATTGTATCGGCTGCGGCTCGACGGGACTATCAGTGACGCGGAACTTCCATCAAGCTCCTTCACGGATTTTCACCACAACATCGAACCCGGAAAGAGCGGGTTTCTGGGCGAGGTTGACGCCGCGAGCGGCGGAGTCAAAAGCCTCGCGTCCAATATTATCGAGTTTCAAGACTCGAACGTGACCTCAATCCAGAATCACTGGGATCTTGCCGCGATACTGACTGCCTACATGTCGAGTCAGGGAGACGATGCCGCAGCGTTTGTACGGCCTGGGATCGACTGGTTCCACTCCAACTCGGCCATTTATGATCCGCAGGACGACAGTGTCATTGTCTCGAGCCGTGAGAATTTTGTGATCAAGCTCGATTATAAGACCGGCGCGATCATCTGGATTCTGGGTGATCCGACGAAGTACTGGTTCACCTTCCCCTCGCTCCGGGCTAAGGCGCTTACGCTGGCGCCAGGCGGACTCTATCCCATCGGACAGCATGCGCTTTCGATAAATCCCGAGGGAGAACTTATGCTATTCAATGATGGTCTGGGCAGTGCCAATCAACCCGCCGGCGCTTCTGCCGGTGAAACCCGGACCTTCAGCGCTGTCTCTGCCTACTCGATTGACGAAAAAACCATGACCGCACAGAATACGTGGAACTATGATGCTGGCCAGACGATTTTCTCGTCGATATGTTCAAGCGCATATGAATCACCGGATAAATCAATCCTGGTCGACTATGCGGTAGCCGACAACTTCACCCATGCACTGCTGGTCGGACTGGACCCGAATCACAGTGTAGTGTTTGAATTTGAATATCCGACTTCCAGTTGCAATACCAGTTGGAATGCGCAACCAATCGCGTTGGACGATTTGAAGATTGATCGTTAACGGCTCTTGCCGCCAATGCGATGATCGCCAAGGCAATCACCTTTGTGCTCTTGGTTCCTTGCAAAAAAAGAATCAGGCTGGGCCGGCCAGATTCGCGTTCCCAGAAATTCCTAAATGGCTCCACACCAAAGTGGCGGGAATCAGACTGATTTTCTCGCTTCGGAAAATAACCCCGTCTTTAACGGCATGGCGGACCTTCGCCTCTCACAGCAGAATTTACGAAATCGGAACAGACTGCCTCACAAATCACGATCGGGAGGCGCTCGAATGGGCCTATTTTCCAGCCTGGAAGTTCCCCGTTTTTGCAGCGAAATGTGCATAAGTCCACACAGAGTCTCGCGAACGGAGAAGTCTGCGCTACATGACCCAAAGTGGAAATATATTGCGAACTAGCTAGAGTAGTCGCGCGACGAAATGGGACTTTCTTGCCTGAGCCGAGCCGACCAAATCCTTAGTTGCAAAGCAGTTATAAGGAGCGGAGGCGAAAAATGAAGAGTTTTCTAATATTTGTACTCTGTTTCAGTTTCGGGAATGAGAATGAAACAAAGTGCAGCAAATTGACTTTGTCTTGGCGCCCCGCAAAAGCTGATGCGCCGGGGTCCTAGTGGCGACCTCTCTTGCCAATTCTCCCACGCATTCAAGGGCTCTTATCGAGACTCACGCTTTTGACCAATTCATTCCCATTTTGGGAAAATTCTGTTGCATATTCGGAACACAAATCAAGTCCCCTGCTTTGTTGAGGATATGAGCAGAATATTAGACACTCATCTACGAAGAAAGTTCAAAGGAGAACATTATTGTGAAGAAGAATATTGCTGGTTTGATCTTGCTCGGAGGCTTAGTGTTATCTGCAGGGTCGGCGCTTGGGAATCAAGCGGATAGTCCGGTGCCGATTCCAACCTGTGGCCCCCAACCTCCGTGCTTACTTGCAGCCAGGTAACCTGGGTAATTTCCAAGCTTGGAAAGGGCTTGTACCGGGGTTGCGCCCACAGTATTCTTAGGTGAGCGCATGGATTTGAAGTCTTTATCGCAGTACCTTTGGGTCGTCGGAATCGGTTTTCAGGCGATCTTAGGGATAGTGTTGCTCTGCAGAAAGGCCTGGAAGACTTTTCCGCTGTTTGTCTCGTACTTTACTGTTGGTCTGGCGAGCAGCGTCTTCATTTACGCATTCCGGCAACACAAGGCCTTTTATTTTTATTCTTACTGGCTCATGGAGGCTCTTGGAGTTGCTTTGGGCTTTGCTGTTGTCTACGAAGTCTTCAGCAATCTTTTTTCGGCTCACACCGCTCTCCGCCGGCTGGCGACCGTGGTCTTCAAGTGCGTGCTTGCACTGCTGTTGTGTATTGGGCTGATCGTATTGATCAAGCATTCTCCACTTGATGCCCGAGGCGTCGCATCAGCCGTAGTCGTTGTGGAGGAGGTCGCCAGGATCATAGAAGTGGGCATGCTGATGTGCCTGTTTGTTTTATCGTCTGCTTTTGGATTGCACTGGCGCCAGCAGATTTTCGGCATTGCTGTCGGGCTCGGGATCTTTATTGCGGTTGAGTTGATAGCTGTCACCGTTTGGGGAATGACCGGCAAGGCAGCTCATGATGCGCTCAATGTGGTTCGTGTTTTGGGGTTCAACACCAGTCTTCTCATCTGGATCAGTTACCTGTTGGCTCCTGAACGGGCTGCAAGCACAGTGGAATTGCCGGAGCAGTCGCAGCTTGAGCAGTGGAACCAGGCAGTTATGGAGCTTATAAGACAATGATTACCTTGATCGTGATTGCGTTGGCATTGGGGGCGATTGGTCTGCTTTTTGTTGCCGTGCGTGCGCGTAAAAAACGCGCCACGCAGACAGTCCGTCCTATAGATTTAAAGGCGTTTCGCACGTTGATGGATCGTGAAGACGAGTTCTTCCTGAAGCAGCGGCTGCCGCGATCCCAGTTTGCGAGGCTCAAGCGCCAGCGGATCGCAGTAACCATGCGTTACGTGGGCCGGATTGCCAGCAACGCGTCTCTGGTGATGGGGTTGGGAGAAGCGGCCCGCACAAGCTCAGATCTTGAAGTGGCGCGTACCGCTGCGCAGATCCTGGAACTTGCCAGCCAGTTGCGTCTGCAATGCCTGCTCGCTCTGGGCAAGCTCTCTCTGGAATTTGCAGTGCCGTCGCTGCAGCTTACTCCCGCTGTGCTTGCGCCGGAGTACCAGAAGCTGCGCGAAAACGTCGCGCACTTGGGCAAGCTTCAGGCGCAGAACGCCGCGCCGCTGCCGGTTGCGATTTAGCGCACAACTTAATTTTCTGCTCGCAGAGTGGAGCCCTGCCGATGCGGGGCTTCTGCTTTCTGCGCGCTGCTTTTTTAGGCGTAACGTAGGGCCGATTGCAAACACCCGGCCCACGAACGTTTATCTCCGTAGTGCTTTAGAATAAGGCCATGCTCCTGCAAGGGATTTTTCCCGCCGTTACGACGCCATTCCATCCGGATGGCGCGCTCTACCACAAAAAGGTCGAGCACAACATTGACCGCTATTCGCGCACCCCTGTTGCCGGCATGGTTGTGCTGGGGTCCACGGGTGAAGCGGTGATGCTCAGTGACGAGGAGCGCCGGGAAGTGCTGCGAATATCTGCGGAAGCCGCCGCGCCGGAAAAGGTTCTGATCGCCGGCACCGGAGCAGAATCTGTCATTGAGACCTTGCGGCTAACGGAATATGCTGCGACGCTGAAATATGACGCGGCACTGGTTCGCACCCCGCATTTTTATCGTTCGCAGATGACCCCGCAAGCCATGCTTGCCTTTTATCGCACAGTTGCTGACCGATCACCCTTGCCGGTGCTCCTGTATACTGTGCCTCCCTATACAGCCTATGACCTGCCTCTTGAGGTAATTACCGAGCTCGCAGAACACCAGAACATCATCGGCATCAAGGAATCCAGCGGCAACGTGCAAAAGGTTGCTGCCATGGTGAAAGCAACGCGACATATCAAGCGGACTGCAACTGTTACGGAAGTGCAGCAAGCCGTAACAGAACGCATGCTGAAGGTTCGAGCAGGCAACGGCGGTGGTGGAGAAATGGTCAGCGTGGGTGAGCTTACCGGAAAGGGACCGGCGCTGGCGATCGCGCCGCCAAAGGTTAAGACCCGCAGCAAGGAAGTGGGTTTCCAGATCCTGGTAGGGGCGGCGCACACGCTGCTGGATTCACTCCAGGTTGGAGCCAGCGGCGGGGTGCTGGCCTTTGCGGCTCCTGCACCTACGATTTGCTTTGAAATCTATGCCGCGTTCAAGGACAATGATATGGAGTTGGCCCGGTCCAAGCAGGAGAAGCTTGTTCCGGCAACCAAGCGGGTTGTTTCGGAAATGGGTATTTCAGCAATCAAATATGCGATGGATCTGAATGGTTATTATGGCGGTCATCCCCGGCTGCCTCTGCTGCCGTTAACGGCAGCCCAGAAGAGTGAAGTGGAAGACAAAATGCTATTATTCCGCAATTGACCAAAGGGCCAGATGGTAGTTCACTTCCGGAAGCTCTCCATTCATGTAGTGGATGGAACCAAACCAGGGTACGTCTCGTCTATGATTTAAGGATCGAAGGCGGTGAATAAGGATCCAGTTGAAGTTGGCCGGGCGCTCCGGGTATGGTAGTTTGCCTAGTTTTGAAATAGAGCCTGACTCACACTGCAGACGAGCAGCAGAACAAAGGTAAACCGAAGTGTTGTCAGCGGGAAAAAAATTACGCGAACTCCGTGAGCAGATCGGGCTAACTCTGCGCGATGTAGAGGTGGCAAGCACCGCTCTGGCTGATTCACGAGGCATTGAGGAATTCGTCATTAACCCGAGCCGCCTCTCGGATATTGAAACCAAAGGCGTGATTCCAAGCGTTTACCGCCTTTATGTACTTTCAGTGATTTACCGCGCGGATTTTGCGGAACTGTTGAAGCTGTATGGCGTGGACCTGGGCGCAACGGTGGCCGATTACGCCATCTGCCGTCCCATCAAGACACACCGCGTGGATATTGTTACGGCGCGCGGAACCACCCAGGTGCCGGTAAAGCTCGATCCCGGATTTGACATTCGGCGCACCAGCGATCTGGGCCGGATGATCGAAAACTGGGGCGTAGTTCCTCTGCAGTACCTTCAGGATCTGTCCAAGCGAAAGTACACCTATGCATACATTGGCACTGAAGATCTGACCATGTACCCGCTGCTGCTACCCGGTTCCTTTATCCAGGTAGATGAGACACGAGCCAAGGTTGAGGAACGGAAGTGGCGTTCGGAACTCGAGCGGCCAATCTACTTTGTCGAAACGCGCGAAGGGCATGTCTGCTGCTGGTGCTCTGTGCGCCGGGGCGAAATCATTCTGCAATCACATCCACTCTCACCGGTTCCGCCGCGAGTTTTGAGACACCCTCAGGAGGCAGAGGTAATAGGGCAGGTTGTAGGCGTGGCTATGCGACTCGTGGAGTGGTACGCTCCTGATGAGCAAGAGCTTGCACCGAATCCTGCAACAAACGAAGGTGAGCCGAAAGAAGTACGTCGTCATTGAATGGCGCGGTGAGGACAAACGATTCCGCGTTCAGAACTTCGGGCCCGTTTTCGCGACCCACGGCTTCCTGATATTCCCGGTAAATGTCCCGCACCGGCGATTCCGCCATCAGGATGGCAATTTCTTCGTGGGCGGCTCGAATAGCATCCTGGGCCGGCTTCTGGCCGTAAACACGGGTCAGCCCCCAATGACGGTATTGGCCGTCCGGCATTTGCAGGGAGCAGATATAGGAAAGGCGTTCCAACAGTGTGGGAAGGGCGCCTAGCGTGCGTTCCTTAAAATTTTCGGCCGCTCGGTAGATCATGCTCGTATTCTCAGAACGAACTCTTTTCTTCATCTTGCCAGGGGGAATGTCAGTTAAAAAAATAGCATAATCCTGTCTAGCTGCTCCGCTGGCTGGAGATTTGTTCCGAATCCGGAACAAGTTTGTGACAAAAGTAACCTGTTGTCCAGCGCTGCTTGAGGAATTTTGCGAGTGGGAATTCGTGCATCTAAACGATTTATTAGAACCAGGCCGAAGCCGTCAGCAACTCACGTCGGCTCGAGCCTAACGGAGTTCACATGAATGTGCGGAAAAAGATCAGCAACGATGACGAGCGTTCACCAGAGCTGAAAGGCGATGAGCAGGCGAGGCTTGATGATTTGGGAAACGACCCCGGACAGGTAGGGCCGGATAGCGCCGGCCAATCCGGAGACGCGCAACGGCTCTCGCCGGCGGCAGAGGCCAACGAGGAATCAGTGGAAGAGCTGGCGGATACGGACCAGGCTATTGAGGCAGCCACGGTTGAAGGCGTGGAAGATGCCGCTGCGCATCCAGAACGGCCCGCGCATACGCACGAGGAATACGGACGGCCGGATGACCTGCCGCCTCAGCGCCGCGATGATGAAGCTGCGTAGCCGCCCAGGCCATTCGCCAATATCCTCGTTCCACAACGCTGGATTACTGCGGATAATCTCCTGCATCATTTGCATGCACTCGGAGTCTTGCAATACTTCCACGGAGACTCCGCGCGAGCGCAGCAGGTCTTCTTCGCCCATAAAAGTTTTGTTTTCGCCGACAATGACCCGCGGTATGCCATATAGCAGGATGGCGCCTGAGCACATTGAGCAGGGTGAAAGAGTGGTGTAAAGCACGCACTCGCGATAAACAGATGCCGGCCGGCGGCCCGCGCTTTCCAACGCGTCCATTTCACCGTGCAGGATCGAACTGCCTTTCTGGACACGCCGGTTGTGTCCCTGGCCTATGATGGTTCCGCGATGGACAAGGACTGAGCCGATGGGTATGCCGCCTTCCCTGAGCCCCTGGCGGGCTTCATCAATCGCAGCCTTGAGAAATTCATCAATAGGCATATTCGGGAGCACTGCGTTCACAGTACCTGCGGATGGAACTGCGGCGGACTCGCCGGGAAGATTATACCGGTCTTCCGCAGTAGGGTCACAATGTCCTGCAAAACTGGCGATTGGAGCAAAATCACAATTCCTATCGAGCACGACAGCCCGGCCATGATGTTCCTGTGGACCTAAGATGTTCCTGCGTCGTTACGCCGTATGTGACGCCTGAATATCGAATTATGGGTTTCAGCGAACCTCAAAAGAGTAGATAATAAATGCTATTGCAGTCCTCTAAGGGCGCTCTGCCCGAAGAGGCGGCCAAGGGCAGCTCAGCGCAAAAGCGACTCAGAGTCATCATAGGAACAAGGCCTCATGGCAACGCTCGATATCAGCATCCAGGAAAGCGCGACACAAGGATTTCAGGGTCGCCGCACAGTGAACGATTTTTCCATTCAGGTGGCGACGGTCAACGGGTCCGGTTCGCAATCTGCGAACCTCGTTCTGTTGCGCAGCATTTTCCAGATGGGTGTGCCCGTCTCCGGCAAGAACCTCTTTCCATCGAATATTGCCGGACTCCCCACCTGGTACACCATCCGGGCCAGCAAACAGGGATATATCGCGCGCAAGAAAGAGATTGATTTTCTTGTGGCCATGAATGCGGAAACGGCCCGGGAAGACGTGATGTCGCTGGTGCCGGGCTCCGTTTGCGTTTATGACGAACCGCTGGGCCTGAGCGCCTTGCGCAGCGATATCACATTTTATCCGGCGCCGTTTGACAAGCTGGTGGCGCCAGTATGCCCGGATGCGAAGCTGCGCCGCCTGGTCAAGAACATGTTGTACGTGGGCGTGGTGGATTTTCTTCTTGGAATCGACCTTCAGGAATCGGAGAAGGCCGTTGCCAGGCAGTTCGGAAAAAAGAAAAAGGCCGCCGAGCTCAATATTGCCGCGGTGCGGGCCGGCTTTGATTATGCCAAAGCCACGTTGACCAAGCAGGACCCGTTCTTCATTGAAGCGATGAACGAAAATGAGGGCAAGATCATCATCGACGGAAACTCGGCGGCGGCGCTGGGGTGCATGTTTGCCGGAGTAACCGTGGTGACCTGGTACCCGATTACGCCTTCGACATCTCTGATTGAGTCGCTCATCGATTACCTCAAGGAATACCGGATTGGCCCGGACGGCAAAGCGACATTCGCGGTTGTGCAGGCCGAGGATGAACTTGCCGCGGTCGGCATGGTTCTGGGCGCGAGCTGGGCGGGCGCTCGCGCTATGACGTCCACCTCCGGCCCCGGCATCTCGCTCATGGGAGAGTTCGTGGGCTTGGGATATTACGCCGAGATACCCGCCGTGATTTTCGACGTGCAGCGCGTCGGCCCTTCCACCGGACTGCCCACGCGGACCATGCAGGGCGATATTCTCAGCACCGCCTTTCTTTCCCATGGAGATACCAGGCATATCTTGCTCCTGCCGAGTTCGGTGAGCGAGTGTTTCAGCATGGCCATGGATGCATTTGATCTGGCGGAGCAATTCCAAACGCCCGTATTCTTCATGTCGGATCTTGACCTGGGCATGAATAACTGGGCGTGTGAGCCGTTCGCGTACCCGGAAAAGCCGATCAGCCGGGGAAAGGTCCTGAGCGCGGCCGAATTGCAGAAGCTGGGCGGCTTTGGCCGGTACAAAGATGTTGACGGCGATGGCATTCCCTATCGCACACTGCCGGGAACACCGCATCCGTCCGCGGCATATTTCACCCGCGGCAGCGGGCACAACGCGAAGGGCGGGTACAGCGAACGGCCCGACGATTACAAAAACAATGTTGACCGCTTGTTGCGCAAGTTTGAGACGGCGCGAAAGTTTGTTCCCGCGCCGGTGAAAGAAATCACTGGGGGTTCAAAAATCGGCGTGATCGCTTACGGCACCACGCATTGGGCCATGGTTGAAGCGCACGACCAGCTCGCGAAAGAATACGGCGTCAAGACCGATTACTTGCGTGTGCGCGCTTATCCTTTCACCCAGGACGTACACAGCTTCATCAATGCCCATGACCGAGTTTACATAGTGGAGCAGAACCGCGACGGACAGATGCACCAGCTCTTGAAGCTCGATCTCGCCCCTGATCAGGTGGTGAAGCTGCGCAGCGTCCTGCATTACAACGGACTTCCGGTGGATGCGCGGTCGATTACAGACGAGATCATTTGTCAGGAGGGCAAGTAAATGTCGGCGAGCCCAACTACGCCTGCCCCGGCGCCGAAAAACAACATTATTGGCTTGACCATGGTGGATTACCGCGGGGGAAAGAGCACACTGTGCGCCGGCTGCGGCCATAACTCGATTTCCGAACGCATCATTGACGCGTGTTTTGAAATGGGGGTAACGCCGGAAAACATGGTCAAACTAAGCGGCATCGGTTGCTCCTCGAAGAGCCCGGCATACTTCCTCAACCGGTCGCACGGTTTCAACGCGGTCCATGGCCGCATGCCATCCATCGCCACCGGAGTCGCGCTTTCCAACCACAAGCTGATGCTGCTGGGTATATCCGGTGACGGCGATACCGCGTCCATCGGAATTGGCCAATTCGTGCACCTGATGCGCCGCAATCTCCCCCTGATCTATATCATCGAAGACAATGGCGTTTATGGCCTCACCAAGGGCCAGTTCTCCGCGACCGCCGACTTTGGGGCAAAGCTGAAGACCGGCGTGATTAATGATCTTCCGCCGATTGATACCTGTGCTCTGGCTATTCAACTTGGAGCCACCTTCGTGGCCCGCTCGTTCTCGGGAGACAAGAGGCAGCTTCTAACGATCCTGAAGGCAGCCCTCGCGCACCGCGGCACGGTGATGATTGATGTGATCTCGCCCTGCGTTACCTTCAACGATCACGAGGGCTCGACCAAGTCCTACAAATACCTGAAAGACCATGATGAGCCAGTGCACGAAGTAGGATTCATTCCCAGCTTTGAAAACATCGATGTCGATTACGATCCCGGAACCACTACCAGCGTGCGAATGCATGACGGTTCGTTACTGCGCCTTCGCAAGCTCGGCCGTGATTACGACGCCACGGACAAGGTGAACGCGTTCAAGGCGCTGACGGAATCTCACGATACAGGCCACACCCTCACCGGTGTCCTCTACGTGAACCCAGAGGCGCCCAGCTTCATCGATCAGCTAAATCTGGTTGACCTGCCACTGGGCCAGTTGCCCGAATCCGTGGTTCGTCCGCCCAAGCGGGTACTGGACCAAGTGATGGAGGAGCTCAGGTAAACCGCAGGTCGTTCCCGTGTGATCAGAGATCCGAAACGCTTGCGGCCACCGGCTCCAGCAAGCCGACCTCAGATGCAATCTGCTGCAGCCTGGCGCGGGTTTCACGTTTCACCGGAACCATAGGAAGCCGGTACACTTCTTCAATCCGTCCCATCATCGCCAGTACGGCTTTCACCGGCATGGGATTTGATTCCAGGAAGTTTGCCTGCATGAGTGGAAGGTACTTGCGGTGAATCTGCCGCGCCTTTTTCCAGTCGTTGTTGAGCGCCGCAGCCGTAAGATCCGACATTTCTTTTGGAATTTCGTTTGAAGCCACAGAAATAATGCCTGACCCACCAAGAGAGATCACAGGCAGAGTGACCGCATCGTCGCCCGAGAATACCAGGAACTTTTCCGGTACGTGATTGAAAACCTCAGCAATCTGACCGATGTTTCCGCTGGCTTCTTTCACAGCAATGACGTTGGGAATCTTTGCCAGCCGTCCCAGCGTCGCCGGCTCAATATTTGCGCCGGTCCGCCCGGGAACGTTGTAGAGCACCAGAGGCTTGTCCACTGCATCCGCAATCGCTTTAAAGTGCTGATACTGGCCTTCCTGCGTTGGTTTGTTGTAGTACGGAGACGCTGTCAAAATGGCGTCCACACCCTTGCGTTTGTTTAACTCACGGGATTTCTGCACAGCATCCGCCGTGTCATTCGATGTGGCTCCGGCAACAATCGGGACGCGCCCTCCAGCCACTTCAATGGTGATGTCGACCACCTGCAGCCATTCTTCTCTGCTCAGCGTGGGCGTTTCACCCGTGGTGCCGCAAGGAACAAGAAAGTGGATGCCCGAGTTGATCTGCCATTCGACGAGTTGACGGAGCCGTTCCTGATCGATGGTTTGATCTTCGCGAAAAGGTGTGATCAGCGCTGTACCGCAACCCTGGAGGTTCATGGTGCGTCTAGCATAACAAATCAATGCCTGCTAAGCACTATAGCTGGTCAACGATTTCGGGGAATTCATAAAAGCCTGTCTTGCCCCTGATCCACTCCGCCGCGCGTACCGCGCCTTCTGCAAAGCCCAGGCGCGACTTGGCGTCATGCGTAAGCAGGATGGTGTCATTAGCAGAATCCAGCATCACCAGATGCATGCCAACGGTTTCGCCTTCGCGAACAGAATTGATTTCCAGCTTTACGCCGGAAACTTCTTCCAGGATTCTTTGCAGAGTCACGGCGGTGCCCGAAGGTTTGTCTTTCTTCTGTACGTGGTGGCGTTCCAGGATATTGCCGTTGTAATTGCCCTTCAGCACGGGAGCAATGGCGCGCACGGCTTTGAAAAAGAAATTCATGCCCACGGAAAAATTTGAGCCGAACACAAGCGCTGCTTGTCTCTCATTGATCAGGTCGCGAATGCTCTCCATGTGTTGATACCATCCGGTAGTGCCAACCACCATGGGGACGCCGGCTTCAGCACAGCGGATCACGTTGGGAATTATGGCCTGGGGCGTGGTGAAGTCGATGACAGTGTCCGTCTTCCGCAGCACGTCAAGAGTGAGACCGCGTCCACCCTGGTTTTCAGTTCCCCCAAGCGTGCGGACCTCATGGCCGCGCTTCCCTGCTACTTCGGCCACCAGCACGCCGGTTTTTCCTCTGCCCAGCACGAGCACTTTCACGCGAACACCTCAGGATCCAGTTGAGAAAAGAAAACTTGATGCAGGCGAGACACTACTTTAGGCACATCAGCTTCATCAATCACAAAACTGATGTTAATCTCTGACGCGCCCTGGGAGATCATCTGAATATTCACGTCGGCAATCGCGCCGAATACTTTCGCGGCGATTCCCGGCGTGTTGCGGATGTTTTCGCCCACCAGGCATACGATGGCTTTCCGTCCTTCGTATTTGACATCTGCCAGTTTGCCAAGATCGGCGGCAACGCCGGCGATGGATTCGTTGGAATCGACCGTTACGGAGACGCTGACTTCAGATGTGGAAACCATGTCCACCGGGCAGCGATGATTGGCGAACACCTCAAAGATGCTCTTGAGAAATCCATGCGCCATCAGCATGCGGGTGGCTACAACATCGACCACCGTAATGCGCTTTTTGGCGGCAATCGCCTTGAAAATGTTCTTGCTCTTCGGCGCTGTCGCTGTGATTTGTGTGCCGTCACACTTTGGATTCCGCGAGTTCAGAATCAGAACGGGAATGTTCTTGCGGATGGCCGGCAGCAGTGTGGCCGGATGCAGAACCTTGGCCCCGAAATAGGCCAGCTCGGCGGCTTCTTCAAAGCTGATGTTCTTGATGCGGCGCGCTTCGGGACAGAGATTGGGATCTGTAGTCATCATGCCGTCCACATCGGTCCAGATCTCGATCCGGGTTGCGTTCAGGCCTGCGCCGATGATGGCGGCGCTGAAGTCCGACCCACCGCGGCCCAAGGTGGTAGCAACGCCCGCGCGCGTAGCGCCAATGAAGCCACCCATAACGGGAACGCGTGCTTTCTCCAGCAACGGTCGAACCATTTCCGCCAGCCTTGCATCGGTTTCTCCAAAATGAGGTACGGCTTTGCCAAAAGTGTCGTCGGTGACGATGCACTTGCGGGAATCAATGTGAAAGGCTTCAATACCCCGCTGTGAAAAGGCCGCAGCAGCGATTTTCGACGAAATGCGTTCGCCGAATCCGGCAATTGTATCCGTAGTACGGGGCGTCAGTTCGCCGACTGCTACCACGCCACGCAACAGTTCGTCCAAGGCGTTAAAATCCGCCTCCAGCGCGGGAGCAGTCTTCTCAAAACTGGGCGCGCCCAGCAGATCCACGGCCGTGTTGTAGTGCCGTTCGCGGGCGGCTCGGGAGAGTTCAAGCGCCTGATCTCGTTTTCCCGCAGATGCGGCCGCCGCCATGGCCAGAAGCTGATCGGTGATGTTTGCCAATGCGCTGACTACCACTACCGGCTTTTCCGCCAGGCGCCCACGCACGATCGCCGCGACGCGATCAATGGCCTGGGCGTCCTGCACGGAAGTGCCGCCAAATTTCATCACGATCATGGCTGCATCCCGGCTTCTGCGCTCAATCGAGATATCCCTGCGCTTTGAGGAGCTCGCCATTCAGGATGGCCGCCCCGGCAGCCCCGCGAATCGTATTGTGAGAAAGCACGGTGAAGCGCCAGTCAAAAATGTTGCAGGGACGCAGGCGCCCTACAACGGCGGACATTCCGCGGCCGCGGTCGCGGTCGAGACGCGGTTGCGGCCGGTCAGGAGCATGCTCGTAGAAGATGGGCTGTTCCGGAGCCGATGGGAGACTAAGCTTCTGGGGCGTGCACCGGAATTCCCTCCATGTACTGACGATCTCCTCGGCGCTCGGCTTTTCTTTGAGTTGCATTGAGACCGATTCAGTGTGGCCGTCCTCCACAGCAACGCGGTTGCAGTGCGCACTTACTGCCACCTCGGCCGGTTGCACGTGATCGCCCTGCAGGATGCCCAGAAGTTTGCGGGTCTCGGACTCGAGCTTGGGTTCTTCGTTGGCGATGTAAGGGATCACATTTCCCACAATATCCAGAGACGGCACGCCGGGATATCCTGCGCCGCTTACCGCCTGCATGGTGGCAACAAAGATCTTCTCTACCGTGAAGCGCTGATGCAGTGGTCCCAGCGCAAGCACCAGGCCGATGGCGGAGCAGTTTGGGTTCGTCACCATGAACCCGCCGTTCTTTTTGTACCACTTCTGGGTTTTGATCAGGGCAGTGTGCTCAGCGTTGACTTCAGGAATCACCAGCGGGACGTCCTCCGCCATCCGGAAAGCGCTGGAGTTGGAGATCACCGCGCAGCCTGCTTCCGCAAAGGCAGGTTCAATCTCCCTGGCTGCAGTGGCGTCCAGAGCGGCAAAAACCAGCCTGGGCGTGTCTTTGGCAGGCGCAGCCGGGTTCACGTTCAAGTTCGCGACATGTTTGGGAATCGGCGTGCTCAGGCGCCATGTTGCCGCCTCACAATACTTCTTTCCAGCAGAACGGTCGGACGCCGCGAGCCATGCGACCTCAAACCATGGATGGTCTTCAAGTAACTGTATGAAACGCTGCCCTACGGTGCCCGTTGCGCCGAGGATGCCAACTGGAATCTTCTGTTTCATGCCGTGTCTAATCACTGATTCTAACATTCATAACTTCGCCATCATCATGGCCGAATTGCCATAATTTCCAAAATTGCCCGGATTGAAAAAGCGTGACAATCGCAAGCTGCGTTTTATTTGTCAATCTTGACAGTACTGGCAATTGTGGCGATTGCTGGTCGCGCGGATTGCTGCTGGCTGGGCTTCAGTCTGCTGCGACCGCCGAAGCGGTCTTCTTCTTTACCAGATACTCATCTGCCAGCACCAGCACAAGGGCTGCGGTGGGAACCGACGCCAGCGCTCCGATCACGCCTGCCAATGATCCGCCCAGCGCCAAAGCAATGATGACGGCGAGAGGAGAAAGCTTCAACGTTGTACGCATAATGTGCGGGGAAAGAAATGCCGCTTCAAACTGCGCGTACACCGCATGGAAGATCAATACGCCAATCACTTTCTCCGGGGAATCCATGGCCGCCACGCTGCCTGCAATCACCAGAGCGCTGATCGGGCCGGCGATGGGTACTATATCGGCGATTCCGGCAAACATTGCCAGAATGTAAAAGTATTTCAGATGAAGGGCGTAATAGGCGGCAAGGCTGGCCGCTCCCATGGACAGCATCATGATCGCTTGCCCCATCAGCCAGTTGCGCATGCGTTTGTTCGCCCGCAGCAGCGTCGCGGTCAAACGATTCTGCTGATGGAGGGGAAAGAGCGAGACCGCCCATTGCAGCGTCCGCTCGCCGTCAATGGTGAAATAAGCGGTCAGGATGATCACCGTGAACGTTCCGAAAATGCCTCCGGCCAGATTCAGGAAGAGACTTCCCGCTCCGCCAACAATTTCCCGGGCAAGTTTCTGCAGCTCGGCGGGATCAATCTTTTGTCCGAACGGCAGATGCTGGAATTCCTCACTGAGCGCGGCCACGTGCTTAGGCCAATCCGACGAGAACTGCCGCGCTTCGTGATAGATGGGAGGAAAAGCAAACACCATCAACAGCGTTCCGAGCAGCAGCATCATCAGCATCAGGAAAACAATGGCAAACCCGCGTCCAGCGCGCCATCCGTTTATCCGGAACTTCTGGATCAGGCCAATGGCCGGCGAGAGCACTACCGCGAACAGCGCGCTCACGTAGATCAGCAGAAGGACGTCGCGCACCGAGTACGCGATCCATAACGTGATCAACAGGCAAAAGAAGAAAGCTATGTCAGATCGGTGGTTCTGCATACATCTGAGGCATTACCGGGGAGTTTACTGCGGTTTTGAGGAATGCTGTATGTCCGGAGGTGTAACAATTTAGTAATTTGGCAATTTCGTAAATTGGTTAATTTCTTTCAAAGCATGACTGAGATTAGTCAACTGCAATTACCCAATTACACAATTTCTCAATCCACGCTCAGTCTCTCACCACCTCAACATTGCTGGAGGGAACCGCCATTTTTATGACCTTGTAGTCATCGCTGACCCAGAGATTCCATACCACGCCGTCAGATTCAATCTTGAATTTGTTGAGTTCCTGTTGTTTGCCCTTCACATTGATTTGTTCGCGGCCGGTCAACTCCATCACGGCCGAGGCAGACGTATGCTGATGCGGCACCAGGATCCCGAAGTGGGTGGGCGCGCACATGCGTCCCTCGTTCGGCTTTACCACGCATCCTGTCGCCAGATAGCGCCACACAAGTAGCTCGCGGTGAGAGAAAAAATTGTCATCCAGAATCACTGTGGAAAGCGGCAGAACGTAAGGCACATCCATTTTCTTCTGGTCTGCCGGCATAACGTGCTCCACCAGCAACTGGTCTTTCGGTTCGACTGTGGATTGTTCCTTCCGCGGGGAAAGCCCTTTCCAAACGTAGGAAATCAGGTCTCCGTTCGGAGCAACACGCATTTCCGCGGTCTGCGTGACTTTTGCATGGCCATCGTCCACGGTGATTTCTGAATCGGCGACGCTCTCATGCGTGCTCCTCTGCTCGATGGTGAATTTCTCTGTACCCACGCGTTTCCCATTCACAAAAATGCCAAAACTGCCTGAATCCCAGACCTTGCCGTCGGTCTCTTTATCTTTTGCGGTTCCTGCGATCGATACGGCCGCGAGACAGGCAACGACCGCCCCCGCGACGAGAATTCGTTTACAGATTCGATTCATAGTTTTTACTTTCCCGGAGTTGCTTTCAGAGCACCCACGGAAACGGGTGACGGCTGACCGTCTCTTAATACCTGCACGTTTGTGCCCGGCACCGTGATTTTGACGATCTTGTAATGGTCATTAAGCCACAGAATCCATTTCATGTCGGATTTGCCGGGCTTCTCCTTCATCCAGAACACCTGCTGCGGAGCGTGCATGTCCAACTCGGCTTTAATGAATTTCTGCTCGACTCCCTTGACATCGGCTTTTTCCTGGCCCAGCAGGTGCATCGTCGCATCCAGAGAAACGTGCTGTTGAGGTATGAGGACTGCGAAGGTAGCGGGCTTGCATGCAAGATCGCTTCCATTTCTGGAACACGTCGCCAGGTAGTGCCACACTAAAACCTCTCGCTGGGAAAAGAAATTGTCGTCGAGTATCACGGTCGAGGCCGGCAGAAAGTGCTTGATATCTACTTCCTTCTGGTCGCCCGCCGTGACATGTTCCACCAGAAGCTGGTTCTTGAAATCGACTTTGGTCTCTTCTTTTTTGGGACGGGTCGCCTCCCAGGTGTAGGAAAGGAGATTTCCGCCGGGCGCAAGCTCCATTTCAGCCGTTTGTTCGGCCTTCACCTTGCCGCGCTCCATTTTGAACTCCGACTCAGTAACGCTGGAGTCCGCCTTCTGCTCAATCTCGAACTTTTCTGTAGCCACCCGCTGGCCATTGACAAAAACGCCGAAGCTGCCTGAATCCCAGACCTTGCCGCTGTCTGCCTGCTCCGGGCGCCCTTTGGCGAATACGGACGCGCTTGCAAGAACTGAGAAAAGCAGGACGGCGATCCTGACGGGCTTCATTCCTTTATCTCCGGCACTCGACATCCAAGAATCATTTCAATTTCCGCGCTGATATCTTTCACTGTTTTGCCCATTGTATTCACAGTGTGCGACGCTAACCGGTACGAGGCGCGCCGCAATTCGAAAAGCTCAGCAAAACGTTCCGCGTCACGGGCGAGAGGGCGCACCGTTTTGTCCACCCCACAGCGCCGCCGCAATTCCTCGAGCGGAGCCTCAAGCAGGACAGTCACAGCGCCGGAATTTTTCAGCAGGGCACGGTTTGCCGGCTGGGCAAATGTTCCCCCGCCCAGAGCCACTACAAGATCGTGGCTGCGTGAAGCATCTTGCAACAATTCTCTGAGCGCGTCACCCTCGACTCTGCGGAATCCCGCTTCGCCTGCGGTGGCAAAAATCTCCGCCACCGTTTTTCGTTCACGCCGTTCGATCACGTCATCGAGATCGCAGAAGCTCCATCCCAGGCGGGCGGCAAGAACGCGTCCCACGCTCGTCTTGCCAGCTCCCATGAACCCGATCAGGAACACACGGCGGGTTGACGGCGCCAGCACCATGAAAAAATTCTGCTCGCCTCGTGAACAGCGATCTTATTGCTTTGTTACGCGGATTCTACCACTGAATGAACGGAGCTCAACCGAAGATGAACCTGAGTTGGAGGTACCTGCAAAGGAACTGCCCGCCTTAGGTACAAACATCGGGTGTTTGCTGGCCTTAAGGGGAAAATCATTTTCCACGCGACCGGAGACGGAACGGGCGTTCAGGTCTACGGATGCGGTCTGCGGCAGGCGCATATCGATGTTGCCGCTGTGCGTCGTCATAAGGTAATCACCTACGCCGGAACAGTCACCCTGGTAGCTGATGTCCCCGCTTCCGGTTGCAATGTTTACCTTAGGACCGGAGACGTCAACCAACTTTACAGCGCCGCCGCTGGATGTGACCTCAACGTGGCCCAGGCTGATGTTATCCAGATTCACCGGGGCCATCACGCTACGAACGTGAACATGGGAACGCGTGATGTCCTTAAGCGTGATCTGGCCTGTGTCGGATGAGAGTGTAAGGTCGCCGCTGATGCCGTTTGCGGTGATCGGCGCAGTGGCGGTATTGACGGTCAGTGATGTTCCCGGGGGGACGCTGATTTCAAGATCAACTTTGGCCTCGTCGGGCGTCGGCTTCTGATCAGCCACCGCGTCGGCGCGAATCTCAATGCGGCGACGGTCGGGCGTGCTCTCCGAGTCAACCTGCATCTTGCCTGAATGGAGGGTATACGCGACTACAACCTGGTGACCGTTTTCGGCCCGCAGAGTCACCGAACCTGTATTGTCTACAACATGGATGGTCCCGCCCGAAGCCAAATCAAGACGGACTTCTTTACGCTCGACGCCGGATTGGGCCGCCGCCGCGGCCGTCAATGCGAAACCAGCCAATACGGCGAGCATGGCATTCAAGCGAACTGTCGAGACTTTCCGGCAGTGCGCCGGCAGGCTCTGGTACTCGTCCATGGCGGCCATCCTCTCCTGGTCCTTCTTCGCGGTCACGTTCGCACGGTGGTCTCTTTTACGGCAGAGTTCGCGCAGTAGCCATCTGGTACAACATTGCCTTTTGCGCGTGGGCCTCTACCAGTTGCTGCTGTGCCATCGCGTCTTCAGGCTCCAATCTCACCGCTTGTTCAGCGTCAGAGATATACGCGTTGGTTTCTTTCAGGCTCTGTTCATAGGCCTGGCCCACCACGGGATCCTGTCGCGACATCTGGCTGACCACCTGCTGATCGTCGCTTGCCAGTTGAGTTGATTGAACGCTGCTATTTTGCGCCGTAAGTTGACTCGCGGGCAAGTGCGGTTTGTAGTTCACCAGAACGGCAGCCAGGACCGTGATTGCGGCCAGTGCCATCAGCCATCCAAAGGGCGTCCAGCTTTTCGATTGTGTCGGGGTCGGGTATGTCAATGTATGTCCCTGGCGGGACATTCGACCCTCCGAGAGCAGGCCTTCATGCTGCAAGGACTGCTCAATGTTATTCCAAACCCGGGGGTTTGGATCATGCATGGGCAAAAGAAGCTTGGCCTGGTCGGCAATGTAGCGCAGGTCCTGCACCAGTTCGGCACAGGCAGGACAAGCCCGTAAATGCTCCTCTTCTTCCTGGTTCCCGCCGCTTTCAATGATGTACGGCAGTACTTCCTGAAATTGCTGGCAGTTCATTTTGTTCTTCATCCTCTCCCAACGGCCCAGAACACCCCTGTCAAAGGGTCGTTTTGGGTTGCTGGCTCAGCCGCACTGTTTTAGTGACGGGCGGCCTTTTCGGCTCTGCTGAGCTTCAGCAGGTCGCGCAGTTTCATCCGCGCTTTATGCAGTTGTGATTTGCTGTTTCCTATGGAACAGCCCATCATTTCCGCAATTTCATTGTGCTCATAGCCCTCCACGTCATGAAGCACAAAAATGATTCGATATCCCGGGGGCAGGCTTTCAATGGCCCTCTCCAGATTCACCCGATCAATGGAGCCGGCCAGGACTATGTCGCGCGCTCCAATATCCTTCTTCGGACCGTCCTCATGCTGCGGCTCCAGCGCCTCATCCAGCGAAACTTCCGGCAGGCCCTTCTTGCGCAGGTGCATCAGCACCACGTTGACGGCCAGGCGATGCAGCCACGTGGAAAAGGCTGATTCTCCCCGGAACGTCGCGATCTTGCGGTAGAGCTGCAGGAACGCTTCCTGCGTCAGGTCTTCCGCTTCCGCCGTGTTTCCCGTCATGCGCAGACACAGCGAATACACACGCCGCTTGTGCAGCCCGTACAGGGCCTCAAACGATTCCGCGTCACCTGCTTTGGCCCGTTCAATCGCCTCTGCTTCTGACAGTCCGGATGCAGTGATTTTCTTTGCTTGTGTCAATTTGCCCTTATGAGGCCGCTGCCCAATAGGATGCGGCCGAGTAGCTGCTATGTTGTACGTCAAATAATGCTCCAGCCGGCGCGATGTTTAATTGAACCTCTTTCCGGAGCTTTGGTTGCCTGAGAGTCCTCTCACCGGAGCTTGCGGCCCTCTGCTGAACCCTCAGCCACAGGATACCCCACCCCCCCGGTTCACCCCATTACACCCCACTCCACCCCACTCACACCCCACTTCACACCCCATGTCACCCGACCGTTTTGCACTGTTCACCCCACCTCACCCCATGCGGTAAGCGCCTTCCTTGGGGGGCGCCGCGCCGGGCACTCTCATCGCGCAGAACCACAGGAGCATGGGGCTGTGGCAGCCTACGCTGGCGGAGTTGCAGTACGCCGTACCGCCCCGGCGTACAGGTCCCTCGTGCATGCGCGCAACGATTCGTCGTATATTCGCTCACATTCTACAATGCTGCAAGCTCGGCTGCAAGCGCCGGGTTGATCTCTCTCTTTACCGGCGATTAGGGAATGGCGTCCGCATCTAAGCCGTCATGCACTGAGGAAGGTGTGGAATGGATCTTGAAAAGCTCAAAAAAGACATGGAAGAAAAAGGGGTTGAGAAAAGCCAGGAAGAGCTGGACAAACTGAAAGCCCGCCTCGGCGGTTTCAACTCGGGTGAAGTGAGCACCACCAGCACTACCAACACAGGCGAAGAAACACGCAAACAATCGCAAGCCAGTCCTCCCGGTCATGATTCCTCGGAAGCCGCAAGTTCCGTCCGCACCGGCGCCACGCCGGTAATGGATTCCGGCAAAGCCGACATTGGCGAGCCGGACACCCCACGCGATCAAGACAAAATTCGCGAGCCGCGGACAGAAGACGAGGTTCGCCGGGCCAACGTTCGGCGGGCCGCAGACGAACAGGCCGAGGAGTCGCGGCGCGAAGCGGCGATGGAGCAGAATCCGGCCAAGGACGTTGACGGCGAGGACCAGGCGGAGGACGCCGCCTAGCGCTGGAAACCCTGCGGTTCTCGCAGGAGCGAAGGGAATTTCCGGACATCTTCAAGACGCTAATCACCAGGACGCTCATTACTCCTTACCTTTGTAACTTGCACAGCCGGTTGAGCTATGTGAATTTACATCGTTCGGGTGGTGTGTGTTTTTAAGATCACCCTCTTGAGGCCGGGAAAGTTCCCCATGTCCAGATTTCAGATTGCCGCACTCGCCGCAGCACTGCTTGCATCGCTCCCTCTTGCAGGTCAACCGCCGGCAGCTCCAGCTCGGCAGGCGCAAAGTGCGTCTACCATTCAGATCACCACGAACTCGTCGCGGGCGCGAGCCCTGTTCGAAGGGGGTTTGGCGAAAATGGAGACCCTGCACTGGGAGCCTGCATTGGCCGATTGGCGTGAGGCAGCACAGGCAGATCCAAATTTCGCGCTGGCGCACGCATTTTTGGCCATGCTGTCACGCGATCCGGTGGAGCAAGTGGCGGAACGTGACAAAGCGATGGCCACGAGGAAATTCGGCGGCCCGGAAGAGCAACTGGTTGTCGACTGGGTGGTCAACTCCAGCCGGAGCCGCTGGGTGCCAGCGATCCAGGCCATGAATGAGGCCCTGGCCGACTATCCCAATGACAAATACATGGCCTGGCTGGCCGGGCTATGGCTCACCAATCAGCGCCAGTCCGAGCGCGCCATCCCGCTCTTCGAACGCGCCAACCAGATTGACCCTAAATTTGCCGATCCCCTCAACCAGGCAGCGTACTGTTACGCCCGCCTATGGAACTTTGACAAAGCATTCGCGGACATGCAGCGGTATGCGGAACTGCTTCCCAACGAAGCCAACCCGCAGGACTCCATGGCGGAAATCTCCCGGATGGCCGGGCGCTTTAACGATGCTCTGGAGCATTACCGTGCGTCGCTCAAGATTGATCCGTCGTTTATCGATTCGCAGGCAGGTCTGGGCGACACGTACGCCTTGATGGGCAAGCAGGAGAGAGCGCGCGCTGAATACGACATCGCCATTGCCCGCGCCACCACCCGCGTGCAGAAGATTACCTATGCGCTGCAGCGGGCCAGCACCTGGGCGCGCGAGCAGAAGTTTTCCAAAGCCGATGCGGAATTCCAGCAGGTGGCGCAGAATGCCCATGACCAGGACCTGGGAACCCTGGAGGCGGAAGCCTGGCGCATGATGTCCGTATACCAGACAGACAATCGCAAGTCGACGCAGATGCTGAGCAAGGCTGAAGCCGCGCTCGACCATCCGCACAAGATGTCAGCGGCTGCCCGGGATCAGGAGTTGGCGCTGATTCTGCGCACGCGCGTGGGACACTCGGTTCACAACGGCGATATGAAAGATGCCCTCGCCTCGCTCAAGAAGCTTGAATCTCTGACCGCAGTGAACAACAGCGGCCGGATGCGCTTTGCCCTAAACGGCGCGCGCGGGGCTGTGTTGCTGGCGCAGGGCAAATTTGACGATGCGATCAGTCACCTGGAAGAGGACGACAACAACCCGTTTTCGATTCAACGGCTGATCGTCGCCTACCAGAAGACCGGCGACAGCCAAAAAGCCGCCTTGATGTCCTCGCGGCTGGCCAAATACTACGAACCTACCATCGAGCAGGCAGTCGTGGTGCCGGCACTCAGCAAGAACATGGTAGCAATGAAGAACAAAGACTGACGGTTATTTATTGGGCCGGGGAGCAGGCGCGCCACGCAGCAGCCCTTCTGTGCTGAGGTCCTCATCAATGGCGCTCCAATGAATTCCATAACCTCCACCTGCGATTGTCCAGTCGTTACGCTGGGCAGCCGTAGCATGAAGAAGCTTCGGATACCAGGCCAGAGGTACGGTAATGGTCCTTCCATCTTTCATCGCGACGCTCAGAGTCTGATCGATGAAGGAAACCTCAGCCACACGTTCATCTGCCCCGAGTGCCAAAATACCCATCCCAAGCCTCCAGAAATTCCTGCTGATGCTCAATTATGATGCCATATAAATCACCAGCTCGCGGGGATTAAAACCGAAATTGCGTGCCAAGGCAACCGGTTGAAGCCAAAATTTCGCAGATAAATCGTCCCGATCTACATGGATGTGAGCGGGTTCATTAGGCTCGTGGCTGTAGAAGTAAAAGCGGTATGGTCCAGAACGATGTACAGTTGGCATCGAGATCGAAATTGTATCAAGAGCAATCAGAGACCTAACCGGAAGCACTTCGATCTGTCTGCTTACCCCGTTGCGGTCACTGGATCACCAGATCACCCGATCTCTGCTTCTTTCTCGCTCCCCGCCAATAAAGAATCAGCCCGACTCCAATGAATCCCACAGTAGACAAAACCAGTAATGCCACAAATTTGAATTTATCCGGTTCTTCGCCGGGCGGTATTCCCGCCAGCACCATGGAGCCAAGGGTAATCAAAAATGCCAGCAGCCCCAGAACCCATGCTCCTACTTTTCCTCCTGGAACCAGTACGGCGCCGGGAGAGGCACGGTCTCGCCGGTAGGCCAGCTTGATCACCGCCGCATACATGTAGAGGAAGGGGATGAAGTAGAGAATCACCGACATCGAAACCAGGAACTGGTACGCGCCGATCACAGATTTGATGTTAATCTCGGTCAGGACGAGGATGACTCCGGAGATTCCGGCCTGGACCAGAATGGAAATCCACGGTGTTTTCCATCGGGGATGAATCTTGCCGAAGAACGCCGGCAAATAACTGTCGATCCCCGCGACGAAAGGAATTCGCGCCACGCCGGCCACCGTGGCGCCTACCCCTCCTGCATTCCCCACGGTTACGAGCAGAGCGGCGATCACCCCGAACCAGCCGATGCCGAGAAGGGCTGATCCGCCGCTAATCGCCTGAAAGACTCCGTTGCGCACGTCCACCTTGCCGGCAGGCATCAGCCCGAGCACGGCAATGGTGCCGACAATGTAGATGATGGCAATCAGGATCGCCGAACCAAGAATGGCTCGCGGAAATGTCTTCTGTGGATTGTGCACTTCTTCGCTCATGGAACACACCAGTTCCATGCCGGTGAAGGCGAATGCGATGTTCGACCAGAAATTGACCGTATTCCAGTCCCAGTGCGGCAGCACATCTTTGGCGGAAAAATGGGTCGCGCTTCCTGAATGGATGGCTAGATACCAGCCGATCCCCACCAGCATGATCAACGGGACGTAAGTCGCCACACCGCCTGCGTTTTGCAGCCATTTGCCGATATCGAGACCCACGATGTTCAAAATTACGGCCACCGCCAGCAGGCTCAGCGAAGCCCATAAGAGATAGTGCTGATTGCTGGCGAGGTATCCCCATTTTGGCCCGCCAATGTACACAGACATGGCCACACTGGCGGAAAGCAGACCGGGAAAGTAGAAGAATGTATAGATCCAGTACGCCCAGCCGGCGACAAAACCGTGAAAGTCGCCGAACGCTTCTTTGCTCCACACGTAGAGGCCGCCCTGGGAAGGAAAGCGCGTGGAAAGTTCAATGATGATCAACGCTGTCGGCAGGAAGAAAAGCAGGGCGGCGAGAATCCACAAGCTGATGGATGGAGTGCCGTTATGCCCCGCTGCGGCAATCCATCGCGGGCCCAGCACGGCCGCGATATTGAATAAAAGCACGTCCCAGAAGCCCATGGTGCGACGCAATTGGGATTTTTGGTTGCCGGTTTCAGTTGTCATTTGTCTGTGATCATAGGTTGCGGGCAGCCTGCTCCCCTGGTGTTTTCTGCAACTGCCGACTCGAGGGAAGGCTGCCTCATTCTATCCTGTTCCCGATTTACTCCACCTCACCCAGACGATTCCGAGCTATGGATTAGGTGAAAATCCCCTGATTCGCTGCGCCGAAGGATACCTGAACCGGAAGATATTACCGCTTACTAATTTGACTTCGTGCTGCTGCTCGCGTTTTACTTTTCTGTAGCTCATCATCATGCACTTTGAAAGAACAAAGGAGGCGCGGATGCGCCGTTTCCTCAGGGTTCCTGCCCTTCTCTTAATCTCAGCCATGTTCCTCGCCACCGCCATGGCGCAGGACATCACCTCGTTCGAAAAGCGCACAAGCGTAAAGGTGCTAAAGAACGGTTTGACGGTCATTGTGTGCGAGCGTCCGGAAGCGCCCGTGTTTTCCTTCTACACTCTGGTGAACGCCGGATCCGTGCAGGACCCGGGGGGCGAGTCAGGCATGGCGCACATGTTCGAGCACATGGCCTTCAAAGGCTCAGACCGCATCGGCACTACGAACTATCCCAAAGAAAAGATCGCGCTCGAAAAAGTTGAAAAGGCATATGCGGCTTTCGATCGCGAAGACCGCAAGGAGGTAGGGCGCAATCCCAAAAAGGTGGCCGAACTCAAGGCGGTATTCGATAAGGCGGTTGCTGATGCGGACAAATATGTTATTAAGAACCGCTTTGGACAAATTGTCGAAAGCCATGGCGGAGTCGGCCTGAACGCCAGCACCACGATGGACAGCACGCAGTATTTTTATTCTTTCCCGGTTAACCGGCTGCAGTTGTGGGCGTACCTGGAATCGCAGAGGTTCCGGCATCCAGTGTTCCGCGAGTTTTACAAAGAACGCGATGTGGTGCATGAAGAGCGGCGGCTGCGCGTGGATAGCAATCCCATCGGCCGCATGGTCGAGCAGTTTCTCGCGACGGCTTATGTGGCGCATCCTTATCAGCGCTCGGGGGTGGGCTGGCCGTCAGAACTCGATCACCTTTCCGCCACCGAGGCCGAGAAGTTCTTCCACAAATATTACGTTCCCGCGAACACCGTGATCGCCCTGGTGGGTGACATTACGCCGGCGCAGGTGTTCCCTATCGTGGAAAAATACTTCGGCACCATTCCCTCCGGACCCAAGCCTGAGCCGATCACAACTGTCGAGCCAAAGCAGTTTGCCGAACGTGAGGTCATTCTTCATGAGAATGCACAGCCCATCTACCTTGAGGGCTATCACCGGCCGGACATCCACGATCCTGACGATGCCGTTTACGACGTGATTTCCGATCTGCTCTCGGACGGCCGCACTTCGAGGCTCTATCGTTCGCTGGTGCGCGACAAGAAAATAGCCGCTGTCGCGGAGGGCTTCAGCGGCTTTCCTGGAACCAAGTATCCGAACCTGTTTGCTTTCTTTGCCGTGCCGGTTCCTCCGCACACTCCCGAGGAACTGGAGAAAGGCATTCACGAAGAGATCAACCGCCTGAAGACGCAGGATGTCAGTGATGCGGAGCTGGCCATGGTGAAAACGCGTGAAAAAGCAGACCTGATTCGCGGGCTCGCGGATAACGAGGGGCTTGCGGAACAGCTCGCTTTTTACCAGACGAATTATGGCGACTGGCGTGAACTTTTCCGCAGCGTGGACCGCATCAACAAAGTCACCAAGGCGGACATACGGCGCGTGGCCAACAAAGTCTTTGTTGAATCAAACCGCACCGTGGCCATCATTGAGAGTGCACCGCCGCCGAAAGCAGCCGGCCCCACCGCAGCCAATGAGAACACGCACAAGCCGCAGGCACAGGAGGCGCACTAATGACTGGCAAAAAACTTCAATTCTCACTCCTGGGCTTTACGTTTCTGGTCGCCAGTTTGGCCTCCGCCTTCCCGCAGGCGTCCGTTCCCGGTCAAAGGACAACGGCAGCCGCGAGACAGAAATCTTCCGTGCAAAGGAAGGTTGCTCCGCCTGAAAAGAAGGCTGCTCCTGAAGCGCAGCAGCACGATCTGGCCGCAGCAGATATCAAGGCCATCAAAGAACCGCCGCTTCCGGCCTTCCATCCTCAAATCCCAAAGCGGATCGAGTTATCGAATGGCATGGTGATCTTTCTTCAGGAAGATCATGAACTGCCTTTGATCGACGCAGTGGCTTACATCAAGGGCGGAGCCAAGCAAGAACCCGCGAGTAAAGTAGGCCTGGTTTCAATCTATGGCCGCGCCTGGCGCACCGGCGGCACCAAAGACAAGACCGGCGACCAGCTTGATGATGCTCTGGAGGCCCGCGCGGCGAAGGTGGAGACCGGCGGCGGCACCGATATCACCACCATCAGCCTGTCCTGCCTGAAACAGGACTTCGACTTCGTTTTCGGCGTGTTCAACGATGTGCTGCGTAATCCCGAGTTCAGGCAGGGCAAGATCGAACTGGCCAAGGACGGCCTTAGAACCTCAATTGCGCGCCGCAATGACGATTTGGGGGAGATCGCGGGCCGCGAAGCCGCCAAGATCGGCTATGGCGCAGACAGCCCATATGCGCGCGTCCCCGAGTACGCAACCGTAGCAGCGGTGACGCGACAGGATCTTCTCAACTGGCATGCGAAGCACGTCCATCCGAATAATATTATTTTCGGCATCACCGGCGACTTTGATTCAGTGGCGATGGAGAAAAAGCTCCGTGCGGCCTTTGAAAGCTGGCCCAAAGGCGCTCCTTTCCACGACACGAAGGCGGTGATTGATCCGGCCAAGCCAGGAATCTATTTCGTCGCAAAGGATGATGTGAACCAAAGCGAAATCCACATGGTGGCCCCCGGAATCCGCCGTGACGATCCTGATTTCTACGCTGTGGAGGTGATGAACGAAATCTTTGGCGGCGGCTTTTCTTCGCGCCTCTTCTCTGATCTGCGTACCAGAGAGGGCCTGGCTTATACGGTAGGAGGCGGCGTTACCGCGCCGTTCGATCATCGCGGTCTTGCCTTCCTGCAGATCGGGACCAAGAGCGGCACCACGGCCGCAGCCATTCAGGGACTCTATAGCGAGATCGATCGCATGCACACGGATCCCGTCACTCCGGTAGAACTGAAACGCGGAAAAGATGCCATCCTCAACTCCTTTATCTTCGACTTTGATTCCAAAGAAAAAGTGATGCGGGAGCAGATGACCTATGAACTCTATGGCTACCCGGCAGACTTCCTTGAGCGCTTCCAAAAAGGTGTGGAGAAAGTGACCGCGGCTGACGTGGACCGCGTAGCCAAGAAATACCTGGTGAAGGACAAGTTTGCTGTTCTTGTGGTAGGCAAATCGGCGGATTTCGACAAGCCGCTTGATACCTTTGGCAAGGTCACGCCGGTGGACATAACCATCCCCGAACCCTCCTCCGCATCTGCTTCCAGCACTCCGGCATCGTCCAACCCGGAAGGCAAAGCGCTGCTGGCGAAGGTGATTGAGGCCGCCGGAGGCGAGGGAAAGCTGAATTCGATCAGGGCGATTCGGCGCAAGGCGACCCGGTCTCTGCAACCCCAGGGAGTCACTCTAAAGACCGACTCAATCCTGGTCGCGCCAGATACAGTGCGCGCAGCGGTGACAACGCCGCAGGGTCAAGTGATTCTGGTAGCCTCGCCCAAGGACAGTTTTATGTCTCTTGGTGCAATGGGCGTTCGGCCATTGCCTGCCTCTCAGAAGCAAGAGTACATCAAGGGCCTGCAGCGCGAGATCTGGTTTATCGCCCAGCATGCTGCAGATCCTCACTACACCTTCACCGCCGCGGGCACCGAGAAAATTGGCGCTGTGCAAGCCGCGATTCTTGACATTCACGAGGGTTCACAGCAACTGCGCTGGTATGTCGATCCCGCAAGCGGACACGTTTTACGAGCGCAATTCCAGGCAAATTCGCCGCAGGGACCAACCATCGAGGTTGTGGAGCAGTCCGACTGGAAAACCGTTGATGGCATTACGCTGCCTTTTCATCAGGAAATCACGAGCAACGGCAATCCCGCCGGTTCTGTCAGTGTTACCGAGATGCAGGTGAATCCCACAGTGGATCCCACACTGTTCCAAAAGCCTGCGGAGAAATAACCCGAGCGCGCCACGGGAATGCAAAAGGCCTAAGCTTGACTTGATGAGCTTAGGCCTTCCGCTTTGAAAGCAAATAAGACCTGATCTACATAAAGCGTTTTGTAAGCCAAAGCCCCAAAGCTCCACAACCCAGGCCAACAATCCCAAACAGAGGCAGCAGGGTAGAACTGGCCGGGAGGCGATTGCGTTCGTCTCTGCTGCTCCGCTCCGCGCTGGGCGGCTGGCTAACTTGCGGAGTGGTGGCGCTGGCTTGCGCGGGAGTAGCCGGTGAAGGCCTAACCCCGGCGGAGAACTGAGGCGCGGTGGGTGCCGGCGTGGTGGCTGCGGGAGTTGCGGCTGCAGCGGTTGTGGCTGCCGCCTGCCCCTGGGGCTCAGTTGCCTGCGCGCTCTGGACTGCCGCAGGCGTTATATTTCGCCCGCGCAGGTCCATGGCGTTGAGCCGCTCCGCATCGGCGTTGGTGTAAGTCCGGATGTTCTGCGGCCTGGAGGCTTTATATTTCTCCGCGATTTCACCCAGACTCGTTACCATCGCTCCGCCGCGGTTGCGGGGAGTCGTCGAAATGCCGGCATAGCTGGAGCCCGCGTACACAGACGGTCCCAGATCATTGATCATCCGTCCCGTGGTTTCAGCGGTGTCGCCCGCGCCTTCGGCGGTGGGCTGCCCAGCCGTTGCGGGCACGTTCGGCGCATAAACGGGATAGCTCTCCGACGCGCTGGGAACTGCAGCAGCGGCCGGGCTGTTATTGCTGATGCCGGCGCGATCTGATAATGAAATTCCCGGCGTGGCTGCCGGGGCGCCGAACGCCACACTGGGCGTAGTTAGAATCGGCGCCCCGCCTTGTCCTACCACGACTACACTACTTCCCGCGGGAAGAACCTGACCGTTGGGACCAACGGTTACGTATTGGGCCAATGCCGAGATGGGGGCGGTCAACAGCACGGCGAGCAAAATCCTGGGTAACATGGGAAACTCCTAACACTACCTACAGCTTTGACGAGTTGTGAGTCTCCACTGTTGCCACTATGCGCCGATAAACCTTGCATACAGGCTTCTTGCCACGGCCGTATCGGTTGTTCCTTTGATAATGGCCCTGCCGTCGGGGAACAGGGTGAGTTCGAACGGCTCCCGCCAGAACTTCAGCACAAAATCATTGTGCTTCACTGTCCCATGGGGCTTGAGGCGCAAGCTCATTTCACTGAAGTCCACCGGCCGGTTGCGCTCATGGATCTGGACCGAATTCCGGCCGCACATGGTGATTTGCGGTCGCCGTTCCCCGGCCAGATGGACAAAGTTGTGCAGTTGGCAGGTCTGGCAGCCGGGGCGCGGGCGCGCAGCCGCGACCTCCGCCTGTTCATTGTTCCACACATCGAACGAAAGCAATGTGCGGCGCAGCTTGTCGCGCGCGCCTACCAGGAACTTGATGGCTTCCGTTGCCTCGACGGAGCCCACCAGGTTCACCGCACTGTTCAGGATGCCGGCGGTATCACAAGTCTCGACCATGCCCTCCGGCGGAGCCGGAAAAACGCACGACAGACAGGCGGTTTCACCGGGGATCACGTTCATGGTGACGGCATAGGAGCCTACCGCCGCAGCGTAGATCCATGGCTTGCCCTCTTTTACGGCGAGGTCGTTGATCAGGTAGCGGGTTTCAAAGTTGTCGGTTGCGTCCAGGATGAGATCGGCGGAAACCAGCAACGCAGATGCATTTTCGGGTGTAAGGTCAACCACGTCCCCCGTCACCTGGATCTCGGAGTTAAAAGCGCCAATCTTGCGGGCGGCCGCAACGGCTTTAGGCAGGGAGTCTGCGGCGTCGGCTTCATCAAAGAGGGTCTGGCGCTGCAGGTTGCTGGGTTCCACGTAATCGCGGTCGATAATTCGGATTCTGCCCACGCCCGCCCGGGCGAGCAATGAAGCCACACAGGTTCCGGTGGCTCCGCAACCCACAACTGCCACGCTTGACTCTTTAAGCCGCGCTTGTCCGGCGTCTCTTATGCCCGGAAAAAGAACCTGGCGCGAATATCGGTCCGCGAATTCCATTGCGCTGTTTATTATAGGAGCTTGATGGAAAGCAAGTGGCCAACGGGAAGCTCTTTGAGGCTTGTACCTTAGGGGAGTTCCCGCTGTGCAACAAAGGTATAAGCTGCTGACATCAAAATAGATCAAGAACAAAAACTTCAAACAGGGGCGATTTTTGTCGCGTTTCCGACCACTATGCCTGGCATTCGTGTTGTGGTTTGCCGTATGTGCTGCTCAGCAGCCCACGACCAGCCCCTCGCCAGAAGCCCCGGCCTCTGCTTCCACAGCGCCTGCTTCACTCGGGGACCAGGGACTCAACAGCCTGCAGGGACTGAAAGTTTCTTCCATCACGGTGAAAAGCGAAGCGGTGCAAGATTCCGCGCGGCTCGTCCAGAGCCTGCCGCAGAAAGTCAATCAGCCGCTGGACAAATACAAGGTTCGCGACTCCGTTCAAGCGCTCTACAACACTGGCCGCTTTGCGGAAATCCAGGTGGAGGCCACACGCACAGCTCCGAACGAAGTGGGACTGACCTTCGCAGCTCGCGAGAACTACTTTGTCGGGTCGATACGCTCTGAGGGATCCACGTCCAGTCCCACCGACAGCCAGCTTGTGAGCTCCAGCAAATTGGTGCTGGGTGAGTTGTTTACAGACGACAAAGTTCGGGAAGGAATGGACCACATGCAGCTCACCCTGCAGGAAAGCGGCTACTACAAGGCTGCCATCCACCCTTCCTACCAGTGGGACCCGCGCAACCAGCAGGTCCACGTTCTCTTCCAGGTGGATAAGGGGAGAGCTGCTCGAATCGGCGCCATCAAGCTTACAGGTGATTCAGATCTCACATTGGATCAGGTAAGCAAGATCTCCGGCCTGCACACCGGAGACCATGTGACGGCAGATCATCTCACCCGAGCACTGCGGCGGCTGCGCAAGCATTTTCAGTCAGAAGAACGGCTTGAAGCCCAGGTGGTGATGACTGAGCGCACATACCACCCGGATACCAATACTCTGGATTACACATTCGACATTGATCGCGGTCCAGTGGTGGATGTGAGAGTCGAGGGCGCAAAATTGTCCCCCGGAAAGATCAGGAAATTTGTCCCCGTTTACGAAGAAAACGCTGTCGATGACGATCTGTTGAATGAAGGCGCACGCAACCTTCGCGATTATTTCCAGAGCAAGGGTTATTTTGACGTAAAGGTCAGTTACACCCGCAAGCAGCAGCCCGGCAGCGACCGCCAGGATGTTGTTTACACCATTTACCGGGGCGAGCGCCATAAGTTAGTGCTGCTGGCAATCAACGGGAACCACTATTTCAGCCGCGAGGAGATACGCGAGCGGATGGCGCTTCAGCCGGCCGGCGGATTGCTGCTCTGGGGAACCTTCAGCCAGTCGCTGCTGAACCGCGATATCCAGGCGATTCAGACGCTCTATATCAATAACGGCTTTCGCGACATAAAGATCACCCCCCAGGTGACGGATAATTATGGAGGAAAGAAAGGACGCCTGAAGGTCGCCCTCAACATTCAGGAAGGAGCCCAGACCACGGTCGGCAAGCTCACGATTGAAGGCAATTCCGCGGTTCCCACGGATAAAGTCCTCAGCATGCTCTCTGCCCGCGAAGGCCAGCCCTACTCTGACAGCATGGTGATGAACGACCAGACTGAGGTGACCGACGGTTACTTCAATCTCGGCTTTCCCCACATGCGGTTCGACTATCAAACTCTGGTAGAGCCGCAGGACCCGACGAAGGTCGACGTCAGCTATAAGATCACCGAAGGGCCGCAAATTTATGTGGACAAGGTGCTCTATTCCGGGCTCCACTACACCAAAGGCTTCGTTGTGCAGCGCGAAATGAAAATCCAGCCCAATGAGCCCCTCAGCCAGCAGGACATGCTGGACTCGCAGCGGGGGCTTTATGATCTGGGTATTTTCAATGAAGTGAATATGGCGGTGCAGAACCCGGAGGGCGACGCAACGCACAAGAACGTGGACTTCCAGTTCTCAGAAGCGAAACGCTATACGTTCAATTATGGCGTGGGATTTGAAGTGCAAACAGGCCAGCCGACCGGCACTACCAATCCACAAGGAAAGACCGGCGTCAGTCCGACGGTGTCGTTTGACGTCACCAGGCTCAACTTTCGCGGTCGCGACCACACAATCACCTTGAAGACGCGTTTTGGCAATCTCGAAAAGCTTGGGCTCATCGGTTACGAAGCGCCGAGCTGGTTTGATTTTGAGCACCTGTCTCTGAATCTCACCGCTTTTTATGAGCAGACCAACGACGTGAGGACTTTCACCGCCAAACGGCTGGAGGGCTCGGCGCAGATCAAGCAGGAACTCGATAGAGCTACTACGCTCCTGTACCGCCTGATTTTCCGGCGCGTCAGCACGACAAATCTCGTCATCGATCCCAATCTGGTACCTCTTTTTTCCCAGCCTGTGCGCGTGGGCATGCCTGATTTCAGCTACCTGCGGGATACCCGCGATAACCCAATCGAATCGAGCAAAGGATCGTTTACCAGCTTCGATATTGGCGTTGCATCCGGAGCGTTCGGGTCAGAACCCAGCTTCACCCGGCTGGCTCTTCAGAATTCCACCTACTATCAGTTTCATAAGCGGCGGTGGGTATTTGCGCGTTCCACTCGGATAGGCATCGAAGAGCCCTTTGGCAGCACCAGCGCCGCCATCGCCGCTCCCGGACCCGGAGCGCCATCTCCGACGTCCTTTATTCCTCTTCCGGAACGTTTTCTGGCTGGCGGCAGCACCACCCACCGTGGCTTCGGTATCAATCAGGCCGGACCGCGCGACCTGACCACCGGATTCCCGCTCGGAGGCGAGGCCCTCTTCATCAACAATCTGGAGCTGCGTACGCCACCGCTTCCCTTCCCGTGGGTTGGCAACAATCTCAGCGCGGTGATCTTTCACGACATGGGGAACGTCTTCACCACGCCCGATGCAATGGTCCGGAACCTGTTCCGCTACTCACAGCAGAACCGGAGCGCCTGCCTGAGCCCGACGACTACGGTCTGCAACTTTGATTATGTGTCGCACGCCATCGGGGGAGGCATTCGTTACCGGACGCCGGTGGGGCCCGTCAGCCTTGACGTGGGTTACAACCTGAATCCACCTGCATTTCCCATTACTGCGCCAACGGACGGTACGCAGCCGCGCGCCGAAACGTTGCGCCGATTCAACCTCTTCTTCAACATCGGGCAGACCTTTTGATGCGCCTGCGTCTCCAACTCGTATTTTTCCTGCTGATTATTAGCGCGTGCTCAGCCCAGGTTGTGGACCGCATGGTGGCAGTCGTTAACAAGCGCGTGATTCTGGAGAGCGAACTCGATGATACCGCGCGGGTCGAGTTCCTGATGCAGGACAAACCTCTCGCCCAGCTCACGCCGACGGAAAGAACGGCAACCCTGGACCGGTTGATTGACCGTTCGCTGCTCGAACAACAGATCGCGACTGCAGAGATGCCGGACCCGACGCCTGCGGAAGTGGCAGAGCGCCTTGGCGAAGTCCGCCGGCAACTGCCCGGCGCCGAGACAGATGAAGGCTGGCACAAAATCCTGAACAACTACGGTCTGGCGCAGCAGGATGTGGAAGAGAATCTCAAGTCGCAAATTCGCATCCTGCGGTTCGTCGATCTTCGCTTTCGCAGTCTGGTGAGAGTTGAGCCGAGTGCGGTAGAAGCCTATTACCGCGACAAACTCATTCCCCAATTGCGGGCGGAGGGAGCCGCAGCGCCTCCGCTCAGCCAAGTCTCGGCAAAGATCGACGACATTCTGACGGAACAGGGCATTGACGATATGCTGGCGCGTTGGCTGGAGACGCTGCGAGGTCAGGCGCACATTGAGAAGATGATCGCATCCGGACCTTCCAGCTCGACTGAGGCGCGGCCATGAGCACGCTGGTTGCCGCCCCGCCCGGGCGTACACGACGCTGGCGTTATGCCGTATGGATCGCCGCGTTCATGCTGTTTCTGTTGTTCGTTGCGCTGGGCTTTTACCTGAACAGCGATTCGTTCCGGCAGTCGGTTCGCAACAAGGTAGTGACGCAACTGGAACGGATGACCGGCGGCAGAGTTGAGCTGCAATCGCTGAATTGGAAGTGGACTACCCTGCAGTTTGATGTGCGTGGTCTCACCATCCACGGACTGGAACCAGCGGCAGAAGCTCCCTACGCCCATGCCGACCATATCAGCTTCGGTATCAGGGTGAAGTCATTATTGTCGCGGCAGATTGCGCTGAGCAACGTTGTCGTGGACCATCTCATGA
The DNA here is from genome assembly GCA_035712465.1 of Candidatus Angelobacter sp. Lineage (GTDB taxonomy): Bacteria > Acidobacteriota > Terriglobia > Terriglobales > Acidobacteriaceae > Angelobacter. Next base: position 140,536 of record DASTAS010000014.1, read on the forward strand.
TCCACATGATCGTTTATCCGGATGGATCAACGAATCAGCCCGCTCCCAAGCGGCAGTTGGGGGCCGGCAGAACGTCTTCGGAGCGTCTTTTCGATCTTGGCGTCAACCATCTCGAGGTCAGGAATGGAACGCTGATGCTCAACCAGGAGCAGATTCCGTTTGCCCTCACGGGAGATCGCCTATCGGCAGGCGTCAGTTATACGCCGAACGAGAACGGATACGAAGCGAGCCTCTCCATGTCTCTTGCGTCCGCCCGTTGGCGCAACCTCCCGGCGCAACGCGGCGATATCGACACGCAAATTTTGCTTCGCAGTACGGACGCGGAAATTCGTTTGCTGCGCATCACGGTGCCCGGATCTACGCTTCAGGCCAGCGGCACGCTCAGAAATTACAACCATCCTGAAGTACAAATGCGCTACAGCGCCGCTCTCGATCTGGGGCAAGCCGGCAAACTGGCGCGCGTACCGGAACTGCGCGGAGGACGCGCCAAGCTGGCGGGCAATCTTGACTACCGCGGTAATCGATATTCGACGAGCGGAACTCTGCAGGTAGCGAAGCTTGAGTGGAAGGACGCGAGCCTGCATGCCACAGATGTCGACGGATCTTCAGCTTACTACCTTGATCCCGACAAACTTGCACTGACCGGGCTTTCCGGCAGGGTCTTCGGCGGAACGGCCAGCGGGAACATACAGATCAATCATTGGAACTCATCTCTGGCGCCTAAAGTCGCCGCCGAGAAAGGCTCCTCAGCTTTACAGCTCAGCGGGCTGGAAGTTAACAGACTCGCCGCTGCTGCAACTGAACCGAATATGCCTCTGCGGCGATTGCAACTGGTTGGCCGCATTTCTGGTTCACTCAAATCTTCATGGACCGGCTCAGCGCGAAACGCCGTCACAGCAATCAATTTAACTGTGACTCCGCCGGAAACTCCCGCGCCACAGCAAGTACCGTTAAACGGCCAGTTGCGAGGGAGCTATCGAGGCAGTGCGCGCATTTTGGACGTGGCCGCCCTCAACCTGGCCACTCGGGCGATTCGCATTAACGCCACGGGCCAGCTTGGATCGGATAAAGCCGAAGCCAAAATTTCCCTCAATTCTACTTCTCTCAATGAAATCCGGCCTATGCTGGCCGCATTGAGTCCGGAAACGCGGATCCCGGTGGTGCTCAATGGGCGCGGCTCATTCAACGGTTCGATTTCGGGAAGGTTCAATGCCCTTTCCACACGCGGCCGGCTTGAACTCGACAATTTTGACACCGAAACGGCTCCGCTCCAGGTGCTTGAAGCGACTGCCGCACCCCAGGTCCGGGCGCAGCAGCTTCAACTCATCCACTGGGATTCGCTGGTTACTGATCTGGTTTACTCGCCCTCCGGCATCAACCTTCAGAACGCTACATTGCAGCGCGGGAAAACAAAGGCGACGTTTTCCGCGAGCGCGACGCTGCGCCATGGAAGCGTAGATGAGCACACCAGCGCTATCGACCTGAAGCTTCACCTGCAGGATGCTTCCGTGAAGGAGATGCAGCCTCTGCTAGGGCTCAATTATCCGGTGACGGGCGTGCTCGTTACTGATCTCCATATTACCGGCACGCCTGCTGAGCCGCGCGGCACAGGTAGCGTGCAGATCAGCAAATTGACCATTCGCGGAGAGCCTTTCCGCAGTTTCCATAGCCAGATACGGATTGCCGCGAATACGCTTCAGCTCAGCGATATTCTCCTGGCCCATGATGGAGCGACGCTGAGCGGAAGTTTCTCCCACAATTTCGCGGCCGGATACTCTGAGTTTGATCTGACGGGAAAGAACATCGACCTCTCGGCGCCGCACCTTTTTGAAGTACCCCGGCTCACCACGGCGGGAAAGGCCGCGTTTCACGTAAGCGGTTCCGGCAGGCAGGATGCGCCGGTCCTGAATGGCGAGTTGGATCTCGACAATCTGGTCTTGAACAATGAAGCGGTCGGCAGCATGAGCATCACCGCGGAGACACATGATGCAGACATGGTGCTGCAGGGACGGTCACGCTTTGAGCGCTCCTCGCTTGCAATGGATGGCGACATCAAGTTGCGCGGCGACTGGCCCGGGCAGATGAATATCAACTTTGCCAATCTCGATTTCGATGCCATCATTCGCGCTTACTTTCAGGGAGAGGTCACGGGCCACTCTTCCATCGCTGGCGCGGTGGAGATTCACGGTCCATTCCGCCGGCCGCGCGACCTCGTGATCACCGGCGTCGCCGACCAGCTATCAGCAGAGCTGGAGCACATCCGGCTTCACAATGACGGCCCGGTGCACTTCTCCATGGACAGCGAATTCGCACGAATGGACCAGTTCCACCTTGCAGGCGAGAACACGGATGCCTACGTGCAAGGCGGCATCCGGCTTTCAGGCGATCACCCGCTCGATCTGCATACAAAAGGCCGCGTTGATCTGAGACTGCTCCAGGGCTACAACCCAAATATCATTGCCTATGGGCCGGCCAACTTTACCGTAAATGTGGGCGGCACGCTGGTCCACCCGCAGATGAGTGGGCAGGTGGATCTGGTCGACGCAGGGATTTCGTTGCTCGATTTGCCTAACGGCCTTAGTCATATCAACGGCACTCTGGCATTCGTCCAGGACCGGATCCAGATACAAAAGCTTACCGCCCAGACCGGTGGCGGACAGTTGAACGTGGGCGGCTTTCTTGCCTATAGGAACGGTCTCTACTTCGATCTGACTGCGACTGGAAATGACGTGCGCTTGCGCTATCCGCCGGGCGTGAGCGCCTCCTCCAATGCCAGCCTTCGCTATACCGGTTCGGCCAAAGCTTCTCTGCTCACCGGAGATGTCGTGGTGACACGCTTCGGGATGAACCCGGATTTTGATTTCGCCAATTACCTCACCCAGAGCAGAAAAACAGCGGGACTGACCACGCTGAATCCTTTTCTCGATAATCTGCGGCTGGACGTACACATAACCTCCACCCCGGAGTTGCGTGTGGAAACGTCTGTCGCCAAACTCTCCGGGGACGTGGATCTGCATTTGCGGGGTACAGCGGCACGGCCGACTCTGCTGGGGCGCGTGAACATTGCCGAAGGAGACATTTCTTTTGGAGGGACCAAGTACCGCCTGGAGAGAGGCGAAATCAGTTTCACCAACCCGGTTACGATTGAGCCCGTTATAAACACTGAGATGTCCGCGCGTGTGCAGAGCTATGACATTACAATCGGCCTGCACGGAATCCTTGCTCCGGGCAAGAACCTGAGCATGACGTACCGCTCCGATCCGCCGCTCTCGAACTCGGACATCATCGCGCTGCTCGCATTCGGCCGGACGCGCAGCCAGGGACTGTATGGGGCTTCCCAGCCCGGCCCGGAAGGCAATGACAGCACGGCTGCTTCCAATGCAATTCTGGGCCAGGCGCTGAACGCGACTGTTAGTGACCGCGTACAGCGGCTGTTCGGGGCCAGCCGCGTGAAGATTGATCCGCAGTTCATCGGCTCAGAAAATAACCCGAGCACCCGCGTAACCATTGAACAGACCATCAACAACAACATCACTCTCACTTACATCACCAGCCTCACGCAATCGGCCGAGACCGTGGTGCAGGTGGAATACAACATCAACAAGAATGTTTCCATCGTAGCTGTGAGAGACGAAAACGGCGTGCTGGGTTTTGATGTACGCATCCGGCGGCGCAAAAAGTAGTATTCGGCAAATCATGCCAGACGAGCCATTCTCCGCAGAACGAGCCACGATGGTGGAAGAGCAGTTGCGACGGCGCGGCATTCATGATGAACGCCTCCTTGAGATTATGAGGCGCGTTCCACGGCACGAATTTGTCAGCCCTGAAAAATGGCAACAGGCATATGCAGATCATCCCGTGCTGATTCCTGAGCAACAGACCACGTCACAACCGTACATCATAGCGGCAATGATCCAGGCGACTGAGGTCCAGCGGCATGATCGCGTACTTGAAATCGGCGCCGGCTCGGGGTATCAGACCGCGCTGCTTGCCGAATTGGCTAGGCAGGTGGTGGCGGTGGAACGCTATTCCACACTGGCCGAAAGTGCTCAGGCAAAACTGCAGAGCCTTGGCTATGACAACGTCGCGGTGGTAGCCGGGGATGGCACATTGGGCTGGGAGGCGGCCTCTCCCTACAATGTGATCATTGTTTCGGCAGCGGCGCCCCGCATTCCTCCCGCACTCCTGGCACAACTCGCTCCCGAAGGCAGATTGGTGATTCCCGTCGGTGATGCTCATTCCCAGGTGCTGCAACTCTTCCGCAAGCATCGCAATGGCGAGGTTTCAATGATAGTCCTGGAAGGTTGCCGGTTTGTGCCGCTCATTGGCCGTGATGCCTTCGCGGCATGAAGCGAAAATCGCAACAATACCCCAAACAGGCTCTTGGCTTAGAGCCGTTCGCTTACAATATTTGGTGCCTCTTTTCACCAACATCAAGGTCACTTTGGAGATGATCAAATGGGAGCACTCCATTTTTGCGCTCCCATTTGCTCTTTGCGGGGCGATGCTGGCGGCAGGCGGCCTGCCCGGCGCGGCTCAACTCGGCTGGATTATCGTCTGCATGGTATCGGCTCGCTCAGCAGCCATGGCATTCAATCGGCTGGCGGACGCGCAGATTGATGCCGCCAACCCGCGAACGGCTACGCGCGCCATCCCTGCTGGTGTGCTGTCCCAGAAATTCGTCGGAGTATTTGTAGCGATTTCGTGCGCGGTGTTTGTCCTCGGCGCTGCGCAGCTCAACCGCCTTACGTTTGCGCTATCTCCGGTTGCGCTCTCGGTAATCCTGCTCTACTCCTACACCAAACGTTTTACGCGATGGTCGCATCTCGTCCTGGGGTTCGCGCTGGGCATAGCACCGGCGGCGGCCTGGATCGCTGTACGCGGCTCGCTCGATCCGCGTATTTTGCTGCTGACCGCGGCGGTTACATTCTGGGTGGGCGGATTTGATGTGCTCTACGCCTGCCAGGACGTGGATTTCGATCGCGCACATGCGCTTAACTCAGTGCCCCAGGCCTGGGGCGTACCTCGGGCGCTCTGGCTGGCGCGACTCCTGCATGTACTGATGCTTGGATTACTGGTGGCTCTGGTCGTTGTCTTCGGACTGGGGAAAATCGCCGTAGCCGGCATCGCTTTGGTCGGTCTGCTGCTTGCCTACGAACACTCGCTGGTGTCTTCCAGCGACCTTAACCGGCTCAATGCTGCGTTTTTCACAATGAACGGCGTGATTTCCGTCGTGTTCTTTGTGTTTGTCGCGGCCGACCTGCTGCTGCGGCGAGTCTGACCATGAGTTAGACTGGATTTGCGCATGCATGACCCGGTCGAACTGGAAATCTTCAAGAGCCTTTTCCACTCCATTGCAGAAGAGATGGGCGCGGCGCTCCGCCGCACAGCGTTCTCGCCCAACATCAAGGAACGCCGAGATTATTCCTGCGCCGTTTTTGACGCGGAGGGAGAAGTGGTGGCCATGGGCGATCACATGCCGGTGCACCTTGGCTCCATGCCGATGTCCGTTCGCGCTGCCGTGGACAAACTCACCCTCGAACCCGGCGATGTGGCGATTCTCAATGATCCATTTTGCGGCGGCACGCACCTGCCGGATATCACACTGGTGGCGCCCGTGTTTACGAGCCAGAAGAAGCAACACCGAGAAGCACGGCGGAGCAAGTCGGTCGCGAATCCCAATTTTTATGTAGCCTCCCGCGCGCACCATGCCGATGTCGGCGGAACCTATCCTGGATCCATGGGCATTTGCCGGGAAATTTATCAGGAAGGCGTGCGCATTCCGCCCGTGAAGCTCATGAGCGCCGGCGTGATCCAGCAAGATGTTTTGCGTCTGCTGCTCAACAATGTGCGCACACCCGAAGAGCGCCAGGGCGACCTCAACGCCCAGATCGCCGCATGCCACACCGGCGCCGAGCGCCTGCAGGAAATTGCCAAGCGCTACGGCCTGGTGCGTGTGCGCCAGTTGATGGAGGAACTGCAGGATTATTCTGAAAAGCTCATGCGGGCCTTTCTGAGCAAGGTGCCGCACGGACGCTATGAAGCCGAAGATTTCCTTGATGATGATGGCGCAGGTTCGGGACCAGTGCGCATCGCCGTGGCGCTCGAATTTATGTCGGCGAGGAGAGGTAAGCCGCTTGTAACGGTGGACTTCAGCGGCAGTTCGGCTCAGGTGGCAGGCAGTATCAATGCGGTGGATGCCATTGCCTACTCGGCGTGCTTTTATGTATTTCGTTGCTTGCTGCAGGAGGAGGTTCCCGCCGCCGCAGGACTGATGCGTCCCGTGCGCATGGTTGCTCCGGCCGGAAGCGTGGTGAATTCGCGCCCTCCCGCCGCTGTGGCCGGGGGAAACGTGGAGACGTCGCAACGGATCGTTGATGTTCTTCTTCGCGCCCTGGCGCAGGCCGTTCCGGACCGCGTGCCCGCAGGGTCGTCCGGAACCATGAACAACCTGACCATCGGCGGAATCGACGAGCGCACTGGCGAGCCGTTTGCCTACTATGAAACCATCGCCGGCGGAATGGGAGCGCGTCCTGACCGGCCCGGCGTGAGCGGCGTGCACACGCATATGACTAATTCGCTCAACACTCCCGCGGAAGCCCTGGAGTATGCATATCCTTTGCGCGTCACCCGATACTCGCTGCGCAAAGGCAGCGGTGGAGAAGGGAAATTTCGTGGCGGCGATGGCATTGTGCGCGAGGTCGAGTTGCTCAGCGATGCCGAAGTTACATTGCTCGCCGACCGTCGCACGCGCGGACCTTACGGCCTCGAGGGAGGTTGCGACGGCGCCGCAGGAATCACCGAAGTCATTCATCGTGACAGCGCTCGCCAGCAGCTGCCCGGAAAGTTCAGCGTCCGATTGAAAAAGGGTGACCGCGTCAGGATTGAATCTCCCGGCGGCGGCGGCTGGGGAAAGGCTTAAAACCCTACCGCTGATGGACGCGGATTAACGCGGATCGGATGGAATGCAGGTCGCATTTCCCTGCGGCTCGTGAATCTCCGAAGCCCGAAACAAGAGACACCGCGGCTAAAGGCTAACGGCTAAGAGCTATTTGCCAATTGCCATCTGCTTACTTCGGTGTCGGCGTTGGTTGCGCCTTTTTCTTCCCGCCCAGCACGCGGCCCAGGATACTATCGAGGGGATTCGGTGTTGGTGTGGGCTGCGCCTGCGGTTGTTGTCCCTGATTTCCCGTAACTGCGCCGTTCGGTTGCTGCTGCTGTTGCTGCTGCGTTTGTTTTCCGATGGCTCCCAGAATTCCGCTCAGCCCGCCCTGCGGTTGCTGCGCGTTTCCGTTTTGAGTTGCACCCTTCTTCCCCAGGATCTGCCCCAGAATTCCGCTTGTCAGCGCACCCGGATTCTTCGAGGTGGGCAGCAGGTTCTTAAGCTTCATCTGGGCGATCTGTTGCAGGTCCGGCGCAACTGATGGATGCTGGAAGGTGCCCGTCACAATCACTGGGATCACCAGTTCGCCCTGATTATTGGCGAGCGCAGTGTTCATGAAGCCTCCAATCTGGTTCCCTCCCACTTTCTGGCTTAGTGCCTTATCCAACACTGCTGTCACGTGCAGGTTCAGCGACTGATCAGCCAGGTTTACCAGCCCGGCAGCCGCCATAGTTCCGCCGGCAATCACGGCTTTCAAGTTGTTGGTTTGGGCCACGCCGTTTTTCACATTGAAATTTCCGGAAAGCTGCAACAGATTGGTAAAGCTCTGCGCGGCGGAGGGCACGCCCGGCGCCCCCAAAAACTTTCCTACGGAAGCCAGCTCATGCAGCAGGTCCACATTCATCAGCTTTCCGTTGGTCAAATTAATGCCAAGCTTGCCATTGAGGCTGCGCGCAATAGCGTTGGCGGAAGTCGAACTGAAGGTGGCGTTCACATTCGAGTTCAGCAGCCCATACAGCGTCTGCTTCAAGTCGGAGACGGAGGAGATCAGCTCGTTTGCATCCACCTTGTTGGTGTTCAAAGCCAGCGTGTACACCGGCTGAGCCGGACGCATATCAATGGTGGCGCTGCCGCTCTCGGTGCCGTTGTAGAGGTTGGCCGAGAGTGGATTGAGATGGATCAGGCCGCGATCCAGAGTTACGCGCGTGTGCACGTTCGTGAGCACCAGGTCGTTGTAGGTAACCGTGCCGATGCTCACATTACCGCCACCGGTGATCTTGTTCAGCAGACTCGGTTGAGGGCTGGATACCGGCCCGGCTTCCGCCTGTGCCTCAGGAACAATGTGCCAGAAGCTGTGCTCCAGAGCAGCCCGTTTCGGCTGCGCCGGGGCAGTACCCATCAACTGCTGCAACTGGTTCACGTCTACCTTGTCCGCCTTAAGAGTGAACTGCACCTGCGGGGCGGCAAAGTTCTTCATTGTAAGCTGGCCGGTGGCATTGGTCTGCCCCACCGATGCCGCCAGGTTATTGAGCGTCGCCGAATTCCGGTTGAAGGCCATATCAGCATTGCGTACCCCGATTGGCTGTGTGAGCGAGGGCAGCTTTAAGCTGGCATTCTGCAATTTCCCTGTTCCACTCAGCGCCAGTGCTGACAGATTTTTTGTGGGTCCCTGCGCATGCACGTTCAGCGTGAGGACGCCGCTTCCGGTCATGCCCTGTACGGCGGAGACTCCGGCCGCATGCGCGATATTCAGGAGCTCGGCAATATTTGCGTTCGGCGCACGGACGGTTGCATCAACCGTGCTCTTGGGAGAGGTGTACTGGTTCAAAGCAAAATTCACGTTCACCGTTGTCGAACCGGTGGTCGCGCTGAAGTCATTGGACTTGATTGTCTGCGGCGTCAGGGCCAGATCAATGGCCGGGACCTTCACTGGCTGCGGAACTTCCTTGGTGGTAAGGACGAGATTAGTTGCGTCGAGATGGCCGTTCATCGCCGGCTTGTTGAGTGCGCCTTTGGCGGCGATGTCAGCGTTGATGGTGCCTTTCACATTCGTGCCCTGGCCGAAGGCAACGCCAAAGGCCGAGGCCAGCCGCGCTGCTTCCTCAATCGAGGCGTTTTTCGTCGTCAATTTCAGATCGGCCTGGGAAGGCGTTGGCCTAAGATCCATGGTTCCCGTCACCGTTAGCGGAGTTTGCCCCAACCGGATGTCGCCCTTGCGGATTTCAATGACGTCGTTGTTGAGATCGTCTGTGGCGTCATAGTTGATCGTGATCGGGTAGCCGACATTCACGCTCCTGATTTGCGGATTCTGCAGCTCAATATTGCCGCTGGATGTAATTTTGCTGTTTGCGTTCTTCACTGCCGCCTGGCCGGTGGCCAGCGCGTTAATGCCGCTCAGCGCCTGCGAATTTACGAATTTCTGCGCGGAAGCCAGGGAGACCTGATCGAGCGCCAGCGTGCCGTCAAATGGAGTGTTCAGGATATCCGCCTGCTGGATTGGCCCTCCCTTGCCCTGTAGCCGTATGGTTTCCTTGGCTCCGCTGTTTTGTGAGCCTTTGCCGTCGCTCGGGAGGTGCGCAGCCGCTTGAATGAAAAATGGCCGGTCGGGCGCAAAGTTATTTAGGGTCACGTCAATGTGGTTGTAGACCGCGCGCGGCTGACGCTTCTGCTGGTCCGTGATCGCCACCTGCCCGTCAACGATTGAGAGGTTTGCCAGCGAAAGCTGGCTTGCTGCGCCGCTGTTCTGCGTGGCTTGTCCGGATTGCGCCGACTGCGGTGTTGGCGGTGGGGATGGTTGCGCCTTCTCCGCCGATGTTGGTGGCCCCTGCTTGCTCGGAGCCGGAGTTGAAGCAGGCTGGGCCGGCTGCCCCAGCGTGGAAAAATTCCACACGCCCTGCTGGTTGCGCACCAGCTCAATTTTTGGACGGTCCAACTCGAGCGATTTCACGTCGAGCTTTTTACTCAGCAACGGCCAGAAGGCGACCCTGATTTTCAGCTTGTCCGCCGCGGCAAAGGGCCGGTTATCATTGCTGAATTGCGGGTCGCTTCCGATCACGGCATTCTGCACTTCGAAAGCGGGCGGAATCAGGCTGAAGCTCATATCGCCCAGTTGTACTGTTCGGCCCAGCCGTTTCTGCAACTCCGCCTGTATCTGGCCCCGATAGTGATTGATGTCGATCACGTGGGGAATAATGAGCCCTGCTGCAATCAGCAGCACGACGATCACCAGCACCGTGATTCCGAGTTTTCGCATTGAGCACCCCCGTCCGAAGTGGCTGTTGCGGCCAGACGAACGCCATTTATTTAGATGGCTTAAATCGCTCTAGAATGAGAACCTCCTTAGTTCGAAGCGTTTACCTACAGGGCGGTTGCATTTTCCCCGCCGCAGCTCACACGTCCGCATTGCAAGCATCGCGTTGTTAAGAAGTTAACCGGCTACTTGTTCGGTAGAGGCGCCGGACAGGGGCGATTGGCTATTGCGTGGAGTGATCCGCACTGTGCGGCTCAGGTGCTGGTTCCATGCTGACCAGGAATTTGCGGGATTTTACCTGCTCTCGAATTCCTCCAACATTGCGTCAATGATTTCACTGGATTTGCGGAGTACCTGATCGAGAGTTAGGTGAGTTGAGTCAATCAGAACGGCGTCAGGTGCGGGGACCAGAGGTGAATTGGCCCGCGTTCGGTCGCGCTCATCTCGCGCCCTGAGCTCCGCCAGCACAGACTCGGGCGGGGCGGCGGTTGAGGGTTGCTGCAGAAAACGGCGCGTCCCGCGGACCTCGGGCGCGGCATCGAGAAAAATCTTTACCTCAGCATCGGGAAACACCTTGGTCCCGATGTCGCGGCCCTCCATGACCACTCCACCACTGGCTCCGAGTTCGCGCTGGCGATCGACCATCCATTCACGAACCGCGGGATGGACCGAGACCTTTGAAGCAGCATCCGTAATGTCCTGCTGGCGAATGCGTTCGGTGACATCCTGGCTGTCCAGCAGGACGCGGTTGCCTTCAGGCCGCGCCAGCAACTCGATTCTCGATGCACGGGCGAGCGCGGCAAGCTGCACGTTACTGTCTAGCGGAACATTCTGAAGCATCGCTTTCAGGGCCAGAGCGCGGTACATGGCGCCGGTTTCTATATTGGTGTAGCCGTATCTGCGAGCGAGCAGGGCGGCCAGCGTACTCTTGCCGGAACCCGCGGGGCCGTCAATGGCAATAACGATGCGTCCGCGGCGCGAAGACGGCGAATCGCTGCGCGGTTCCTGGTTATCCATTCATTCTCCTGCGCGCATCGGGAACAGGTGTAAGGCGAATCAGGGTTTTTGCTCCCGCGCCGACAAAGCTGAGCTCGCGGGCGGAGAGTAACGCATTGATCGCTTCCCGTATTTTGGAGCGGGAGGTCAGGTGCGAGAAGAAGGTCTCAATCTCCTCCTGGCTGGCCGCGACAGTAGCCTCAAGAAATTTGCTCAGCAGCGCAGAAATGGCTTCCGGCTCGGAGATGTCGAGAGCCTCTTTTACCACCGGCGCCGACCAGCGGTAGAGTACGTCCCACAGCACGCCCTCGCCCCCGCGATAATCCACCCGCACAATTTTGAGAATGGACCACAGCTCACCCAGCGCGCGATCAAGGGCGGCGTCACTCAGTTCGCGGCTGACCAGTTCGCGCAGCCGGTTCTTGCTGAGCGGACCGTTCTTCTGGATGGAATGAAATACATCCACGGCCAGCGGCGAAACCGTTGCTCCCTGCACGCGTACCCGGGGCGACGCTTTGGGATTGCGGTCCGCAACCAGAGCATAGAAGTAAGGGAACAAGGCGCCTGACACGATGAGGTCCGCGCCCTGAAACAGGCTCATCTCGTAGGCGCTGCGTTCGCGCAGCAGCCTGACCATCAGGGCAGTCGCTTCTTTAGAACGCGGATCAGCGAAGGCGTGTTTGGAATCAGGCAGGCGCTCGGCCGAACCCGCATATGCGCCTATCAACGATGGCACCGCATGGAGCGTGCGCTGGGGATACATCACGCAGAACCCTATGTCAGTGATGAACTCGCGCGCCTCTTCCAGCGTACGAACGGGGCTGCCGTCCAGATGCCACTTGCGCGCGCGGAGTTGTTGCAGCTCCTGTTCGGTCATATGCTCGAGTGATGGCTAGGCCACTAAGGCCAGCGCTGGGCTCCGTTAAGTATTCTGGCTATTTCAACGCGACCTTCTCTAACACGATACACTACGATAAATGGGAGAGGCGCAAGCGCCAACTCGCATTCCCTCCACTCGACCTGGGCGGCCAATGCTGGGGAAATCATTAAGCGTGGATATCTGGTCGTAAATCGCTCGGGCGATTCTCCGCGCTGTGTTGTCATTGTCACGCCGGATATATTCAACGATACGGACAAGGTCATCGGCAGCTTCCGGGGACCAGCGGATTTCGCTCACGGTTGGAACAGGCGCTCGATTCTCTTTACAACATCTTCAGTGCCCAGGGAGTTTCCCTCATCAAGTTCCCGCAAACCCTTTCCGACTTCATTGCGGAACCACTCATCGTGATCGAGGTAGCTCTGCACAACATCCCGGACGATTTCCTCCGCTTCTCGCCTGGTTGCTGCAGCAACACGGTGCAGCCTGGCCTCAAGCTCCGGTGTAAGGGGAATTTCCATAAGCGCAGTTTACCTGAACTTGCCGGGTTGCCACTATCTCAGATTCGCTTGAAGGCTTTCTGAATTTCCTTGACAGAATAACGCAGCACCACGGGCCTTCCGTGTGGACAGCTCATGGGGCATTCCGTTTGCGAGAGCTCTTTCAGCAGCCATTCCATCTTCTGATGGTCCAGAGGCATATTGATCTTGATGGCGGCATGGCAGGCGATGCTGGCGGCAATGCGTGCGCGGACCTTTTCCAGATTCAGCAACTGTTCTTCATGCTGGAATTGGTCCAGTAATTCGATCAGCATCTTTTCCACTTCCGAAGCCTGCACGCCCGCCGGTGCGGTCTTCACAGCGACGGTGCGTGTCCCAAACAGTTCCACATCAAAGCCGTTGCGGCGCAGTTCATCCGATATTTCAGCAAACACGGCCTGCTGGCCGGGAGTAAGCTCCACAATCAGCGGCATCAGCATGTGCTGGCCGTCCACGGCGGCACGGCTGCGTTCGCGCAGGATTTTTTCAAACAGCACACGCTCGTGGGCCACATGCTGATCAATGATCCAGAGGCCGTCCGCGTTAACAGCCAGAATGAAAGAGTCGCGCACCTGCCCCAGCGGCTTGAGGCTGGCCAGCGCCGATTCGTCCGGAATGGCCTGCGGTTCGTCGGCGAGAACGTTGCCGCAAATATCGCCCGTGCCATTCGCAGCGGCAAGCTGCTGGATCATGGGAACTGGTATGACGCCGAAGCCGCTCACGGCAGCATTTGCCTCAACTGCGATGGGCTCCCCGGCAAATTGCAGACGATTGTTGATGAGTGGCTGCGGCGGCGCCTGCAATGTGAAATCACCCGGAGCTTTGCCTTCCTGAACCGCGGCTGCGCCGCCGGAAAACTCAGGCCTCATTCCGGGCTGGTAGGCCATAGCCGCTCCGGGGCTCAGGCCTGCAGACGCGGTGGGCTGCGCCATGATCTCGCGTGTGAACTGCGGGACGGGTCGCGCCTTCATCAGCGCGGCGCGGACCGAGTCGCGTACAAAATCATGCACCAGCGATTGCTGCCGGAAGCGGACCTCGGTCTTGGAGGGATGCACGTTGGCATCGACTTCGGCGTTGGGCAGCTCGATAAATAGAAGCACCACGGGGAAAATTGTTGGCGGAATGATGTTCCGGTATGCCTCGACGATAGCGTGTTGCACCAGGCGATCACGGATCAGCCGGTTGTTGACGAAAACAAAAATCGAGTTGCGGTTGAGCTTCTGCAGTTCCGGCTTGGAAACGAATCCGTGCACGCGGATATCGCCCGGCACAGGCGGTTCGTAGTCTTCATCGCGCCGCCACGGCGGCGGCTCGGGGATGCCCACGCGCTCCAATTTCATGCCCGCGGCCACGGGAACCAATTGATCCAGAGTTTCCCGGCCAAATATCTGGTAAATGCGATCGGAGTGTGACTCGACCGGCGCGGCAATCAGCATGGCATTGGTGGCCGAGTGATATTCGAAATGCTTCTCCGGATGGGCCAGCGCGTAATGCGTTACCAGCGAGGCAAGATGCGAAAGCTCCGTGGACTCAGCCTTCAGAAATTTCTTGCGTGCCGGGGTATTGAAAAACAGGTCGCGGACTGAAATGGATGTTCCTAGAGGCAGGCCGGCTTCTTCCACGCGAAGAATCTTTCCTCCCGCAATCTCGAGCACTGTGCCGCCCGGCTCTTCAGGCGCGTGGGTCTCAAGCAGTACGCGGGATACGGATGCAATCGAGGGCAGCGCCTCACCACGGAACCCCAGCGTGTGGATATTCAGCAGGTCTTCCGCGTCTTTGATCTTGGATGTGGCGTGTCGTTCGAAGGCGAGCAGGGCGTCATCGCGAACCATGCCGCAACCATTGTCGGTGACCTGCAGCAGTTTTTTGCCGCCGCCTTCAATCTGCACCCGGATGCGGGTTGCGCCGGCGTCCAGAGAATTTTCCAGAAGTTCCTTCAGCACCGATGCAGGCCGTTCCACCACCTCTCCGGCGGCAATCTTGTTGGCTACGTGTTCGGAAAGAACGTGGATCCGGCCCATGAATTCAGTTTAACCACAAAGGACACGAAGAAACACAAAGTCAGCTCATTATCCTGTTGGAAAGCTCTTGAGTCACCAGAAAAACGCAGTGCTTCGATTGGAAGACAGGAGTTTTTCGCCGAGTCTGCCAGTCGCGAAAACCTGTGTTCCATCACAAAAATGAAGGAGCACAAGATTCCTTTGTGCTCCCTTCGTGTCCTTCGTGGTTATGTTCTACTTTGCTGCGGTCAACGCAGGCGCCGGATAGGATGGCAGTTTCTCCCGCGCGTGGTTGGCGCGCTGGAGCTCCAGATCGTCGAACAGGAGCGACGGCGCCACGATGGAACTGGGCAGAGGCTCAGCACGGTTGTAGACATAACGGTCATTACCCGCGGCGATGATATCCGAGCGCAGAGCGCGCGTATCAAGCTGGTTGAAAACGGCCCCGCGAACAAGTTCCATGTGGCCGTCATTTGCGTAGACGCGCCACAGCAATCGCGGTGTGTCCCGCCCGTTGAGCATGCTCTCTACGTAGTAGCCGTAGGGGCGTCCCTGGTCCTTGCACATCTGGATCAGCTTCTGTTTCAGGTCGTCAAAAGAAATGCCGTTGCCGGCTTTGATGATCAGATTGGAAATCTGCGGCCGTGGCGCTCCGGCCAGCGCTG
Source organism: Candidatus Angelobacter sp. (assembly GCA_035712465.1). Taxonomy (GTDB): domain Bacteria; phylum Acidobacteriota; class Terriglobia; order Terriglobales; family Acidobacteriaceae; genus Angelobacter. Next base: position 155,746 of record DASTAS010000014.1, read on the forward strand.
TCCGGCCGTGGCCGTTGGAATGGGGAAAGTCGCGAATCGGTTCACGATCAACCAGATAGTTGACGAGCGTGCCTTTGTCGATCACCGTGACCGGGTGTGCTTCCACTCCCTCGTCATCCACGTCATAATTTCCCGCGGGAGTCAGGCCATCCATTTTCTTCGCGTGAGGATCGTCCACCACGGTGAGAAAGTCCGGCAGCACGCGGCTTTTGTAATAGGAAGCAAAATCGCCGGTCGTCCGCGCTGGATTGCCCAGATCCGGACGGATGCCCAGAACGTTGCGGGCGAGCAGGCGCTCAAACAGCGAGGTTGACGCATCCGCCGAAAACAGAACCGGCCCATGATAATCGTCCTCAATGAGAGGCGCCTTTACGAGTTCAGGAAACGTGGCGATAAGGTCACGCGCATCTTTCTCAATCTGCTCCGGTTTGGGCAGTTCGTCGGCTCTGGTGACAACGTAGCCGTGGCTGCGATCAATGCGCATGCCGTCGGCTGCCTGCGTGGACCCTTCAAACGCGAAGTTGTACACAGCCTTGCCCCTGCGCGTCACAGTGCCTTCCGTATTCACAAAATAACGGTTGAGCACGCGGAAGTGGAACAGAGCGTCTGAATCTTCGAGTCGCGGATCGCTGCGGAAAAGATCAGAGGTGTGGCGCACAATCTGCTTCCATTGCTCGAGATCCACATCGAGGTTGGCCAGATCGTGAACAGACTGCACCGTATCTTCCTTGGAGAAATCAGGGAGATCGCTTTCCGTCTCAACGCTCTTGAGCGCGGCTTGCTTCTGCGTGTAGCCGCTCAATGCAGCTTTGTAAGCCTTGTCTGTGGCCAGCCAGAGTTGGCGGCGCAGGGCGAGTTCATTGTTTTCAATCGGCATGACCTCCAGGCTGCCCGTGCCCTCGCCAAAGTAGCTATCCTGCTTGTAATCGCCGATGCGAACGACCACGCGGACCAGCCGGCCCACGTTCGAATTGTCAGTGCGTAAGGCGCCCAGAGTTGCATCGGCAACGTAATCCTGCAAATCGGTAACTTCGTAATCGATGTAATACGGGCGCTGCAAATTTCCCAGCTTCAGGTTGTCCTCTGAGCGCTTCAGTTCCGCAAGCATGGCTTTCAACACAAGGTCGCCATGGTCGTCAGAGGCAACCGATGATTTCGGAGAATCGGGACCCTCCGCTGGCGCGAGCAGCGGGAAGCAGAGTAACGCGGCAAGAGCAAAAAGAAAGATCAAGCGGCGCATTAGCGGGCCTCCTGTGGAGTGGCGGCTGGAGCCGCTGTGGCGGTTTTCTCAAAGCCCGGCGGCGGCAGCACTGGAGGACGCTCATGGCCCTGCTCCACTTTCTGCACCTCGATTTCAGAGAACAACATGGCCGGAGCCGAGGCTGATACCGGCACCGAACCGGACTCAGCTCCACATTCGCCGTTGAAGACCTCCGTCTTTTGCCCGGTCAGGATGATCCGGTTCAGCGCATTCAGAGGCGTGCCAATAATATCCACGCCACGCACCAGTTGATCAGGCCGTCCGTCCGGGAAGACCTTCCATACCATCAGGGGCATGATCTGAAACGCCTGGGGCATATTACGCAGGGTGAGAGTAAAGCCTCCCGCGATGTCTTCAAAGTAGAGCCCGTACGGCTTGCCGGACTTCTTGATCTGCTCAATGAATTTGGCGCGCAGCTCGGAATCAGGCACAGATTTGGTAGAGGTCACAATGAGATTGCCCTGCCTGCCCACGGGCATCAGCCCGTCTTGCGCGCGGCCGTGACCGTTGGAATGCAGAAAGCCTTTGACCGGCATGCGCGACATCAGGAACTGCTTCAGGATTCCATTCGTGATCAGGTCAACCTTCTCGCTCTTCTGGCCTTCGTCGTCATAAGCATAGTGGCCGCTCAGCTCGACTCCAGACAGGCTCGCTCGCGTGGGATCGTCCACTACGCTCAGGAACGGCGGCAACACGCGCTGGTTGACCATCTTCGTAAACGTCTGCCCCTCGTCGTCACCGCGCTGGCGCTGTCCTTCCAGCCGGTGCCCAACCACTTCATGGAAGAAGACTGCGGCGGCGCGCCCGGAGAGCAGGGCCGGTCCGCTGAACGGTTCCACCACCGGCGCGGCCCGGAGCTGCCGCAGGTCGTCCGCGATCTTTTGAATCTTGGCGGTCATGACCTCGTCGGAGGCCAGCTTGTCGAACGAGGAAGCGTCAAACGTTTCCGAGCGGGCCAGTTCCATTCCGTCATCCGCGCGGGTGTTGCCCAGCGCCAGAACGCGAATCAACGGCTGTGATGTGACAATTTTTGAACCTTCGCTGGAGACGAAATAGTGCGTGGACGTTTCCACCACCATCATGACGGTGGAGGTCTCAATCTGAGGATATTGATTGAAAATGGCAGAGAGGTGGCGGATGCGGTTCTCCCACGTCTTTTCATCGAAGCGAGGCGATGTTTCCACTGGACCGATCGACACCTGGGGTTTTTCCTGCGTGAAATCCGGCGATTCGTCCTCTTCAGCGGCCCTTACCTGGGTGCTGGTCTTCACCCGAAGAAACGTCTGAGCGGCGCTTTTGTACATGCGGTCCGTGGCGAGCCAGAGAACGCGGGCGATGGCATCCGGCTTGTCATCCAGAGGTAATGACGTTGCCGTGGTTGCGTGGAACCGGTTCTGCCCATGCGTGTTGTCCAGTTGCGGACTGCCAACCCGTACGGAAATATCGGCGGTGCGCTCGTGCCGGTTCATGGTGGTCACCAGGGCGCCGTTGCTGGCGATAATGATCTGGCTGGAGTCCTCATCCACGGAGTAGCTGATGAAATAGGGAGCCGGGTCAGCTTTGCTGAGCGAAATCATCGCGCGGTTGAGCTCCTGCTGCAAGGTCTTAAGCAGGACCGGGTCAGCGTTACCTCCGCCGTTGGACTGGGCATTTGCCAGACTGGCGGAAAGGCCCAGAACAAAGAGCCAGACAAAAAAAGCTTTGAAAGCTCGCATGATAAAGAGAGTGTACCTGAATTTAAGAGTGCCCCAAGGTTACTTTCGCCCTCGAAATCGGCTTAGCTCCGGGGCTTAGGTTTTCACCGGAGAGAAGTGGATTGGAAGAAAGCACTGGCGCAGATTCACCGCAGTTAAATGACTGGGCTTGGCGCACACTCTCCGTACACAAGCCGGTTTGACAATTTCAGCAAAATTGACTCGCTTGCCGCTCCTTGGGCATAATGGAATTGTCCGAACGAACGTTCGGTAGTAGATTTGCATCTGAGCAAATATGGCCCTGGAGACTGCTGAAACCCGTTCCCCGGCCGCTCCGCTCGCGGTGCGGCGCAGCGCCAATGGGCGCAAGCCCGGCAATGGGACTGTGGACAGCCGCTTTGACCGGCAACTGGCGCGCGTGCTGGAGCATGCGGCGCGGATCTTCTGTGAAAAGGGCTATGAAGGCGCTTCCATGCGCGACCTCTCGCGCGCTTCGGGAATGTCACTCGCGGGCCTCTATCATTATTTCGAATCCAAGGAAGAGCTGCTGTACCTGATCCAGAAGCATACCTTCCGCAGCATTATTGAAAATCTTCGCGGGCGTCTGGGCGTATCAACAGACCCGCAGGAGCGCGTACGCATTTTTGTGGAAAACCATCTGGAGTACTTTCTGGCCAACAAAGAAGCCATGAAGGTGCTCGCGCATGAAGATGAAACACTGAAAGATGCGCGCGGCGCGGAAGTGCGGGCGATCAAGCGCGAGTACTACCGCATTTGTCTTGATCTGCTGGAAGACTTAAAGCGCACGCAGGGCCTGGAGTATTCCGGGAGGCTGGCGGTGCTCAGCCTGTTCGGCATGATGAACTGGTTTTATACCTGGCACAACCCGCGCATCGATGCCAACGCCAAAGCGCTGGCGGAGGAGATGAGCGGCATCTTTTTGTATGGCGTCCTGCCGCGCGAAAAGAACAAAAGAAGAACGGCCCAGGCCAAACCCTGAGGCGCAGCAAGCGGCGGGCTAAAATTTTCACGATTTTTTGAGAATCAAAGGAGCGAGTAGAACCATGGCCACCACTACGGCAACTGAAACCAAAACCCTGGTGAATTATCGCGTTGAAGATGGCGTGGCAGTCATCGAGTTGTGTGATCCCCCGGCGAACACTTACACCTATGAGATGAACCGGCAGCTCGACGACTGCATCCTGAAAGCGCGCATGGATAATGACGTTTATGTGCTGCTGCTTACCGGTTCGGGCGACAAGTTCTTTTCCGCCGGCGCGAACATCAAGATGCTCTCCACCGTGGATCCCACGTTCAAGTATTACTTCTGCCTGCACGCCAACGAGACCTTGCTGCGGCTGGAGCACACGCCCAAGCTGGTGATCGCGGCCATCAACGGCCATTGCGTGGGTGGCGGCCTGGAGATCGCCATGGCGGCAGACATTCGCATTGCGCGCCGCGATGCCGGCAAGATCGGCTTGCCTGAGATCAACCTGGGTGTGTTGCCTGGAACTGGCGGAACGCAGCGCCTGAGCAGGCTAGTGGGCAAGAGCAAAGCCATTGAACTAATGGTCACCGGCAACACGTTTACGTTCGAAGAGGCAAAGGAACTGGGCATTATCAATGATATTTACGAGCGCGAGGGCTTCATGGAGAACGTGATGGAGTACGCGCGCCAGTTCACGCCGCCGAACAAGGCTGCGAAAGCCGTGGGCAACATCAAGCGCAGCGTGCAGACCGGCTGGGAGATTCCGCTGGAATCGGCGTTGGCCGTTGAGCGCGAACTGCAGCAGCGGCTGTTCTCCAGCGAAGACGCCAAGGAAGGTCTGAAGGCCTATGTAGAGAAGAGGCCGGCGACGTTTAAGGCGAAATAGTTTTTGTAATCCCGAGCGGAGCGAGGGATCCCTATGGTTTCGAAAAACTTGAGGTGGACCCCCAGCAGTTCTTGAAAGGCATAGGGATCCCTCACGCACAGAGAACGCGCCGTTCGGGACTTCGGACATAAGAGGCTACAAATGATCACAGCTACTAAAGCTAAAGTCTCTCCCGGAAAACTGCTGATCAACGGCCAGTGGGTGGAAGGATCAGGCAAGCCGTTTGATAGCGTCAACCCGGCAACCGGAGAAGGGCTGACGCAGATCGCGGAAGCCAGCGCGCAGGATGTGGACAATGCGGTTTCAGCGGCTCGCAAGGCGTTTGATGATGTCGCGGGGCCGTGGCGCAAAATGTCGGCCAGCGAACGCGGCAAAGTTATCTGGCGCATCGCCGACCTGATCGAGAAAAACATTGATGAGCTAGCCGAGCTGGAAACGCTGGACAACGGCAAGCCAATCTTCGAGTCGCGCTACGTGGATATGCCTATGGTGGCGGACGTATTCCGCTATTACGCAGGGTGGGCGACGAAAATCCACGGCGAGACCGTCAACACGTTCAGTAACGCTTTCACATACACATTGCGCGAGCCGGTGGGAGTGGTAGGTGCGATTGTTGCCTGGAATTTCCCGCTGCTGCTCGCGAGCTGGAAGCTCGGGCCGGCGCTGGCCTGCGGCAATACCGTTGTTCTCAAGCCGGCGGAAGATACATCTTTGACCGCGTTACGTTTTGGCGAGCTCTGCGTTGAAGCCGGATTGCCTGCGGGTGTAGTGAACATTGTGACCGGCGGGCCGGCGACAGGACAAGCGCTGGTGAAGCATCCGGGAATCGACAAGGTGGCTTTCACCGGTTCTACCTCGGTCGGCAAAGAAATCATGCGCAGCTCGGCGGACACGCTCAAGCGCGTGACGCTTGAACTCGGAGGCAAGTCGCCCAACATCGTCTTCTCTGACTCGCAGATGGACGCGGCAGTCAAGGGCGCCATCAACGGCATCTTCTACGGCAAGGGCGAAGTCTGCTGCGCTGGCTCACGCCTCTTCGTGGAAAAGAAAGTGCAGGACGAATTCACCAGCAAGCTGGTGGAGTACGCGAAAAAGATTAAGCTGGGCGATCCGCTCGATCCTAAGACGCGCCTGGGTGCCATCGTCAGCCAGAAGCAGATGGAGACTGTGCTCGGCTACATCGAGGCGGGCAAGAAAGAGGGCGCGACGGTGCTGGCCGGCGGTAAGCGCGCGTCTGTCAATGGCGATCATGGCTTTTTCATTGAACCCACGATCTTTGGCGGCGTGAAGAACGATATGAAAATCGCTCAGGAAGAAATTTTCGGCCCGGTGCTGGCGACGCTCACGTTTGAGGATATTGAAGAAGTCGCCGCGCTGGCCAACAACAACCCCTATGGCCTGGCCGCGGCCGTATGGACCAACGACATCAAAAAAGCCCATCAGCTCTCGCGCCGGTTAAAAGCCGGCACCGTGTGGATCAACACTTACGGGCTGATGGACGCGGCTTTGCCCTTTGGCGGCTACAAGCAATCAGGCTTCGGCCGCGAACTGGGAATGCACGCGATTGAGCATTACACGGAATTGAAAACCGTGTGGATGAATTTATAAGAAAGCTACTGGCTACTGGCTGCTAGCTACTGGCCAGAGCCCAATCAGATTGAGCTAGCAGCCAGTGGCTAGCCGCTAGGAGCTTGCAATCATGCCAGGTAAAGTACATAAAATCGGGACCTTTAGTGACTGGGTCGGCGTGTTCAACGAATGGCGCAAGGAAGTGGGCGTTGAACGCGAACATATCAAAGATTTCAAATTTGACACGCTCTTCGGCGAGATCGAAACGAATGAGATCACTTTCGGCTACTATAAGGGCCGCAATAAGTGGGAGAACCTGCGCCAGATCCCTACGCAGAACATGCGCGACGCCCTGATGAACCTGATCGTCTACCAGGGCGACACCGAATTCGCCAGCGTGGAACAGCAGCGCTATTTGTTTGAGTCGGCGCCCACGGACTGGGACCGCTCGGCGCTCACCCGCGTAATGATCGAAGAGATGCGGCACGGCTGGCAGATGTGCGCGCTGCTGATCACCTTCTTCGGCGAAACCGGCAAGGTGGAAGCCCGCAAAATGCTGGAGCGCCGCGCCTATGAGAACAAGCGCCTGCTGGGCAGCTTCAACGAAGAATGCGACAACTGGCTGGACTTCTTCGCCTTTACCGATTTTGTCGATCGTGACGGCAAGTTTCAGTTGCAGATGCTCAAGTACTCGGCCTTCGCACCGCTGGGCCGCTCAATGAGCTACATGCTGCGCGAAGAGGCTTTCCACATGGGCACCGGCAACACCGGCCTGGCGCGCATTGCGGAAGCCGGCGTGGTGCCGCACTGGCTCATGCAGAAATACCTGAACAAGTGGATTTCCAGCGCCTATGACCTGTTCGGGACGGACCACTCCTCTTCCGCGCACTGGGCCTACACATGGGGACTGAAGGGCCGCTATGACGAGCCCAAAAACCTCAACTCGCCGGACTTGGACGATCTGAACGACTACAACCGGCAGCTTTATCGCGATGAGTGCGCCACGCTGGTCAAGCGCATCAGTGCTGCGCAGAAGCCAGGCAACGAAGAACTCTATTGTCCCAATATCAAATTCAACCGCAACATCGGCAAATGGAAAGGCCAGTTATTCCATCCCCGGACCGGCGAGCCGATGGACGATAAAGAGTACCGGGCGCTATTTGAGACTGAGTGGATGCCGACAGCAGCGGACAAAAAACTGCTGATGGACATCATAGACTCGGAGAAAAAATGGATCGCGCCGCGCGCCGGAGCCAGAGACCCGCTGCTGACTATCGGCGAGGTGCGGAAGAACGCGATTAACGCGGTGCAATGACACTTAGCCATTAGCAGTCAGTTATTAGCAATTAAGCCAAAAACATGGAAGGGCTGCATAGGCAGCCCTTCTGCTATGTTTCGTCCCTTCAGTGAAGCATTAATTGAGGCCCCGTTCGCTCTTGATTTCTATCTTCCGGATGCAATTAAGCGTTGCGAAACGGGAGTTTTTACTCCGGGCTGGCGAGCGGAATCAATCCCTGATGGGCCTCGCCACCTATCGGCGCGAACCTGCCACGAGGAGACGCAGAGCGATTGCCGGCCAACATTGCCCGCCTATTCCTGGGGCGGTACCTTGCGTGGAACGATGTTCGGATTCGGAGGGGGCTGGCCCTGCTGCTGCTGTTGGCGGAGCTGCATCTGCTTGAGTTCCTGCAGCAACTGTTCCGGCGTTTTGGGCCCGTTGTTCTGGTCCTGGTTCTGGGCTATTGGCGGCTGCGTTGGATTTGCCGGCGGTTGATTGGCCGTATCCTGCGGATCCGGATCACCATTGTCGGGACTGGCATCGTCGGCAGCATCCTGGTCCTCGTCTGCCTGCTGGGGCTGCGTCTGCGGTTGCCGGAATGGTTGATTGCCGGCGAAAGTACCACTCGGGGGAGCTTTGCCCTTGGGCGTAAGAATCACGCGCTGCACGATATCGGGACTGTCGGCCCGACCCAGGACAACATAGTCAAAGCTTGAACCGGCAAAGATCGCGGCCAGGACGTCGCCTTCTGCTGCTGGCCCCATGCTTACCGCTACCCGCTCTGAAGAGTTCTCGGCGCCATCAAACTCGATTCCAGTCTTTTCGCGGATCATGCTCAGCAGGCTGCTCATGGTGGAGTTCAGGGCATGCACGGTCAGCATTCCATTGCGGAATGTAACCTGCGGCGGCACGGGTGGCATATCTGCAGGGCGCATTGGCTTGGGAACTTCGGGCTCAGGATACGGAGGGCCCATGGGGGATGGCAGCCACGGTGTGGGTGTGCCAGCCACGCGCGGATCTTTTTGGGGCGCTGCTCCTCGCATGGGAACACCCGGACGCTGTCTTGCCGCAGCGGGCAAAGGCCGTTGCGCATACGTGGACTGCCTGATAGCACCTGCCGAGGGAGACCTAGGCGCAATGCGCGTCCGGTAAGCCGGATAGGGATACATTTGGCTCGCGCCTCCTCCAACTCCGGTACGGACTTGTGGCCGGGCAGAGTTCTGCTGTCCTGTGGCCGTTAAGGCAGCGAGAATAAAGAAGCCGCAGATTGTAAGGCAAAACCGAGCCATGATGTTAGTACGTTTTTGGGGACCTATGCTCTTGATTTAATTTTACTCCCCACATGCTCAGAACGGTGGACCAAACGATCCTTGCTGGCGTTATTTTCGTGCTACTTCGGATTTTTGATTGTCTCTGCTCGCAGGATCTAGGTAGAAATGCTAACGTATAGCCACATTACACCGCAGCGTGAGGATCGTTGTGATGACAAAAAGGAACAGGCATTTTTCTGTCTTAATTGCAGCAGTTATGCTTTTTCTCTTCTCGGCCGGATGCAGCCATTCCACGGGGCCCACCCCCCAGGGAGGGTTCAGCAACGCCAGCCTGGACGGCATGTATGCATTCTCTTTTTCCGGTACAGACGCCAACGGTCGCGTTGCCGTAGCCGGCATGCTTGCCGCTGACGGCGGCGGCAAGATCTCTAAAGGGATGCTGGACCTTAACCAGCAGGGCTCAGCCGCGAGCAACGGCACCTTTACCGGAACATACACCATTGCCGCAGACGGACGTGGCACAGCGACTCTGTCCGCTTCAACCGGAAACCTTACCCTGGCGTTCGTCGTTGTTTCCAGCAGTCGCGCGCTAGTTATACGCTTCGAGCAAGCCGGCAGCGGCACAGGAGCGATGGATCAGGTCAATTCCTCCGCGTTTTCAACAACGGCGCTGGCCGGCACACTGGTCTTCAACCTTAGCGGCCTGGATGCAAGCGCCAAACCGCTCGCGACCGTGGGATCGATTACGACCGATGCCACAGGAACTGTCACCAGCGGCGTGCAGGATACATCTGACAATGGTTCCATCCTTACCGCTCAGCCCATCAGCGCCGGAACTCTTCAAGTGGCCAGCAACGGCCGGGGCACAGCGTCCATTACCACCGCGGCGGGGCCGCTGAATTTTGCTTTCTATGTGGTGGATGCCAACCACATCAAGCTGGTGGAAACGGATAAGCTGCCCGCGCTGGCAGGCGATGCTTTCCGGCAAACCGGCCCAATCAGTAATGCGTCGCTGACCGGCCCATTCGCCTTCACTGCCGGCGGAACGGACACAGCAAATGGATCGTCGTTAGGCGGGGCATTCGCGACCGGAGCGGTATTGACAACGGACGGCGCAGGAACAATTAGCAGCGGCTCAGCGGACATCAACGACGCCGGCTCGGCGACCACAAATAGAGCCGTCACCGGAACGTACGCTCTGGACGCGAGCGGCCGTGGAACCGCCACACTTTCCAGCACAACAACGGGCCCTCTGAGCTTTGTCATCTATCCCACCGTGAACGGAGTTCAAATGCTGGACGTGGATAGCGGACGGGTGGTAAGCGGCGCCGCTTTCCCGCAGACCGGCACTCCCTTTACAAATGCGGTTTTGCGCGGTACCTACGCCCTGAGCTTCAGCGAGATGCAGGATCTGGGCGCTGTGGATGCGAACGCGGCGCTGGGATTTGACGGGATCGGCCGTATCAGCGGGCTCACCGATATCAATGCTTTGGGTTCCGTCTCCACCGGGACGCAGATGACCGGCACCTTTGTGATGGATCAAGCGGGACACGGAACCATGCTGCTGGAAAGCGGCCTGGGACCACAAAATATGGCCATCTACATCGTGAGCGGCAGTCGCTGCCTCTTCATTGGCGTGGACAGCGGCACGGTGGTGATAGGTGATATCGAGAGTAACTGAGTCAATCCGAACGAACATCACTCCTTTGTTCATCTCTCGTGCCTCGAGCACGCAGGCGCAGGAAAGGTAACCACACTCTCGACCAAACCGGCTATTGAGTTTTCACCTGTGCCGAACGGCGTACCCGGAACCGGTGTGAGCGCACCGTTTGCGCCAACTCTCCGTCCATCGACACTCCCGCTGATGGACAATGCGGTGTAGAGGAAATCGCCTCTGGGTGTGATGGCAACGCCAGTGGTGAAATCGGGCAAGGCAAATGGCGAACCCTCAACCGGAGCGAGGGAGCCATCAGCAGAAACGGCGAACACCGAATCGGTTTGCGCGAAGATATTCGTCGCGAACAGAAATCGGCCATCAGGGCTCAGGACCATGTCACCGTTCGGCTCACCATCGGAGAAGGGAGATCCTGGAACTGGCATCAGGCTGCCATGCCTGCCAAGCGTGAACACATCGATCAATCTGAAACCTGCAGCAAAAACCAGATTCCCAGAGCAATTGCTCTCCAAAGCGGCAACGCTCACACTGGAAGGGAACGGGGAACCCGGCGCCTCAGATATGACGCCTGATTCTGAAATCCGAAATACGGTCACGCCTGCGACGTTTCCGCTGCCAGCGAGCAAAAATCTTCCATTGGAACTTACCTTCAGACTTGAAAATCTCGTGCTTACCGGGAATGGGCTGCCGGAAACCTCGTGCAGTTCTCCCGTGCCTATCGCGATGCGAAACACGTGAATCAAGGCGGCTTCGTCATTGGCCACAAAGAGAAATCGATTATTTGGGGTGATGGCGAGTGAATAATCCGCCGACAGCCAATCTGTTGCAAAAGGCGAACCATGAACCAGTCGTAGGTGTCCCGTTCTGGGATTGATTCTGAAGCCGCTGATCGTTCCATCCGCGCCATTTGCGGCGTAGAGGTAGTTTTTCTCTTTGGAGGTTGTAACTGCAATGGCAGATGGGGTGCCATTCTGTCCATTGTCGCCGGTAGCGAAAGGAGAACCTGGGATTTGTGTAAGGCTTCCGTCGGAACTGACCAGAAATCCCGTGACCGTATTCGGTGCGCTTTGGTTATTCGTGTACACGAATTGTGGCTGGGCCGCCGCCAATGCTGACAGCATCAGGGAAAGTAATGCGATACGAACGCACTGCATAAACATAACCTCCAGGGGAACCGTTTGCGCCGAGAATGAGATGGGACAAGACAAAACAGAGTTGTCCCTGCTGCTGTTTTCCCGATTTGTAAGCGCCTCAGGACGCTCAGTGGCGGTCAAAATACAGCGGGGCTCGCCCATCTTGAGAGGCACTGTTACACTGGCAAGTTACTCTCAACCACCTATGCCTGAGCATCTCGTAACCGGTGTGGCCGGATTCATAGGCAGTTCCATTGCTCGCGCCCTGGTGGCGCGTGGCGACAAAGTGCGCGGGATCGACAACTTCAGCACCGGCAGGCGGGAAAATCTGAAGGGGCTGGAGGCGATTAATCTGATCGAAGGTGATCTGAACGATCCCGGCCTCGCGGAGCGCGCCTGCCGGCAAATTGACCTCATCTTCCACGAGGCCGCTTTGCCTTCAGTCCCCCGGTCGGTTGAAGATCCGGTTGGGTCGAATCGGGCCAATGTGGATGCCACGGTCAAATTGCTCGATGCGGCGCGCAACTGCGGCGTGAAGCGTGTGATCTATGCCGGCTCGTCGTCCGCGTACGGCAACTCTCCCTTGCTGCCGAAACGAGAGGACATGCTGCCAGCGCCGTTATCACCATATGCGGTCTCCAAGCTTGCGGGTGAGCACTACATGAGCGCTTTCCATCGCGTGTATGGGCTCGAAACGGTTACCCTGAGGTACTTCAATGTGTTTGGTCCGCATCAGGATCCGACGTCACAGTACTCCGGCGTGTTGGCGGTCTTTATCGCCAAAATGTTGCGCAACCACACACCAACCATTTACGGCGATGGCGAGCAAAGCCGCGACTTCACGTACATAGATAACGTGGTTGCAGGCAATCTGCTGGCGGCTGCGGCCGGAGCAGAGCGCGTTGCCGGGCGCGTCTTCAACGTTGCAACCGGCATGCGCATCACGCTGAATGAAACGGCGGAACTTCTTCGCGGCCTCAGCGGGTATCGCGGAGAAATTGCCTACGGACCAGAACGCCAGGGCGATGTTAAACATTCCCTGGCTGATATCTCCACCGCGAAATCGCAATTTGGCTATGAGCCAAAAGTCTTGTTTCCGGAAGGATTGCGGAAAACGGTCGCGTGGTACCGCGCGAGATCTGAGGTTGCTTCCGCCAGCCGTTAAGCAAGCGCGGTCACGCTGCGCGTTTCGGCGGCTTCTTCTTCCCTGTTGCGGCCCGCTTGATTTGGACTTCAGATTCACGCTGTAAGTCTTGCATTCGCTGCGGGCCTTTTTTCTTGCCCATCTGCTCAAGGCTCTGGCGAAGCGCTGCCATCAGGTCCGTGGGAGGCGCCTGCTTGCGCGGCTTCTCCACGGCGGTGACTTCCCCGCCCTCCATACGCGCCTTGATCAGCTTCTTGAGGTTCTCTTCGAAGGTGTCATGATATTTTTCCGGCTCCCATTTGGCGGCCAGCGCTTCAATCAACTGGTGCGCGACTTTCAGTTCGCCTTCCTTGAGATGGCCATCCATTTCAACGGCGGGCGCCTCGCGGATTTCCTCCTGATAGAACATGGTGTGGAGCATCAGGCCGTTCTCATGAGGACGCAGCAGCACTGTGTATTCGCGATTGTGCATGGCCAGCTTGGCCACTGCGAGATAGCCGCTCTCCTGCATGGCACGTGAAAGCAGGGCGTAAGGCTTTTTGCCCGCTTCTTCGGGCGCCAGATAGTAGGAAGACTCGAAGTAGACTGGATCGATTTCGTCCTCCTTGACGAATTCCAGGATCTCCATTGTCTTGGCGGTCTTCGGCTCTATTTTTTTGATCTCCTCGGGTTCAATCACCACGAACCCGCCCTTGCGAAACTCGTATCCTTTTACGACTTCGCTGCGCTCGATGACACGTTCGTCATGGGGGCAGTAGAGTTGCTGTTTTACGCGGGTGAGATCGTCGCGGTGCAGCATGTGGAAGCCGATGCGCGTGCTGCGCGCGCCGGAGTAAAGGCGAACTGGCATGGAGATGAGGCCAAACGTGAGATAACCGGACCACACGGATGCGGGCATGAAAACACTCCTCTTGAGAAACCAGGGCTTGCATAATAGGATGCGCTACAGTCGCATTCTTGTCGCCAGAGTACGGCGGCAGGGTGATGGGTGGAAGATAAAGTTGCGTCGCGTACACAAATCGAGCGCTGATCTGATATCTCTACTGTTTGGAGCGGCCATCGCCTGTCTTGCTCTGCTTCGTCATGCCAACGGACCGGCGGCGCAGAAGCGGCGGCTGCTGCTGGCTTTCGGCATCACAACCGCGTTTGCTTTAGTCGCATGGCTGGCCCATGGAGTGAACGGGAGCGGAGCCCTGGCAGGCTCTGCCATAGCGTTTGTCCTTGCCGCACAGGACCTGCGCATGTTCTGGCTGCTGCTCCTGGTATTCGCTCTCACCTTTGCGGCAACGCATGCCGGCAGATCGCGAAAGCGCGAGTTGCGCATAGCAGAAGCGTCCGATGGACGCTCAGCGGCACAGGTCATGGCAAACCTGGGCATTGCAGGGCTGATCTTGGCGTTTGCGCCGCAGAACTGGGCATTGCTGGGCATCGCCGTTTTGGCGGAGGCCGCAGCAGACACATCTTCCAGCGAGATTGGTATGGCATTTCCCGGGCGAACTGTGCTGTTAGGTTCGTGGAGACCCGTGGACCCCGGAGTGGATGGCGGGGTGAGCATCAAGGGTACGGCAGCCGCTGTGGTGGCCGCCAGCATTGTTGCCTCCGCCGCGGTGGCGCTCAAGCTGGTATCCGCCAGTTTTGCCTTACCACTAATTGGCGCGGGCGTGCTGGGGTCGCTTGTTGACAGCTTGATTGGCGCACTACTCGAACAGCGGGGACTTCTTACGAATGACACTGTGAACCTGTTGAGCACGGCAGCAGCCGTCGGAATCATGCTTTTAATCATTTGAGACGAATCCGAATATGCCGATGGCGAGCGCTTGCTGCCCAAAAGTTTGAAAAGCCCGGCATTTTCGTGTGACGATATAAAACCTGCAACAATCTTTTTTTGGCGGTGAGCCATGACGTTGAAAATTGCTAGCGTCGCCGTCTACGTAGAAAACCAGAAAGAGGCACTGAAGTTCTGGACAGAGCAAGTGGGCCTTACCGTGCTCCGCAGCCATCCGGTGGGACTGGACATAAGTTGGGTGGAGTTGCGTGATGACGGTCCGGGCGCCTGCCTTGCGCTGTATCCAAGATCCATGATGCAGGACTGGGCGCAACGTAAGCCTTCTGTCGTCTTCGAATGCGAAGATCTTCACGTGAAATACGGGGAGCTTTCGTCTCGCGGGGTTGTATTTACCCAGCCTCCCAAAGACATGCCCTGGGGGCCGTTCGCGATATTTGCGGATAATGAGGGAAACTGGTTTGGGCTGAGGCAGAAGAAATAGGCGGCGAAACACGGTTGCCGAAATGGCACACATTCACAGTCGAGGGCTATTTAGGCTAGCTCAAATGGAATAACCAGATCGTATAACTTCCGATCTCGTGCAACGCGTATTCCTCGCGCTTCCAGAACGTGGGCGGAGTTGAATTCGGGCGCGGCGAGCCAAAAACAGTAATGCCTTCACGCCCCAGCATTTTTTTGATTCTGAAGATGTGGTACGAATCGCTGACGGCCACGCACGTCTTAAGGCCGTTCTCACGCATGATGGTTGCAACACGCCGCGCCGACTGCGCGGTATCTGAACTTTGCGTTTCCGCGATCAACTGGCTATCCGGAATACCAAGGGTTTTCAGGTACTCACGACCGACAATGCCTTCATTGAATTTGGCGTCCCCTGGACCGCCTGTGGTAATCACAATGCCGGCCAACCCGCGATGGTAAAGCTGCGCTGCATGGTCAAGCCTAGCCTTATACACGGGAGAAGGATGCCCAACGTACTCCGCGGCCCCAAAGACCACGATTGCGTCCGCAGGCCGCGCTTCATCCATCCCGGCCTGCGCCAGAATGCCCCGGTATACCGCCGCCACGTAGAATAGAATCGCCAGCAGCAGCCACAGCAGCCAGGTTTTACGGGATCTTGCGGCCATCAACAATTCAGAAATTCAGACAGCTCGTTCTCCGGGATCGCGCCATGACGCAGGACGGTGATCCTACCGTGCACGCTCATGTCCAGAATTGTGGATGCCACTTCGCGGGGGCTGGTTCCGCCATCCACGATAAGGCCTATCTTCGTCCCAAGCTGCTGCCGGACTCCTTCCGCCGTTGTGCACTCACTGGCGCCGCTGATGTTGGCCGAAGTCGCCGTAACCGGTACGCCAGCCGCGCGGATAATCTCGACGGGAATACGCGCCGCCGGAACGCGCAAAGCCACATTACCCGTATTCGCGGTGACTTTCAGAGGCAGGCGGGACGATGCTTTGACAATGATGGTCAGCGGTCCCGGCCAGAATTTCCGGGTAATGTCATAAAAAACATCGGGCAACGGACGCGCCAGATACTCTGCCTGCTCCACGCTCTCAATCAGCAGCGAAAGAGGCTTATGGCGGCTGCGCGACTTCACGTCGTAGATCAGGTCAACTGCGCGAAGATTCAACGGGTCAGCGGCCAGGCCGTAAAATGTGTCTGTAGGCATGCCTGTCACCTGGCCTTTTTTGATCTGCTCGGCCACGTAGGACACCATGCGAGGATCCGGGCTTTCAGGGTTAATCTTGATGATTTCCGGCGTCAAAGCTACTCCTGTAACGTGCCATCAATGAATCATTTTTCTGTGACAAACGACTAAGAATAAATCAGTTGGGGCAAAAATCCTAACTGTCTGCACGACTATGATGGAGCGGAATGACTGTATTTAATGAATTCGACATCCGGCTGCGGTTGGTCACAAGCAGGCAAAACTCGCTGGTAAAGGAGTTGCGCAGGGCGTTTGCTCATGGCGAACCCACTCCTGACGGATCGCTTGCTGTGGAGGGCATTCGCACCATCGAAGAAGCGGTTCGCAGCGGTCTGCGCTTCCAGGCTATCATTTTCAGCGAGAGTGGTCGCGGCCACGCTGCCCGGCTCCTGCCCCAGATCTCGATCCACACAGAAGCGTTGCTGCTTCCGGATGAGGTTTTCGCAAGCGCCGTAGGCACGGAGACGCCGCAGGGCGTCGCCGCGCTAGTAAAACTGAAACCAGCGCGATTTGAAGACCTGCTGGCGCAGATTACGAGCGATTTGATGCTGGCCGGCGTTGCCGGCCTTCAGGACCCTGGGAACCTGGGGACAATCATCCGCTCGGCAGAGGCATTCTCAGCGCGTGCCGTTCTGCTGGGCGAAAAAACAGTCAGCCACTTCAATCCGAAAGTTGCCCGCGCCAGCGCCGGGTCTCTATTCAGGCAACCGCTTATCTCTGTGAAATTGGCCGAGAGTATTCATGCTCTGAAGCAGCGTGGGCTGCGTGTGCTGGCTACTTCATCGCACAAAGGCACGCCGCTGCCGCAAGTGGATTTCTCGGGAGCATGTATGGTGGTGATCGGCAATGAAGGCGCGGGCGCTCCAACGGAAATCCTCTCCGCAGCCGATGACGTGATTATGATTCCGCATTCTCCGCGTGTGGAATCGCTGAATGCGGGCATCGCGGCGTCAATCGTTTTGTATGAGGCCGCGCGGCAAAAAAACTTACCGGCGATGAACGCTGACTGAGATGATTGGCCTGTGAATTCAAAGATGTTGGATAATGCGCTCAGATTATGAAAGTTGTTGATGTGCTAATCGAATCCATTCAATCAGCGTCCAACAGCATAAGGTTTTGACTTGAAGCATGAGTTTGTTTGCTCCACTCCCGGATTCTCCCCAAAGCAAGGGCGCCCGGCCGCTCGCCGACCGTATGCGCCCGCGGACGCTGGACGAGTTCGTCGGCCAGGAGCACATTCTTGGTCCGGGCAAGCCGCTGCGTCTGCAGATTGAGCGCGACGATCCCGGCTCGCTGATCTTCTGGGGCCCACCGGGCTCGGGTAAAACCACTTTGGCGCAAATCATTGCCCACATGACCAAAGCAGAGTTCATCGAATTCTCTGCCGTCCTGTCAGGGATCAAAGAAATCAAGCAGGTAATGGCCGACGCGGAGAAAGCCCGCGCCTACGGCACGCGAACCATTCTCTTCATCGACGAGATCCACCGCTTCAATCGCGCGCAACAGGACGCCTTCCTTCCTCACGTGGAGCGCGGCAACATACGTCTGATCGGCGCGACCACGGAGAACCCGTCATTTGAGATCAACGGCGCGCTGCTCTCGCGTACCCGTGTGTACATCCTGCAACAGCTCACTCAGGAGCAGATTGTTACGCTGCTGCGCCGTGCCCTCGCCGAGAATGAACGCGGCCTTGGGACCATGCACCTGCGGGCGAGTAACGAAGTTCTGCAACAAATTGCGGCCTATTCGAGTGGTGATGCCCGGGTCGCCTATAACATCCTTGAAGTCGCGGCGGGAACGGCCGGTGAGAACGGCGAAATAACCGAGCAGATCATTCGCGATACGCTGCAGAAGCGCATCCTGCTTTACGACAAAGCCGGAGAAGAACATTACAACCTGATTTCCGCCCTGCACAAATCCGTTCGCAACAGTGATGTGGATGCTTCTCTTTACTGGCTTGGCCGCATGCTCGAATCGGGAGAAGACCCTCTCTATATCGCCCGCCGGGTGGTACGGATGGCCTCAGAAGACATCGGACTGGCCGCGCCGGAAGCGCTGAATCTATGCCTGTCAGCCAAAGAAGCCATTGATTTTCTTGGCATGCCTGAAGGTGCGCTCTCTCTGGCCCAGGCGGTAGCCTATCTGGCGCTGGCGCCCAAATCCAACGCGCTTTATACAGCGTATGGCGCGGTTCTGGAAGACGTGGAAAAGACCGCCGCTGAACCCGTCCCGTTGCATATCCGCAATGCTGTCACAAAGTTGATGAAGCAGACCGGTTATGGCAAGGGCTACCAGTATGCCCACGATCTTGAATCCAAAGTGGCTGATATGGAGTGCTTGCCGGATAATCTGCGCGGACGCGAGTATTACCACCCTTCAACCGAAGGACGGGAAAAATTTCTTGCGCAGCGGTTGGAAGAGATCAGGCGGGCCAAAGAGCAGGCGCGTGCAACGGCCGGGAAAGAACCTAAAAACAACAAGGATTCGTGACTGCGGTATGAGCCGTTCTGATGCGCTGGTTCTCGAATCAAGCCCTGCAGATTCACAAATAGAACCAGCTCTGAAAACTGGAGCGGCAGCATTTATAATCTCCGCAAACGCACCTTATGAGCTACTAGAGGCTGGTTCAAAGGCGAGTTATTCTTAGGCAATTAAGCACTTGCAGCGGGGCAAACCCTTGAAGAATCAAGAGTTAGCTGTCGCGGGCTGAGCAGGGATGCAAGGCGTTCGTAACCGGGAGTTCAGAATGCAAGAGGGATTCGTAACACCGCCTCTCGAGGGGGCACGAGAGGTCCAGAGTCTCCACAGTCAAATCAGAAAGCTCTCAACGGCTTTTGTGATTGCCGCCGGTCTGTTCGTCGTATGCTTCGCCGTCCTCGCGGCCTTCATGTGGCGCCAATCGCAGGCTCTACTCAGCACTAAGGATGACATTCTATTTGGCCGCTTCATCCATTACGATTACGACAGTGATGACTATGTAGCGCAGGTGATCAATACAATCCAGTTCTTTCATGACGGCTATTCACTTCAGTTCACGAAACTGGACTATACACAGAACGGACTGGTTCTAAGGGGTGAGATCGGAAATCCGAACCAGTTCAACATCACGAACCTGACCCTGACATTTGCAGTTCGCCCCTATCCCGAGAAAATCAGGGATAAATGGGCTCAGTCCGGTATGCATCTGGTGGGCTGGTCTCCCAACTGGGACCTTGGACGGGCTCAGGTAAGCATCGGCGACCTGGCAGCGGGGCGGACGGGACGCTTCAACGTGACCGTTCCGGGAATCCAGCGACCTTCCGACCCAATACGAATCGCGATCCTGTTTTCAGGGGAACATTACCAGTATCCGCCTGCCCATTGACTCTGTCGGACCTTCCGCCGTTTAGCTTTTCTGGCGGAGTCACTGGCCGGCATAGGGGAATACTGCTTCCTCATTCTGCGATCCGGCGTAATCAAACCTGACGTGCCGTTTCATTCGCGGAACCGTCATTATGTCGTGCGTCGAAGCGAGCTGCCCCTGAACCGTGCTGTTCGCCAGCGAAAACGAAAATGAAAGCTGCGGCGCAAAGAGGGCAATTGTCATGACCATTGTCGCGACTAATCCGGCAGAACACAGCCGGTTCCACGCCGGTCCGGCCACCGGATCAAGCAGAATCGTCCGGATACGCCGTCCAAGCAGGGAAGCTGGCGCGGCGAACTGCACGTAAGAATTCGGGCTCCTTGCAATTAATCCCATCCGCAGAAACTGCGCGAGGCTCGCCGCATAATCGGCACGCTCTTCGGGGCAGGACTGCACCACCGCCCGATCGCATAGATTAGGCAGGCACGGTAATTGCAAGAAGATGAGAGAAAACAATCAGAAGACAGCCACTCGCGCTGGAAATGTGAGCAGGACGCTGATGGCGTACAGATACCGGTCTGCGTGCATATTGCCGGTAACCGCGATTATTTGGGGGAATTGGTTCGCTGCGCACGGTAGTTGCGTATCAGAGCTTCCAGCTCTTCCAACTCAGATTCTTTCACTGAGCCGGTTTCAATCACCCCTACCATCATGTCAGTCAGGGAGCCAGCAAAAGTCTGTTCAAGCAGGTTTTGCACTGACAGCTTTGCCACCTGCTCTCGAGTGACGCAAGCCGAGAAGATAAAGACCCGGCCGCGATTCGTGTGCCGCGCCAGCCCCTTTTCTTCCATGATGCGGAGCAGGGTTTGCGTCGTCTTGTAATTCGGCGGAGTCGCAAAGCTGGGATGTTTAATGACCTGTTCGACAGTTCCCTGTCCGAGGTCCCAGAGCGCATTGAGGATTCGCATTTCCCCACGTGTAGGTAAAAAAACGTTAATGTTTAGTTGCTCAGCCATGCGAGTCCCAATATACCGCGAATCCCAATTGATTCAGACACCGAATTCCCATTTTGGGAGGTGTGTGCTACATGACCTTAGTACATGTACCTAGTGACAAATGGATTAGGTCTTGACCACGCTTCGAACAAGCCTGAAGCCCAACGATCTGAGGCGAGAACGGGTTGGCGTTAAGAACAATGGGCTGATGTACGGTTATTATCAGCCTCCCCATTCGTGACTTTGTTTTCCTGAGCAACTGATCCCCGGCCGCGCACCGGTCTCTTACAACTTCAAGGACCTGCCCTTCCTGGTCAGCGGCACCGGCCCCAGGCCTATGGTTTCGTCGGTGTTTGACAGTGAGTTGACTCAGACGGGCTCGAAGCGCGCCGAGGTGCCCCATTTCAGCCAACGCAGGCAATCGGTCAGTTGACCCCCTGGCCGGATACGGGAACTGCGCCTCCTGTGCAGGCTTGCAATACAACCGACCCGAACTCAGCCCATGACCGCGGAAGACGTACTTCGGGCTTCTGCCTCTGTATTAAGGAAATTGACCATCGCTGGGCCCACCTGATTGCTGCACTCGACCGGCGCCAGATGCCCGCATCCATCAAAGATCTTCAAGACCGACTGCGGCATGGCCTGATGCATCTCTTCGCCGATCGAAGGCGGTGTCAAAACGTCCTGTTTCCCCCAGATCAGCAGCACCGGCATTTTTACTGTACTCATCCTCCCGTCCATCAGGTCCCTGCCTGTGTACATTGATTGCAACGCGCGAGCAATGATCCAGTCCTCACGGGCAAACCCTCGCAACAAATCCCGCGCATAAAAGCTGGGGATGTGCGGCGGATGGGGCGTGAGTACCTGCATCATTTTTGCCAGGCCGGCTTCCGTCTTCGGCTGCAGAAAAGGTGCGTTCACAGCATCAAACCTCAGGCCCGCGCTATCGAGAAGAATAAGATCGCGGACCCGGTCAGGATTGTCGGCTGCAAACTTCAGGCTGATCCATCCTCCCATGGACCACCCTGCCACGTCAGGTTGCTGCAGACCCTGGCTGTCCAGAAATTCCTTCACAATCTGTTCTTCCAGAGAGATCGAATAGTCCACGTCCGGCCGCGCTGAGCGCCCGTAGCCAAGGAGATCAAGCGCATAAACTTTGTAACCACTCTGTATGAAGCCGGGTATCAGTGGAAGCCAGTCTTCACTGTACCGCCAAGACCATGAACCAGTACCAGAGGCTTGCCTTCACCGCCAAGAACGTAGTGGATTTTTTGCCCGCCCAGGAGCACCCAGCCCTGCCGCAATCCCATTCTCCACTCCCGAAAACGCTGCACCTGCTCGACAAAAATTCCGGGCCGAAAATAGAACACTCCGGCTGCAATCAGGACCATCAGCCCAATCGTCATGGGGGTGCAGTGAAGTCCAGTCCTGCGCTTTTGTCTTTTTGTAACAGTGCTCGCGGTACCCAAGAATCCTCCGTTTGGTTCGAACAACACCCTGCGGCCTTCAACGCCTGAACTTCCGAATGGATCAGGTTTCAAAACTGCGCTCTGCGCGGCTGCCGGCAGTGATATTCTCGACGTACCATGCCTTCATCTGCAAGTCAGGATCTCGCTTTCTTGGATCTCAGTGAAGCCAGTCAGGCCGTGCAAACCAGGAAGCTTTCCCCGGTGCAACTCGCGGAAGCATGTTTGTCCCGGATTGAGAAGCTGGATGCCGGGCTGAAAGCCTACATTACAGTTCTGGCGGAGTCCGCGCTCGAAGAGGCACGGCAAGCAGAGGCGGAAATCGCACGTGGCGAATGGAAAGGCCCGCTACATGGCATTCCTATTGCAGTGAAGGACTTGGCGGAAACAGCGGGCGTTCGCACAACGGCGGGCAGCGCGGTTCTTGAGCACAACATTCCTTCCGAAGATGCCGAAGTCGTGCGCCGGCTCCGGCTTGCCGGCGCTGTTCTGCTGGGCAAACTCAATCTTCATGAATTCGCATACGGCGGAAGCGGCGTGATTAGCCACTACGGCGCGACCCGCAATCCCTGGAATACAGGGCACATCACCGGAGGATCTTCTTCCGGCTCGGCCGCCGCTGTTGCCGCCGGGCTCTGCTACGGCGCAATAGGCACCGATACCGCTGGGTCCATACGACTGCCTTCGGCCTACTGCGGCGTGGTTGGATTAAAGCCAAGTTACGGACTTGTCAGCACACGCGGCATTATTCCTCTTTCATGGACACTGGACCACGCTGGCCCGATGACGCGCACAGTTTCCGATGCCGCCCTGATGCTGCAGGCCATCGCTCACTATGACGTGCATGACATCTATTGCCAGAAATTCCCACCTGTTTATTACCCTTCCGCGCTTGCAGAGCCGTTGTCCGCATTACGGCTGGGAATCCCCCGCGCATTCTGGGAGGGAGTAGATCAGGAAATAGCAGCCGCCGTGGATACGGCGATTGCCATGCTGAGCCCCATGACCGCGGGCGTAAAAGAAATCAGCATTCCAACGGATTCCGACCGCACGGTCGTGCGTTGCGAGCCGTGGGTTTATCACCAAAGATACCTTCCGGCTCACGAGAAGGCTTATGATCCGGAGACGCTGCGCCGCATCCGCAGTGGTTCTGACATTACAGCCGCCGGCTATATTGAAAAATATCGTGAGCTTCTGCACCACAGACGCGAAGTTCTGCACGTCTTTGAAGAGGTTGATCTCGTGCTCACGCCAACCTCCCCGGTTTTGCCGCCCAGCTTTGCGGAGTTGAAAAAACAGCCTGACAAACTGCGGAGCAAAGAGCTTGTCATGCTTCGCAACACAAGGCCATGGAACGTTTACGGATTGCCGGCTATCTCGATCCCCTGCGGCTCTTCCGCTTCAGGACTACCCATTGGATTGCAGATCATCGGTGCGCCGGGGGCCGAGGGCGTGGTTATGTCACTGGCATATGCGTACGAAAGAGAGACGGACTGGCACAAAAAGAGGCCGCCACTCCATCAGTAGCTCTCTCGCGAGGAGCATCGCACCGGCGGATTCTGGCTTGGCCTCGCAACCCCGAATTATAGTCTGACAATCGTCTACAATATCCAAAACACCTCAACTCTCTCGGGAGCAATATGAGATACATTCTGCTGTTCCTGGCGCTGATCGGCGCCCTCGATTCCGGATTCGCATTACGGGAGCATTACCGGACTGGCGTGGCGCCTTGCGACATCAACGCAAGATGGGATTGTGGCGTTGTAAACCACAGCCCCTATGCAGTGATGGGTGGCATCCCGGTGGCGGACATTGGAATTGTGGGGTACCTTTTCCTGGCATTCTTAGCGTTCAGGCGGCGCTATCGCTTGATGCTGGGAGCGTCGCTGCTCGCGTTAGCGTTTTCTCTGTACCTGGCTCACATAGAAGCGAGCATCCTGGGTGTGTGGTGCGTTTACTGCGCCATCTCTTTGGGATTGATTTGTCTGCTGACAATTCTTGTGCTCGGAACAGTTATTTTTCAGGCTTTACGCCGCAACCGAACTGCGGCAGAGGTGCATGGCTCCAATCCGTTATCTTCCTGAACCGCGAAGCACTTCCTGCACCGTCTTTAGCAGGATCTTGAGATCGAGGGCCAGGTTCCAGTTGTTGATATATTCCAGATCGAGCAGGACATTCTTTTCGAATGAGGGATCGCGGCGGGCGCTTACCTGCCAAAGGCCTGTTATTCCGGGCAGCACGTCCAATCTCCGCAGATCTTCCAACCTGTATTGATGGTAGTCGTCGAGAGGGTGCGGCCGCGGCCCTACCATGCTCATATCGCCCCTGATCACGTTGACGATCTGCGGAAATTCATCAATGCTGAATTTCCGTAGAAAATGCCCCAAATGCGTGATCCGCGGATCATTTTCGATTTTAAATGTTGCCCCATCACGCTCATTCAAATGGCGCAGGTCTTCTTTTTTGGCATCTGCATCCGCCACCATGGTGCGGAACTTGTAGCAGCGGAACTTTCTCCCTTTCCGGCCGACACGCCATGCCGTGTAAAGCACAGGCCCGGGAGAAGTCATTTTGATGAGCACCGCGGCAACCGCCAGAACCGGCGCGAAAATCACTGTCAGCAGCGCTGCAACCGCCAAGTCCATAAGGCGCTTGAAGAATAGACCGATTGCTGGAATCGGCTGATGGTTCAACTCCAGAACTGGAATATCGCCGATGCGAGTCATTCCCGCGCCCAGCGCCAGCCCGCCATAAAGATCAGGCACTACTTTCACGCTGATCCTCTGCTCGCGCGCCTGCAAGGCTATATCAATAATCAGTTCCCGGCTCGCATCCTGCGTGAAATATATTTCATCAATAAACTGTTCCTGCACAATACGCGGCAAGTCCACGGATGCGCCAAGCCAAAGCGGAGAATCACACGGACCGTCATCAACGAAGCCGCATACCTTTTTCCCCAGTT
The DNA here is from genome assembly GCA_035712465.1 of Candidatus Angelobacter sp. Classification (GTDB taxonomy): domain Bacteria; phylum Acidobacteriota; class Terriglobia; order Terriglobales; family Acidobacteriaceae; genus Angelobacter. The sequence goes on from DASTAS010000014.1 coordinate 180,906, forward strand.
GGCGGTGCGTTTGCAGATACTGGTGGAATGCACGGCCGATTTTGCCGCTTCCTACAATGAGGACGTGACGGCTTCCAATGCCACGGTCAATTCGCTTTAGATTATGCGTGTGGATCAGGTACCGCAGAGTAACCAACTCAAAGATGCCAAATACGGCTGTGGTTGCGAAGAGTAGCCGGGGCATTCCTGCATCTCCGGAAACGAACACCACCATTCCGGCCATTAGGGAAGCAAGGAAAAAGCTTTTGATCAGTTTGTCAAAACGCCCTGAATCGGGCGACCCCTGTGAATACAGATCGTGGGCAGCATTGCAGATAATCGTGAGCCCGGCATAAACGGCAAGAAAAACCAGCAAGCGGGCGTAGGGGAGAGTACCAATGCTCGAAGCGCTTACTCCGGCAAAGCTGCACAGGGCTTCACGGAATCTGTACGCGATGAGGCCTGTGGCAACTACCGCCAGGCCGTCTGTGGCCGCAAAGAGTATGCCGGGATTCCCAGTCCGGCGGGTATTGCCTTGCGCAGCATTTTCAACGAAATAGCCGAGATCCGCAAATTGCTCATGCCCCGTTGCCAGGTCCGGTGTTGACACCAAGCCCCTCCTTGTCCGGGAAAAACCATGTTCCCGCAGCCTACGCCTCGCGCGACAGGCGTACTCGCCGTTTGCAATGAACGGCTGTACTGCCGGTATTGCAGTGTCATGCCCTAATAACACGCCATGCCGGCAAAAGTCTTGAGCAAATCCAGAACGGAACCTGAGCTTCACTGTTCCGTTGAAAGTTACTCACCCGCAGATCGCAAGCGTCCCCAGGCAGGAGCAAGGGAACGGAATTCACCATCTCTCCGGATGGTTCTTGTAAAGCATACATGAGCCCCAAACCGTTTTGTTAGCGAAAGCACCCAAAAGGGGGTTCATGCGCAGATTACCTTGGTCCACAACCTGCGGTAAATTACCTCGATTGCTCACCTGGTTGTTCCTAAGTAGATTTCGGCGCGGGCGAGGATGACGGAAGTCAATCGCGATATAACCCGCGTCGGCGGTGACGCCGAAAAATTACTCTTCTCGCCGCACGCCGCGTCCCCAACCATCAAAGATTATCCCCCGGAGTTCCTGGACGTGCACTGCAATCAGAAACTCAGATTCGCGATATCCGTTGAACGGGCAATCACTCATTGGGCGGTGATTTTCATTGCCGTTAACGCTCCGTGCTCCAGCGAGGACTCGCAAAGCTATCGAATATGGATCTGTGATCAAGACCATTGCGCGTTCAGAGAGCAGACACAAGGTCATTATGGAAGGTGCACGGTCCCTGTTTATACCAGTGAATGGATTCGGAGAACCATACTTCTCGATGCCCACAATTCAAGCGAATTCCGACGTGAGCTCAAATCCTGAGTACCGGCGCGAATCCTGTTACGCTCACATAAGGCGTTTCTATCACTGACCGTCCGCTGGCAGGCGCGGTACCGGCAGGCGAAGTATGCCGTTTCCCGTATATGATCCGGCAATCGCGCTATGCGATAAAATGCGTGAGAATACACAGATGGAAGTTCCATGGGTTTGCCGGGCTAAGGGGATTTTCCTAGGCTGCATTCAATATGGATCTGGCGGGGCAAAACCGAATCTACGTTGCGGCTTCTTAGCAAACTGGACGTGAGGGAAGAGTGGTAACCAATGCCTCTGAGTTCAACAAATAAGCTGATTGAAAAGCCGCCTGAGCCCGCAGTTCGTAACTCGCAGTGGTATGAGTGGCTCGATGCAATCGATTATCTCTGGTCCCGACGCCTCAGGATCGCATTGTGGGCAATCGCCGGTCTTGTTTTTTCTCTCCTTCTTGCATCCAGAATCTGCAAGTATCCGGCGATGGTTCAGTTAATGCCGCCTGACACCTCGTCATCCGGAGGAGCGATGGGTCTTGCTTTACCCAGCATTCTAAAATCACCCGGGCTCGCCGGCCTGGCAGGGATGGCGGGCGACCTTCTTGGCGCAAAGAGCACAGGCGCGCTGTTCATCAAAGTCCTGCAAAGCCGGACCGTTGAAGACGACCTCGTCAACCGCTTCGATCTTCGCACGCGGTACCACACAAAATACTGGGAGGACGCGCGCAATAGGCTTCAATCCAGGACCACCATTGCTGAAGACAAGAAAAGCGGCGTGATCATGATCACCGTGCGCGATCGCGACCCGCAGTTCGCGGCAGCACTGGCGGGAGGTTACGTCGACGCCCTGGATCATGTAATGTCGCAGGCATCCACTTCTGCGGCGCGGCGTGAGCGCATCTTCATTGAGCAGCGGCTCGCAGACGAGAAGAAAGCCCTGGAAGACGCCGAAGAAAAGTTCAGCCGGTTTTCCAGCAGCAACATGGCGCCCAATATTCCCGAACAGACACGCGTGATGGTTGAATCTGCGGCCCGCCTGCAGGGAGAACTGATCGCCGCCCGATCGGAGATGGAAGGATTGCGACAGGTCTATACGCCGGAAAACACGCGGGTCAAGACCATCCAAGCTCGCATCAGTGAGCTTGAGCGCGAGCTAGCCAGGATCAATACTGGGCAGCAAACAGGAGGTGACGGCAGCTTGAATCCATATCCTTCCATCAAAAACCTTCCTCTGGTTGGCGTTACATGGACGGATCTTTACCGGAATACGAAGATCCACGAGACGGTTTATGAATTGCTCACCCAGCAATATGAAGTGGCCCGCATTCAGGAAGCCAGAGAATTGCCTACAGTGAAGGTGCTCGATAAGCCGGCGGTGCCGGAAGAACGCCATCCCAGCATTCCCTCTGTCACCTTAATTGGAACTCTGATCAGTATCGTGCTGGCATGTTTCGGGCTGCTGCTGCAGCGCTGGTGGGCATCCTGGGATGCTGACGACCCGCGACGGCTGCTGCTGGCGCGAATATCACACAGGAATCGCTCTGACTGAGACGCGACGATATGCAGGCTTCATGAATCTTAGAGGTCTCTCGATTTTGCTCGAACCATGAAAAACAATGAGCCCATCGATGCCGCGCCTGAACCCGCGAGTGTCCAGGAAAACCCGGGTGATCTGACAAGCGGGCGGCTGCTTGCCGGCAATACGCTATGGAACATGGCGGGGCTCGGCGCGCCTGCTCTCATAGGCATTCTTTGTCTTCCGTTCTTGAAACGATATTTGGGTAATGATCGCCTGGGACTAATCACCCTCGCCTGGGGCGTGATCGGTTATTTCAGCGTGTTCGACTTCGGGCTATCAAGAGCGTTGACCATGCTGCTGGCGGAAAGGCTGGGGCAAAGAAAGTCTGAGGAGATCCAGCCGCTGGTTTCAACATGCATGCTGATGCTTGTGCTGCTGGGCGGCATTGGAGCGCTGATCGCATGCGTATTGTCGCCGAGGCTCATTCAGCACTTGACCCTTCCGGCAGACCTGCGGCATGAGTCTCTTTATTCATTGTACTGGCTCAGCGTTTCGTTGCCCCTGGTGATACTGGCGACCGGCGCGCGTGCGGTGCTGGAAGCAATGCAAAAGTTCAGGTTAACAACTGCGATTCGCATTCCCTTGGGCATCTTCACTTACCTTGGGCCTGTGCTGGTGTTGCCGTTCTCACGGAGTACAGTTGCAATAATCGCGGTCCTGGTGCTCGGGCGCGCGATCGCCTGCTGCGCTTACATCTGGGCATGTGTGCGCGTCCTGCCTCAGCTCTGGCGGGCACCTTCCTTGAGTAAACCTCTGGGGAAACTGCTGTTCCGTTTTGGCGGCTGGATGACGGTGAGTAACGTGGTCGCTCCCTTTCTCGTGACATTTGACCGGTTCGTGATTGCCGCCGTGATCTCAGTGGCGGCGGTTGCCTACTACGCCGTGCCTTTCGAAGTAGTGCTCAAGCTGACCCTTGTGCCCGGTGCCCTTATGACGGTCCTGTTCCCGGCTTTTTCAACCGCCGGCAGCGCTGATCGCGGGCGTCTGGTTTTTCTTTATGAGAGTGGCGTAAAGTACATTTTTGTCGGCCTTTTCCCGGTTACGTTGGTATTGATTGCTTTTGCTCCGGAAGCCCTGAGTGTCTGGTTGGGAAGGGATTTTGCGCTCCACAGCACTTCCGTTGCGCGGTGGCTTCTGGCCGCGATATTTCTGAACGGATTAGCACAGATTCCTTTTATCCACCTGCAAAGCGAAGGACGTCCTGATATTACGGCGAAGCTGCACATCCTTGAGCTACCGATCTATGCTGCCGTTTTGTTTAATCTTACAAAGCACTTCGGAATTGATGGAGCCGCCATAGCTTGGCTGTTACGCATCGTGCTGGACGGCGTGCTGCTTTTCTGGTTTTCGCATCGTCTGTTACGTGAGAATAAGGTCGTAGTCACAAAATTACCCCGTATGCTTGCAGCAGGATTGACAGCATTCATCATCGCAGCATGGACCGGTTCGGTTGCGATAAGGGTCGTAATAGTGTGCGGCAGCACTCTTCTTGCAGGAGTGTTGTCCTGGTCCTGGATGTTTACTGCAAGTGAAAGAAAATCGCTGCTATCGCTGCTGCAGTGGCGTGGAGCACAAAGTGGCTGAATTCATGGGTTATGAACAGGTGTTCGTCCCTAAGGCCGGCGGTAACGAGATGGTAGCGACCTGCCCCAGGGTCAGCATCATCGTCCTGAACTGGAACAGCTACGAGGTTACCCGGGACTGCCTGTTATCGCTCGAAAAGATTGATTTCCCCAACCACGAAGTAGTGCTCGTGGACAACGGATCGGGCGACGGATCCGCTGAGCGTCTGGCAAAGGAGTTCCCATGCGCACGCTTTATCCGCAACGAAAGAAACCTGGGTTTCAGCGGTGGGAATAACGTGGGAATCCGTAACGCCATGACGCGTGGGCCGAACTACCTGCTCCTGCTGAATAACGACACGGTAGTGGCGCCGAACTTCCTGAGTGAACTGGTGCGTGTGGCAGAAAGCGATCCGCAGATCGGCCTCCTGAATCCGAAAATCTATTACTTTGATCCACCAGACCGGATCTGGTACGCGGGAGGAGTCCGCAAGCCATGGCGCGTCTTTCCTGTTCACCTGGGCCTGCGGCGGCGCGACGATGGAAGCTACAACCAGACCAGGGAAGTCTCCTTCATCACGGGGTGCGCGCTACTGATCAAGACCGCTGTGGTGCGAAAGATCGGGCTGCTTGATGACATGTTTTTCCTGACCTTTGAAGATGCTGATTGGTCGATGCGGGCTTCACGAGCAGGATTCAAGCACTTCTATGTGCCTGCGTCCGTAATCTGGCACAAAGATTCATACTGCACGAACATGAAGCTGGGCCATGCAGGAAAGAATTTTTATAACATGCGAAATACAGTGCTGTTCGCGCGCAAATACCTCGAAACCCGATACTGGCCGTTGTTCATGATATCAGTGGGAAAATACGTGATGCATCGCACGGTCGTGGACCTGTTCCAGGGTGATGTGAAGAGAGTAGGAGCACTGTACCGCGGGCTTTGGAGCGGTTGTTCCACCAGAATTCCAGCAACCGAACCAGGCGAGATCTCGGAACAACAGTGAGTTCCCCGATCGGACACGCATTCGATGAAGGCATATTCGCCAACCAAGTTCGTTCCTGATCCTACGGTGCTGTTGTTCATCGTCACGGCCGCACTGGCATGGGTGTTCCTGGCTCCAGGCTTCACCGAGGCGCGTGCGTGGGTACTAGGAGCCTTGCTGGTTTCCGCCGCCGGTACGGCCATTTATTTCCTTTCCAGTGGGATTGGCGTTGCGCTCTGGGCCCTTCTGATTGCGGCGGTGATGTCGCGTTTCTACCTTGATATAGGAGGCCTGAAGGCGCGCCCGGAGCACATCCTGATGGGGCTTATTTGCGTTGCAGCGCTGTTTCACTGGAAGCGACGCACCGAGCCGATGCGATGGATTACTGCAGATTATTTCCTGATGGCCTACGTGGGTGCAAATTTCTTTTGTTCGCTGGTCATGTCGATTGCGCCGGGCCAGACGTTGAAGTGGGCAGTACAGCAGACCCTGGTCATAATGGCATATTTTCTTTTGCGTTTATTTGCCGATGAGCCAACGAGGCTTAGAGGGGCAGTCCGCGTACTGATTGCTGTGGGGGCTCTGGAAGGCGCGTACGCTGTGATCTGCTTCTATTCCAACATCCTCTTTAATACCACCTTTGGGGTGGAAGTTGGTCAATATGGAACATTCCCCGGAACATACGGGACCCTCTTCGAGGCCAACATTCTCGGCGCATTTTCCGCTTCCTGCCTGTTGATGGCGCTGGTCATATATTTCCAGGAACGGCAAAGGAGATACCTTCTCGCCACTGCGCTGACATTTGCGGGCATGATGATCGCGCTTTCGCGAGCGGCCATAATCGCCGCCGCCGTTTCCCTCGTGGTCTTGCTGTTTGTTGGAGTAAGGAAGGGATTCGTTGGGCGGAGTGGGGTTAAAGCGGTGGGTACTGCGCTGCTCATTACGACTCTTGTTCTAGCGTCGGCAATTATTCCTCTCTATGTGCAGCGTTTCAGCACCGTGGAGGTGTCAGACATATCCGCCGACCCGGATACCGCACTGCGGGTGGTCACTATTGGGATGGCCGTCGACGATATAGTCCAGCATCCCATTCTCGGCAATGGAACATCGAGCTTTCAACTCCTTGTAAGCAATAAAGAGTTAGGCTTCACGGACCTGGACGAAACGGGAACCTGGATCGGCAACGTGGAGATGCGCGTTATCCACGATACCGGCATTGTGGGACTTGTCATCTTTGTTTATTTCCTCGTGTACTTGGCCGTGCCTGCGTGGAAGCTGCTGCGAAAACAACATCACCCTGAGTTGCTGGGTTTGATGCTGGGCGCCCTGGTGTACTCAATGACCTTTCAGGCCACGGAAGGAACTTTGCTGGCATTCTCGTGGGTACACTTGGGATTGATCGGCTGCGCCGTTGCCATCTACTACCCGCAGGGTAAAGGGCTCCGCGAGCCTCTGGATTCGGTATCTCAATGAAAGCGAAATTGTACAAGGTGGTGGAGACGCTTCTTTCCCGCTTCAAAGGCAGGCGCTTTGAAGTGGATCGTGCGATTCCCTTCTCATTGCTGATCGGGCTCATATTGCGGCGGGGCATATGGCTGCTCCGAGGTATCCTGAAAGGGCTTGTTCTGCAGCGGCGGCTGATTTGGGTATTTATGGCGGATGGGACAACCCTGCGCGGAGCCTCGTTGATTCGTTTTGGCCGGGGAGTAACGCTGGAGCGTGGCGTGACCCTGGACGGAACCATGCGCCACGGCATTTTTCTGGGCGATCACGTAAAAATTGGGCCTTATTCCACACTGCTCGGCGCCCCCATCTCCAACCTGGGAGAAGGTATCAGAATCGGAGCAAATTCAGCAGTCGACGCCTATTCTTTCATCGGAAGCGCAGGCCCCATTACAATCGGGGAAAACGTTATTATGGGCCAGCATGTCTGTTTTCACCCGGAAAACCACAACTTTGAGCGGACCGACATTCCAATCAAGGCCCAGGGCACCACGCGAGCGGGCATCATTATAGAAGATGATGTGTGGGTCGGCGCTAACGTAACATTTCTGGACGGAGCCTATGTCGGGCGCGGTTCGGTCATTGGGGCGGGAAGTCTGGTTCGAGGAAAAATTCCATCTTATTCCATTGCGATGGGTGCGCCGGCCAGGGTCATCCGCTCACGTCAAACTCAAGATTTGGCGGCAGCAAGTAACGGAGCAGAAGGCCAGTAGGCGCCTTTTGGGGCGTATGTTGATCGAAGCATCATGAAAACAATCAGCGACTACAACATCGCAACAAAATTCTCTTACGAAATGCGGGAGAGCAGGCTCAAGAAATGCGCCAAGATCATCGCGTCCTTGAAACCGGGACGTTTGCTCGATGTTGGTTGCTCTTCCGGAGATTGGGCGGCGCACTGGCAAAGCCAGGGATGGCAATGTGCTGGCGTCGACATCGACCAGGAGCATGTAACAATTGCTCGACAGCGTGGAATAGATGCCGCGAAGTGCGACCTCAACAGCGACTCGTTCCCGTTCGAGGGCGAGAGCTTCGATCTGATTTTCGCCGGCGAAGTTATCGAACACCTGATCGATACAGACGGCTTCCTGAGCGAAATTCACCGGTGCGTGCGTCCGGGAGGACACGTGCTGATAACTACTCCCAACCTCGTCTCATTTGAGAACCGGCTGAGGATTCTCCTCGGGATATATCCAATCTGGATGAATTACAACCTCAGCGGGAGCGGACACGTGAGGGCTTATACCCCTAGAGTGTTAAAGAAGCAACTTCGGGAGCACGGATTCATGATTGTCGTCCATAAGGGAAATTGGGTTCCGTTTATACCCCAGCGTTTCATCCATGACATCAATTTTCCGCAGCTTGAGCTGACGGGTGAGATTTTTCCCAGTCTCTCCATGGATATCATTATGCTCGCCCGGCGGGAAGATCCTTATCCGGGAAACGTAGAAAAGGGGCGTTGAGCTGTTGTTGACACTGGCCTATGAGGAATGAAGCAGCAAAATACGACCTGGCGGTGGCGTATCGGATTTATCCTGGAATGGCCAAGGCGGCACTAGGTCTGCCGTTTAGTGGAGATAAGTATCGCCTGGCTGAAGCCTGTCTGAGGTCTTTTCGCAACTCACTCGGCACTCTGCGCGCCAGAATTTGGGTGCTCCTCGATGGCTGTCCTCCCGCGTATGCGGAGCTGTTTCACAAGTATTTTGCCGATGAAGACCTGGTGCTTCTTCGTCTACCCGGGATTGGTAACCAGGGGACTTTTCTTCAACAAATTGAAATTCTGTCGAACCAGGAAGATGCCCAACTGGTCTATTTTGCGGAGGATGACTATTTTTATTTGCCCGGCCAATTTCACCTGATGACAAACTTCATGAAGACTTTTCCCGAGATGCAGTTCATAACTCCCTATGATCATCTCGACTGCTACACTCTTGATCTGCATCGAAAACCTAAATGGCTCAGGGTTCACGCGGGCCATCATTGGAGAACTGCGGCTTCCACGTGTCTCACATTTTTGACGTCAAAGGAGACACTGCAACAAACAGCCGGCATTTTCCGTACCTATGCCAGGAAGAATTTTGACTGCAGCATCTGGCTAAGCCTGACCAAACAGAGCGTGCTCCGGCCTCTGGATTTCTGCCGGTGGGTTCTGCGCGAACCATTGTTTGCGAAGATCACGCTCAGAGCCTGGTGGTTCGGATGGGCTCAGATTTTATTCGGAAAGCGGCATAAATTATGGGTGCCCGTGCCCGGAATCGCCACACACTTGAACGCCGAAGCTTTATCTCCCTCTATTGACTGGCTGGCACGAATGAGTGAGGACGAGCCCCCACTCTAAAGTGAAAGCACATTGAGAAAAGGATATGGGCAGTTCGCCTACACTTATGCCTGCATGCTCGACGTGCTCTTCAGCAACGCCGACAACGTACTTCCGGTATCCTACTCGGTAGATTTTCGGCAGCAGTTCGGAATCAATGTAGACGTCATTGAAACCAACCAAATGCAGGCGACTGACCAATTGCGGAAAAACACCATCTCGGGGACAATGCTTGCCGGCAGGAAACAGGCGGTGATCGCGAATTGAAAATAGCATATCTAACCGCTAACGATCCACTTGACCCGCGCGCGTGGTCCGGCATTCTGCTCTTCATGTACAAGGCTCTGGAACGCCACTGCGGTGAGGTAGTTTCGCTCGGTCCCGCAGGCCAAAAGCTGCAAATGGCGGGAAAGGCAACAGCGAAAGCAGCCAGACTTCTCTTCGGCCACAACGTTGATAGTATCCACACCTTGATACTCTCGAAATCTTTGGCAAGGACTTTCAACCGGTTACTCGCGGCAGCCGAGTTCGATGTGATTTTCGCTCCGGCAGCGAGCACGGAGCTTGCCTATCTTGAGACGAAATTGCCAGTGGCCTATTACGGTGACCTCACCGCCAAGCTCTTCAGCGGTTACGCCGCGAATGTGCGAGGCTTATCCAACTGGTCCCTGAAACAAATGGAACAGATTGAGCGCCGGGCACTCACGCGAGCCGACCATCTCGCCTACGCGTCGCAGTGGGCCGCGAATTCGGCGATGAATCATTATGCAGTGCCAAGAGAGAAGATATCCGTTATCCCAATGGCCGCGAACCTCGATGACATTCCGGCTGTGGACGATATAAAAGCCGCACGCCAGGCTGGGCCAAGCCGGACTTGCAGACTGTTATTTATTGGGGTCGACTGGGAACGAAAGGGCGGGGATGTAGCCCTTGCTGCGATGCGAGAATTGCGCACCCGTGGAATTGATGCTTCGCTCACGGTTGTCGGCTGTTCTCCGCCTGCAGGCGTTAGAGACCGTCAACTGCAGGTAATACCTTTTCTGAACAAGTCCGTCCCCGAACAGCGCAAACGACTGAATAATCTATTCATGAGTTCGGATTTCATGTTATTTCCGACCCGGCGCGAGGCATTTGGAGTAGTGTGCTGTGAAGCAAACGCATTCGGACTTCCCTTGATCGCGTCCAATGGCGGCGGTTTGCCCGTTTGGAATGGTGAAAACGGAATTCTGCTCGCAGCAGATGCGCCCCCGGATAAGTACGCAGATGTTGTACAGAACCTGATTGCCGACCCGGAGCAGTATCGTGCACTCGCCATGGCGGGACGGAAAATGTTCGAATCCCGGTTAAACTGGGATGCCTGGGGCAAGGCTATGGCCAACATTCTGGAAAGGATCATCCAAAAGCCTCCAAGTTCGAAGCACCCCAAGCTAAACAGCACAACTGACAGAGTCCGGAATCAGTCGCACGAGCGGGCATAGCTGGATAAAATCGGCTGCGATGCCTTCCATCCGCAGCGCCGCTGCTTGCGCTTCCCTGCTGGTTCAATTGAAATTGTTGAAAGACTCGGATCTTGCTTTATCCAAAGATGCGGTAATGAGAGCCCACTATCAAAATGATGCGGCGAAATTGTTGCTGAGCGGAGACGCGCTGTCTCTTCGAGCCGAGGACTTGGTCCGGCATATGGGAACGGAACACGATGTTGCTTCGTTGCGTGGGTGAAGAGGACTACCCTCGGATTTCTGCATCGGTGTAGCTGGGTCTCCGAATCCGTATAATCAAAACAGAACAAACGCGGGAGTCGTTGGATCTTGACACCTGCTTGCTTCATATCCTGCAATTGATTTTTTTGCTGAGCCGTCCCTGGGACAATACATGGAATGACCAACCAAGTACTGAGACCGCAGACTTCCGAGCGCAAACTTCGTGTGGCCGTTTTCGGCGGCAGAGGCATCCCTTCCACGTACAGCGGCAATGAAACGTTTTTCCTCGAGCTTGCTCCGAGACTGGTCAAAAGGGGCCACGAGGTGATCGTCTATTGCCGCAGGTCGCTGTTTAAGGAGCGGCCCGCCTACTACCGGGGTGTGCGGCTGATCTATCTCCCCAGCATCGAGACGAAAAATCTTGGCACCTTCACGCACACGCTGGCCTGCGTGATTGACGTACTCTTCCGCGACGTTGACGCCATGCTTGTCACCAACGTCGCGAATGCACTTCACTGTGTTATTCCGCGGCTCTTCCGCCAGAACTGCGCGATCAACGTCGATGGGATCGAGTGGAAAAGGGGGAAATGGGGCCCGCTGGGCAAGTGGTATTTCCATTTCAATGCGCGAATGTGCGGGAAAATCCTCCCCTGTGGCATCGTCACAGACGCATACGCGATGCGCAAACTCTATCTTGAGGAATTCAATACTCCTTCAGCTTGCATCGCCTATGGCGGGAACATCGAGCAGTCTACTAATCCAGAGGTGGTCAGGCAGTACGGCCTGGAGCCGGGGAACTACTACCTGATTCTCAGCCGGCTTGTTCCCGAGAACAGCGCAGATGTGATTGTAAAGGGGTTCAACCGGTCCAAAAGCCAGCGCATTTTGGCAATCGTTGGCGACGCCAACTACAAAAGCCGTTTCGTCTCTGACCTACAAGCGCGTGCAGGAGACCGCGTGCGTTTTCTCGGGCGCGTCGGAAACCGCGACCACGTCAAAGAGCTCTTCTGCAACGCTTACGCCTATCTCCACGGGCACACGGTTGGAGGGACAAACCCTTCGCTGCTTCAGGCTCTTGGGTATGGTTGCTGCATTCTCGCGCGAGATAATCCATTTAATTCCGAAGTTCTGGCCGGGCATGGCCTGCTGTTTCGGCACGCCGCAGAGTTGGAAGAGAAAATCGAGTTGATCGAGCAACAGCCGGCTGTAGCGGAAAATCTGCGGCGACACGCTCCGGAGCGCATACGGACCGTATACAACTGGGAGCGCATCACTGACCAGTACGAAGAATTGTTTTATCTGCTGGCCAATGGAGAAGATCCCACTAAAAAGCATTCCAGCGTTCGCGAAGCGGACCGGGAACCGATGCCGGCAACTTCGTGAGCACCGGCTTTCAGCCTGCTGCTCTGGCCCTTGCGCCGGCATCACGATATATTGAAAGAGCGTCAGCGAGCACGGGAGGAAACAGCCTTTACATGCCATTCAGCATTGAGTCTGTCCATTTGAAAGAAATCGTAGTAGTGGTGCCGCAGGTCAACGGAGACTCGCGCGGTTTTTTCATGGAGACGTTTCGCGTCGACCAGTTTCACGATCTCGGCCTGCCCACCGAATTCGTGCAGGACAATCACTCGCGGTCCGCAAAAGGCGTGTTGCGCGGGCTTCACTTTCAATGGGCTCCCCCTATGGGCAAGCTGATGCGCGTGACTCAGGGTTCCGCGTTTCTGGTGGCCGTGGACATTCGCAAGGGCTCGCCTACACTGGGACAATGGTTTGGCATGGAAGTTTCGGCTGAGAACAAGAAGCAGATATGGGCCCCTTACGGTTTTGCTCGCGGTTTTTGCGCTCTCACCGAGGGCTGTGAGGTGCAGTACAAGACTACCGGGATTTACAACCCGAAGGCGGAGGGGGGAATCCATTTTGCTGATCCGGCAATCGGGATACGGTGGCCCATCGATCCGTCAACAGCGATGACATCAGATCGTGACAAACGAGCACCGACTCTTGCTCAATGGCTTGAATCAACGCTGTCGGATAACATCCCCTATGTTCCAGCTCTATCACGGCAGGAGGCTTAATAGGGATTCTCCATGCGTGAAGCGCCGACTTATATGCCCGGCGCTGATCCCAACATTACTCGAGCGCGGTTACGACATTGACGTGGTCGATCTGTTCTGGTTCGGAAAGCACTTCGTCCTGAAGTGGGCATTGTGTACGAGTTTGCCCAAGCCATCTTCGAACTCTCCGGCGTCAAAGTAAAGCTGGCGCCTGCTCGACCTGGAGAATTTCCCGCCAAGGTTGCACGGCCGAAGTACTCAGTTCTGGAGAATGCGGCGCTGAAGCGCAGTTCGCTCAACGTATTCCAGCATTGGAAAAAGGGTCTGGAGCAATATCTGCTTGGCGACCGGCAACCCTCTGCAACCCACGCCTGACTAGCCGCTACGCCCATAACCTGTAAACGTCCAGAATTTTTGCCGCAAACCCTCGCGTGCTGAAAACGGCGCTGCGTTGCAACCCGCGCTCAATGACTTCACGCCGGAGTCCTTCATCTTCCAGGATCTGCCTCATGGCGGCCGCGAGGGAATCGACGCTCATGGGATCAACCAGAAGCGCGCCGGTTCCGGCAACCTCTTCCAGACACGAACCTTTTGATGTAATCGTGGGCACGCCGCTGGCCATGGCTTCCACTACGGGGAGCCCGAAACCTTCGAAAATAGATGGGAAAACAAACAGCTCCGCTGCGTTGTAGAAGACCGGTAGCAGGTCTCCCTCGACATAGCCGGGAAAATGAATGTGGGCTGTGAGGGACAATTCCTCGATTTTCGTGAGCAGCTTTTCATAGGCCAGGTCGGGCTTCCCGACAATGACAAGTTTCAGGTCGGGATGGTTCTGGCGTACTCTGGCAAATGCCTCCGCCACCCTGTTGAGGTTCTTGCGCACCTGCACGCGGCCAACATAGAGGATAAAGGGCGAGTCAATCCCGTAAGCCTCCTGCAATTGTGCTTTGCAGGCTTGTTTGTCTCTCGGCCTGAACTTCTCCGAGGCCGCCGGATAAGCCACTGTGATCTTATTGCGCGGCACACCGTAGAGAGAAACAATATCTTTGGCGGAATATTCAGAAACGGTAATGATGTGATCGGCGCGCCGAGCTGACCAGGGCACAAGCTTCCGCATGCGCAGGCCTTCCAGACGTGGTGAAAACTCAGGGTAGCGTTCGTGGGCCAGATCATGGATCGTAACCACCGTCTTGACCGCGAGACGGGGAGGCATGATGTACTGGCAATGGAAAACGTCCGGAGGCGACGCCTTCATCAGCGCGGGAAGAGAGAAACAAATGCGGCGAACGGGATTCTGAGGAATCTGTACCCATGTGAACCGCTCATCCAGTTGGAGCGCGGAAGGAGCCTGCGGCCGAGTGTAAAACAGAGTGTACTCGTTGGGGCTGGAGTCCTGGGCCAGACCGTGCAGAAGCTGACGATAGAAGGTTTCATTTCCACCTGCCTGCGACCCAATGCTGTGGACGTCAATGGCAACCTTCATAAAAAGACACAACCAGGCTTCGCCGATAACTGACTCGTTTTGCGTGGCGCCGACAAACTCTGCCAAACCTACGCGAATCGAAATCATTGAGTATACATGGCATGGAATGGCGGCTCGAAATGGCAGGTTCGGACCGAACTTATCCCTGTCGGAAAACACGCCGGGCGCTGTTTACAGCCTCGCATCCAGCGTGTTACGCTTTATAAGTCACTAGAAGGACAAGATTTAGAAATAGGAGTGCACCAGTTTACGTGTTAGCGAGAGAGCAAAAGGCCGACGTCATCAACCGTTTCCGCACGCACCAGTCAGATACCGGAAGCCCGGAAGTCCAGATTGCAATTCTGAGTGAGCGGATCGGCGAGTTGACCGAGCACTTCAAGACGCATAAGAAAGATCACGCCTCCCGGCGCGGTCTGCTCATGATGGTCAGCAAGCGTCGCCGCCTGCTGGATTATCTGAAGAAATACGACACCGAGCGTTATAAAGACGTTATCCACAAACTTGGAATCCGCAAGTAAAAGATTCATCGGACGTTTGCAAGGATCAAAGCCGAAGGGAAATGTGTATGCACCCCAAGCTTAAGCGAGAAGCTCCGTCAGACCGGCCCTCTCCTGATCCAGGATCGGGTGCGCCCATTCTGAGCGCGCCGGAAAACCCGAATGAGTTTATGCCGTCCACGGAAAGATTCGCGGTGGATGGCGCGGAAAGTCAAGCCCGCAAGCGCGTAACGGCAGACCAGTTCGCGTATTTGAGGGCGCAGGTTCATGTCTTTCGCCGCTCTTACTAGAAAATGCTCTCGACTACTGCTAACACTCTGGCCCTCCTGGAAACGAGGAGTTCATGAAACAAACAGCCACCGTTGACCTGACAGGCGGCAAAACCCTGCAAATTGAGACCGGACATCTGGCGAAACAGGCGCAAGGCTCCGCCATTGTGAGGCTGGGCGACAACGTGGTGATTGGAACCGCCTGCTGCGCGCCCGATCCAAGGGAAGGCATTGATTTCTTCCCCCTCACGGTTGACTACCGCGAATATACATACGCCGGCGGACGCATTCCCGGCGGCTTCATCAAGCGTGAAGGTCGGCCGAGCGAACGCGAGATTCTCACCAGCCGCCAGATCGATCGTCCCATCCGCCCGCTTTTCGCCGAAGGATTCCGCAATGATACCCAGGTGATCTCCCTGGTGCTCTCCGCCGATACTGAAAACGACCCAGATGTGCTCGCCATCAACGCCGCGTCCGCAGCGCTTACGCTCTCCGATATTCCCTTCCAGGGCCCGGTGGGGGCGGTGCGCGTGGGCTTTGTGAACGATCAGTACATTATCAATCCAACATATTCAGAGATGGCGGAAAGCCTGCTGAACATCATGGTTGTGGGGACCTCCGAAGGCATTGTGATGGTGGAATCGGGGGCCAAAGAGGTCACCGAGGACCAGGTGCTGGGCGCGATTGAGTCCGCGCACGCGGAAATCAAAAAGATCTGCGCCGCCATCAGCGACCTGGCAAAACGCTCAGGAAAACCGAAACGGCAGGTTGAGCCGCCTGAGTTTGATCAGGCCTACTTTAATCAGCTTCGGAAGAAGGTCGGCGCCGAACTGACCGATGCGCTCGACACGAAAAAGCATCCCAAGCTCGAAAGCTATGACTTGGTGAAAGAGATCAAAAATCGGCTGAAGGCGGAACTGCCCGAAGACGATGAAGAGGCGGCGCCAAAGCTCTCCCATTACTACGAACTGCTGCGCGAGCGCATCTTCCGCGAGCAGGTAACCAGGGACCAGCGTCGTCCTGACGCTCGCGCGTTTGACGAGATTCGGCCCATCTGGATTGAAGTCGGCGTACTGCCGCGCACCCACGGATCTGCGATTTTCACCCGCGGAGAAACCCAGGCGCTGGTTACCACCACACTGGGCACTCCCGACGACATGCAGCGCATCGAGCGCTTTGAAGGCGAAACCAAAAAGCGTTTCATGCTGCACTACAATTTCCCGCCATTTTCGGTAGGCGAAGTGGGCCGCATGACAGGCGTGGGCCGTCGCGAAGTTGGACATGGAGCCCTGGCTGAGCGCGCTGTTTCGGCTGTGCTGCCATCGACAGAAAAATGGCCTTACGCCATCCGTGTAGTCTCTGACATCCTGGAGTCAAACGGCTCATCTTCCATGGCCACGGTCTGCGGCGCGTCGCTTTCGCTGATGGATGCGGGCGTTCCTCTGCAGTCGGCAGTGGCCGGCATCGCCATGGGCCTGGTGAAGGAAGGCGATGACTACTCCATCCTCACAGATATTGCAGGCGCGGAAGACCATTACGGCGACATGGATTTCAAGGTCGCGGGAACACGCAAGGGCATTACCGCACTGCAGATGGACATCAAGGTGACCGGCATCACGTCCAAAATCATGCGCGAAGCCATGGAACAGGCAAAGCGCGGGCGCATGTTCATCCTGGACAAGATGGAGGAAATCATCACTGGCGGACGCGAACAGATTTCCACCTTCGCGCCGCGGATTTACACACTGCAGATTCCGGTGGACAAGATCCGCGACCTCATTGGTCCCGGCGGCAAGATGATCCGCAGCATCATCGATCAGACCGGGGTGAAGATCGATGTGGACGACACAGGCAAAGTCAACGTCGCATCCAACGACGGCCCGTCGGCGCAGAAAGCCATACAGATGATCAACGATCTCACCGCTGTGCCGGAAGTCGGCAAGACTTATCTTGGCAAAGTGGTGCGGCTGGCCGAATTCGGCGCCTTCGTCGAAATCATTCCCGGAACGGACGGCCTGCTGCACATCAGCGAAATTGCCGAGCATCGAGTCAAGGAAGTGAAAGACGAGTTGAAAGAAGGCGACCAGGTGCTGGTCAAAGTCCTTGGCATCGAAGGGAATCGCATCAAACTGTCGCGCAAAGCAATCCTCAAGGAACAGCGCGCCAAGATGGCGGCGCAGCAGCGAACTGAAGGCGGTGAGCCTGCTCCTTCCCCAGCGGCGGAAGGCGAGCAGGCGCCTGAGCCTCGCGGCGGAGAAGAAACCATTACCTTTGAGGGCGGCGGCGACTTCGAGGAAGAAGAGGAACCTAACTTCAATCGCGAAGATGCCAATCGTGAAACCGTACACGCCGGTGGAGATCGTCCTGACCGGCCGCCTCGCGGAGGGCGTCCGCATGGCGGCGGAGGGGGGCGCAGACACGGGCGCGGCGGTGGCGGTGGTGGCCGGGGACGCGGACCTCGCGGTGGCGGAGATCGCGGTGGCGGCGGAAGCCGCGGTAGCCATTAGGAGTCGCACAGCTTTGCCGGACAGCTTTCGATGAAAGCCGTCCGGAACCTACCCATATTCAGTTGTAAAGACCAAACCGGCCAACCGAACGCAGATGCCCAGGTTGGCCGCGCTTCCTTGGAAGCTGTAAATTTTCCTTACGCCGCAGTGCCTGCTCCGTGGCACTTCTTGTATTTCTTTCCTGATCCGCACGGGCATGGATCATTGCGGCCGACCTTGGCCTGTCCACGCACAACCTGTTGCGGCGAGCTATTGCCGTTCGTACCGGCCATACGCGCTTCCTGCAGCTCGCGCTTTTTGCGCCGTTGGAACTGTGCTTCCAGTTCGTCGATGGAAGTTGACGCGCGTTTACGCGGAGCTGTCCCCTGCGGCTGATCGCCATTGCCGTCGACTGCTGCCGCCGCGGCCGAGGCCGACGGAGCCTCCACCAACTGTATGTGGAACAGGTAGCGGATCGTCTCTTCCTGGAACCGCTGCATCATCTCTTCAAACACGTCAAATGATTCGCGCTTGTACTCCACCAGTGGGTCGTGCTGCCCGTAGCCGCGCAGACCAATTCCTTCTTTAAGGTGGTCCATATTGAGCAGGTGGTCTTTCCACTGCGTATCCAGGACGCTCAGCATGATCATGCGTTCGTGATAGCGCATGGCATCCGCGCCAATCTGTTTCTCTTTGGCGGTGTAAAACTCTTCGAGCTTCTCGAAAATGCCGTCACCGAGTTCCTGCCGGTTGAGCTGGTCAGGATCAACGCCCGCCTTGCCCAGATCGAGCCCAAACGTCTCCAGCATGTAGCGGCGAAGCCCTTCTGTGTCCCATTGATCGGCGTGGACGTTGCGAGGAATGAATTTATCCAGCGCCTCGGCCACCATGCCTGCAACGTAATCTTCCAGAATGAGCTCTTTCTGGTCGACGCCGGACAGCAGCTCTTTGCGCAGACCGTAAACAGCCTCGCGCTGCTTGTTCATCACATCGTCATATTCCAGCAGGTGTTTGCGGGACTCAAAGTTCTGCGCTTCCACGGATTTCTGCGCGGCTTCAATGCGCTTGGAAATCATGCGCGACTCAATCGGCACGCCTTCTTCCATCCCCAGCTTCTGCAGCAATGTGGAGACCCACCCCTTCGGCATGAAGATGCGCATCAGGTCGTCTTCCAGCGACAGATAGAACCGTGAAGATCCTGGATCGCCCTGGCGTCCCGCGCGCCCGCGCAGCTGGTTGTCAATGCGTCGCGACTCGTGCCGTTCCGTGCCTATGATGTGCAGACCGCCGGTAGCCACAACGTCTTCGTGCTCGGCGTCAGTCTCTGTCTTGTATTTGTTGTATGCGTCATTCCACTTGTCCAGCGGGCATTTGTACTCCTGCCCGTTGTAGTAGAAGATGGTTGTCTCTGAGGTATCCTGCTCCAGCGCAACCTCGCCGGCAGCCGCGCGCAGTTGCTGCGCAATTCCCTTCTTTACCAGTTCCTGCCGCGCCATGATGTCGGGATTGCCGCCCAGCAGAATATCCGTGCCCCGGCCAGCCATGTTGGTGGCGATGGTCACCATGTTGAGCCGTCCCGCCTGGGCAACGATCTCGGCTTCCTTCTCGTGGAACTTGGCGTTCAGCACAACGTGCTTCACCTGCTTGCGCTTGAGCAGATCAGAAAGCCGCTCGGATTTTTCAATCGACGTTGTGCCCACCAGGATGGGCCGGCCTTCGGCGCTGATCTTCTGGATCTCATCCGCTACCGCGAAATACTTTTCCCGCTCAGTGCGATAGACAACGTCCGGGTTCTCCTTACGCAGTAGCACACGGTTGGTCGGAATCACCATCACCTGCAGCCTGTAGATACTGTCGAACTCGGCCGACTCCGTTTCCGCCGTGCCGGTCATGCCGGCCAGTTTTTTGTACATGCGGAAATAATTCTGGAAGGTAATCGTCGCCAGCGTCTGCGACTCGCGTTCAATCTTGACTTTTTCCTTGGCCTCAATCGCCTGGTGCAACCCGTCTGACCAGCGGCGTCCCGGCATCAACCGGCCGGTAAACTCGTCCACAATAATGACTTCGCCGTCCTTCACCACATATTCAATGTCTTTGTGGTAGAGAGCGTGCGCCTTCAGCGCCGTCTCCACGTGGTGCTTCATGGGCCAGTTTTCCGGATCGGCAATGTTCTCAATGCCCAGCAGGCGTTCTATTTTTTCCCAGCCCTCGTCGGTGATGGTAGTGTTCTTGTGCTTTTCGTCGACCGCGTAGTCACCGGTATACTCGGGCGGCTCGCCTGGGGCCTTTTCAATCTCCTCGCCTTTTTCCAGGTGCGGAATCACACGGTCGGCGCGGTCATATTTGTCCGTGGTTTCGTCGCTTGAACCGCTGATGATCAGCGGCGTCCTGGCTTCGTCAATCAGGATGGAATCCACTTCGTCCACAATGGCGAAGTTGTGCCCGCGCTGGACACAATCTTTCAAGTCAAACTTCATGTTGTCGCGCAGGTAGTCGAAGCCAAACTCGTTGTTTGTGCCGTAGGTCACGTCGGCGGCGTAGGCTTCGCGGCGTTCGTCATCGTCCAGGTCATGCACAATCACGCCCACGCTCAGGCCGAGGAAGCGGTAGAGCTTGCCCATCCATTCCGCATCGCGCTTGGCCAGGTAGTCATTCACCGTAATCACGTGAACGCCGTCCCCGGACAGCGCGTTCAGATACACCGGAAGCGTTGCCACCAGCGTTTTACCTTCGCCGGTTTTCATTTCGGCGATCTTGCCCTGGTGCAGCACCATGCCGCCGATCAACTGCACGTCAAAGTGGCGCATGTTGAGCACGCGCCGGCCCGCCTCGCGCGCCACTGCGAATGCTTCCGGCAGAATCTCATCCAGCACCTCGTTGCGGGCTGTGAGCCGTTTCTTGTTCAGGCTCTCGAGTTCGCCCCGCAGGTCCTGATCAGGAGCGCTTTGCATTTCCGCCGTAACGCGCGCAATCTCCTCCTCCTCCTTCTGGAGGCGTTCTTTGATGCGGGCGCGAAACTCATCAGTCTTCTCGCGCAACTGTTGGTCCGTGAGCTTCTGGAGCTCCGACTCCATCGCGCCAATCTCCGCGATCAGCGGACGCATCCGCTTGATGTCACGTTCGTTCTGAGTGCCGAAAATGCCGGCGGCCAATTTGTCTAGCAATCTGTTTCCTTTGTCTCTTGTCCTGCTCCTGACCTCATGATCTGTCTCCAAGTCCTTACGCGCAGCAAAACTTCAATCGCTGAAGCGGAGCATGCTTCAATCTTACTCGCCAGCGCGCCGCAGGGACGCCCGGTTTCGTGTTGATCTCGCTGAGAGAACTTGAATCCAAGCCTAGTATATTGGATGCTCCAGCCCTCCCAGAGTCGCTCGCCTGCTCCTTCGAGTGATCCTCCCGATACCCGTTCGTCGACCATGCCCTTTTCCGTTGCACAAGTTCTGCGTTGTCGATCTCGGCGATCACGTTGCGATGACGCGCGATCTCGGCGATGCCCCACCCACCCCCCGTCGTCAATTAGGAAAACAAAGCACTTACGCCTCGTCACCCCGCTTTCACCCCGGAGTGCCATGCCCCGCCACCCCGGCGATGCGGCGTCCACCCCGGCGTCAAACCGGGGTGCGACCGTGATCTCGCATATGCTCATAAGGCACTGCATACAAATGACTTAACATACCACAACATAGCGGCCAAGGTCAACAAAAAAGCGAAGTTACACTGGCGGAAAGGCACAGTTCAAGGCCTGCCCCTCACCCCATCTCGCCAGCGCCTCGCATGTGCCGGATGAGAGCTGTCCGGGCCTGCCGCAGAGCAGGGATGGACTGGGCCACGCGGATGGCAATTCCAAGGCGTTCCTCAATGGGAGCAAGGGCTGCTTTGAGTTCGGTGTTTTGTACACGTATCTCATTGGGCAAAAATTGAAGCTGCTCGATAGCGGCCAGGATGGCTTGCGCGGCCAGGCTCCCGGTTCCGTCAGCTACGGTTCCTGCTTGGGGCGGGAATAGAAACTCGGGTTCAGCCTTGACGCTATTAAGCACTGGGAGGGCGGGCGGAGAACCCCCGAAGCACCGGCTCGCACCTTGCTTACCGTAATCGACAAGAATCCCGCTGCAGTGCTCACCGCGCTCAATCCTGCTCCATCCTAACCCACCACAGCCCCCCTCAGGATGGCTGCAAAGCGTCCTCGTGGCCGTACAAGACGAAGCGCTCATTCTGCCAGGGGCCAACGAATCAGAAAGTCACGAATCTGTTGATCAGAACAGCGGGCGGGTGACCCAGGCTTTACCGACGAGTGTTTATCTTCCACTCTTTGCGACTGAGCGAACCTTCGCGCAAACAACCGGCGCGAGCTTCCGTCGCAAAGCATCGCGCACCGACATTTTCTGAGGGACAGAAGGGGGAGCCTAAAGCCTGAGAGCACCCGGCATCCTTACCACACCCGACGAGCGGACGTTTAAGCGCATCAAGCGGACGTTTGGGCGCATCAATGCCTTAATGTATGTTGAGCTGCTCTCATCGGAGGAGCGGAACAGGGCCGGCGAGAAAGGCGCCTCATTCGCATATTGGAACGGCGTGACCCAGGAATGGCCAGAGCACGCCCAACCAAAGCGCTTGCTCGCCATTCCGCAGAGGCTTACCTCCGCCGTGAAGATGCTCATAGATTCAGATAAAAGATAAAACGGAAGTGAAAGCAGGAAGCCGGGGAGAGACGGGACGTAACCCTCGTCAATAACAGGTACGAGAAAAAGCGTTCAGCCTGAACCGCGCGCAGTCTTTTCATCTTTTGAGCAAACAGTCACATAACCCCGGGTACGCCGCTATCTCCACCTATGCGGCGACGAACTGATGGGTTAAGTCCCGTCTGTCTCCGGTTTTCCCTGGAATCGGATCGGCTATGCTGAACCCTTTTCTCTGGGCCCGGCCGCGGATGGGGAAGGTTGGATTTCTTGAGGAATTTGAGCGAGTGTGAAATCCCGTCGATAAAAGACATCTGTTAATGGTGCAAACTCAGCTGGGACAGCATCCAGAATATCTGTAATGATTGCTGCGGCGGATTCACATGCCCAAGTCGCGATACGTTGTGTGCTTATCTCTGCGATCAGATCGCTAATCAACATTTCTGTATCGGGCGTATTCTCTCTTTGGAAATCGGTTATCTCGAGTAAGCCCATGCTTTGAAGCCGAACCATAATTTTTGGCTCTACCCAGGAGACGCGCCCGGAAGAATCTTTTTGCATCTTTGCCTCTAATGGTTTTGCATGCACGATGAGATTGCGCAGATCAAGCAATAGGGAAAAATCTTGGTAGGGGGATGCACCTTTGTCGAATGCTTGGCCGGACAAAATGAACTTAGCGAATTGATATTTCGCTGCTACTGAACTGCGCGATCGCTCAGCTTCTTCCAGCAAATCGCCTAGCACCTTTAAATTCGTGGAAGCCGTGGGCATTCCGTTGTGAGTCATGTGGTGCAGTTCATTGATAAATGTTTCAACCGACATTGCAGCAAATAAAATGCTTGTTAGAGCGTCCCTTGCTGTTTGCACGGCCGGGTTGTTGGACGGCGTGCCTCGAGCGATCTCCAATGCATTTTTAAACAGCCGACCAGCGTTGACGTACATGTAATCCTCCAGTCACGAGTTGGCCTCATCACAGCAACAATATGCTTAGTGGTCGTCCGACTGGGAGCATGATGCCACGCTGCGGCTGCCCTCCGCGTCTATCGAGGGGCAACCCCGTGACCATTCCGATCGACAGAAAACACCCGGAAAGCCTAGGCCATCAACCCCAGTGTCCGGCTGATCCGGAGGACTTAGAGCTTCTCCAAAAACTCTCCCAGATCTGTCCCACTTATATCGTTGAATTCCATCTCTCGCGCAATCCGCCAATTCTCAGATTTTGACCATGAGGGGGACACGTCGCCCAGCCGCTCATAAGGAGCGAGGCTCCGATGGCTGTTGCCTTTGACGCGTTTTACCGCGGCGTCGGTCAGGTAGTTTTCTGTGGCACGGCGCTTGAGAACGCAGCAGTTGATATGATTTGCGGCGCATACTTCGGAAAAGGCTTGACGTGCTGGCTCGAGTGTTGCTGCTTCTGAAGATCGTTCGCTGTCGATCAGCGCTGCGACATTTTCGGAGATCCGTTTCAATTCCTGCAACTCCAATCCTCTGTCGCCGTTTATGAGCGCACTCCCGCCCAAGGGAATCAGTACAACCTTGTGCTCCTTCTTGAGGGGTCTCAGAAACTGTTGCATCGTGCGCACTTCCGTTGCACCCTCGACCAGAAGCACCTGGTCGAATCCGAGTTCCTTGTAACCGGAGAAGCCCAATTCACCCACAAAATCCGACAATCGAGGGAGCGCTTCGAGTGGCCGCACATCGCTTTTTCCTTGCTCGATTCGCCGGACAGCATAAACAATATCTGATCCAGCTCTCGCCAATCCGACGTTATGCGTTCCAAAGAGGACACCGCGTCCGGCGTAAGATCCCAAGGTCGTTAGGAAGTCAGTCTGGAGTGATGCGTGCAAGTTGAGTTCCGGTTCATCAATCAGCATGTATTCGGGATTCCGAATGGCCGCGCTCGCCAAAACGATGATGAATTGGGTTAAGCCGGACCCTACTTCGTTGAGCTTATAGCTCTTGCCGTTAACAAATATCTGTAGCGTGCGGTCGTCGGGTGACGGGTTGATTTCCAAACGTGCAATGTCGAAGATTCGGCCGATTTCCTCCGTGATTCGGTATATCGCTTCGTTCTGTTTGCGGTTGGGCCCTGTCTTGAAATTTCGCCATGTCTTGACGAATGATTCCCCAGCCTGAATGTCAAAATATTCTTCCTGACTGCCCACGTTAATTGCGTTACGAAACGGCCCAATGTAGAGGCTGTTTTGTAAGTCTCCACAAAATTTCAGAAATGGTGCAAAATCGACCACCAAATTCGGCAACTGGAAGAGCAGTCCGTGCGATCCATTCTCTACCAAATTCTGACCCAGGTTCTTGTTCCCTAGGAAGAACTTAAGAGTAAAGTTGGTCGATACACGGGGAATTTCAACGACAATTTTGCACTTCTCGCATATGCCTCTCGCCATCGTGTCGAACTGCATTTCAATCGAGATACTTCGTTCGTTTGTGTCGTTGAACAGGTCTGATGTGTCCTTGATCGACTGGGCCGGCTGGAAGCTCTGTGTCTGGCCTCTAAACCCATAGACTAACAAGTTGCGGGACGCAAGGATGGCGAATAAATGTCTGAACTCGTAGAAGAAGCGCAAGAGTGAGGATTTACCCGAATTATTTGCGCCGACGAAGCTCGTGAAACCGGGCCTAACCGTAAATCTTGCGGGCTCAGAATCTGCGAAACACCGATAGTTCTTGATCGTAAAATCTATCATTATTTGTTCAAAGTAGCCTTTTCCTGCTTAAGCTTATCGGCTGGTCTGCTTCGTTTGCCTGGGAAAGACAGCCCAATCATAGCGGTCATGTCGCACTGGAGCTGCGCCTAAAAACTCTCCCTCCTTAATCTTCGAAACTGATCGAGTATTTACTTACGGTCATGTCGCTGACCGGAATAGACAGATCCGCTAGTTCCCGTCTAACCCGGTTTCGGTCGTTATCTGACATTCGGGAGCCCAGATAGACGTGCGTTACGCAAGATGTCTTTTCGTAGCCGATGCTTCCTAAAGAGGCAAACATGCGCCATTCACGCTCATAAAGCCACCGGTAGTTCTTGCAGGAGAGCACTTTCTTGGCAGCGATCATCGGCGGTTCGCTATCATCGCGGATCATCGGGACTTTTTCATCGTAATACATCCTGACAAATTCGACGTTAGCAGGGAGATATTTCAGGAGCCGGCGAAGACTATACCCGATGCACAAGCCCTGAAATTGGTCGGCGTAATGCGCCCACATTAATTCATGGTAATGCACTTCGCTAAATGAACAAATACCGACCCTTCCTTTATTGTGAATCACTGCCGCCTTGAGGTCGTGATATCCATCGGCTCGCCGGACACGACGGCTTGATGCGAATACCCCTTCCATTGGATCGTTGAGCATTTCAAAGCCTGAGCACCATAGGTAGTGCTCGCGTATAGCACGTAATTCGCGTTCAAGATTTCTTGCTGGCCGATAACGGTACAGCCGTAAGGGGTAAATGTAAGCTTTGACTTTTGCCATAGCAATCTGCCGTTTGGGTTCAACTCGCCGCAGCGTCAGCCTTGCGATATTCGATCATTGCTGTCAGTGAAGGAACTCCAAGCAACTTCATATGCTTACGTTTGTTTTTGCCGGTGAGTTGGATGCCGAGATATGAGAGATATCGCTCGACTGACGATTTGATGAATTCATCAAGCTCCAAGTAAATGGGCAACACTCTCATCATCTTGTAGCATTTCCCCCAACCGTTGATCAGGTTGGTGAGCCGCTGGAGTGTCTTGAACAGGCTGTTACCGCTTGCGGGTTGGAGTACTTCCACGATTTTTGCTCTGAATCGTTTGATCACCTTGTCTGAGGGAATCGTCTCTTGGCCTTCAAAGCGGACCCCAAGAAAGATAAGGTGTTCCGTGCCAAAGTTGCCGATTTTGCTCTTCGAGTCTGGCGCTTCCAGCTCATGGATTTTAAGCCCAAGTGTCCCAAGGGTCTGACGCGCAAACACGTATGCTTCACGGGCTCTTTGTTCGCTGTCGCACATCACGACGAAATCATCTGCATACCGGATCAGGTTGAACTTCTGTGCGAGCATGCGCCGATCAAAGTGGTACAGGTAAAAATTCGCGAGCATTGGGGACAGAACGCCACCCTGAGGTATCCCCGAACCTGCCCCTATGAAGAGGTCCTGAAATTCTTTTTCGTAGCTGGAGAGATCCTCTATCTCCAAATTGAAACATTGGCGCAGCAAGGGCAGTAAGCTCCTGTGTCGAACTTGCCGAGCGAACATCTTCCATAACGTCTCCCGATCCACGTGTGCGAAAAACTCGATGATGTCGGCTTTGAAATAGAATTTATTGCCTGCATTTGCCAATTCCTGAACACCCTGAATTGCGTGATGAACACCGCGGCCTTTGATGAAAGCGTGACTGCAAGGCAGGTCAAATTTTGTGAAAGCAGGTTCGATCAACATTGCCAACGCCTTCATCACAACCCGGTCCCGAACGCTCGCGATTTGAAGAAGGCGCGGTTTCTGTGAGCCTGGTTTTGCGATTGCGTGTGCACGGAGTCTGGTGAACTGATAACTCTGTCTTCGTAGCTCCGCGCTTATTATTGACAGGTTTTTCTCTAGATTGTTGTTGAATGTTTTAATAGTGACATTATCGATGCCTTTGGAGAGTCGGTTACGTTTGGATATTTTCTCCCAGGCTTTTTTCAGGTGGACTTTATCTGACAGCGTGTAGAACGCTGGCTTTCCTTTTACCATGATCTCGACTCTATGGAAGTATTTGCCGCCTGCGGAGAAGGAAGGATGCAGGCGGCATTCTTTACGGCGTTGCTTGAGCAGTACGACGAAGCGCCGCACGCTGTTCGCACTCGCCTTCGCTTCGTTGGGAAGCGACGCCTCCACCAATGCTCCATCGAAAGCCGAACCAGATGCTCCGGTTCGCTTTCAACGGAGTGGCGAAGCAGACCAGCAGGACGAGCACCCCGGCCGCCTTGAGCGACCGGAAACACCCATCGTCTATTCTAGTCGGTTTGGTTTTTTGTCAAGCCCTCGCGAGCTCCGCCCGCCGCCCGCCACCAGATCGTTGTTATTTGCCATCGTTCTCCCTGAATCCTCGACAGCACCTGGAGGCGCTGCAGGGTAGGACTGTCTGTTACGACCGGCCCAGTCTGCGTGCGATGGATGTCGATTCCGACTATGCGACGGCGTTGCTTGAGCAGTACGACGAAGCGCCGCACGCTGTTCGCACTCGCCTTCGCTTCGTTGGGAAGCGACGCCTCCACCAATGCTCCATCGAAAGCCGAACCAGATGCTCCGGTTCGCGTTCAACGGAGTGGCGGACACCAATGTCCTTAAGAGTAGCAATGTGAGTGGCTGGATGTAAATAACTACTTTATAAACAGCTGTGGAAAGAAGGGGACTATCCAACTCCCGAGATCTGACCGATTGAACCACCAGACAGACAGGACATTCACCACTCACTTAGCGCGCTCCAGCTTTTGCACAATGTGCGCGTCGGAATTGATTTCGATCGAGGGCCACCGTCCAAAAAACTTGTGAAACACAGAGGAACAGAGAAAGCAGAGGAGTTCTGCAGATCGAAGCTCGGGAAGACTGTCCCCGGATTTCTTCGGATGCATTCGAGGAAGGGAATTCAAAGGCAAGAAACGGGATGTGGTAGGCGCAAAGATCGACTAATTTTCTTTCAATGGCAGGCGCATCGTCAGGGACATGGGCCGATTCCAGGGGCATGGAGGCATGCACGCCGGAAGGGGCGGGAAATCGCCGAGATCGCGCGTGATCGCCGTCATCGCCCGTAATCGGAAAACCAAATCGGGTAGCCACTGATCGACGCGAGGCTCCCCGGCGCCGACCGTCGCGGTCGCCACCCAGCCTGGCGCATACTGCGTCTACAAAATGTGAGCGGAACCCCAACGGCGGTTTCGATAAAAATGGCCGCTATCAGTTCGCGTTCAAACCGATGGCTGCGACCGGCTGTTTCCGCCGGTGCCAGTAATCCAGGACCGCAAAAAGAAGGACGGCAGGCACGCCGGTCAGTCCGCAGGCGATAAAGAAAATGCCGTAGCCATGAATAAGGCCGTGCGTGGCGCTCAGGCTTTCCACCTCAGCGCCGGAAAACCCTTTCAAGATCTTCCCCAGCCAGGCATAGGTTGAACTCAGCAGCGCATACTGCGTGGCGGTGTATCCAACGCTGGTGAGACTCGACATGTAGGCGATCAGCGTAACGCCCGCAAAGCTGATGCCGAAGTTATCACCTGCCATGATCAGCGCAAAGAGAGGAATTGTGACGCCCGCAAAGGCGAGAGCCGCATACGCGGCAATCGCAGCAGACTGCAATACTCCGCCGATGATGAGCGCGCGCATGTAGCCCAGCTTGAGCGAGCAGAATCCGCCGGCGGCAATGCCTGCAAACGTCGCGATCAGTCCGATGGACCCGCGCACCGCGCCCACGGTTGTCTTAGAAAGACCGAGGTCGTGGTAGTAGGGATTGGCCATGGGACCCATGATGAAGTCCGGCACCCGGTACAGACTGATGGCCGCCAGCATCACCAGCGCGAGCCACCCATGGGCGCGAAAAAAAGCGATGAACGGTCCCACCACAGCGTCAAAGAAGCCGCGCCAGGTCCAAAGCGGCGCGTCGCGCTCTTTTTCATCCATCACTGCATCCGCGCGCGCCGGTTCGCGGGCAAACCAGGTGGCGATCATTCCAATGGCCATACATGCGCCGTAAATAACGTAGGACATGCGCCAGCCCACGCTTGCGGCCAGGATGAGGATCAGGGAATCTGTAGCCAGGAGCGCCAGGCGATAGCTGAACTGATAAGCAGACGCGAGAAGGCCTTGTTCATCTCCGTCGTCTGCCGATTCAATTCGCCAGGCGTCAACCACGATGTCCTGTGTCGATGAGGCAAACGCGACGACCAGCGCAAGAGCTCCGAGCCGGCCGAGCCCGGCTTGGGTGCCTGTTCCGCCCATCGCGCACAGCGCCAGTCCAACGACAATCTGCGAGCACATCAGCCATCCGCGCCGATGTCCCAGCCGCTTAAATAACGGCAAATCCACGCGATCCATTACGGGCGCCCACAGGAATTTCAGCGAATAGGCAATCCCCACCCAGGAAAGAAACCCGATGGCCGTCAGGGAGGTGTGTTCATCGCGCAGCCAGAAGCCGAATGTATTGCCGACCAGGAGAAAGGGAAGGCCTGAAGAAAACCCGAGCAACAACATCGCAAGCGTTTTGGGCCGCAGATATTCGGTGATCCGGTGCTTGTGCGGAGTCAAGCGTCCATTGTGTACCGGAGCCTCACGAAACACAACCATGTGCTTCAGGATAGGGCGACGTGGAATGAGAAAACCTAACCGGAAGCAGAAGATCAAAGATGCTTGGCTCAGTGGAGAGTAATCCGGCACAGGCGGGGGCGCCTGTGCTACAAAGCGTTTACCCAATTAAGTGATGTGTGGCTTGCTGCTGACAGGCCGGCGGCACTTGCATTTCCTGAATCGTAGAACAGCCATTTACGCTCAGACTGTTTGCCTGGCTCTCCGAGCACCAGAACACGGGTAGGACAGAATGCGAACTGCGGCAGGACGCTTATTCGAGCGATGTCACGCTTCGTCTCGGGTGGCCGCCCTGCCACATTTTTCGCTGCCGTGCTGGTCATCCTGATCGTCTCAGGCGTGCTGGTGATCGCAATCACCGTTTACAAATGGGTGACCGCAATCAGCGTTTGCAAATGATGGGACGGCCCCTAAGCGGGCTTTTGATACGTCCCCGGACTCTCTCCCGTTGCGCGCCACTCCGGTTTGCGCTCATGGCTGGCCTGCGCCAGCGCCCGCCGGACGCCTTCCGCGTCAAGGTCGGTTGTGTAAACGGGCGTGCCGGGCTGCTGCCTCCAGGATTCATCCAGCCCGCCGGCGTCCACCGGATCAAAGCCGAGCTCGTCCACCAGTCGCATTATCACCGCTTTGGCATTCGCGTCGTCGCCCGCCACAGGCAGGGCAATGCGTCCCGGCGTGCCTTTAGGCTTGCCCAGTTCCATCAGGTGCTGGGCATATATATTGTTGAAGGCCTTCACCACGCGGCGACCAAGCTGCTGCGCCACTGAGCGTCCCAGTTGCAGCGCAACCCATCGGCTCTCCGGCGTTCCCTCCTCAATCTCTTGGATCTCCCCGTCGCGCTGCTGCGGATAGTAATTGCAGGTGTCCACAATCACCACGTTTTCAAACGTTCCTTTAAACAAGTCGTAAGGAAGCTCTTTAACATTTTTCATGGGGATGGTCACAATCACCACCTCGCCCGCTCGCGCCGCCTCCTTCACCGTGACGGCTTTTGCTCCAGTCTCTGTCGCCAGATCGCGCAGCGTCTCCGGTCCGCGCGAGTTCGCCACGGAAACCTCGTGCCCCAGCGCCCTGAGCCGCCGCGTCAAAGTCCCGCCAATATGTCCTGCGCCAATGATGCCGATTCTCATCCTTTACTCCATCGCACCAGTTGTGCTCGATAGATGAGATTCATGAGACAAGGGCGGGGTTTTGACGCGGAGCGCACTGAAAGAGTTCTCCCGACCTTCAATGTCGCCAGAGTGCCGGTGTATTCTTATTGCCAGAGCATTGCAGGCCACCTCTGGAGCTACGGCATGGTGGATATATCCCTTGCAGACGGCAAACTGATCCTGCATGTCCGCGGCGCCGACAAGCTGTGGGCGCTCAAGAGTTCGCTCGAAATTCCCTTACAACACATTGCCGGCGTGCGGGCAGACCCGAGCGCTGCTCACGGCTGGTATCACGGCATTCGGATGCCGGGCACAAGCATTCCCGGCGTGATCACCGCCGGCACGTTCTACCAGCACGGACAGAGGGTCTTCTGGGACGTTCACAATCCGGACAACACTATTGTTATCGATCTCCGAGACGAGCGGTATAACGAGTTGATCGTCGAGGTTGCTGATCCGCAGGCATCCGTCCAGCTCATCCGGGCCGCTGCTTCAGGGCTTCGTGGCAGCTAGTGTCCTTGCATCCGGCGATTGCGTGCTGGGTGAATTTGACAGCTTTCGGCCGGACTCGGCATTGGGTACGCATCTCCGGAGATACTGTGCACGCTGCCTGGCGCCCCTACTACCGTACTCTTGACCATCACTTCTCCGGTGCTTCCACCCTGCTTTCACCTGCTTCGCGCCACCACACCTGCAGGGTGTATTCTCAGTTACAGCCAGGTGGGTACCGTTAGCCTCGAACCAATAACCTTTGACGAAAGAAATCGGAACAAAGGAAAGATCAAGATAAGGAGCGCTCGAAATGAAGCAGATCAGGCAAGTAATTTTGTTTGCAGTTTGTATGCTGGCTGTTGGCCTGTGGGCACAGCAGAGCCAGCCCACGCAGGGTGATGAACAGCAGCATATGGGCATGGGCCAGGGAAAAGGCCATGGCATGGGCCAGGGCCACGGCATGATGAACGTTGACGAGCACTTGGACATGCTCGCGAAAAGACTCAACCTCACCGACGACCAGAAAGCCAAAATCAGACCGATCCTTGAGCAGCACTTGAAGAACGCAGACGCGATCAGGAAAGACCAATCCCTTTCGCCGGAGCAGAAGCACGCCAAAATGAAGGCGTCAATGGACGCCGCACATGCGGAAATCGACCCGATTCTCAACGACGAGCAGAAGAAGGAGCTCGCGCAAATGATGCAGGGCCAGGGCAAAGGAATGCACGATCACCAAACCCCAAAGCATTCGAGCAAGGACGATGGCTCGCACCAATAGCGCCATTCCGGCAGTCACGTCAGAGGCATCCTGTTCAGGATGCCTCTTTTAGTTTGGATTGCTCTTGTAGCCTGGATTGATCTCGCCCTGAGAAAGATTCGCACCTAAGTTTTGGGGCAAATCTTAGGTGTCGCAAAAATGCACTTCAGCCACATTCAGCCTGCGCACCCGATGAGCCGGGACCACCCGCAACGACCTACGACAACAAAATCAGAGTGTCTCAATTTAAGACGCCGCACAATGCAGACCTCAGCTTTTCTGACAATTTTTGTAAAGTTCCCCCTTGACTGCTAAGGTAAACACTGCAAAACTCAAAATGTTCAAACCTGTGAGTTGGGAAATGCAGGTTTTTGATCGAAGCAGAGCTAGAGCAAGGCGAATTTATAGAGAACGGCCTTGCGGCGCTTCCAGCGGCATAGGCTCAAATTAGCAGGTCCAAATTTTAGCAGGCCGGCAGGATTCATACATAAGAGCTGTCCAGAAGGCTCCAGCAGTTTTAAGCAGTAAACACGGTCATTCCGAACCGTGTGGGCCGAACCCAAGGGTAGGTGGTCATTTCAAGGCCCGCGACGGGGCACAATTGCTTCGTCCTGGTCTCTTGGTGATCTGGAAAGGGGACAGTCTCATGGAGTTCCAGGATAAGGTTCTGAAATGTGTGGATTGCGGAGCTGACTTCGTCTTCACCTCTGGCGAACAACTTTTCTTCCACGATAAGCAGTTCAAGAATGAGCCGAAACGCTGCAAGACTTGCAAAAACAAGCGGGCCCAGTCGCTCGGACTATCGCAGAGTAGCGGCGCTCAAAGGGTGGAGACCAGGGCAATCTGTTCCGGGTGCCAGCGTGAAACCACTGTCCCGTTCAAACCCACACAGGGCAGGCCTGTGTACTGCCGGGAGTGCTTCCAGCAGCGAAGAACAACCGCTGCATCTGCCTGACAAAAGCTTCTCAAAATTTCCGGGATCTCGGACAACATGCCGGGAGTGTGCGCTGGGAATGAGCTGCTTAGCGCGTTCTTGAACCCTGCCCACGCTTGCGCGTACTTGTTTCGGGCAATTTTCCTGCTTCCCTATGCCGGCCGCTTGGCCACGTTTG
The DNA here is from genome assembly GCA_035712465.1 of Candidatus Angelobacter sp. Lineage (GTDB taxonomy): Bacteria > Acidobacteriota > Terriglobia > Terriglobales > Acidobacteriaceae > Angelobacter. The sequence continues at coordinate 214,231 of DASTAS010000014.1, forward strand.
ACTTTTCAGCCCTTGGGTTGTTCGATTTTGCGATCTTGTGCTTGCTGTCTTCGTGCTGGATCAGGAGGGCCTCAATCTGGCGGAGCAGATCATCTGTGTTCATGGGCTTTACCAGCATGGATTGCGCCCCCTCAGTTCTCCAGTCGCCGCCGAGCAGAGGATAAGCGGTGAGGATGGCCACCGCGGGATTATATTCAGTCTTCTTGGCGGCTCGGATCACGTCATAGCCGGCCCGCTCATGCTCCATCTTCATGTCGGTAATGACCATGTGATAGCTGGCCGCCTTCAGCTTTCCTACCGCTTCCTTGCCGGAAGCAGCGGTCTCCACCTCAAAGCCGTGGATCTCAAGAACGGCTTTCAGCGTAAGCAGAATTGCAAGTTCATCATCAACAAGAAGTATGCGACGTTTCATGAGACAGCTCCCGGCAAATCAAAGCTTCAGTGGCGCTCCCTTGGATGCAGGCAACAACTCTGAAGGTTGTGAGCTGCTGCACAACAGCCACGGTAGCCGCCATTATAATAGCTGGGTGTCCAGCTTTGTCGTGCAAAACTTTGGCTGTCGAGCCACCCAGGCAGACGGCGCCGTCCTGGAACGGCAGCTCCAGTCAAAGGGATTCGTTCGCGCTGAATCCGCCACCCATGCAGATATTGTAGTCCTGAATACGTGTACCGTGACGGCGGCGGCGGATCATGACGCACGCTCAGCCATCAGAAAAGTTCATCGCGAAAACCCATCCGCCAGGATCATGGTCACGGGCTGCTATGCCCAGCGCGCACCGCACGAGCTTGCCCAATTGCCTGGCGTCACATGGGTGGTGGGAAACTCACATAAGCATCTTGTCCCGGAGGTCGTCAGCAGCGGTGAGGGCAGCTTCATTCCGCTGGACCGGGTTGCGCTCAGCGCACCGGCCTTCACGCTGACCGGTGATATTTTTGCTCACACAGAACTGGCCCACATAGAACTCAGTGCCGCGCCGGTCTTCTCTGGCGAAGACTTCGGGGGAAAGACGCGGCCGAATCTGAAAGTCCAGGATGGCTGCAATAACCGCTGCTCATTCTGCATTATTCCCAGCGTGCGCGGGCAAAGCCGGTCTATGAAAGTTGAGCGCGTAATCGCGGAAGCCAATACTTTGGCGGCAGCGGGATACCGCGAGATCGTGCTCAGTGGCATCAACCTGGGGCGCTGGGGACGCGACCTGCAGCCACAACAGAAGTTCTCGCACCTTTTGCGTGCCCTGCTGGAACACACAGAGATTGGCAAGATCCGCATCAGTTCAGTGGAGCCCATGGACTGGACGGACGAGGTAATTGAACTGGTAGCCTCTTCACCCCGGATTGCGAAGCACGCCCATGTGCCGCTGCAATCGGGCAGTGACCGCATCCTGCGTCGCATGCACCGCAAGTATCGTCCCTGGCATTATGCGGAGAAGATTAGAAAAATCAGTGAAAGCATGCCCGATGCCGCGATTGGCGCCGACGTGATGGTGGGATTTCCCGGGGAAAGCGATGAACTATTTGAAGAGAGCCGCAGCTTCATTGAGCATCTGCCGTTTACCTATCTGCACGTCTTCACCTATTCCTCGAGGCCCGGAACGCCATCTGCGGCAATGCCTGAGCAGATCCCGGTGAACGTGGCCCGCGAGCGCAATCGGGTATTGCGCGATGTGGCCGCAGACAAGAATCTTGCCTTCCGCAAGAGCTTTCTTGGCCGCTCACTGGATGTGATTACGCTGCAGAGCTCGAGCGACGGCTGGACTGAAGCGCTGAGTGATAACTACCTGAAGGTCAGAGTTTCAGGGCGCCACTCCGCCAACGAGACGATCAAAGTTCATGTTTCTGAAATTGGTAAAGATGATTTGGTTGCGAACACTTGAGGAGACCATACCTGATTACGCAAATCACGTAACACGCGTATGAAATCGCCCCATTGCGCCGTTCTGTGAATAGCGGTTTAAATCTGCTTCGGCACTTCCCATCGTGGAACCGGAAATTCGGCCAACCCGGTTTCAGCAGCCCCCATCTAGGCTGAGCAGTCCCAAGTAACGCCACAAATCCTGCACCCGTGGCCGTTCCCCAAAACGTCTCCAGACTGTGCGGCCCACGGCCGCTGAGGTTCGCCATGAAAGCATTTCCCAGGGTCCTATTGAAACTGGCTCTCTCATGTCTTATAGGGTCGGTTTCAGTCTTCTGTAGCGCTCAGTGTAGTTTTCAGACGTTAACCATTCCCAATTCCCAGAGCAGTTCCGCAATCGGCATCAACGACCAGGGCGCGATCGTCGGAGGATTCATTGATACCAGCGGGGGCAGCCACGGTTTTCTTCTATTCAATGGCAAGTTTGCCAAATTTCGTTTTCCGGGATCGAATTCCACGGAAGCAAACGACATCAACAACCATAGCGTCATCGTGGGCGATTTCCTCACTACAAGCCAGCACGGATTCATGGTCCTCAACGGGAAGTTTCACAGCATCACTGCACCTGGCGCCACAGCCACGCGGGCCCTGGGCATCAATAATTTCGGTACCATTGTAGGAGAAGCCGATGATGCTTCCGGGCAGAACGGTTTCGTTCTGCGTGGTTCAAAATTCAGCAAGATCCGTTTCCCGCAATCTTCCCGGACCATGGCGTTTGGCATCAATGATCACGGCACGATCGTAGGGACCTATGCACTGGCGAATGGATTCAACCAGGGGTTCATTTTCCAGAATGGGGCGTTCCGGACCCTGGATTTTCCAGGCGCCGACGATACTTCACTCTTCCGCATTAACAATGAGGGAGAGATTGTGGGAGTGTATGACATGCACGGCGACGTGCACGGATTTTCATTCTCCCGCGGCAAATTCACCACGATCGATGACCCACATGCCGTATCATCGACAGTTATTTTCGGCCTAAACAACCATGACAAGATTGTCGGATCTTTCATCGGAATACCCAGAACCAACAAGGCGTTCACAGCGAACTGCTCCCGGGTCTTTTAGCCGGTTTTCGGGACCGGGAGTTCTTATGCGGCAGCGGAGCGCCCGGTCCCCCGGCTGCATGTTATAATTTTCTCTGCTTGCGTGAAGGCTCCGCAGCATTCCCCGGGTACAAGCTTCAAGGGAACTTTTTGCCTCCCATTCGCAAAATGGGCACAGGAGGATTGAATCGATAAGCGTTTTATTCGCATGAATGATCGCATCCGCGCGCGGGAAATTCGCGTGATTGATGCAGACGGGAATCAATTGGGCGTCATGGCCCCATACGATGCGCTGAAACGCGCCCGGGAACAGAACCTTGACCTGGTGGAGATCTCGCCGAATGCGGCGCCGCCGGTATGCCGCATCATGGATTACGGCAAGTTCCTCTACGAGAACGAAAAAAAGGAACGGGCGGCCAAGAAGCACCAGAAACAGATCGTCCTCAAAGAAGTGAAATTCAGCGTCAACGTGGACGAGCACGATTACGTAACCAAGCGCAATCACGTTCTGCGCTTCCTGGGTGAAGGCGACAAGGTAAAAGCCAGCCTGCGCTTCCGCGGACGCGAAATGGCCCACCAGAACCTGGGACGCGAGGTGCTCGACCGGTTGGTAAAAGAAGTGGGCGACAAGGGAATCGTGGAATTCCGGCCTCGCATGGAAGGTAATACCATGCATGTGATCCTTGCCCCGCCCAAGCAGGCGACCGGAGGCAAGAAGCAGGAACAAAGGCCGCAACAGCAGCAGCCGCAGCAGTCGGCTCCTGTGGCCAGAACGCAAACCGGATCGTAAAAAAGCAGTTGGCAAATGGCAACCAGCAATTAGCCAGCGATATTCTGGGTTTCCAGTTGCTGGGGTCGCTATTTTGATACTGCAAGAAATCAGCATTCCGAAAATTGGCAGGCTGCACTGTGAGCTGTCGGTTTGCTAATTGCCAATTAATAATTACCAGGATTTATGCCTAAACTGAAAACACACAAAGGCGCAGCCAAGCGGTTCAAGAAGACCGCAACCGGCAAGATCAAGCGGTACAAGGCTTATAAGCGCCATATTCTTACCTCGAAAGACACCAAGCGGAAGCGGCAGCTGGGCGGGTCCACCCTGGTCAGCGACGCCGATCACGCCAAGGTTTCGAGGATGATTCCGTACTAGCAGTCAGCGCTCAGCAATCAGCATTCAGTCCCGGAACAGCACGGGATGAGGGTAAAGATTGCTAAGCGACGTGCTGGCAGCCCAGCAAGACACAGAGATTTCGCCCTCATAGATTTGGGGCTGAGTGCTGAGCGCTGATCCGGAACAGAAGTTCGGCCCGCCTGATTAAGTCGGTGCAGAGGCCGGACCTGAAATAAAAGCGAGCGATCAGGAACTCGAATCCTTCCTGTAGCCGCAAACAGCCGGAAAAATCCGGCCCAACAAAGGAGCACTTATGCCTCGCGTTAAACGCGGTACCAAGCGCCGCCAGCGCCGGAAAAAAATATTAGAGCGCGCCAGCGGTTATTTCCTGACAAAATCCAAACTCTACCGTTCCGCCAAGGAATCGGTGGAGCGCGGCCTCAAATTTGCGTACAGCGGTCGCAAGCAGAAGAAGCGCCAGTATCGCTCCATCTGGATCGTGCGCATCGGCGCCGCTGCCAAGCTCAACGGCATCAGCTATAACCAGTTCATCAGCGGATTGAAAAAGGCTGGAGTTGAACTGGACCGCAAGATCCTTGCTGACATTGCCGCGAATGACCCCACGGGATTTGCCGCGCTGGCCGAGACTGCCAAACGCGCCAACGGCAAAGCAGCGTAAAAGCGCTCAGCAATCAGCATTCCGCAGTCAGCAAGATCAGGAACCACAAAGGACACGAAGTAGCACACAAGGGCATTAAGGGCATTAAGGAGCGACCTTCGTGTTCCTTCGTGTCCTTTGTGGTTAGATTTTGAATGGCCTACACAGTTCCAAAACTCGATGATTACTCATCGGCTGCGCTGGACAGATCGGTCCGCGAGTTGCTGGATGCTGTCCGCCAGGAGGCCGCCGCTGTCGATGGAGAGAATGACTGGAAGAACTTTCGCGATCGCTGGATGGCCCGCAAGAACGGCATCCTCACGCAGGTAAATGACCTCTGGCTGAAAGCCGCTCCAGGCCCGTCGAAGCGCGACGTTGGCGCCCGCGTAAACCAACTCAAAACTCAGGTCGAGCAGGTGGTCGATGCCGCCCAACAGCGCGCCAGCGGAGCATCATCCAAGGCGAGACTCGAATCGGAGCGCCTCGATGTCACACTCCCGGGCATCCACCGGCCGCTCGGCGCTGAGCACCCCATGCTCCGGACCATGAATGAAATCGTGGGTGTCTTCCGCAATATGGGCTACTCCGTAGCAGAAGGCCCCGAGATCGAGACGGATTATTACAACTTTGAGGCGTTGAACTTTCCGCCCAATCATCCGGCGCGTGACACACAGGACACGCTATTCATCGCGGGGCAGGAGAAGAAGGTGCAGCGCGATCGCCTGCTGCTGCGGACGCATACTTCGCCCGTACAGATTCGCTCCATGCTGAAGCAGCCACCGCCGTTGCGCGTGGTGATCCCCGGGAAAGTCCATCGGGCCGACACCGCTGATGCCACGCACTCGCCCATCTTCCACCAGGTGGAAGGCCTGGCCGTGGACACGAACATTACATTTTGCGACTTGAAAGGCACGCTCGACCATGCCATGAAAGCGCTGTTCGGCTCGAACGTGAAGACGCGGTTCTTCCCATCGTTCTTCCCTTTCACGGAACCGAGCGCTGACGTCTCGATCACCTGCTTCAAGTGCGGCGGCAAAGGCTGCCGCCTCTGCAAGATGAGCGGCTGGATCGAGTTGCTGGGCTGCGGCATGGTAGACCCAAACGTTTTCAAATTCGTCGAACACAACGGCTACAACCCAGAGAAGATCAGCGGCTTCGCTTTCGGCATGGGCGTGGAGCGGATCACGATGTTGAAGTATGGGATCGACGATATTCAACTCTTTTACCAGGGAGATGTCAGGTTCCTGGAGCAGTTCGCGTGATTGGCCATCGAATAAGATCTTTGAAACACAGAGGAACAGAGGAACCAGAGCCGATGACTCATTCGCATGAGCTTGTCTTGCTTTTCTCCGTGTCTCCGTGCCTCTGTGGTGAGAATTAATGCATATCGACCCACAATGGCTGCATGAATTCGTCGAAATCAAGGTGGCAGACCGCCAGCTCGCTGACGATCTCACGCTTGCCGGCGTCGCGGTGGAGTCCGTCAAAGAGATTGACGGCCGGCTGCTGTTCGAGATGGAGATCGGCACCAACCGTCCTGACGCCATGTGCCACTACGGCGTGGCGCGCGAGTGCTCCGCGATCTATGACGTCGATTTGAAGCCAATTAAGCCGAAGTTGCCCAAAGCAAAACCGGCAACAAAACACTTCCCTATCGAAATTGAAGATCCCGAAGGCTGCAAGCGCTATACGGCGCGGGTAGTACGGAATGTAAGGACCGGGCCATCTCCTGCGGCCATTCTCGCGCGCCTCAAGATCGATGATCACGGCGGAGTCAGTAACGCCGTGGATGCCAGCAATTACACGCTCATGGAGTTGGGCCATCCCACGCACGCATTCGATCTCGATAAGCTGCAAGGCGGCAAAATCATTGTCCGTCGCGCCCGTCCAGGCGAGGTGCTCACCACACTCGACGGAATCGAACGCAAACTCGATCCAGAAGACCTCATCATCGCCGACGCAGTTCGCCCAGTCGCGCTGGCCGGAGTGATGGGCGGCCTGGAGACCGCGATATCGGACAGCACGAAAAACATCCTGATTGAATCTGCCTGGTTCGATCCCGTAAGTATCCGCAAGACGGCCCGCCGTCTTGGCATGCACACCGATGCTTCGCACATCTTCGAGCGCGGCGCCGACTGGGGTACAACGCCGCTGGCCTGTGATCGTGTTGCCGAACTCATTTTGCAAACCGCCGGCGGCGAACTGGAAGGTGACTCAGTGGATGCCGTTGCCGGACATGTAATCCGCCACGGCGTGTGGCTGCGCCGGAGCGAGGTGCTGCGGCACCTTGGACAGGAAATTCCTGACCAAACGATTGAGAGGATCCTTCGCCGGCTGGGCTTCAAAGCGGAACCGGTGAAGGGAGAAATGCCCGAAGAATTGCGGAATGTGGGATCGGGCGAAACGCGGGAAACACGAGCGGCTATCATCCAAAGTGTAATCCAGGCTACAGGACTGGCAGCGGCCAAAGTTACGGAACTGATGGCGGCCAGCAAAGGCTGGGCACCAGGATGGATGGTAGCGCTGCCTACCTGGCGACTCGACATTGAGCGCGAGATCGACCTGATTGAAGAGATCGCGCGCATTTATGGGTACAACAAGTTTGAAAACCGCCTGCCGTCCTTTTCCGGCGGCGTAGTAGAGCTGCCCAACGCCGACAAGGAAGCGCGCGTCCGCTCCGAGTTGCTGGCCCTGGGGTACAACGAAGCCGTTTCGCCCACGTTCATTTCGCCCAGCGATGCGCAAGCCTTTTCCAGCACAGCGCCAATCATGCTTGCGAACCCGCTGAGCGAGGAGCAGTCGGCCATGCGCACTTCCCTGCTTCCAGGAATGCTGGCCATGCTGGCATGGAACCTGAACCGCGGCACAAGTGATGTCCGTCTGTTTGAAGGAGGCCACATTTTTGAGCTGGCCGGCGAGAAATCCGAAGAACGTAGAATGCTGAGCATGGGCGCAACCGGCAACGCCGTCGAAGGAAGCGTACACACCACCGCGCGCCCGTATTCGTTCTTCGATCTGAAGGGCGATATCGAAACCTTACTGGCCTCGTTCGAACTCAGCACCACGTATTTTGACGCGCTTACGCCGGATTACTTTCACCCAGGACGCTCCGCCCGCGCCGTCGCCGATGGGGCTACCATTGCGCACTTTGGGCAGTTGCACCCCGATATTGCAGCAGCCCGCAAAATCAAGCAGGAGATCTATTTGGCCGAGGTTTATCTCGACCGGCTGTACGCGCTCGGTCTGCGCACGCCCCGTTATCAGCCTCTTTCAAGATTCCCGGCAGTAGAGCGCGACTTTTCGTTCCTTTTCCCCGAGAGAGTCTCGTTTGAGCAGATCCGTAATGCAGTCGCCGGACTACAGATAGCGGAGATGCAGAGCTTCCGTCCGGTGGAGATCTTTCGCGGAGGGACTGTACCGGCCGGCCAATATTCGCTTCTGCTGCGGGCTGAATTCCAATCGCCGGAGCGCACGCTCCGCGATGACGAAGTATCCCAGTGGTCGGCGCAGATCATCAACGCTCTGGAACGCCTCGGCGGAACCCAGCGGGCCTGATTCTGCCATGGACGCCCCGGCAACTCTCGATCCTGGCAGTCTCAGTTTCGACCAGTTCCTGGCGTTCTTTTTCGGCCATCCGGATTTCGGCGCTCCAATGGGCAGATACTCGCCTGCTCAGATCAGTAGATGGAATCTGACAATGTTTAGCCTTTGCTCTGACTGAAGCTCTGTGGGACCGCAATACTCTCGATATTCCTGATGCTTCTTCAGGCAAAGCACATAAGTTATATGGAAAAGCAGTAAAGGTTTGAGTAGAATCGCGGCCATGATCTCCCGTCGTTCTCTTTTCAGGACTGCCGCGTTAGGCGCTGCGGCGGCAGCCACGGCAAGTTTTCCTTCCGATCTTCTGTCCTGGACTGAGCCGCAACGCGTGCTGCAACCCGCCGGGCCAATCCTTCTCAACAGCAATGAAAATGCCTATGGGCCGTTTCCGAGCGTGCTGCGCCTGCCCAACCCGTTTCAAAATGCCAATCGCTACCCGGACCACAGCATCGAAGTGCTCAAGCAAAAGCTGGCGAAATTGCACAAGGTCGGCATAGATCAAGTGGTTCTCGGCTGCGGCTCTACAGAAGTTCTGCGCATGGCCGCCGCCGCTTTTACCGGCCCGAACCGCAAACTCCTTATGGCTTCTCCGACTTTTGAAGCGATTGGCTCCTATGCAGAGGCAGCCGGCTCAACGGTGGCACGCGTGCCGCTCACGTTCGGCAGTTTTGCTCACAACGTGGCCGTCATGGGGAGCGAAGCGGCCAAGAGCGGCGGACTTGTTTATATCTGCAACCCCAATAACCCCACGGGCAGCCTCACCCCGCGAAGGACGCTTGAAAGTTTCATTCGCGATCTGCCCAAAAATGTTTATGTGCTGATCGATGAGGCATATCACGATTTTGTTCCCGTCTCCGCCGACTACATATCGTTCCTTGATACGCCGGTGAACGACGACCGCGTTGTTGTGACCCGGACCTTTTCCAAGATTTACGGCCTCGCCGGCCTGCGGCTGGGCTACGGAATAAGCTCGCCGCAAACAGCAAAGTTGCTCAAGCGCCAGAAGCTTGAAGACGGCGCCAATGAGGTCGCCCTGCGCTGCGCTCTCGCCTCTCTCGACGACAGCGACGAACATGAGATGGCCGTCATGCGCAACGCCAATGACCGCGCCGTGTTTCTTCATGAAGCCAAGATGCGCAAGATACCGGCGATCACCTCCTGGACCAACTTCGTGATGATCGATTGTTTACGTCCGGTCAAAACCGTGATCGATTACTTCATGACCAATAGCATTCTCATCGGCAGACCGTTCCCGCCCATGGACACGTGGGCCCGGATCTCACTGGGAACACCGGACCAAATGAAGGCGTTCTGGCAGGTGTGGGACAAAATGCAGAAGGCGTAAAACGCCAGCGAAGAGCGGGCTCATCTTCCGCCGGGCAACTCGCCGAATTTGCCGCCCATCTCCCATGGGGATAGACCACCCAGAGGAGAGTTCTTATGCCAATGCTCGAGCAGGCGACCAAGTGGGCGACCAACAAAATGCCCAAAGTCATTAATCCCACCGTTCACGCCATCGTTGATTACGGAATGGCCGCATCCTTCTTTACCATGGCAGCGCTATTCTGGAAACGCAACAAACCCGCGGCCATTAGTTGCCTGGTATGTGGCGGCGCGGACACTGCCATCTCACTGCTCACGGATTATCCCGGTGGTGTCACAGACGCCATGAGTTTTGAGACCCATGGCAGAATTGACTTTGGGATGTCGGGCCTGATTGCGAGCATGCCCAACCTGCTGCGCTTCTCTGATGAAAAAGAGTCCGCGTTTTTCCGTCTTCAGGGCATGGCCATGGCGGCCGTCACCGGCCTCACCGATTTCACCGGCACCGGAGAACGCAACCAGCGCGAACGACTAGACGAGAGCGCTGCCTGATGAGCCTTCAGCACTCAGCATTCAGCCTTGAACTGACTGTGCGGTTGATATGTCAGGATTACCGGGCAGACCTTATTGCGTGATGGCTGCGCCGATACTCTGATCTCATGATGTGTTGTTCCGCGTAACCCGAAGGGCTGAATGCTGACCACTGAATGCTGAATGGTTCCGCATTTTCCACAAGCCACTGATTTATACTGCGCTCATCCTTAAGTAATGGGTGAGTATATGTCTTTACCAGCAATGCGAGCAGTTGAACCCGAAAATGAAAAACCTGCCGGCGAAGATTTTCACGCGCTGGAAGAAAGAATCTACAAGGCTATTGAACTGCTGAAGTCGGCGCGCGAAGCCAAAGCCGCTGCTGAGCGCGATGCCAACCGCCTGCGCGATCAACTTGAACAACGGGAAGAGGAACTGGAGTTAATACGCTCTGAGGTCATCTCCCTGCGTAAGGAGCGCGACGAAGTGCGCGGGCGGGTGGAGAAAATGTTGAAGCAGATTGACGCTCTGGTGGAACAGGGATAACTGGGTTCCACCACGAGGAGGACCAACACCGGATGATTCCTCACAATATGACTTCCACGACCTTTGATCTGGAGGGATACCGGATTTCACGCACACTCGGTGTGGTTCGTGGGATCATTGTCCGATCACGATCTATCTTAGGCACTATAGGCGCGGGCCTGCAAACGCTGGTGGGCGGCAACATCAGCCTGATGACCGAGCTTTGTGAGAAGGCCAGGGATCAATCCTTTAACCTGATGCTGGAGCATGCCGAGCAACTTGGGGCCAATGCCGTTGTGGGCATCCGCTATGACGCTACCGAGGTGATGCAGGGGGTGACCGAGGTCCTGGCCTACGGCACAGCGGCCGTAGCGGAACGCCGGGAATCGTGAAGCAGCCGGCTATTCCGCCTTTCGGATACGAATTCTCTTGACCCTGCATTACGGCAAACGATAATCATTCTCAGCAATGGTTTTTAAGGAGTGCAGCTTGGCATCTCAAAGCACAACAGCAGCGGCGCCAATCAAGGTAGAGATTTACGATCAGGTTTATAATCTCCGCGGCGTGGACGCGGAGTATATCACCCGGCTGGCCGGATTCGTTGATTCCAAGATGCGAAGCGTGGCCGAGCAGACCTCCACCGTCGACTCGCTGCGCGTGGCTGTGCTGGCGGCGCTGAACATTGCTGACGAATACCAGGTCCTGAAGAAAAAATATGACCTGCTGGCGGGCGAATATAATCGCCGCGCGGGTGTCCTGGCCGGAGCCCTTGACGAAGTGCTGGAACATGAACGCAAGGCCGGGTAGAAGTTGGCCTTTCCACAAATTTTCTTCGCGCCGGCTTTCCAAAGTCTTTAAGGCTTCCCATACCGGACTTGCCCGAAATCCGTAATTTTCCACTCTTTGTGAAAGAGGGTATCCTAATAGCAGGATTTGCCCGGATGTAAGCGGCCATGTGGGAGTTTCTCAAAAGCATCAAGAGTCCGGAACTGCGCCTCGCATGGGCGGTTGCCATCATTGCCGATGCTTTGCAGATTTTTGCCCTGCCGCTCTTCGCTGAAGGCGGCATTTCTCCCCTCGATGATGTTCTCGATCTAGTCGTCGCGTTTGCGCTGATTCGCCTTCTCGGATGGCAATGGGCCTTCCTGCCCACGCTGCTCGCCGAAGCTGTTCCCGGCCTCGATCTGTTTCCCACCTGGACAGCGGCCATGTACTTTGTCACCCGGCAAATTTCTCGAAACCATGACGGCGAACCGGAAATCCTGCCTCCCGGACCAGCGCCTGCGCCGCGCAACTAGGTTGCGTCCCACCAACTGATTTATCCGCCACAAGTATCCTTTTTGGCACTCCTCTTGGATGTGCGTTGTGGCCCAGTTACTTTCGCCCCGCCCCGCCGGATTCTCGCGAGGCACGCAAATATGTTGATTTTTGATACACCCAGCGGGTAGTTTGTACACAACCAGCTCTGGATTACTTCCCGGAGACCTGCTCTTTTATTAATCAGAGTTGGTATCCCAAGTCGTGCCTTTGTCGGCGGACAGCTTTGCGGAACAAAGCAAGGACAAGTGTCCATGAAACGTGAGCTTATCGCAGCAATTTGGATTCTCTCATCGCTGTACGCATTGGCGCAGGCACCGCTAACCCCCGCGGCGAAGCCATCACAAATTGTCGCGCAAAGCCAGGCGGCGCTAACCGAGCACAATGAAAAGGAAGCTCTTCGGCTGGTTCTTGGAGGCTTAGCCGCCTTTCCTGAAAATGATGAACTGGAGCTCCAGTTGGCGCGAGTCTTCATTTACCAGAAGCACGATCGCCAGGCATTCGCAAAAATATATGCCGTACTGCGTCGCAATCCGGGTAACCGGGACGCAAAGCTGGAACTGGCGCAGCTCTACGGCTATCGTGACGATTACAAAAAGTCTGACCCACTCTACCGCGAGCTGCTGCAAAAAAATCCCGGTGATGAGGCTGCTGCGCTGGGACTGGTCCACAACCTGGCTTTGGAAGACAGACGCGAAGAAGCGCAACTGCAGTTACAGGCGGCGCTCAAGCTTCATCCCGACAGCCTGCTTCTCCTCGAATACAAGGATTTTCTTAGCGCGTCGGCCCACTCTGCCGGGGAGGTCCGGCCGCATAGTTTTGGCCAGGTCCAAACCGGTGAGTCTTTCTTCTCTGACAGTTCCGGGAACCGGTCTCTCTACTCCACCCAGGGCATTGGATACCAGATCAGCAAGAATCTTTACAGCCGCACACAGGTGGACGAAACAGCGGTTTGGAAAACCGCTGCCCCCTATCAAACGGTGGTTTCCGGCTGGGAAGACCTGCACTGGCGGGCCAATCGCTATTTTGCCGCGCGCGCTTCGGGAGGCGCGGTCCGCTTCGCCGATTCCAGCAGCAACGCGCTTTACGCTGGCGATCTTGAAGTGTATCCCTTCAAAGGATTGCTGCTCAGCGGCGGATATTCACGTTTCCCTGTCGTGCCCACGTTTGATGCCTCTGTGTTTGATCTGTTGGCCACAGGGTGGCACGAGCACGCAGCTTACGAGACAAAGAACTTCTATGTGTACGGCACCGGATTTTTGACACATTTCTCTGACGGCAACCGCTCAGAACGCGAGTATGGCGAAACCATGCGTTGGTTCCCGCTCGGCAAGGTGTCGCTCGGTGCCGGCTACGCCTTCCGCCACATCCATTTTCAGCAGGAACAGGATCACGGATATTTCAGTCCCAGCCAGTATTGGAGCCACCTTGGCGCAGGCGGCATGCGCTTCAACATCGGCCGGTTCTACCACGGGGAATACCTTGGCTACCTGGGCGGAGAAAGAATCAACGCCGGAAGTTTCACCACCGCCGGTGAGTTCCTGTTACGCAACCAGTTCTTTTACCGCCGATTCGATTTCGAAGCAAACTATTCGCATTATCAACTTGTTCAGAGCACCGCCGCCTTCCGGTCTGATGTGGTCAGCGGCGCGATTGGATACCGCTTCTGAACCCGAGTAAGGGATGAACTCAGATGTCTGCCGAGAAGTTAAATTCGCGCTTTAGCATCCTGATCGTGGATGACGACGATTCCGCGCGCAGCTTTCTTTCCTCTATCCTCACAGCCGAAGGCTATCCATGCCTCACCGCGAATAGTACCGCGGCCGCTGAGACGCTGCTTCGCCAGGAGACCGTGCAACTGGCCTTTCTCGATCTTTACCTGGGCACCTCGAACGGCCTCAACGTTCTTGACCTGATCAAAGTCCTGCAACCGCATTGCGCGTGCGTGATGATGACTGCCCATATGAGCATGGAAACCGTTGCCCAATCCATTACTTCGGGGGCAGTCGAATATCTTTCCAAGCCGCTTCTCATCGACGATCTTCTGGCCGTGGTGCGCAAGGTCCAAGCCGGCCGCCAGCCCGCCGACGATACCGCAGCCGGCGAGAATGAAGGACCAGAAACCTCAATCATCGGACGCACTCCGAAGATGCTGGAGGTATACCGCGCCGTGGCCCGCGTGGCGCCCACGGACGTTAGTGTGTTGATTCTGGGCTCCAGTGGCACCGGTAAAGAACTGGTGGCTCGCGCGATTCATGATCACTCCGGCCGCGCGAAGATGCCGTTTGTTCCTGTGAACTGTGGCGCGCTGCCCGAGAATATTCTGGAGAGTGAGCTGTTCGGCCACGAGAAAGGCGCATTCACGGGCGCCGATTCCACCCGTCCCGGCTTGTTTGAAGCAGCGCACGGCGGGACGCTTTTTCTTGACGAGATTTCAGAAACCAAACCAAGCTTCCAGGTCAACTTGCTGCGCGCAGTGCAGGAGCAGCAGATACGTCGTGTGGGGTCGCATAAGTACATTCCGGTGAACGTGCGCATTCTGGCCGCCAGCAATCGCGACCTGATCAAAATGATGGCGGCGGGCCATTTCCGCGAAGATTTGTATTACCGCCTCAGCGTTGTCGAGATCAAGCTGCCCAACCTCGAAGAACGGCGCGAAGACATCCCCCTGCTGGTGCAGCACTTTCTGAAGCGCTCGAATTTGAAAAACAAGCGCAATGTGAAAATCACGGATGAGGCTGTGCGCGTTCTCTCCGCAGCTTCCTGGCCCGGAAATGTGCGCGAACTTGAGAATGTGGTGGAGCGCCTGGCCATCTTCTGCGCCTCCGGGGAGATTGGCATGGCGGATGTGGAGCATGAGCGCCGCTCGGCGCCCGGTAATGGCGGGGCTCCGCCTTTGCAATCGGAATCAGCCAACACACTCGAGGATATGGAACGCCGGCACATTATCCGGGTTCTTCAGGAGAATGCCGGCAATAAGTCGAAAGCCGCCCGCGCTCTGGGCATTGAACGAAAGACGCTGTACCAGAAGGCGCGGCGTTTGGGCATCGATTTGCAAGTAGAACCTTTGAAACAGTAATTCCTACGCCATGTCACGGTTCAGCAAAACCCGCAAACCTGAGTCGATGCCGTTGCGTCGCTGGCTGCGGCTGAACGTGTTGCTGCTCGTTTTGATTCTGGCGCTGAGCATGACGTCACCGGTTACCACGCTGAATCTCAAGCTGAGCGATCTCTATTTTCGTATGCGGCCGGCCCAGCCAGTCTCGTCGAATGTGGCGCTGGTGCTGATTGACGATGCCACGCTCGCCCGTTTTGGCCGGTGGCCATGGCCGCGACACGAACTGGCACAGCTTATCCGTACAGTCACTTCGGAGCAACCAAAAGCGGTGGGTATTGATATCCTTCTGCCCGAGGCTGAAGACCCGCGAGATGACGACGATCTGGCAGCCGCAATAGCTGCCGCGCCGAACGCGGTACTGGCAACAAAGATTTCCGCTTCGCCTCAAGGGAGACTGTGGAACGATCCGTTGCCACTGTTCGTGCGCGCTGCAAAAGGCGTTGGCCATGTACAGGCTATTGTGGATGACGACGGACTCTGCCGCAGCATCCCGCTGGAAGAGCCCAGCGCCGATGGTCCGCGCCCGGCATTTGCTTTGGAATTGGCTGAGCTGATCAACCCACGGCTGAAGGCAATGGAAACTCCTGCGAGCTCAGTTCCTGGAGTCGAAATGCCTGGCCTTCGGCCGTTGATAGTCGATTACCGGCAACAGATTGAGCCAGGCCGGTCGCTGCCGTTTTTTACGGTGACGGCAGGCGACCTGCTCTCAGGCAAAATGAAACCGCAACTGGCTGGCAAGGCGGTGCTCATTGGGTTTGGCGCAGTCGATATGAGTGACCGCATGTTCACCCCAGTGACCGGCCAACTGCCCATGCCCGGTGTGGAGGTAAATGCCAATGCGGTCCAGATGCTGCTTGACGGAACTGTCCCGCAAAGGCCCAGGCTTATTTGGCAATTCCTGCTTCTGGTGGCAACTGGAACTCTGGCATTGTGGCTGGTGGTTCGCTACCCCGGTGTGTTTGGGTTGCTGTTGCTCGCCGGAATGCTCCTGGTGGGATACTTTGCTTCGTATCTCGTCTTTGTGCATTGGCACATGATTATCTTCTATGGGCCGTTATTGTTGGCCGGCGTCTTTGCCGCTCCCATTGCTCAAGTCGAAAACCTGTTGCTTGTAAACCGGGAAATTAGCGCCAGATTACGGCACCTTCAACAGACACTCCGCCCTGACCTGATGCAGAGTAACCCTATCGAAGCAGGCAAATCGCGCAAATCCTCGCACCTCCACTGGAAACTCTCAGCTCTTAGCGAACTGCAAGCAGAACTCTCTTCTTTGTATAGCTTCCACCAGACGCTGATTGAAACCATGCGTGAAGGCCTGGCGGTGTACGGAGCAGATGGAAAACTCAGATTCGGCAACCCGACATGGAATAAGTTCTGCGAAAAGCAATCTGCTTCGCCTGAGAACCTCTCCGGGCTCGCCCGGCTGAAGTCGGCATGGTCGGAATTGGCCGCAGTCACCCAGGCCGGCGGCTCGTGGGGCGAAACCGAGCTGCCTCTGGGCGACGAACTTTGGCATCTCTATGCCGTGCCTCTGCCGTGGACCTCTTTTGCGCAGGATGGCGCCGTGATGCTGATTGCTGAAGACATCACCGCGCGCAAGCAGCGCGACCAGGCGCGTTCTGAAGCTTTGAGCTTTGTCACGCACGAGCTGCGCACCCCGCTGATCGCGATTCAGGGGTTTTCTGAGCTGCTGATGCGATATCCCAGCTCACCTGCCAGCAGTGAGGCGCCGGCAACAATTTTTCGCGAGAGCAATCGTCTTGTCGCGATGATCAACACTTACCTTGAGGTGCTGCGTCTGGATGCCGGCGCGCGCCCCTTGCGCATGACTCGCGCCAGCGTACGGTCGATGGCCGAGCACGTGGAGAAGATTGTCCGTCCACTCGCCGCTGCGGCGCATATCAACGTTGCAGTAAAAATTAACTGCCCGGATGGGGAAGAACATGTCATCTGCGATGAGACCCTGATTGCTGGCGCGCTGTTGAATTTGGTCAGCAATGCCATCAAGTATGGAGCGAAAGATTCGCAAGTGACCGTGACCGTAGCTGGACGCGGGCATGAGGTGGAATTTTCTGTTCATAATAGCGGCCCCGCGATTCCGGCTTCCGATCTTAAACAGATTTTTGAAAGGTTTTACCGCTCGTCGCGCAGCGAGTCCATCCCTGGCTGGGGTTTGGGGCTCAGCTTTGTGCACCGCATCTGCCAGCAGCACGGCGGGCGAGTGGAAGTACGCAGTGATGAAAACTCGGGTACCTCGTTTACGTTCCTGCTGCCGCGAGGCGTCCCGGAAGCCAGTGAGGTGGCTCGATGAAAACCAAGTTCACCGTAACCATGTTGTGGATCCTGCTCTGCAGTCTAATGTCTGCGGCCCAGGAACCACAAAATGCGCCTATGACCGCTCCATTTGCCGGGGCGACCGTTTCGGATTTCCGAGGCAAATTATCCATCCAAATGCCCGGACAGAATTTGAGTGCGCCGACCCGCGGACAGGTGTTGCCGGCCGAGACGCTGATTTCCACCGAGAACAGTGGGAGCATGCTGCTGCGACTTTCTGACGGCAGCGATCTGCTGGTCCGCTCCAACACGCGCCTTATACTGAAAACCCCTGAACCGGGAGCATGGCGATACCTGCAGCTTCTTATCGGACGCGTGCGCGCAGAGATCCAAAAGCGGATCGGCGGCGCTCCTGGATTCCAGATTGGCACCCCAAGCGCGGTGATTTCCGTTCGCGGCACCGTCTTCGATGTGGAAGTGAATCGTACCGGCATCACAGAGGTGGACGTCCATGAAGGCGTGGTGCAGCTTGACTCCACCAAGGGCCTGGGTGAGTCCGTGCTGGTTCGAGCCGGGTATTCCAGCCGCGTCAGCTTTGAATCTGGGCCGGAGACGCCTCGCCGGACCGAGGATATCCGTCCTGAGCTTGAGCGTCCCGGGCGATCTGACAGCAAGCACCACGGTCGGGATGACGATGACGACCCAATTAAACGCCTGCGCTCCTCCAGTGGTGATGAACGCCATGACGCTGGT
Organism: Candidatus Angelobacter sp.; assembly: GCA_035712465.1. Taxonomy (GTDB): domain Bacteria; phylum Acidobacteriota; class Terriglobia; order Terriglobales; family Acidobacteriaceae; genus Angelobacter. The sequence goes on from DASTAS010000014.1 coordinate 232,399, forward strand.
GGCTCGCGTGGATCCAGCGGTGATAGCGACAGAACCGGAAGCAGCGGAAGCAGCGGTGATAGTGGCAGTAGCGGCGGCAGCGGCGATTCATCCAGCGGCTCCGGTTCCGGCAGCCATGATTCGGGCAGCTCTGGAGACGGTGGCGGCCATGACAGTCACCGCCCACCAGAGCGGTAATTTGAAACTCAGAATTTAGATCGTAGAGACGCGGCATGCCGCGTCTCTACAGCTTTCCTCGCTTCAGGTCTTTTCCTCACTAAGTTCCAGTCTCCCCTGTGTTCCCCACCTGTGTCCTTTCACCACACATGTGTTCCGTAAAAGCCCAGCGATTACAACCGCTTGAAAGCAAGCACATGAAAACAAACAACTTACATCGTGAGAACGGATGGAATGGCAACTGCTTTATATCCCGGTATAGCGGTCCATGAGAGCAATGCCCTTGATTGGCAAAGCCGGACTTGCGGAGGTGCAGAAAATGAAATGCACTCTGAACATTCCGAACAAGACAAGTTTTCTGCCGTTGCGTGATGCGGTCCTGTGCAAGGACTGCGAGTTCATATCTGCCGACTCCGGCGAAGTCTGTTCGGTCTGTGGCAGCCGCAGCCTTTTCCGTCTGGCTGAGTTGGTCAGCAACACTGCGGAGTCAGCTTCCGTTTCTGCCCGCGACGTATTCCAGTTTTTTCGCTTGCGTCTGGGCAGAGAGGTTTCATGAGCACGAGGAACACCTCGGTTTGCACGAAGGCACTTGAAGGGGGACAACAATGGTTATGGTATCCAAAGATAAAACAACACTCAGGCCGCACACGAACGCCTTGTTTGGCGCGATCATCTTTATCGCGCTGGCGTGCCTGCTGGTGACCACGGGTTGCGCTAGCGGCAACAACAACATTTCGACTGCCAATACGGCCGGTACTGTCATCAATTTTGGCGACGCACCCAATGATCAGATTATTGCTTTTGAGTTGACGATCAATGCGGTGACTCTGAACGGCGGCAGCAACCCCAGCGTCCTGCCCAAGCCCACCGAAATCGAACTGACGCACGATTTGGCGAACTTCGAGCCGCTATCACTGGCGACAATCCCTAACGGCACTTACACCGGCGCCTCACTGACCGTATCGAATCCTGAAATCGTCATCGTTGATCCGACGACGAAAGCTGTCACCAAGTTGAACGCGGCACTTTCATCTTCAACGGTGAATGTGACTTTCAACCCGTCCGTCACCATTGGATCGGGTGCATCTGTGATCAACTTTGATATGGACTTAGCTTCTTCCGTCACCATCAACGGAGCGAATGCAACGGTAACCCCGACGTTCAACGTCACTACATCCACAGTTCCGGCAGGCGAAGCAGGCGAAGACGAGCATAACGGCGAAATGGATGATCTGCGAGGCACGATCACAAATTTGACTTCGCCCCAGTTCACTATTCAGCCCTCGCAGACAGCTCAGGCTATCACCATCAACACGGACGCCAACACTCAGTACGAAGACGGCATTAACAGCTTCAGCAACCTGGCAACGGGCATGATCGTTTCCGTTGACGCGGCGACCCAGCCGGATGGTTCTATCCTGGCGAAGAAGGTGGAATCCGAGACTGAAGATGCCGACGGCGAAAATGCAGAAGGTCTAATCACAGCAGTGGGTTGCGCAGTGGCCACTGCCTGCCCGAGCGCTGCCAATGCAGCTACTTCCATTACCATTACAACCCAGCAGGTCTCTGCGACCTCTGCGGCCAATGCTCCGGCGACGGCCACAACCGTCAACGTGCCGATCACGTCCAGTACGCAGTTCAAGGTCCACAGCAATATCAACGGAAGCTTCCCGGCCTTCGATGTAACAACCATCGGCCTGGCACAGCGCGTTGAGGTAGACAGCGAGAACGAATCCACCGATACCAACACTTCTGTCAACGCAAGCAAGATCAAGTTGCTGGAACAGGGATTTGAAGGAACGGTGACCAGCCTGAGTGGCAGCAACTTCACCCTGCAGTTGGACGCGACTTCAGCATTTGCGTCCCTGACAGGCCAGACTACGATCGCGGTGCAGGCCGGAAACGCCCGCAACGAAGGCGTAAGCCTCGCCAATAATGCGAGCGTCCGCATCCGAGGCTTGCTGTTCTTTGACGGCACCTCGTACACGCTGATTGCGTCGCGTGTGGCGCCGTAACACATTGCGTTGCCCTAAACGCAGGCTCTTCATTCACGCAGCGTTGAGCCCCGCAGCTCACGCGCGTGAATGAAAGCCAACTTGCTCGTGCTGTCAGCTTTCGGCACGGGCGCTCCTGGAAGGCGTCTGCCAATCCGCGCGGGGTTGGCCGACGCCATTTTTTTGTTACGCGAACTCTATAAATCCGATCTAAGGAATAGCTTCATCTGCAGGAGTTTTGAATAGGCCGCGGACAGCGTCTCAGAAGGTGGATTCGGCGGTACGCAACGACACCACAACAAATTGGCGGCGAACCAAAAGAAAGATGTTGAACAGGAAGCTTGAATTTGGTGGAGCTAGTCGGGATCGAACCGACGACCTCATCGTTGCGAACGATGCGCTCTCCCAGCTGAGCTATAGCCCCACGTGCGAAGGAACCAACTGTAATAATTTTACCAGTGTTGCCGGGAAGGGCAAAACACTTCCCTGGAGGTCGGTGATCGCGAGCAGTTCGCTTCAAAGGCTCAGAGCGTACGCGCCTTACGTCGGAAATGGAGTAACTTGTTACCTTCGCGGATAAGGGGGCGTATTATCAAAAAAACCTTTGAGGATGACCATCGCTTTAAGTCGTTCTTGCGGCTGTATTCGTGGGATTAGACGTGGTCTGCGGATAAACACGGTCTTGAATTTGTTGGGACATTTCGCACGCTTGCACAAAAGAATCGCCTCAGCTCAAAGAGCGGGAAAATCAAAAATGGCACGCTTTTCGATCCCGTCGGTTACGGTGCGACATTCTTGGTTGACCGTTCTAATGCTCATGTTGGCTTTCGTTCTGGTCGCCACCGGACAGGAGCCTGCCAACGCTGATGCTGTGTTGCGCCGTACTCGTGAACGGCTGCTGGCGGAACTGGCGCGGATGCCCCGGTACACCTGCCAGCAGACCATCAACCGGAAATACTTTCGTCCGCCCGCGAATAAGCGAGCCCCCGCTACCCTTATCCTGGACGACCAGAAAAATCAAACCGGCAAACTCGTGCTTCGCAGTTGGGACCGCGTGCGTTTAGAAGTGGCCATTCTTGAGGGTAAGAATGTTTATTCCTGGGTAGGCGCGCCGCGGTTCGGCGGCCATACGCTGGAGCAATTTGCCGAAGGAGGGCCGCTCAGTAGCGGCGATTTCGGTCCTTTTCTAACTTCGATATTCGAGTCGGCAACCATCATCTTCAAAAGCCAAGAGTTAGCTAGTCAAAAGCGCTTGCCTGCCGGGTTGCACTTCCGCGTCCGCATCGTCACCCCGATTGACTCTGACACCGCCGCAGTTGGCGACGCGATAGAAGCTGTCCTGCTATCGCCGATCCGTGGCAATAACGGCCGGGAGTTGGCACCCGCCGGAGCCCGTCTGCATGGCCAGTTGCTCGGTCTGAGACAACTGAAGGGGAACACAGACGTCATCGAGGTAGTGATGCAACTTCAGTCCATTGGACTAATGGGGGTGACGTACCGTTACTGGCATCTCCGGATCTAACGCAACTGAACCGTATTCAGACGGCAGCCGGCCCTTATAGCCCAGACATATCAGTCGTTCCCCATGGCTTGATCGGTATGAACCTCTTCATCGTTCGCAAGGAACATCTGCACTTGCAGAACTTCGATTGGAGTTGGACAACGCTGCCGATGAACTGATCCTTTCAAATGACGAGCTCTGGCAACTGAGGCCAACCCAATTCTCTTCCAAGCAGCGGAAGCCATTCCCTATCTCCACGCCACAAAGCATAGTGGGGACATTTATCATTAAGGTTATGTAAGGTGCGCGGACCGGAGATCCAGCTACGATGAGATCAGAGCATGCGAGAAATGGATGACCGTTCTGCTGCGTTGGCGCCTGTCACCACATTATCAGGGAGGGATTCGATGGAGGGAAATAAACTATATCTGAGAGAAAATGTGCAAGTCGAGCCTCTCGTGGATCAATGGTACGCCTGGTCCCATCTTCTTTCACCGGCAACGGCGGCGCGCAATATCACGGGGCGGCATTTCAAGATCATGGATTCCTACATTGCTTCTCCTGAGGTTCATGCAGCGGCAGTAAAAAACCCCCGGATGCTGGGAGGCCCCTTTATTGATTATGACGGCAAGCGTGTTGACGAAATTAGGAGCCTGCGGGCACAGACAATGCAAAAGCGATCGCAGATGCTGGAGTTATCGAAAGCTTTGGACGATCTGGATGCATGCTTGCAAATGAAAGCGAAGGGCTACAGTTTGCAGCCGCTCTATGCGGACGTGCCGCCAATTCTCAAAGGATATGTTGAACTCGTCTATGATCTCAACAATTACCCCTCGTTCAAGCTGATCGAGCCTCTCTTGTACCGGTCCCCGTACTATGACCGGGCAGCTCAGAGTTTGATGTTGTCACTCACCAAGGGGGATGACCGTCCATTCGCACTCAGCACGCCTCGCCTGGAAAATGAAGATTCGCTGCACCTGCGCATTCCTTTTGACGATCAACGTGTAGATCAGCTTTTCCGACTGAAATCTGAGCCCAAAGCTTTTGACGAAATCGCGGAAATAACCGGACTGAATGGCGATTCCAGGGAACGCGCCTTGCTGCGTTCATTACTGACCGAAACGCCGCCACCGACCTATGTACCATATGAGGGTTCGGGGGTCAGGTGGCGCTATTTCGGGCACGCCTGCATTCTAATTGAGGCCGGCGGCGTCAGTATGATGTTCGACCCCGTCCTGAGCTATACATACGAGAGTGACATATCCCGCTATACATACCTGGATCTGCCGCCATCCATTGATTACGTGATGATCACTCACAATCATCAGGACCACATACTTTTTGAAACGCTTCTGCAGATTCGCGACAAAGTGAAAACGATCGTGGTTCCTCGCAATTCTGGAGGAACATTGCAGGATCCTTCACTGGAGCTGGTGCTGAAAAATGCAGGGTTCACCAACGTCATTGGTCTGGATCAGCTGCAACAAATATCCATAGAAAAGGGCTCGATCACGGGTTTGCCCTTTCTCGGAGAGCACGCTGACTTGAACATCCACACCAAACTCGCATATTTGGTCAAAGTGGGACCTCACTCATTGTTATTCGCGGCAGATTCCTGCAATATCGAACCCAAACTTTACGAGCACCTCCACCGGGAGTTGGGTGATGTAGATGCGGTTTTCCTCGGTATGGAGTGCGACGGAGCTCCTTTAAGTTGGATCTATGGCCCTCTGCTGACGCGTCGGCTTGATCGCAGGATGGACGAATCCAGACGTCTTGCGGGCTCGAATTTCGAACAAGCCAGGAGCATCGTGGACGAGTTTCGATGCAAAGAAACGTACGTCTATGCAATGGGCCAGGAGCCCTGGCTCAACTATGTGATGAGCATCAAATACAACGAGCAATCCAGGCCGATTGTCGAATCTAATCGTTTGCTCGAATATTGCCGCGGTCGCGGCATTACGGCTGAGCGCCTTTACGGAGAAAAGGAGATTCTCCTGCATTAATCTTTGAGGGTATATCAGCGCCTTGATGATCCTCTTGGAAATTTATCAGAATGCAGCGTGCACAGCTACCCATGGCGATGGCGGCTCCAGTCCTCAACTATGACTGTAAGCCTCAATCGGTTGAGGCTTCTCGCTGGCCAGCCGGGCCCGGAGTTCTAGCATGGATTGTGTCACTCCATCTATTTCGCTGGCGCGGAATCCTTCGGCTATTCGGGGCAGATATTCCCTGAACGCATGCTTTGTCTTTTCTCCGAACTCCACATATCCGTTGGGAAGTATTCTTACGCCATCGGCAACAGCAATTCTTTCATTCCATGCAATTGCCTCGCATTCTGAAACACCGGCAGGCAAATTCAGTTGCAGGCGCGGACCCTCTAGCCGCACCGGATATCCTCCAGGAAGGCCAAACGGGCCGGGCACGTGGGTTTCCACCTCGTGTCCATCGATGATGTCGCGCAATAATACAGCAGCTGTACACCCGATCGCTTTGTTGACCTCCAGACCAGTGCTTGTCCGCTGGCTAACAAGCAAACTGGTGACATTCTCACAGCGTTTCCCATCAACCCAGACCTGAGCTTCCTCCACTCCAGGTGCTGGCGTGTATAAATGCAAATGATGGGCCAAGACCTGCAAACGCTGCTGGGGCGAAAGATCAAGCGAGGCTCGCAATGTCGCCGCCAAAAGAGCAATGTTGCCCACGCCGCAAAAAATGGGAAGGTCCAATGCGCGCAGCAACGGATTTACGGCATCAGGGTAGCAGCCATTTATAAAAATAACGGGCCGCGAATGCCGGGCCACGCTCGTAGCAAATTTGATTGCGAAAGCTGCCTGCAATGGCAATGTAAAACCCAAGCCTGCACTCTGGAGCAATTGCGTCCATAATGAAGGCTGGTAAATACCTTCCCAGGGGGAGTAATAGGAAGCACAGTTAACTACCACATCTGGTTGAAACGACGAGAGTATTCTCCCAGCATCATCCGTTTCTGCGTCGAATTCGACGGACTCGAACTTGACCTGAGATTGCACACTCGCAGCTTTTGCGCGGGAGACATAAATAATGTCGTGCAACTGTTTCGTGGACCGGGCACAAACTATCACGCGATGGGGCCGAGCTAGCAACAGGGCTAAAGAATAGGAGATGGCCCGCGCCAAAGATCCGCTGCCGACAATTAAGACAGTTGCATGCGCCAAAGAATTCCGCCTTGTCCTGTTACTCTTCCCTCAGGGCCACAATTGGGTCCACCAACGTGGCGCGACGGGCTGGAATGTAACAGGCACAGAGTGAAATGACAATCAATACCGCAGCCACACCCACCAATGTCATAGGATCGTAGGTAGGGACGTTGAATAACAGGCTGGACACATACCGAGTGAGAAGCAAAGTGGCCGCCAGTCCGATGACGATGCCAACTAACGTGAGGCGCACACCATGAGCCAGCACCAATTGAAGGACTCGTGCGCGTGATGATCCCAGTGCCATTCGCAGTCCCAGTTCTCGTGTGCGCTGGGCTACCGAGTACGCCATGACACCAAAAATCCCAACTACTGCCAGCACCAGAGCGATAGCGGCAAAAACCCCAAGTAGAATCGTGTGGAATCGTGGCCCGGAAATGGACTGAGTGACGTTCTCTTCCATAGTGCGGATTCCAGTAATCGGCTGATTAGGATCGATATCATGCACCACTGATCGTATTGAATTGGTAAGCGCTAAAGGATCGCCCGTGGTACGCACAACCAGAGACAGCGTTAAAACTGGAAGCACCTGATCCGCCTGCCGATAAGGGACGTACATCTCTGCGGAAGATTCGCTGGCCAGAGACTGCTTTACGTCCGCAACTACCCCAACAATCTCCATCCACGGGACACTGGCATCCGGTGTGGCTCCAATCTGTATATGCTGTCCGAGCGGTGACTGGTTGGGAAAATATGTTCGGGCAAAGCTGGAATTGATCACGGCTACTGCCGGAGCTCCTTCACGGTCGCGAGCTTCCACCCATCGGCCCGCGATGAGCGGTACGTGCAGGGTTTTCAGGTAACCGGCGCTGACGGTACGATATCCCGCAATGGTGTATTCCTGAGGAGAACGGGGAGGTCGACCTTGAATATTAAAGTGCAGGGCCGAGCCGGTGCCCGTTACAGGCAGATATGACACAGCCCCAACGGAGCGCACACCAGGCAGAGCTGAGACCCGTTCAAAAAGACGGTCAAAAAAGCCCAACCGCACATTGCGATCCGCATAGGCAGTGGGTGAACGCACAATATTCGCAATCAGAATGTGATCGGTACTGAATCCCGGAGAAACTTGGGAGAGGCGCCCGAAGCTCTTGAATAGAAGACCGGCCCCGACCAGCAGCAACATAGCTAAGGCGATCTCAGATACCACGAGTGCCGCGCGTGTCCGCAAAACGGAGCGCGCCGCCCCGCCACGGTTGCTCTCACTCAGAGTTTCACGCAGATCAATGTTCCATGTATGGCGCGCGGGGGCCAGACCGAACAGAATGCCGGCAAGCAATGCAACCAAGGCAGTAAAGCCCAGAACCCAGGGATCAATAGAAATACTGTTACTGCGAGGAAGGCTGCTTCCCGCTAGGCGCACAAAAACAGGCACTGCGGCCCAAGCGAGCGCAAGTCCCAAGCCGCCGCCGGCAGCCGCTACCAGAATACTCTCCGCTAATAGTTGACGAATGATATCGGCGCGCCGGCCACCCAGAGCGATACACACCGCCATCTCGCGTCGTCTGCCGGTGGCCCGGACAAGCAGAAGGTTCGCCACATTGGCGCAGGCAATCAGCAGCACAACTCCCACTGCGCCGATTAGGATCCAAAGCGCACTGTGCACATTCTGCACAATCTGATCCAGCATGGGATCGACCAGCGACGACACATTCGTATTGGTTTCCGGATATTGCGCCTCAAGCCGTTTAGCAATTACGGCTATCTCGGAGCGGGCTTGCTCAAGGGAAACACCCGGCTTCAAGCGGGCTATGGGCAAAATCCCCGGATGCCAGCTACGATCATCCGGCAATGTTCTGGCCCAGGGTTCGAATGGCAGAATAACATCTGGGGCCTGTTGAAGGATTTCGAACCCCGGCGGCATGACGCCGATTATTGAGTAATTCTGATTATCCAGAGTAATGGTCTGGCCGAGCACAGCACGAGAGGATGAAAACCGCGTTTCCCAGAGAGAATGACTGATCAGTGCCACAGGCGCCGCACCCGCCTTATCATCCGATTCAGAGAAGGCTCGACCCAATTCCGGCTTGACCCCTAACACCTCAAAAAGGTTGGCTGTGACATTTTGAGACGGCAGCCGTTCAGCCTCGGCGCCTCCCGTCATAGTCATGACGCTGTTGCGCACCGCTCCCACAGCTTCAAAGGAGTGGCTCTGGTCGCGCCAGTCCTTAAAATTCAAATAGGAGAGGGACAGCCTGGGAAACTGAGGCCAATGCTCAGAAAGAAGCACGAGTCTTTGCGGATCACGATACGGAAGAGGACGAAGCAGGACGGCGTTCACGATGCTGAACATGGCGCTATTTGCTCCGATTCCCAAAGCCAGTGTCAGCACAGCGACAGCCGTAAATCCGGGATTATTTTTCAATCTGCGAAACGCAAATCGGAAATTCTGTCCAAGACTGAGCATCATTGGCCTCCGGCTTGTGGATCACGCAAGTTCATAGAGAATCAGATCAAATACAGCAGTATAGCGAACATTCAGAGCGGGGTTGTCGCCGGAGATGCCGGCATTTCACAGCATTGTAGAGTTCAATGAACGGCAAGAGCAGCTTTGAGTTGTTCAGCAGTCATCCTACGAACCTTAAGCCAGATTGTTGCGATTTTTTCCAACTCCTGCCGTCTACGTCCGGAAATGGTACACAGCTTCTGCGCAAATTCCATCAGAACCGAATGTTCGAGAAGCGTCCGGACGGATAGTCCCATCTGGAAGCAATCGTTTACCCGAAACAGTACGCGAAGGGCGAGCAAAGACTGTCCGCCCAACTCGAAAAAGTCGTCGTGGCGACCCACACGCTCAATTTTGAGCACCTCCGCCCAGATTGCTGCTAACGCAGTCTCCAGATCGCCCTGCGGTGGGACATAGCGATGGGCGCCATACGAATCCGCTTGGGGACGTGGCAAAGCCTTACGATCCAGCTTGCCATTTGGCGTCAAGGGAATGGACTCCAGCGGCACATATGCTGCCGGTACCATATACTCCGGCAAACGCTCGCAGAGAAACGAGCGCAGATCACGGAGCAGAGCTTCCTGATCGGGAACATCATGACCATCTGAACGGGAATAGTAAGCTACCAGGCTCTTTTCACCGGGCGCGTTTTCCAGCGCGATCACTACCGCGTCTTCAACTGCCGGATGTTCGAGTAGTCGCGCCGCAATCTCCCCAAGTTCAATACGAAATCCACGGATCTTGACCTGATCATCATTACGTCCGATAAATTCTATGTTCCCATCTGACCGCCATCTTCCCAGGTCCCCGGTCTTATACATGCGTGCACCCGGTTGCGTCGCATAGGGATCGGGCACGAATCGCTTCGCCGTCAACTCCGGCAGGTGCAAATATCCCCGGGCCACTCCCGCTCCTCCGATATACAACTCTCCCACCGCTCCCACGGGTGCCAGTTCCCCCGCTCTGTCCAAGATGTAGATTCGCGTGTTCGCGATCGGACGCCCAATAGGCGGGTTGCCGGATTCCTCAGCATGGCAATTATGGAGTGTTGCACACACTGTCGTCTCAGTTGGCCCATACGCGTTAATCAGTTGACGGCCATGACTCCACTTTCTGGACAGCGAACCTGCCAATGCCTCTCCCGCAGCCACAAGAACGCGAACACTATCAAAAACAGTTTGTTCTGACAGCGATCCCAGCGCAGCAGGCGGCAATGTTGCGTGCGTGATGGCGTGATACGCTGTCGCCCGTGCCAAGACATCGCCAGCCAGCACTTGCTCCCTCCAAAAACACAACGCCGCCCCATGGCACAACGCCATCACCGTCTCCCAAACGGAAGCGTCGAAGCTGAACGATGCAAACTGCAGGATTCGGCTATTTGCATCAATAGCCAGGCAACTCCGATGCACCACGGTCAGATTGCACAATCCCTTATGCTCGATCAATACGCCCTTCGGCGTTCCTGTGGATCCCGAAGTGTAGATGAGATAGGCAAGGTGCTGCGGACCCAGTCCGACGGCATCCCGAGCTGGGTTGCTCTCAGGATGCTCCTGCCACGGTGGAGTTTCTGATGTCAGATCAAGAATCGGCAGACTGTCTTCGATGCCGACAAATAGCTTTTCGAGATGGCTTGCCGTGAGCAGCGCGGCGGGCGCAGAGTCTTCGATCATGAAGCGCAGCCGCTCTGGAGGATATGCGGGATCCAGTGGTACATACGCCCCCCCGGCCTTGAGCACCGCCAGCATCGCAATGATCATCTCGAAGCTGCGCTCCGCGCAGATCGCCACCCGGTCATCCGGCCTCACACCCAGCTCTCTTAAGTAATGGGCCAATTGGTTCGCACGCCGGTTCAGCCGCTCATAGCTGAGGAATTCGGTCTCAAACGCCAGCGCCACCGCGTCCGGCGTCTTCTCCACCTGCTCTTCGAACAAATCGTGCACGCATTTGTCTCGCGGATATTCCACTTCCGTCGCGTTCCACTCGTAGAGAACACGATGACGTTCTCTTTCGCTGAGCAGATCCAGGCGATCCACTACTTGTGAGTCATCCGCTACCATCCCCTCCAGCAGTTTGCGGAAATAGCCGACGTAACGTCTGATGGTGCCAGACTCAAACAACGCAGTGGCGTATTCCAACTTGCCGACGATCGCTCCATCTGTTTCTTGCAAATCAAGCGCCAAATCGAATTTGGCTGGCTGATAAGGTATTGATTCCAGCAGCTTCGCTTCCACTCCGGGAAGCATCATGGTTGCTTCAGGCGTGTTCTGCCAGATCAAGGTGACCTGAAACAGCGGATGGTGCGCCAGACTGCGCTCGGGTCGCACTATCTCCACTATCTTCTCGAACGGCAAGTTGTGATTCTGCTGCGCTCCCAATGCCACTTCTTTCACGCGCTTGAGCAACTCCTTCACGGTGGCTTGGCCGCTGAGATCAACCCGTAAGGGCAGAGTGTTTACAAAAAATCCAATGAGCCCTTCAATTTCCGGTCTTTCCCGATTCGCCACGGGCGTGCCAATCACGACCTCCATTTCACCTGATAACCGTGATAGCAACGCTGCCCAGGCAGCGAGCAGAGTCATATGTAAGGTGGTCCCGTGCCGCCAGCTCAGCTTTTTCAGCTTATCCGCCATTTCCGGCTCAACCGCCAAGCTCGCAATATCCCCGTTGTAATCCTGCTGCGCTGGTCGGGCGTGGTCCGTGGGTAATTCAAGCAGCACCGGCGCGTCCTGAAGCGTGTGTTTCCAGTAGTCGCATTGCTGCTGCAATACGTCTCCTTCCAGCCATTGCCGTTCCCAGACCGCATAGTCCGTATACTGGACCGCCAGTTCCGGCAAGGGGTCAACGCCACCGCTTCGGAAGACTCTGTACAATCTGTTGACTTCATTACAGAGGATACTCATCGACCAGCCGTCGGAAACAATATGGTGCATGGTGATGAGCAGCGTGTATTCATCCTCCGCTTGGCGGATCAATCGCCCGCGAATCAACGGTCCCGTTTGCAAATCGAAAGGCGCGTTGGCCTCTTCAGCCAGAAGACGGTTCAGTTCCGCCATGGCATCCCGATGCTGGCGCAGGTCGTGTTCGAGCAACTGGAACCGGGCGTCTGCGGCCGAGCCAATGTGCTGCCCAGGTTCGCCTTCGATCGAGACGAAAGTGGTCCGCAACGTCTCGTGGCGCACTAGGATCCGATCAAGTGTCTGCCGCAGAGCCCCAGAATGCAGATCACCCTTCAAATGCCAGCCCATCGGAACGTGATAAGCCTGGCTTGCCTCATTCATCTGCGCCAAAAACCACAACCGCTGCTGCGCAAACGACACTGGTAGCTGTTGTCCCCGTTCGGCACGCGCAATTGCCGGCAGCTTGGCTTGCGACGCCCCTTTCAGACTCAATGTGAGGTCGGCCAGCACTGGATGCGCGAACACGTCGGTAATTGTGATGGCCACGGCCAATCTTTGGCGGATGCGCGCGGCCAGTCGCGCGGCCAACAGTGAGTGTCCACCTAGGAGGAAAAAATGGTCGTGACGCCCGATTTGCTTTATTTGGAGCAGTTCGGCCCATATCTCCGCCACCGCCTTCTCCATCTCCCCCTGTGGAGCTTCGTACGCCTTGGCCGAACACGCATCTGCTCCCGGGGGCGGCAATGCCTTGCGGTCGAGTTTCCCGTTCGCCGTTAAAGGCATCTTGCCCATCTGCACGTATACCGCCGGCACCATATACTGCGGGAGTTTTGCTTCAAGCCAGTGACGAAGTTCGGGCACAAGGCCTTCAGCCAGCCTCGGCTTCAAGGGGTCATTGGAGTAAGTTTGCGAACGTCCTAAGCGCTCAGCCTCTCCGGGAAAGCTCACCCTCCCGGCTTGCTTGATACAACTCTTCTCACGCCTGCGGAACAGCACATCACAGAGTTGCGCGCTTTTTTGAGACCAGCGGACTTCGATGCTATAAGGCAGATCCTTTTCCAACGCCCAAATCTCTTCCAACTCTATCGCGTACTGCTGTTCAGGCCCCAACCGACGGCGCAGTTCGCCTATGGTAGCCGGGGGACGACTGGAACGAAGTATTTGATGGGCGGTGACATCGCGCTGGATGCGATGGTTGGGAATGCCTGCCACCCCCAACACCTCGGGCTGGTTCTGAGCTAACATCTCGCGCAGTCGCTCCAGATTTAACTCTTTGTCGCTCCAATCGATCCAAGTACACTCCAGCAGCGGAACAGGCTTGCCCACATGGAGCACGACATCATAGCGGAAGCTTGTGAGCTCATTGCGAGCTTGACCACGCTTTAAATTAATTTGCACCCGGCTGATCTGTGGCAGCCGCTGCGGTAATGTGGTGAAAAAATCTGGATCGACAAGCAAGTGGTCTTCTTGCTGAAGGTTTTTTTGTACACGGCGCCATAAAGCATCACAGGTCAGGGAATCAGGCGCGTTATAGAGCTCCAGTGCGGTTTGGAAGGTCTCCAACAATCGATAATTCCACACATCTCCTATGAACACCGCGCCACCGATTCCCACAGCCTTAACCGCGCCCGTCGTAACTGTCACCAGATAATCGAGGTCGGGAAAATGCTGAACCACTGAGTTCATCAACACCAAGTCAAAGGGTTCCTGCTCCTGGATGCTGTCGAACTCATGCGCGGCTTTACACTCCAGCACAACCGGGAGCATGTCCGTTTCAGGACGCTGCAAGTGCCTACGAACAAAATCCAGCTCCGTTACGGATATGTCCGTTCCATGGTACAAAATGCATTCAGGCGCAATGCGGAACAACAACAAACCCGTGCCGCAACCGATTTCATAAACCCGCGAAGGTTGCAGCGCTTTGATGCGATCGACCGTGCTATCCAGCCACTCGCGCATTTCTTCTGCTGGAAATGGCTGCCCCGTATAAGTGCTGTTCCAGCCAGCAGTATTGAACGTAGGTTCTGTGACAGGCGTCCATTCATTGCAGACTGCATCGAATGTCGTGGCCCATTCACTGATCCGCTCAACCTTCAATGCTTCTCTTGTCCTGCGAGAGGCGCCATCCATTACGTAATAAGCCACCAGACGCTTTTCTCCCGGCGTATCTTCTCGTGCAACTAATACAGCTTCCTTCACAGCCGGATGTTCCTGCAGTTGCGCCTCGATTTCTCCAAGCTCAATGCGGAAACCGCGGATCTTAACCTGGTCATCATTCCGCCCCAGAAATTCCAGGTTCCCGTCGTCCAGCCATCTTCCGACATCGCCGGTTTTGTACATTCGTGCACCTGCCTGGCCCGTATAGGGGTCGGGCAAGAAGCGTTCCGCAGTCAGATCACCACGATTTAGGTATCCCCGTGCTACCCCGGCTCCTGCAATGTAAATTTCGCCCGCCACTCCTACGTGTACTGAATCCATCTTCTTATCCAGGATGTATACACGAGTGTTCGCGATCGGCCGCCCGATATGCGCTGCAAATCCATCTTCCCGCTTAATCTTCACCCACGTTGAGTATGTCGTGGTCTCGGTTGGTCCGTACAGGTTGCACACCTGCTTCACTTCAGTATCGGCAAAAATCTTTTCCACCAACTCGCGCTTCAAGGGTTCCCCGGCGACGTTGACAACTTGTACTTCCCGCTGAAGTGCCTTTTCTTCGAGCAAAGTCTTCATGACAGATGGCACGGTGTTGACAAGAGTTACATCCATCTGTGCTCCCGCCAAATCGAGCGCATTCGCGACGACGAGGATGCTGCCTCCGCTTGTCAACGGGACAAAGCACTCATAGACCGCCAGATCAAAGCTAAAGGAGCTGGAAAACAATGTTCGTGCCAAAGCATCTGCGCTGAAAGCCTGGTGCGCCCAGAAGATCAGGTTGGCCGTGTTGCGATGCGCCAGCATGACGCCTTTGGGCACACCCGTTGAACCGGAGGTGTAGATGACATACGCGAGATTCTCGGGAGTAAGCCCAATATTCGCTCGCTCCAGATTTGTCTCAGCCTCTCCTTTGCTCTCAGCCTCTCCATCTAATTCAATCAACCTGATCCCATGGCTAATTCTTGTCACCAGATCTGCCGTACTTGTTTGTGCGAGCAGTAGAACTGGCTCGCTGACCTTCACCATGTACTGCAGCCGCTCTTCCGGATAATTTGGGTCCAGTGGCACATAAGCTCCTCCGGCTTTCAGGACTGCCAGCAGCCCCACGACCATCTCCAGACCGCGCTCCGTACAGATCCCGACTCGTTGCTCGGGCTTAACTTCTTTCGCATGCAGATAATGCGCCCACCGATTCGCGCGGCGGTTCAACTCGGCATAGCTGACCTTCTCATCTCCAAAAACTACGGCAGTGGCCTTCGGCGTCCGCTTCACCTGTGCCTCGAACAGCTCGTGAATGCAAACATCTTTTGGATATTCCGCTTGTGTCCGGTTCCACTCGCACAAAATCTGCTGTCTCTCTGGTTTGCTTAGCACACTGCCGGATTTATTTATGGGTTCTGCCACGAAATCCTCGACTCAAAATGACATTCATTGCATGGTAAGCGCGGCTTTGCGTTCCTCAGCCGTCATCCGGCGGACCATGAGCCCGATCCTGGCTATTTTTTCCATTTCCTGGACAGGGCGTGCCGACAGGGAACGCAACCTCTGTGCAAAGTCCAGCAGCACCGGGTATTCAAGAAGCACTCGCACGGACAGCTCCATCTGAAAATAGTCATTGAGTCGCGATACCAGACGGAGCGCCAGTAGAGAATCTCCGCCTAATTCGTAAAAATTGGAGTGCATAGAGACACGTGCAACTCCCAGCACATCCCTCCAAACATCTGCCAGCAACTCCTCAACAGCACTCATCGGCTCCAGAGCGTCTTCCTTGATGTCCTGGTGCACTCTGTCTTCCAGCTCCGGAAGAGCTCTGCGATCCACCTTGCCGTTTGTACTAAGCGGCAGCTCCGATAGCATTACATAGACATTCGGCACCATGTATTCTGGCAGCTTGGCTCTTAAGTAATTCTTTAGCTCGTCGGCATTCGTTTCGCCAGAGACGTAGGCCACCAGTTGCTTGCCACTACTGCCGGTCTTCATCAGCACGGCACAATTCCGTACTTTGGCATGTTGTAACAGTGCTACCTCAATCTCGCCCAGCTCCACGCGGAAGCCGCGTATCTTAATCTGACTGTCTCCGCGACCAAAAAATTCCAGATTGCCATCTTTCATCCAACGGGCAAGATCACCGCTCCTATAAAGACGTCCTCCCGGTGGACCATAGGGATCGGGAACAAATCTCTCGGCTGTTAAGTCTGGCCTTCCCCAGTAACCTCGCGCGAGGCCTTCGCCGCCAATGTACAATTGCCCCATGACTCCGACAGGCTCAAGATTCATGTTTTGATCCAGCACATAGAGCTGGGTATTTGCGACTGGCTTGCCGATAGGCACACTTGGCGCGTCTCTGGCCACTTCTCTTACAAGGTACCAGCCGCTAAATGTGGTGCATTCGGCAGGCCCGTAGGCATTCACAAGCCGCTCCGGTCCTCCATGCTCAAGCACGTCCGCCACGGTCAGGGGATAAACAGCTTCCCCTCCAAACAGCAGGTGCTTTAGCGAATTGAACATAGCGGGTTTCAGCCGCCCCACCTCATTAAACAAAGCGGTTGCCAGAAACATAACTTGCACGCCCTTGTCCACGATCTCTGCCGCAAATCTCTCTATGTCAAGCAGCACTTCGTTGCTCATGATCACCAGTCGGCACCCATTCAACAGTGCTCCCCATACTTCAAAGGTGCTGGGATCAAAGGACATATTGACGGTTTGGGCGACTACCTCATCGCCCTTAAATTTGATGTAGTTGGTGTCACGCAGCAAGCGAATCATGCTGCGATGGCTTATCGCCACGGCTTTTGGAAGCCCGGTTGAGCCGGATGTATAAATCACATAGGCAAGATTTTCCGGCATAACCCTGGTCTTGAGACCTTGGCCGCTCTGCTGCGCCATTTCATCCCAATCACGATCAAGGCAAACCACTTTCGCTTTCAGTTGTGGAATACGATGGACTAGCCGTCTTTGTGTCAGCAAAACTCCAATATTTGAGTCCTCCGCCATGAACCGGAACCGATCCGATGGATATGCGGGATCGATCGGGACATAGGCCCCTCCGGCTTTGAGAATCCCAACCATCGCGAGCACCATGTCGATGGATCTTTCAACGCTGATGCCCACCAGCTTTTCTGGACCTACGCCCAGATTCTTCAAATAACGTGCCAGTTGGTTGGAGCGGCGATCCAGTTCGCTATAGCTGATGCGCTCCTGATCGCAGATCACGGCTACTTCTTCACCGCGGCGTTGGACCTGCTCGGCGAACAACTCCATCATGGTTCTGCTGCGAGGATACTTTGTGTATGACTGGTTGAAGTCGACCACAATCTGCCGGCGTTCCGGTTCATCCAGCAAATCTATGAAGTTCACAGGTTGATCAGGAGCGGTGGCATAGGCCGTCAGAAGGCGCACAAAGCGCTGACTCAGAGTCTCTATGAAATTAAGGCTGAAGTGGTCCGGGTGATAACTGAAGTACATACCCAGCCGCCGGCCTGGTCCAACGATTAAGGTCAATGGGTAGTGTGCGGCGTCGTTAAGATCCAACATTGTGAACCGCACCCTTCCCGGCTCTGCAACTCCTTCCTCGCCTCTTGGGAAGTTTTCAAAGACCACCAGAGTGTCAAATAATTCGTTGAGCTTGGTGAGGCGCTGAATTTTGGTCAACCCAAGATACTGATGAGGAAGAAGGCGAGATTGTTCCTGATTCAAACGAGTGACAAGTTCATTGAAAGAATCGGCGGAACGCAGCCTCACACGCGTCGGCACAGTATTGATCAAAAGTCCGACCATATTTTCAACGCCAGCGATTTCCGGCGCGCGTCCTGCAACGGTGCTGCCAAACACCACATCCTCTTGACCGGTATGCCGGGACAGCAGAACAGCCCATGCGCCCTGGACTATATTGTTGAGGGTCAGATTGCGGGCGCGTGCCTGGGTTGTGAGACGTTGGGTGATCCCTTCATCGAGTTCAACAATAATCTTTTCAGGCATCTTTGGATCGCCAAGAGACGCCAGCGGGCTGATCCGTGTGCCTTCTTGCAACCCGGCCAGCGCTTCTTGCCAGGCCGCCTCGGCTGTGCTGCGATCACGCCTGGAGAGCCACGTCAAATAGTCCCGGAAGGCCGTGACTCGCGGCAAAGCAGCAGCGCTGCCATGATGCTCATAAATTTGCTGCAACTCCTGAATCATTAATGGCACAGACCATCCGTCGATCAGGATGTGATGGGTGATAATCAGCAGGCGAAATTCTTCCGGCGCACAGCGGACCAAATGAAACCGAAATAGTGGCGAGACGCTTGGATTGAAACGGGCCAGACGCTCGCGTTCCACAAGCTCAGCCCAGTTCCGTTCCCGTTCCGGCGGCGCAAGCGAAGAAAGATCCAGTCGGTTCCAGGGCACAGAAACATCTTTTGGTATGATTTGCACCGGCCGTTCCAGATCTTTGTACTTGAAAGCTACGCATAAATTCTTGTGGCGAGACAACAAGGCCTTCGCTGCGCCCTCAATCGATCTTTCATCGAGTTGCCCCTCCAGCGCCAGGGCAATCTCGACGTTGTAAACATCCGGCCCACTGGCATCATAAAAAGCATGGAAAAGCATTCCCTCCTGCACCGGCGAGAGCGGCAATACGTCTTCGATCTCTCCATATTCGCCTTCAAGCCGGTCAATTTCAGATTGGGTGAGAGAAACCAGGGGCAGGTCAGAGGGCGTGAAACCTCCCGCTCCGGGTTGTTCGCTATGCTGGACGAGCGCTTCCAGCATGTGGAACCAGCCTTCTGCTATGAAATGAACGTCCTGTTCTGAAACGATTCCCGGCATCCAAGTCCAAAGGGCTGTCAACTCGGGACCCGTAGCGCGGTCCAGTACCATGGAATCAATTTCCAACGGATGGTGGAAGGCCATTTCAGGATCAAGGCCTCCACTGATAGAAGCCGAAGACGACCAATCTGTGGTTTCCGCCACCGGGAAACGTCCCAGATAGTTGAAATCTATTTGAGACTTGGTCAGCCCGGATAATACCGACGCGGTTTCAGGATTCAAATAACGCAATAATCCGTACCCAATCCCATTGTCGGGAACCGAGCGAAGCTGTTCTTTGATTGCCTTGAGCGCACTTCCCAGCGCCTTTCCTCCTGCCCAGGCTTCCTCAAGCTCCAGTGGACCCGGGTTGAGATGCACAGGAAACATGCTGGTGAAAAATCCCACAGTACGTGAAAGATCAATGCCTTCAAAAATCCCTTCCCTGCCGTGGCCCTCCAGATCAATCAAAACGGACGTGTTATTGCTGGAGTGAAGACGTTGCCATTTCAGAATGCTCAGAACGAGCCCGGTAAGCAGCACGTCATTGATTCGCGCATGAAATGTGCTTGCAACGTGGTTCAACAAAGGAGCAGTTACTTCAGATGGCAACGTAAGGATAATCTGGCTAGCCTTGCCGACTGTATCGCGGCTGGGAACGAGCTGACGGCCGGGAACAAGCTCCGGCGCATCCTTCAACGTGTCAGTCCAGAAAGATAGTTCCTTCAATCGCTCTGGATTCAGCGCCTCCAGGCTTAAGCGCTCAGCCCATCCGCGGAATGAGACAGAGATTGGTTCAAGCACCGGATCAGCTCCAGCACCGATTGCGGCCCAGACAGTCGCGAGATCTGGCAGCAGGATTCGCCAAGACACTCCGTCTACGACTAAATGGTGGATCGTCAGCAGCAAACGGCCAGGAGAAGTGCGGCCCGCGTCAAACCATACAGCCTGCAACATGATTCCGTTCTCAGGGGAAAGCCGTTTAGCGGCAGCCTCTTCTTCTTCGGCTATCCTCTGTTTGTAGGCATGATTCTCCAGGCCGCCGGTATCCACTACGGACAAGCACGACTCCGCACTCACCACGCCTTGTGCCTGGATCTCCAGTTTCCAATCCTCTCTGCGCCCGTTTGCACCAGTGAAACGCAGCCGCAGAGCATCATGACGATCGATTATCGTCTGCAACGCGCGTAAAAGGTCTTGCCGGCCCAGATTGGCTGGAACCTGCAACACTATCGATTGCCTGAAGCGATCCAGCGTGCCACCCGATTCCAGGAACCAACACATAATGGGAGTAGGCGGCATTGGTCCTACTCCGATATCTGCTTCAGCCGCAGCCGCTTCTTCGGATTGGGAAACCGCGGCGAGCGATTCTATCGTCGGTTGCTCAAAGACATCGCGCAAGCTGACGATTATCCCTGCTTGCCGTGCACGGCTGACCAACTGAAATGCCAAAATGCTGTCACCGCCCAGAGCAAAGAAATTGTCGTCCGGCGTGGCGCGAGGAACGCCAAGCACCTGCACCATAAGGGAACAGAGAACTTCCTCTGCGTGCGTGCGAGGTATACGTCCTGAATTGCTCTCCGCAAATTCAGGCGCCGGCAATGCCTTGCGATCGAGCTTCCCGTTCGAGTTCAAAGGGAGAGAGGCAAGCATGGTAATGAAAGCAGGCACCATGTAGTTTGGCAGCGTATGGGCCAGAGACTCGCGTAACTCAGCAGTATTCAAACTGTGGTCAGGAGCAGGAACTACATAGGCGACCAATCGCTTGTCACCCCTGCCATCCTCATGCACAATCACGGCCGTCTGCGCCACGCCGGTGCAGCCCAACAAAGCCGCCTCAATTTCCGATAACTCGACGCGATAACCCCGAAGTTTTACCTGCTGATCAGTTCTTCCCAAAAACTCTATCTTTCCGTTCTGGTTCCAACGGACTCGGTCGCCGGTGCGATACATCCGCTCGCCGGCTTTACCGAAAGGATTCGGAACAAAACGCTTCGCGGTAAGGTCAGGCCGTTTGAGATATCCGCGTGCCACTCCAGCACCGGCAATAAACAATTCGCCGGGAATGCCTACAGGAAGCGGCTTGAAAACAGAATTCAGGATATAAACCTGATGGTTGTCCATGGCGCTGCCAATCGGCACATTGCCAGTCAACTTCTCCGGGTCAGACACTGAATAATGTGTGGCAAACGTGGTGGTCTCCGTTGGCCCATAGCCATTACACACCAGTGTCTCAGGGCAATGTTTATGCAACTGCTGGACGGCAGCGGCTGGAACAACATCGCCTCCCGCCCATATCTCAGGGACGCCCGAAAAACATCCCGGAGATTCCTGAACCAGTACATTGAAGAGAGTGGCCGTCAGAAATGTAGAGGTGACCTTCTCTTCCTGGAACAAACGTTTGTAAGCGGCGATGTCCAACTCTCCGGGTGGTGCGATGATGACCTGTTTACCCCGCAGTAAGGGGACCCATATCTCGAACGTTGAAGCGTCAAAGGCGTTGGAAGAATGGAACAGCACTCGTTCCAAACTTTCCTCTCGCCAGCTGCGATCGAATGCCAGGCTGACAACATTGCGGTGTGTTACGCCAACTCCTTTAGGAGTACCCGTGGATCCCGAAGTGTACATGACGTAGGCAAGTTGGTCAGGACCGACCACGATAGCGGGATCGCGGTCGTCTTCCGCCGCCAGATATGGATCGTCATCGACAACTACAACCTGGTTGGAAGTAAGCCCGCGGTTTGCAGCGGTACGGTCGAGCAAGAGCGTGGAGGCGCCTGCCTCTTCCATGATCAGACGCATGCGCTCAAGCGGGTACGCAGGGTGCAGCGGAAGATACGCGCCTCCGGCCTTCAGCACGGCAACTGTGGCAACAATCATGTCCGCAGATCGTTCCATCAGGATGGCCACCACGTTCTCAGATCTGACGCCGATCCTGATGAGCCGGTGAGCCAGTTGGTTTGCCCTCTTATTCAGCTCACCGTAGGTAAGATCCTCATATGAAGATCGAAGAGCAATCCCGCTTTCATACCGTGAAACCTGTACCGCAAAACACCCTTGAATTGTCTGTTCAGAGGGATAGGGGACCGTGGTGTCATTCCAATCGGAAAGAATCTGTTGCCGCTCACCATCGTTGAGCAACAGGAAGTCCGTCAATTGTCGCTCCGGATTGCCCGTTGACAGCTGCTCAAACAGCCGCTGGAAATGCAGCATCATCCTTTCTCCAGAGGAAGGCAGGAAGAGATCGACCAGGTAGTCCAGAAGGACAATGGCGTGATCCGTATTGTCGTTTACGCCCAGATTGATATCCAGAAAGCCTGACTGATAAAAAGGATCAAATTCTTCCATTGTCATGCCGGCCGGAGGCTGCGCGGGCTTGTGGTCGTTCCCGAACGCGTAGGAAGCGTCCACGAGCGGCGCGCGGCTGGGATCGCGCTCTGCCTGGAGCTTGTTCAACAAAAATTCAAATGGCAAATCAGAGTTCGCCATCGCCTCCAGAGTCGTCGTTCGCGTGCGCTGCAACAGCTCACGCAAGGTAGGATTGCCCGATAAATCCAGGCGATACACGATGGTATTGAGAAAGTAGCCGATCAAAGGCTGCGTTTCCCGGTGCTTGCGGCTGCTGACTGGAGTGGCGATGGGGATATCATCTTTGCCGCTATACTCGCGCAGGAGCATGGCAAAAACGACGAGGAAGGCCGTGAAGCGAGTAACATTCTCAGTAAGCGCCAGCTGCTTGAATTGCAGCCACAACATCTCCGGCACCATCCAAGGAATGCGCACGGCATTAAAACTGCGCGAATGGGGACGCGGCATGTCTGTTACGAGGTCGAGGCGCTGCAGATCCGCGAGTTTGTGAACCCAATATTTAGCCTGCCTTGCAGCATCTTCAGACTTCATCCACTGGTCCAGCCAGTAGGCAAAATCACCAAACTGAACCGCGAGTTCGGGAAGTGGAGATGGCAATCCACGGGAGAACGCATCATAGAGAGTAAAAAACTCAGAATCCACCAAATCATAAGAAACAAAATCAGTGATGAGGTGATGGAGCGTAAGCATCACTGCATGGTCATGTTCAGTGATGCGGAAAAGAGTAGCTCGGATCAACGGGGCATTCAGGTCAAACGGCCGGCGCGTGTAGTCTGTAACCAGAGCTTGCAAACGGTCGTACCGGTCTTCTTCAGGGAATTCCGGAACATCTACCCGTTCCAGAGTAAGCTGAAGCTGGGGAGCAACCACAGCTCTGGGCTTGCCATTAATTTCCGGCATTGACGTGCGGAAATTCTCATGGCGACGCACCATTTCGTTGATGGTCCGTTCCAGCGCAACAATATCCAAGTCGCCTTTCAGCCGGTAGGCATGGCTATGGTTGAAGTAATAGACAGTTGGGTCCATCTGGTGCAGCAACCACAGGTGCTCCTGCTCGGCCGTTATGGGATAATCCAGCGTGGGACGCCGGCTGATGACGGATTTTGGTTCGCTTCGCGGCCCGTCCCCACGTAGACGTTTCTGCAGCATTTCTCGCTGCGCCGGAGTGAGCCGGGAAATCCTCTCCTGATTGACTGTTGACTCTCTGTCGTGAACTTCGTTACTCATCTCTTGCAAAATCTCCCATTCTCACGAGTTGACTCTTGCCTGGAAGGGCGCCAAACGCTTGGAAACAACAGCTGTCAGAATTTCCTTCTGTTCCCATCGCGCTCAAAAATCTTGCCAGTGCGAATTCCGGGCTGTCGCTGTTTATGCCTCAACTCGCACTGAAATGTAATCTGCTACCGGAGGAATCGATGTCAGGCTGTGTTCCAGAATTTTGACCCCTCCTCTATCCTCGATTTCTGTAAATCCAGCAAACTTGTAAGTGACATACATCATGCGATTGCGGTCGTTCGATATGAATTCAGAAAGCAGCCGGACTCCGGATTCTTTCGCCTTCCTGAGAATGTGGTTCAACATGATGGTGCCTACACCCCGGTTCATCACCCGGCAGGACATGAGTAGCAGCTTGATCGTCCACGCTTCAGGATCGCATTCCACCAGGGCAAGCCCAATCTTTCCGTAACTGCCAAACTTGTCAGTCAACTCAGACATGAGCAGAAGATGGCGATCTGAACAGCGCAGTGTCTCCAATTCTTCCCGGGAAAAAGTGCGGCCGGTAGTGTTGAGTTGATTCGTGCGGTTGGTAAGTTCCTCCGCTCGGGCCAGATCTTCAGTGCGCGCGGGAAAGATCCTAAACACCATGCCCAGTGTGGCGAGGAATTCATCCTGGGGCCCGGTGAACGCCTCCTCAGTCTGCTTCCGCCGCATTTCACCTAAATACATGTGGCGCCGGCTGCGTGACTCCGCCGTGATTGACTCAGGGGTCAGTTCCGGCATCTGCAACAGATGTGCCAATTGAGTGTGGTCCAGGCAAAAGACCTGCGGCAGTGCGGCCTGGACTTCCGCAAGTTCAAACGGCTGATCATCAATGAAACAGATGGAATCCGCCCCGATATTGAGACACTCCGCGATCTTCCGTATGGAAGCCGCCTTGGAGCCCCAATTAATCTGCGGATACAGGAAATACTCTTCCAACTCCAGTTCGCGCAGCCGTTCCAGCGCCGATTCGGGATGATTGCGGCTGGCGATGGAGTGCAGAATGCCGCGAGTATCGAGCGCGTGAATGATTTCCCGGACGCCCTCGCGCAGTTGCACCGCGTCGCCTTCAAGCAAAGTCCCGTTCCACAATGTGTTATCAAGATCCCAGACAACGCACTTGACCTTGCGTCGTTTTACGGCCGCCATTGCCTCGCCTGAGGTTCCTTTTTTGGTTGCGAGTTCGGTCATAAATAACATCTCACCTGGCTATGGCTGTGCTTTCCGCAACTTCCTGGCATGCGCTCCGGGCAATCGTGATCTCCTGGATTTCATTACTACCCTCAATGATTTCCATGATCTTGGCGTCCCGATAAAATCGTTCTACAGGGTATTCGCTGCTGCATCCGTTTGCCCCGTGAATCTGAACCGCATCCCGGGCAAGCTCCGCCGCCGTTTTACAGGCAAAGTACTTGGCAATCGAGGTCTCAATCATTGACGCAGGATCGCCCGCATCTTTCATCTCTCCAGCGGCGTAGCACAACAGACGTGCGGCCCTCACGCCTACCACCATCTGCGCAATCATTCGTTGAACCAACTGGTGATCCTGCAACAGGGCGCCAAACTGTTTTCGCTCGCCCACGTATTGCAGGCATGATTCCAAGCATGCCTGGCCAATCCCTACGCTGCCCCACGCCACACTGTAGCGGCCGCAATCCAGAGCTGAGGAGGCGATATGAGAGAGGCCGAACCCGGGTGAGCCAACCAGGTTGTGCTTCGGAACGCGGCATTGCTCCAGGTGGAGTTCAGCCATCATGGATGCGCGCGTACCCAGCATGCCGTGGATTGGTGAGATCGCCAGGCCAGGCGTATTTCGTTCCACGAGGAAGGCACATGGACCTCGTTGACTTCTCGCGAATACGAGAAACAAATCTGCAATTTGCGCAAACGTAATCCATTTCTTGTGTCCGCTGAGAATGAAATCATCACCGCTGGCCACGGCCTCTGTCTTGATTTCGCGTGCGTCACTCCCGGCTTCGGCTTCGGTAAGAGCAAAAGCGGCTATTGCCTGCCCTTGCCCCAGTTTTTTCAGCCACTGGCTTTTCTGCGTCTCGGTTCCCCAACGCCATATTGTGAGAGCAACCATGCTATGCACAGTCAATAAACTGCGGATTGATGAGCAGGCTCGCCCCAACTCCTCATTCAGCAGCCCAAATTCAATCATGCTGAAACCGGCCCCGCCGCAATCAACCGGCAGCACCGCACCCAGATAGCCCTTGTCAGCCAATTGCCGCACCACCTCCGGAGGCATGATTTCTGCACGGTCCCAGGCATTCGCGTGAGGTATGATTTCCGCGTCTGCAAATTCTCGGAACCGGTTGCGCAGCCTTTGCTGTTCAGGAGTGAGTTCCATGAAGATCAAAATCCTTATCTTGAACCATTCTGTGCAAGTGAGGCCTTTCTCTCTATCAGTTCCGCCATGGCGTTAATACTCTGAAAGTTCTTCAGTTCCAGGTCCTCATTGGCAATGGCGATCTTGAAGCTTTTTTCCAGGAACAATACCAGTTGCATGGCAAACATCGAATTGACGAAGCCGGCCGCAAAAATCTGATCGTCATCGGCAACCGTCCGACCACTGATATGTCTCGCCAGAAAAGCTCTCAGTTTTTCCTTCGATTCTTCCATTGCACTTCCTTCCTTAAGGGGTGGCACTTAATCCTCATAGCTGTAAAATCCACGACCACTCTTCCGCCCCCGCAGACCGGCATCCACCATCTGGCGCAGGAGTGGACATGGACGAAACTTGTTGTCTTTAAACTCGTCATACAGGATCTCAATGGAAAGCAGGATTGTGTCCAAGCCGATGAGATCCGCGGTTTCCAACGGCCCCATTTTGTGCTCGAAGCAGTTCTTGAAGATATCGTCCACCACTTCGGGCTTGGCGACTCTTTCCTGCACTAAGAAAATCGCTTCGTTGATGGTCAACATCAGCACGCGGTTGGAAACAAACCCAGGAGAATCATTCACCAGGATGGCTCTTTTGCCCATGAGACCGAGCAGGCGGGTTGCTAGAGCAATGGTATCGTCGCTGGTGTGATAGCCGCGAATCACCTCAACCGCGGTCTTCATCGGAACCGGGTTCATGAAATGCATACCAAGTACCTGCTCAGGCCGGCGGGTCATAGCGCCGATCCGGGTAATGGGAATCGCCGAGGTGTTGGCCGCAAAGATGCATCGCGGAGGACAGATCGAATCCAGCCGGCGATAGACTTCAGTCTTGGCCGGCAAGTTTTCGGTCACGTTTTCTATCACGAAGTCGGCGTCGCGCAGAACGTCATAATCAGCAGAAACCTTGATGCGTCCCAGAATTTCTTCAGGACTACTGCCCTGGTTCTTTTGAAATAAACGCTGGAAACGAATGTTGTTTCTGATCTGCCCGAGAGCGGACTGCAGAATGGAATCGGAGATGTCGATCAACAGAGTGCGTAACCCGCTTTGCGCTAAGGCATGGGCCAGTCCCATCCCCATTACTCCCGCTCCAATTACACCTATCGTTTCAAGACGGGGAAGCATCAGGTTTTCGCCAGACTGCTTTTTATCAATCAGCGGCGGGATGGGCATTGTTTGTCTCCATTGCGGAAAGTTCAGTTTCATCCATATTCTCGACCAGGGTCAGTAAGGCGTCCTCCACAAATAGGGCGATATCGGCCACCGTCGGCGATGTCAAGAGCGCCTCAAGGGGGAAGTCGATTTGGAAAGCGGCGCGCAACTCTGCCGCTACGCGTATGGCCAAAAGCGAATTTCCACCTAAACGAAGAAATTCATCATGAACTCCAATGGGATGGACCCCCAACAACTCCTCCCATATTTCCACAACCTTTTGCTCCGTAAAGTTTCGCGGCGCAACATATTCGGCGCTCAAAAATGAGCGCGAATTCTCCACACCGTTGGCTTCCGGCTGAGCGCTTTGGCTTGACCCAACCACTTCTTGCGCAAAGGGAGCAGCTACGGCGGCGGCTTTAACAGGCTGGGGTTGCCACGATTCGGTTGATCGGCTGCTGGGCATAAGCCAATAGCGTTGCCGCTCAAAAGGATAAGTTGGGAGCGGGACCCGGTTTCTCCGTTCATGGCCATGAACGCCCGTCCAGTCGGGTTCAATGCCTGCCAACCATAAATTTCCCAGAGTGCCGAGAATAAAAGCGCGATCCGGTTGCGCGTCCGATGCATGCGGCAAAGAGGGCAGGGCAACCCTGTCGGCCAGCCCTCTGCCGGCGAGATACTGCTCAGCGAGCGACGTTAGCATTTGACCAGGTCCAATCTCCAGGAACACTGGCGCGGACTGCACGCACATGTGCTGTAAGCCTGCCGCAAACTGGACCGGATGCGTGAGGTGTCGGGCCCAGTACGTGGCGTCGGTAGCCTCAGAATCGGTAATAGGCTTGCCGGTGACATTCGAGATGTAAGGGATCTGAGGAGGACCGAGACGGATGGAACGCGCAATTCTGGTCAATTCCTCGGCTACGGGTTCCATCAACGGTGAATGAAAAGCATGAGTTGCAAGAAGCCGGCGAGAAACAAATTCGCCTTCTCCAAGCAGCCGCTCTTGCAATGCATCAACCGCCTCCAGCGTGCCCGCAACTACGCACAGTGATTTGCCATTGATGCCCGCCATCGAAATTTCTTTGGCGAGCATCGGACGCACCTCTTCTTCAGACGCTGCGATGGCCAGCATTGCGCCGGGAGCAAGCGCTTCGATTCTCTGCGCCCGAACCGCCAGCATACGCAGGCTGTCTTCCAGAGAAATGACGCCGGCCAGGCAAGCAGCCACGTATTCCCCAATGCTATAACCCATCATGCTTTCAGGAACGATTCCCCAGCTCATCCAGAGTTTTGCCAGCGCATACTCAATCACAAACAGCGCTGGTTGGGCCCATAGTGTGCGATGAATTTCCTGCAGAGCCGGGGAATTTTCCTGGCGCGCACGCTGCACCAGGTTGCGGAAATTCATTCGCTCTTCCGCCTTGACTTCGTTCTGCTGCCGCACTCGGGCATGGGGATACATGACTTTGCGCAGGTCAATACCAAGCAGCGGTTGAAGAAACCTGGAGCAATGGTCTACATGCTGCGCGAACTCAGGCTCCGATTCATACAAACCGCGGCCCATATCAAGGTATTGATCTCCCAAGCCGGATAAGAGGAATGCAACAGGACGCCGGCCGGACGGTGCGACAGCAGTGAACACATGCGCAGGAGTCCGGGCCTGCAAGAAGGTTGCTGCTGCGGAAACATCACGAGACACAGCTATGCGCCTGTGCTCGAAAGCCTTTCTTCCTTGCTGCAGTGTGAACGCGACATCGGCAAAATTCTGTTCTGGGCATTTGGACAAATGTGCAGCTAACTGGTCGGTAGCCTGCTCCAACGCGCTTCGACTCCTGGCAGAGATCACCATAAGCTGCCAGGGCTTCGCCGGCTCTGCTGGCTTTGTCAGCGGGGCTTCCTCCAGAATCAGATGAACGTTGGTGCCCCCAATCCCAAATGAACTTACTCCCGCCCGCCTCGGCTTGTTGTTCTCTGGCCAGGGGATAAGCGCAGGATTCACATGGAATGGACCGCGTTCGAAAGGGATCTTCGGGTTCGCCTGCCGGAAGTTCAAGGAAGGAGGAATCTGGCCATGCTGAAGCGCCAAGATCGTTTTGATCAACCCGGCCACTCCGGCCGCTGCGTTCAGATGTCCAATGTTGCTTTTCACAGATCCCAGGGCAATGCTTCCCGGCGTGAGACCGGACTGGCTATAAACCTGATTCAGCGCCGCTACCTCAATCGGGTCTCCCATCGTTGTGCCGCTCCCATGCGCTTCCACATAGCCAATGCTTTCGCACTCCACTTCGGCTGCTGCAAGTGCCATGGCAATGACTTCTGCCTGCCCTTCAACCGCAGGCGCTGTGAAACCTACTTTCCTGCGGCCGTCATTGTTGACTGCCGAACCCTTGATGACCGCATACACAGTATCCCCGGCAGCAACCGCGTCCTCCAGACGCTTCAAGAGAACCACACCAACTCCATCGCCGCTTACTGACCCGCTGGCATCGGCATCGAAGCTGCGGCAATGACCATCAGCGGAAGCTATACCCCCTGGCTCGTACATGTAGCCGCTACGCTGAGGCACGCTGACGGTAGCACCGCCGGCCAGCGCCATGTCGCACTCATAGGTCATCAGCGCTCGAGCAGCCGTATGCACCGCAGTGAGCGATGTGGAGCATGCAGTTTGAATATTGAGACTGGGACCGCGCAGGTTAAGACGGTATGAGACGGTAGTAGCTAAATGGTCCTTTTCCGCGCCACCCATCAGGAGACGAAAAGCGCCCACCGAGTCTCCTCCCATCTCATCTGCTGCAAGTTGCCACATATAAGAGGTGAATGACATTCCAGCATAGACGCCAATCATCCCGGGAAATTTCTCGGGATCCCATCCTGCCGATTCCAGGGCTTCCCACGCACACTCCAGAAACAAGCGTATCTGCGGGTCAGTCAATTCTGCTTCGCGCGGCGAGTAACCCCAAAACCCGGCATCGAACAAATCAGCGTCATCCAGAACTCCTCGGGCTTTCACATAGTTTGGATTGCGCAACAGCTCAGGTGGTACCCCGGCTTGCTCCACCTCCTCATCAGAGAAAAAAGATATCCCTTCAATACCCTGGCGGAGGTTTTCCCAGAACTGCTGGAGATTGCGGGCGCGGGGAAATCTTCCAGCCATGCCGATAATTGCTATTCCGTCAAGCGCGTCTTTAGTCATTGTGTCTGCATCCTTCGAAATTTTTGGACAGCGCTTTTTTGCCTGCCCGCGCGCTCCCGCGTTTCCCGAGATTTTCCCTCAAAGTTGTAACCTGTGTGAAGGAAGCGGACGAGCGCATCGATTGTGGGAAATTGAAAGAGGTGGAGAAGTTCAATGTCGACCGCAAGCTCGGCTCGCAGCTTCTGGTGGAGCTGGATCATCAGGAGCGAATGACCGCCAAGATCAAAAAAGTTGTCATGCACTCCCACCTGATCGATACCGAGAATCGCTTGCCAGGCAAGAGCAATCGTCTTCTCCAATTCGCTCCGCGGAAGCACAAATTCACCGCGCAGTTGCTCCTGCCCAAGAACAGACAATGCACCCCTGTCCACCGCGCCTCTCGCATTCCGGGGCAATTTTTGCAATGTAATGAAAGCGATCGGTATCATATAAGGAGGCAGCTTCTCATCAAGGTAGTTTCGCAAGTCATTTTGGCCGAGCCTCTTTCCGCTGGGGACTACAACGTAAGCGACCAGTTCGCCACCGGGCCGTACAACTACGGCTACCTCTCGAACGCTCTCGTAATTCACGAGAGCAGCTTCAATCTCTCCCACATCCACTTGAAAACCTTCGATCTCTATTTGGTCATCAAGCCTGCCCAGAAGCTCAATCGTCCCGTCCTTTCTATATCGGGCTTGCTGGCCGGTCCCGCGCATACGGGCACCTATTTCCGAAGAAAACGGATTGGGCAGGAACTTCTCCGCCGTCAGTGAGGGCTGCCCCAGGTAGCCGCGGCCCGCTGCAGATCCGGCTATCCACAGCTCCCCCGGAACGCCAATAGCAACACGCTGCAAGTACGAATCAAGTATGTAGATCCCGGCAGTGCCGGTTGGCCTGAGTCTGCTTTCTTCTTCTTTCTCAACCGATGTGAGAAAGGCAGAACTAGAAACAAGGAAGGAACTTGACGTTAAACGGGACCAGATATCCGAAGAGACGTTTTCTCGCGCATGCCCATTTTTGCCAGACTCGGAGAACTTATCGCACGATAGAAGGTCCATCAGCCCACTATGCTCTATCATCAAGACTTTTCCGTGCTCTTCCAATGTGCCTGTATAGGCCACACAAGCGAGGTTCTGGGGATTAATCTGAATCTCATGGTTAATTGCGTTCTTCTGACCAATGATTCCCCACTCGGCATCTAAACAAACCACCGGCGCATTGGTCTGGGGAAGACGATTGCGCAACCCCTCCACGGTAAGCAGGCAATCAATACGAGAGCTCTCGATAATGGACCGCAGTCGATCCTTGGGGTTCTGAATATCCAAACTCAGGTAAGCGCCTCCTGCTTTCAGCACTCCCATCACGGCTACCATCTCCTGCGAGTTCGGCATGAAAATGCCGACCACCGACTCCGGCGCTACTCCCATGCGAACGAGATAATGTCCAAGTTGGTTGGTGCGGCTAATCAATTCGCCGTAGGTGAGTTCTGTTTCGCCGAAGGGTACAACCAGGTCTCGCGGCCGGTACTCTGCTTGCGCGTCGAAAAGCTGAATGATGTTGCTCTGCGGGCGGGAGACCGGAACAGCAGAATTCCACCCGGACATAATCTTCTCCTCGAGTTCGCTCATCATAGGCAACGCCCAAATCGGCTGGTCGGGGTCTGCAGCAATTCCCTTCAGCAGTCGCTCATACTGTTGCAATATCTGCCGCATGCTGTCGGGCTCAAACAGATCTCTGGAGTAGTTCAGGCTAGCCGCTGCGCTTTGGCTTGCCTCGTCTATGCCCATAATGAGATCGAACTTAGAAGTACCAGGATCCAGTTCGAACGGAGCCAACTCCAACCCCGTCAATTCCGAGTTGCCTGCAGCTCCTCTGCGCAAGGTAAACGCCACTTGAAAGACAGGACTACGGCTAACGTCGCGGTTAGGGGCCAGGTCTTCCACCAATTTTTCAAATGGCAGGTCCTGATGCTCGTATCCAGCCAGTACTGCCTCCCGCACTCGCCGCAGCACATCGCGGAAGCTGGGTTCCCCGCTGAGGTTCGCGCGTATCACCAGCGTATTCAGAAAGAAGCCGATCAGCCCTTTTGTTTCTTTGCGCTTACGGTTTGCTACCACGGTGCCAATTCCAAAATCCTCCTGCCCGCTGTATCTCATCAGCAGGACTTGGAAAGCCGCGAGCATGGTTATCAATAAGCTAGCCTTCTCCGCCTTTCCAAGCGCGTTCAGTCCTTCCAGCAGATCGCCGGGCAGAATTCGCTGCTCTGTCCCTCCTCGAAAAGTCTCCCGGGCCGGCCGCACATGGTCGGTCGGCAATTCCAGCACGTGCGGCATCCCCGCTAACTGTCGTTTCCAGTATTCCATCTGCTGTTGCAGCTTCCCTCCACGTAGCCATTCCCGCTGCTCCAGCGCATACTCCCCATATTGCATTTCCAATTCAGGCAGAGGCGCCCGCTCTCCTCTCCCATACGCTTCATACAGTTTCCACAACTCCTGCATCAAGACGCCTAAAGACCAGTCGTCGCAGATAATATGGTGCAGCGTCAGGCCCAAAACATGGTCCCTATCCTCGATCTGCACGAGCGCTGCTCGCATCAATGGCGCATCGCCTAAATCAAATGCTTTTCCCGCCTCTTCCGACAGGATTCTCTTTGCGTGCTCTTCACGATCGCTGGCATCCAGCTTCAGGTCCATTATCGGAAGTTTCACATCGAGTTGCCCAATCACCTTCTGTCTTGGTTCCTGATGTTCATCCATGACAAAACAGGTTCGCAGGATTTCATGGCGCCGCACCACCTCCTGCAAACTTCGTTCCAGCCGAAAAACATCCAGACCGCCTTTAAGCCTCCAAGCCAGGGGTATGTTGTAGAAGGCATTTCCGGGATTGAACCGATCCAGAAACCAGAGCTGCTCCTGCTGATAGGAAAGCGGGAAAAGAGAAGGTCTTAAAGCAGCAGCTATCTGGCTTGGTTTGAACCCATTATTCCCTTGTGATTTCCTTCCCGGCAACTTCAAACCCGACTCGATCACATCTGCCAGTTCAGCGATCGTTGGCGACTCAAATATCGCCCGTACTGGAACCTCTATTCCAAACGAGTTCTCCATCCTGGTGGCGAGTAACGTTGCCAGCAGTGAGTGGCCGCCCAAATCAAAGAAATTGTCATTTCTTCCGACTCGTCCGAGTTCCAGTGTTTCGGCCCAAATCTCAGCTAATTGCTCCTCCACGGCAGTGTGAGGCACCTCGTAGTGCTCGGTGCCTGAGCCCAGATCTTCCAATTTTTCCAGTGCCTCGCGATCTACCTTCCCATTGCCCGAAAGTGGCAACGCCTGCAGCTCCACAATGGCACTTGGAATCATGTATGTGGGAAGCTTGCCTTTCAGGTCTCGTCGCAAGTCTTCATGCTTGCGCTCCCCAACTACATAAGCCACCAGCCGTTTACTTCCGTTCGCACCAGTCTTCACCACGACTGCACAGCCTGTTACTCCGCTTTGCTGTTGCAGCATGGCCTCAATCTCTCCCAGTTCAACGCGGTAACCGCGTATTTTCACCTGGGAATCATTCCTTCCAATAAACTCAATCGTTCCGTCGGGCCGCCATCTCCCAAGGTCCCCTGACCGGTACATCCGCGCTCCTTTTTGTTTTGCAAATGGGTCCTTCAGGAAACGTTTGGACTCCAACTCCGGACGATTCAAATACCCTCGCGCTATGCCCGCTCCCCCGATATACAGCTCTCCTATCACTCCCACAGGAACAAATTGCTGGTGCTTATCGAGTATGTAAATCTGGGCGTTGGAAATCGGCTGGCCTATCGACGGCAGCAGTGGCCAGCGGTCAGTCTCCGTGCCCAAATGAAATGCACTGGCAGCGTGCGTCTCGGTCGGACCATAGTGGTTGTTCAAGCGGCATGCGGGCAAACGTTGGAAAAGCCCCCTGATCTTGTCGTCGATGCGCAATTGTTCGCCCGCTACGTTGATTTCCTGCAGAGCACAATTGGAAAGTTCTTTGCCTCTGGAAGCAGTCCCAATCTGGGCGATGCCATCAGCCAACATTTGCAATCCTACAAAAGGAAGAAACAGGCGCTGAATGCTTTTTTCCATCACATAACGCGTTATCTCTGTGGAATTACGCCTTTTCTCTTCGTTGATCAGGACCAAAGTCCCGCCCGAGCATAAGGTGCTGAAGATCTCTTGAAATGAAACATCAAAACCAAGCGCAGCAAACTGCAGGGTGCGCTGTGGTCCAGCCCAGGCCGATTCACTTATCTGCCATGCAAGCATATTCATGGCAGCACGCACCGGCATCGCAACGCCCTTGGGCATCCCCGTGGAGCCAGAGGTATAGATGACATAAATCAGATTATGTGGGGATAATCCGATGGCAGTGTGCTCCAGGTTCGAATCGCCTTGATCACTCCACGCTTGGCCCCCTTCCAGATCAATCACCTTGAGGCCCTCGACCTGTCTAAAAACTCCGCACAGATGTTTTTGAGTCAGCAAAACCGCTGGCCTGCTGTCCTGCAGCATGAAGCGCAAGCGGTCTTCCGGATACTCCGGATCTAAGGGTAGATACGCTCCGCCGGCCTTCATCACCGCGATCAACGCCACAATCATTTCCAAACTACGGTCCACACAGACGGCCACCACCGTGTCTGGCTTTATTCCCATGCTCCGAAGGTGATTCGCCAGCCGGTTAGCCTGTTGATTTAAGTCGCCATATTTCAGTTCATGGCCTTCGTGTTCCACAGCCACCGCGTTCGGTGTCCGCGCCGCATGCTCTTCGAAGAGTTCCGCTATAGTTTTGTTCGATGGATACTCTTTCGCGGTCTCGTTCCATGCTTTCAACTCTGTGAGCTCTCGCCGGGTTAATAAAGGAAGGTCCCACGCCCGCTGCGCTGGATTCTCCACCACCGCCTTCAATAACTGCTCGTAATGCCCCAGCATGCGCCGGATCGTTTCGGCCTCAAATAAATCGCTGGCGTAGTTGATCGTAACGGCTGCACCCTGACTGATCTCGTCTACGCTCACGGTAAGATCAAACTTAGACATGTCAAGATCCAATGCGAAGCCGCTCAACTCTAAATCGCCGAGTTCCAACTTGTTCGGCTCCCCAAGGGTGGTGAACATCACTTGAAATATCGGTGTACGACTGGTGTCGCGGTCCGGCGCCAGTTCTTGCACCAATTTTTCAAATGCCAGATCCTGATGCTCGTACGCGCTCAGCGCCGTTTCGCGCACTCGCCGCAACACTTCACGGAAAGTCGGCTCCACTCCCAAATTGGCGCGGATCACCAACGTATTCAGGAAGAAACCAATCATTTGTTCCGTCTCTATCCGCTTACGGTTCGCTACGGGAGTGCCTACCCCAAAATCCTCCTGCCCGGTATACCTCATCAGCAGTATTTGCAAAACCGCAAGCAGCGTCATGAATAAGCTGGCCTTCTCTTCCCTTCCCAGCGCATTCAAACGATCCACAAGGTCGCTTCGAAGAACTTGCTGTTCGCTCCTTCCGCGGAAATTTTGCCGCACCGGCCGAGCCATATCCGTCGGCAGTTCCAAAACCTGCGGCATGCCCTTCAACTGTTTCTTCCAGTACCCCATCTGCTGCTGAAATCTGTCTCCGCGCAGCGCTTCCCTTTGCTCCAGTGCATAGTCGCCGTATTGCATTCCCAGTTCTGGCAGTGGCGACTCCTCCCCCCTCCCATAAGCCGCATACAATTTCCCCAACTCCGTCATCAAAACTCCCAACGACCAATCGTCGCAGATGATGTGGTGGAGGGTCAGCCCCAAAACATGCTCCTTTTCCGCCGTGCGCACCAACGCAGCCCTGAGCAAGGGAGCCTGGCTTAGATCGAAAACCTTGGCACCTTCTGCCGTTAGAAAGCTTTTTGCCTCTTCCTCCCGCTTACCTGCCTCCAGGCTCCGCAAATCAAGCACCTGTAATTGCAGATCGAGTTTCTCTGCGGCCACTTGCTGCTTCGGTTCTTCATCCTCGCCCATCACAAAGCAGGTCCGCAGGATCTCATGTCGCCG
The DNA here is from genome assembly GCA_035712465.1 of Candidatus Angelobacter sp. Classification (GTDB taxonomy): domain Bacteria; phylum Acidobacteriota; class Terriglobia; order Terriglobales; family Acidobacteriaceae; genus Angelobacter. Next base: position 268,941 of record DASTAS010000014.1, read on the forward strand.
GATTATTTCCTGCAGGCTTCGTTGAAGCCGGAAAACATCCAGATCGCCTTTCAAATTCCAGGCCAAAGGCGCGTTGTAAAAGTCACTCCGAGGCTGGAAGCGATCAAGAAACCAAAGCTGCTCCTGCTGGTAGGACAGCGGAAAGAGCGACGGCCTTGAAATAGAGGGTACGGGCGTTGGAGCTATGACTCTGTCGACTTTAGTCCCTTGCAATTTCAAATCGCGCTCTATGACCACTGCGAGTTCCGCAAGAGTTGGCGACTCGAATATCGTCCGCACCGGGACATCTATTCCAAAAATATTGCGAAACCTGGATGCCATTGAGGTTGCCAGCAATGAGTGTCCGCCCGAACGAAAGAAATGATCGTGTCTGCCGACTCGCGTGACTCCCAGCACGGCGGCCCAAATCTCGGCTAATTGCTCTTCCACTCCAGCACGAGGAGCCTGGTATTCCTCTGCCTGGCCATTTGAATCCAACTCTCCAACTTCCGGCAGGGCCTGCCGGTCTACCTTCCCATTCGCCGTCAGCGGCAAAGTCTCCAGTTTCACAAACAGAGATGGAATCATGTGCTCAGGCAGCTTTTCTTTTAAACTGCGGCGCAGTTCCTCTATCATCTGCCGGCTAAAGCGCGGAGTTACCCGAGTTTCCGCCACTGGGCGATTGGCAAACTCCGCCGCTGTCCACGCCTTCTCTGCTCTTCCTTCTTTCGGTGTGTCATGGTCCAGAATCACGAAATCTCCGGACAGCAGACCTTGCTTTTTTAAAATCACGTCATAGGCGCCATTGTGCCCGCCTTTGTTCCAACTTACTTCCACCTTGTACGGCATCCTCTGCTCTAGAGACCAGAACTCCCCCGGATCAATCCCGCCCTCTTTCTCCGTTCGTTGGCTTAAAATCCGTCTAATCTCAGCTACGCTGCTCTTACTGTCCTTTCTTCCCATTAACTTCAGCAATTCGTTCTCTTTCGCCAGACGCGCATTCGGAACACCTTTGATCCGGAGTAAATCCGGAAACTTCTCGCGCACCCATTGCTCCAATTCTCTAATGGACCACCTCTCCGGCTCCCATGCCATCTCTCGGCAGTCCGCTGGATCAACTCGCTCATATCCCACATACAGAGTCACGTCATACTTGAAGCAGGTAATCTCATTGCGATATTCTCCCCGCTTCAGCCGCACTTGTGCCGCTGTCACGTGGGGAAGGAAGGTGTTGATCCGGGCAAAAAATTCGGGGGCTACGACCAGGTCCTTTTCGCGTTGCATCTGCTGTTGAATCTTTTGCCGCAGCCCATCCAATCTGATCGAGTCCCGCGCCTGGAAAATTTGGACCCCGCTGTGAAACGCCTCCAGCAGGTGCAGGTTTCTCATCCCACCCAAGAAGATTGTCCCCCGCGGTCCAATTAGCTCCGCAGCCTTCTTCAGCACCTTCATTAAATAATCCAAGTCGGAAAAATGCTGCACAACTTCATTCAGTACCACGCAATCAAACTTCTCCGCTGCCAGACCGTCCAACTGGTGCGCCGCTCTTTCCAGCAGCATTACGTGACTAAACTCTGGCTTTTCTCGCAGTTGAGCACGCAGTCGCCGCAATGCTTCTGCCGAGACATCAAGTCCCCAATAGGCATCACACTGCGGCGCGATCCGTGACAGCAACAGCCCCGTTCCGCAGCCGATCTCCAGAACCCGCCGTCCTTCCAATTCCCGAATCGATTTCACTGTCTCCGTAACCGACTCCGCGATCTCCTCTTCTCCCAACGGCTGATTGGTGTAACTGCTGCTCCAGATAAGCGCATTAACACCCTGGTCGGGATAGACATATGCTTCGTCACGGCCATAAAGATCGTCGTACAACCGCGTGAACTCCGCCACGCGTTTCGATTCCGTGGAAAAATCTTCAACTTCTTGCGGCAATCCGTTTGCCTGCGATTTCTCCACTACATAGGCCACTAACTCCTTGCCTCTTGCCTGGTGCTCCTGAGCAGTCACCACGGCTTCCTTCACCCACACCTGCTCCCGCAGAACCCTCTCAATCTCTTCCAACTCCACGCGGTACCCACGTATCTTCACCTGAGCATCGTTCCGGCCAATGAACTCTATGGTCCCGTCCGCCCGCCAGCGCCCAAGGTCTCCCGTCTTGTACATCCTTGCGGTTACATCACGAGTAAATGGATCAGGTACAAATCTCTCTGCCGTCAGTTCCGGCTGGTTCCAATATCCGCGTGCGACTCCTGCTCCGCCGATGTGCAATTCCCCCACAACACCAATCGGAACTGGTTCTTCTCTCTCATTCAGGATGTAGACCCGCGTGTTCGCGATCGGGCGTCCGATTGGCACTGGTTGCCCGCTCAAACGATAGACACACCGATGCATGGTCGCCCACACCGTACCTTCGGTTGGACCGTACTCGTTAAAAAGCTCAACCTGAGGCTCTTCCTGGGCTGACTTTGCCACCAAGTCCGACGGGCAAACTTCTCCGGCGACTATGACGCGGGAAAGCTTCTTCTGTTCGCGAGGGATGGGATATTCCAAAAAGTGCTTATATAAGGATGGAACACATAACAGGCTCTCGACTCCCCGTTGCTGCACCATCTGGTTGAGAGAAAATGGATCGCGAACCACATCGCGGGTGGCGATAATTAAAGTACCGCCGCAAACAAGACTTCCAAAGATACCTGCTACCGAGCTATCAAACGAGATTGAAGAAAGCAGCAGAAAGCTACCCAGGTTCCCATAGGCTAATTTCCGCGCAAGGGTTGCACTCACAAGATTCTGGTGACTTACCATGACGCCTTTCGGCTTGCCGGTAGAACCAGAGGTGTATATCAAATAGGCCAGATGACCGCCTTTCAGACCTGCACTAACCGGCAGTAAACTGCTATCTGGCTGATGGCTGAACCGTCCAGCATCGTTTATATCCACCACCACTATCTTTTCCGAAATTCCTCCCCAAACAGTTCGCAGATGCTGCTGCGTCAGCAACACCGACGGCGCACTATCATGCAAGATGTAATGCAACAGTTCCTGTGGATACTCCGGATCCATGGGCACATATGCCCCGCCAGCCTTGAGCACCGCCACTAATCCCACCACCATCTCCAGACTACGCTCAAGACAGATCGCCACCCGTTGCTCCGCTTGCACGCCGAGTTCCCGCAAGTAGTGCGCTAGTCGATTGGCTCTGCGGTTTAGCTCTCCATACGTCAGCGCCTGTCCTTCATATTCCACAGCCGAGGCATTCGGCATCCTCGCCGCACACTGTTCGAACATCTCTGCGATGTTCCGCTCGCGGTCGTAGTCTTTGCTGGTCTGGTTCCATTTTTCCAGCTGAGAACGCTCGTGATCCGTCAGAAGAGGAAGTTCCCAAACCTCCTGGTCCGGATTCTTGACGATCGCCTTCAGCAGTTGTTCGTAGTGGCCTAGCATCCTCACAATGGTTTCTGCTTCAAAAAGATCACTACTGTAATTGATAGCAATCTTCGGCTGCCTGGAGTCCTCGACAATCATGCTGAGATCAAACTTGGATGTGCGAATATCCGTTCCGAACTCGGTCAACTCAAATCGCCCGAATTTCGGGTCTATAGGTCTGCGCACCGTGAACATTACCTGGATCAGGGGGTTGCGACTGAGATCCCGGTCCGGCGCCAACTCTTTCACCAGCTTTTCAAACGGCAAATCCTGGTGCTCGTACCCGCTCAGGGCTGTCTGCCGGACCTGCCGCAGAACGTCGCGAAAAGCCGGCTCTCCACTCAAATTTGCGCGCATCACCAGCGTGTTCAGGAAGAAGCCAATCAATCCCTGCGTATTCGTCCGCCCACGATTGGCTATCGATGTGCCAACTCCCAAATCCTCCTGCCCGCTGTACCTCATCAGCAACACCTGGAACGCCGCCAGCAACGTCATGAATAAGCTGGTTCCTTCTGCTCTCCCGAGTGCGTTCAGCCCTTCCAGCAGGTTGCTCTCGAAGCCTTGATCCAGGATTCCTCCGCGAAAACTTTGCTGCACACGCCGCACGTGGTCCGTTGGCAATTCCAGCACTTGCGGCATGCCCTTCAACTGTTCTTTCCAGTACTCCATCTGCTGCTGGAATCTGCCTCCACCCAGCGCTTCCCTCTGCTCCATGGCATAGTCGCCATATTGCATTCCCAATTCCGGCAGCGGCGACTCTTCCCCGCTTGCATCGGCCTCATATAGCTTTCCCAATTCCTCCAGCAATACGCCCAGCGACCACTCATCACAGATGATGTGGTGCAGAGTCAGCCCTAAAACATGCTCGTTTTCTCCCATCCGCACCAACACTGCGCGCAACAAGGGTGCTTGAGCTAAATCAAATGACTTGCCGGCTTCTTCCGCTATTACCGCCTTCGCTTGCTTCTCGCGCTCATCGGCTTCTAAATTCCGCAAATCTACGACGGGCAATTGCAGACCGTATCTCTCTCCTACAACTTTCTGTTTCGGCTCTTCGTCTGCACCCATCACAAAGCAGGTGCGCAGGACTTCATGTCGCCGCACCATCGCCTTAAGACTCCGCTGCAGCCGGTCGACATCCATGTCGCCTTTGAACCGCCAGGCGAATCCCACGTTATAGAAGTCGCTACTCGGCAGGAACCGATCAAGGAACCAAAGCTGCTCCTGCTGAAAGGAAAGGGGAAATAGAGAACTTATCTCCTCAGAAGCTTCGGCAGAGCAAGGGGACAGGTGTTCCTGAGGCACAACAGGAGCCGGCTCGGCAGTAGGGGCGCTGAGCCCTTCCTTTTCCAGCAGGCGGCGCAGGAGTTCCCGTTCTTCTTCCAACCGATCTTTTTTCAACACGGGTCTTCCGGAAGACATTTCTTCAAATCCTTTCCGCTAACTTAGTTTTCAAACGCCAGGAGAGTTCGCATAGAAAGCTTCTCCTGGAGCCTTATTCACTCGCTGGATGTTTCGCCGTTCTCGCAGCGAGCATCCTGCCGGCTTCGCAGCACATGGGCGCGCTGCCTGGAGACGCGCTTCCCAATGTTAGAGTTGGTTCCGTTTTCTCCATGCTCCAGCTTCTGGCTCAGAAGACGTATTGTCGGATGGGCGAAGAAATCGACCAGGGTTAGTTCCTGCCGCAATTGCTCCTGCAGCTTGAAACGTACGCGCGCTACCAGGAAAGAATGTCCGCCGAGATCAAAGAAGTTGTCATCCACGCCGACTTGCTTTATCCCCAGGAGCTCCCGCCAAACACCGGCAACCATTTGCTCCAAGGGAGTTCGAGGCGCCACATACAGACTTTTCGCACGCTCTTCCTTTGCTGTTCTCCGCTCCACCTTGTCAGACTGGGGCGCTGACTGAATTGTCAATTGCTGTATTTCGCTCGTGCTTAGCGTTCTCAGGCTGCCGACAGGTTGATCAAGATCCTGCACTGCCGCCTCTAGCAATTGCTCAAAATGTCGCGCCATTTGTTGAATGCGCAGAGCATCAAACAAATCCTGGTTGTAGAGCCAGACGATGTCCACTTGTCCGTTGCGTTCGAGAGCGTGAACTTCCAGATCAAAGCGGATGCGCCAATCTTCCGTTCCTAGTGGCTCAATCCGAAGCCCCTTGAGCTCCTGAGTTCCTGAGGACGCATTCTGGAGAGCGAAAATCACCTGAACGATGGGAGTCCGGTTTAAGCTGCGGTGCAGTGGCAGTTTCTCCAGCAACAGCTCAAATGGAACATGTTGATGCCGGTAAGCAGCCAATGACATGTCGCGTACTTTTTCAAGGAGTCTGCCAAAGCTCTCGCTCGAATCCACTCCCACTCGCATGACCAGCGTATTTGCGAAGAATCCGATCAAGCCTTCAAGCCGCTCGTCCTGCCGGTCGGCGATGGGCGACCCAATTACGATGTCATCCTGTCTGCTGTAACGATGCATCAGAACGGCAAAAGCCGTGAGCAAAGTCATATATAACGTTGAGCGGCCCCGCTTCAAAGCAGCCACCTTTTCCGCGGGCAAAGTTATTCCGCAAGCAGCAGCACCGTAAGTTTGCACCGATGGACGTGGCCTATCCTTTGGAATCGCCAGCTCTTCAGGTATCCCTGTCAGTTGTTCTTTCCAGAACCGAAGGTCCTCGTCCATAAGGGCTTCATCAATAGTCTGCGTCTGCCACAGGGCAAAATCCGAGAATTGAAGCGGCAGGTCCGCCAACGGGTTCTCGCGTCCTTGCGTGTAAGCCTCATACAAATCTCTGAACTCACCCATGAAGACGCCCCACGACCAGCCATCCGATGCGATGTGATGGAATGTCTGCAGGAGAACATGATCTTGCTCCGCCAGCCTGAGCAGCTTGAATCGCAGCAATGGACCTTGAGCCAGATCGAATGGTTCGCACCATTCATTGTTCTGGAACGCCATCACCTGCCGTTGCTGCTCCGTTTCGGAAAGCCCACTGAGGTCTTCAGTTGGAATTTCAACAGTCACTCTGGGGGCAATGATCTGCACCGGCTCTCCCTGCTCTTCCTGAAAATGTGTGCGCAGGATCTCATGCCGATCAACAATCGTCTGGATGGCTCGGCGCAGCGCGTCTACATCCAATGGTCCGCGCAATCGCAGGGCCTCCGGCATGTTGTATTCCGTGCTGGCGCCTTGCAGTTCGTTGATGAACCACAGCCGCCGCTGGGAATAGGACAATGGAACACGCTCAGCTTTGGGATGGCGCCGTAATGCAATGTGGCCGCTCTGACCATTCCTGCTACTCTGCAGTTGAGGAGCAAGTTGAGCAATCGTGGGTGATTCAAACACGCTGCGTAACGGTACGTCGATTCCCAAAGCGGTGCGGATCCTGCTTACCAGCCTGGTAGCGAGCAGCGAATGTCCACCAATGGAAAAGAAGTCCTCATGCACACCCACGCGATCCCGGTTCAACACCTCCGCAAACAGACCGGACAAAATTTCCTCTTCGCCATTCCGCGGACCTACGTAATCTCTCTTTTCACCCCATTTGCTCTCTGGAAGCGGCAATGCTTTGCGATTGACCTTGCCATTTGGCATCAAAGGCAGTTGTTCCATTTCTACAAAAGCAGATGGAATCATGTAGTCAGGTAAGCGCTCTTTGAGGAACTCCCTCAACTCACCTTTGTCCGGTCCGTTTCTAACCACATAAGCAACTACTCGCTTCTCGGAGACTTGATCTTCCCGAACAATGACGGCACAGGCCCTGACCCCCTCATGTTGTTGCAGAGCGGCTTCGATTTCTTCCAATTCGATACGATAGCCTCTGACCTTCACTTGCTGATCCAGCCGGCCCAGGAACTCCAGATTTCCGTTCTGACCCCATTTCACCTGGTCCCCTGTTCGGTAGAGTCTCTCTCCCTCGCGCTTAGAGAATGGGTTGGGAACGAACTTTTCGGCTGTTAGCTCCGGACGATTCAGATATCCTCGTGCAATCCCGTGGCCGCCAAGATACAACTCGCCGACAACGCCTACGGGCACGGGCTGATGCTCTCGATTCAGAACGTAGGCTTGTGTGTTGCTGATCGGCTTTCCGATCGGCACCCTTCCATTTCCCTCGCCTGTTTTCAGGGAGGCATATGTGGAATAGGTGGTGTCCTCCGATGGACCATACAGGTTCAAAACTCGCTCCACTTTCAGTTCCTGGTAGAGCCGTTCCACTGTCTTTGGAAGCAGTGCTTCTCCAGCTAGGTTGACAGTTCGAATCGAACTGGGTATGGCCTTGATTCGCAGTAGTTCCGACATTGCAGAAGGAACAGTGTTGATTAACCGCACTCCCGACGATTGCGTCATCTCCGCCAAACTCAGCGTATCCCGGACCAAAATTGCTTTTCCACCCCAACTGAGAGGCGCAAAAATCTCAAACACCGAGAGGTCAAAACAAACAGAAGTAGAAGCCAGTACACCCGCCAATTCCTCTGCCGAGAACACCTCACGCGCCCAGTGCAAGAGCACGTTCGCGCTCTCGTGCTGGATGGCCACGCCTTTTGGTTTGCCTGTGGACCCTGATGTGTAAATCACATACGCAACATTCTGAGGGCTCAGTGGAATGCCGGGATTCTCTCCGCTCTCACGGGCTATGTCGGACATCTCTTTGTCCACGCAAATCAGCTTTGCCGCTTCCGGCAACCGCTCCAACAAGCCACTCTGAGTCAGCAGCACCGCAAGCGACGAATCATTCACCATGAACTTGAGGCGTTCGGCCGGATAGTCAGGGTCTAAAGCCACATACGCCCCGCCCGCTTTGAGTATCCCCAGCAGCCCGATCACCATCGCCAGACCGCGTGTCATGCAGATTCCTACCAGTACCTCTGGTCCCACTCCTGCGCGCTGTAAATAGTGTGCTAACTGATTTGCCCGCCGGTTTAGCTCACCGTACGTCAGCTTCTGTCCTGCAAACTCGACTGCAACTCCTTCCGCATTTCTTCTTACCTGATCTTCGAATAACTCGTGCAGCGCTCTTTGGGGATACGCCGCATCCGTCTGGTTCCACTCGTGCAACGCTTGATCCCGCTCATTCGCCGACAATAAGTTCAGACAATCCAAAATCTCGTCATTGTTGGCAACCATCCCTTCCAGCAAGCGCCGCCAATAACCCATGTAGCGCTCGATCGTTGTTTTCTCAAAGAGCGAAGTGGAATACTCCACACCACCGGCAATCGCTTCGTCCGCTTCCCATAAGGACACCGTTAGATCAAACCTCGATACGCGATGTGTCGCCGTCGCCGTTTCCAGCCATGCCGCCTTTAAGCCAACAAGATCCAGCGCCCCTGTGGGAGCGTTTTGCCAGGCAAACATCACCTGAAACAGGGGACTATGCGCCAGGCTGCGTTCCGGCTGCACAATTTCCACGACTTGCTCAAAGGGAATGTCCTGATGCTGCTGCGCCCCCAACGATTGGCGCTTCACTCGCTCCAGCAGTTCCCCGACTGTAGGTTTGCCGGACAAATCCACACGCAGTACCAGTGTGTTCACAAAAAACCCGATCAGCCGCTCGAGCTCGCCTTTTCCGCGATTGGCAGAGGGCGTCCCAATCAGTACGTCCTGTTGTCCTGATAAGCGCCCCAGCAACGCCCCCCATCCTGCCAGGAGAGTCATATATAAGGTTGCGCCGTGTTGTTTGCTCAACGCCTTCAACGCTGACGTCAGCCCTTCATCCAACCGCACCTCAACCCACGCACCCGCATATTCCTGCTCCGCCGGCCGCATGTGGTCCACAGGTAGATCCAGTAACGTCGGCGCCCCTGCCAGAGTAGTTTTCCAGTACTCGGTTTGCTCCTGCAGGAGATCTCCTCGCATCCGATTCCGCTGCCACACCGCGTAATCCGGATATTGCACGCTTAACTCAGGCAAGGGATTGGGTTCGTCGCGTACAAACGCTCCGTATAACAAGCTCAATTCGTTGAACAAGACGCCTAGCGACCAACCATCAGAGACGATATGGTGCATGCTGACCAGCAGCGTATATTCGTTCTCTCCCTGGCGAATCAGCCGTCCACGAATCAGCGGACCAGCTTCCAGATCAAAGCTTGTATTCGCCTCATCGTCCGCGAGTTGCCGGATTCGAAGCTCCGCGTCCGGCTCTTTGCGCAAATCCTGCTCCTGCAATGAAAAACGGCTCTCTTCCGCCGCGGCAATCCGTTGCACTGGCTCGCCATCCACCACCATGAACGTGGTGCGTAATGCTTCATGACGTTGCACGAGCCGGTCAAGAGACTGGACCAATGCATGTCTGTTCAGGTTGCCAAGGAGTCGCACGGCGAAGGAGATGTGATAAGCCTCGCTTATTCCTTTCATCTGCGCCAGGAACCATAATCGCTGCTGCGCATATGAAAGGGGTAGAGGCTGCTTGCGATCAGCTTTTGTGATTGGCTGCAATGGCGACTGATTGCTGCCGGAGATCTTATCGGCCAACTCACTCAACCGCGAATACTCGAATACATCGCCGAGTTCCACTTCCATGCCGGTCGCTTCTTTTAACCGGCCAACCATCCAGACGGCCAGCAGCGAGTGCCCACCCAGGTCGAAAAAGTTATCTTGCCGTCCGACCCTTTCTACTCCGAGCACCTCTTTCCAAATCCCCGCCAGCGTTGTCTCAATTTCTCCTTGCGGCTCCTCATATCCGCTTGTCGCATACGCATTTTCATCCAGAGGCAGCAAGCGATTTCGATCGAGCTTGCCATTAGGCGTCAGGGGCAATGCTTCCATGCGCACATAGGCCGCCGGCACCATGTACTCCGGCAATTTTTGTGCCAGATGGTTGCGCAATTCTTCTGCTCCAATCTTGCACCTGTCATGTTGAAGGTCATTCGCGCGTTCAGTGTAATAAGCAACTAGACGCTTGCCTCCCGCCACGTCCTCATGCACTGTTACTGCTGCTTCTTTTATTGCTTCGCATTCCAAAAGCCGCGCTTCAATCTCTCCCAACTCAATGCGGAAGCCGCGAACCTTGACCTGATCATCATTCCGTCCGACAAACTCAAGTGTCCCGTTGTTCCGCCACCGGACCAGATCTCCCGTACGGTACAACCGTGTTCCTGGCTTTCCGCCAAACGGATCTGGTACAAAGCGCTCGGCCGTTAAGTCCGGACGCCGCAAGTATCCACGCGCCACACTCGCTCCGCCTATATAGGCTTCACCCACCACTCCCACAGGCACGGGATTCATAGCCGCATCCAGCACATACATCCGCCTGTCTCCGATAGGGCTGCCGATGGACAATGTAATTAGGTGCTCGGGCAAATTTGGTGGCACTACATAGCAACTGCTGAACACCGTGCACTCCGATGGTCCGTACCCGTTCACCACTCGCATGTCCGGCATCTCCTTCTTCACGCGCCGGATATGCCTCACGGAAGCCGCCTCGCCCCCGGTCATCAAGTACTTCAACCCTTGCAGACAGTTCACATCATTTTCCACAATCGTGTTGAACTGCGCCGCCGTTAACCAGAGCGTATTGACCCCCGCCTCTTGCACATACTTCCGAATGTCGTCCCCACTCAACACTCGCTGAGGGGCAAGTACACTCTGTCCTCCTCTCAACAGCGCCGGCCACAGCTCCAGCGACATAGCATCCCAGCTCACCGAAGAATGCTGTAACAACACGGTTTCGTTATCGAAGCCGGCGTAATCAGTTCCAAAAATGAACCCGGGAATGCTTCGATGGGGAATCTCGCTGCCCTTTGGTTCTCCGGTTGAGCCTGAGGTATAGATCACACAGGCCACACATTCTGAATCAATACCTGTCTCAGCACGATCCAGATTCGTCTCCGGCAAGTCTCCAAAAGCAAATCCTTCACTCAAATCAATGACGCGTACACCATCGCTGATTACATCGGGCAAATCTTGCAAATTACTCCGCACCAGCAGCACTACTGGAGCACTGTCTTTCAACATGAACCGCAGGCGTTCCTCGGGGTATGACAGGTCCAGCGGCACATACGCCCCGCCCGCTTTCAAGGTAGCCACCATCCCCACTACCATCTCCAAGCCACGATCAACAGCAACCGCTACTCGCGCATCCGGCTTTACGCCAAGCATTTGCAAAGAACGAGCCAACTGGTTTGCTCGGCGATTCAACTGCTCGTATGTCAAGGACGAATCTTCATATTTGATCGCCAGCGCATTCGGAGTCTTTCTCACCTGTTCTTCGAATAACTCATGCACACACGCCTGTCCGCATTGGCTCTCGGCCGGGTTCCACTCCACTAAAAGCTGCCGTATTTCTTCCGGATTCAACATCGGCAGGTCGGCAACTCGAATGTCAGGGTGGGAAATGACGGCAGTCAGCAAATTCCCAAAGTGAAAAAGCATCCGCAGAATCGTCCCACCCTCAAACAAGTCGCTGTCGTAATTAACCGCGAGCGTGGGTATTTCACCATCGATTGCGAGCAGAGATAAGTCGTACTTGGAGGTCGTGGTCGCAGCTCCTGCCGGACGCATCTCCACACCCGGCAGCTCAAGCGGAGCAGCCTTACCATTCATGAAAGTAAACATCACCTGAAAGAGAGGCGAGCTACTGATTGGCCGCTCCGGCGCCAATTCCTCGACGAGCTTTTCCAGGGGCAAATCCTGATGGTCGAATGCCTCCAGTGTCGCTTTCTTCACTCGCCCGAGAACCTCGATGAAAGTCGGTTCGCCCCTCAGATCAGCTCTCATGATGAGAGTGTTCACACAAAAGCCAATCATCCCTTCCATCCGCACGTGACTGCGGTTCGCTATCGGTGTTCCCACTCCGAAGTCCGTCTGTCCCGTATACCTCAGCAGCAACACTTGATAGATGGCCAGCACTGTCATGAAGACGCTGGCGTCCTGCTGTCGGCCCAGCGCCTTCATTTCTTCCCACTCCGGTTCATCAATCCTTACCGCCTCAGTGCCGCCAAGATGCCGGGACATGGTTGAGCGCGGCTTGTCCGTGGGTAGTTCCAAAACCTCGGGCATTCCAGCTAACTGGTTCTTCCAATAGTCCATCTGACGGGCAAAAACTTCCGCCTTCATCCACTGGGTTTGCCAGAGCGTGTAATCTGCATACTGCATTGGCATTTCGTGCAGCGGTGATTCCTGCCCTTGCACGTACGCTGCATATAGCAATGCCATTTCCCGGTGCAATACAGCCACGGACCACTCATCCACCACGATATGGTGAATCGTCAACGCCAGAATGTGTTCTCGCTCTCCCAAGCGGATCAGCACTCCGCGTAACAAGGGTGCGATTCCCAGGTCGAACGGCTTTGCTGTTTCGTCAGCCAGGATTTCCTGGGCCTGTTTTCTTCTGCTTTCAGTTCCGTTCTGAGCAATTAACTCCCGCAGTTGTAGCCGGAAGTCTGCGAGCTCCTCGACCTTCTGCATTGGCTCGCCATCCTCCACCACAAATCGCGTCCGCAAAGCCCCGTGCCGGCGGATAATCTCCCGTAAACTCCGCTCCAGAGCGGACACGTTTAAGTCTCCGTGCAGCTCACACGCGAGCACGACGTTATAGAAAGAGCTGCCCGGCTGCAGACGGTCGAGAAACCAGAGGCGCTTTTGTGCCCAGGAAACCGGCAGCAACTCACAAGTTTCTCCCGAGGCAATCTCCCGATTTGGCGAGCCAAGACCCTCTTTCTGCAGCAAAAGACGCAGCAACTCCCGCTCCTCTTCTGCTTGGTTTTTTTTCAGTACTGTTTTTTCAGGAGACATTGATATGAAAGCTCGTTGTTTTTGAGGACTCTAATATTTTAATAGTCAAAGTCAGGAGGCCCTCTGCTTGAAAGATTAAATTTTTGATTTTTGCCGGAAATCCAGCTCTCAATCTCATAGATGTGGCGATTGCGCTCGCCTCTACGTACATTTCCCAAAAAGGATTGCAGGTTCCTTTTTGAACCTTCGGCGCGGAATGCCACTGTTTCTGTGCTGTTTTCTTTTGGAAGCTTTGTCTTAACTCAATTGGGGATTAATTAAGCTTTTAAACTCAGTACCAGCAACTACATTCTCCATTGCTACATTCGCCTGGCTCAGCCCATAGAATTTTAAAGGAATTGACCCCCAGGCAGCGGAACGTGAGGCATCTGTCATCATCCGCACGGATTTATAAAAGTGCGAGAAGTCGGCTCCCCAGCAGCCACGCACATCGAGGTGCTTCTTGTTCAAATCCAAGTGCGGATTGAAGCTTACATCGCCTGCATCCGTATATTGACCAACGATGACTACCCGTCCCGCATCGCGCGTGTATCGCATTGCCTCCACTGCGGCATTTGGATTGCCAGTGGCTTCAACTGTCACGTCCGCTCCTCGTCCATCGGTAAGATCGCGAATCCAATCCAATTTTTCTGCTTCTGTGCAGGTCGAGAAGTCCCTGGTCGCATGTGCTCCGACTTGGCTGGCAACCTGCAAACGGGACTCTGGGGCGCCGAGGCAAAAAACGCGATGTGCGCCACGCAGCAATGAACAAATAATGACGGATAAACCCACAGGACCGCTGCCGAGCACCAGTACCGTATCTCCGAGTGATATTTCCGCGCGCTCCACGGCGTGCACTGCCGTGGGCAGCGAACAACCGCCGGCCATAAATCTTTGCGGATCGACGCCTTTCAGGCTAAGACAGCGCGTGTTCGGCTTGAGATAAATCGACTGCGCCCATCCTCCCGCCAATCCATCCCTTACTCCATATGTAACCCCGTATACTTTCCTCTGCGGACAGCGTGTGCTTGCCTTTGCGACCGCGCAATACCAACAGACACCGCACGTCCCATGCACATCAAGAAACGTGACTTCATCCCCCTCATGGAACTTGCGGCCTTCAAAGTCAAGCAGATTACCGCGTATTTTGCTCAGCCATCCGACTGAGACATGTCCTGGAATAATGGGATATGGCACATCAGCCAAATGCCCCGCATGTAAGTGGATATCGGTGCCACAAACCTCACTCAGCCGAACGTCCATCATCCCTGAGTTCAGTTCCAGTTCGGGTTCTTGAAACTCGCATACCTGTATGGGGAGAAAGGGTTCTTGCATAACCGCCGCTAAGATTTTTCGCAAAGTTACCTCGATTTTTCTGCACGTGGATCTGCCAGGGAGCAACAAAGGAACTCAGTTCCCGGGCTCCTGCCTTAAGAGCTAGTTAGGATCAATATCGTGAAACTCTGATGTCCAACGATCTCCCCGAAATCGAACCGCAAGACGCCATACGTAAGCGCCGCATTGCAGAGATAAAATTAACTGACGTTTGCGTTCATGATCTTGCTTGTCGCCTGACAATACTATTTGATTTTATGGCATTGGTAACTTCTTCCCCATCAAGCGCGTCGGCGCCTGCGATTGAGCACCCGCTCCGTAATGCCAACTTTCGCCTTTGGCTGATCGGCAGCACGATATCGTTTCTGGGAGATCAGTTCTACATGTTGGCCTTGCCCTGGCTGATCCTGCAACAGACGGGCTCTGCGGTTGCCATGGGCGCAGTCTTGATGGCCGGCTCTGTTCCGAGCGCTCTTCTCATGCTCATGGGTGGAGTCGTCAGTGACCGCATATCTGCGCGCAAGATCATGATGACCACGGCCACGATGCGTACGATCTGTGTAGCCGTGATCGGAGTTCTTGTTTGGTTCCATCTTCTTCACATGTGGGAACTCTACGCGCTGGCGATTGCTTTCGGTGTGGCCGATGCATTTGCCGGCCCCGCACAAACCGCCTATTTGCCTTCTCTGGTGCAGCCTGAGCAACTCGTCGCGGCCTCCTCGGTTGGCCAAAGCGTAGGACAAATAACGACTATAGTTGGCCCGGTTCCGGCAGGATTCGTAATCAAGGCGCTCGGTATAGCATGGGCGTTCTTCATGGACGCAATCAGTTTTCTGTTTATCATCGGCGCGCTCTGGAAGCTTCCCGATCCACCTAAATCTCAGGCTGCCGATAAGGCCATATTGCATTCCCTTGTCGAAGGTATTGCCTATGTAATTCGGGATGTGCCCCTGCGCTCCTTGATGCTGCTGGCCATGACCATGAACTTCTGCTTTGCCGGCCCGGTTTCGATTGGCCTCACCTACATGAGCAAAACCCGTTTTGGTTCACCTGCAGTATTGGGGACTTTGATGTCGGCTGTTGCGGCCGGAAGTCTGCTGGGCGCGCTGCTTGCCGGAGTATGGAAGATTCGCAGACGTGGCATCCTGATGCTTATTGTCGCCGCGGCCCTCACCCCTTGCCTGGGCTCTATTGGGCTCATGAGAAGCGTGTGGCAGCTTGCCACAGTGCTATTCACGATCGGCGCTTTGGCGGCCCTGATGAACGTTCACATCGGCGCATGGGTGATGGAGCGAATCCATGCAGAGGTGCGGGGGCGTGTAGCCAGTGTGCTTATGCTTGGCTCCTACGGACTAACACCCATCTCGTACGCTGTTGCCGGATTCCTGATTGCGTGGAATCTGAAGTTCACGTTTCTGCTCGCCAGTTTGGCAATGTTAGTGATCACCGCTGGAGCATCGCTGCAGAAGCCAGTCCGAGAAATTGAATAGGGCTCCGTATTTCCAGTGTCAGCTTAAATCTCTGAGGACGACGCTCCGAAACTTGACGGTCCCAAGCGCCTTAAAAATACAGCTGAAAGCGGCGCGTTCGCTAATGGTGAAACAGAGCGAAGTTATTGAGAAATGGTGGCCAGGGACGGAATCGTTCAGTATTACACACTTCAATTCAAATACCAGCGATGGGCATCATTCTTGATCCGAGGTATCGTTCGCTATGCCAATGTTCGGAGTGACGATCTTTGCTATGCCATTTTTCCCTCTTAACATAAGCGTTGGGTTTACAAGGCTCTGGTCGCCTTGAAAGCTTTAAACCCTAGTGGAAGCCGAAGCGCCGCGTCTTCCCATTTTTTAGGAGTTTCTTATCACACTGGGGTATCTACGAATGGGCAGTGACACTTCGTTTTTTTGGTGAGATCGTTCTCACAGAAACTGGCGGCATTTTGTGAAGTGGGATCTCGCCGTCCAACAATTCGGACACTCTCAAAAGAACTATTTCCTTGCCAGTTTGCTTCTTGAAGCGGCGCGCTTCGTTCTCGGCATCTAATGTGTATCCGAAGGCAACAAAGTAGCCGAGGACCCGATTTTCCCGGTGCATCACTGCTTCGAAAGAATCAATGTCCGGTCTGCCAACTTTATCGCGCTGTTTTACTTGCACAGGATACCATTCATCCATGAAGGCAAATTGATCTTCCCGTTTTCTCCCCTTGGGGAGGGACGACGTAGGATATATGCGACCATCAATCCCCATGTCGCCGACCTGTTTTCGATTTCCGGTTCCACCCACAGCAATGACAGCCCAATTCTCGAACTCGAAAGGTGGCATCTTCCGCAATTCTTCTTCGGTGCGTGGAAGGTCACGGACAATAAAGCCACGACCTGAATACCAGAGATGTTCGTTTTCGGTGATGCCGCAAGCGCGGCGCATTCTCTTTGCCATCACCCGACAGGCGGTTGGAGAAATGTCAATCCCAATCCATTGCCGTCCTGCATTTTGCGCTGCTACCAACGCAGTCCCGCATCCACAAAACGCATCTAGAACTACGTCATTTGGCTGTGAGGAAATCTCGACTATCCTCTCGAGCAATCGTAAAGGTTTCTGGGTTGGAAATCCAACGCGCTCATCGGCTGCGGCTTGCACAGGCCCGATGTCGTCCCACACTGAGCCCAGCGGGACGCCCTTGCCTTCGTCAAGGTATCGTTTGTACGCAGGAACTGTACCCGGTTTCGTCTGCACGATTCGGCCCTCTTTGTACAGCTTTTCCATATTGTCTCTGCTGTAACGCCAATAGCGGGTGACACCGAGAAACTCATATTGCGGGTTTCCCTTTGAGGGAGTCGCCCCGCCGGGAGCAGTTAAATCACCGAGACGATACCTACGCCCGGTTTTAGGTTCAGTGAATCGATAGAACTGTTCGACATATTCAGGATCATAGGGAGTGTAAAGATGTTTGAAGAAAGAGCCCTTGCCGCCCGCGTACATCAGCAAAGTGTCGTGAACACGACCTAAGTGCTTCGATCCTTGCTTTGCATCATTGTGCGATGATTGCCGCTTCCAGATGATTTCATTGATGAAGTTGTCCTCGCCAAACAAACGGTCGAGCATCACTTTGACGTAATGACTGGCGTGCCAGTCGCAGTGGTAATAGAACGTACCAGTCGGTTTCAGCACGCGCGCAAGTTCTTTACACCGCGGTTGCATGAACTCGATGTACGCTTGCGTTGAAGTGTGTCTGTCTTCGAAGGCGCGTTTCTCACGTGCTTCAGGCCAAAACACTTCATAGTTACGATTAGAGTTGAACGGCGGATCAATATAGATGAGGTCAATCGAAGCGGATGGCAGCTTGGAAAGCTGGTCGAGATTGTCTCCGCAATAGATTACCCGCGTGTCTACTACGGCAGAAGATTTCCCAAGACCACGAGCCATGCCGCGTCTCCCACAGCAATAATTGGTTTGTTTTGAAACGTGGTACGCGACGCGATGGACAGGAGGAGGAAACTACAGTGCGACGCTGGACGCAGCGTCGCATGTTAGTAGGATAACGTCAAAGTAACAGCAGTCCATGTACAAGTGCGGAGAAGAGCGAAAATGTGGAACACCAAGAAGAGCAATCCGGCAACGAGCACTGCCGCGAGCGAGGCAAACGAGGCGAGCTGCGTTTCACTTCCGAGTGAATCTAAAGCTCCCGGGACCACCATATACAACGAGGGTCCTCAAGCGACGGCGGAAGAAGCTGATGCTCCAAGCTCGACGAGCTTAGCACCGGCTTTGACTCCCAGATCTGTCAGCCGCCTATGATGAGTAAAGAAAAGCACTTGAGTAGACCTCGCCAGTTCGCCGATAATTTGCAACGCTGCCGTTGCCCGCGCGTCGTCGCTGTTTATAAGAAGGTCATCGAAGACCACCGGACAAGGAGAGACCGTTTTGACGTGGTGTTCGATCGCTGCCAGACGGAGGGCAAGGTAGAGCTGGTCGCGTGTACCGTCGCTCAGACCTTCGACGCGAACCCGTTCACCACTCCGTCGTATCGCCACCAGCACAGGTTTATCATCGTCGCTAAAATCGCTGGTCAGCCCGGAGTGTAATCCAAGGGTAAGCTGCGAAAATAGTGCGCTCGCACGGCCCAGGATCGGTCCCTGATGTTTCTCGCGGTAAGACTCGATCGCCTGCTGCAGCACCTCGAACGCCAGTTGCAAGCGCAGATACTGTTGGACGGCGGGACCAAGCTGCGCCAGAGCGTCTTCTGCCTTTTGCGCCTGCAGAGCTGAGTTCTCACTGTTTTCTAACCGCTCAAATTCGCTCGTCAATTCACCGTGTTGCCCGGCAGCCCTGGAAATTTCCTCCACTGAATTCTTCAGGCGCTCTTCTTTTGTCGTGATCTCCGATCGCAGAGAATCAAGGTCGTAGACCGCCGCTTCTTCTTCGATCTGCGCCAGATCAGCAACCGCGTTTCTTTCAATCAGTCCGGCGGCAATCCGCTCGTACTCGTCTTTCTTGTCGGCTTTTTCTGCTGATCCTGCAATAGCCGCATCGAGTTCCCTCTGATCAATGCAGCCAGCCAGCGCCTTAAGTCTCTCCAGTGCGGCAGATGCTTGCTGAACTTTGTCCTGGCAAACAGCCAGCATCTCCTTGTCTCTCTCGTTTTGCGCCTGCAATGCTTTTCGTTCCGTCTCAGCGTTGCCCAACTCAATTAATTGCGAGTGGAACTGCTTGACAGCCGCATCAGCAGAAACAGAGCCCAGAGATGAATCGAGTGCGGCCACTACTTGTGCGGTCCGCGTATCGAAGGCGGCGATGTTTTCTCCAATTCTCTTGATCCGGTATTCCAGACTGTTGACTTCGTCAAGGTGGTGAAACACCTTTTCGAGCACGGCCAGCGCTCTCGCTACGTGATCGGGCGTACTTGTCTCGGGTAGGGAAAGCGTGTGTACGTGAGGAGCCCACTTTGCTGACCACGCAGAAAGTCGCTGTTTGCACTCGTCCAGCCTGGCTTGGCGCTTCTCCAAGGACAATGATTTCAATTGGCGGCGAAGATCGGCGTTCATACGCCTTTGGCTTTCTCTCTGTTTGGTAAACACCTCAGCCATTCTGAGCAAGACTGGCAGAGATTCATCACCTATCGCGAGCACCGGATCCAATGCCAACCACTTCGCTCGGATCTGAGTGGTCGCCCGGGCGGTGCGCTCTTCCAGAGACCGGAGCTCTTGTTGTTTTTCTCGACATTGCGTTACCAGATCCAGAATCGTCCGCCGCACCTGTAGCCACTCTTTCATCTCGGAGGGAGAGAGCGGCTCACCGCCAAATTCACTCCATTCAAGAGCCCATCTTTGTTTTAGCTCTTTATCTTCAAGATCCATTTGCTCAATCTGTTTTTCGATTTCAGACCGTTCGACCTGGACTGACGCTATCTCTTTCACCAAGCGGTCATGGATGGCGGCATCACGGGCATTGGCAAACCGGATGTCGCCCACTTGATCCGCTTTCCGAACAGATTCCGCAAATGTGTCCGCCAACTGGCCTGTGGTCCCGGCTCGTCTCTCTGCTTCTTCCGGAGAAATGGTGTGGTCGAGAGCTGAAGCTTTGATTAATGTCCAAAGCTGGTCGCGGCGATTCCGAATCGAGGACAGCTCATTCTCGCCGGCCCCGGCAATGTCAGAGGGCAGACTTCCTAATTCAGCGTCTTTTCGGCGAA
>DASTAS010000015.1:0-7447 GCA_035712465.1 Candidatus Angelobacter sp.
ACGGCCATATACGGATCGATGGACGACGGTGGGAAATCAGTCGCGCTCTGGCGGGCGAGTGGGTGCAACTGATCCGGCTAGAGGAAAAGATCCTGGTGTATTACTGCCGCAGTTTAGTGCGTGAACTGGACCCGCTCAGCCATCGGTCTTTTGCGGTAGACCGCTGGCTGAGCTGGTCCTGAAAAGTGTAAGGGATGTGGTGATAACAGTGTGTAAAGGATGTCCTGGAACTTTACACGAGGGCGCCTGTGCCACACCTTCAGCAGCAGCGCTTTGCTCGTTTGCGGCGAGTCAAGGGCGGCAGCGCCACCCTTCAACTCCGCTCACTTCCTGTCGTTTAAGCGCTGGTTTGTCTTTTGCGAAGTTAGCGACCGTTGCGGTGAGAGAGCATTTCTCTCCTGCCCTATAATTTGAAAGGAATGACCACGACGGCGCAGGTTCCTGCCGCGGTGCGGGAAAAATACGAGCCGGTCATCGGGCTGGAAGTTCACGTCCAGCTGCTGACCGCAACCAAGATTTTCTGCGGGTGTTCCACTGCTTTCGGAGCCCCGCCGAACACCAACGTCTGCCCGGTCTGTCTGGGATTGCCCGGGGCGCTGCCGGTACTGAACAAGCGCGCGGTGGAGTTCGCGGTGCTTGCCGCTCAGGCACTGCACTGCCAGGTGCGAGAGACGTCAATTTTCGCGCGCAAGAATTATTTCTATCCTGACCTGCCCAAGGGCTACCAGATTTCGCAGTATGACAAGCCGCTGGCCGAACACGGGTACATCGAAATTCCTGATGCGAATGGTCTGAATGGAGCGAGCAGACGAATCGGCATCACGCGTCTGCACATGGAAGAGGATGCCGGTAAGAGCCTGCATGAAGGGTTCGCCGATTCCGCCAACAGCACCGCCATCGACCTCAACCGCACCGGCGTGCCGCTGATTGAAATTGTCAGCGAGCCGGACATGCGCTCTCCGGATGAAGCTTTTGAATACCTCGCGCGGCTTAAGGAAATCATCCTTTACACCGGCGTAAGCGATTGCAATATGGAAGAAGGCTCGCTGCGCTGCGACGCCAACGTGAGCATCCGCCCCAAGGGTCAGGAGCAATTCGGCACGAAAGCCGAAATCAAAAATGTGAACTCATTCCGCTTTGTCCGCCAGGCGCTGGAGTATGAAATCAATCGCCAGATTGAAATGGTGGAAAACGGAAAGAAAATCCATCAGGAGACACGGCTGTTTAATCCCTCTGAGGGCCGCACCCACAGTATGCGCTCCAAGGAAGGAGCGCATGACTACCGTTACTTTCCTGAGCCCGATCTTCTGCCGCTGGTGGTGAGCGCCGCGTGGCAGCAGGAAATCCGCAGCAGGCTGCCCGAACTTCCTGAGGCTCGCCGCAAGAGAATGGTCGGCGAGTACGGCATCACGGAGTACGACGCTCAGGTGCTCACCTCCTCGCGCAGCCTGGCGGACCAGTTTGAAGAAGCGGCCAAGGCGGCCAAGAATCCCAAACGCGTCGCCAACCTGGTTCAGGGTGAGCTGATGGGGCGTTTGAAAGCCAAAGACCTGCCGATTGAGCATTCGCCCATTTCGATGAAGGGGGTAGCGTTTTCCGCCGATCTGCTGGAAGAGGGGGCCATCTCCAGCAAGATCCTCAAAGATCTCTACGACAAAGCTTTTGCCGGCGGAGAAGACTTCCCCGCAGTTTACGAGCGTGAAAAACCGCAGCAGATCACCGACGCCGCCGCAATCGAAAAGATAGTGGCCGAAGTAATCGCCGCCAACTCCAAACAGGTGGATCAGTACCGCGCCGGCAAAACGACCATCCTCGGATTCTTTGTCGGCCAGGTAATGAAGGTAACCAAGGGCCAAGCCAAACCGGAACTGGTCAATGCGGTGGTGAAGAAGCAACTGGGTGGCTAGCTGTTGTTACACCCCGAGCGGAGCCAGGGAGTCTTACCCAACCTCATCACGATAGGCACTTGTGGTCGTCCATCCGCGCCGTATTTTGTAGGCACTTAACGCGCAGCCGACGCGTCAGGCTTTCTATCGAGATACTTCCGCGCCCACCGATTCACTTGCTGCCGGAGGGAGTTCTTCCTGCGGCCCCAGGCTGGGTTTGATGTGCCAGATTTCGCGGGCATACTCGCGAATGGTGCGATCGCTGGAGAAATAGCCTGTGCGGGCGACATTGAGAATTGCCTTGTTTGCCCAGATATTCTGCTGCTGGTAGTCGGCTTCCGCACGGTGGCTCGCTTCAAGATAAGAAGGTAGATCGGCCATATGAAAGTAGCGGTCGCCGCGATCGAGGATCTCATCTACAATCCAGCGGAACAAACCGTGCTCATCCGGGCAGAAGCGGTCTGAGGCAAGCGATTCCATGATGCGTTGCAGCATCGGGTTCTGATTGCACAGCTCGCGCGGGTTGTAGTTCCCCTGCTGCTGGTACCACTTCACGTCTTCGGGCCTGAGGCCGAACGTGTACATGTTCTCCGCGCCCACCGCTTCCATGATTTCGATATTGGCGCCGTCCAGAGTGCCGAGCGTGAGCGCGCCGTTCATAGCCAGTTTCATGTTTCCGGTGCCGCTGGCTTCCATGCCGGCCGTGGAAATCTGCTCGCTCAGGTCGGCCGCAGGCATGATGATCTCAGCCAGAGAAACGCGATAATCGGGAACAAAAACCACCTTCATCATGCGATCTACACGTGCATCGTTGTTCACGATATTTCCAAGGTTGTTGATCAGCTTAATGACCTGCTTGGCGGCCCAGTATCCGGGAGCGGCCTTGCCCGCGAAGACATACGTCCGCGGCACCTTCGGCTCCACGCCATCTTCCACAATCGCCAGGTACTCGTGGATGATGCGCATCACGTTCAGGAGCTGGCGTTTGTATTCGTGAATGCGCTTCACCTGTACGTCAAACAGCGAATCGGGATCGACGTGTACGGCTGTGGAATTTAGAATCTCCCGCGCCAGCTTTTGCTTGCAGCGCCGCTTGATGCCCATGAACTCTTGCTGGAAGGGCGGATCGGAAGCGAACCTTTCAATCTCCCTTACGCGTTCAAGGTCGGTAATCCAGTTTTCTCCCACCACACGCGTCAGCAAAGCCGCCAGCTCGGGATTCGCCTTCAAGAGCCAGCGCCGCGGCGCAACGCCGTTCGTCTTGTTGCTGAAGCGCTCAGGCCACAACGCGGCAAAATCAGGAACCAGAGAGCTCTTGAGCAACTCGGTGTGCAGTTTGGAGACGCCGTTCACCGCGTGACTGCCGATGATTGCCAGATGCGCCATGCGCACTTGCTTTTCCGGCCCTTCTTCAATGATCGACATGCGGCGATGCCGGTCCACTTCAGCCGGCCATACCCGCGCCACGGTGCGCAGAAACTGATGATTGATCCCGAAAATTATCTCCATGTGGCGGGGCAGCACGCGTTCCATCAGCGATACCGGCCAGCGTTCCAGCGCCTCGGGCAGCAGCGTGTGGTTGGTGTAACCCAGCGTAGCTTCCGTGATCTCCCAGGCGCTTTCCCACTCCACCTGGTGTTCATCCACCAGCAGCCGCATTAATTCAGCGACGCAGAGGCTGGGATGCGTATCATTCATCTGCACGGCTACTTTGGCCGGAAAATCGTCGAAATTGGAATGGGCCGCGCGGTACTGGCGAATAATATCCTTCAGCGAACAGGCCACCAGAAAGTATTCCTGCACCAGCCGCAGTTCCTTCCCGGAGAGCACCGAGTCAGAAGGATAAAGGACGCGCGATATATTTTCTGAGGCTATCTTCTGCTCCACCGCGCGGATGTAATCGCCACGGTTGAAAATCTCAATATCGAAATCCTCTGAAGCCCGGGCCGTGAACAAGCGAAGGTAATTCACCGTCTGGCCGCCCAGGCCGGCCACGGGCATGTCATTCGGTACGCCGACCACAATCCTGCAGTCCGTCCAGCGCTGCTTGCGATTGCCCTCCGAGTCGCGCAAGTGCTCAATCTTCCCATAGAGGGGGATGGCGCAAAGCTCGTGCGGGCGCTCGATATAAAAAGGAGTGCCCTCGGCCTTCCAGCGATCCGGTTTTTCACGCTGATGCCCGCCAACGATCTCCTGCTTGAATAGGCCGTATTCGTAGTCAATGCCGTAGCCGAACCCCGGCATGGCCATAGTCGCCAGCGATTCAAGGAAACAGGCTGCCAGACGGCCCAGTCCGCCGTTGCCAAGACCGGCGTCGGGCTCGGCCTCAAGCAGGTTTTCCAGGTCGATATTGAATTCCGCCAGAACAGCACGGCACTCATCCATCAGGCCAAGATTGCAGAGATTGTCGCTGAGCCAGCGGCCCATGAGAAATTCCATGGACAAGTAGTAGAGCCGCTTCGAGTCCTGATCACGGTAACGCTGCTCCGTTTCAAGAAGGCGATCGATCATGAAATCGCGAATCGCGATGGAAACGGGCTTGAACATTTCGCGAGGAACGAAATGGGCGTCAGGTCGCGCCAGAGTATAGCGGACGTGGCGCAAAATCGAATCGCGAAGCGGCTCGGGGCCGCAGCTAGTACCATTCAGCAGATCGGCAGACATTGTGAAACTTAGATGCCACAGGCTCAACAGGGAGCGAATTGCGGGAAGATGGCTGCCAAAGAATAGAAGAACAGCCGTCTCCGCGCATGCTGGCGCGCAAATATGCACACGCGCGGAATCCCTTTCAGAGCTGCTTTTAGTATGGCACACGCGCCCAATGCTGGCACTAGGGTGTAACCCTTGTGCTAAGTGAGTTTAGGGTGCCTGAGGTGCCAGTTGGTGTGGGACTGAAACAGACGCGCTGCCTGCACAACTTTGGCATCGTCGAGCGGCGGGGCGATGAACTGCAGCCCCACTGGGGTGCCCTCGCGACCGAAGCCGCAGGGTACGCTGATGGCCGGCAGGCCGCAAAAATTGCCAATCCCGCCGATCGGATCGGAAAAGCTGAGAGCCTCGTCTAGATTTGCACCGAGCGCTGTGGCAGTCACCGGAAGTGTTGCCGCCACCAGGACGTCAGCCTGCGCGAAGACTGCATCCATCTTCTTCTGCAGGACGCCGCGAATGCGCTGTGCCAGCATGTAATCGGAAGCGCTGATCTCTTCATTCATGTAGCCGCCGATTTTGCCCAGAGGATCGTTCAACTCCGCCACGCGGCCGGACGCGATCAGCGAACGAAATGCCGATGCGCCTTCCACCGAAACCGTCACTCCCGCCGCGACTTCCCATGGTCCCTCGGGCAGATCAACGTTCAACACGGAGAGCGAGCGCTCGCTCTCGAGAAGCTTGCGTGCCGCATTGGCCGCATCTTCCACGTCAGGCGACATTTTTTTCCACTGGTTGGCGAGCCAGCCCAGCCGTAATCGAGGGTTAGAATTGCCGGCTCCAGCGTAGCGCGCATCTGCTTCGGGCAGAGAGCCAAGGTCATTCGCATCATGCCCAGCGATGGTCTGCAGGACAACGTCGCAATCCTCCGCGTTGCGGCAAAGAGGTCCGATCTTGTCCATGGAGTAGGCAAGCGCCATAGCGCCATAGCGGCTCACGCGTCCAAACGTGGGACGCAGTCCCGTGCTGCCGGTGAAACTGGATGGACAGAGAATGGAACCCCAGGTCTCAGTCCCGAGCGCAAACGCCGCCAAGCCGGCCGCCACGATCGCTCCAGAGCCGCTGGAAGAGCCGCAGGTCCAGCAATTCGTGTTCCAGGGATTTCTGGCCGGTCCTGTCGCTGAAGCTGATGCGTACCGATATCCCATCCCGCCGGCCAGCTCAATCATCGCCGCTTTGCCGATAAGCACGGCTCCAGCGGCATCCAGCTTTTGGATCACGGTGGCGTCGTAATCAAACTGCTGCTTTGCATAAGGCCGCGCGCCCCATGTTGTGGGATAGCCTTTTACCGCCAGAAGATCTTTGGCCGCGTAAGGAATGCCGTGCAACAGGCCGCG
Source organism: Candidatus Angelobacter sp. (assembly GCA_035712465.1). Lineage (GTDB taxonomy): Bacteria > Acidobacteriota > Terriglobia > Terriglobales > Acidobacteriaceae > Angelobacter. The sequence continues at coordinate 5,930 of DASTAS010000015.1, forward strand.
ATACCTGCCGGCGGCAATCTCTTTTTCCGCCGCGCGCGCCTGCTCCAGCGCGAGGCTCTCTGTCAACGTGACGTACGCGTTCAACGTTGGGCCAATAGTCCGGCTCCGTTGCAGGTAGCTCTCGGCCAGTTCCACCGGTGAAATCTTCCGGCTGCGAATGCGGCGGGCAAGCTCCGTGACAGGAAGAAAAAGAATGTCTTCACCCAGCATTTATTCCTTTCCTCCCAGATGAAGCTTCAGAACAGTGGCCGGCTCATCGCCGTTCTCAAGGACAAAGGCACGCATTTTTTCCAGTCCGTCCTGGGATTCAGCCATCGCGCGCTGGATGTCAGCTTTTTGTTCATTACTCAGCCGGTTTCCATATTTGCGAAAAATGGAAGCTACTTTCATTTCCACTTCGGCCTGCGCTGCGGGCGAAAGCTTCGCCATGGCTGCACTGGTCTTTGCGTCATGCGCTTCCGGCGGCTTGGGAGGCGGTGTAGTTTGCGCCTGTTCCAGCGCTTCCCCGGGGCTGATGATTGCGGTGGTTGCGGCAGCGGCAGCGCCGATGGCGAAGCGTCGCCGGTCGATGGAGAATTTCGCCAATTTTCTCTCCTGTGAGAACAAAAAGCTGAAGGCGGAGAGTAAATGAATGAGCCGGACGCGTCAAACATTAGCGTCTGCGGGGGCATCTAAGTCTCTGGCCACCAAGTCAATCCGTTTTCTCGATGGGAGCGGCCCGATGCCGCGTTATTTAACCTTTGACCAAAAGACAGCCTCAACCTTGCGCGAGCAGCTTCCCGGGCAGCAGGTGTTCGAGCACGGCGCTCCCGATGCCGTGGATTACGCCCTTTCCAGCGAAAAAACGCTGGTAACGGTAATACCAACAGGCGCAGCGAGAGAAGCTGCTGTGGCCGTGTTCCGTCGCCGCAAAGCGCAGATGCCTGCTGAACCGGCGCAAAAACCTGCGCCGCTGGTGGAAATGCGTAAACCTGTCGCTTCTGTTCCGTTGCCGCAGAAAAATTCCGCCATCCGCGCTGGAGGCTTTCTCGGCCTGCGCGATGAAGTTGTATTCGAGCAGGAAGAGCCGCCAATCAAGAAACGCCAGAGCTGGTGGCGCCACTTCTGGCCGGAAGACGAGTAGGTGGAGTCCTGCGAAGTCCTTTTTTCGATCCGCTCCACTCCATTCGCCGCCGCGCAGATTCGCCAAGCAGCGCCCAACTCGAGCCCTGCATTCGACATCAGGACCTTGCAGGCTGCGGGACAGTGACAGAAGCTCGAGCCGCCGATATACTGGATAAGCAGCGCCTCCTCTGTGGCGCTGCCTGGCAATTCACCAGCATTCCGTCATACCCACGCAAACCGCTGTGGGCGCGTAGCTCAACTGGCAGAGCAACTGACTCTTAATCAGTAGGTTGAAGGTTCGATTCCTTCCGCGCTCACCAACCCTGAAATGTTTTACGTATACGTTCTTCAGAGCGAGAGCACCGGCAGGTCCTATACCGGCAGCACAGCCGATCTTGATCGGCGTTTTTCCCA
>DASTAS010000016.1:0-15189 GCA_035712465.1 Candidatus Angelobacter sp.
CGCAGCATTCCTTTTGTTGTGCTTACGTCGAACGAAGAAAGGCGCATCGGAGATCCCCTGCGCCGGCGGAGTTTCTATCTCAGGATTGAACATCCCACGCCGGAACGCGAAGCCAAGGTTCTTCAACTCCGGATGCCTGAAGCAAGCCCGGATTTTCATCGCTGCATGGCGGGCTTTGCCAAGGCCCTGCGCGGCTGGAGCCTGGAGAAGCCGCCCTCGATTTCTGAAATGCTCGATCTGGCGCAAGCCCTTGAATTGCTCGGAAAAGAGCACATCACACCGGAGATGCGGGACACATTGTTGCCGCTGCTTGCGAAAACCGAGGCTGACAGGCGGAAACTCCTGCTTCGTGACGGCTTTGCCAGCTTGATCCACGACGCGCAGCAGCACAGCCGCGAGGTGCATCCATGATCCGCTCATGCCTGGTGCTGGTTTTGCTGTCGACCTGGAACTGCTATGGCCAATCGACCTCCAGCAGCCGAGCAGCCGCCGAATACTATCTGGCTGCGTACGCACAACACTATGGAGTGCCGCTTGATTTTGCTCGTGCCGTGGTGGAGCAGGAATCAGGGTGGCAGACCTGCGTTCGATCTGCAAAGGGCGCGGTTGGGATCATGCAACTCATGCCGGAGACGGCGATCCGGCTGGGTGTGCGGAATCGCTGTGACGTTGAGCAGAACATCTCAGGCGGCGTGCGGTATCTCGCCTGGCTCATGCGCAGGTTCCATGGTGAGCTGCGGTTGGTTGCGGCCGCATATTACGCAGGTGAGCGCACAGTTGAAAGACGGGGCCTCGCCTACTCCAACCCCGATGTAGTCGTATACGTGGCGAGTATCCGGCAGCGTGTCGAGCAACAGAGAAGGATTTGGAACGCGCCATCGAAACGCGCTCCAAGGAGAGCACAATGAGAAGTCACCAAGCAATCATCGTTTATCTGTCACTGATTTGCACTCTGGCACAAGGACAGGAAATCAAAATCACTCCCAAGGTAGTGAATCTTGCGGTCAATGAAGAAGCAGTAACGTTGATCCATCTTGCTCCAGGTTACGCGACCGCGGTGCGGATGCCGGAGGCGATCAGCTCGGTAATGGTCGGCGATCCGGCAAAGTTCAAGGCTGAACATTCCGAAGCTGAAGCACGGCTGGTCTTTTTCAAACCGCTAACTACCAAACCAGCCGAAAGCAATGCGCTGATTAGCCTGCGATCAGGACAAGACGTGAACCTGCATCTGGCCAGCCCAGGGACAACTACAACGGAGGATCCGACAGTTGATTTTTTTGTCGAGTACCGAAGACCGAAAAGTCTGCTGATCGAGGATGGTAACCGGAGGTTCTTCGTGCCGGATACTCTGCCAACCAAGCAGACGGCGCCTGATGCCTCCGCTGCCACAACGCCCCACATGGACTGGATTGCTGAAGCACTTCGCCACGAGGGAACAATGACTCCGAAATGGCAGGAAGGACAGAATAAAGAACTGCTGGTTACCGTTGGGGATTCTGTTCAGCAAGGGACACAAACCCTGATTGGTTTTTCCGTGGTCAATCAGTCGAAAGAGATTATTGAATTGCTACCGCCGCAGGTCGAGATCACCGGCAGGGCCGGAAAGGGAGGAAAGCAAACCAGGGCTGAGCCGATTCCCTTATCGGAGTACCGGATGACCTTGCGACGCTTGCAGCCCGGAGAACGAACAGATGGAGTCGCAGTCTTTGAGAGGCCAGCATTTAAAGAATCCAGCGAAAGGCTTGAGCTTTGGCTGGCACGCGCCGATGAGGTGGACCGCCCGCTGCTCATGGCTGTGCCCTTTATCGCGCTGAGCAAAGGAGGCTCCCAATGAAAAAAACTGCAGAGACGAACCCAAGCAATGGTCGACCGTCGGTCGAGCAGGTGCAAGGCACGCCATCCGGAACAGAGGGGGCCGAAGCTCCGAGTGCGGAGGTTAAGCAGCCATTCATCGCCGCAAAGAAGAAGGCTGCGCGCCAGGACAATTGGAAGGCGATCTTGATGGGTGTTGTTCTTATTGCCGTGATTGTGGCTGCTGCATTGACCCATAGAAGTGCGATGAATCCCCCAAGTTCCTCGCGTGGCGCCGGTATGCCGGCTGGCAAGACTACGCAATCTGACTCCAATCCACTTGGAAGTGTGATACCGCTTAACCAGATCGGTAATAGCCCTGAGAAGCCTCCGGATGGCACAACAGTTGACGCCGGAACCATTGCCAACACCGCACAACAGCCCCCGAAAACGGCGACTGCAAAAAATCTCAATGAAGTGCCTCCGTTCGGAAGCGAAGACAATTGGCGCCCTCCTGCGTTTCAAGGTAATTCACCAGTAGCCGCCGGCGGGCAGCAAGATGAAAAGGCGGACCACGACGCGCTGGACAAACCGTCATTGGTTTTCGTACACAGTGATACTCAAACCTCCACACCGCAGAAAAGCGTAGCCAACACCGGCGAACTGGAGCCAGCTCTCGGCTTAGCGCCAGGCACGCGATTGCACGCGCATCTGGAGTCGGCCGTCAGCACCGCAGTCAAGACGCCGGTGGTTGCCGTGATTGAGTACAACTACGAGCAAGACGGAGAAATACTGATTCCCGCAGGAGCGAAGGCGATCGGGCATCTGGAATCAGCCGACCGTTCCGGTTACGTCGAGGTTCGCTTCGACACACTGTTGATGCCGGATGGCACATCTGTGAGCATTGAGGCCGCGGCAACCGACCTTCAGCTTCGCCCATTGCGGGGCAGCGTTCAGGGCAAGAACACCGGAAAAAATATTCTGGTGCGATCTCTTTCGGGCATCGGCGAGGTGACGGCGACTCTGCTAGGCCGGGGCAGCTTGAATCAGCCGCTGAGCGAGGCGGACCTGCTGCGCGGCCGGGTCGCCAACAATATCGGACAGGCATCGGACGAGGAAGTGGCGCGACTTGCGATTACGGAACGCCTGGTTGTGTCCTTGCCGGCAAGTACAGAGATTTATGTTGTGCTGGAGAAACAAGCCAAGCAGCCACGAGTCATTCCCCCCTCCCGGCCGGCGCCATCGAACCTGAACACAGCGGAACAGCTGCACCAATTGCTCGAACTCGAGAGAGAGCTTAACCAGGCGACAGCGGCGGCGACTCCAAGCCAATAGCTTCTTTGCCTGCTTCCTTCTCCGTAGACCGGCCTGCCAGGGCCGGTTTTTTCATGGAAATTACAAACTCTGATGCGATATCGAAAAACCCAAACAGCGATGAATGCTCGATAAGCTGTTGACCGGGCTCGGGATATTGATCGTTTCGAGAGTGAGCGCTGATCAGATTTCAAAAAAATGTAACTTTTAGTATCTGATCAGGAAGCCTCGACTGGAGATCGCGTGGGATTGATAGCACCACTCACAGTGCCCGGGAACCTCCACCCCCCCCATTCATTTGCAAACGAATTTCGATGCGATGTCAAAAAACCCGAACGCTTGAGAAACTGCTGCAAGATATTGATCACATTCGACATAGATCGTATTCACCACTCGAGCCCTGATGCGATTTCAAAAAATTGTAACGATTGGTATCTGATGGAGGTCTCGCGGATCTTCGGAATTAGTTCTGAACTATCAAGCGTTTGCAGTCTAACCCCGCTTTCCCGGGCGAATCCAGTGGTTTTCCTATCCGTTCCGATCTCTGATCAGATTTAAGAAAACCCGAACCACGGGCCAATTTCGACCTTTTTTCCCAGATTCTGAACCCAAAATCAGGCCATTTTCCTCTATCCGGATTTGTTTCCTGATTCTTACCCCGACGAACCGGGTGCCACAGTCAGCAACGGAGATAGCTGTTTGTGCTTGCAGAACCGGCGATGGCCGCCACTCAATTGCCGGGTCTTTTCGGCCGAGGCGGGTATTGTTCTCCTCCCTTCAACCGCCTGCTGTATTTAAACAGTGATTTGCGCGAATTTCAGAAGCGCCGTACTTTGCGCTTCGTAGCAAGGCAGAGGCTTTGGTGGAGGAAAAGATATCTATGACGCTCTCAATTCTTCAGGCACGACGCAGGCAGATCATGCTCACGTACTTGCTTGCCATGCTTCTTACCCTGATGGCCAATCTCATGTGCCAGGCCCAGAACCTCGGTGGTCAGCCGGCGTTGAACAAAGCTGTGCAGGGGCAGACGGCGGCACAGCCGGAAGGCGCGTTCCTCAACCTGGTGAACTGGGTGGGTAACGTGATTGCGCCGGTGGGAGCCGCGCTGTGCGTGGTCATGGCGATCGTCTCTTATACCCACGGGCGCGGTGTGGCCCGCTGGGCCATCGCGGCGGGGGGACTGCTTGCGGTCTCCGGGCTCACGCGGCTGATTGAATTCTGGATCAACAACGGCACGGCGGGAGTGCAGTAACGAGGGCTGGTGTATGTCGATTCCCCCATTCCTCGCCAGCCTGCTCCAACTGCTATTTGATCTCGCAGTTCCAGCCGCCATGTGCACCATGGTGATGGCTGGTCTGGCGTTGCGGGAGGAAAGCGGAATGAACTTTGAGGTGGGCGGAGGGTTCCAACGCTGGATTCTCTGGACGGTGATTCTGCTGACCTTGCCGCAATTTCTCGCCTGGTTTGCCGCGCAAGGCATCAATCTGCCGCCCCAATCAGGAGCCGTGGCCAGCCCGTGGCTGACGAGCATGGAGACGACGGTCACCGCTTTCATTTCTGAGGTGATTGTGGCGCGACTGGTTCCGGTGCTGGCAGCCTTCTTCGTGCTTAAGGCGACCCTCGATGCAGCGCAGGGAGTCAGCCCTCTGGGATCGATTGTTGCGGCCATCTTCCTGCTCAGCATTTCCGGAACAGTGAGTTTGATGCAGGGCTTCAACAGTGGAACAACCCTGGCTACGACGGACATGCTCGCGTCACTGTGGAATTATCTGGCCGGAACCATTCTGCCGGAAGCGGCCGGATTGGCAGTTGTAGGAGCGATCATCGCGTACGCGCAGAGACGCCCTTTTGCTCGTCTGGTGTTTACGGCATTGGCATTCCTGAGTGTGTTCGGCCTATGGAAGCTGGTCGAGGCGATGGTCGGATGAGGTGAGTTTATGTTTTTGAACGGAATCTTAAACCTGACCAATTGGGCGGCCAACGTAATCATGCCAACGCTGGCAGGGCTTTTGTTGGCCAGCGCCGTGTACCGCTTCAGCAAGGCGCAGTCATACTCTCATCTCTCTTACGCCGGATTTGCCGCGCTGATGTGCTCCGGCCTGTTGCGACTCCTGGAAACCTTCGCGCAGCAGGCCGGAGCGGGAGATCCCGACCGCTACTGGATCTCCATTCTGACACTGGTCAATTGGGTCGGCAATGTGATGTTGCCGCTTTACGGAGTCATGCAGGTGGTCATGATGGTGCTCCATTTTGCCGGGCTGCTGGAACGCATGACCATCGGTGAGGCGTGGGTGAGGAACGCGGTTTCGGCAATGGCCTGCTTCGGATTGTCAGGGATCCTGCGTCTGGCCGAATTCTGGATCCAAAACGGCACCGCGGGAGTGCGTTAGGAGAACCGTGATGGCGCTGGAAGTAACACCGGTGAACCGCAACCTGCACCAGAGGGTGACATTCATGTCGCTCGAATTTGAAGACCTCTTCGTGGTGCTGGGAGTGGCAGCGGTGATGAATATCGCGAGCCAATTTGTAAGCGGCAACCTGGCGGGCCTGCCCCTGACCGGCATTGTCCAGTATGGGGTGCCGTTGTCGATGGTGCCGCTGTTGATGGTGTTCAAGTACGGAAAGCCGCGTGGGTATGTCCGTGACGTGCTGTTCTGGTACGTCAAGCCGCGAGCCTATTGTGCGCTCGCACGTGACCGCGCCATCCGTTCACGCTACGTCCGGGAGGGAGAAGACTGATGCCGCTGACACAGCAACAACACGAAAAATCTCTTCAGAACCCCGCGCTGTGTGAACAGCTGCCGGTGAGGGATTACCTCGATAACGTGATGGTGAGGACCAACGGCGCATTTGTTGCCGGATATGAATTCCGCGGGGTGATCTCATATTTTTCGAGCGACCAGCAGCGGAACCGCGAGAAGACGATGCTGGAGGCGCTGCTCAAGGCCATGCCCGAGCAAAGCATGCGCCTGCAAATCCGTTTCGAGATAGTCGAAGACGTGGGCGATCTCCTTGAGCGTTATCGGCTGGAGAGGAAATCAGAAGAGCCGGCCGTCTTGGGTCTTGATGAGGCGCGCATCGAAAAGTGGCAGAGGAAAACAGAGGAGGGCCATTACCTGCGGCCTCTGTTACACGCGTATATGATTTGGGACCCGCGGATTCATCATCAGGTGACGGGAAAGCCCATCCGGCAGAAACTCAGCTTCAGCTTATCAACTCGCGCTGCAATCCGGCGTTCCGAGCAGGAGCACCGGGAACTACTGGCCGAATTTGAAAGCCTGCTGGTCGGAATCGAAGCGACGATGCAAGCCGCCGAACTCGGGGCTCGCCGCCTCGGCGATCAGGAGTTGTTTCTCGAAACCAAGCGCGCTCTGAATCCACTCGAGCTGGACTCGCGCGGCTATATACCGGGCGAAGACTGGATTGAATATCGCAGCGTCCGCGAGCAGTTGGCCAATGTCAGCATTCTCGATGAAACAGAGTACTACCTGAACGTCGGCGGAGTTCTCTATTCGCTCGTCAGCCTCAAGGAACTGGCGGATGCCACCTTCCCCGGAATACTGCGAGAGTTGGTTGCGCTGGATTTCCCTTTTGTCGTCAATGCCCAGATTACGATTCCCGATCAAACCAAGATTCTCAAATTTTATAAAAGCCGCTTAAGGAAGATGCAGGCGGCACAGCGGGACAGCCGGGGCGGTTTTCGCATCAATGTCGAAGCCCAGGTCTCCGAGGAACAGTTGTTACGTGTGCAGCAGGACATTATTTCGAGTTCCGTGAAAACGGCAAAACTCAGCCTGGTGATCAGTACGCGAACCTCAAATCCGGCCATTACCCGCAGCGAGTACGAAGACGCTGAACGGCTCATCAGCAGCCGCCGCGAGCAATTGATTCACGCCGTAGCGCGGATGAATGGCGCCAAAGCCGTAGCGGAGAGCTTAGCCAAGAGGCGGCTGTTCTTCAGTTCCCTGCCCGGGATGGGTGAGACGGACCGGCGCGAACAAGACCTTCTTACCTCGAATGCGGTTGACCTGGTGCCGGTCGAGATGCCGTGGCAAGGTACACCTCGCTCACCGCTGTTTCTTCTTGAGACGCCCTACCGTCAGCTGATCCCATTCTCGCCCTTTGATCCCGGCCTGAGCGATGCGAACGTGCTGTGGATGGCAAAAAGCGGCGGCGGCAAGACCCTGGCCACACAGCTCTTGCTGGCCATGGCAGCCCGAGCCAACCCGCTGGTCTCAATTATTGAGCGTGGCGACTCTTACAAGCCGCTAGTCGAGTTGATGGGCGGGCGGATGATTACCATGTCGCTTGATGCGGAACAGACCATCAATCCCTGGGACCTGCCCGGAGACGAGAAGCAACCGAGCAAAGACCAGGTTGCGTTCTTAAAAAACCTGACGCGCCACATGCTGGGCGACAGCCCACGCGAAGATACCGAGCTTCTGGATAACCTGATTACCGAGGCCATCCTTCGCGTTTACAAACGCGCGTCAATCCGGTCATCGAATCCGATCCCCACATTTGGCGATCTCCGGGATGAGTTGGCGCAATGGAGGGACGAAGAGAAAAACCAGCGCGTGATGGACGAGGCGCATCTTGCCGCCATTAAGCTTCGAAGCTGGACGGGCGAAAAAGGCATTTACTCCAAGCTATTCGACCGCCCAACCACTGTTTCGCTCGGCAATCCGTGGCTGTTCTTCAATGTCGAGCAGTTGGCCGATGATCCGCGCCTCGAAACAGCGATGAGCCTCCTGATTGCCCACGCAACGGCCAGCCGCGCGTCGGGTAAGACCGGCAGGCCCAGTATCACGGTGCTCGATGAATGCTGGTTTCTGCTTGATTCGCCCGTGCTGGCGCCGGAAGTCGTGCAGTTGTTCCGCACGGCGCGCAAGCGCAATTCGAGCGTGTGGGGAATTTCGCAGACCGCGGAAGATTTTGTGGGATCTGAGTCCAAGCCCCGCGTCCATGGCGCCGGCATCATCAAGAATTCCGCGACCAAAATCATCGGCCAGCAGCCCGGTGATGTAACCGCACTGCGGGAGCATCTTCACCTGAACGAGACAGCTCTGAACCAGGTCAAGCATTTCAGCGCGCCGCGAAAGGGCCGCTCAGCCGATGCCTTGCTTGTCATCGGTGAAAAGGCCGAGACAACACATACGATTCGCCTGGCCCCGACCGGGATCGAGTACTGGATTGCCACCACCTACCCACGCGAGCGCATGTACCGCGCATGGTGGTTGTCACGCCATGGAGACATGCCGTTGATCGAGGCTTATCGCGAACTCGCGGCCCAGTTTCCTCATGGCCTGGCCGATCTCGACCCGTTGCCGGAAGAGGCGTCAGGTGAAGTGATTCAAGGAGTGTCCCAATGATGAAACTTTCGAGAAAACATGCACTCTTACTTATTGTCCTTGCCGTGGTGCTTTTTGCTGCGCCGGTCGCCCGCGCAGGTGTCGCGGACATTATTTCATTGCTGAGCAGCATCACGAGCACGATCAAAGATGGAATTGCTGTGGCCCTGAATGGCATCGAGACCATTCAGACGACAGAAAAGCAACTGCAACAGCAGGTCCTCTGGCCAATCTCGGCAATTGACCAAGCCAGGGCCTCCGTGGCGCAAGTGCGGTCACAATACTCGAGCCTCGCCCAGCAGGTACACAGCCTTCGAACCAGCAGCGCCACTCTGGCCAACCCGCAACAGTTGGAATCCTTGGTGCGCAACGGCCAGACCGGTAATCTCGGACAAATCTCGAGCGCATTCCGCGATGTGTACCAACCCCTCCCACAGCCTGGTGAGGCTTCTCCGGCAACTCGCACCGTTATGGATCTTGACGATGCCTTTGCGGCAGGGTCACTGAAGGCGTCAGTCGTCTCTGATCAGGCAAGCGAAAGAATGCTGGGAGTTGCGGATTCGCTGGAACAGCAGACTGCGGCGACTGCACCTGGCTCCGCGTCCATGCTGAGCGCCCAGGCACTGGCGGCAAATCTTCAGAGTCAGGCCTTTTTACAGCGGATGCTGGCAGCCGAGCTTCGGCAGGAAGCAGCCAGGATGGCGCACGCCAACATGCTGGTGAAGGAGAGCAGCGCTGCGGCCAGGGACCTCAACCTCAGGATGCAACAGGTCTTGAACAAGCGGTAGGAAAGGAAAACGTCAATGAAGGATCGGAATTTCATTCGTCGGCTGGCTGCAAGGGCACGTGGCCTGGTTCGTCCCAGGATCATATTTCCGGCAGCCATCACCAGCATGCTCCTTCTAGTGCCCTTTGGAGCGAGAGCACAGCTCGGTCTCGACCCATGCTGCGCGATCATCAGCGCGGGACTAAACGCCATCTCCAGCCTGCTCTCAAACGCTGTTGCCAAGCCACTCAACTCGATCCAGCAGATCCAGCAACAGACGGCAAATTTCGAGCAGCAGGTCATCTACCCGGCAACTGCAATTGCCAATGCCAAAGCACTGGCGATCCAGCTTCAGGGACAGTTGCGCCAGATCGGACAGTTGTATCAGCTACCGATTAACAGCGCGACCTTGCCGGCCGCCCAGCAACTGGAGCAGACCGTACTGTCGCACAATCCGCAGGCGTTCTCGCAAATCACCGCGAGCTACGGCACAGTCTATGGAGCCGTGATGCCTGCGACAGATGCTCCCGAGCCAGTTCGGGACCTGGTCGATATGACCGATGCAGAAGCGCAGTCAGCGTTAAAGAAAGCGGTTGAACTTGATGCGCTTGCCGACATCGAAATCGCCGCCGCCAACCAGATCAACCAGCAGCTTCAGAATGCGACGCCCGGCAGCGCGCCGATTCTGGAGGCCCAGGCGGCCGTGTGGCTGGTGCGCTCGAACGCCTACACCCAATCGGCCATGGCGGAGTTGGTGCGTATGCGTTCCATTTCACTTGCCAACAGCGGAGCCGGACTTAAGTTCAGCACTGCCGATACTACCGATCTGCGCAAGAGCGTAGGCCACGTGCTTGGACAGGAGTAAAGCAAGTGTTTTTCTTTCAGAAACTGCTGGACCAGGGACTTGCCGGCATTGATGGCACGGCGCTGGTGCCTACCATCATTACCATTGCGTACACGATCCTGCTGATAGGTTTTCTGGTGAGCCTGTATCAGGCGGCGCTCAGAGGCGGGGACGTGCAGTCACTGGGCATGGCTGCCATCAAATACGTGATCGTTGCCATCATTCTGGCCAACTGGAGCACGGTCTTTCACGAGATCAATCACTCTTTCAACCAGCTGGCCGAGTTCATTGCCAATAGTTCGGGCGCCGGAGACATGTTTTCCAGCTGGATGGCCCAGCTCAAACAACAGTTTCAGAATGACACCGTAAACAGTCTGTGGAAACTGATCCTGGGATCACCGGCAGCATTGATTACGGCGCTGCTGATCATTCTTGCCTATCTGGTCTTTGCGGTTGCCGTGGTCGTATTCGGCTTCTTTTATACCCTCTACGGCTGCGTGCTCTACGTGGCGGGGCCACTGGTACTGGCGCTCCTGCCAATTGCAGGCACGGGAGAACTGGCGGCTAATTTTGCGACGAACTTCTTCATCTGGAACAGCTGGGCAATTCTTTATGCGCTATTTGGAGATTTGATTACGGCCATTCATGTTAACGACATCAACTCGATATTCAGCAATGGCTTTGGCGGGTTCTTCGTTGGCGCGGTCGATTCTGTGATCCTTGGAATCGTCAGCATCTTCTACGCAGTGGCGTTGCTGCTGATTCCGAAGATTGCGAAGAGCATTGTGTCGGGCGATGTGGGTCTGACGATGAATGCTCTGCTGCGGGCAGGCGCAGTTGCCGTGGGAACTGTGATTTCCATCGCCGCGGGTGCAGCGGTCGGCAGTGCAGCCGGATCGAGCAGCAGCAGTGGCGCAGGCGCGTCGAGTAGCGCAAGCGGAGGCACTGGATTAGCTTCCGGTACATCGTCGGGCGGTAGTGGCACGGCCTCATCGTCCTCACCGCCGCCACAACCTTCATTGGGGAGGACCATTCGTTCCGGTATCCAGAGCGCGGTAGGCGGCGAGGCTCCAACTTCCTCCTCGAACGGCTCCGGTGGTTCTTCCTCGTCAGCCAGTGCGCAGAATGGCAGCCCCCAAGCGCCACGGTCATCTTCAGCCAATTGGGGACCACAGCCATTCCACCGTGGCAGCGTTGTCCAAATCGCCGCATTTCATGCGGCGCGGCTCACCAGTCAAATGGCGCACAAAGCCGCCGCCACGGTGAATGGGGACGATGACAAGGAAGACCAACCATGAGGGGAGGGTTTATGTGCATTTTCGTGAGGGGACCGATTTATGAGCCTAAGGACTCAAACTTTCGGCCCTGGAATATTTCCACGCTCCTGGGATTCCTATTCGGCAGGCTCCTGGGGCGCGCGTTTTCGAGGAGGAAGAACAAACGCGTATGAAGTTTAACAAGTCAAATCTCAAAGACACACAGCCAGCACCAGAAAAGACGCGTTACAGCCGCTATTACGAGCATGATGGGGCGCTGCGCGCCTACGCGAACCGGGCGATGTTGCTTGGATTTCTGTGTGTCCCAACAACATTGATTGCCGTCGCGCTGGCAGCGTATGTGCGCCTGCAGCCGCCAACGGTGATTCGCGTGGACCAGCGCGGCGAGGCAGTTGTAGTGGGCCAGAAGCCGAGCCAGCCCACGGCAGCCCAGGCGACCAATCGCGATCCTGCTGATTTCGAGCGCGTCGCTGTGGCCAGAGCGTTTCTCGAAGATTATTTGAACTTCTCGCCGGAAACCGTGAACCGTAACTGGGCGGACGCGCTCAACATGATGACTGCCAATCTCCGCCGGGCCACGTTAGCAGCTCTTGAGAAGGACAATAGTGCGGGCAAGGTAGAGGACGAACAGATTACCTCGACCTTTCATCTGCGTTCGATTGAAGTCACGAAAGACGACCCGTTCACCTTCACTGCCTTTGGCGTGAAAGACGTCCATCGTGTACACGATCACAGCGAAAGCACCGAGAAGTTAGTGGGCGAATACCACATCCGCCTGGTGCCCGAAAGGCGATCTGTAGATAACCCAAGTGGTCTGCTGATTGCCGAGTATGGCGAGAAGCTGATTACGGGCGAGCGTGCCGATGCCGTGGCGCAGGACACACTCAATGCGCCGAACGAGAGCCGGAATTGAGCAAGGAGCAGGTATGGATTCAAACAAGACAGCCAACGAAGTCTTAACGCCGAACGGCGCGGCCAGAAATGGCCGTGGCGAACGCAGGCGGAGGTGGGAGATGACGAGCGCCGATGTCCGTTATTTCCTGCCCGAGCCCGGCACATCTACTGGACGGCCGGAACTCGGCCGCGAGGTGACCAATGAGGCCGAAGCGCTGCTTGAAGCCTTCAGGACAGGAGAACCGTTTTTCACGCTGGTCGCATGGAAGGCCATCTCCGACACAAGCGATGGTGTTCCGCGCATTGTAAAGGAGGCCCTCAAGCGAGATTGAAATCTTTAGCTGCAACCGTGAGCACGAGTTTTCAATGGAGAACGAGCCCTTTCAACGGCTCGCTTCTTTGAAGACCCTACACGCGAATTTATGTAGGGAGAAGTGCTGACCCGGCTCCGCCAACCGAGTGCCTGGTTAGAAAAACCCAAAAGAACGGGAACCAGGCTGCGGGACAGCGAGCTTGCGGAAAAGCAAAATCTCCTTGTCTTCAGGCCGGTTACCCGACAAGAAAACAAGGAGACACATAAGTCATGAACAAGTATAGCAGAAAATCCATCGAGCAGGTTGTTACGCTTGAGATTGACTCCAAGGGCGAGGTGAATCAGCGCCTCACCGCCCTGGACACAACGCTTGAGAACACGCTTCTCCACGTTCTCTATCCGGGGATCAAAATCGCCGTTGCGCAGGTCCCTACCGAGCCTCTGGACGCTTTTGAGGAATCGGTGGTGGCCAACCGAATGGCGAACATTGTCCACAACAACATTCATTACAAACTGGTTGGGGCAAGCGGTTCGAGCAAAGATGGAAAGTTCTACTTCGCCGATGCGGAGCACGCGCCGGCATTGGCAGAGCGTTTCCACAAATGGCCGCAGGCCGCTATCGTCTACTTCGGTATCCTGGTCTCGCCTTGTCAGGTGGTGATCGAGGAGCCGGACGCGACGGTGTTGGTCGTACCCGATCATGTGCTCGGAACCAATGACTGCCGTGGATGGATCCGGCGGTCGCTTTTCAACAAGCTCTCACTTCCGCCTGGAAGAATGTACCAGTTCCGGCTGGCCTTTGAGGACACGCAAGCCAAAGGTTCCTTCAAGGTGGTCGAGGACGATGCCGCCGACCTGCTCCGGGCCGACATTATTCTTCCACTCAGTTCCATCAAGCCGGGCCTCAGGGATTCGGACAAGCTCAAGCAGGAAGGGCGCAAATTCCGCGGGCGTACAGTTCTCGGGATTCGCGAATTCTCCCGGCTGCTGGAGTTTGAATCCAGCTACACCCTGATCGAGCACGCGCCGGACGACTCATTGCAGTTGGAAATTCTGCCCGAAGCGGTGAACCAGGTGCGCAACCTGAATAACTCGCTCATCGCGGGAGACTACCGGCAACTGCTTGAGATCCTCGGGATTGATCCTGAGGACAGGAACGAAGATGAGGAAGTGAGAAATGTCGAGGCTGCGCTGATGGCCGACAAGTCCGGCCACATCGTGCGCTTCCCCTATGTAAACCACCAACTCAACCGGCTGCTTGCGCGCTGGGCATACAAAGCATCAACCAGCGGTGGGTTCTGCCTGCCCGCTTTCGCGCTGGCCGACGACGGATTTCTTGTCGCGTATGAGGGCATCCTTTATTCAGGCTCCGACTGGATTCCTGAAGGCAGGGCCCTTGTCGCGCTTGATTCCCAACGCGGGCTTTGTGTGCGCTATCCCATCCGCATGGCTGAAGACCTACTTCCCGTGGAACACATGGGTGGACAGGCACTTCTCCTGCGTCTTGCCGTCATGCTGAAGAAGCAAGGAGCGGCAGGGGAACTGCAACTCGCCGAGCAGATCGTTTCACAGCAACTCCAACTGGAGGGCGTCTATGTCCTCCACTCTGAAACAGCCAAAAACAACGGGGGTGACTTTGATTTCGACTGGATCTGCGTTCTTGAGGAAAACCGGTTTCCCCGGTTTGTTCGCAAGCGTTTTGAGATGACCAGCCAGTTTCACCAGCAGAAAACGAAAAGGAAAGCTCGTAGTCCCTGGTGGAACCTCATGCACGTGGCCATGAAGGCACGTGGTAATCAGATCGGAATGATTACCGACCTGAAGACCAGCTGTATTGCCGCAGGGCGGCAGGACCTTGCCTACAAACTGGTCAGCGAACTCCAGAACGCGCTCGACAATCTGAAGCACGATGTTGAGCCGGATCACAAAGTCATCAACGAGATCCGCCAGGAGATAACGGCGGCACCCTGGCTTCGTTACAAGAATGCCGACGCTATCTCCGAATTACCAATTCACCTCGATGTGGCCTCTACGGACCGCATAGGGAAACTGTACAACCACGTCCGCAAGGAGATTGAGGATCTGCTGGAATCGAAGCTGCCGATCGGCGAATTCAAAGGACTGATCACCGGAGAAATGGTGTACCGGGTGATGTTCGACGAATGCCGGCACGTGAACAGCGTCTATGCAGCAGTTGTTGCCAAAATTTCCGAGCGCAATGAAAAACTGAAAGCTCAACTGGATAAAGCGACGGAGGAGTGGGAGGAGTTCAAGAGAAGCAAGAACCCTGACAAGTCCCTTCGCCGCGAGAAGTACCTCGCCCGGCAAAAGGCGTATGCCTCCCATCGCCAAAGCGAGGATCAGGCCAAACAGGAAATGAAGGCGTTTATCAGCTGGGTCCGGGTTTGGGCGGGCAGCAAGAAGGAGAACCGCGCCGGCTGGCTGCAGGCCCTGCATACGGTGGTATGCAACGGCCGGGGCAGCGGCTCGATCCTGTTTCACGCTTTTCCGCAGGAGATGATCGATAAGCTCGCAGCCAGCACCGGAGGCAATGCCGTTCGGGTTGCTGTTCACGACCTTAGCAGCATCTCCAGCTACCTGGATGAGGAAGGCCGCGCCTTTCTGGTTGAGAACACCAA
>DASTAS010000017.1:0-212487 GCA_035712465.1 Candidatus Angelobacter sp.
CGTTGATTACGACCCTCAGTATGAGGTTTATGTGGCCCAGTGTTTGCAAACTGGGCATTTGGTGACAGCCGACGACGACAAAACGGTCAAGGAGATGATTACCGAACTGTTGCATGACGAGGTGTCGCTCGCGGTTAAAAACGATGGCATTTCACGCCTACTCTCTCATCCGGCTTCAAGCGACCTGTTCTACAAGTGGGATATGGTCAAACAGGCGATGCCCGAAAGGATCGAGCAGACTACAATCGAAATATCGGGTGAAGAACTAAATCTCTTGGTGGGCCATAATTTGTTGCCGGGGCACGATAACCGCACCCTGGGGGTGAAAACTGAAATCAAAATCGCCACAGGAAAAACCACAAGAACAGCCTAGGATTCCAGAGTTAGAACTGAGTGTAGCGATCCGCATTTTTAAGGAGCGCTACACTGTTTTCATTGAGCCAGTAGACGGCAAGCCGTTTTATGTTCGTTTCAGGCAGCTTGGAACAGACCTAACCATTCAGGGCATGACTCATGCGAAGGGAACGAAGCTGCATCCCCTCTTCATCATGCAAATGTTGGAGAGATTCAATATAGATCGAGCAGATTTCATCGAGGCCATTGCCTCTACGAGGAAAGGCGCGGGTTCGGTGCGGTAGTACCGCTATTCGTTCTGTGTTGCCTGTCTGACGATCCGCACAGCGGCTTGGCTGAAATCCTCCCGCTTGCGGGTCGGCTTTTTCTTCGCGGCTTTCTTCGGTTTGGGCGTTTTCTTTTTCGGCATGGCGTTATTTTACCGTTTCTGGATTGTTAAGTTCGTCCAAGGTGCGTTGAACCTCTTGGCCCAAATCTGACATTTTCTTGAGGTATTCAGCATCAAGAATCTTACTTCCCGCTATGTCTTCCAATCGCTTAATTATGAACTGTAAAGAGCTGTTGAGCACCACCAGCAGCCGGAACAAGCCCTCTTGTTGCCGACTGTTAAACTCAGGAGCAGCCATATTCGCCTTTCAACGGAAGGTGATTTGTGGTCAGGGGCTTTTCGTGTTCCAAGCACGGATTGCCCCGCTCACTTTATGGCTGATTTTTTGATGGAAAACAAGAGGCTGGAAATTCAAACTGCACCACTACCCAAGAGCCAATCAACTCCCTCTGCCTCCTAACCCGTGCTACAATATGCGCGCATTTCCCTAAAATCCGACTTAAGGGCTCCTTTATGCCACTCGTGCTCTGCACTGGCGTCGATCCCGTCTTGCTGAAGACCCGACAGCTCATCCTTGAGAGTGCGGGTCACACGGTAGTTCCCGCTTCAGACGAGCGCGAGATTAAGATCATTTGTAGTAAACAGAAATTTGACGTCGCTGTCATCGGTCAGAGCATCCCGACGAGAATCAAAGCCCGCGCAATGGAGCTTGTAAAGGAGCATTGTCCTGAGGCCAAAATATTGGAGCTGTGCGCACCTTATGGGACAAGGACGCTAGAGAATGCGGATGCCTGGCTCGAAATGCCATCCGACCAGCCAGACCTGCTGGTTGCACTTGTCAACAGGCTTGCGGACACGAAAACTGACGCGGTATAAGAGGCGCGTGATCTCCGCCTTCTGTGCCCACCTCAGATGATTCGATTGTTAACGATGCCGAGCATCGCGTAGTCGCCACATGTCGCAAAGCGAATGCGTGTCCAGAGTAATCGTGAAAAGATCCGTCAGAGCTGAAGCAGCGGATCAGCGCAAGAAGGCTGCCGGCATGCGCGAGATTGCTGCTGGAATGCGCAAAGCCGCTCGCACCATGCGGGAAAACAATGCCTGCCGGAGGCGTCGGGACTAATGTCATTGTGAAACGCCGGGGTGACGCGGTTCCGTTTGTTGGAATACGACGAAGCAGCTTGATTGTTGAACCCATGGCGAGCGTGTCGCAGCTGAAGATGTTTCCTTCCTCATCTATCTCCAACGCGCAGCAGTGCTTAGCAGTCTGCCATTTCATCCGAAAAGATCAACAATGCCGATGCCGTGAGCGGCTGCATAGAGGGCGATTGTTGCGGATTGATTTGCGATTGAGTACTACTGGTGCTCAGTGCTCATTCGTAAATACTGTGCAGCACGAACAAGCGTTGCAGTTCAAGCCTTCAAAGTCCGCGGTAATGAAAACGGGCCAGGAGAAATGGCTGACAGATGATAGCGATTGCAGAATCTCAGATCTGGTCGAACACTCTTCTGCTTACCTGAGGCTGCCGCGTGCGGAAGATGTTTGCTGGATATCCCAAGCGAGGCCGAGCATTCGCAGCAGAGAGATGCCGTACCAGTTTGGATCGAGCTCGTACCAGGCAAGGCCGTGACGGGCTGATTGAGGATGGGCATGGTGATTATTGTGCCAGCCCTCGCCAAAGCTCAGAAGGGCGACCCAGAAGCTGTTTCTGGAGCTGTCTCTGGTTTGGAAACGCCTTGATCCCCACATGTGCGTAGCGGAATTGACAAGCCAGGTTCCATGGAGGCCAAGCACCGTACGCAGGAAGATTCCCCACGTCAAATACGGAAAACCACCCATCGCAAACAACACTACTCCCAGGATGGTAATTGGAACCCAGTGCCATTTACTGATCCAGACATGGAATTTGTCTTTGCGAAGATCGGGAACATAGGGAAGAAGCTCAGGCGCATTGTTCTGCAGCACCTTTCCGGTAATAATCCAGCCCATGTGGGCCCAGAAGCCGCCATCACGCGGGGAGTGCGGATCGCCTTCCTGATCCGCATTTTGGTGATGGACTCGGTGTGTTGCGACCCAGAAGATCGGCCCACCTTCGAGCGCCAGTGTGCCGCAGATCGTCAGAGCGTATTCCATCCATTTCGGGGTCTTGTAGCCTCTGTGCGTGAGCAGTCGATGATAGCCCATGCCGATGCCGAGGCTTACGGAAACCCACCACAACAGAATTGCGAGCGCGAAGACCTGCCAAGTGAACAGAAACAGCGCCGCGATGGCGCCAACATGAAAGACGGCCATAAAGAAGGCAGTGATCCCTGTGACAGGCTGTGTAAATGTACGGTCATGGTGTGAGCGGCCCAAGGTCCTCCGTTGCCTTCCAGACAGTTGCCTGTCAGTTCACTGTTATTTCATTAGACGACCCGAGGATCCGGTGAGCAACTGTGGGCATGTAACACTTGTGTAATTTTTCAGTAATCGGGGATTTGGAATTAGACTGCCTGCCCACGCAGCCGCATGAAGTTTTCCAGTCTGCTCGCTTGGCGGCCCGCATGGGCATATGTCCGCCGTTGGCGAGAGTATCCGCATTCTTTTTTGAGGATTCTGCCATGCGAGGCTTTGCCATTACGGTCCTGACGAGGGACAGTGCGGCTTTCGCTGATTGTTTTGGCGAGTTTTTCTTTGGCATATGTTGATCATGGCAAACGCCTCGCGATAATGCAGTTCAATTTGGAACAGAAGCGAGCCGGGACTGGGAAACCCTGCGTTGAATTGTTCAAGTCGCGATCGGGGTAGATTCGCTCATTGTCAAGCAGGTGGTTTGATCGAGAGAAGATCAACATTCGTTGCGGTGCAAGCCAAAAATGGAGCCACATTTGCCTCTTTCCTGATTCGTTTCGCTCTGCCGGCTTGGGCTGGGATTTCCTACTCGCTCATCAGGAATAACAATGGATGCTCCCGGTTTGGATGTGCCTCCCAGAACTTCACCAGCACTGAGTACACGAGCAGTCCGGTTTCGCCTTCTCCCCACAACACAAAGGCGAGAGACTGCTTCATCACATTGCGCCGCGTAAGGCCCAGCACAACACTGATTGGATGAAGCTCGTCTGTTAGAAAAGCAATAGTATTGGCAACGGCGCTTGCACCCCGGGCTTCGATTACGTAGTCATCGCCCTCGCGCGTGACCCTCACACGCAGGGACGAATAAAATTCGCTGCGGTTATCAATCAACCGGACAAACAGGTAAGCCAAACCTCCTTCCAGCTTATAGTAACGATTGATCTTCTCCTTCAATTCCAGTCTGTACCGGGGATCATCGCGGTGATGCGGTATCAGGTTGACTTTTTTATTGCGAATCGCGTTCCACAGTTGTTCCGAAGTGGGGTCCACAAACTCAAATGCCGAGACCCGCATCTCCGTGGCGCGCCGGTAGCGACTGACGCCGCTCAGTGTCAGCAACAGGAAGATAAAGCAACTCCCGATGATTACTCCATCCGGCCGCTCGATCACATTCAGGACCAGAGTGTAGGCGAAGACCAGAGTCACAATCCAGAAGTAGCCTGCTCTGACGTACGATAGTGGTCTCTCCCAGGAACTTTCCTGCCAAAGCGCCAGCGCGACGGAGACTGCCGCAGACAGAATCAGCACAAGCACACCGGTGGCATAGGCGCTGCCCTGACGCTCGACATTGGCTTTGAAGATCAGCGTGACCACGACATCAATCGCAAGCAACAGCAGCACCAGAGGACGCCGGTAAGCCACCCACGTAGGCGCCATGCCGAAGCGCGGCAGATAGCGAGGAATCAGGCTCAGCAGTCCGGTCATGGCCGATGCCCCTGCCAGCCAGAGCACAAGGATCGTCGAGAGGTCGTAAAGGCTGCCGAACCTGTTTCCAAGGATGGAATGCGCGAGATAAGCGATGGCGCGACCGCTCGCTGGTCCACCTCCCCTGTACGCGCTCTCTGGAATCAGCAGGGTGGCCACAAAGCTCGACAGCAGCAATAGCAGACTCATGATCGCCGCCGCGGCAACCAGCAGATTGCGCGTGTTGCGAATGCGTCCACGTGGAGCTTCGTGAATTTCCCCCATGCCTTCATCGTCTTTGCCGCCTGAGACCAGAGGCATCACCGAAACCCCCGTCTCGAATCCGCTTAACCCCAGGGCCAGCTTGGGAAAGACGAGCGCCGATGCGATAAAGACCGCAGTCCAATCACCACGTCCGTGCAGTACTCGCGTCCAGTTCGCCAACAGCTCAGGACGGCGAAAAACCACGCCCAACGCGTATCCCAGTACCCATATATTCAGCGCAATGTAGGGAATCGTCGTCGCGGTAACCACCAGGATAGCCTCACTGAACCCAGCGAGAAAAACGGCGGCTAACAGTCCGAGCAAGGCCAGTGTTACTTCAATCGTGTGCTGCCCGAGAAATGAGTGTAGATACGGATTCTCGGTAGCGTGTCGCGCTGCATCCGCCGCAGAGAGCGTCATGGTGATGACGAAGTCAGTCCCCGCAAACCCCAGCAGCACCAGAACGAAGATCTTGCTCTTCCAGCCTGAGAACAGGTTTTCAAGCAGCGCAATTGATCCCTGTCCGGCGTAGGATCTTGCGGCAACTTCGGCATAGATGGGGAAAGCCCCGAAAATCGTCACCAGTACGAGGACGCCGGTAGCAGGCAGGCAGAGGACACCGGCGGCAATCAGCGCAATGCCTGGCGCGTACCCCAGTGTAGAGAAGTAGTCCACTCCTGTGAGCCACAGTACGAGATACCACGGATGCGTGTGCTCTCCGCGTTCGGGTACATCTAGCCGACTACCGGTGAAGAGAAATCTGCCCAGCGCGCTGCGCCGGCGGGTTGTTGTCGCGCGGGCTGGAGAATGGAGCGAGGACAAGCAAATAATCATAAACTGCAGGGAAGAAAGGATAAGGAAGCATCGCAAGCTCTTCTCGTGATTCTGGCGCCGAAAAACTAGTGGCCAATGGGGTTTGGTCTTCTGCTGGAGTATAAGAGGCAATCTTCTCCGAAGCTAAAGTCGAGTTTCGCTGCCGTGAGGGAGAGCTGGAAGCCCACACGGAGCTTGCGGTTTCTCCGGAAGACGACATAGAACATTAACTGGAGGAGCCCTGCACTTCGTGCTGTAACCAATTTTTGCCATTGTTCTTGACGGAGAACATGACCTGATCCGCACCTGCAATCATTTCCTGCACTGACACCGGCGGAACCAGGAAAGTCACTGCGCCTATGCTGAAAGTTATCCGCCAGCCGTTCTGTTGCATCGCGCGTTCGAGCATCGCCAACAGTTTTGCCAGGACGGTGCTTGCAGCAGCCTTATTCGTACCTGGCAGGATTAGCGCGAATTCGTCGCCTCCCATGCGGGCCACCATGTCCGTTTGCCGGAGGCTTATCTGCATCGTTCGCGCCAGCTGACCAGCACTTTATCGCCGGTTTGATGTCCCAGCGTGTCATTGATCCCTTTGAATCCGTCGAGATCAAGATAGGCGAGGGTGATCGGCTGATTGCTACGCCCGGCGCGGTTCCTCTCAGCAGTAGCAAACTCGTAGAATGCGAGTCGATTCCCAATTCCCGTGAGGCTGTCTACACGAGAAAGCTGCCGCTCGCGATCATGCAATGATTTCAGGGCTGCGACAATAAATGTAACGCAGATAAAAAGCCGAGCCAGATCAGCGCATCCAATATGCGACGGCGGGATGATCGATGTGCACAGGCGACGCTATGTTGGCCCACAACGTAACCGCAGCACTCACGGCGGACGCCATGGCACCAGCCTTTCGGTGGATAAACCAGGTAAAGTAGGCCGCAGGGATAATGAAGAACACTGAGAATTCCAAGAGGCTGCTCGAAGCGCCCAGCGAAACCTGATCTGCCCTGCCCTGTTTCCCGACGACCTCCACTGCGCTCATGAGACCTCACTGGCGAGAAGGCGAGCGTGATTGTTTAGATGCATACCCCCCGAGAGCCTCATGAAGAGTACGCAAACTGAACAGGATCTAAGCTCAATGCTTAAGATGCAGAAGGAGATGCCATGTGAGTCACCTGCCGAGGCTTCAAGGGACCGATCTGCTATGTGGCCGGATCCCGCACTTCGTTGACGATCTGTTCAAATTGCTGGCATTCACGGGCCTGGGCGAAGAAGTTCGATGCGCACAATTTGTCCGTTTCTGAGTGCTGCACCCATTGATCACGTTGTTTTGTTCAGACAAGTTCGTTTGCTGGGAGGCAATATGAATGCCATTTTGACCGCTGCTGTGATTGGAACCGTATTGCTGGCTTTGGCGATCTGGATCGAGATCCGGGATCGCCGAGTCGAACCTGGTATGGCAGCTACCGGAGCATCCCTTAACGCTGACTCGGAGCTGAACCTCAAAACATCAGCGTCCATTAAGCGTCCAATAATTGGTGGAGTTGTCTGATTTCGAGGTTTTTCCGAGGTTTGATGTGCCATTCGCGCCTCCTAATTTGTTGATTTTGTTATGTAACGCTAGATTCGAATCCCACTCTCTCCGCCAGTTCTCTTTCTATGGCCGATTACCGGTATTTGCAGCAGACGTTCTCGGCTCGTCGAGCCGGGCCTTTACAATTCTTTCACCCCCGTTACAGTTCTTTACTGCCAACCAACAACATAGTTGCTATTCATTTGAAACGTGCTCTTAACCGTTGCATCAAAAAGGCTAGAATGCGCTTTCTAATCGGAACTGTGCTAGCCGGCTTGGCGCTGCTCGTTTCCGGCTGTGGATCAAACGGAAACGTGTCTTCCGCAGCGTCAAAATCAGCCGCGGCGCCCCCGGATGTTACCGTGGCTATGGCGCGGCAAGAACAGGTGCCAATTGAAATCAATGCCATTGGAAACGCGCAGCCATATCGCACTGTTCAGGTGAAATCGCTGGTGGACGGACAGATTATTCGGGTTGACTTCCAGCAGGGGGATAAGGTCCGCGCAGGACAGCTTCTGTTTGAATTGGACAAGCGGCCTTTTCAGGCAGCGCTGGATCAGGCACTGGGCAAGCTGGCACAGGACCAGGCGACGGCGGCCAACAACAAGGCAATGGCGGCGCGGGCGAATGAGCTTCTGAAGCAGGGGGTGCTCGCTGTCCAGGATGTGCAGACCACAACCTCCCAGGCGCAGGCCAGCGCCGCTGCGGTTCAGGCCGATAAAGCCGCTGTCGAGACCGCCAAAGTGAACCTTGGATACACGGACATTCACGCTCCCATCAGCGGCAAAGCAGGCGCAATTCTGGTGAACCTGGGCAATCTGGTGAAGGCGAATGATACAAATCCGCTGACCACCATCAACCAGGTCGAACCTATTTATGTCTCGTTCAACATCCCCGAGGCAGAGCTTGCGGCACTGCGGGCGAAGGGGACAGATCACTTGAAAGTGACGGCTGCGCCTCCGAACCAGCAGAACGCCGCGCAGGGAACGCTTAGCTTTATCGATAACGCTGTGGACGCGACCACCGGCACCATTCGCCTGATGGGGACCTTCACGAATCGCGATCAGAAACTGGTGCCGGGCGAATATCTGAACGTTCAACTGGTGCTGGGTGTGGATCCGAACGCTGTTGTCGTGCCTACGACGGCAGTGCAGAGCGGGCAACAGGGAAAATTTGTTTACGTGGTGCAGCCGGATGGCACGGCAGTAGCAACGCCCGTAAACACATCACGCAACTATCAGCAACTTGCAGTAATTTCCAGCGGGCTGACACCGGGAAAGTCTGTGATTGTTGACGGGCAGGACCGAGTGGTTCCCAATGCCAAAGTGAACGTAGTACGTACTGTCCAGACGGCGCCGAGTCCTGCTACCGAGGCAAACGCTGCCAGTCCTGCCGGAGAATCAGAATGACCGGGCTCTTTATCCGTCGCCCGATCATGACCACGCTGGTCATGGCGGCGATTCTGGTATTCGGAATCTTTGCCTACCGGACTCTGCCCGTGAGCGACTTGCCCAGCGTGGATTTTCCCACGATTCAGGTCAATGCATCGTTGCCGGGCGCAAGCCCGGAGACCATGGCAGCTTCGGTGGCAACGCCGCTGGAAAAACAGTTCACGACGATTGCGGGCATCAACCAGATGACCTCGACCAGCCAGTTGGGGTCAACGAGCATCACGCTGCAATTCGACCTTTCGCGCAATCTTGATGGCGCTGCGGTGGATGTGCAGTCTGCCATCGCGGCCGCCGGCGGACAGCTTCCGCCCAACATGCCCACCCCGCCGACCTTCAAAAAGGTGAACCCGGCAGAGTCGCCTATCCTTTATGTGGCGCTGAGCTCGACTACGCTGCCGATTTATTCAGTCGATGAATCGGCGGAGACCACGATTGCGCAGCAGGTTTCCATGATCCCGGGTGTGGCGCAGGTGCAGGTTTTCGGCGCCGCCAAATACGCAGTTCGAGTTGATGCCGATCCCAACAAGATGGCGTCGATGCAGGTTGGGATCAATGAGGTAGCGCAAGCCATCCAGAACGGCAATACGAACCTTCCTGTCGGCAGTATTTACGCGCCGGAGAAAACTTACACGCTGCAGTCCAACGGCCAATTGAGCAGCGCCGCTCAATTCCGGCCATTGATTGTTGCTTTCCGCAACGGCGCTCCTGTGCGACTGGAGCAGGTAGCCGACGTTTATGACGGCGTGCAGGACGAGTATTCAAAGAGCTGGTTCAACAACCAGCGCGCGGTCGTGCTGGCCATCCAGAAGCAGCCGGGCACCAATACGGTGGAAATTGCGAACGCCATCAACGCGATGATGCCTCGCCTGAAGCAGCAGATTCCAACCGCGATCTCCGTCAGCACCTTGTATGACCGCTCGGTTTCCATCCGCAACAGCGTCAACGACGTGAAGTTTACGCTGATACTCACCATCGGGCTGGTGGTGCTGGTGATTTTTCTTTTCCTGCGGAATCTCTCTGCGACCATCATCCCGAGCCTTGCCCTGCCCATGTCGATCATCGGCACATTCATGGTGATGTACCTGCTCGGCTATACGGTGGACAACCTGTCTCTCATGGCGCTCACGCTCTCAGTGGGCTTCGTGGTGGATGACGCCATTGTGATGCTGGAGAATATTGTCCGACATATGGAAATGGGAAAAGCGCCGATGCAGGCGGCGCTGGACGGCGCGGGCGAGATCGGCTTCACCATCCTGTCGATGACGCTTTCGCTGACAGCAGTATTCATTCCCATCCTTTTCATGGGCGGCATTGTTGGGCGATTGCTGCATGAGTTCGCTGTGGTGATTGCTTCCGCCATTCTGGTTTCAGGATTAGTCTCGCTTACGCTGACGCCCATGCTCTCCAGCCGCTTCCTGAAGTCGCCTTCGGAAAGCAAGCACGGGCGGTTCTACAACGCTTCTGAGCGGGTATTTGATTCTGCGCTCCGGTTCTATGAGAGAACACTCAAATTCGCGCTGAAGTGGAAATTTGCCACGCTGCTGGTGAGCTTCGGCGTGGTCGCGCTGACTGTGTTCCTGTTCATGATTTCCAAGACCGGCTTCATCCCTAATGAAGATCAAGGCCTGGTGTTCGGGTTTGTGCAGGCGCCCGAGGGGGTCGGCTTTGACCAGATGGGACGGAAGATGCAGCAGATTGCCGACATCGTGGAGAAAGATCCCAGCGTGATGTACACCATGGCGTCCTACGGCAATCCGGTCGACCAGGGCCGCGTTTTCTTCCACCTGAAAGATGTGAAAGATCGGGACCACCAGATGAGCGCGAACCAGATCATCCAGGAGTTGAGACCCAAGCTGGCGCAGATCCAGGGCGTCATGGTCTTCCTCCAGGTTCCGCCCACCATCAATGTCGGTGGCAAGCTCACCAACGCGCAGTACCAGTACACACTGCAGTCGCCCGACACGAAGGAGCTTTACAGAGATGCCCCCAAAATGGAGGCAGCGTTGCGCAAGCTCCCCATGCTGCGCGACGTAAACAGCGACTTGCAAGTGAGTAACCCGCAGTTGACGTTGCAGGTGGACCGCAACAAGGCTTACGCGCTCGGACTCAGCGCACAGGATGTGTCTGACGCGCTTTACTCGGCTTTCGGCCAGCGCCAAATCAGCACTATCTACACGCCCAGCAACGAGTACTACGTCATCCTGGAACTCGGGCCGCAATACCGCAACAATCCGCAGGCGCTCTCCATGATCTATGTACGGGCAAGCGGGACCGTTGCGACGGCGGGCAACAGCGGAACCGCTACCACCCCCGGAACCACCGGGAAACTGGTGCCGCTCAGCACTGTCGCCAGCGTGACTCCCAGCCTGGGCCCATTAACCGTGAATCACCTGGGACAACTTCCCGCTGTCACCCTGAGCTTCAACTTGAAAGAAGGCGTGGCTCTGGGCGAAGCCGTAAAAGCAGTGGAGCAAGTTGCGGCGCAGACTCTTCCGGCCACAGTGCAGCGCAGCTTCCAGGGCACGGCACAGGCATTCCAGCAATCGTTCGCCGGCCTCGGGTTCCTGCTCCTCGCCGCTATTGCAGTCATCTATATTGTGCTGGGAATTTTGTACGAAAGTTTTATCCATCCGCTCACGATTCTGTCCGGTTTGCCCTCAGCAGCGGTAGGCGCGCTGGCCACACTGATCATTTTCCACCAGGAACTGGACCTGTATTCGTTTGTCGGGATCATCATGCTCATCGGCATCGTGAAAAAAAATGCCATTATGATGATCGACTTCGCTCTGGAAAATGAGCGCACTCGGGGAGAAACTCCGGAAGAGTCGATTTACCAGGGCGCGCTGGTCAGGTTCCGCCCCATCACGATGACGACCATGGCGGCCCTGATGGGAACTTTACCCATTGCGATTGGCATTGGCGCGGGCGCCGGCGCCCGCCAGGGACTGGGACTGGCTGTTGTCGGCGGGCTGATCTTTTCACAACTGGTCACGCTCTACATTACCCCGGTCTATTACGTCTATCTCGATCGCGTGCAGAACCGGATGAACCAGACCTGGTCGCGCCTGACCGGCCGCACGAAGAAGCGCAAAGCCGAGAAGCTGGAAAAAGACGCAGAACTGGTTCAGCGCTGATTGTCGCTCAGTGCTGATTGTTCTTCCAACGCTTATAGACTCTTAATGTTCCTCTGGAGTTTTTCTGCGGGGACTCGCCTTATAGCTTCCACTCTGCCCACCGGCCAGCTTCATTCGTTCTCCTTTGGAATAATCCGCTTTCCCTGCGCAGCAACCCTTCGGCTTGAGCTTAGTTCTAACTAATTAAGCAGTCCCCCTCTTGCTGCGTATGCGAACATTCCTGCCATTCATCCTGGTCTTCTGCCCGTTGTTGGTCTGGGGGCAAGGTACGCCTCCCATGGACCCGTACCAGCCTCAAGCGACAGCATCTGAGCTTCCGGGGACGCCACCTATCCCCCAGCCCGGCGCCATGGCGCAAGTGAAGAACCTGGTTACCCAAAGCTTGAATGATGCCATTTCCGGCAAGCATTATCTCGCTCTGAATGAATGGCAGCCACTTACGCCCGAACAGAAATTTCACATTTTCCTGGTGCACACCTATTCGCCGCGCACCTTTGCCAATGCCGCTGTTGATGCAGTCCAGGACAAAATCGCGGCAGACAATCGCGCCTATGAGCGAGGCATAGCCGGGGTCGCACAGCATTATGGCGTCCAGCTTGCCACCAGTGAAACGGACGTGTTCTTTGAACGCTTCTTCATTCCCGTCCTGCTCAAGCAGGATCCGCGCTACTTCCGCGACCCGGAGCTGCCGTTTTTCCGTCGAGCGCTGTATTCCATGAGCCGGGTAGTGATTACCCGGAATGATAACGGCCATTCTGTTTTCAATGCTTCCAAGGTGCTGGGCGGGGCGGCTTCACAGGCGCTTTCGGACTTGTATGTTCCTGGCCAGGCACAGGGGCTGGGGCCTATTCGCGACCGCCTGACTTTCGACTTGGCGCGCGATGCCGGCTTCAATCTGTTGCATGAGTTCTGGCCGGACATTCGCCGCAAACTCTTTCATCAACATCGCTAATCAGCAACATTGCACAGCGCCACCATTAAACCCGCCCTTGAGGCCCAAAAATCGAGAGCAGGTGGCCGTCTGGATCGCGGAAGTGCGAAGCCCAGTCAACCGGCGTGACCTGTCGCGGCTCATTCATGAATGAGATCCCGCGCTCAATCAAGGCTTGCCGTGCGGCGCGGACATTCTCCACGCGGAAGACAATCTCAGTTGCGCCATTCACCTGCGGACTCACGCGGACGTGCCCAGGACTCAGCCCCAGTGTCACCGTGCCGGCATCCAGCAGCGCCAATTGCGGTTTTTGCATTTTGACCTTCAGGCCCAGCTTGTCGCGATAGAACTCAAGTGAACTGTTCAGATCGCGCACGCCGAGCATGACGCTGGTTATCTCTGAAAGTTTCAGCTCGCCCACGTTGCCTCCTCCGGAGCACGAATCATAGCGCCTTTACAAGCGGGTTTGCCAAACCCCAAAGTGGCCGGACGATTGAGAGCAAGAGCACGCAACGCGAGAGAGATGCTTGCGAACCCACGCAGCCTCTAATACTTCTACAGATTCGGCAAAGCCTTCTTTAGCAGGACCTGGCGGTGACAGCCCTCACGACCAGAGGACAACATCGCCATTGGGCATGCGTCCAATCGCGGATGAAATTGCAATCCTCGTTCCGGCTGCCGGCGAGACGTGGTGAAAATTCCTCGTGTTGATCACCATGAGCATTCCAAGCTGCGGCACGATTTCAGCCGAGGGAACGTTCTCCACTACATTCGGCGTATAGCCATAGCTCCCTTGAATTTTTTGGGCGTCGTCGTGAGCATTCCACTGCTTTTTCCAGATACGAACAATGCCCGGTTCGGCGTCAGGACACTTGATATAAATATTGAATGCCAACTGCGACGTAACCTGGGCTACACTCCAATGGGGATGCTCCGCCGGCGCGAAATCAACATGGATCAGGGTGCCTTCTTCGATGCGGCGGAACAGGCCGGCGAAATAAGGCCCGAATCCCGGCTCATGCGCAACGCTCACTTGTCCCTGCGACGACATTGTTTTGAGCCAATTGATCACCCGCTGGAGAGGATTGCAAATGCCATCCGTGATATTGGCAATCCTGCCGTTGGCCTGCTCAACCGCTGCGAAGTAGCCCGGTTTGCCGATGCTGTCATATTCGAAAACGGTAATGCCCACTCGTCCAATACGCGGGGTAACGTTGAGATAATCCTTAAATTCCAGCTCTTCCGCTCTCCGGCTTAAATCCTGGCATTCTTTTCTGCTCAAAAAACCGGGAACACATATTCCTGCAATCTGACCGGAGAACAATTGATCGAAAATTGCCGGGGTCGGCGATGAATGTACTGCACTCTCCCATGGAAGGTCAGAGTATGAATGCTCTAAAGTACCGAATAACGTCGGTGAACTCATAAGAATGGGCCCCTTATAAACACTTTTTTTATCTCGATCTGATGTTCCTGCCTTTCTCTTCCGGGAAAAGTACAGTATAGAGACCTCGGCCCCGTTTAGCCCACCCGTTCAGGCCAAAATCCTTTGGATTTTTTCATAAATTTTTTCCAAATTGGGAATTGATCCGGAGAAGGTGGCGCGGGCAGCGCATGCTTTGCCGCAATTGTAGATCAGCAGTGAAGCGCAGGAGTGGTTGGTCTGCCCTGTCTTACCCGGGTTGTCACGAGGCTTAGACATCCAAGAGACCTGTTGAAAGATTGTCAGGGCAGCTCTGTTGCGGCCCAAATTGGAACTCGGAAATGCTTTTAACCGTTTAAAAAATCGGATACTATGTGTGCCGTGAACATCTGGGTCAGACGCGCTGTATGGCTGCTGGTGATCTATGGCATTCTGCACCTGCTCATAGCACCTTTGCCCGAACTGGGCGCAGCCTTGTCGGGCAAGTTTGTCCTCATGTCTTTCGCCCTGATCACATATGCGCTGCTGGAGTTATTCTTCCTGATTCTTCTGATGATTTGCCGGTCTGCAGGTCCAGGGTTTTTATCTCCGATCGATGTCCTTGACAAGATCTGCCTGAGACTTTGTTAGTGCGGCAAGACCGGCGCCGTACGCGCCGCAGCCGTGGCTGAATCAGTCAACATCTCTCAAAAACCTGAAAACTGGGAACTCGCCTTCTCGGGCAAGATGGCGTGACCAGTATGAAACCGGAAGGTGTCCGGAAAGGTGCGCAGAGCATGAGCTATATACGTAGAATTCTCGAGGGAGCGACGGTGCTCCCCTTTGTAAGACTGCCCTTTGTCAGCAAGCCTTTGAGTTCGGAGCAGCAGTTGCGGCACGATCTGGTGGATTTTGGGCGGATGCTGCACGCACAGGGTTTTGTCGCGGCAACGGACGGGAATCTTTCTGTTCGCATGGACCGTGACCGCATCATGATCACGCCGACCTGCGTCAGCAAAGGAATGATGCACCCGGAAGACATGGTGATTGTCGACCTGGATGGAGAAAAACTCAGCGGGACGAGCCGGCCCTCCAGCGAAATCAATATGCACCTCACCATTTACGACATGCGTCCGGACGTCGGCGCGGTGGTGCATGCTCATCCCTGCACCGCGACGGCATTTGCGTCCGCCGGCATCGCTCTTGATGAACCTTTATGCTCCGAGGTGGTGATTACGCTTGGCGAGGTGCCGCTCGCTCCCTATGCCACCACCGGGACCAGTGAGTTGAGCGAGTCTCTACAGCCATTCATTCCAGATCATGATGCCATTCTCATGGCCAACCATGGCGTGGTCACTTACGGCAGTGATCTTCGGCAAGCATATCTCCGCATGGAAGCGGTGGAGCATTACGCCAAAATCGTGCTGGCTGCCCGGCAACTTGGCTCAACCCGGCTACTTGACGAGCAGCAACTGGAAAAGCTGTTTGCTGCGCGCTCGCAGTACGGCAAGAATGGGCACTGAGCGAACGGATTCGGCCATTGCTTCAGTGCGGTCCCGGTTTCGGCTTGGAGGCCTTTTTTTGCGCTTGAGCGTGTTCTGATGAGTGGACAGGCTGAAGCTGAACGCGCTTTGTTACAGAAGGGTTGTCCGTAGCCCCCGGCCCATTTGCGATCACGAGATGCTCTCTGCCATCGGTGCCCTGAACAACCGCGATTGAGGACTGAACCGTGAGTGTTACAGACACTGCACCTTGGGAGGATGCTGACTTCCGTTGTGCCCAGGAGTTATTGGCCGATATGAGGAAGGTGCTCGCGACAATAAGCGCTTCCGGCACACGTAAGTACCGCATGAGAACTATTGGTAGCGCCAGAGCCGGGAGGGTTGCCTCGCGAACCAAATTGTTGAGCGGGCAATTCGATCTAACGGTGCAGGAATTTTCCAATGATCGAGCAGATCACGCCCAAGCCGAGGATGGCGATGGGGCCGTGGTTCTGCTGAAGAGCAACCGCAATGTCTGTATTCTGCGTATACATGTAGGCTCCCCAGCAAAGCCCGCCAAAGATGCAGATACCTCCCACGGTACGCAACACCAGGCTGCCTCCGTCGCGCGTCTGTGAAGCTCGTGGCGGCCGGAAGGCGCCCCGGTCTTCGTAACCTTCGCGAGCGGTGGTTCCCCAGTCGTCTTTGTAGTTCTTAAACTTTGGAGGAGGCGACGTCATGTGATACTCAGCAGTAGCAACTCTGCCTTTTTTTACCCTGAGTTTCAATCATTTAAACCCCTTAGATCGTTCAGACATTGTCCTGCCGAGCACGCATCAGCAGGTAACTGTGTTGCCGTTTACAATGACCAGTCCGTTATGGCTCATTTATTTGAACCTCTTCGTCTTCGTGGGATTGAATTACAGAACCGGATTCTTGTCTCACCCATGTGCCAGTACTCCAGCGTAGATGGGCTGGCGAATGACTGGCACTTTGTCCACCTGGGCAGCCGCGCAGTCGGCCGTGCTGCCGCGGTGCTCACTGAGGCTTCTGCAGTTACAGCGGACGGCCGCATCAGTCCGGATGACCTTGGGATTTGGGACGATGCTCACATCGAGCCGTTGCGCCGCATCTTCTCTTTCATCGAGCAGCAAGGATCGGCGCCGGGAATGCAGCTTGCCCATGCAGGAAGAAAAGCCAGCACCAGTGCGCCATGGAAAGGCGGCAAGCCTCTATCGACGCAGCAGGGCGGATGGTCTCCTATCTTTGCACCCAGTCCGTTGGCATTTACCGATGGCTACCAGACTCCCCGTGAACTCACGAAGGCGGAAATCACGGGCGTGGTGGACGCCTTTGCGCACGCTGCCCAAAGGGCCGAATCGGCAGGCGCCAAGGTCATAGAAATACACGGTGCGCATGGCTACCTGTTGCACTCCTTCGTGTCACCGTTGAGCAATCAAAGGATTGACGAGTATGGCGGTTCATTCGCCAATCGCATTCGCATTGTCTGCGAAGTAGTGGACGCCGTGCGTAAGGTCTGGCCGGAAAAGTATCCTCTCTTCCTGCGCATTTCCGCAACCGACTGGACCGAGGACGGATGGACCCTGGATGATTCCGTTGCGCTGGCACGGATATTGCAATCTCACGGCGTGGATCTGTTTGACTGTTCTTCCGGCGGGACAGTGGCCAACGCCAGAATTCCGATAGGACCGGGGTATCAGGTGGAATTCGCAGAGCGCGTGCGCCGCGAAGCTGGAGTCCGTACTGGCGCGGTAGGCATGATCACGGAACCCGCTCAGGCCGACCAGATTGTGCGCACGGGACAGGCCGATGTGATTTTCCTGGCTCGGCAATTTTTGCGCGAGCCCTATTGGCCGTTGCTTGCCGCGCGCTCACTGGGCCACGATATTTCCTGGGCCGCGCAATATGAACGCGCGAAGTTGAAGTAATGCCGTTTGTTTCCGGCAGCTTCAGCCTAAGCGCAAATCTACTTTTTTTGTGTTGCCTGGGCGGCCTGGGCCTGGTCTTCAGGCTTTTCGATCTCGCGTCGCTGTACTGGCGAGGAGAGGACAATTGACGTCGAAGTTGTTCCAAAAGGCGTTAACCGGTCAATCAGCGCTTCCAGATGCTCCACGGAGCGTACGTTTACTTTCATGATGAACGAGTCCGCGCCTGTTCCGCGATGACACTCAACCACTTCCGGTGAGGCCTTCACTACAGCCGTGATTTTGGTGAAGACGTCGCCCACTACAGACATTCTGATGAATGCCGATATGGGCATTCCGACCTTCATGGCGTCAATATCGGCATGGTAGCCGACGATAATGCCGGCCTCTTCCATTCGTTTGACGCGCTCCACAACAGCGGGCGTCGTCAGGCCAACTCTGCGTCCAAGTTCCGCATAGGAAAGGCGGCCATTGACCTGCAACTCGTGCAGGAGTTTCCAACCAATCGGATCGAGAAGCTTCTCGTTTTTTAAAAGTGAATCCATGTTTAACCTGTCGTTATAAGACAGAGTGCCGTACCACTCTCATCATCGCAAACAAGAGCTTTATAAGTAAATTCTAACTTTTTCCCTAAGGAGCATACATTAAATCACTTCGGGGGATTTCTGGCCACAGGAATTTAGTAAGCCCACTAAGTAGAAAATCCGCAGTGCAGGGGTTTGGCCGAAGTCTTAAATCCGGTTGGCAACATGGAAGTTGTGCTGGCTGGCTAGGAAGCCCGGGTCAGCTCGCCCATAACCTCGTCCACGTAGCACCAAGTCCAGGTTTCTCCCGGTTCAATGGATCGGATCACGGGATGTTTGCTGCTGTGGAAGTGTTTGGTGGCGTGCTTGTTTTTCGAGGAATCACAGCAACCCACATGTCCGCATTCCATGCAGAGCCTCAGGTGGACCCATGTGTCGCCAGTCTTCATGCAGTCTTCGCACACGTGGGTTTTCGCGGTAATGATTTTGGGATGCTGTAGATGCGTGCAGTTGGCCGCCATATTTCTCTCCTAAGCTGCTCCTGCTGATTTGTCCGGTGGCATGTCTAAAGCCGTGCGGTCCCACTTGCCTGCTTGTGCACCGGCTTCATAACTACTTTGCAGAAATTCGAGCACGGTTCCGGTGGGTGACTTGGCCTGGCGAATGTCGTCGTACATCAGCAGAAATTCGCCCGCCTTAGGTTCGTACCGCGCCTGACTGGGACGGACGCGTGTGGCCGCAAAACCCGGCGGTTCGGGTGCGGCGTAACAATAAAATGCAGCGTCCTTCACCTCGCCGCCACCGGGCCACCAGCCCGCGCTGATGACCTCATGCGAATAGGCTTCCTGCATGATTCTCCGCAACACGGGGTCGGGATCGCTACGCGGCGGAGCGGGCCGGCCGGAAAAACGGGTTACCGCAAGATCGAAGCTTCCCCAGAAAAAATGCACAGGGCTCGACTTGCCCAGGAATCGCGAGCGGAAGACCTTGAATACCTCGTCGGCAGAGACCAGCACACGCCAGAAGCGCCGGGCATACTCCGGATCGTAAGATTTGTGAACAGTGTCCTGATCGAATGGAATCGGATCAGCCACTTCGACCGGCATTTTCCAGATCTCCACATCCACGCCCAGCGAATGCAACGCTGACATGCATTCTTTATAGAAATCGGCCACAGTTCGCGGGCCGAGAGGGATCACCCGCCTGGCAGGGTCGCAGGTGTGAATGCGGAGCTCGTGTTCCAGGAAGTCGAACTCAATCTCAAACACGCGGTCGCCATACGGCATGACCGAGGTGGTCAGGCCGCGCGCACTCACGTGCAGAGCCACGTTCCACCAATGATTCGTTTTGGGTGTAAGCGCCAGCCGGATCTTGCCCACAATCTGAGTCCACATGTGGAGCGTGTCGCAGGTGTCTTTCCATGAGGCAAGGGGCAGGGCGGGCCAGCAGGCCGGAACATCAGAGATGGCAGCATGGAAGGGATCGTTCATTGGGCCGCTCCTTCTGCCAGTATAACGATGTTCGCGTGCGAAAGACTATTCGATCTCTCGAACGGGCTTTTGCATAGCTCCGGCCGATACCGCCAGCAACATGGCAAAGGCGCCGAGCAGGTACATCCATTTGAGGCTCCACTGGGCGAGCACTCCGGAGACCGCCATGGAAATGGGAACCAGCCCAAGGGAGACAAACATCAGGACGCTCATCACCCGGCCGAGCATTGCCACTTCAACTCTCTGTTGTATCCAGGAAATAATCTGGATATTGACCAGACCGGACGAAATGCCCATCACGGCCAGCGCGCCACAAATAGCCCATAATTGATGCAACAGCCCAATCGGGCCAAGGCAGAGCGCGAGCACGCCGCAGCCGGAGAGCAGCACTACGCCTCGACGGCGAGGCTTCCATATGCCAGCGACCACTGAGCCTGCCAAGCCTCCGGCGGCGACTGCTGAAATCACGATCCCAAAAGAGGCAGGCGAGCCGAATCTCTGTTTGGTGAGATAAGCAAGGCCCACAACCAAGGGTCCCGCGAGACAGAAATTGAGTACCGCAGCCAGTATGAGAAATGAACGTAAAGGGACATCACGGTATACATGGCTGAGGCCTTCCCGGATCGAGCGCCACACCGAAGGTTTCTTTTCGTGCGAGACGGCCGCCAGCGGGGGATCAGGAAGTTTCCACAATGCCCCAATGATAAACAGAAAGCTGACCGCATCGATCAGAAAGGCCGAGGCTGTCCCGAACGCCTTGATTGCCAGCCCGGCGGGCGCGGGCGCAGCGATAGTGGTGATCTGCGCGGTGCTCTGAACAACTGAATTTGCAGCCAGAAGCTGCTCCTTTTTGACGAGAGAAGGCAGGTAGGCTGAACCAGCCGGATAAGAGAACGCGTCCGCGGTACCGAATGCAAAGGCCAGCAAATACAGGTGCCAGAGATGAAGAACGTGGAACCAGAGCAGGACGGCGATGGCGGCAACGAACACCGTTCGTGCAGAGGCCATAGTCATCATGATCTTGCGTGAAGAGAAGCGGTCGCTCACCACTCCTCCCAGCAGCATCAGCAGAGCGCGTGGTATCCCCGCAACCATCATGACCGTTCCCATGGCAACGGCAGAACCGGTGAGCTGCAGGATCACCCATGGCAACGCCACCAGATAAAACTGATCGCCGAACAGGGAGATGGTGGCGCCGGCCCAGAACAGGCGAAAGTGAGACTCGCGCAGCGGATGCGGCACTTTTGACGGCTGCGGTGGATTGGTTGCAATGCTGGCGGCCATGATGCACGCTCCTTCGGCGTCACCGAGTGGTACTCAAGGGGGAAGTTGTTAGCGGCGAGCAAAGCCCCAAAAATGGCGGCCTGGCGCGGAAATGCAGAGCAGCCTCCACTTGCGTCTTCCTTCGTCAGACTCGATTTCACGTTGCTCCACAGTTTTTTTCAAGTCCTCGTACACAGACAAAAATCTCGCTTCCTTTCGATTCCCCAAATTGTGAGGAACTTTCCAGAAACAAATTAAACCTGCAAAGATGATGCGCGGTTGGGACGTACCGGTGTCTGCCATTTTGTTGATCTACCTGGTAGCCGTAAGTTTGCAGCTCGCCGCTGCAAGCCTTCACGTATGTAAATGTAAATTTACATTTACATAATTGTCAAGTAGAATTTTGCTGATGCCGAAAAAGCAAATCAGAACCAAAAAAAAGACGCTGGAACCACAACAGGAGCGCAGCCGCGAGTCGCTGCAGAAATTGCTTCGCGCCGCCATCGAAGTTCTCGGACAGCACGGTGTGGAGGGAACAACCATTCCGCGCATCGCCCATCATGCGGGTCTCACGCCGGGATCGGTGTACCGCAGGTTTCCCGACAAAGAGGCGCTACTGGAAACCGCGATCCTGGGCATGCTGGAACGGCAGGACCAGAACGTGCGCAGTATGACCCCAGAGATGACGCGTGACATTCCCCTGCGCGTGTTTGCCGACCAGATCATCAACAGCATCGTGGTCGGTTATCGTGCCCGCGCCTCCCTGCTCCGCGCTCTTCGCCAGTTCGTGCGCGGCCGGGGTAAAACTCCCTTCGGGAAAAAGGCTTCGCGGCTGGAACTCCGCACGTTCGAGAGGCTGGTCGATTTGTTTATGTCTCATGCAGAACGCATCGACCATCCTGACCCTCGCGCAGCTATTTCCATCGCATTGATGATGGTGAGCAGTACTGCGTTCGAACTCGTCGCGGCTCACCAGGATATGAGCGCATGGAAGCACCTTCTTCCTGTCCACGCCGATCAAGCGCTCAAGCGCGAGCTGGTGCGTGGTTTTCTGAGTTACCTGGGTATCAAAGACCTTACCGGAGAGGCTGGTAAAATAGAAGCAGAGCAAATGGCCGCCGCGGAACGCTGGCGCGAGAGAACTTCCCAAAATGTTTGAAAATCTTCAGGAAAAATTACAACGGGCATTCAAGAACCTGCGCGGTCAGGGCACACTGACCCCGGAAAATATCCAGGAAGCGATGAAAGAAATTCGCATGGCGCTGCTGGAAGCCGACGTGAATTTCAAAGTGGTCAAGGAATTTATTGACCGCGTTCAGGAAAAGTCGATCGGTCAGGAAGTGCTGACCGCGCTCTCGCCGGCGCAGCAGGTGGTAAAGATCGTCCACGATGAACTGGTCGAGATCCTGGGCAAAGACACCGCAAAGCTGAAATTCGCATCGCAGCCGCCAACGGTCATTCTCATGGCCGGCCTGCAGGGTTCCGGTAAGACGACGACCTCGGGCAAGCTTGCGTCGTGGCTTAAAAATGGCGGCCACCGGCCGATGCTGGTTTCCGTGGACGTCTATCGTCCGGCGGCGCGGCAGCAGTTAAAAGTCGTGGCCGAAGCGATCAAGGCGAATCTGTACGAAGGCAAGCTCGAGCAGGCGAACACGGCGACAGTCGAGCGCCTGGCTAAAGAAGCGCGCAAAGAAGCCATCAACTCCGGCTGCAATTTCCTGATTATCGATACCGCCGGCCGGCTGCACATTGATGACGAGCTGATGGCGGAGATGCAGTCGCTCAAGAAGCTGATGAACCCGCAGGAGATTCTGTTTGTGGCTGACGCCATGACCGGTCAGGACGCGGTACGCTCAGCCGAAGAGTTCCACAAAAAACTCTCCATCACGGGCGTGGTGCTCACCAAGATGGACGGCGACGCCCGTGGCGGTGCGGCGCTCTCGATTCGCCAGGTCACAGGCCAGCCCATCAAGTTCATCGGTGTCGGCGAGAAGTACGACGCCATCGAGCCGTTCCACCCTGACCGTATCGTCGGCCGCATTCTGGGCATGGGCGACATCATGACCCTGGTGGAAAAGGCCCAGGAAAAAATTGATCAGAAAAAAGCCGAGGAGTTCGCCAAGAAGGCTCTGGGCGGTGATGGCTTTTCACTGGAAGACTTCCGTGACCAGCTTCGTCAGGTGAAGAAGCTGGGCTCTCTGCAAAGCGTGATCAAGATGCTGCCCAGCATCGGCCCCTTCGCCAATATGCAGAAGGCAGCCGATCATGTGGATGACAAGCAACTCAACCGCGTGGAGGCCATCATCAACTCCATGACGGCGCACGAGCGCGCGCATCACGAGGTAATCAACGGCAGCCGGCGCAAACGGATTGCCCGCGGATCAGGAACCAGCGTACAGGAAGTCAACCAACTCCTTCGCCAATACGCGCAGATGCGCAAGATGTTCAAGGACATGGGTAAAGCCAGCTTTGGCAGGAAACTGGCCGGCATGAAATTTCCCGGAATGTAGGCAAGTGTGCCTGCCATTCAGGCCACCGGCGCCGTCGAATGTGGGAACTTCAACACTGCCAGTTTCATTACCTGGCGAAGCCACTAGTCACCATCAGCCAGCAAATGCGTCTGCCCAGGCCGTTCTTCAACCAGCACGAGTTCACCTCACTGCTTTCTTCATGTAAACTAGCGCGTCGAACCAAGAGTACTCCACATCTGCAGGATCAGTCCGCTCACGGAGGGATTTCATGAGAATTTCCGCCTTTATCTATACATCCGCAATCTTTCTGTTGCTGGTTCCAATGGCCATAGCGCAGAACCAGCCGCAGCCGGCCCAGGCGGAAAAGCCGGGCGTTGCCAATCCTGTGTTGAAGGTGGATGAGAAGCCCCTCACCGCATTGCCCTATACGCCCAGTCTGGATGTTGCTTCCATGGACAAGACCGCAGATCCGTGCGTGAATTTTTATCAGTACTCGTGCGGCGGGTGGATGAAGAACAATCCCATCCCTCCCGACCAGGCGGCATGGAGCGTTTATGCCAAGCTGCACCAGGACAACCTGCGCTTCCTGTGGGGAATCCTGGATGATCTCTCGAAGAAGACAACCGGGCGCACGCCCAACCAGCAGAAGATCGGCGATTTCTTTGGCGCCTGTATGAACGAACCGGCAATCGAAAAGCTGGGCGCGACGCCGCTCAAGCCGGCGCTGGCTCAAATCGCCGCGCTGAAATCGAAGAAGCAATTGGCTGCTCTGCTGGCGAACGAGCACCTCGATAATGCCACTCGCGGGCTGCTGTTCAATTTTGGCTCTGACCAGGACTTCTCGAATTCGAGCAACGTGATCGGCTTTGCCACCGCAGGCGGGCTCGGCCTGCCGGACCGCGATTACTACGTCAAGACCGATCCCAAATCGCAGGAGATTCGCCGGAAGTATCTGGTTCACGTGCAGAACATGCTTGAATTGCTGGGAGATACGCCCACGGCCGCTCAGCGCGAAGCCGCAACCATCATGCGGATTGAGACAGACCTGGCCAAGGCTTCGCTCACGCGAGTGCAGCGGCGCAATCCCCATAACCTTTTCCACAAAATGGACCGCAAACAGTTGCAGGCGCTCACCCCTGATTTCGACTGGAACACCTACCTGAAGGGCGTAAAACTCCCTGCGATCAATACCTTCAATGTGACTGAGCCCGAGTTTTACAAGGAAGTGAACCGGCAGATCGATAGCAACAGCCTCGCAGATTTGAAAACCTATCTTCGCTGGCACGTGGCCAGCGCCAACGCGCCTTATCTCTCCTCAAAATTCGTGGATGAGAATTTCGACTTCAATCTGCGTACCCTGCGCGGCGTGCAGCAGATTCAGCCGCGATGGAAGCGTTGCGTCGGTTTGGTGGACCGGTTGCTGGGTGAAGCTCTGGGCCAGGAATTTGTCAATCGCGCATTCAGCCCTGACATGAAGAAACGGACCGTTGAGATGACGCGGCAGATTGAAGACGCGATGCAGCAGGACATTGAACAGCTTACCTGGATGAGTCCGGAAACCAAAAAGCAGGCACTTCTGAAGCTGCATTCGGTGGTGAACAAGGTCGGCTACCCGGATAAATGGCGCGACTACAGTTCGGTAGTCATCCGCCCCAACGACTTTCTCGGCGATGTGCGGCGCTCAGTGGCGTTTGAGTCACATCGCGAGCTGAACAAAATCGGTAAGCCTCTGGACCGCGGTGAATGGGGCATGACGCCGCCCACCGTGAACGCTTACTACAACCCACAAATGAATGACATCAATTTCCCTGCGGGAGTGCTTGAGCCTCCGCTGTACGACATCAAGGAAGACGACGCCCCGAATTACGGCAATACCGGATCCACCATTGGCCATGAGTTGACGCACGGCTTTGACGATGAAGGACGCCAGTTCGACGCGAAAGGCAATCTGCGCGACTGGTGGACGCCGGCGGACGCGGAGCAGTTCACCAAGCGTGCGCAGTGCGTGGTGGACCAGTACGCAAACTACGTCGTCGTGGACGATATCAAGATCAACAGCAAACTTACGGAAGGCGAGGACGTGGCCGATCTCGGCGGCACCATTCTGGCCTACGCCGCCTGGAAGCAAGCCACCAAAAGCGAGAA
Source organism: Candidatus Angelobacter sp. (assembly GCA_035712465.1). GTDB lineage: Bacteria > Acidobacteriota > Terriglobia > Terriglobales > Acidobacteriaceae > Angelobacter. Next base: position 25,364 of record DASTAS010000017.1, read on the forward strand.
TCTTGAAAACCGGGACGGCTTTACCCCTGACCAGCGGTTCTTCATCGGCCTCGCCCAGTGGGCGTGCGAAAACAACCGCCCTGAAAACGAGCGCGTAAACGCGATTACCGATCCCCATTCGCCGGGCAAGTACCGGATCAACGGTGTGGTAGTCAATATGCCGGAGTTCCAGCAGGCCTTCAGCTGCAAAGCCGGCCAGCCAATGGTAAAGGAAAACCGGTGCCGGGTTTGGTAGGGACCATTGTTTTTCCGGTCTGTAAAAGACATCAACGCTGAAATAATTCGGCTTTGCTCTCGTGCATTTCCCTTCCTTCCAGGAACTGCAATCGCGCATTCTGCTAGACTCGTTCGTTTGGCTTGAGAGGCACGAATGGAGATCAAAACAGTGGGAGTAATTGGCGCGGGAACCATGGGCAACGGCATTGCGCACGTGCTGGCCCGTTCCGGTTACCACGTTGTACTAATAGAATCCCAGCAGGCGGCATTGGACCGCGGGCTGCAAACCATCAACAAAAACCTGGAACGCGAAGTCGCAAAAAACAAGATCACGGCCCAGGAGCGCGAATCCGCGCTCAAGAGTATCGATGCCGTGCTCGACCGGCGCGCTGTGAGCAAGTGCGATTTTGTAATCGAGGCCGCGTTTGAAAAGTTCGAAGTGAAGCAGGAAATTTTTCGCGATCTCGACCAGTTCAGCCGGCCCGAAGTGATTCTGTCATCGAATACATCATCCATCTCCATCACGAAACTTGCCGCACAGACGAAGCGGCCGGACAAGGTCATCGGGCTGCACTTCTTCAATCCCGTGCCCATGATGAAGCTGGTAGAAGTGATTCGAGGCATTGCCACCTCAGACGCCACACTCGCTACAACGCGGGATCTCGCCTTGAAATTGGGAAAGACTCCCGTGGAAGTCAATGACGCGCCCGGGTTCGTCTCCAATCGCGTACTGATGCCTCTGATCAATGAAGCCGTTTATGCGGTCATGGAAGGTGTGGCCAGCGCGGAAGCTGTGGATGAAGTTTTCAAGCTGGGCATGGCGCATCCCATGGGCCCGCTGACGCTGGCTGACTTCATCGGCCTGGATGTTTGCCTTGATATTATGCGGGTGATGCACAACGGTCTGGGCGATCCCAAATACCGGCCCTGCCCTTTGCTGATTAAGATGGTTGATGCCGGCTGGCTTGGCCGGAAAAGCGGACGCGGATTTTACCAATACTGACCTATTGCTCCGATAGGCAGTGGCGGCTAAAATTTTTCAAGGCAGGAGGGTCTCCCTGGGCAGTGGCGGGTTAAAATTCACTGAAGAAAACCAGCTTGGCGTCGCAGGCCAGAAAGAACACCCCCTTGGACTACAGACGCGGAACAGAAACCATCCTCCTGGTGGAGGACGAGGAGCCTTTGCGCAAGGTTGTCATCGAGCTCCTCGCACAAATCGGCTACCACGTCCTCTCTGCCGCAAACGGGAAGGAAGCTCTGCGTGTGGCTGAAGCGTATGGCCACAAGATCCATCTCCTGATTACAGACGTCCTGATGCCGGAAATTGACGGCGTCGAACTATCCAAAACGCTGTGCGCAATAAGGCCCGATCTCAAAGTGATTTACATTTCCGGATACACGGATACATGCCTTGCGCCCGAAGGCGTCCTTCCCCCCGGGACTGTGCTGGTCAATAAACCTTTTTCCGTACGCCTGCTTTCCGCCAAGATGGGAGAGGTCCTGGCCCGGTAATGTGGCTTCTCAGCAGTGGCGCGTCTGCTGTGACACAATTACACACCCTTCCAGCTATAAGAGATTGAAAACAAGCCGCGTTGCAATTGGCACCAGAACTGCAACTGAATTTCCCGTAAGACAGGGAAGGGAGCGGAAATGCGGGTTCTGGGTAATGGCGTAGCAGGTGCAGGCGTTTGCCAGGTAGATCAACAAGAATATATACACAGTGGTGATGAGGAGAAATGGTTTGTTCTGTGGGCCTGCGTCTGGATTCTTGCCTTGGCGCTTCTTTTCCCCGCACTCATCTAAATGGCTTTATCTTTTCAGTGGAGTTGAGCGCTTGGCCAGCAATGACTTCACAGCTTGCAAAAGTACACTGGGTTCGAGAGGGTGCGCCAGGAAGAGATCAGCGCCGGCATCCTGATCAGCCGCTTTTCCCTGTTCTCCCACGTGAGCCGAAACCTGCAGCACTGGAATGGACCGGGTCAGCGGGTCCTGCTTAATCCTGCGGCAAACCTCGTATCCAGGAACATCTGGCAGCCGCATATCAAGAATCACCAGATCCGGAGACGACTTTACCCTCCGCAGCGCTTCAAATCCAGTGGAACATTCTTCAATCACCCATTCGGGATGTCTCAAGGTTCGTTGCATGACATAGCGGTTCTGCTCGTTGTCATCAACCACCAGGATGCGATACGGCAATGGTGTCCTCCTTTTCAGGCATTCCGCGGCTCAGAAATCCCCAGCCGTGAAAGTGATTCCAGCAGCACTTCGGGGCCCATCCTGCTGGCGACGTCCGCCTTTAGTATGAGTCCCGCAGACATGCTTTCAAGCTGAATTTTATCCTGCGCCGTCAGGCTTTTGGACGTGTAGACGATAACAGGCAGTTGGCGGCTCTCTTCCCGCGAACGAAGTTTCCGCAGCACTTCAAAGCCGTCCATGCCGGGCATGATCAGGTCGAGAATCACGGCATCAGGCTGCTCGCGGGAAATTGCGTCCAGAGCCTCCTGCCCGTTGCGCGCTTCCAGGAGGCAGAGCCATGGGCGGTCGAGAAGCTCGCGCAGAATGTACATGGAAACTTCATTATCTTCCACCAGCAGCAGCTTGCGTGGGCTTTCCCGCTGCATGAGCCGGCGCAGTTCGGGGAGGATGTGCTCATCCAGCGGTGTGGAAACAAACAGGTCCGCTCCGATCGCCATCGCCCTCAACTGCTCCTCTGGGCTTCCCACCGCCACCACGAAACAGCGATTACTTCCATTCCCCTCGGGAGGAAGCAGCCTGACCACGTCGCGCAGCACTGCAGCATCAGGTCCGACTTCAGAGATCAGAGCCACCGGGATGTTCCGTTCCATCCAACGGCCAGCAGATTGCGATTCCTCGGCATAAACCAACTGGAACTCCGACTTTCGAAAGATCGTCTCCAGCCGCGAGAATGTTCCCGGATTGCGGTCCACCAGCATCACGACCGGACGGTGAAACTCCGGGGCTCCGGTCTCTCCGCCCGCCTGATCGTCACTCGTGTCTCCACGATAGACGATGGGAATTTCCGCGAAGAATATTGAGCCACGTCCAACTTCGCTTTCGACTCCAACGCCGCCTCCCAGAAGACGAGCCAGGCTCCGGCACAGCGGTAACCCGAGCCCTGTCCCCCGATGCAGCGCCTGAAGAGGATTTTCGACCTGCGTGAACTCCTCAAAAATAGTTTGGTGATGTTCCGGCGCAATACCTATTCCGGTATCCTTCACGCGGAAAATCATTTTGTCGTTTTGCAGGTCGGCGGAAATTCGCACCTCTCCCTGGGGTGTGAACTTGATGGCGTTGGAGATGAAGTTCCTTACAATCTGTGAAACTTTGCCTTCGTCGGTTCGCAATGTAGGCAGGTGACTTGCATCCTCAAACACCAGATCCAGGGAAGTATTCTCCGCCAGCAGCGGTTTGAGCATGCCTTTGAGCGCGCTGAACAGCTCGGACACCGAGAATGTCTTGACCCGGATTCTCACTTTTCCGGCTTCGACTTTTGCGATATCTAAAAGATCGTTGACCAGCTCTGAGAGGGTGCGTGCCGATTTGGCAATGAAATTAACCTGCTTTTCCTGCTCCTCGGTCAGCTCTCCATCCAGGCGATCGATAAGCATGCGGCTGAGAGAAATGATTGAACTCAGGGGGGTACGGAATTCATGCGAAATACTGGAGATGAAATTGGTCTTGAGTTCGGAGGCGCGGCGCAGGTAATCCGCGCGTTCGTCCAGTTCGGCGTAAAGGGCCACGACACCGCGGTTCGTGTCTTCCAATTCACGGTTCAGGATGGCAAGTTCTTCCTGGCGCGCTCGCAACTCCTGGAGCGTCTTTAAGAGCTCGCGATTCTGGCGCTCGATTTCCTCGTAAGGGCTCTCAGGAGGCCGCTTCTCCAGGTTGGCTGCAATCTTCTGGGCCCGGGAAGGCGTGATCGGCGGAGTGGCGGCAGGAAGCGTTTTGCCCATTCTGACCACGGTTGCTGACGGACTGGTTGCTATATCAAAGCTGTCCATCAGCCGCCGCGTGCCGATAATTCCCAGGCCCATGCCAGTCTTTGAGCGGTACCGGCCTTCCAGAATTTGTTCCAGGTTGGGAATCCCCGGCCCCTGATCGGTAATGATTACATCGAGCTTCTGTGGGCCATCCCCTGACAACCCAAAATCCACTTTGGCCTGCCGGGCATAGCGAAACGCATTGCGAGCCATTTCAGAGGTTGCCGTAGCCAGGCGTATCTGCTCCTGGTTGTCAAACCCAAGTACGCCGGCGATCTCCCGAGCCCGCTGCCGCGCCTGGACGACATCGCGTTCATTCCGGAGCAGGATGGATGAGAGAAGCGAATTCATGGCTCAGTAATTCATAACTCAGTATTGTTATTTTTTACTACCACAACGCTCGAATCGTCTCTCTCACGGCGGAAGTCGCGGTAGAGAACGCCGGCAATGATGGCAGAACTGCGCGCCATCAGGCCGGGATACCCGGAAAGGTCCCACCGGGTTTGCACTCCGTCAGAGTGCATCACGAGCATCGCATCGCGAGGCCACTCTACCTTGAATTCCTGGGTTCTTGACATCACGTGGCCGAGCGTGCCGTTGTGCGAGACCAGGTTCCGGCTCAGCGTTTTGCTGAGAACTGCGGCGCTGATATTCCCCACACCCGCAAAATTTATGGTCCCGGAAAGTGGCCTGATTTCCGCTACTGCGGCAGCCGCCCCCCGGGTTTTCTTGAGTGCATCATGCATGTGCGCCAGAATCTCCGCGGGTGGCTGGGTTGAATGTTTTTGGAAGATCTGTACGGCTTCCGCAGCCGCCTCAGCAGCATGAAATCCATGGCCGAGGCCGTCCACCAGAGTGATTGCCAACCGGTTCTCACTTTGGACCCAATGCGAAGCGTCACCGCAGACCCGCTCACCAGTTATAGGCACAGCAAAACCTGCGATATCGAGCAGGCGTGGCAGAGGCGTGGGGCGCTGAACCACTTCCGCGAGAACGGCCGTTCCCTTGGTGCTGGAAAACACGTCAAAGTTGGTGGCCAGCCTGCGAATAGCTCCCAGCCCGGTGCCCGGAGTCGAACCTGTGGAAAAGCCATCCCGCATGGCGCGAGGCAGATCAGCGATGCCGTGGCCACTGTCCAGCGCCAGGATCAGCAGGCGAATTTCTTCGCTTTCACCACGCCTGGAACCTGCAAGCAGCAGTTGTCCGCCGCCACCATGGACCACCGCATTGCGGGCTGCTTCGGTGACTATGATCGCAGCTTCTCCGGCCTTTATCTCGTCCATGCCCAGCGGGATTGCTACCTTCTGGAGTGCTCGGCGAGCTTCGCTTACCGAGGTCAGATCAGGAAGAGCAACAGCATGACAGAGAGAAATCATTTCCAGCGGACCACACAGATGCGAGTGCCTTTGCCGACTTCGGAATGGATTTCGAAGTCATTGACGAGCCTTTTACTGCCTCCCAGTCCGAGACCCAGGCCGCCGCCGGTTGTGTATCCATCACGCAAGGCTGCGGCAAGGTCTGAAATGCCGGGGCCCCGATCTTCAAATGTAAGCTTCAGGCCGGTTCTCGTCAGGTCCTGCACAATGTCCATCGTCATCTCGCCGCCTTTGCCATGATCGAGCGTGTTGCGCGCAAGTTCGCTGGCGGCCGTGACCAGCTTCGTCTGGTCAACCAGGGTGAAGCTGAGCTCCTGAGCCCATTGCCGCACCCGCTGGCGAGCCAACACTACATCAGACGAATTTTTGATGGAAACAGTTTCACGCCTGAGAGATTTCATCTGCTGAGCCCGGACGGAAATTCCCCCGCAATTCATAAAGCAGTTCCATTCCTGATTCCACGTTCAGGGCAGTGCGGACGCCGGCAAGAGACATCCCGAGTTCGACCAGCGTGATAGCCACAGCCGGTTGCATGCCGACCACCACCGTTTCGGCGTCCAGCACGCGCGCCATGGCAGCGATGTTGGCCAGCATTCGCCCAATGAACGAATCCACAATTTCCAGGGTGGAAATGTCAATCAGCACCCCCGTGGAGCCCCATTCAGCAATACGCTGCGTGAGATCATCCTGGAGCTGCAGGGCCAGACGGTCATGCATGTCAACCTGGATCGTGACGAGAAGAAAGTTCCCCATGCGGAGGATTGGAATGCGCTCCATTTACTCCCCTTTCGGTGTTTCGACTTTAGGTGAGGCGACGAAAGGAGCTGTTCCATTCCGGACAACAGCGCGACCGCTTCTTTGTAACGCAACGGCAAAGGCATCCGCCAGCTTGGCCTTCGTGGTGATCTGGCCCAGGTCAATGCCGAGGTGCACGATGGTCTGCGCAATCTGCGGGCGAACCCCGCTGATAATGCACTCTGCCCCCATCAATCGGGCCGCGGTAACTGTCTTGAGAAGATGCTGTGCCACCAGAGTATCAACGGTGGGCACGCCTGTGATATCGATGATGGCGACCCGGGAGTTGGTCTGAACAATCGCACCGAGCAGGTTTTCCATAATCACCTGCGTGCGAGCGGAGTCCAGTGTGCCTATGATGGGCAGCGCCAGTATGCCTTCCCATAGCTTCACCACAGGAGTCGAGAGCTCCATCATCTCCTGCTGTTGCCGCACGATGAGCTGCTCACGGCTGGCAAGAAATGCGTCGGTGGTGATCAGGGCGAGCTTATCGATCAATTGAGTAGCATGCCAGAGTGCGTCAAACAGCGCCTCAGGCGAACCGGAGAGCTCCTTCCTGATGGCTACAAAGAGCGGCTGCTTGAGCGAGAGGACAAAGGTGGCCGTTTCTGAACTCTTAAAACCTTGTGCCGCCCGGGTGCCGGAGATGGACGTCAGCAATTCGCGAGCATGATTCCACTCCGCACTGTCCAGGTGTGTGATGTCACCCGATTTGCTGCCTTCCGCGATAGATGCCAGCAGCTCCCGGCTCTGGCTCTGAAATTCCTTGTCGCTCATTAAATCGGTCCGTCGAACCGCAGAACTGACTTGCTCAAGCCATCCTGAACGTATCTGCTCTTCATGCCGTCTGATAATTTCCGGCAACTTGCTCATTGTGTTCCTCCGTCCCTGTACTGTGGCGAGGGTGCGATTTATAAATGTTCGGGCGGCGTGATATTGAAGGGATGAACCGAGCAGGATGCGCGGTCTCGATTAAACTCAGGCCAGCTTATTTACGGATGGCCGCCGGATAAAGCAGGTTGCTACTCTGCGTGGGCCTGGACTTTTCTTGGCCATTACTCTCGCAAAGCGTTTTCAAGTTCCAGCGGCCCTGCCCACTTTGGAACAACATCCACGCCAAAATACCTGCACAGTTGTTGTTCAGTATCACCCATCACAGTCCAGACGATAATCCTGGTTTTCTTTAAATGGTCGCGGTTGGATTTCCAATACCGCAGTACCTCAAAGCCGCTTTCCTGTGTGAAAGAAAGGTCCAGCAGGATCAGGTCCGGAGCTGGTCTCTTTCCGTCCACCGCGTCCAGCAGATGCATGATGGCGCCCGCGACGCTGTTGGTAGCTTCGACTGTGTCGAACTGGAGCTTCTTCAGAATTGCCGCCGATTGTGCCAAATCGGCATTGTTGTCTTCAACGATCAGCGCATACATCATGGAACCTTAACCTTCAATCCTGCCAGATTCTCATATATCTAGAATCGTGAGATTCCGCAGCTTACGTCAGTTGCAAATCCACACCTTACTTTGATGTCAATTCATCAATAGTTGAGCAGGAAAGCTCTTGCGAGTTAAAGCGATTCTATTCGGTAATACACCCTAACTTCAAGAGCTCCTCGTCGCTCATATGTAAAGAAACTTAAAAAAAACCGGATCCTGGAGAAGTCAAGTCTTGTGCCTGTTGATACTGGCGGCAACTGGCAAAGCGAGAGACGATGCGAGTGGTGAGTTGTGGCGCAACTTGGCGCTTTATAAAGTCGAACTGCGTAGGACCGTAGTAGGGAACCGTAACAGCGCGCCACGCGACTTCCGTAAGCCCATTGACCTAACGACGCGGGTTCCCGGCCAACTCTGGAAAGGACATCTGCATCGTAGCCGCTGGCGAGTAACATTTCTTCCATCAACCATCATTCATCGGGTCGGGAGGTTGAAATGCTCAGCAAGTGTGCAAACCCGTCTTGCTCAACTCCGCTGCTCTACCTTCGCGAAGGCAAGATCTTCATGATGGAGCATGCGGCGGCGCCTGAGCCCGTCAGCGCGGCCGGGCAGGCGACGAAGATGTCGCCGGCTCGCGTCGAGCATTTCTGGCTTTGTGGACCATGTTCCGCCGGGATGACAGTAGTTTACGACCAGAAAGCGGGTGTCCTCGTCTTGCCCAAATCCGACAAAAAAGCTCTTATGATGCGAGCGGCCTCCTGACGGCGAACGAGATGGTCTAAACCTCTCCTTTCAATTCATCTCGATTTCCATCGCAAGCGGCAGGATACAATCCTGTGAATGGTAAAGCATGCCTGGATCGCGAGTATCTGGAGGCGTTTTCCTCTCAAATCCGGTCAGCGCTGGCTCAACATCATGCTTTTCGCGGTTCCGCTAGCAGTGGTTCTCTGGATTCTGCATGCGCCTCCTCTGTATCTTTTTTTTACTGCCGCTCTGGGAATCGTGCCATTGGCTGGCATACTGGGGGAATCCACCGGAGCTCTGGCCCAGCGGACTGGACCTTCGATTGGCGGCGTCCTCAATGCAACTCTGGGCAATTCCACGGAATTGATCATCGCGATCTTCGCCGTGCAGGCTGGCCACATTGGCGTGGTCAAAGCATCGTTGAGCGGAAGCATCATCGGCAATCTACTGCTGGTGCTCGGGTTGAGCATTGTGGCCGGTGGGACGCGCCGAGACGTACTGCGCTTTTCCCGCGCCGACGCCTCCATGAACAGCACCATGCTCATGATCGCCGTGGCCGCTCTGGTGATGCCCGCGATTTTTGCTCTCAGCTCATTTGGTGATCTGGCCTATCATCACAGCCCCAGACTTGAGCAGCTCAGCCTATGGGCGAGCGGGATCCTCATCCTGCTCTATCTTGCAAACCTGTTTTTCATTTTTAAAGCACGTCCTCAAGCTGCTCCGGCGCCCGCAAAAAGCCGGCACGGCCAACCGGGAATGAAGCAGGCAATCATCTCATTGTCGCTCGCGACTGCGCTCACGGCCCTGCTCAGCGAAATTCTGGTTTCTGCGATTGAGCCCGTCACTCGCTCACTGGGAATGACCGAGTTGTTCATCGGAGTGATCATCGTGGCGCTGGTCGGCAACGCCGCCGAGCACTCAACGGCTGTCATAATGGCGATGCAAGATGAAATGGACCTGGCGATCTCCGTGGCGGCAGGGTCAAGCACTCAGATTGCGCTTTTTGTAGCGCCTGTGCTTGTGTTTTTGTCGATTGCTCTGGGGCACCCGATGACGCTGCTCTTCAATGGCTTCGAAATCGCGGGCATCTTTCTTTCCGTACTGATCGTCGCCATGATTTCATCCGATGGCGAGACACACTGGATGGAAGGCGCTGAACTGCTGGCCCTGTATGCGATCCTGGCGGTCGCGTTTTATTTTGTTCCAGACTGACCCAGGCTTGCCGTAGCGTGATTCTCAACTGTAGTTGCCGGTCAATCCGTACCAGCGGATCTTGAGAGCATCGCGGCCCATCAGCATTCCATCGCGCCAGGGATGAATGGTGGAACGCTCATCATGCCCCCATGAGACGGGCACTTCCGCTACCTTGAGGTTGAAGCGATGGGCAAGGTAGAGAATTTCCGCGTCGAATCCCCACCGGGTAATCCGCTGCCGGGGAAAAATTGCCTGCGCAGCTCGGCGTTTGAAAGCCTTGAAGCCGCACTGAGTATCGCGATAGGAAAATCCCAGCAGCATTCGCAAATAGAAGTTGAACGTCCGCGACATGATGCGCCTCTTCAGTGGCTGGCGCTGAAACTGCATTGAGGGATCCAGCCAGCGCGAGCCGATGGCCACGTCAGCCCCCTGATCAAGCGCGGCGAAGAGTTTGGTGGCCTCCGAAATGGGTGAAGAAAGGTCCGCGTCCGTGAAAAGGATGACTTCGCCGCGGGCATTCAGGATTCCATTACACACGGAATAGCCCTTGCCCTGGTTACCTGGATTCTGAATCACGCGGACCTGGGGATTGGCGCTGGCGAACCCGCTGACGATCTGAAAGGTCTCATCCCGTGAACCATCATCCACCACAACAATCTCCGCATTCCATGATTCCTCGCGCAAGTACGCGAGTATCTTCTCCAGCGTTTTGCCGATGCGTAACCGCTCGTTGTACGCCGGTACGACAATGCTGTAGCGCGGCTGTTCAGCTATGACGGCCGTGTGAGGGAGAGGAGATCGTTGCTCGGATACCGGGGTCATGCAGCTTGTTCTTTCTTCTTCTTCAGCATACGGAAAAATTCACTCACAAGCTCCGGGTCCCAGAGCCCGCGCCGGGCCTCGTCCACCATGGTGAGTTCCGCTTCCTCATGGTGCAGCGCCGGTTTGTACGGGCGGGCGGTGCGTAGTGCATCATAGACGTCCACCGTCTGAAGCACCCTGGCCAGCAAGGGAATGTCATGGCCGGCAAGGTGATCCGGATATCCGCTACCGTCCCAATGTTCGTGATGATGACGGATGATGGGCAGCACATTGCGAAAAGACTTGAGCGGCCTGCAGATGGATTCACCGATGACAGGGTGCTGTTTCATGATTTCCCATTCCGCGGGTGTCAGGCTGGTGCCCTTTTTCAAAATGTCATCGGGAATGGAAACTTTTCCCAGATCGTGCAGGTACCCGCCGCGCTTCAAGGCGATCAGGCTTTCTCCGTCGAGACCAATGTGGTGGCCGAGATCAGCAGCATAGCCTGCCAGCCGCTCACAATGGTTGCCCGTATAAGGATCTCGTGATTCGATGCCGAGTGCGAGGGCCACAAGCACGGCCTCGGCATTTTCAAGTTCGTCAGTAAATTCTTTGAGTTTGAGCAGCGATTTTACCCGGGCAAAAAGCTCTTCCGGGTAAAGAGGCTTGCTGAGGAAATCATCCGCTCCCGCTTCAATGCCGCGCACGCGGTCATCGCGGTCGGTAAGGCCGGTGATCATCACAATCGGCGTCAGGCGGGTGATGGGATCTTCCTTGAGCTCACGGCAAAGTTCATAGCCGGACTTTCCCGGCATGACCACGTCCAGCAGAACCAGATCGGGGCGGTCGGAATGGACCATGTTCCGCGCTTCGTCTGCGTCCGTGGCCGTAATCACCTCATAGCCGCGGGAGGTAAGCAGTTCACGCAGCAGCAGGACAGTGTCAAGCTTGTCATCCACCACAAGAATCTTGGGAGCACGTTGCTTCAGGCGACCAAATTCCTCCCTGACCTTGGGCGACAAAAGACTCATTCCATCGTGAGACGGAAACGGGTTGACGAAGGTTGCATCGAGCAACTCTGTAAGAGAGCGATCTTCGCGATTATCTTTTGCCACAGAAATACATCCGAGTTCGCAGCGCAAAGAGCAGACCACCCGTTGAACTACTGCGTGGTCTCGCTCTCCAGTTTTCCGGGTTGGAAAACTACGCCGGTGATCGCCAGCCTGGGGCCGGGGATTGCAATTCCCACATTTTAAGGTAATTTACTTAGAAATGATACGGATAAAATGATCAGAAGTCTGCGGCGGCATCTCTTCTTAATAAAGTAATATAAGCCTCGTGAGCTGCATTATGTTCATAAAGTTACGCGGCGGACGACCTCAGCCCATTTTAATGGTCTCAAATCGCTAAGCCGGTCTTATTGAAATATCGGGTCAGGAGACTGGATTTGAGCACCGCCAATTCGCTTGGCCGCGCACGGGGAGCAAGCCTTTCTGGAGGCTCTATAATTGGCCGTTCGCCATGCGTTTCGTTAACCTTCGATGGCTGCTCTCAGCGGCGATGGTCGCCAGTAGTTTCGCGGCGCCACGGCCGCATACGGTGGCATTGGGACACTGGCGCACGGTAAGGGTTACAGATCAGGTCGGGCGATACGAGAGGGCCAAAGTGCGTCCCTTGTTTATAGACGGCCGCTTGCGGGAATACACCAGCGGAGTCCTGCACGAGGTGACAAACCAGACGTTTGTGATCCGCCGCGCCCGCCGCATTAACGATTCTCTACCTGATGAAATCGGACAGAGACCGCGATGGGTTTGGCAGCTTGATAGCTGGCTTAGCGTAGACCGCCTGACCGGGCACATCACTCAGTTGCGTCTTCCGGAGTTCGATCCGGACAGTTCCCGGATAAACTGGTATCGGGACTACGCCGCGTACTGCGGATCCTCTGATGATGGCAGCAGGTCGTACATGGTGATATTCCAACTCGGGGCACGCAAACCGATTCTGAAGAAAGAATTTTCCGGTCCCCTGTGCGCTCCACCTCAGTGGCAGCGCGATCCCGCTCGCGTGACGTTTGAGGCGGGAGGCGAGAAGAACAAGTTTTTGGTGCGATCGCGCAACGCCGAACTGGAGCCGCAAACTGACAAGGGGGCAGGCCCATAATGAAAACTCTTGATGAGTATCTTGCGGACGCAGCCGCCGCGCACGGGCACCTCTGCGCCGGGCAGGTCCTGGGCGTGCGCATGGCGATGTTCGGGCTTAAGACGCTGGGTCTGGATGATCCGCAGGGAAAAGACCGCAAGCGCATCGTGACGTTCGTCGAAATCGACCGCTGTGCGACCGACGCTGTGATGGTTGTGACCGGCTGCAGGCTGGGCAAACGCGCTCTGAAATTCCGGGATTGGGGCAAAGTCGCGGCGACCTTTATCGACGTGGAGAGTGGAAAAGCGGTGCGAGTAGCAGCGAGAGAAGATTCCAAGGCGCTGGCCAGGAGCATGCACCCCGAGCTCAGCGACAAGAACCAGCAGCAGATGCTCGCCTATCGCGAACTGAGCGATGAGCAGATGTTCCAGGCCCAGTGGGTGCGCGTCCCTTTGCCGCCGGAAGAGTTCCCCGGATACAAGGGCGAACGCATTGTTTGCGAGTGCTGCGGAGAGGGAATTAATTTTCGCCGCGAGGTACGGCGCGAAGGCAGGGTTCTGTGCCGCGGTTGCGCCGGAGAGAACTACTACGAACCTGCGTGAGTGAGACGCCCGCAAAATTTTCAACGAACTTTTCGAGGTTTGGGAACGTAATTGAAATCAGTGGCGGCAGTTAGTCCAGTGTTCCTCGGCTGCCCCGCAAAATCAGGCTCAGGGAGGGTTTATGAGCGTCCGGTGGCGAGTATTTGGGCTTTCCACTGCTTTTATAGCTCTGTTTGTGCTGGCAGGATGCACCGTATCCACTCATGACGAGAACGGGAAAAACGGCAAAGAGGCCAAGGACGTGGATATTCGTACGCCCTTCGGCTCACTGAGGGTCCGCAAGGGCCCTATCGATCCGAAGGAGACTGGCCTGGCTGCATACCCCGGCGCACAGCAAGAGACTTCCACGAACGACGACGACAACTCAAGCGCGAATGTCAATATTTCCAGCTCGCTTTTCGGGATGAAGCTGTCTGTTCTGAAATACCAGACGGACGATTCCCCGGAGAAAGTGCTGAGCTTCTATCGCAAGCAAATGTCCCATTACGGCAAAGTCATCGACTGCACAGGCGGCTTTAACATGAGCTTTCATCGTCATGATAAGGATTCTGAAGTCACGTGTGATGACCAGGGAGACGGCAGCCACAGTTACAAACAGGAACTCAAGGTTGGAACCAAAAACAATCAGCGTATTGTCGCCGTCAAGCCGAGCGGCAAAGGTACAGAGTTCGTCATGCTTTATGTTCGGGCGCATGACGATAAGGACACTATGTAATCCGCTATCTTTCCTGCGCTGTTAAGCAATGGTCCCCGTACTTGCGCATCCGACTTAGCTGGAGCCGTCACACCGTTTTGCAACCGGACCTCCGAGAACGGATTCACCTTAGTATCAGAAGCCATCCATTCAAAGTTTGTCGCGCATCCTAAATTGGCGGTTGAAACCAGAGACTCCCGTGCAAGCACGGGCCTGGTGATTCAACCCTGCGCAACTGGGCTGTGGATCCCAGACTCGAAGGTAATCCGCCAACCTCCATACGGGGTCTTTGGAACGCTCAAAAAAATCTGCGAGGAGCACTTGCAGGGCATCTATACCATTCAAGTGATCGAATTACTGGAGCAGCCCACGCTGGCGCGCGGTGGCCCGGTCATTGCAGTCCGGACGCTGGTGCGACGTTTGCCGACTCCTCTCAAAAAAATCATTGACGGCCTTTCGAATACGGAGCGGGTCCTGGTCGGATTTAATTTGACAGCTGCCGCAGGATGGCACTGATTCGCAATCAGGATAGCCGAATGTCCGGGAGGCGCAGTCACTGTAAACTGCACCAGCTATTGCAGCCCGAGCTATTGCAGCCAAAGATCTGCAATTCGGTCCAGTTGCCCGCAGCCAAGCGCCACGACAAGGGCGCGAGCAGCTTGGCGGCATTTATTTCACGGACTGCGGCATTTATTTCACGGACTGAAGAAGGCTCAAGGATGTAAACGCGCGTATGATGGCCGTCCCAAATTCAACGAGGCGCACCGTGGTTTTGCTGATCGATCGCCGGCAAAGCCGTACCGTGCGCTTATTGACCGATTCAGGCTACCACGTGATGACCACGTACACGCCGGACCACGCTGTGGCTATCTGCGTAAATAACAAAGCGATGTGGTAGTCCTCGATCAGCCGCACTTCATCGAGACTGAGGGCTGGTCTGTTGCCAAGTCGCTCAAGATGATTCGAGCCAGCGTGTGTGTAATCCTGGTGGTAAGGAGCCAGGTGGTGGCTGAATCTCTTCCTGAAGGGGTGGATGCAGTGGTTTCAGAGCACAGGCACGGAGAACTGATCGCTACAATCGAGCGACTGCTCGCAAGCAGCGATAACAGCGCTGCCTCGGGTTCACCAGAATAACGGCAGACGTTTTTGGGAGCCGCTTTTTTGTTCGGGAAAATCGGCTCACACCTCAGACAGCGCGCGTCTGCGCCGCATAGAGCGTCTTGTCCAACCAATTCGCTACTGGAGTGTGCAAGGCAAAATGAAGCCGCACTTCCTCCGGCTCCAGTACGCGCCAAGGCAGATCAGGATTCGGAGGTCCACTGGAAGCAACGGATCGGAACTCTACCTGCTTGTTTCGGATCCTATACTGATTGTCTGGAGCGCCGTCCGTTGATGTGATGATAAAACTTCGCAGACCAGCGAGGATGATGAATTTGCTATTCGGCATGGTTCCTCCGGCAGGAAGGTTTAGCGCACCCTCTTGTCTGGCTTTTCTTTTTTGATGATGGTGGATGAAAGGCGATGTTGGCTGAAAAAACGAGCAGCTATCGAATGTCTGGAGGAGCCCGGCTCGATTTGCAAAGTCATCAGTGTTCCGCAAGAAGGGGATTTATTTATGCAAAACACGAAAATCGCTGAAGAATGGAAATCTCCAGCTCGAAATACGAGCATATTACTTGTTTGAAAGGCGGATTCAGCACTTTCGATCCTTTCGCCTGCCCTGAGGGCTGATCTCCGTTCCCTGCACTATAAGACCACTCACTGACGGCTTCTAACCGCTTGGATTCACTTGAGTTTAGCTGCCGGGGCAGGATGTTAAAATAACGCGATGCCTCTGAAAACGCTGTTCCTCAATCCGCCGTCGTTTGAGAACTTTGACGGTGGCGCCAGTTCTCGCTGGCCTGCCACCCGCGAAATCGAATCCTATTGGTATCCGGTTTGGCTGGCGTATCCAGCGGGCATGCTGGAGGGTTCGCGTCTACTGGATGCGCCGCCGCATCATGTCTCTGCTGCGGAGACGATTGAGATTGGCAAGCAGTACGAATTTCTGGTCCTCTTCACCTCGACACCGGGGTTCCCGGGCGATATCCAACTGGTAACAAAGATGAAAGAGGCCAATCCCAGGTTGAAGGTGGCCTTTGTGGGCCCGCATGTGACTACGCTGCCGGAGCGCTCCCTGAAGGAGTGTCCGGCCATTGATTTCGTGTGCCGGCGCGAATTTGACTACTCGGTTGTGGAATACGCGAATGGAACGCCTCTGTCAGAAATTCGAGGCATATCGTACCGCGATGCGAACGGGAGAGTTGTTCACAATCCTGATCGTCCGGATGCCGCCGATCTGGACGCGCTGCCGAATGTAACGGACGTCTATTATCGTGATCTGGACGTTCGCCGCTACAACGTTCCTTTCCTGCTCTATCCATTCGTATCGCTTTACACCACCCGCGGTTGTCCGGCGCAGTGTACGTTCTGTTTGTGGCCGCAAACCCTGAGCGGCCATCCATGGCGCAAACGCTCCACTGACGCGGTGGCCCGTGAGATGGCGCAGGCTAAAGAATACTGGCCATGGGTGAAGGAATATTTCTTTGACGACGATACGTTCAACATTCAAAAGCAACGGACCGTGGAACTCTGCCAGAAGCTGAAGCCGCTGAATCTCACCTGGAGTTGCACATCACGGGTAACCACGGATTACGAAACGCTGAAGGCACAGCGTGAAGCCGGATGCCGCCTGCTGATTGTCGGATATGAATCGGGCGATCCGCAGATTCTGAAAAACATTAAGAAGGGCGCGACTGTGGAACGAGCGCGCCAGTTTACCAAAGACACGAAGAAGCTCGGCCTGGTTGTGCATGGAGACTTTATCCTTGGATTGCCCGGAGAGACACGCGAGTCCATTCGGCGCACGATTGATTTTGCCAAGGAGTTAGACGTCGAGACTATCCAGGTTTCGCTCGCGCATGCCTATCCCGGCACTGAGTTGTACGACTTCGCCAAGCAAAATGGATTCATCATCGGCACGGAACGCATGGTGGATGATGCCGGGCACCAGGTGGCGCAAATCGAGTATCCCGGACTGCCTCGCGAATACGTGCTGGAAATGGTGCACAAATTCTACGACGAATATTACTTCCGGCCCAAGGCCATGTTCCGCATCGTGCGCAAAGCGGCTTTTGATGCCGGTGAGCGCAAACGCCTGATCAAAGAGGCCAAGTCATTCATGAAGCTGCGGGCGGCCCGCAATCGCGCCGCCAGGGAGATGCGCGCCGGCAGCCATGGAGGTTCCAGCCCAAAGGGCGCCGGCCAGGAAGAGACGCGGGCAGCGGAAGTAGCCGGAGATTAGTAGCGTTGCCGGAATTCCTGGGCCAAATGGAAGTATTTTTTCAATGAAGCGAGCCGTTGCGTGAGTCTCAAGAAGGTGATGATCTACGCCGCGATTACCTGCTGCAATGGCATGGGTGACGTCATGTTAAAGCGCGGCATGAATGACGTGGGCACGATCCAGCTAGAACACTGGCAGCACGTGTTCACTGCGGTACTCAATCCTTGGATAATTTTTGGAATTGCCTGTCTCGCTGGATTCTTCTATTCCTACCTCACCGCCCTCTCCTGGGCAGACTTGAGTTTTGTGCTACCTGCTACAGCGCTGGGCTACGTAGTCACGGCAGTGCTCTCACGCTATTTTCTCCAGGAAAATATCAGCATTTGGCGATGGTCAGGCGTGCTGCTCATTAGCGCAGGTGTAGGTCTGGTGGCAAGGGGCCCATCGCGCACGGAGCCCAGTATTGAGGATATTCCCCTCTTCGAGGAGGAGCATGAACTTGTTTAGGCTGTGGACTGCAATCGGCCTTCTCGTGCTGGTTTCCAGTGCAGGAGATGTAATGCTCGCCGCTGCGATGAAGCGCGTTGGCGACATGGATGTGCTTCGCTCGAAGCACGGTTTGTTTGGGGTGGTTACCCGCATAATCCGGGAAAAGTTCTTTCTGCTCGCCCTGGCATGTCTCACCTTCAGTTTCTTCTGCCTGCTTACAGCGCTTTCCTGGGGAGACGTCAGTCTGGTAGCGCCGGCTTCAGCTTCGCTCACCTTCATCTGCAGCGTCATTCTGGCCAAGGTCTTCCTCAAAGAAGCGGTCGATCACCGGCGGTGGATCGCCGCCGGCCTGGTGTGCATAGGCGTAGCCTTGCTGGCCAAGTAGTAGGGATCGCCGGTATTCACCGGAATTGCCACACAATCCAAATCAAAAATCAATTTGACTTCTATGACAATTTTGCGTCGGCGATATGCCTCCGCGATTTCGTTTCTTCAAGTTCAAAACAACCGCATGAATCCACGCGGCTGCAAATCGGGGGCGAGAAACTTCTTTCCTGTTAATGCTTCCGCTGCAATGTACCCGCTTCGAACAGCGCCCTCCATGGTGGCAGGCCAGCCACTGGCAGTCCAATCGCCGGCCAGGACGATCCTCGGCCATTCGGTTCTGGCTTGGGGACGGAATTGATCCAATCCCGGCAACACAGAATAGGTGGCATAAACTTCCTTGATTACCGCGGCCTTCAAGACCTTTGCTTGTGTTGCCAAAGGGAAAAAATCGGTGAGTTCGCGCAGCGCCAGATCCAGGACTTCTTCACGCGACTTTTGCAGCAGGGAACGGGAAGCGCTTACAACCAGCTCCATATAACTGCCCGAGCCTTCCCGTTCGTGTTGAAACTTCGACTTCTGGAACATCCATTGGATCGTGCGGTCAAGCAATACCGCATGAGGCAAGGGTGTAATCTCGCGGTCAAACCAGAGGTGAATCCCGGTGATAGGAGAAGGCTCAAAATGCTCCAATTGACTTTTGAGCTGCGCGGCAAAGCTGCCACCCGGCAACAGCGCTGCAACGGTCTGAAAGGGGGCTGCCAGCACCAGATAGTTGAAGCTGCGCTCGCCTGCGGAAGAGGCAACCTGTACGAACTCTGTGTTTGATGCGATCGCATTGACAGCCGATCTCAGCAAGACTTCTCCGCCACGGGCCTGAATGTAGTCGATGGCTGAGGAATACAATTGCGAGAGCGGAATGCTGGGCACGCCCATACGGCCGGCGGCAGGCGAGTTCATGAACGATTCGCGAAAGACCTGCGCCGCGTACCGTGTGGAAATGCGGTCAAGGTCTTCATTCAATGCGCTTACCAGAACGGTCTTCCAGAAGCGATCAATGGCCGGCTCGGTCTGGCCGTGGCGGCGAAGCCAGGAAAGAAAATCCTCTGTTGAGTCAGGCAAGCCACGGCTCAATGCAAACATGGCGCGCGCGATGGCCAGCTTGTCATTGGCCGAAAGCATATGCGCGCCCAAAAACGCCGGCACGTTGTGCATCGGCGCCGGAAGAAAGGCTGTAGGAGCGAAGCGGCTGGCGCGGCCGTCAGGCTCGAGAAACGTGAGTTCGTCAAACCAGCGGATCTTATCGCTGACGCCGAGCATTTCATAGAAACGGACCAGGTTTGTGCAACACCCAAGGAGAACGTGCTGGCAGTTATCCACCACTTCACCTGTTCCCGGATGCTCATAGGATGAAGCACGGCCCCCGACGTAGGGGCGGCGTTCAAACAACGTGACTTTAAGTCCCGCATCCGAGAGGGCACAGCCGGCGGCCAGGCCGGCAAGGCCGCCGCCCACAATTCCCACACTCTGCTGCTGAGAAGACTCCATTATGCGATGCGGTAGATGAAGCCGCGCGCAAGCACACGCAACTTTTCCCATGTGCTCAAAGCCACGCGCTCCGTGAAGACATCATAATTTCGTTCCGTGATTTTCTTGAGCAAACGGCTGTATATTTCTACCAACACCCACAGCGCTCCGCGGCTGTCTTCGTGTACCAGCTCCATCAGCCATCTGCCGGATTCGTAAAACTTGCGCGCACGATCAGCCTCATACTCAAGCGCCGGACGCAGTTGTTGTGCGGCGGCAGGGTCGGACAGCGCGGCCGCGGAGAAATTGGAGGCGGTGAGGCCTACCAGGCCGAGATCGCTTTCCGGAATGTAAATTCGGCCCATCGCTGCGTCTTCCTTTACATCGCGGATAATGTTGGTGAGCTGAAAGGCCAGCCCGCAATCTTCAGCCAGGATTTCCGCCTTCTTGTCGTCATATCCAAAAATATGAATGCAAACCAGCCCGACCACTGAAGCCACGTGATAGCAGTATTGCTTCAGATCGTCAAAGGTCTGGCAGAGAATCGCCGGCATGTCGCTGGTAGCCGGCGGGATTTCCAGATCCAGGCTGGTGCCGTACACAAGCTGTTCGAAAAGGTCCGCAGGAATCTTGAACCTGCGCTGCGCATCGGCGAGCGCCAGCAACACAGGATCATCCGTGCGATCACCGCCAAACACCTGCCGGGCCGCTGTTAGCCAATCCCCAAGCCTCTGCTTTTTGTGCGCGATATCGAGCGCAGGGTCATCAGAGATATCGTCAGCATGGCGCATGAATGCATAGACAGCGCAGAGTGCATTCCGTTTCTCGGAGGGCAGCGCCAGAAAGCCGTAATAGAAGTTCTTGGCTGAACGGCGCGCCACCCCTCTGCAGACCGCATATGCATGGCTCAACTGTTGGTCGCTCAAAGCACCTTACCCAGCGCTGCGCGCGCCACCAGCAGAAGTTTACGCGATTGGGAGATCACGGGCCGCTGTCGCAGTACATCGTAGTCCTGTCGTTCAATGGCGTTCAATATCTCCTGTCCACCGCGGCTGAACAGTTCGATATCGATGGCGAGTTCCCGATCGACTTTCTTTACCAGCGGAAGCCCGCGCTCAAACCATTCACGTGCTCGCGCGACCTCGAATTTCATCATGGCAATAAACTGCGGCGTTGCACGGCGCTGGGCTATTTCGTCACCGGAAACGCCAAATCCGCGCAGGTCTTCAAGCGGCAGATAAATCCGGCCCTTTTGATAATCCACGGCGACGTCCTGCCAGAAGTTTGCCAGTTGCAGTGCGGTGCAGGTTGAATCCGAGAGTTGCTGGCGTGCGGCGTCACTGTATCCACACAGATACAACACGAGATGGCCAACCGGGTTGGCCGAATACCGGCAATAGGCCAGAAGGTCCGCAAAGGTCTCATACCGGGAGACAGTCTGATCCTGGCGGAAGGCGATCAGCAGATCAGAGAACTCATGTCTCGGAATGCCACACTGTTTTACTGTCTCTTGAAGCGCTACGAAGACCGGATGGCGGGGCGATCCCGCATAGCAGGCATTGAGTTCCGTTTCCCAGTGGTCCAGAAGTTCCAGCGATTGCTGCGCGTTCCCAACCTCGTCGGCCAGATCATCAGAGATCCGGCAGTATGCATAAACATTGTAGAAGTGCTGGCGCAGACGCGTCGGGAGAAACCAGGTGGCTACAGAAAAGTTTTCGTAATGCGTCTTGGCCAGATGCTCGCAGTAACGGCGCGCTTCCTCAAGTGAAGGCGGGACTTCCGGAATGCGATACGATTCCGGGAGCGCTTTCCATCCCAGAGGCTGGGCCGGAAGAGAAGAAGAATTGGGCAAACCCTGCATGCGTCAGTGACCGGGAATGATAGCAGTCTTGATCTGGCTGCCGCGGTCAAGCATCTGCTGCAAGACCTGCTTGAGCTTTGAGAGCGGCGCCTCGCCGGTAACGTAGTCCGTGCTCCGCACCTTCTTCTCCGCAATAAGGGAAAATGCCCTGCGCACAGTCTGCGGCGTGTGATGGAAGGTGGCCTTCAGGGTAAGCTCGGAATAATGCAGCCGGTTTGTATCCAGCTCAACCCTGGTTCCGGTGGCACAGCCGCCGAAGAAGTTGACCAGCCCGCCGCGGCGCACCATGTCTACGGCCCATTGCCACGCCTGCGTACGGCCGACGGCCTCAATCACAATATCTGATCCGCGCCCCTCGGTGATCTCGATTACCGAATCCACTGGGGTTCTATCGCGCTTGAGTTGAATCACTTCATGTGCACCGAAATGGCGTGCCGCCTGCACCTGTTCATCGCGTTTAACGACTGCAATCACTTTGCAGCCGTTAAGCTTGGCAACCTGGATGAGCATAAGACCCAGTGGCCCGGCGCCGATCACCGTTACCGTGTCACCGATGTCCGCTCCGGTTTCCTGCAGGCCGCGAAGCGCACAGGCCAGCGGCTCGGTCATTGCGGCCGACTCAAAAGTGACATCATCCGGCAGCGCCAGCATGTTGGTTTCAACGATGCGGCGAGGAATTTTGATGTACTCGGCGTAGGCTCCGTTGTTGAAGAGCAGATCTTCGCAGAGATTTTCCTGGTGCTTCAGGCAATAGAAGCAGGAGCCGCAGGGCGCGGAATTGAGCGCCACAACACGCATGCCCCGCCGGAAATCGCGCACGCCGGCGCCGATTTCCACGATCTCGCCGGAGAGTTCATGCCCAAAAAGCGCGGGCGGAACGATCATGCGGGCGTGATAACCCCGCTGAAATACTTTCAGGTCCGTTCCGCAGGTCAGCGCGACATTGACTTTTACCAAGACCTCGCCACGTTCCAGAGTAGGAATCGGCACTTTCTCGATCTTTACGTCCTCCTTGCCGTAGAGGACCGCAGCGGTCATTTGTCCTTTCAATTCTTGTGCCACTCCATTCCCGGTTGGATCACAACTTTCATCGAATCGGGCCCAGGGTGCGCTGCAAGTTGCAGAGCCTCCACTGCCTGTTGCAGAGGAAAACGGTGCGTTACCAGCCGCGCAAAATCAATCTCGTTGCTGAATACGAGCCGGACATTCTCGTCCTGCAGGTCCACTGAAGCGCTGTAGGAACCGAGTAGTGTTTTTTCATCCACGCAAACCGCCGCAGGGTCAATCACCACTTCACTGCGTTGCGTTTGGGCAAACAGCATCACCCGGCCACCGGCCCTGGCCGCATCCATGGCAGGCCGGATCAGGCGGTTACCTGCCGTAGCCAGAATCACTGCGTCAGCTCCGCGGCCTTCAGTCAGTTCGCGAACCAAATCCAGGGGGTCGCCAACAGACGCGTTCACATTATGGCTTAACCCGTAGCTTGCAGTTATTTTAAGGCGCTGAGGATACAGATCAGAAGTTATCACGGTGGCACCGGCCCGTTTCGCCAGCACTGCCAGCAGGATTCCGATGGGACCCTGGCCTATAACAAGAATCACCTCACCGGGCTCAATCCGCAGAGACTCGATCGCCTTCATGCAGGTATTCACCGGCTCAATAAAGGACGCTTGCTCGTAGGAGACGCGGTCCGGAATTTTTACCACGCCTTTGCGCACGATCCAGTCCATGGCGCGGACATACTCGGCAAAGCCGCCGCCGCTGGGCTCAAATCCCGCTGTAGCGCCAACCCTTTTATAGACCGGGCACTGGGCAAAGACTTTGTGACGGCAGTAGTAACAATGGCCGCAGGGGATATGATGAAACACCATCACGCGATCGCCGATCCTGAAATCCTCCACTCTGCTCCCGACAGCTACAATCTTCCCAGCCGTTTCGTGCCCGAAGATTCGAGGCGCGGAATGCGAGCCGGTAGCAATCTTTTTCAGGTCTGTTCCGCAGATACCACAGGTATGAACTCGGATGAGGATTTCGCCGGGTCCGATCTCAGGAACGGGAACAGTCTCAAGA
Source organism: Candidatus Angelobacter sp. (assembly GCA_035712465.1). GTDB lineage: Bacteria > Acidobacteriota > Terriglobia > Terriglobales > Acidobacteriaceae > Angelobacter. Next base: position 48,946 of record DASTAS010000017.1, read on the forward strand.
CGCACATCATCTTTCCCGTGATAAACAGCGGCTCGCATAGTAGTCGAAATGCCGTCAGCGCGGCTGATTTCGGGTTTGGCAATAGTGGACATGACTAATTTCGGTTCAAGGCGCCTGAAGCAGGCTTCAGCCCTTCAGGTACTCTCCATTCAGTGTAACAACTCTGGCCGTCTGAAGACCGGTGGCGAGGCTGGTCCGCAGCCAGTCACAGAGCGCTCTGGAGGCACGGCGACTGTTGCGCGCCAGGGCCAGCATTGCCGGCCAATAGCGCGGACGTACAGCGGCCCACCGCGCCAGGCGGCCTGTTTCCAATTCGCCGCCGGAGACAAATTGGTTCAACGGCGGCATCTCAAAATCGAGTTCATCAGAAACGGCCTTCACACAGCGGAAGCGCAATTCGTTTTCCATGGCGACTTGGGCCACTCCCGCAGCCTCCATATCAACCACCAGAGCATGGAAGCACTCCACCAGTTCCGCTTTTCCTCGTCTGCCCGTAATTTCGAAGTTGCTGACCAGCACGCCGCCGCCAATCACGTCGCCGCCCAGGTTGCAGCGATACTCAATTCCTGAAGCCGCGTTGATAATTACGTTTGGCAAAACCACGTTTCCCACTTTCAGACTCCGAAGCAGCGCGCCCGCCAGACCCGCGGAAACCAGTGCCCGAGGCGAGTACCGCTTTACGGCCGCAGTAGCAGCCTCTTCCGCCCGCTGACAACCCATTCCGGCGAACACGGCGACCACGCCGGGCCCTTCATAACAGATGAATGGCCGTCCGTTGGTTTCCAGCATGGCCAGATCCCAGTCCGAAATGAGCGGAGCCAACTCGCGCTCCATCGCCGCGATGATGGCAACTTCAACCGCGGGTTCCGGCCCGTTGATCATGCCCGCACCACCGCCATTTGACTCATAGGCTCGGCATAATGATTCACGCGAAACCAGTCAACCGCGCGTCGCAGAGCATCTTCCACGGTAACCATCCGGTAGCCCAATTCGCGCTCAGCCTTTGCCGACGATGCGTACATTTTCTTGCGGCCCATCTTCACGGCATCAATCGTCGCGCGCGGTTCCTTGCGCATCAGCACGCCGGTGAAAAACTGGTCAAAGGCGGCAAAGCCCATGGCCACTGCATGTGGCACTTTCATACTAGGAGAAGGCAGCGCTGTGAGCGCCGCCAGCTTATCGAGAATCTGCTTCAGGGTGAGGTTCTCACCTCCCAGAATATAGCGTTCACCCGGCCGCGCTTTTTCCATTGCGAGCAGATGGCCGCGCGCAACTTCCTTTACGTCCGCCAGGTTCAAACCCGTATCGACATAGGCAGGGAACTTACGGTTGAGAAAATCCACGATGATGCGGCCGGTAGGCGTAGGTTTGATGTCCCGTTCGCCGATCGGTGTCGTGGGATTGACGACCACGACGCTTGCGCCCTTGCGTCCAGCTTCGAGGGCAATCTGCTCGGCCATAAACTTGGAACGCTTGTAGTGTCCCACCATCTCACCCAGCGAAACTGGAGTGGTTTCATCTACCACTTCTCCGGTCGTCGTGAAGCCCATGGTAGCAACGGAACTGCAATAGATCACACGGCGAACGCCAGCTTCCTGAGCAGCGTGGATGATTGCGCGCGTTCCTTCAACATTTGCCCGGTACATCTGATCAGGATCTCGCACCCATATGCGATAGTCGGCGGCCACGTGAAAGACAAACTCACAGCCGGACATGATTTTGCGCAGCGATTCCGGCTGACATAGATCGCCGATGGCCACTTCGGCGCGCAGTTCCGCGATGTTGTCTGTCCGGCTGCTGGAGCGCACCATCAGGCGCAGATCGGCCCCTTGATCAGCCAGCGCGCGTGCGACATGGCTTCCCACAAATCCGGTAGCTCCCGTGACAAATGCTCTCATGCGAGTTCTTTTTTCTTCATATGCTCGGCAATCCAGACGCCGAGCGCCTTCTCGTCAAGCTCACCCGCTGCAAGTCGTAGGATCACTTCCGTTGCGTCCACCTTGTTGGCATCCAACTCAAACCCGTTTTTCTCAAGAAAGAGTCCTATGCTCAGAAATGCTGCTCGCTTATTTCCATCAATGAAGGGATGATTACGAGCAATTCCCGTTGCATAAGCCGCAGCAAGCCCCGCGAGGTCTGATACTTGTTCATACACAAAGTTGCGCGGACGAGCCAAGGCGGATTGCAAGCTTCCTTCATCCCGCATTCCTTCTTTTCCGCCGTATTCCGCAAGACTCTCTGAATGCAGAAGAACCACAGAAAGTTCATTGATCCAGCGAGGTTCTTTCACTTGGCCAGAGCTTTAAAAGTTTCGCGGTACTTCTGCATGAACCGGCGTCCTATTTGAAGCTCTTCTTCAATCTCCGGATCGTAGGGCGTGAGCAGGTACCCGCTCGGCGTCTCAATCGCGAAAAGAGTATCCCCACGGCCCACTTTGAGCCTCTTCAGCATTTCTTTGGGAATCACTACCCCAGTGGACGTGCCAATAGTGGTTAGCTTTAAGGTGGCCACGGCTTCAAACCTCCATACTTATACATATAAGTATGCCACACCTGGCTCGCAGTTATTGGAGTTTCTCTACTCCAGCTTCTCCGCCTCAATCCCGATATTCTTCTCACCGGCAGCCTTCTTTTGCCAGTACTTCCTCACCCACGCTTCCCAGCTTTTACCGGCTGCGGGATCGCGGTCACTGAAAGCCAAAGCCGCGATGTCGCAGTACGGAACGGAAATCTTCTGGTTGGAGTCTTTCGGATAAAGCCGGACCGCAGAATCAATCAGGGTCTTACCTGTCCGGCGATCAAAGATATAACCTTCCAATTTGCTGCCATCCTTGCGTGTGATAGTCACGTCGCCACGGTAGTCGAAGGCTTTTCCCAGCGCCTGCCGGACATCTTCCTCACTTGCCAGTTTCGGAATCCAGCCCTCAAGCTTCTCGTGTGCGAATCCGGGTACAACTTCCAGAGCATCAGCGCCTTGCTTGAGCTGTTCGCCGGTCCGCGTTGGAGTGCCTGAATCGATTGGGGCTGTCATGCGCGGGTCTGCTCCAGTTCGCCGGCGCCGGATGTTTCCTGGATCTGCACCAGCGGGTTATAACTGTGCACCGGGCGAACAGGTTCATTGAGAAGTTGCAGTGCCTGTTCGTCCCTGTGCGCGGTGAAGAAGGTAGCGCGAACGGTCGCCAGTAGGCCTTTGAACGAACTGAACGTATCATTCACGGCAGATGCCTCATACCCGCTATGCACCATGCAGTTGGCGCAGCGTGGATTTCCGGACTCAGTTCCGTACTCGTGCCAGGCGGTGGACTGCATCAGTTCCTGAAACGTATCCGCATACCCATCCTGCAGAAGATAACAGGGCTTTTGCCAGCCGAAGATGTTATAGGTAGGCATGCCCCATGGTGTGCAGGCATACTGGCGATGGCCCATCAGGAATTCCAGGAAGAGCGGCGACTGGTTGAATTGCCAAGTCTTTTTGCGGTTCGAAAGGATCGCGCGAAACAGTTTGCGCGTGCGGGCCCGTCCCAGGAAATGCCGCTGATCCGGAGCCTTATCGTAAGAGTAACCGGGTGAGAGCATCATCCCTTCCACTCCCAGCTGCATCATCTCGTCAAAGAACCCGCGCACGCTGTTGGGATCGGCGCCATCGAAAAGCGTGGTATTGGTGGTCACCCGGAAACCGCGTCGCAGCGCTTCCTTGACTCCCGCCAGGGCGAGATCGTAGCCACCCTCGCGGCATACGGAAAAATCGTGGTGTTCGCGTTGGCCGTCCATGTGTACGGAGAAGGTCAGGTACTTGCTCGGCTTGAAGAGATCGATCTTCTCTTTGAGCAGAAGAGCATTGGTGCACAGGTAAATGTACTTTTTGCGTGCGACCAGCCCTTCCACAATCTTATCGATCTGGGAATGCATCAGCGGTTCGCCGCCGGGGATACTGACCATGGGCGCGCCACACTCTTCCACCGCGCGGAAGCACTCTTCCGGCGAGAGTTCCTTCTTGAGGATGTGAGCCGGGTACTGGATTTTTCCGCAACCCGCACAGGCTAGATTGCAGCGGAACAGCGGCTCCAGCATCAGCACCAGCGGATAGCGCTTGCGCCCGGCGAGCTTCTGTTGCACTACGTAGCTCGCAACCGTCCACATCTGGGAAATTGGTACCGGCAAAATCGATCTCCTGAACTCTTAATAAAAGATTAGAGGCGCAGACATTACTCTGCGTGCCCCCGGCAAACTTTCATTCCCTCACATATCCCACGCTGCCCTGACGCTCCAACGCAGAAAATTCGCGGGCGTAGGTCGAGAGCGCAATCAGCGGGAAGAAATCACGGTAGAGGTGATAGGCAAGGTAGAACACGCGTGGGAACCCTGTGCCCGTGTACTGGTCCTCATCCCATGCGCCGTCGGGTCTCTGGTGCTCGAGCAGGTAGAGAATGCCTTTCTGCACTGACTCGCTGCGCGTATCCCCCGCTGCCAGCAGCCCCATCACACCCCACGCGGTCTGCGATGGCGTGCTTGGACCGATGCCGCGCGTTGAGGGATCATCGTACGATCCACAGGTTTCTCCCCAGCCGCCATCAGGGTTCTGCACCATACGCAGCCATTCAGCCGCCTGCTGGATATAGGGCTCATGGTGGTCCACTCCCATCGCCTGCAACCCGCGCAAGACCAGCATGGTTCCATATATATAGTTGACTCCCCAGCGTCCAAACCAGGAGCCGTCAGGTTCCTGCTCGCCAAGAACGAACTTGATTGCCTTCTTGATCCTGGGATCGTCCTGCGTATAGCCATACCCAGCCAGCATCTCCAGAACGCGGCCGGTGATATCGACGGTCGGCGGATCAAGCATGGCATTGTGGTCAGCGAATGGGATGTGCTGGAAGACCATTCGTGTGTTGTCTTTGTCGAAGGATGCCCAGCCCCCATTCTTGCACTGCATGGCAAAGATCCACTCAATTGCCCGGCTGGAGACTTCGTGCTGGTAACGTTCTTTGGGATGGTCCACCTTATCTAAGCCGAGCAGCACCATCGCCGAATCATCAACATCGGGATAGAATTCATTGTTAAATTCAAAGTACCAGCCGCCTGGATGCACACTGCGCACTTTCACCGCCCAGTCTCCTCGGCTGCGGACTTCCTTGCTCATGATCCAGTCGGCGGCTTTGACCATGCGCGGATCCGTCCTGGGCACCCCGGCTTCGCCCAGCGCAAACAATGCATAGGCTGTATCCCAAACAGGCGACAGGCAGGGCTGCATCCTGAACATTGGTTGCGAGTGATCGGGAATACCTGGTTCATCGATCCCAAGTTTTTCAAATTCATCAAGAGCTCGGATCACTTGAGGATCGTCATTCGAGTATCCGAGGCAGCGCAGGGCAATGATGGAATTCAGAACGCCGGGATAAATGGCGCCGAGCCCGTCGGACTTTTCGAAGCGCTCCAGCATCCACTCTTCGGCCGCGTTCAGCGCAATCTTGCGTAGCGGGCGAATGTGGAACATTTCGCAGAAGTGCACCACCTTATTCAGCACCAGAAAGAAGTTGCGCCAGGAAACCAGCCTGGGATTCCATTTGAGGTGCAGGTGCTTCCCGTAGCGACCGCCAACAAAAAGCTCGTCAATAGCCATCTCTGGCGGAATTTTCTTGAAGGGCTTTTTGGCATAACAGATGGAAAGCGGCACCAGAATGGCGCGGGACCAGGAGGAAATTTCGTAAATGTTGAACCAGAACCAGTTGGGAAAGAGCACGATCTCGGGTGGAATCGCAGGAACGGCCTCCCAATCATACTGGCCCATGAAACAGAGATAAATCTTGGTGAACGTATTGCATTCGGTAGCGCCTCCGAGAGCGAGAATGCAGTTGCGCGCACGCTTCAGCACTGGGTGATCAGCCTTCATGCCCATGAGTTTCAAAGCGAAGTATGCCTTGACGGAGGCGCTGATGTTGGAGGGGCCACCATGGTAGATGGGCCAACCCCCATCTTCGTTCTGGTGGCGGATGATCTCGGGGACAGCACGCTCCATGCGCTCGCGTGTCCCCGTGCCGAGCAGGGTATGAATAGCGATGTAGTCGGATTCCAGGGTGCTATCGGCTTCAAGTTCGCCGCACCAGTAGCCCTCTTCATGCTGGCGGCTGAACAGAAATTCGCGGGCCCGGCCTATGGCGTCAGAGGCACGTTCCAGCATGCCATCGATTTTTCCGAAAAGCATTTGCGCAGGACGACCCTCAGACTTCTCGCTCATGACTAATCTCCCGATGCCGGTGCCGCAGCAATTGCCTCCACGATTTCCGGTGGCAAGCCGAAACGGACGTTCTCCGGCATGACCTCAACCTCGCGAATGTTGATGAAGCCCTGTTGCTTCAAGAACTCCATTACCTGTTCCACGAGAACTTCAGGAGCTGAGGCGCCGGCAGTGAGCGCCACGGTATTGACCCCGGCCAGCCAGTCTGGCCGTACATCAGAAGCAGTATCAATCAGGTAAGAAGGGGTGCCCAGATTGGTGGAAACTTCCACCAGGCGGTTGGAGTTGGAGCTGTTTTCCGAACCCACAACAAGCAGCAGATCGGCCTGGTGCGCCACCTCCTTCACCGCCGTCTGGCGGTTCTGGGTGGCGTAACAGATGTCTTGGGCGTGAGGCCCCTCAATCAACGGAAATTTCTTCCGCAGGGCTTCAATCACGTCTTTGGTTTCATCGAGACTTAAAGTGGTTTGGGTGATATACGACACACGCGTGGGATCAGGAATCTGTAGATTCTCTACTTCGTCAGCACTGCCTACCACCTGAGTCACCTCCGGCGCTTCGCCCAGAGTGCCAACAACTTCATCGTGGTCATGGTGGCCGATCAGAATGATGCTGTAACCGCCCCTGGCATACTTCACCGCCTCTACATGCACCTTGGTGACCAGCGGGCATGTGGCGTCAATCACCTTGAGATTTCGCAGCTTACTGGCTTCGCGGACGCTGGGAGCTACTCCGTGGGCGGAGTAAATCAGGCGCTGGCCGTCGGGCACTTCATACACTTCATCTACAAAGATGGCGCCTTTTTGCCTGAGATCCTCCACAACATAGCTGTTATGTACGATTTCCTTGCGAACATAAATAGGAGGGCCGAAGGCATCGAGCGCAATGCGCACTATGTCGATCGCGCGAACCACGCCGGCACAAAAACCGCGAGGCTTCAGCAAAAGTAAGGTCTTAGGTTGATTGGTCATTTTCTGATCTGACGATTATACCCTTTTAGACACTCTTCCCAGCTCTTAGGTTACCCGCTTCGACCAGTTTCAAGCGAATGCAACCCATTGAAAGTGCGGTATTTGCAGTGACAGGCGAGGATTACAGGCCGAATGGCAACGCCGTGCCGGCTTCACAACTGCCAGCTCTGTACAACTTAAGCGAGCTTGTTGGAACGCGATGTGTTGAGGTTACTTTCGGAACGTGACGCCCGACGCTGACCTTAGGGTATATGGCTTAGAGGAAGGGGGGCATCAATAATGTCAATGGATGCCAATCAGGTTATTCTCTGCATTGCATTTACCCGCAAAAAAGGGGAATATTCATGGCATCGATTCCAAGCCCCGAGAGACAGCAACATTGGGGTGACAAAGAAGGTTCTCCGCCATGTTTGATTTCGATGTGTTGTCCGTAATCGCAGAACTCATGGGACCGTTATTCGGGTCCGGGCCTAAGGGAGACAGCTCAGTACCTGCTCCGTTACCTTTGCCGCGGCCCTCAGTCACGGTAAAGTAGCTGCTCCAAAATGCAGGGGTTTTTGCCAAGCGTTTATCTTCTCTGGGCCACCAGCCTGGTATTTCACGCCGTGGCGTGCTGGTTGGTGGTCAAGCGAAACTATTTCACCCACTGGAGAGCGTTTGGCTGTTACCTCTTTTTTGTCGCCATCAACTCGGTGGTGATGTTCCCGCTGGCTCTTTTTCACAACGCGGGGACACTCTATGCCGCAACGTACCTCGTAGGAGACTTTATCGAGGCGGTGCTCGTCAGCCTTGTGGTTCTTGAAATTCTGGGCCGCGTGCTGGAGCCATTCGAGAGCTTGCCGAGCCGGACAGTGACCCGGTTCTGCTTCTGGGCGGTTGCCGGCGTATGCACAACAGTTGTTCTCTCGGTTGTGGTTCCTCATCCGCCCATCCACGATGCGATCAGTTACTGGGTCGATGTGCCGCTGACCCTGGAACGAACGATCTTTCTGGCGTGTGCGGTCGTCCTGTGGACAATCCTTTTTCAGGCAAAAGCACTGGGCATCAGTTGGAACTCTTCGCTGGCGGAAATCGCGATTGGCTTTGTGCTCTACCTCACGGTGCAGTCCACCACGCGCTTTGTCATGGGGATGTACAATACCGACTCCACGGTTAACCTCGCGAATGAAGTCGCCCAATTCGCTTACCTGATCGCTCTTGCAAGCTGGATCTGGACTATGACGCATCGGGATCCACTGCCGCCCCGTCCCGAGCCTGAAAAACTGGCACGATTGCAGGAACTCGCAAAGGAAGATTATGCTGCCGTTCCCAAAGAGCGCATTTTCGCGGCCGTCGGAATCAAGGTCAACACGCCCGACCCAGCAGCGGAAAGCGAAGAGGACCAGCCCGCGATAGAGCCGCAGCAGATACCGGCGCGTTGAACCACGCCATATTTCGCTGAAATTTGTGCGCTGAATGAGCAGAGCAGATAACGCGCCAGAGACTATGGCCGTGCTGGGTCCTGCACTCTGCCTTTCCACTCGCCGCCTTTGCCGCTCCAGAACTTCAGGGCCGAATGCAGGGTCGCGCCCATATAGAAAAGCGCAATCACCGGCAGCGCCAGCGACCATAGCGGATTCACGCGGTACAAGCGCACCATGGGAAAAAAGCAATATGACATCGATAGCCATGCTATGGCCCCAAGCACAGCCGGAACTGTCTGGTGGCTCAGCAGCAAGGTCGGGGGCGCGAGATACGTAATCGCGAGCCCGGCAAATGCGGCCAGCAGTAGTGCAGCAGAGTGCCTTAACTGGCTGAAGGCAGCGCGCGAGATCATCCGACCGATGGCAGCAAAGGAACCATAGGGGCGGATGCTGTAGGTTTCCTCAGTCAGCCCGAGCCAGATTTTTCCGCCACTACGCTTGACCCGATGGGCGAGGGCACAATCGTCAATGATTTCATGGCGAATCGCCGCGATGCCACCTGCGTCCTCCAGCGCCTGCGGCCGGATGAGTATACAGCCTCCCGCTGCGCCTGCAGTTCTACGCTGCGGATCGGCGATCCAGGGCGGCGGGTAGAGCATGAAAAAGAAAAAAACAAACGCCGGGATGAGCGCGCGCTCTGCGAAGCTTTTGCAATGCAACTTCACCATGAGCGACACCAGATCGTAGTTCCCGGTTTGGGCCATGGCGAGAAGGTTGTGCACATTATCCGGGTTATGCACTATGTCGGCATCGGTGAGCAGCAGGAAGTCAGGACGAAGGGACTGCGCCTGCTCAATTCCCTGTTGCACCGCCCAAAGCTTTCCTGCCCAGCCTTCGGCAAGCGGCAGTCCCTGAATAACCGCAAGCCGGCTTCTCTGGCCGATTCCTTCGGCCGCCCGGAGCGCAACCTCGGCAGTCCGGTCTTTGCTCGAATCATCTACTAGAAAAATATGCATGCTGACGCCGTGCTGCTGTAGGAGCGAAGTGATGGATGCAGCGATGAACTCAGCCTCATCACGGGCGGGGACCACAGCCGCGACCGACGGTACACGCCTTTCTGGATGCGCCCCAGGCTCCATGAAGCGGCCGATTCGCCAGAAGCCACCGTGCGCCGCGGCCAGATAGATCCAGATGCCCAAACTGATGATGGCCAGAGAAAGGATCATTGTATGTGTTGTACGGATCGCAGCAATTGTAACGGAGCAAGAACGGCCGTAGTGGCCGTTAATTCCAAAGGCCGCTTCTCACGAATGCCCTCTCATTCCTGCAGTGAACGAAAATCCCATGCACAGAAAACCGGGGCCGCGAACGGCCCCGGGATTTTCCCCTCGACATCCGTTATTGGACGTTCAGGTTCACGTCGTCAATGACGAATGAGGTCTGGAGGCTCGAGTCCTCATGACCTCGGAAGCGGATCTGGACCGTCTGCCCGATGAAGGAGTTCATGCTGAACGAATGCTGGAAATATCCGTTGGCATGGTTCAGGTTCGAGAACGTTCCGAGATTAGCGATCACCGAACCCGCGGTATTCAGCACCTGAATCTGCAGGGTATCAAATGCAGTGCTGGTGGTGGTCTCGGCGGTATCGATGTGCAGCCAGAAACTCAGGGTCGCCGACGTGGACCCGGCGGGAATAGTAACCTTCTGGGTTGCAGTATCTGTGTGGGTTGTCCCATAGCCATCTTCCCAGGCGTCGAAGCTGCCGCTGTGTGGCGGCTCCGCCAGAGAGCTGTTGAGCACTCCGGCCGTCAAGGCCCATGGAGAGCTACCGTTCTCAAATCCGGGATTCACAATCAACTGCGTGGCCGAAGCCGAGCTGATGGTGAGACTGACGGTGGTTGTGTGGGTCAGCGAGCCCGACGTGCCCGTGACCGTGATGGTGCTGGTTCCCGTGGCGGCAGTGCTGCTGGCGGTGAAAGTCAGAACGCTGCTCGATGTGGTCGGGTTAACACCGAATGAAGCGGTCACGCCGCTGGGCAACGCCGAGTTCGAAAGGCTTACGGAGCCCGTAAAGCCGTTCAGATCAGTCACGCTGATTGTGCTGGCGCCGCTGCTGCCCTGCTTCACTGTCAGGCTGGAAGGCGACGCCGAAAGCGCGAAGTCGGGCTGCGCTGGCGCGGTCACCGTCAGAGCAACTGAAGTGGTGTGGGTGAGCGAACCGGACGTTCCCGTAATGGTAATGGTCGCTGTGCCCGTCGCCGCCGTCGCACTCGCTGTGAGCGTCAAAACGCTGCTCGCAGTCGCCGGGTTCGTGCCGAATCCCGCCGTCACGCCGGCAGGCAGCCCGGAAGCAGAAAGTGTAACGCTTCCGCTGAACCCACCTGAAGGCGTAATGGTGATGGTGCTGCTGCCGCTTCTGCCCTGGGTGACGCTCAGGCTGGTTGGTGAAGCCGAGAGCGAGAAATTCGGGCTCGAAGCCGCCGGAGGCAGCACACAGTTGTTGGCTGAGTTCGAGAACTCCAACTGAACTGTATAGGTGGTGCCATTGGCGGTGTAGGAACCTTGCTGGGCGTTGCAGATATCACCGATCTCGCCGTTGTTCTGGTCATACCAGGCCAGCGGCGGAGCAAATGTGGTCGCGATGCCCACGAATGCGTCCGTCATAGCTTCAACAAGCTCATGGCTTGTCACGGACGTGTAATTGCCGAATGTCGTGGACGTGCCGCAACCCGTGGAGCAACCACTCCCCGCCTGCATGTCTGGAAGAACGCCGTACAACACATTGTGACCACTGAAAAGGCTGGATGTGGTTCCGTGGTAAGCGCAGAATCCACCGGCCACGCAACTGGATGATCCCCCCTGCGTGATCGTTTTTCCCGGGGGGAAGTAGATCATATATACGGTGTTGGGATTGCCGGCGGCATCAAGCTCCGGCGCAGGCAGGTGCCCGGCATTGATCTGTGCCAACAGTTCCGATTGAATCTGGGAATCGCTGATGGTCGATCCATCATTTGTCGCCGAGGGGACGATCTGGAAGAGTCCTCCGAAGGAGCCGAAGCCAAACGTCTGGTTCGTCCCTCCTGAAATATTTGTGTTGTACTGCGTCAGCAGAGAAATGAGCCCGCTGCCGCTGCCGGTAAAATCACCGAAAAACTGCCCCATGGTAGGCGAAGTGGCTCCCGCCACCTGCGAGTTATAGGATCCGCTTCCGTACAACACCTGGATCACCTGCACGTTCGAGATGATCGGACCTCCAAAATACGAAAGGTGCGCGCCAGCCGGGGCCGCGAAGCCCACGGGGCCGTTCACCGGATTGCTGGCGGGATTACGCCAGGGGACACCGTGCTGGATTGCCACAAAATGGGGAATGAGCGGCGGGACGTGGGCCGGATTTTCTCCCGGCGCCTGCGACGTCTGTTGCGGCGCTTGTGGTGCGGTTGCGCCGTCCCGGTTTCTAACCTGTGAGACTTGCGCCGCAACGGGTATCGTTGCCAGGCACAACAGGGCTGCCATACACAGCCACAAGAACGCGAAACTGCGGAATCCCCTGCGGGCATGGTCGCCCGAGGCGGTGAAACGCGTGGGTTGAAACATTCTTTTCTCCTTCGTTGTGTACCGGCTCGGTGGCTTTTCAAATCGCGCTCGCTTGGTGAAGGGTAGCGACTGGAATGTGCTCACCGCCGGCTTTCGGCGGTGCATCATCCTAAACCAAAGTTCTTGCTGGTCCAGCAGGTTTTTAGGACAGGAACAAAGGTTCTAAGTAGGCGGTAAAGACGCGTCGATTCCGTTCCAAAATGGAACTTGGGTCGGCGAGGCTTGCAAAATGCCCATTCATAAAGCCGAGAGTTCAGCCTTTAAAAAGCCTGACAAACAGCTCTACTCTGATCGTGCCAATTCACAGAAGCATGCTGCTGGTGATACATGCAGGAACGCACAAATAGCGCTCTCATTTGGACAGCTTGGTGTTGACATAAACCCTGCCTCTGGCATATATGGTATAGACATATATGGTAGAGCCATTGTCCCTGTTTCATCGTGAACTCAAGAAAGGCAGCGCCGAGCTGCTCATTCTTTCCCTGTTGGAGGCACGACCGCGTCACGGCTATGAGATCAGCCAGCTCATTGAAGATCAGTCGGGCGGGACCATAAGCTTCAATGTCGCTTCCTTTTATCCGCTGTTGTACCGACTGGAGAAGCGCGGATGGATCCAGGGCCGCTGGGTGGAGAAGCAGGGCCAGCGCCGCCGCCGGTACTACAAGCTCACCCCGGCGGGTCGGCACATGCTGAAGCAGCAACGCAGCACCTGGCTGGAATTTATGGCTGCCATGCAGCGCATTACAGGATTGAAACATGCCTGACTTTCGCCAGCTGATTCGCGATCGCCTGCGCAATTCCGGTCTCTCGGCGGTCCGTGAGGCCGAGATTGTGGAAGAAATGGCGCAGCACTTGCGCCAGCGCTATGACGCTCTGCGGGCTGCGGGGTCAACTGACGACCAGGCCCTCGGCGCCATCGTCGCTCAGCTCAACGAGCGCAATCTCAGCGCTGAATTGCGAGAGGTGGAACAGCCTGCAAGCGAATCGGTTGCTCTCGGCGCACCTGCGCCTCCACGTTTCTGGACCGCGCTCCGCCAGGATCTACGCTACGGCCTGCGCGTGCTCCGCCTCAGTCCTGGCTTCACAACCGTCTGCGTTCTTTCACTCGCGCTCGGCATTGGCGCGAACACCGCCATCTTCCAACTCATAGACGCGGTGCGCATGCGCACGGTGCCGGTAAAAAATCCCCAGGAACTGTTTGTTCTACGGCCAACCGATGACAGCCGCTCCGGAGACATGACCGGCCGCTACTCATACTCGACCAATGCCATGTGGCAGCAGATCCGCGATCTGGCGGAGGGGTTTGATACGTTTGCCTTTGGGACCACCAGCTTCAATCTCGCCAGAGGCGGCCAGGCCCGCTATGCCGACGGGCTCTGGGTCAGCGGCGAATTCTTTGATGTTCTCGGTGTGCAGCCTGTCCTTGGACGGGTTTTTCATACCGCGGATGATCACGCCGGCTGCGGCTCGCCCGGCGCTGTGATCAGTTACAACTTCTGGCAGAGCGAATTCGGCGGCGATCCTGATGTGATCGGCAAGACCGTTAGCCTGACCAACCATCCTTTCCCAGTGCTCGGCGTGACGCCGGCGAGTTTTTATGGGCTGGATGTGGGCCGCAAATTCGATGTCGCCGTGCTCACCTGTTCTGAGCCGGTCATAGACGCGCCCTACGATCTGTACACAATGCCGCATGGTTGGTGGCTGGCCGTTCTGGGACGACTCAAGCCCGGCTGGTCACTCAAGAAAGCTTCGGCCCAGCTCGCAAACATTTCTCCTGCGGTCATGCAGGGAAGCCTGCCATCCGTATATGCGCCCGACCGCGCCAAGAAATATCTTGCCATGAAGCTGGGAGTATTCCCTGCTGAAAACGGCCTTTCCCGGCTTCGCGGCAATTATGAAACTCCCTTATGGCTACTCTTGGCGATTGCCGGGCTGGTGCTGTTGATCGCCTGCGCCAATCTTGCCAACCTGATGCTGGCCCGCGCCGGCGCTCGTGAACGCGAAATTGCCATTCGGCTTGCCCTCGGCGCAGAACGCAAGCGGCTGGTTCGCCAACTGCTCACGGAAAGTCTGTTGCTCGCCTTTGCCGGTGCACTGCTGGGTGTGGGCCTGGCTGGTTTGCTGAGCCGGGTGCTGATCGATTACCTGAATGGAGAGTCAGGCCGTCTGTTCATCTCGGTCTCCACGGATTGGCACGTGCTTGGTTTCACGGCAGCTCTGGCGATTCTCACTTGCCTTCTGTTCGGACTTGCCCCGGCGTTCAAAGCCACAAGCGCACCACCGGCGCGAATTATGAGCCTGGCCGGACGCGGACTTACTGCCGCCCGCGAGCGCTTCAGCCTGCGTCGCGCGCTGGTCGTCGTACAAGTGGCGCTTTCTTTAATGCTCGTCGTCACTGCCATGCTGTTCGCCGGCAGTCTGCGCAAAATCCTCACGGTCGATGCCGGTTTCCAACGCGACGGCCTGCTGAGTATGGATTTTGAATTCACAGCACTCAATCTCCCGCTTGCCCAAAGGATGCCATTTGCTGAATCGCTTCTGGACCGCCTGCACGGCGCACCGGGAATCGATGCCGCTGCGGAAGCAACCGAGCCTCCACTCGGCGGAAGCTACTGGAACAATGAAGTAATCGTGGATGGCAAAATGGAGCCAGGGCGACGTGGACATGAGCCACGTCAGCGCGGGCTATTTCAAGACCATGGGCATGCCTCTGCTGGCTGGGCGCGATTTTGATGAGAATGACAACGCAGGCGCTCCTAAAGTTGCCATTGTGAACCAGGAGTTCGCGCGGAAACTCCTGCACACTGAAAATCCGGTTGGCAAGACATTCAAAATCGATGTTTTTCGGGGCGAGCCGCAGTTCAAATATCAGATCGTCGGGCTGGTGAAGAACTCCAAATACCGGGACTTACGGGAAACTTACCAGCCGATTGCCTATTTCACGCAGTTGCAGGACCCCAAACCGGAACCTGGAACCGAGGTGCTCGTCCGCTCAAGCCTCGCACTTCAGCCACTCCTCGATTCGCTGCGCCACACTGTGGCCAACTTGAATCCCGCGGTCACCATTGATTTCCATCCTTACAAGGTGATGGTGAAAGACTCATTGCTGCGCGAGCGGCTCCTGGCCACGCTCAGCGGTTTCTTTGGCGTGCTTGCCGTCCTGCTGGCGACCATCGGGCTGTACGGCGTCATTGCCTATCTCGTGGTTCGTCGCACCAATGAGATCGGCATCCGCATGGCGCTGGGTGCAACGCCGGCTCGTATCCTGGCCATGATCATTCGGGAAGCGGCAATTCTGCTGATCTTCGGTATCTCCGCAGGGGCGATCCTGACGCTGGCTGCGGGAAAAGGAGCTGCGGCGCTGCTCTACGATTTGAAGCCCTATGATCCCGTGATCATGGCTGTGGCTGCGCTCGGTCTGTCTGCCATAGCGATTGCAGCCAGCTTTCTGCCGGCGCGCCGCGCCGCGCGTCTTCAACCGACTGTGGCGCTGCGGGAAGAGTAAGCCCTGAAATTGCCCGCACCTCGCGGCACAAATTCAAATCGAGTTCCATTTTGGGACTTCTCCCCCCTGCAATCAGCATGCAGAGTTGAACGGCACAAATCTGTTCTGTAGTCTTCTATGTCCCGATGCTTCCTGCCAGCAGCGGCACAGATGTTCAAAATCCTGATCTGGACTGATGCCACGGCAGCATGTCCGGAGAGGGAGCTAAGGAAGGAGAAAAGCAATGTCAGACAAGCGTCAGGATGATCGCGTCCTTATTCGTATGGGCGCTCGGAAACTAAACGAGCAGGAGCTCCAGAAAATCACCGGAGCTTGCTGCCGCTTCACGCGCGCCAGCCAGGTCCCCACGGGGACGGCCAGTGCTCCTGATGTTGGCTACGATAGCTAATGATTGAGACGCCGAAACTCCCGCTGTCAGCCAAATGAATTTCAACCTCCAGGATGTTGTGGAGAAGGACGCAAAAATCTGCAAAGGAGAAATTCATGACAAGCAACAATCAAAACCGGGTACTCATGCGCATGGGCGCCCGCAGTTTATCTGAGAACGAAACCGACCAGGTATCGGGCGGCCTTATTCCCACCCGCCTCACCGTCATTAACACCAGTGGCGGCGCGGATCACAGCATTGACACATAAACCAGGGAACAGGGTGGCGAACCTGTGCCACCCTTTAAGTTCTAGAAACTGCCAATGAAGATCCTGCTGCTGGCGCACGAAAAAGACGATCACGCCGCTCCCGTGCACTGGGCGCTGACGCAAGCCGGATATCAGGCCGAATGCCGCGGCGGAGTTTCAGCGGCCGCCGGGGAGCACGCGTCTCTGACTTTTAATCCCAAACCGGCGGTAGCTCTGGGTGCGATGATTGTGCAACCCGGCGACACCGTCTGGTTTCGCGAGCCCAACCACTCTGTGCTGGAACCAACGCTCAACGGTGCAGCGAAGTTTTCCAGGTTTTGGCAGGAAATCATTTCCATGTTCGAACTGCTGCCTGCACGGAGCATCAACAAACCGACGGCGTCGAACTTGATCATCAACAAGCCTGTGCAATTACGACTGGCCGGTGAGGCCGGCTTGCGAGTCCCAGCCACAGTTGTTTCGAATGCGCCGGCTGCGGTGCGTGAGTTCTTTGATCGCTATCCTGATGGCGCGGTCTGCAAGCCATTTGTGCCCCACATCTGGCAGAGGCAGGATTCAAAAGATACCGCCGTGGCTGAAACGTTCTCCTTGACCCGCGCGGAGTTGCCGCCGGACGAGATTTTCACCTACGCCCCCGCCATTTATCAGCAGCGAATCGAGAAGCAGTTTGACGTCCGCACGGTGCTCATGGGAAAGCGCATCTACTCGTTCGCCTTGCGCACCCCCGGCAATTCGCTGGACTGGCGTTTTGATGCCGCGATACGCAACCTTGACGTGGAGATCATCAGTACGCCTGCCGAGGTCGAGAAAGCGCTCCTGACTTTCGTTGAAGCCTCGGGCGTGTGTTTTGGTTCGGTGGATTTCGCAGTCGACCGCCACGGCCGGTGGTGGTTCCTTGAGATCAACGAACAGGGCCAGTTTCTCTGGCTGGAAGAGTACAATCCGCACGTTGCATTGCTGCAGAAATTTTGCGCCTTCCTCACTGCAGACGAAGATGCCACAGAATCGCTGGAGAAGCGGCAGGGGCTCTTTCCGTCGCTTCTTGACTACGACCAGGCTCACCCAAACCGCGAAACCTCGGATTTCCGCGACGCCACCGCGGACGCGTCTTTCAAATCAGTTGAACCGTGATCTCAGTTGAATGATGGCCCGCGGCAGCATTTGATTAACTCTGAAGCTCGCGCAGGCCGCCAACGCCGCCCATGCGAGTTGTGCTATGTCCTCTGATACGACGAATCGCTCTCGACAATCGCCAGTTCGCGCTCACGGCTCTCCCAGTTGTGATTCGTTGTTTCTGCGCGCTGCCCAGGTCTGCGGATGTCAATCTTGCCCTTGAAGAACGCGCCATCGGCCACATTGATGCGCTCTGCAACTACGTCTCCAATGAGCGTTCCCTCAGGGCGAACCTCAACGCGATCGCTGACCGTCACGTTGCCATTAATCTTGCCCTGCACAACCACCTCACGAGCCTGAACGTTGGCGGAGACATCTCCCTCCGGCCCCACGGTTACGCGGTTTGCCGGGAGGTTAATTGCTCCCTCCACCTTTCCATCAATGTAGACCGATTCAGAACCGGTAATTTCGCCTTTGATCACCAGCGATTTCCCAATCCTCGCCTGTGTTGTCGCGTTGCTGTTTTCCTGCTGCAATGCTGGCTGGGTGGTTGGCGTTGACTTGGTGCCCTGCTGCGCCGCCGTGCCCTGCTGCGTATTCTGGTTCCACATTCTTTAGGCCTCTCTGTCTGCAGTCCCCTGCAGGCACATTCGCGCGGATGTGCCGCGGGAAAGGTGTGATTTTTGTTTCTGGCTTACTCGGCGGATTCTAGATTCCCCGCGCCAATGACCCTAGATAACAAAAGTAATGCTCGTGAGCCTTGAACGCTGGCCAAAGTCGCCGGGAACGGCCTTGAAATTGACGGCAGCGTACGTTTCAGCTGAAGCTATCTGACGCTGTAGACTGGTGTAGGGCGATTGCTTCCGCGAAGGGATAAATATGGAAATCCTGTTTTCAATGAAGTTGAAGAAGGACGGCAAAACCCTCCGAATGCTGATGCTTTGCAGCGACTGCCGAAGCGAACTTGAAATGGCAACAGCAGGCACCAGTGTCCGCTTCAGGTGCCCCAAACACGGAGAGATCGGATCGCTCTCGGCTGAGGAGTTCGCAGATGGCGTCCGCCAGGCCCAGGAGAAAGCCGCCAAACAGTACGGCCTGGGTAAGCCGGTGAAAATGAGAATCGGACCATCCGACCCCACGATCCAGTAGAAAAAAGCTTCAGTAGAAAGCGGCCCGGAGAGTTCCCCACCATTCCGCTTTAGCGCCCGACAGCATTTCACCGCGGCGCCGATGCAACCGTTGCTTTCGGCAGGGCGACGGCGGCGCGCCTCACCACAGATCGTTTGCCTGGCGGCGGAGGCTCAAACGTTTCCTGCCGTCGCGCCGGATCGGCCAGGGCCACGCGCATAAAATCCATCCAGATGGGCAGCGCCGCTTTTGCGCCGGTCTCGTCACGGCCCAGAGTCTTCTTTTCATCGTAGCCCACCCACACGCCGCAGGTGATGCTGGGTGAAAAGCCGATGAACCATGCGTCGGTGTAATCGTTGGTGGTGCCGGTCTTGCCGGCCACCGGATGCTTCAGTTTTTTTGCCGCTATCGCGGTGCCGTGCTGCACCACGTCTTCCAGCAGTTGCACCATGATGCGAGCCGTGCGCGTGCTGGTTACGTCCTTGGCTTCAGGATAATCTTCTTCGAGCACGTGCCCGTCGTAATCGGTAACCTTGGTGATCAGCCGTGGCTCCAGGCGGACGCCGTCATTGGGAAAGACCGTAAACGCCGATGTTTGCTCAAACAGCGTGAGATCAGCCGCGCCCAGCGCCACGGGCAGATACGGCGGCAGCGGCGACGTGATGCCGAAGCGCCGCGCATACTCGGTGACCGTTGGCATGCCGAGCTGCTGCGCCAGCTTCACCGCCGGTACGTTGCGCGAATCCGCCAGCGCGTGCCGCAGCGTGATGGCGCCTTCAAAGCGATGGTCAAAGTTATGCGGCGTATAGGGCGTGCCATTGCTGTCAAACGTGGTGGGCTCATCCAGAATTTTGTCGTCCGGCTCGGCCCCGCGATCGATCGCCGCCGTATACACGAAGGGCTTGAACGATGAGCCGGTCTGGCGGAGCGCCTGCGTGGCGCGATTGAATTTTGATTCGTCAAAATCGCGCCCGCCCACCATAGCCTTAACGTCGCCGGTGGCGTTATCAATGGCCAGCAGCGCGCCCTGCACGCCGGACTCCTGCTCCAGTGAAACGCGCGCCGCGTTCTGGTCATTGTTGACGCCGAGCGCCAGCACTTTCACATACACCACATCGCCCACGGCGAGAATCTTGCCCGGCAGTTTGGCTCCCGTCCAACGGACTTCGTTTGCGCCAAGCTGCGCGCTGTAGCGGCCCAACTTGATTCTGGCAGTCCGCAGCCCAACATCAACCACCAGCCCGTGCATGTATGTGCCGGGCGCAATCGGCTGCTGCCAATCGGAGTCCTGCCAGCGGTCCAGCTTTTCGCCTTCGCGAACCACGTTGCGCAAATGCCCTTTCCAGCCGTGGCGACGCTCGTACGCGGCCAGGCCGTCCAGCATCGCCTTCTGCGCCGCACGCTGCAGATCGAGATTGAGTGATGTGTAAACGCGCAGGCCGCCTTCATGCACCTGGTCGGAGCCATACTTTTTTTCCAGTTGCCGCCGGACTTCCTCCACAAAATACGGCGCAGGCGAAGTCTCCGTCTCCAGTCGCAGGCGCAGTGGCGACGCCTTGGCGCGATTGGCCTGCTCGCGGGTGATCTTGCCATCTTCCAGCATGTTGTTGATCACCAGGTTGCGCCGCTTGAGCGCTTTCTCAGGAGAATTAATGGGTGAGAGCGCCACCGGGGCCTTGGGCAGTCCGGCCAGCAGCGCGGCTTCCGGCAGCGTCAGGTCTTTGGCGTGCTTGGAGAAGTAGTATTCCGCGCCGGCCTCAAATCCATACACGCCCGATCCCAGAAAGATCTGGTTGGCGTACATGGTAAAAATCTGCTCTTTGGTGAAGTGGCGTTCAATCTGGATGGCCAGCATGGCTTCCTGGACCTTGCGGCTGAAGTGGCGCTCCGGCGAAAGAAACAGGTTGCGGCTCAACTGCATCGTCAGCGTGGACGCGCCTTCCGCCCGCCGGTTGGCCTCAATGTCGCGCACCGTTGCGCCCAGCACGCGCCAGAAGTTGATGCCCCAGTGGCTCTCAAAATTCTTGTCTTCCGTGGAAATAATCGCTTCGCGCAGGACCCAGGGAAAATCGTTGTACTGGTCGATCACGCGGCGCTGCAGCGCGAACTGCCCAATCACGCGTCCGCGGCTGTCATACAGCTCAGTGATGGTGCTGGGCCGATAGCGTTCCAGTTCGCCAATCTGCGGCAGGTCAGTGGAATAAACAATGATCAGCCCCACCAGCACGCCGGCGAGCGCTGCTGTCAGCACCAGCAGCCCGACCACCACGCGGCCGACGACTCTCCTTCCTGCCAGCTCAAAGCCAGGCAGGTCTGGGAAGGGAAACTTCATGGCTGGAACCTGTCGGATGAGAATAGCACGAATCATGCGTCAAATCGGGTGATCCGGGACCGGGGTAACCCATGGTGAACTAAGGTCTAAGCCGCAACTGACGCCGAGGAAATCGCAAAACACTTAGCCGCAGATTAACGCTGATAAGCGCAGATCAAGCAAGAAGATCCCAGGTTTTTTCAGTCTCTCCGTGTCTCCCTGGTGGGTGTGCGCGCTTTGGCTAACGGCAAAGTACGCAGATCAAAGCCGCTAACTGTGGACCTATCAGTGTTTCTCTGCGTTCATCTGTGGCGGACTTTTCTCCGTGCCTCCGTGTCTCCGTGGTAGGTGTTTTGCTTTTGAAGCGGTGACGGCGATCTCCCCGGGGGGGTGGCCGGGTGTTTTCCCAGCTTTGTTGCAAACAAACGTACTTACCCGAAATCGACCCAGCCTCGACCCTTGGGTCACGCCGAGTTTTCCACTGGGGCACCCAGACTTTTCCACTGGGTCACCCAAGGTTTTGGTTGGATCACCCAGGCTCATGTTTACCAACTACTAAATACCAACGACTAACTAGCGTAGATCAGCAGCCAGGAGCTAGCCGCTAATAGCTTTCACTTGTCAAATATCTCCTCTGGCCGGGACGCGCCAGCGCCCGCCAGCCGGCCCTTTTGCCGGTGAGCCGTCAACCTGCTGAACAGCTGTTCTGCATTGTACACCGTTTCTTCGCCCAATGCGTGAAAATTTTTGAGCGGCTGCAGCGCTTTGGCTCTTGTTGCTAAGGGTGGAAGAGCGGCCCTTCAGGGCCGCGTGAGCGAAGATTTAAACCTCTGGCTTTTAGCCACGGTGGGTCGGGATCGACTTCAAGGCCTGGGTGCGTTTCTTTTTGAGGGGCCTTTCGCAATATCCGCCGGCGCTAAAGTTGAGCCGGGATGCGGGCGTTTGAGGCCCGCAGGCGAAATCCCGACCAAAGCGAGGGACCTGCCACGAGCGCCAAAGCGGCTGTCATTCTAAAGCATCCTTTCACGGCGCTAACCACCCCAGCCGGCCGACATCGGGCCGGCCAGGGACCCCGGCTAAAGCGCCGTTCTTCCACCATCAGCGGAAATCGGCGTTATCCCCGAAATCAGCGGTAAGCTTTGTGCGTTCATCTGTGGCGAACTTTTTCTCCGTGCCTCTGTGGTAGCTTTGGGTCCAGTTCGGCCAACTGCGAATTGCGCTTTGCTCCTCCTTTGTGTTTTCCCCATTTTCATGCTCGTTTGGGACCGCTATCGGTCATGACGACTTTGTGGTTCAAGACTTAGAACGCTGCTGCGCAGAATCCCTTGAATAAACCAGGGTTGTTGCCCTCTCCCACGGGTACTCCAAGGAGTATGTTGTCAAATTTGTTCACAGCCACAACGTCCATAACGAAATCACCAGGAGGCGGATCAAGTTTGGTATAGGTTCCATGGTCGAGCACAAATGTGCTAGCGCCAGATTCTGGGGCATAGTTTCCCACCACTACGCCTGAGTTGCTGATCTTGGTCGGGAATGTGAACCCCTCGGGAATGCTATCGGGAGGGTTAATGTTGCTGAACACCCCGTCTTTCCACATGAAGGCCGGGTTGCTGTTGATAGATAAACTCAAAAAGCCCACAACCACGCCCTGATCATTGATGCTGGTGGGCTGCGTTACAAGAGCTCCAGGAAACGATAGGATGGTCACTTTTCCGTTGTGCAGCAGAAATCCAGGGAAGGTTGCTCTCTGATCAGTAGAGAAATTCCCAACCACGTCGCCGTTCGAATTCACTCCCGAGACCATAATATCTGCATTGGGATGGCCGGGAATAGTAATGGTGCGGAAACCGCCGGCATGGACCATGTAAACATGCCCTTTCCCGTCTTTACTGGTGTATGTGCCGATGATGATTCCATTCCGGCTCATATCGCTGACAGTTGTGGAAATGGAACCGGGAAACATAAATTTAGTGAATCTGCCTTGAAACAGCAGGAATCCGTGGGCCACGTTTTTGCTGTCAACGAAAGTTCCCGCAATGCCTCCCACGTCATTGAGTGCGGCGAGCTGGACATTGGCACTAGTGGCCGGCGGCGGGAAACTCAACTTTTGAAACGCGCATTTCCTGGTTGCTATTGCCGTCTGGGCGAATGCAACGCTTGCGGTGGCGGCGAGAAAAAACGCGGATATCAGCAGACAGAAAGCTTTTCTGTAGCTTGTAAAGGGCATGCAGCTTTTCATGACAATAATCCTCCTCGGGGTTGCTCTTGGGGAACATTGCCGGGATGAGATGAGCTGCTGCTGGATCCGGGTGGCCACGTGTGCTGCTGAATTATTGCTTAATTCATTGGTTACTTACCTAGATCTCTTTCGGATTGTTCATTAGCAGAACTTAAGAATAGTAGAGCCCGAGCAACGGCTAGTGCTAGCGCAAACGCAAAACTTATTTGGCCACAGATACAGGCAGATGAACGCTGAAGCAGCGGGCCGCCTCGGGTTTCCTCCGTGCCCCCGTATCCTGCGATGTTTTGCGCTTTGGCCAACTGCTGATTGCCAGTTGCTAATTCCTGATTGATCAGCGGGCAGGCTTTGCGGTTCCTGCGACTGGGCCATTTTCTGAAGGTTGCTGATTGCCAGCGACTTCAACATGTGAGGCTCCGCCGTTCGCGCCTACAGCTTTGGCTTTGAGGTAGCGATTCATGGCGCGGTTTATTTTCTTGCGCGCCTCATCGGCCTTTTCACCTTCAATCACATCCTGCTTCAGGACTTCCTGCGTAAGCACGGATTTGATCTCCTCGGTGTCAATCTTCACGTCGGGCGAGACGTGCCGCAGCTCGCGGCGAATCACATCGAGCACATGGTCGGTCAGCAGCGTGGCCGCAATGTAGAAGCGGTTCAGTGCCTGCCGCTGGGCGCTGAAGTCGCCCAGCGCAGATTTGATGAAACCTTCCTTCGTCAGCAGGAAAAGCGATTCAATGTCGTCCGCGTGTTTGGCGTTCAGCGCGAGTATGTCCAGATCCAGAACCATATCCTGGCCCACTGGTTTGCTGAACAAGACGTTATAGACCTTCCATTGCGAGGCGTTGGTCAGCACAACCCAATCCACGCCCTGATTTGCGGCGTAGTCCACGGCCTGCTTGGTGTGGCTGTCCTTCAGCTCTGTGCCCGCTGCCTTGACTTCGATCAGGCACTGCACATTGGCCGTCGAGCTTGGTGGCCAGATCGCAGTAGGTGCCGCGATTGGCGATTTCAGAAGTGATCTCGCCGTATTTTTCGTAGCCGAATAGGCCGGAAAGCATGTCGGTAACAATGATGACTGTGTCCGACTCATTCACGTCGCGCTGCTTGGCCGATTCGGAAATCAGTGTTATCCGTGCAATCAGTGGTAAGGTCTGCGGTTTTGGCTAACTCCCAATTGCTAATTGCTGATTCCCGCTCATGCATTTCCTCAATGCTCTGGGCCACGACGTGGAGATCAGGATCCGCCGCAAACCACGCCTCAAGCGGCGTGCCGGAATCTTTGTCACCGGGGCGGCTCTCGCCATTCCCGCTGTCGCGGCTTTCCGCCGCAAAACCAGAGGCGAGCGCCATCAGCCGGTTCAGAGAAAACGCTACGCGTAGTCCAGTCCCGGAGATTACCTGAGCTCCTTGTAAGCAGCGTTAGCGACGGGAACAAGATCTGCGACTGCCGTTTTAACCCAATTCTGAAACTCTCGTCCCAAATCCTTGCCCTCGCCCGCCAGAGCCTCCGCGCTCGTGTATTTGAGAACGCGGTAATGCTTGTACGCCGGGATAGGCTCCCATACATGGAATCCCTGTTCCTCGGCCAATTTCACCGCGCCATGGTTTAAGCAAACAGGAATTTTATCGCTCGCCAAAAGCGCAAAAACGTATGGGCTGGCCCCAGTCATTGCGAGATGAACACCCTTTAGCCCATCCTCACCCGCAAGTCCCCATCCGATGTACCATTGCAGGTCTTTCCGATCCGAGAAGCAATAAGCCCAATCCCAAAGTAATTTGTCTACGGCGTCTAGATACGTGACCGGAACCCTTTGAGGCTTGCCCCATAGAGACGGCAGGAGCGGCTCGACATCTTTTCTCAGTCGCTCCAAGAGCAATTTAACCTTGTTCCAGACGTCATGCTCGAAGAAGGCGTCCATTACGCCGAGATCCGCAGCAACGAGAGATACGGGGGCCATATTCTGTCCTTCCAAAAAGGCGAGAAATTCACCGAGCAATGTACGCACGCACTGGTACTCCGGTAATCGTGCGCGCTCTGAGTTCAACCATTTTGAAAACCACTCAAATACGTCAGTCCACAAACAAGAATTGCGGAATCGAATCTGGAACTCGGGATGAGAGCCGTTCCCAGCAACTTCGTGATGGAGGAAACCAGCCGGAGGCTGGGTGAAATGGGTGAGCAGCACCAGAGCGGCGTCCGGGTTTTCCTTGTAAAGCCAGCGATCGTAAAAATGGAGCTGTGAAACGGTTTCCGTCTGCGTCTCAGATTCGAGCAGTTTCTCGGTAAAGCCGGCTGCTATTTTGTTTTCAACCAAGATGATGGGCTTTGAATCGCAGAACAGGCAGAGATCAGGGTAGGCATGCCGACCCGCATCCGTGATTCTGTACTGTGTTTCCCAGGTAGCCGTTTTGGCGTGGCGCAAGCAGTCAGAAAGTGCAATGTTTTCGCTGCCTAGCAGCACTCGGGTCACAAAATCCTGAATCGTGCTGCGGTCGTCCTCTATTAGAGTCAGCCGCTGCAATAGGTCAGAAAGGCACTCCGTCAAATAATTTTCCAGGGGTGTACTGTGCTCCGATGGTGAATATTTGAACAGCCGTTGATAGAGCGACATAAGGCGCAAAGTTTATAATAGCGCGCTTCGCTGACGCTACGCGCGGGCCGACGGCAGAAAGGGAAAAGTCCTTTCTCTGCTTATTCAGGACTTGCCCCTTCATCGCGGGTTCGCCGCGGTCTTGCCGTGCGATGAATCTTGACTTGACCGGCATCTCAGCTATTGGGACAATCCCTTACTGAACTCTCATTACGAAAATACTACGGAGTACTTTCATGGCGCTCGTACGCAAATTGGTAGAACAGAAATTAGATAAAAATAGTGCACACAGCGACGTGGAGTGCACTTACTCCATCGTGGACGAAAAGTTTCTTCAAATCGATACTTATGGCTCTGCCGATCGCAAAATTCCAGGCAAGAAGAGCCAAACAATTCGGTTTACGCCAGAGGCAATCAAGCAGCTCAAGATTCTGTTGCGGAACCACTTTTAGCAATCACTCGACTCAATCCTCTTTGACGGGGGACGAATGCTAAACTGAGTGCGTGGTCCACTATCCCGCAGCCTTTAGTAACGGCATTACTTCTCGTACGATAGGCCCCGCGACTTCATTAACCGCTGCCTTCATGGGTGCGGCCGTCATCCAGAGATGCAGTGCCCGCTCTCCAACGGTGAGCTCAGCTTTGTGGAACAGCTTACCGGCCTGGGTTAAATAGTTCCATGTGGCTGGCGTACACGGATACACAAGGCACGAAACAATGGTGCGCGCCTCAGCCAAGTTTGCATACGCAAGCACTTGCAGCAAGTCGTTGCGATGCTGCTCTTTCCACGTGGCCTCCATAGCTTCCCAAGTGTGGCTCTGAAGCTCCTCAAAATGGCGCTTATACTTTGCATCGACGATTAGTGTGGTTGATGGCCACTGGAGCAACAGATCTGGCACGAGCGATTTTTGTGATCCTGTGTAGGGAGGGTCCCACGAAATTGGTCGCGTGGTCTGGCGCAATCGGCCGACCCTAAGCAATGCCCCAGTTGTGCGAGCGATGGAGTGGAACACGGTTTCCAGCCAGGCCTCGAAAAATTGCTCCATGTGCATTATCCAGGGAATGCCTTCCAGCTTGCTTGTTCCCGCGAGCCCCCGTTTCTCGATGGTCCACTGCAGGGCTTGCAAACCATCCACATAAAATTCCGTTTTCAGGGGTCTGCGTAACCACGTTTCCATTTGGGTCGGAGGAGGTATGAAAACTGGGACATCGCTTACCTTCAATAAGAGAAACTGTGCTAGTTCAATCAATCTGTGTACGAAGGGACCATGCTCAACCTGCGTTTGTAGAGCCGCGATGATCCATTCCAGACAGTAGCGAATGGTGCCTCGCAAATGACGGTCCTGACGCAAATCGGGAAAGGTGCACGGGACAGCGAGGAAATCTCCGATAGGAATTGAACGCGTTGCGTACTCATTCCAGCGCACTTGACCACGTGGCGCTGTGCGTAGCTCCGTAACCACATCAAATTTGCGTCCCAAGGGTTTTCAGAAGATTATCGATGCGCAACAAGATCATAGAAGACAGAACCCATGGGGGGATGCTCCTCTCCGATCCTCTGAAATTACTGAGCTTAAGGGCAGTCGGTGCCACGCGCCAACCGATCGTTCCGAGCATCGAACCGATTCCGTCCCAAGGAAAACGCGGCTTTACGATCAGCCCATAATCGGCTTTTCCGGTCACAGGCGAAATCAGTGGAATGGCGCCAATTGTGTTTCCTGTTCTCAGACGAAGTGACACTTGGTGACCATTGAATTCCGAGTTGCACTCGATTCCGGCCAGTGAAAATATGGAGCGATTTTGAGTGATCAGTTGTTCCGCTAGCTTGGCTGATGCACTGTTTAGGTCCGAAAGGCCTTTACCAAGGTGAAAGAACTCAGCAGCCGACGTCGAAAGCTCAGAGTTGTCCTCGAGAGTGACGAACGAGGTTCCTAAAGGTTCATGTTTACGAGGCACGTTACTTTTCCTTTAGGCTCCGCAGTTCCTGCAGATAGGCGCGCACTTGCTCGCTAAAACCTCCGATGTACCCTTGAGCAAGATATTCCTCCAAAAGCGGCGCCAGTCCAGTCTGCAGGCTGAGCTTCGCCTTTTGCTGATCTTTTTCCAGAAAGTAAGAATGGCCGGGGATAAGGTTGAAAGCGTCCTCCTGTGCATGTTCGATAAAGATGTCAACAACCTTCTCAAAATGGTCCTGCATGAGGCCGCAACCGTTGGTTTTTACCACACTGGATTGTGGCCAGAGCGATACGAACGCAAACCTGCGGCGGATAGCGACATCTACGATCGCAATGCTCCGGTCTGCGGTATTCATTGTGCCTAGGATGAAGAGGTTTTCGGGAATCGCGAGTTTCGTATGGAATGGCGGCCCGAAATCGTAAGGCAATTCTATTTCACGCTTTTTGGTTGGGTGCGGCTCCAACAGGAAAATGGCTTCTCCCAAAATCTTGCTCAGATCTGCTCGGTTGATTTCGTCTACGACCAGCAAAAAGGGAGTCGTAGAAGCTAACGCTGCTTTTGCAGCGTCCATAAGAAAACCAGCTTTAGGGGCAAACTGCAGCCCTATCCCCTGTTCGGAACGAACGGGAGCAAGGCCGCCGATGAATGTTTCGTATGTGCTATTAGGATGCAGCTGTATGATTTTTCCACAGCCATTAAACTCCGCTTCGAGGATTTCTTGGGCCATCCTCGTTTTGCCCGTTCCCGGTGGTCCTTGGATCACGAGGAATCGTTTCTGATCGAGCAGATTCTTGACGTCAGCCCTCGTTAAGTCTGGCATGAGATGCTCGTGCCATTCATCCCTGATATTGCGGGCATCCTTGGCATTTGCAGCGTTCGGTCCGTACCCGCGCTCGTCAAACATCAGGTCTAAAAATGCCGCGGCGGCCTCTCGTGTTGCGGCTTTGTTTTCCTCTGTAGGCTTGAAAATTGCGTAGATTACCTGCCCATACCGTTTGAAGACTGGCTTGAAGTCTGCCCAGTCTTCGGGCAAATCAGGCATACTGATATCCGTTCGGCTAGGATCCTGTTTAGCCCACGCGACCTGCTTGCCGGAACCAAACTTTGCGTTGAGCCATCCACAGATTGCCTGTGATTTGCGAGCGTGTCCCGGTCTGCCCAGAACCGCTTCATCTGGGGCCAAGCCCTGAGTACCCACAACGAGGCCGATTAAAGCTGGCTTATTTTCTGCAGGAAAGATTACAAACGAAAAGCCGCCATAAGGCCCGCTCTCTGGATTGTTGGGATTGATGTAAGCTGCGAACGGTACACCGGTCTTGAAGTTTATGTCTGGCGCCCGCAGTTGAACGGTTTTCCCTGCATCGACGTGATATCGACCCTGTTGAGCTCCGAAAAGCGATTCCAACGCTTTTTTGTTGTTTTTCTTCCAATTCTCGAAATCTTTCGAGTAAACAATGTCAACAACTTGCTCTATGCTCATGTGAGAACCTGATTTTAGCGAGCTGCCGCACGATTGCAACTCTAAATTAAAAGGGTTGCGATTAAATTTCCAAGAGGTGCTTCATGGCAAGCCGAGTTCCGCCAGATGCAACTGCAAATGAAGGTATTAGCAACGACCAGCGTGCATCCTGGGCTTACGCAGCCCTGCTCACCTTCAGCCAAACTACCGGCTCCGCTCCGGACTTAATGGGGTCTCGCGAGGGGCGCGCTCTGGTCCTCACACTTAGTGGCCGACCTTGCGCATTGGTACGATCGGAATAAGGTGGATCTCCAAATGGTAATTCAGCGCGCGACAGACTACTACCAAACTGAAACAGCATCCGAAGGCAAGCAACTGGTATAACTGGTTCGCGTTTGAGCGGATTGCGACGCGTATGCTCGGTGATGGATACCTCACTTCATCGTATCGGACTATGCACGCGGAAATCGTAGTTTAACTCCCTGTTCATCAGCCGATCCACCGTTTAGCTTCTGCAAATGCGGTATTTGTCAACACATTGAACAGCATCGCTGCTAAAAAAATGGGACGAGCACACGATGAACGAGAAGCAATCCAAAAGATCAGCCCGCTCTGATAATCAGCAGGCGAGCGCTGATCCGCCACGATGCCCCGGTTGCAATTCGCCTCTCAATGCCATCGATTATCGGGGTTGGGGAACCATGCGCTTCGACCCGGAGCGCAGGGCTTACGTCGACGACGACTCGCCGGGGAATGCCGACGTGGAATACTCCTGCCCAAACTGCTCAGCCAAAATTGATCCGGAGGAGATTCTTCCAAAATCGCCGGAAACCCCTTACCGCTGATGACACGGATCACACTGATTTCCGCGGATCAGAAACAGCCAACCACAAAGGCCGCAAAGGGAGCACAAAGCAAAACGGGCCCGAATTCGAGCCCGTTCTAAATCCGCGTTTATCTGTGGCTAGGCGGTTAGGCGCTACACGCCTGGTTTAGGTCCTTCACTCGCGCCAACCGCGGCCGCTCGTTCAGGATGACAGGTTGAAGCGCCGCGGCGATCACGCGGCGCGGACTTTATGATTTGCCTGTTTTTGCCTTCAGGACGTCGAGGGCTTTGTTGAGCTGGTCGTCCGTTTTGGGCTTGGTCTCACTCTGGACGGGGGTTGCGCCGCCGTCGCCATCGGGGATGAAGGCCAGGCCGTCGTCGCCCGCCACCTTTACGGTGGGAGTAATGCCGTTGTCCTGAATAATGGTGCCTTTGGGCGTGTAGTACTTGGCCACGGAAAGAATGAGCGCGGCGCCGTCCTGCATGGGCAGGGTTTTCTGCACGGAGCCGTCGCCGAAGGTCTTGCCGCCCACGACGTCGCCACGGCCGTCATCTTCCACGGCTCCGGCCACGATTTCCGCCGGGCCGGCGGTGCCGCGGTTGACCAACACCGCCAGAGGCAGGTTAGTGATCTTCTTCTGCGGGTCAGCGTTGTAGGTTACCGGCTCATACTTCTGGCCCTTGAGGCTGGCGATCTGTCCCTGGCCGATGAAGAGGTTGGCTGCGGCCACGCCTTCAGATTCGGGGCCTTCGGAGTCGTCACGCAGGTCGAGCACCAGCTTTTTGGCGCCTTTGGCCTCCAGGTCCTTGATCTTGGCGGCGATTTCCTGGGCCTTACCCGGGGTGAGCGCGAGCGCCTTGACGTAGCCCACGTCGCCCATGAGACGGTCAGTAACTGCGGGCGGATCCAGGATCTCACGGACGATGGTGATCTTCTGCGGCTCGATCTGGCGCGTGCGGATGATGGTGACTTCCACGCGCGAGCCCTTGTCACCGCGCAGCCTGGAGCGCACGGTGGCCAGCGACATGTCATGCGTGTTCTGGCCGTCAATGGTCTCAAAGATGTCGCCGTCGGTGATGCCGAGCTTGTCCGCCGGGCCGCCGGGAATCACGGAAACCACGGCGGCGTAGCCAAAGCGCTTGGAAACGGTGGCGCCGATATCGGCTTTGCTCGCCTGGTTTCGCTCCTGGTACTGCTTGTACTCGGTGGGACTGAGATAGCTGGAGTTGGCGTCCAGCGACTCGAGCAGGCCGTGCAAAGCGCCGCTGGTGACCTTGTGCATGTCAGGCTGCTCCACATACTCGCTCTGGATGCGGTGGAGCACCTCGCTGTACACCTCCATGTGTGTGTAGGCGTTATCCGCGCTGGATGAGTTATCACTGCTGGAGGCATGCACGCCCAGACCGCCGATGAGAGCAAATACGATGATCAGCATGGAACTGCTGAGGACGACGACTTGAACCTTTTTCGACATCTTGAATGAATCCGTTCCTTGGCTTTGGTCCTGCTGTTGATTAGAACGCGCGTTCCGTTCCGCTTTTGCAAATTTTCAGCTCCGCCGAAACCGCCATGGTAAGACGCCCGGCAAGGTAGAAACGTGAGCTGATACCACCATTATAACTACCTTGAGATTTGGATGCAGGAGGGAATTGCTGGGCGGCAGGAAATCAGGGATACCAGAAAAACCTACCACGGAGGCACAGAGGCACGGAGAATTGCCGAAAATGAAGTCCGTATTCGATCGCACTTTGGATGTTTGGCGACTCTCGCGTCGGATTTGTTTGTGCCAGAGTCCGGTTTTTCTCCGCGCCTCAGCGCCTCAGCGGTGAAAATGCACTTACGTCGTTCTGGCTGCGGCCCGGCCGTTGAGGAGCCAGAGAATGTCGCGCAGGCCCTGGCGCAGCAGCTTGAGTTCGGCGAGGCCGGCTTCCGGCTGGACCAGGAAGGGAAGCGGCGCCTGCTTCTTTTTGCCTTCAGCCTTGAGCTGGGCGCGTGCGCCGGCGATGGTGAACCCTTCGTCGTAGAGCAGCTTCTTAATGCGGACTACGTTCTCCACGTCCGCGCGACGATAGGTGCGCTGCCCGGTGCTGCTCTTGGGCGGCTTGAGCTGGGGAAACTCGGTTTCCCAGAAGCGCAGTACGTACGTTGGCAGACTGCAAAGGCGGCTGACTTCGCCGATGCGAAAGTAGAGCTTGTCGGGAATCAGGATTTCGCCCGAAGCTTTGCGCGCGGAATTCTTCGCAAGTTTTGGCATGCGCTACTACACGGACGAAAGGCGGCTGTGCGGATATTAAGTCGGTTGCGGGAAGAACGTCAATCGAAATTCGAGCGAAGCGGCGGATTGGCGCAGATTTTTTTGCAGGAAGAACGCAATTACGGCAACTGAGACGGCAAATCAGAAGCGAGATTTGGGGGCTCAACCTTCACGCTCAGATTCCCGCGCCATGGCGCGCGAATGCGCGACCACTGGGCTGCTTCTGCACGCTGGAAGGCATCGGTAACCTGGGGGGGGGGCACAAGCGCCTTCGGTCAAATCACCCATGATCTACTGCGGGGTCGGCGAAGGGCTGGGCTTGGTCTTGCGTTCCACTTTGTGGGCGCCTTTGCTCGTGGCATGCGCTCCCTTGTGGACGACTTTCTTTGTGCCCTTCTTGATCTTGTGTCCGGTCTTTTTGGCCGCACGGCCGGTGGAATGGGCGGCATCCTTGGTGTCCTGCTTGATGCCGTTGTCATTCTGGGCGCTGGTGTTCTGGGCGACACCGGCGGGAGCAAGAGCAAACGCCAGCAGCAGTGCTGTGGAAAGAATCATTTTCATGGTGTGTATCGGATTCGGCAGCACGGCCCGGAGTTGCCACACGCGCACGTCGAGACTCTCGATTTGCAGCTCCCGGCGTGAGTCACTGGGATTGCGTGCGGCTGATGCAACTCGCCCGCTTGCTTCAACTTCTCAATGGATATACCAACAGCGGGACCCCAATGATCGACAAAAAAGATCCTGATTCTAGTGAACGACTGGCGCTCTCCCCTGAAGTGCTCTCGTCGCTGTCCCGAGTGCTCATGGAGGAGTAACTATGAAACGTATTCTTGCCGCGGCTCTGCCGCTCGCGGTGCTGCTGGCGGTGGGCTGCTCAACTCATCACGTAGCCACCACAGCAACAGGAAAGACCGTTTACGGAGAACAGGCCCAGATTGTGCAGCGGCTTAGCGATTCCGGAAACGACCTCAAAGCGCTCATGAACGCGCCGGATTCGCAGATTCCGCAAGCCGTGCTGGCTGATGCCAAGTGCATCGCCGTAGTGCCGGACATGGTGAAGGGCGGGTTCGTTGTCGGTGGCCATCATGGCCGTGGCGTGGCCACGTGCCGGCTGCCCAATGGCGGCTGGAGTCAGCCTGCCTTCCTGGCCATCACCGGTGGAAGTTGGGGCGCGCAGATCGGGCTTGAGTCGGTTGACCTCGTGATGGTCTTCCTCGGCGATGCCGGAGCCAAAGAGCTGCTCAATTCGCAATTTAAGCTGGGCGCCGATGCCGGCGTTGCTGCCGGCCCGCTTGGTCGCGAAGCCCAGGCCAGCACCGATTGGAAGATGAAAAACAAAATCCTGGTTTATTCCCGCGCCAAAGGATTGTTTGCCGGACTTGATCTGAGCGGCGCGTCCGTCAAACCCGATGACGATTCCACGCAGGCGTTTTACGGGCGTCTGATTCCCGCTAACGAGATCCTTGCCGGCCGCGTAAAAGCGCACCCGGACTCCAAACTGTTCCTCGCCGATGTACGCCAGGCATTCCATCAATCCAACGTGCAGAAGCAGGAGAGGCAGCAAAGCCCAGGTTTCTAAGAGCTCCAACTGCCACCTCGTCGAAAACAAAAGCGGCGCACTTTTTCTGGGTGCGCCGCTCTTGTTTTGGCAATGCAATAACACGGAAAAATAACGCAATCCGTGAAGCGAACTTTCTCTGCTCGTGGAACCAACAGAAAAGTCTCTCCATCCGGTGCTCAACTCGGTTTCAGCAACCAAAAGAGGACATTTCTATTTGGTATGACAACCCAGCCGATTTCTATTGACGAGCAGGAACTCTGCTTCGTACACTTCGAAACTGCCTTTTCACGTCATTTTAGAGGAGTTCGTCGTGTCCAGCCTGCCTTGTTTCGAGTCGCAATCAGACCGCCTGCCCGTCTTAAGCGGTAGATTAAATGGCACTTGCCGCCAATCGGCCCTCGCGGCGCACGGGAAAGCCTGCTCAATTTTCCTGTCATTTTTGTTGCTGGTCTTCTTCGCGGCAGATGCCTTTGCCCAGAACCAGTCGAAAGGACCGGCGGAGCAGAGTGACGTCAGCGCTTCAATCAGGCAACTGATCCAGGCGGAGCAGTCTGAAGCGGTACAGCCGGCGCCAGCAGCGGGCGATGTGCGAACCCAGCCGTTGATCAGGATTTTCCCTTATGGCAGATCCGGCAAACAGGTCAAGACCGGCATCAAAACGCAGCTGCCGCTCAACGCCCATTTAACCTACTTCGGCGGCCCGGTGGTATCCAATATCCAGGTGGTGGTTATCTTCTGGGGCGCCCACGTGGCTGCGGCTCTCACCGGACCCGGTGCTATCGATCAGTTCTATACGGACATCACGAGCAGCCAATATTTCGATGAACTGACGGAATACAGCACCCTCGGAATTAAAGGGGCCGATGGAGTCAGCACCAGCAACCAGGAGATCAACCACGGCAGCTTCCTCAACAAATTTACGATTAATCCGTCGCTTTGCCCGGGAACCGCGGCCTGCAGTCTTACGGATGCGCAAATCCAGACAGAGCTTACCAGGCAGATCAACGCCGGCCACCTGCCGGCGCCGCAAACCGATGCGCACGGCAACGTCAATACGTACTACGCAATCTATTTTCCGCCCAACGTAATCATTTCCCTCGGTAACGCGCAGAGCTGTGAACAGGGCGGATTTTGCGCCTACCACTCATCTACTCCGGGCCTGATCCCCTATGGCGTGTTTCCCGATTTTTCAGTTGGGGGTTGCGCGGTACAGGGAGCCTGCGGAGTGGGAACCGCATTGCAGATTGCCACCGTCGCATCCAGCCATGAGATGGCAGAGACGGTCACCGATATTGGCGCCGGAGTAGCAGCTGGTTTTGGGCCTCCGCTGGGATGGTTTGACGGCGCCAACAACCAGGAAATCGCCGACCTTTGTGACCCTCTTGACACATCAGTCACCGCCGGCGGCCATTCCTACAATGTTGAACTGGTGTTCTCCGATTTGCGGGGAGCATGTGCCGTCGCGCCGCCGGTGTTCAGCATGACTGCTCCGGCCGGCGGAGCAGGGCCTGCCATCCCCTTCAATATGACGCTGAGGATCGAAGATGGTAATGGTGGACTTTTGCCGAATTATCGGGGCACTGTGCATTTCACCAGCGGTGACGCGGGCGCGACGCTTCCGGCCGATTACACCTTTACCGCGGCTGACGCGGGAAAGCACACGTTTCCTTTTACGTTGAGCCTCCTCGGCAACCAAACGATCACCGCCACGGACGCGCGCTCCAGCGGGTTCACCGGGACGACAACCGTGAATGTCAACACTATCCCGGACATGACCGTAGCTGTGACGCATAGCGGCAATTTCGGAACGGGACAGACCGGCTCGTACACCATCACGGCATCGAACGTTGGCGGCGGGGCAAGCTCAGGAACGGTGATTGTGGGGGATTCCCTACCCCTCGGCCTAAACGTGGCTGCCATTGGCGGGACTGGATGGAGCTGCATCGCAAGCAATGTAACATGCAGCCGCACGGACGTGCTTGCCGCAGGGCAAAGCTATCCGCCCATCACTCTCACTGCCAACGTGACCGTCGGTCCTACTACAGTTACCAACGTGGTCCAGGTCTCCGGTGGAGGCGAAACGGTTGCCAGCGACAACCAAGCAAGTGATCCCACGAAAATCGTGAATCCCGGAGTTGACCTCGCAGCCGCTTTCATCTCCACGGAAGTTTCTGTCAGCCAAGGGGACCTCGGCGACACCTTCACCGCCAACGTGACCAATTTGGGGAGTGTGGGCAGCAGCGGCACGGTTACCTTCTCCGCTACCTTGGTGGCCGGATTAACCGCGACTAACCTCAGCGGTACGGGATGGGCTTGCACCGTGACCACCCTAACCTGCACCCGGAGTGACGTACTGGCCTCCGCGCAGAGCTATCCTCCCATAACTGTTACATTCAGCGTTGCGCCAAATGCATCGCTCGGTACTTCATCCATCAGCGTCTCGGTTTCCGGCGGCGGCACAGATACGACTCCGGGGAACAACACATCTTCGCTCCCCACCGTCATAGGCGCTGCTCTGAGTTTCCTTTCTAGTACACCAACCCAGATCGTGACGGCGGGAAATCTGGCGGTATTCCAGGTACGTGTTGACGCGACTGCATCCGCCGGTACTGTTACTTTCAGTTGCATCGATCTGCCTCAAGGCGCAACCTGCAGCTTTACTCCACCTTCCCTAACGAATAGTACTGCGTTAGTTACTATGGACGTCAGCACGACGGCCAGGGCCGCTCTGCTCAACGGACCGCAGCCAGAAGACAGGAATCCCTGGCTACTGCTCGGGCTGCTGGTATTCGCCGCAATGGCCGGCGCAGGCTTTAAGCTTCTTACCACACCCCGCCGGAGGCGGAGACTTGTCCCGGCTTTTGGGGTTTGTACGCTGCTGATCGCCGGCATCATGGCAGGCTGCGGTGGCGGCTCCGGGGCCAGCACAAAATTGCCAAATCCCCAAGGCACGCCCGCGGGCACGTATACGATCACGTTCACCGCGACCAGCAGTAACACGAACATCGCGCCGGTCAGCCAAACCATGACTCTGCAGGTTCAGTAATGCTGAACTGATCGGAGCGGCGGTATCAACACGCGAGCTCTTTCTGGTCGGTCCAACTGGCTTAAGAAACCGGCCCTGTGCCGGAGTCCTACGGCCAATGGGACTGTGAGCTTCCCGGCGTGAACGCGCGCACAAATCCGTATCGAAGGCAGGTAAAACTCGAAGGCGCGTCAACGCGGCCGCAGCACCTGATAGCGAGTGATGGTGTATCCCAGCGCCGCTCCCAGAAAGACATCCGATGGAAAATGCGAGCTTGTGGTAACTCGCGAAAAGCTGATGACTGCGGCAAAGCCATAAGCCAGTATGGGGGCCCATCGATGTCTGCGATATCGCGTGGCCACAACTGTAGCCACAGAAAAGACGCCTGCAGCGTGACCGGATGGAAAGCTGCTGCCTTTAAAGGGAGACTTGCCTCCGCTGAAGAATGTGTCGTCAAACTTTCCGCCCTGAGGGACGTCAGAAGGGCGCTTCCTGCGCGTGACGGCTTTCATGGCCAAGTCAACAATGGCGCTATTCGCGTAGGCCTCGCCGGCGAGAATCGCCGTGCCGATTTCATGCTGATCATGGCGAATGTAGCCGGCCACCAGGAAAGTGACGGGCACGGCGGCAACTTCCGCGGTTGTGATGGTGCTGTCAAACGTGTCATTCAGATCATCGAGGTTGCGCGCGTGGGTCTGAAAGTAAGGCATCGCGTGGCTATCGGCAGTGATGAGGGCTGCGGTTCCTGCCGCAATCGAAAGCGTAGGAAGCCAGTGACGTCCTTGAACCAGTTGCCTGGGAAAGAGCCAGATCTCTTTCTGGTCGTGGAGAAAATTTCCAGGCAGTGATCGCCATGTAATCACTTTATCTTCAACTGAGGTGTTGGTATCCGGATGGCGATCTACCTGCTGAGGATCAGGATGGCGGGCCGCGCTTTGATCCTGGGCGGACTGCGCGACGCTAAGACATGGTGCGCAAGCGATGCTGGCGCAAAGGAAAAGCACTGAGAATTGCCGACGTATGAAGCTCATCGGGTACATTCGATGCGAGTCATTGACCTGGGTATGCCGCACCGAATGAGCAACCGCAACGCGAATCCCTTACGAACAGCGGGATAGTTCGGGCGGCTCTTTAAGCCACGAAACATGTGCAGGGACGTGCATCGGGTGCGGTTCCGGCGAGTGGGGCGGCTTTCAAAAGTGTCCGAAAATGGGATAACCTCGGCTTACGTGTCTCCGGTTCGCTCGTCCAAATAGGTGCAGCAAGAGAGAGGATTACGAGGGACCTTAAGAGATGCCGGCCGAAACAGCGGCTTTACAAGCAGCGGTTGGCGCGAGCGGAGATAGACGTTACTCCCATTCATCGGGAGCCATGGTGAGTCAGGCCCTAAGCCGAGTGAATGACAGTGAGCTGATTCGCGCCGCTCAGCGCGGAGACCGCGCAGCTTTCGAAGTACTGGTGCGCCAGTACGATCAGGCCGTGCTTCGCCTCGCCTTGCACTTGACCGGCTCGGAGCCGGACGCACGCGACATCTACCAGGAAGCTTTTTTAAAGGCGTACCGGCACATCGGCAACTTCCGCTTTGAGTGCTCGTTTTATACCTGGATTTATCGCATCGTCACCAATCTCTGTCTGGATCACCTGCGCAAGCGGCAGACACGCAAGGAAGATTCAGGCACGGTGGTGGATTCGAACGGGCATGAAGTGGACCTGCTGGACCGCGTGTCCGACGAGCGTTCCGGGGCGAATCCGGAGCGCGACCTGATGAGCCGCGAACTGGGCGCCAGGATTGCCGCTGCGCTCACCCGGCTTACTCCGCGGGAACGCATGGTTTTTGAGCTGAAGCATTACCAGGGTCTGCGGCTGCGGACGATTGGCGAGATGCTGAATACGACGGAAGAGACAGCGAAAAATACACTGTTCAGGGCGACACAGAAGCTGAGGAGCGCGTTAGCGCCAATGCGGTAAGAGCAGCCACCGGGCAGCAGCTACTAGCTGGTGGCCGAAAGAGATACTGGAACTTTTATGAAATGCGAATGGATGAAAGAAAACCTTGTGCTCTACATGTACGACGAACTGGCGGATGACGCCAAGTTCGAATTCGTGCATCACGTACAGCATTGCCTGTCATGCAGGCAGGAGCTGGAAGCGGCACAGGCGTTCAAAGAAGAAATGTCAGCGGCGCCTGCGGCGGAAGTTTCCCCGAATTTTCTGGCCGCCAACCGCATGCAACTACAGGAAGCGCTGGAGCATGCCGAACAGAGCCGCAGCTTCTGGAGTAAGTTCATCTTCGATTTTGCCGGATGGATGCAGCAGATCAAGCTGGCTCCTGCGTTGACGGCGGCGCTGCTGATCATCGGATTCGCGGGCGGAAGTCTTACCACGTGGCGGCTGGCCCTGGGCGATACAAATGCGGGTCCGCTGCCGGTCGCAACCAGCAACACAGGAAGCCAGGATTACAACATTGCCGCCATCGACTCCATCAGCACCAATCCTGATTCCAATCAGATTACGATCAAGTACGACACGCTGCATCCTCAGACGATTGCGGGGGCGGCCACCGACCCGCGCATCCAGGAACTGCTGCTGATGGCTACGCGCAATAACCGCAATTCGGATGTGCGGCTGGACTCGATCGATCTGCTCAAGACCAAGGC
The DNA here is from genome assembly GCA_035712465.1 of Candidatus Angelobacter sp. GTDB lineage: Bacteria > Acidobacteriota > Terriglobia > Terriglobales > Acidobacteriaceae > Angelobacter. The sequence continues at coordinate 88,410 of DASTAS010000017.1, forward strand.
CCAGGACAATGAAGTGCGCGATGCCTTGATTTCCGCGTTGCGCTATGACAGGAACCCGGGCGTGCGCCTGAAGGCCCTGGATGGGCTGAAGGGCTACGTAAAAGATGACATCCACGTGCGTGACTCGGTGCTGGAAGCGCTGCTGCATGATGCGAATCCGGGCGTGCGGTCAGAGGCCATCAGCCTGCTGGAACCGGTAAAGGCGGATAGCAGCGTGCATGAAGCTTTAGAGGTGCTGGCTCAGCACGATCCCAACCAGTACATCAAGACGCAATCCAAGAAATATCTGGCGAGCACCCCCCATCTCGACTAAGGCTACCGAAACCATGAGAAAACAATTACAACTCGCGACCTTGCTGATGGCCACCGGGCTTGTAGCAGTCGCGCAAACCGGCAACACGCGCTTCTACCGCTCTGGCGGAGAGTGGATCCAGGAAGTCACAGGAAACCTGCAGGCAGCAAACATAGTCAGGGTTAAATCAACCGCCGGCTCCATTCGCGTGCATGGCGCTCCGCAGAAAAATATTACTTATGTTGTCCGCGAACGTGTGCGGGCCGGATCGGAAGAAGCCGCGCGGCGGGAAATCAGCCACATGAAATTCACCACGTTTACGTGGGGCGACGCGGTATTGCTGAAAGCCGATTGTGAAGGCAATGGCCGCGGCTCAATCGATTTCGACATACAGGTTCCGCGCCAGACAGCCGCGCTCAAGCTGGAAACAAATGGAGGCCAGGTAAGCGCGGAAGATCTCGCAGGCAAAGTAGCAGCCAATACCGGCGGCGGCAATATTCATCTGGACAAAATTGATGGCGCGGTCGCGGTGGCGAGTGGCGGCGGTCAAATCGATATTGGAACCGTGGGAAGTGATGTGGCCGTCTCGACGGGCGGCGGCAGTATTCATATAGCCTCAGCGGCGGGCAGCGTCGTAGCGAGTTCCGGAGGTGGCGACCTCCGTGTCGGTTCAGGGAAGCTGATGACGCTGGAGACCGGCGGCGGGTCAATACAGGTGAGCAAGTGCGAAGGCCAGCTCAAGGCCGAAACCGGCGGGGGCGCCATTGACCTGAGCGAGATTGAGGGGCCGGCCGTCATTGAGAGTGGTGGCGGAGGAATCAGAGTGTCAGGGATCAGCAAGGGCTTGCGCGTGGAAACCGGCAGCGGCCCCATCGTCGCCAGGCTCACTCCTGGGGCCAAGCTAACTGACTCCAGGCTGGAAACATCTGTCGGTGACATTATTGTCTATGTGCCGGATGGCGTTGGCGTGACCGTCCGGGCAGCCGTTGAGGTCGCGCGCGGCGAGGGCATTCGCAGCGATTTCCCGGAGTTGAAGATTACGCGCTCCGGCAGTTTTGGACCGCGGGAAGTCTTTGCGGAGGGAAATCTCAATGGCGGCGGTCCGATCCTGCACGTACACACAGCCAGCGGAAATATTCAGTTCCTGAAGGCGCGCAATCAGTAAGAGAGCCAACAGATTATTGGTGGAGCATTCATATGACGCGCACGTTTATAACTGTTCTCATGCTCGGATCATTGGCCTTCGTAGCGCCAAAGAACACATTAGCGGCCCAGCCCGGGGCACAGCCGCAACCGCAACCTCAATCCGGACTGAATGCGGTACCGTCAGCTCATTTTTATGCTTCCGGCCGGTCCTATCTTGGCGTGGATATTCGCGACATAACCACAGATCGCCTGGCGCCGCTGAAGCTGAAAGACGAACGCGGCGTGGAAATTACAGCCGTAGACCAGGATGCGCCAGCCGGGAAAGCCGGTTTGCGCGAGCACGATGTGATTCTCACCTTCAACGGCACCAATGTGGTCAGTGAGGAGCAATTGCGCCGGCTGATCCGGGAAACGCCTCCGGGGAGAACCGTTCGTCTGGGCATCAGCCGTGATGGCGCTCCTCTCAGTGTGTCTGTCCAATTGGCCGATCACAATAAATTCTTCGGCAGCAACCGGGTGATCGTCATCCCGCCCGTTCCCCAGGTTGAATTTCCGCAGATGGCCAACCGGTTTGATTTCCCAAACAACATTTACGTTCTAAGCAACACCTCGGCGATTCTCGGCGTGCAAGCTGAAAACCTGACCAGCCAGTTGGGGGATTTTTTTGGCGTTAGGAATGGCGAGGGAGTGCTGGTGCGTTCGGTGGAAAAAGGCAGCCCCGCCGATAAGGGCGGCCTGAAGGCGGGCGATGTCATTGTGCGTATCGGCAGTGAAAAGCTGTCAGACAGAAGCGACATGGTGCGACTGCTGCACAAGCACCGATCCGGCGGCAAGTTGGACCTGGGCGTAGTCCGCGACAAGCGCGAGCAGAGCTTCACTGTCGATTTGCCGAAGCGCCGGACCAACGATTCCTCCAGCCTCTACTTTGACAGTGATCAGCTCGCCTCACTAGGCAGCGAACTGAATGCCCTGGAGCCCCAACTGGATTCGGCTGCGCGCGAGATGGCCAGAGCCAATGTCCGCGCCGAGCTTGACAAGGCCATGCAGACCTACAAGAAATCCATGCGGCAATATGAGGACCAATTCAAGGAGCTGCAGAAGCAGTTAGAAAAGCAGCAAAAAGAATTCAAGCGGGAATTTTCTCCCATGCTGTGAGCTTTTTCATGCCCCTCCCGCAGCGTGGCTGCTCCGGCCACGCTTTTTTCTTTGTGTAGCAGCGGCAACATTACGGGTGAAATATGCGTTCTAGTCTGATAAGCAGAAGAACTCTGCTCGGGAGGCTTTATGAAGAAGGTCCTTTGTATTTTGACGGCGGTATTTGCCATCACCTGGGCGTCGGGGCAGACCAGCAGTTCAAGCCAGACCAGCGGTGATCAGTCCAGCGCCAGCACTACCCAAATGTCCAAGAGCAAGAAGGGCATGAAGATGGGAGCGGGCAAGTCCACAATCAGAGGCTGCCTTAGCGGCCCCAATGATGAAGGCGCGTATGTGCTTACACGTGGGAAGAGAAAAATTGAGGTCGGAGGCAATGACGATCTCAGCAAACACGTCGGCCACGAAGTAAAGCTGCACGGAACCTGGGGGACCGCATCCGATATTGGCGAAAAAGAGGCCGCAGCAGGCGGCGACAATGACAATGAAAAAGGACATCGTCATTTCAAAGTTGCATCCATCGATCACATCTCCGATACCTGCAAAGCCGGGGGGAAGATGGGAAGCCACAAAATGGGAGGCATGTCAGGCGGCGGAGCCCAGCCGAGCCCATCACCATCTCCGCAAAACTGACGGACGGACTTCCGGGAGCGCTCCTCTGGCGCTCCCCGTTCTTTACGGTGGGGTGAGCTTCAACAGAATTGCCGGGTTCACGTAATTGCCCTGCCACCGGACGGCAAAGTGCAGATGCGGGCCGGTGGCGCGCCCGGTGCCTCCGCTCAATCCCAGCACCTGGCCGGTCCTGACCTTGTCGCCCTCTTTCACCTTAAATTTTGAGAGGTGGAGGTACACGGTCATCAGCCCCTGGCCGTGATCCACCACAACGCAATTGCCTTCAAAATAAAGATTGCGCGCGAGAATGACGGTGCCGGCATTGGCGGCATGCACCAGTGTCCCTGTATGCACGCGAAAGTCAATGCCTTCATGCTGGCTGTGCTTTTCGCCATTGAAAATGCGCGCCGAGCCGAAGACTCCGGTAACAACCGCTCTGGCCGGCGGCAGGAATTTCCCGGTCCACAAAGCTACCGGAGCAGTTTCAGAGAAGATCTTCTTCTTGAGTCCCTGCTCTTCTTCAATCCGGACAAGAGTTTCCTTCGGCGGTTGCACGTATTGGTGCGCCACGCTGATGGTTGTGAACGGATAATGCGCTTCGCCGACGCTCTCCGTCCTGGTGAACCGCACTCTTCCGCCGTGAGCGGTATCGCCTTCAACTTCCAATGGATAGTCGGCCGGGCGGGTCTCCAGCGGCACTCCGGCAATGGCATACCAGCAATGGCACCCATGGCTGAAGCGGAAGGTGATTTCGTGATCGAGCCATGTGCCCTGTAATGAGACCAGCTTTTCCGGCGCGGTCACACGAAACAATACCGGCGAGCCGTTGACCAGAGTAGCCGGCTGTTGACGGAGCTTCCATCCTCCCTGGATCGCGGGTGCAAGCTGAGCTGATGCAAACAGCATGACCGCCAGCGTAACGTAGATCCTCAATTTCGCTATTCTGTCCACCTGCGGAAAATCAGCGACCCATTCGTGCCGCCGAAGCCAAAAGAGTTTGATAACGCGATATTGAACGAGGCTTTACGCGCGGCATTGGGTACATAGTCCAGGTCGCACTCCGCATCCGGTTGTTTCAGGTTGATGGTTGGCGGCAGGATCTGATCTCTGAGAGCCAGAATCGTAATTCCGGCCTCCAGGCCGCCGGCGCCTCCCAGCAGATGCCCTGTCATCGATTTTGTGGAACTGACAGCAAGGTGGGGATGGTCGCCAAAAGCGCGCTTGATCGCTTTGGTCTCAAGCACGTCGCCAATGGGAGTTGAGGTGCCATGAGCATTGACGTAATCAATGTCATTGGGCGTGATTTTGGCATCATGGATGGCATTCCTCATCACCCTGTAGCCCCCTGCGCCGCCTTCGGCGGGCTGAGTGATGTGATATGCGTCCGCGCTCATACCGTACCCGATGATCTCTGCAAGAATGGCGGCTCCGCGTTTGCGCGCACGTTCCAGCTCTTCCAGCACCAGAATTCCGGCGCCCTCGCCGATAACGAAGCCGTCGCGGGCGACGTCCCATGGGCGGCTGGCCTTCTCCGGCTCATCATTACGGGTGGAAAGCGCGCGCATGGCGGCAAAGCCACCTACTCCCATCGGCGTGATGGCCGCTTCGCTGCCTCCGGCGATCATGGCGTCGGCATCGCATCGCTGGATGATCTTGTAGGCATCACCGATCGCGTGCGCGCTGGTGGTGCATGCCGTTGCCGTGGCTTCATTGGGACCTTTGGCGCCGTACCGGATGCTGACGTGCCCGGCAGCCAGATTGACGATGGCGGCGGGGATGAAAAATGGCGAGATTTTGCGTGGACCGCCACTCAGAAGGGCTTCGTGCTCGCGCTCAATCACGTCAAATCCGCCGACGCCGGAGCCGATATGCACGCCCACCCGCTCCTCGTTTTCCGGCGTCACCTGGAGCCCGGACATTTTCATGGCTTCATCCGTTGCCGCCATAGCCAGATGGATGAAGCGGCCCATCTTCTTCACCTCTTTTTTCTCGATGAAGTTCAATGGGTCAAAATTTTTGACCTCGGCGGCTATCTGGCAGGCATGGCTGGAAGCGTCAAAGTGGGTGATCTTCGTCACCCCACTTCTGCCCTCAACAATGCTCTTCCAGACCTCGGCGCTGGTGTTGCCGACGCCGCAGATCAAACCCAGACCAGTTACAACCACCCGCCTGGTCAATTACTTCCCGCCTTTCGCGTGCTTGTCAATGTAGTCGACGGCGTCCTTTACGGTGCGGATCTTCTCCGCGTCCTCATCCGGAATCTCAATGTCAAACGCCTCTTCAAAGGCCATGACCAGCTCCACAGTGTCGAGAGAGTCAGCGCCCAGGTCATCGACGAAGGAGGCATTGGGCGTCACTTCGCCTTCGTCCACTCCAAGCTGCTCCACAATGATTTGTTTCACTTTATCTTCAACTGCTGCTGCCATAGAATTTGTGTCTCCTTGTCTGCTGTCTCCTGAAATTCGCTCCAGGGCGGGGATCACTGCCTGATCAACTTCACGTCGTTCTCAATGTACAACGGCATCCTGACGGGTCACGGCCTTTCTGCATCTTCGTCCGGTAGCTCCAGTGAAGGCTTTTTCAAATGCCATCATCAGTTCCACCCTGTCCAGGGAGCCCGCTCCCGGATTCCCCAACAAACACACATACGGAGTGACCTCGGGCGTTCTACTCCCAATTGTTTGATGACGAACTCAAATGCGCTTTCCTCAATTAAGGGGCACGGCTCTCCCGAGAGCGGCAAACCCGCTAGTGTAATTGCTGCAAAAAAGGAATGTAAAGGGCACCCTGCCAGCTTTCATTCAGGCCCCGCCCCGGCCGGCCTGTGCTGAGGCAAAACCGGAGCCTCAGGCGATTTTTACCCGCCTGCCCCCCTCTCGTACAATGGCACCTTGTCTCTTCACAAAGTCCTGCTCAAAATCACTGCCTGGATTGCCGCTCTCAAGACGCTTGGCGCATGGGGGCTGCTGATTCTCGCCGGTATTGACAGCCTGGCCATTCCCATTCCTATCGATGTCCTGGTTGCAACTTATGCTTATTCCGCTCCATACAAGGCCTGGATCTACTGTATAGCCGCGGCGGTGGGGTCCGCGCTGGGGTGCCTGCTTCCCTATGCCCTGGGCCTGGCCGGTGGCGAACTTTTCCTGCTGAAAAGAATCGACCCGAAGCGGTTGGAGAAAATTCGCGACCGCTTCGAAAAGCAGGAGTTTCTGGCCATGATGATTCCGGCCATGCTGCCCCCTCCCACGCCGTTCAAGCTCATCGTCTTCTCTGCCGGCGTATTTGAGATGAAGGTGATTCACTTCCTGTTGGCTATTACCTGCGGCAGGCTGATCCGCTTCAGCATTGTCTCTGTGCTGGCCGTGATGTTCGGCCGGGAGGTGGTGACCAGAGTTGAGTCGCTCTTTACCCGGCATCCCTGGGTGATTTTAGTCTTGCTCCTGGTGATAGCCGTTGGCGCATACTTGATTTGGCGGCTCTTACGCGCACCGGCCGCTGAACTCAGGACAGAGCTTGCGCGGCATCATGATCAGGCAAATGGAGAGAAGGGAAATCCCGGTCCGGGGGAACCCGATCATCGCTCGCGTGCCTGACCGCACGCGAATGTACGACTCTTTGACGAAGGACGCAACGGGATGAACGAAGGACGCTACGGAATTCAATGTTGCCAGGCGCCACCAGCCGGGCAACATCCGCAACGTCCTTCTCCTTCCCCAGGCATCTTCCGATCATCAGCCGGTAAATCAGCCAACCTTGCGTGCTGCCGCTGCTATCGGAAGGTACGAACAACAAGGTTCTTCTTCGAACATGTCACCGTGCAGGGCCCAGGCGCGAGCGCGGGAGCCGCCGCACAGATCCTTAAACTCGCATTCACCGCATTTCCCTTTCACATTGTCGGGGTCACGCAGCGATGCAAAGGGCTCCCCGTTCCGGTATATCTCAGCGAGTTTATCCCGGCGAATATTTCCGCCTGATATCCGCAAAGCTTTAGCGGGGAATATCTCGCCGGTGCTGGAAATGAAGATGCTGGCCATCGCCTCATTGATCGGTAGAATGCCCGGAATCCCGCCATCCTCGAAAGGAAGTACCGCCAGGCTGCCTGCAGCTCCCCTGACACGGATACGCTGCTGGACAACAAAGGGGCGGTAATGCGGAGCTTCCTCAGTCTTGACCTTGAAAGGCAGTTCCTGGGCAAGTTCATGGATCAGGGCGAATGCCTCTTCAAATTCTGCCGCCGATGGCACATCGTGAAGCGATTCCCGAGGCTGAGGCGCTGGAAAAGAGACGATCCACGCTACAATCCGAAAACATCTGATCACAGAGGCAATCTGCTTGAGTTGCTGCAGATTGCGCCGTCTCAGGTTCGTGTGAATCTGAAGTGGAAGGCGGCACTCATTGGCCCACTTCATTGCTTCCAGCGTGCGAGCAAACGACCCGGGAAACGCGCAAAGATGATCATGCATTTGTGCGGTCCCGGCATCCAGGGTTAAGCCTAGCCGCGAAAGATCCGCTTTCTTCAAATCCGAAATTGCAGCGCGGGTAAGATTTGAGTTCGGCCCAACAATCATGTTGGGGTGAAGGCCGCAGGAAGCAGCATATTGTACAAGGCTGTAAATATTCTCGCGCCGCAATGGATCGTCACCGGCAAAGAAAAAAACAGGAGGACGTAATTCGGCAATATCCCGAATCAACTGCTCCGCCTCTTTGTCGGTGAGTTCCAAACCGTCGCGGTTGGAAAAATCTAGCGTGTCGCCGGTCTGGGGGCCGGATCTGGCGTTGGTCTCCCAAATCGCGACAAACGGGTGCGATTGGAAATCAAAATTAGTTGTCATATCCGTCGTCCTGCAAAAACTGATTGGATATATCTTAGGACGACCAACACTCTGGGATTGCACCTGCAACTGGCCAGCCGGGGTTACTGCGGAGTATCTCCTGAAAAGTGTTTGATTCTAAAAGGCTTTTGGCTGCAAGCGAAAGTGTGAAATCTCGCCGTCCTTCGTACAGAAGCTGACGAGAGATTAGCTTTTCTAACAAATTTCTTTCCCAGTTAAGACAAAACGCGGAGGGAAACGCTTACGCAGCCACGTTGTTGTGCTGTGCAGCCTGTGTCCTGGCCGCCAGCAAAACGGGAACAAGAAAGAAAATCGCGGAGAACACGAGCGTGGACGCCACGTCATTTCTAAAGAACGGAATGCCGGCAGCATAGCATTCGCCCAGCCCGCCCAGGGTTTTGGGATAGACAACGTTGCCCACAGCCCACACGGCAAAATTGCTGATGAGGAAAAACGAAACCGAACTGCCGAGGGCAGCGCCACCCACAAAGAGAGGTTTCACTCGTCCGCGAAGCAGCATGCCGATGCAGCACGCGCCCAAGTACCAAGCCCACACAATCGTCTGGTCCCAGGTAATTGCCATGTTGTACGCCACAAGATTCAGATAAACATCCGAACCGATCAGCAGCGCCGCCGGGATCCAAAACTGCTTCCGGGGCATGCGCGCTCCAAAGAACAGCAGCGAGGCGCCGACAGGGGTAAAGCCCCAAAGTGAGAGGGTTCCGGTTCCGGCCAGTACGCGAGCAGCTACAGCAAACACCACGAACATGTAAGCGAGCATAGGCACCTCGAACGACTATTGTTACCGCGAGCGCTGCAAACGTCAAGCGCTTGAGGACTCTTCTAATCGGGCTCTGGCGCGCCGGTACCTTCCTGCACGACGCGCAGGGCAGAATCGAGGATCACGTATCCCGTGAGAGGACTGGAGCGCCTGCGGCGGAGCGCCTCCGCAGTAGTGAATCGCAAATCGGTAAAAGTCACCAGGTAGCGATTTCCTTCCAGTGTGCTTTGCCGGACGAGCGGGTATTCCGCCCAGTCAAGATAAACCCTGCCGAGATACGACTTCTTTGCGGCCAGGGTGACTGCGGTTTCCTGAGGTTTGTATTGCACCACGGCGAGATTATGGGGGTCCACTTCTCCGGCATTTGACTCAACTGGAAGCAGCTCAAAAAAGTCCTTTGTTTCAACCACGCCGTTCCAGGCAAAAAAATTCAAGGGATTGGGAAACGCCGAGACCCGCACTGCGTCTTCTCCACGGTATGTCAGCGATTGCAGCAGTGTGATGGCTCGCGAATGCTCTAATGCACGCAATGAGATCAATGCCGCCAGGCAAATCAGGGCAAAGCGGGCGCCCCCGGCCCCGCGAAACTGTCCCTTTTTCGCTCCGACTTCTTCTGAGATGAGGCTGAACAAAGACGGCAGCACCAACCCCAGAAAGAGAGCCAGCAACATGAGTGGATCGATGATGAAAACAAGGTCTCCGGAATACCACCTGGGATAAAACGGAGTGAACGGACGCACGCCGTAATTGTTGGTGAGGTCCTGCAGCAGGTGTATTGCAGCGGCCAGACAGCCGTAGCCGAACAAAAGCGCCCATCGTGGAGGAAGTTCAGGCTGCCATCCGGATCGCGACCTGAAGCGGTAGATCCCATACACTGCGGCTAGCACCGCGATTCCCACCAGCGGAATGCCAATCAGGGCGTGCGTGAATCCGCGATGATGCTGCAGGCCGGCAACAGGTCCCCAGAAGTAGGCGATCACGTCAAGGTCCGGAGCCTCTGCGGTCAGCGTAAGCGTGAGCGTTGCCAGCCCTGTCTTGCGATTCAGCCCGGCACGGCCCAGGCAGGCTCCGGTGAGTAAGTGGGTGACTGGATCCAAGTGGCTAGCCTTTTTTGCGGCACCTCATTCTATATGGAACGCGATCATGGCATTAAAAGCTGAAAACTTTTCTCCGCGATGCCAACCTCCGCCGGCAGCCGGCCGAGCAATTCGCCGTCGCATTCCGCGTGAATCTTCGCTGGTGTCCGCGCTTCCAAAGGCGTGCAGCGAAACCAATCTGAGGAAACGACTTTCACATTGGGAACGCTCCAATTAAAACCGCTGGCAATGCTGGCGAAATAGTTCACGAAATGCCGCGCCCGGTCTGTTTTGAACAGCAGCAGGCGATAGTGATTGTGCCTGAGGGACGATCCCAGCCGGACGCGACGAAGCAGGCCGGGAAATTTCTCGGCCCGGATGGCCATGACCAGCGCAATCTTCTCCCTGCAGTGCTGGCCGCCACCGGCTGCCCACTCCACCTGGAACATGGGGAATTGGGGGCGTAGCGCCATGCGCGCCATTTCAATGAAATACGCTTTCCTGCCCCAGCGCTCTTTCACTTCCACAGCCGTGCGATACATGAGGTCGGCGTCTGCGCCTACGCCGGCTGCGACAATGAAATAGCGGCTCTGCGCTCCATGGTCATCTTGTGAGGTGATGGTGCCCGGGCGAATCGGGCTGGGAGAATACCGCAACAGCGCCTGCGCGGCGGACACCGGGTTCACCGGCAACCTGAGATCAGTCGCAAGCAGATTTCCGCTGCCCAGGGGGATCACGCCCAGCGCCGCCCGCGATCCGCTGCGCATCAGGCCATTTACCACCTCGTTTGCCGTGCCATCACCGCCGCAGGCGATCACGGTGTCAAAACCCGCAGCAACGGCCTGCTCGGTCTGCTCCACGGCGCTGCCCGCGTGCGTGGTGGGAGACTGTTCCACCTGCACTCCCGCAGAGCGGAAAACATCGGCCGCTTTTGTAATCACGGATGCGCGACTGGTGCGCTTCTGTCCGGAAAGCGGGTTGTAGAGAAGGAGAATTCGTTTCATGGAGACATTCTTTGTACTTCAAAGAGACGCTTAAGAGAATCCACATGTACCAGTGCAGGTATAGCTGGGCGTATTCGCATCCATAAATCGAGAATGGCCTTTCACCTTCATAGTGGCACAGCGCGACCGGCGCAATGAGCAAACCTCTGCTGTGCTCCTGAAACGTGTGGCACAGGCGCCCTCGCCTGTGCGTCTTTTCTCTTTCCTGCGGCCCATGTATTGAGCAGACATGGATCGAGAACATTCCTGCGTTAGCGGACATCTCACAGTTATTGTCACAGTTTCCTCGCATCCGACATCGACTAACCAGGCAGCTTCAGCACAGCCGAGGGCGGCTGTGCCACCAGGTCTCATTCGCGCTCCGCTGGCCTTCCACAGCGAGAAATCCTCTCCGAAAAAAAAGACTTTAATGCTTAGTAGTACAGGCGCCTCGCCGGGCGCCTGTGCCACACAATTCCAAGGAAATATAATCTTGCCATGCCGACGGCCGCAAAGGACAAAGCGATCGAACAGAAGATTGAGAAGCTACGGGAGAGGATCCGCCATCACGAATATCTCTATTATGTGATGGATGCTCCCGAAATCGCCGACGCCGAGTTTGACCTGCTCATGCAGGAGCTGAAGAAGCTTGAAGCGGAGCATCCAGGGCTGATCACACCCGATTCTCCAACGCAGCGAGTGGGCGGCAAGCCGCGTGAGGGATTTGCGAAGGTGGAGCACTCGCGCCCCATGCTGTCGCTCGACAATGCCCTCAACGAGCAGGAATTACGCAATTGGGACCGCCGTGCGCGCGAATTGGCCGGCTCGGAGAAAATCCAGTACGTTTGCGAGCTCAAGTTGGACGGCATGTCTCTGGCCCTGACCTATCGAGGCGGCAAACTGCACTCCGGGGTCACACGCGGCGACGGCTCGGTCGGCGAAGAAGTCACCTCCAATGTCCGCACCATGCGCTCGGTCCCGCTTGCTCTCGAGCTGGCGAAGCTCAAAGAGGCAGGTATTCCAGCCGATTTTGAGGTTCGCGGCGAGGTTATCATGCCAATTGCCGCATTCGCGCGCATGAACGAAGAGCGCGAACGGGAGAACCTGAGCAAGTTCGCCAACCCGCGTAACGCCGCCGCGGGGACCATTCGCATGCTGGAGCCGAACATCGTGGCTCGCCGGCGTCTGGATTTTTATGCCTATTTCCTGCTGGTGGACGGCAAGTATTTTCCTGAGCACCACGCCGACGCGCTTGATGCCCTGCAGGCGATCGGATTTAAGGTGAATCGCAACCGCACGGTGGCCGGCAGTATTGACCAGGTGCTCGCGTTCATCGACAAAATTGAGCACCTGCGGGATACGCTGCCCTATGAAATCGATGGCGTGGTCGTCAAGATCAATTCGCGCCGTACTCAGGACCGGCTCGGCTACACCGGCAAAGCGCCGCGTTGGGCCATCGCATACAAGTATGCGGCGCGCAGCGGAATCACGCAGGTGGAGGACATCAAGCCGCAGGTCGGGCGCACGGGCAAACTCACGCCGGTTGCATGGCTCAAACCGGTTCCCATTGGTGGGACCACCGTGAGCCGGGCCACGCTTCACAACATGGACGAGATTGACCGTCTTGGGGTGAAGATTGGCGACTGGGTGATGGTGGAACGCGGCGGCGACGTGATTCCTAAAGTCGTCAAGGTGATCGAGGACAAGGAGCATCCACGCGGGGATCGCTACTTTCAAATGCCGGAGCGGTGCCCGGTTTGCGGCGGCCACGTGGTGCGCGTGGAGGGCGAAGCCGATCACCGCTGTGTCAACACCGCCTGTCCGGCCAAGCTGCGCGAGAGCATCCTGCACTTTGCCGCGCGCTCGGTCATGAATATCGAAGGCATGGGCGAGTCGCTGGTGAACCAACTCTGCGACCGCGGGCTGGTGAAAGATATCGCCGATATCTACGAGCTGGACAAGGAGAAGCTGCTCAGGCTGGAGAGGATCGGCGACAAGTCAGCGCAGAATCTTCTCGACGAAATCGGGCAATCGCGCAAGCTTCCCCTGGAGCGCGTGATCTTCGGGCTGGGCATTCGTTTTGTGGGCGAGCGCACGGCGCAATTTCTGGCGGAGCATTTCGGCTCGATGAAGAAGCTAATGGGCGCATCCATTGAGCAATTGCAGGAGGTCAATGAAGTTGGGCCGCGCATCGCTGAGAGTATCCGTCAATTCTTTGACGAGCCCCGCAATCAAGATCTAGTGAAGAGGCTGGAAGAGCACGGTCTCACGATGACGGGTAAGAAGCGCGAGCGCGGCAGCACCCTCGCCGGCAAGACGTTTGTTATCACCGGAACGCTAACTAATTACTCGCGGGATGCGGCCAAGAAGATGATTGAAGATGCCGGAGGAAAGGTTGCGGGGTCGGTCAGCAAGAAAACTGACTATGTAGTGGCCGGCGATGATCCCGGCTCGAAGCTGGACAAGGCACGTGAGCTGGGGGTGAAGGTGATTGGGGAGAAAGAAATGGAGGAGCTAGCAAAAGGCATTTAGCCGCGAATTATCGCGAATACACACCAATTCTGCATTCTGTTACCTTCCTTCTGGTTCGTGTTTATTCGTGTTCATTCGCGGCTAAATTTACGCGAGGTGCGCCATGACGACCGCTTCCACGCAGGTTCCTTCGCAAGGCACGCAGGCTTTCCGCGCCGCGCGCGATTTTCTCCTGCAGCACCGCGAAGACTACACGACCGCCTACGCCAAGTTCCAATGGCCCAAGCTTGACCGCTTCAACTGGGCTCTGGACTGGTTCGATGCCATTGCGTCGAGAGAACGCCGCAACCAGACAGCTCTTTGGGTGGCCTATGAAGATGGCCATTCTACCAAGCTGACGTTTGCCGAACTGTCGGAGCGTTCTTCGCGGATCGCCAATTACCTGCGGAGTTTGGGTGTGTGCCGTGGGGACCGGCTCCTGCTTATGTTAGGCAACGTTCCGGCTCTGTGGGAGACCATGCTGGCGGTGATGAAGCTGGGCGGCGTGATCATTCCCGCAACTACGCTGCTCACGCCAGATGATCTGGCAGACCGCATCTCGCGCGGGCATGTCAAGCACGTGGTATCCGCGGTGGAACAGGCGCCGAAGCTGGCAGGCGTGGCGAAGAATTGCACCCGCATCTCCGTGGGGGGCGCAGCGCCCGGCTGGCAAGAGTTCGAACAGGGCTATAGCTCGGCTTCGGCATTCCAGCCCGACGGCGAGACGCTGGCCAATGATCCCATGCAGCTCTATTTCACCTCTGGGACCACCTCCAAACCCAAGCTGGTGATGCACAGCCACACCAGTTATCCGGTAGGGCATCTTTCCACAATGTACTGGATCGGCCTCAAACCCGGAGACATTCACTGCAACCTGTCTTCCCCGGGCTGGGCCAAGCACGCATGGAGCTGCTTCTTCGCTCCCTGGAACGCTGAAGCCACGGTATTCGTGCTGAAGCAGGCGCGCTTTAACGCTCGCGGCCTCCTGGATACGCTGACCGGCTGTGGCGTGACCACATTCTGTGCTCCGCCCACCGTATGGCGCATGCTGGTAACGGAAAAGCTAGCCAGTTGGAAGGTGGGATTGCGTGAGGTGACCAGCGCCGGCGAACCGCTGAATCCGGAGGTGATCGAGCAGGTCCGCCATGCCTGGGGGCTCACCATTCGCGATGGCTACGGCCAGACGGAAACGACAGCTCAGGTAGGAAATCCACCCGGACAGAAGCTCAAGATCGGCAGCATGGGCCGTCCCATGCCCGGTTATCGTGTGGCGCTCGTCAATGCCGAAGGAAAGGAAGCCGACGAAGGCGAGTTGTGCCTGCGTCTCGATCCCCCGCCGTCGGGTCTGATGCCCGGCTATCAGGGCGATGACGGCAAGACCATTCCGATTGACGGCCCCGTCTATCACACCGGGGACGTGGTGCAGCGCGATGCGGAAGGGTTATCTCACATTTGTCGGTCGCGCCGATGACGTATTCAAAGCCTCCGATTACCGCATCAGTCCCTTCGAAATCGAAAGCGCGCTGATCGAACATCCGGATGTGGTGGAATGCGCGGTAGTGCCGTCGCCTGATCCTATCCGCACGGCCGTGGTGAAGGCGTTTATCACGTTGCGAACTGGCGCGGAGCCCACACGCGAACTGGCGCTTTCTATTTTTCAGCATAGCCGCAAAATACTGGCGCCTTACAAGCGCGTGCGCCGGCTGGAATTTGTGGACCTGCCCAAGACCATCTCCGGCAAGATTCGCCGCGTCCAGTTGCGGGCGGCGGAAGCTGCGCGTCCACCAGAGCCGAAGCCGCAGATGGAGTTCAGAGAAGAAGATTTTCCGGAGCTTTCGTAATCGCCCGAGATTGCCCATTTTCAGATCAGCCCCGCGGTGCGATTCTTATTGCCACTTTGAAGTCTCGATAAGTTCTTCCAGTGCTTACTTGCAACGCCATGCCACTGACTTGCCATGGACTTGAAACGGGCAGTTGTTGTACGATTCGCGCGGATGAAAAAACGATCCAGGAAGCGCAGCTCGGGCACCAAGCCGACGGGTGTCCCAAAGACCGTGGAAGAATACTTTGCGCGAGTTCCGGAGCCCGCCCGCGGCACGTTGGAGAAGCTGCGCAAGGCGATCCGGGCCGCATTGCCCGAGGGCGTCACTGAGGTCATCAATTACAGGATCCCCGCATTCCGAGGCAGGCGGGTGCTGGTGTGGTACGCGGCATTCACCGAGCACGTCAGCTTCTTTCCTACGGCCGCGGTTTTGGAAGCATTTCAGGACGAGCTGAAGGACTACTCCACTTCAAAAGGGACCGTGCAATTCCCCATCGGCAAGCCTATTCCCGCCCCGCTCATCAAGAAAATGGTGAAGATGCGGATTGCCATCACCAAGCCGAAGAGGCCGCGCATCAAGACAAAGTGGCCATTGTGAAGACGAGCAGAGACCAGCCTCAACTCGCCGCATATTGAGTGACGCAAGCGCCATGAGGAGGCAGTCTGCAGCTATTTTTCGGTTTCGTCAGGATTCCAGGTGATCGAGGCTGAAGACCCTTCGGCAACGGAGCCGGTAAGCCCTCCCGCCATTGCGTCAGGGTCGCCCCCGGCAAGTTCAATCTTGCGGCGCTGCACTTCGCGGATTTCGCGCAGAATCGCGGCCTCCGCTTCGAGGTATTGTTCTTCATTCAGGGTGCCGTCCTCAAGGTGAACCTGCAGTTCCAGGAGCTGTTCCTTGAGAGGGGCATCGTCAGTCCATTGTTCCTCGGCCACCTTGCGCAGGGTGTTCATGATGAA
The DNA here is from genome assembly GCA_035712465.1 of Candidatus Angelobacter sp. Taxonomy (GTDB): domain Bacteria; phylum Acidobacteriota; class Terriglobia; order Terriglobales; family Acidobacteriaceae; genus Angelobacter. The sequence goes on from DASTAS010000017.1 coordinate 104,574, forward strand.
GCTGAACCCCTTGAAGGGGGCGAGGAGCAGGTCGTCGATCAAAAACATAAGATTTATTCGATGCTCGGCAATTCGCCGTACCGGCAATTAGTCCAGCGCACGTCGCTAGCCGGCGGTGCCTCTTTCCAGCTTGAGCCGAATGTTAACAAAGTTATAAGGAGGCCAGGGACCGGTGTACTTGAAATTCAGGCGATCTCCGAATTTCTGGGCGATGCGGTTCACGGCGGCGTCGAATTCGGCCTCGCGCTGCTTCTGAATCAGAAACGCTGCATTCAGGATCATCTTGTCGCCGATCGGCTTGTTGTCGCGGGAAGCCACACAGACGCTGCGCAGGCCGTCGTAAATATCCCGCACATAGTTGGCGGCGAGTTCGGCCAGGGCCTTGTCGATCATTCGGCCCAGTTGCATGCGGGCGAAATAGGTGGACTGCAGGTGCTTGCGCGTGAGCTCCTGATGAAAACGATGAATCTCGTCGTGTTCGCGCTTGAGCTCTTCAATGATGCGATCGCGGTCCCAGGTGACTTTCAGGCCAAACTCGAGCTTACCAGTCATTTGCCGGAGTACGTCTTTCAGCGATGGATAGATGCTCTTGAGTACTTCCTTGATGTCCTCACTGGTGCGGAACACAGTGCCAAAAGCCATAGGCACAATGGTGTAGTTTTTCATTACCGTTTCGATCACGTGCTCGTGCGCCAGTGCGTTGTCGCGTGTGGGATCGAAGATAAAAACCGGAGTCCGGCTCACCACCGCGGCTATGTCGCCATAGTGGACCGTGGAAACGTCCTCGCTCACGCCGCCGATGCTGCTTTTACCGAAAGTGACGCCGGCGCGCGATTCGATCACTCCATACACATACAGGCCTTCCTGCTGCTGCGAAGACGGCGCCGGTTCCACTTTCTGGGGCACGGGACGGGGACCGCTTTCCTGTACAGCAGTTACAGGCTCAGTTTTTTGCGCCGCTTTGCGGACGGCTGATGTTTTTTTCGCCGCTTTCTTCATCGGGCTCATGGTCTCTCCTCAGCATTTTCGAGGTAGTTGCCAGGAATTCTTCAATCTCAATCGGCTTGAACATGATGCCGATTTTCTTGCTTGCTGCTTCATCCGCCGTTTCCCGGGTGGCATAGCCGGTGAGCAGGGCGGCGGGGACCTCGGGTTTCCGCGTTCTTGCCTCTGCAATGACCTCGAAGCCGGTATGCTGCTCTTCCAGCGAATAATCGCACAACACCAGGTCGAAGTCGCGCTGCCGAAGCGCACGGATCGCCTCACCCGATGTCGCGCACGCGGCTACGTTGTAGCCCTGCTGTTCGAGAATCAACTGATACGTGATCAGCACGGAGGCCTCGTCATCGACCACAAGAATACGGTATTTGCCGGCATCGCTCATGCTCGTTCTTCACAGCTTGACCACTGGCAAATCAATCTTGAATGCCGTGCCCTTTCCCTGGCTGCTGTGCACAGTCAGTTTGCCGCCGTGGTTCTGGATGATGCCTTTGACAATCCAAAGTCCCAGACCGGTCCCCTTCTCACCCTTGGTGGTGACAAAAGGTTCGAAAATGGAACGGACTATCTCTCTTGGGATGCCGGTGCCTGTATCCGCGATCAAGATCCTCACCCAGCCGTGCAGTTCATCCTCGCCCGGGATATGGCGGCTGCGAATGCGCAGTCTGCCGCCGTTGGGCATGGCATCTTTGGCGTTAATCACAAGATTGGAGAGGACCTGACGAATCTGGTCGGCGGCGATCACTGCATCGGGCAGCGGCCGAAGGTCGCTGATCACTTCCACATTGGAGCGCTGCAACTGCCGATTGAGCAGCAGAAGCGTATCTTCGATGATGACGTTTACGTTGACCGGCTTTATCTGTTCGGTGTTGCGATAGAGTCCCAGCATCTGCCGCACGATGCGGGCCACGCGTTCCGTCTCCGACTTCAGGATGTTGTAAACCGGCGCGGCGCTTTCCGGGACCGAGCCGGCGAGCAGGTAAATGGCGTTCTTGATGGCCTCCATGGGGTTGTTTACCTCATGGGCGATGGTGGCAGCAAGACGTCCGGTAGCAGCAAATTTTTCGATTTCCAGCATGCGCCGTTCGACTCTCAGTTGCTCGACTTTGCGCATCGCGGTGAGATCGCGCAGGACCGTGACCGTGTAGGAAACCTGGCCGCGCTCATCAAAGATTTTTCCGGACCTGGCGTCATACTCAATCTCCTGCCGGAGCGTTGGATTGTAGAGGCGCAGAGGAGCGGTCTCCCGCTCTGCAAATGAGTAGGTAAACGCGTCAACGTACGTTCCGAACTGGATCTGGTTGCGGTTTTGAATCGAATCCCGTAATGAGTCGAGGGAAGAGCCGAACAGCTCCTGTGCCAGGGGATCAATCAGCACCATTTTGGCCTGGCTGTCGCAGACAACAATCGGATCGCCGACGTTTTCGATAATCAGGTTCAGCCGGTCGCGGTCCTGGCGCACCACTTCTTCGGCATCGCGCAGCTTGTCATAATTGAGGCGCAGTTCCTGGTCGGCGCGGCGAAGATCGGTGACATCGCGCATCACCGTTACCGTACCGATCTGGATCCCGTCAGGCCCGTACGTAGGCGCCGAGACAGCTTCAAACAGCATTTCTTCGCCTTCAATGGCGTCCACCAGGGTCAGGTCGCGATGAGAATCGCTGCCGGAGACCAGCATGGAGGAAAGCGCTGCGGAGAAAAGAAGATTGTTCAGTTCGACCGCGCGCACCAGGCCTTCGGTCATCTCGTCGGGCACCTTGAAGAACCTCTCCGCGGCGCGGCTTTGCATGATCACGCGATGCTGCGTATCGGTGAGAATCACGGGATCAGCCATGCTCTGCATCACCGTGCCCATCTGCGCGATGGTGATTTCCATGTCGCGCATGCGGTTGTAATAGTGTTCGACTTTGAAGAGCCGGGAAAGATACCGGTTTGCCAGTTCGATCAGGTCGCCCAGTTCGGCCAGCGCGGCTTCAGAGTTGTGTTTCCCGAGTTCCACCACAACCGCCGCGGCATAAGCGCGCATCTCGCAGGTGGAGCAAACCTGGTCCTCCAGGCGAATGCGCTTTTCCCGCCGGAAGTTCTGCACCGCAAGGCAACTGCCTGTGCGAACGCGATCGGCCTCCCAACACAGGTTGCGATTGGAATAGAGGATGGGGTGAACGTAGATGGGACGCGGATACACGCTGCTTTTCGCCAGTACAGCAGGCCGTGCCGTGTTGAGGATGCCGGCAAGAGGATGGTCGGTCATCCATAGTGCGGTGTTGAACTTTTCCATCTGCTGCCGGGGCCACTTGAGCGCCGCAGCCGGCGTAACCTCGCCAATGTCAAAGTTAACGTCGAGCACCATGGCGCGGGGGTAGCCGAGAGTGACGATTTCCTCAAGCAGCAGAGGAAAGATTTCTTCCGAGCGCTCGGCCTGCAGCAGGCGCAGAATCGCGGGCCGGCGATGGAGCGACCCACGTCGCCCCTGGAGGCGTTCGGACTGAAATCGCATCTCGGCGGTGGCCACCCGGTCCCCCAACTACGTGCCCTACCTGCGCCGACGAGCAGGACGCGGGGTGGTCTCCACCACGGTCTCTTCGGTTGTGCCTTCAGCGAGAGTCGGGCGAGACACCAGGCCGGTCAGTCCGACAGCGTCAGCATATTTCAAATACGTGTCGATCGATGCGACTACGACACGCGCTTCAACCGTGATCAGATCGATACCTACCAGAGATATTCTGACCCAGGCGTCAATAACAATTCCTTTGTCCAGGACCCGATCGAGAACATCGATCAGACTTGAGCCCCCGGATACACGCTCAACGGCCATCGAAGGCCTCCTTCACAAACTCATTTTTTTCGCGCACGACCCTTGCTTTGTACCCTCGATTGGCTGCGCTGTTCCGCTGGTCCGGGCGCCGGCAATGGCTTGCGCGGGACGGACTGGGGCAGAGAAGCGCTCAAATCAGGATCAAATTTCCACCAGTTCAAGCCAATGGCTTCAGCCTTGTCGACGCTGCATACGAGCAGGCGAATCCTGATTGTGAGCAATTCCACGTTCGCCAGCGAGATGCGAATGTCGCCCGCAATGACAAGTCCTTTGTCGAGCACTCTGTCAAGAATGTCGAGCAAATTGGTTGTTCCGGAAACGGTCGGCACTCGTTGCATGAAATGTCTGGAACAGGCCGCAGGGAGTGTGGAGAATCCGCGCGCGGTCTACTGCAACGCATCCTAATTAGCCCGGTTAAAGCTGTCAACTATTACTGTTGTTTCAGCGATTACCGCCAGCCGCCATTGCGGCGCTCCCCCGCGGTTCAGTCCCTTATGGACACAAAACCTCGTAATGAGATGCAAGCTGCTGCTGTTGCGGTTGGCTGGCGAAGGACCTTTTTTAAAACCAGTACCGCCGGCAATTACTTGTCCAGAAGGTTTCCTAAGGGCCCAAGTTCCAGGTTCAGGTCTTCCGGACGCAGCCCAAAAGCAGCCGCAATTTCATTTACCTTGGCTTCCAGCTTCATCAGCGCCTGGCCAAGTTCCTCCACGGTCGCATCGGAAAGCGATCCGCCCTCCATTCTTCGAATTGCCTGCCGTTCCATCAACCTGCGAAGCAACTCAATCAGGCTGAGCACCAGGCGAGCCAGCCCCTGCTCAACCGTCTCCGGCGAACACTCGATCCTCTCGATCCCCGCTTCGCCCACGGCTTTCAACTCGCGGTTAAGCTCGCCTACCGCTGCCGCGATCTCCTCGGGCGTAATCTTTCTTAATTCCGTCAAGGCTGCCCCGCAATTCGCGGCGACTTCACCGCCGCACTAAGAAATTCTGCCGCCGGCCAGGGGCCGCTCACTCGCCGCGAAACCGGCGGCTCGACCGGTACCGATTCCACGATTCTGCGGAACCGCTCTTCATCCCCCCTCTGGACCAGCGCAAAAATTCGCGTGCCATTCTTGACCTCGCGAATATGCACATCCTCGCTTACAGCAGCAAGTTCCGTTTTTACCCGGGCCGCGTTCTCCGATGAGCGCCGCAGCGCTTCCGCTTTCTGCTGCAGGTAGGCCCGCCCTGAACTCGTGTCCGCGGGCGCTCTGCCTGCAATGACGTATACAACTGATTCCATCTGTACATACCCGCGCAGACGTTCCAGGTCGGCGATGAACTGCGGCCCGTGTTCCGCGGCGAACTTGGTCAGCGCCGCAACATCATCAAAGATCGAAAGCAGGCGAAAGGGAACTACCGCCGTCTGCTCAAATACATGCTGAATGACGGCGTGAAAGTCCATGGCGCTGCGCTGCAGCTCACTCTGCTCGAACGGCCATGCCACTTCTGACCACAACAGGCGCAGCTCCTTCTCGGCGATAACGTTTACCTGCGCCTTGCCGACGCCCGTCTGCGGCGTCGTGATCCGGGCATTATCGAGGAAGCCGCAGTAAGCCAATACCCGGTTCACTTCTTTTTCCCGCTTCCAATTTGCGGAGGAGCAGCCGTTGCTCCCAGGTTGCGCAAGGCCGTCTCCACGGATGTCAGCACCACGTTCAGACCGAGGTAAACCAGGTCGACGCCGGCCACTGAAATCACCAGCGAACCGTGGATTATCACCCCGGCATTCAAGACATGGTCGAGGATCTCGAGCAGGGAGATGTCTTCTTCCGCGCTTCCAGTCAGCGTAATGGGCTCAAAATCACCTGGCATCGGAGACAAAGGAATATGGGGGCCATGGGCCGGTTACTTCAATTCGGCGTTTCCCCTGCCACTGCTGTACGAAATCGTGCAGAACTCGTTCCCATTGCTTGCGACGGGAGCGCGCCACCAGGAACGTGGCTTGCCACAATAGTCCCGGCTGCGCCCCGCTCACCCTGCCCGCCGGCGCTGACTCGGTTGCCACTTTCCCCAGAGCCGAAGCAAGCTGTTCAAGTTCAGCATCGTCACGTTCCGGCTTTGTTCTGATTCTCGCCGCTTTTTGTTGCAGGTACTCGCGGCCGGAGTGCGCAGCCGCTGTGGCCACCGGTTTGGCTGGCTGGTCCTCCACCAGCACTTTCACGCCCCACTCGTCCGAATCGGCAATACGGTTAAAAACGTTCTTCAGCGCGGATTTACGGGCCTCCACGTCTTTCAGCAAAGCTGCCTGGCTGGAAAAGAGCGTGCCGAAGCGGGCGGGAACAATGGTTTCCACCTGCGCAATCTCGCCTACAACCTGCTGGTGGCGTACGCCGTGCACCGCCAGCCACTCCAGGTTTTCCATGTTCTTTTCCAGTTCCTGACTGAAAGCTATCTGGTCCACCGGCGAAACCCAGCAGAGAAACTCGCCGCAGGACACAGCCTCGACAGCGTGGACCCCGTCCACGCCCGTGCTTGTCACTTCGCCGCGCTGGCCTTTTTTGCCCCCTTTTGCGGCCGAGCCTTCTGTATCCCCGCCTTTTGTGGCCAGCGACACGCCGTAGAGGTAAACGGCGCTCCCTTCCGCTACTCCGCGATTTGCCATATTCGACCGGTAAAATTCTTCAAGGCCGCTGCCCCAGCAATTTCGTCCGGGAACTCGGCAACCAGATATATTCGATGCTTTCCATACCTTTGCCGCAGCCGCGCAAGCGTTGCCGCCTGCCATTCCTGGCCACGTGCGCAGCGCGGGCACTTGGCATCATCCAGGAGCACGCGGTTCACGAAAAGGGAATCAACTCTAATGCCAATTTGCTCCACCGCGTCCAGCAAACGCCTGGTCTGGCTGTCTGGAACCGGCTCCGCAAGCATCACCGCCCATACCCGGCTTCTTGCCTGATCGCGCATGAGCTGAATGAGCCGGCGCACCCTCTGGCCCAATGATGCCAGCTCTACGGCCACGTCTTGTGCGAGGGCTAGTGTACGGTGCGCAGAGAGGCTTTTCAACAACAGGCGTGACCACAACAGCATGCGCTCAGGCATCCGCAGTAGTTCCAGAGCGTGGCCGGTTGGAGCCATGTCGATAAGAACCTTGCCGCGGCCCGACTCCAGCAGCTCCAGCACACGAAAAATTGCGAAGACCTCATCCACTCCGGGCGGGACCACCTCCATCAAAGCCGCAAAGATCTGCCTTTCAAAGGTCAGGTCCAGGTGCAGGCCGCCGGATTGCATACTGAACTCTGTCTCCAGTCTCTGCCGTATGTGCCTCGCCCATTTCCGGTATTCCGCCACGGAATCAAATTCCGTGGCACGCAGGCCCCGGTCCTTGAGCACAGAGACAGGCTCATTGCCAATTTTCCTTTGAAACACATCATCGAGGGACGGCGCAGGATCGGTGGAGCAAACCATCACTTGAGTTTCAGCGCTCGACTTGCGCGTTCGAAAGGCTAGGGCGGCCGTAACCGTCGTTTTGCCCACACCCCCTTTGCCCACTGTGAATGAGAGCGGCGTGGTGGCAATGGGCCACTCCGTTCCTGCTGCTTTGATTTTTGTGCTTCTCGGAGCATTCAAAGTCAATTTGCGTTCAGCGCTCTCGAATACTGTGTCCCCAAAGCGGCGCAACAATGGAACGCCGAGCAGCGGATTGCCTGGATCAGGCGCATGGAAAAGCGAGACCTTGGGAAAGCGCGTTTTCAGCCAGCGCTCCGCCTTGCGCGTCATCTGTGCCCGACGGCGGCAATGTGGACATGATCCGGGCTCGTCCACCGCCCGGTTCAGCACGATCCCGCTCAGCTTCATTTTCGGGACCGATTTTCGCAAGGATCGCAAGCTGCGCGCCGCTTCGTTGAGTGAAAACATCTCCGGCGTGGTGACCAGCAGGACCTCAGCATCCTTTGCGCCGAACGCCTTCTTGACCTGATCTACTGCGGCTTTCCAGCGCTGAATAAAGTTATCTGCCGGCGTTGTGGTGCGCCCGCCAAAACGCGCGGCAAGCCAGGCATCGCGCCCTGAGGCTACATTCAGAAAATCCAGAAAGCGCTGAAAATGTGACGGCAGCTCGAACAGCCGCAGCGTATGTCCGAAGGGAGCAGTGTCGATCACAATGTGATCATATTTATCGTTCTGCAACAATTCCTGAATGGCCAAAAGAGCTGCCACCTCGGCCATTCCGGGCAGGGTCGTATCCAGCAGCGGGGCAATTTCCTCTTTGCTGAAGAGCGTTCCCCTCTCCACGATATCGAGAATTGCGCCGCGGTTTCCGGCCAGAAATTTCCTGAACTCTCTCTCGCTGTCGATCTGCCAGCCGTAGAGCGTGCCCGGCGCGCCGCTCAGCTTTTTCGGCGTAGCTCCCAGGCGCACCCGCAGCATGTCAGCAAGTGAATGCGCCGGATCGGTGGACATCAGCAGCACCGAGTTTTGCAAATGGCGGGCAGCCTCGTGCAGCGCCAAAGCGCAGGCGACCGTCGTTTTGCCCACTCCTCCTTTGCCCACCACGAATGTCAGCCTGGCCACACAGGGATTCTACAGAACACTCCGGTAGAGACGTGGCGCGCCGCGTCTCTACGTTTAAGTCTTCGACATACCCTCTTTACAGTCTTTGCGCCCGTTTACTGAAAGAACTCCCGCATGTCCGGGGCAGTCGCCGAGAGTCCTGGCCGGTCAGGAACTGAGAGGAGTTCCAGAATGAGCCGCAATGTGCTCTGGTGCTGATAGAGCGTTGTGGAAGTGAACGCCTGCTTCACATGTGCGCCTACGAGAACCTCGGCCACTCTGCCGCCGCCATGTGTTACATCAGAGTCGAAGGCTTCATCAAAGAGCACAATAAACACGCTGTTCGCCAGCGCGGGATTGGTGATCAGCGGATCAAGGTTCGCCTTCAGCCAGTTGTCCGCAGCGGCGAGTTTGTCCCTATCGGGGCACCCCGCGATGCCACTGGGGCAGTCATGGGCGTCGTTTTCGGCGTTGGGTAACAAATACACAAAGTTCGGTACCGCGTTGGCGGAGAGATCAGATGAGAGCTGCGCGAAAGGGACAATGTTCCCAGCAAGCACACTCGAGTTTGCAACGTCAGAAAGATACGCGAATGGGTCATGATGCTTGAAATAGGGATACACGTCCGGCCCCAGGTATCCCGCCGACGGCAGGCTCTGTATGTACGCCTTCCATGTTTTGCCCGCGCTTAACAAGGCGCGCACCACGTTATCGTCGGTTATGGTCCCGGTGAAGTTGTCATTGGTGGTTTCGAGATTTCCCGTAGTCAGCATGAAGTAATTGCCGATCGACGGATGCGAGTTGGCGAAGTACTGCGTTGCCAGCGCGTGCTGGGAGGCCAGCGAGTTCAGATACGGCATAGCCGTACTTCCAATCACCTGCAAGAAACCGTGGTTCTCAAGCATGACGATGAAAACGTGATCCACAGCAGGGACCGCTGCCGGTGTGGGCGAGGGGCTTGGAGTTGGCGAGGGGGACGGGCTCGGGGTGGCCGTCGGCGACGGACTGGGAGACGGATTCGGCGGGGGAGCAGGGGTGGGACTAGGCGAAGCAGTTGGAGTGGGCGTCGGGCTCGGCGTCGCTGTCGGCGAGGGAAGTGGCTTGATTCCGGTCTGGAGATTGCTGGCCACTCGCTGGCTGCCACCACATCCCGCCGCGATCAACGCCATACAGGCGGGTGCTAACCATAACTCTGAACGAAAAGAAAAACTCCTTCGCCCCGCTCCGCGCCTGATTCGGGATCGCCACTGGTGTCTATCGGTTCGGGAAGCCGCTCACCGGCGTAAGTTTCGTGGCGCGAGTGGGCGGACTGGGCAAGATTGATACACAATCGTGCGGTTGTCTTCGCCAGGAACGCCGGCGCGTCCTGGACCACGGCGCGATCAGTAGATTGCCAGCGCAACCAAACGTCCTGCACAATATCTTCCGCTTCCGCCGGACTTCCAAGTATTCGGCAGGCGATGCCGAAAAGACGCGAGCGCACGCGGGCAAAAGCTGAAAGACCGTTGCGGTGGTTACTGCTCTCCATCTCAAAGCGAAGAGATGAAGTGGTTTTTGGTAGGGGCTCTCTCATGATTGCCATGCGCGCATCTCCTTTCTGAGTAAGTCCTTTTGTGTTCGGCGTTTCCGGTTACATCGCTCCACTTCCAGCATCGCGTTCGCGAGCGCCGCGACAATGGCCGCGCTCTGTTCGTCCGCGAAAACTCATTGAAATAGCATCACTTGGACTTACGGGATCTCTCTTCTCCTTTGCTTATCTCTTAGCGACTTTATTTTTTTACGATAGGCCATGTTTCGTAAGCCTCGCAGTTCTAAACGACCGTTTTTCTAAAATTCTTCCGCTATAATTGTGGATATCCCTCCTGGTTGCACCACGGGGGCAGCATGCCGGAGTTTCGGAAATGGGCGCTGCAACTCGTGTCGATCTGTCGCATCTCGCCGAAACCAGCCGAGAACGGTCTTCCACTGTCAATCGAGGTCTTCCCGAAAAGCGCTTGAGGCGTGTGGTGAACTACATTGCGGATAACTTGGAAACAAATATCAGCCTGTCGAAACTTGCAGCTATTGCCGAGATGAGCCCGCACTATTTTTCGGGATTATTCAAACAGAGTACCGGCCGGTCTCCTCATAGCTATATCTTGCTGCAGAGGATCGAGCGGGCCAAGCAACACCTCCGCGATCCAAAGCGCAGCATCATTGATGTAGGACTGGAAGCCGGATTTAAAAACCCGAGCCACTTCGCCCGCATATTCAGGAAATTTGAAGGCACCACGCCTTCACGCTTCCGGGCAGATTATCTTCAGCCATGTGTTTATGCCTGATGTTGCTCTCTTGGAACCTTTACGAAATCCAGAGTTGCTAAAGCGCGGAAAGAGGGTTGTTACACTGAGGAAAGCTCTCCTGTCTGCAGGAGAAAAGTTGTTAGTACGCCGGAGTGTAAATGAGCAAGGGCCGGTTGGAAGCGTTCAGCGATGGCGTAATTGCCATCATCATAACCATCATGGTTTTGGAATTGAGGGTGCCGCACGGCGACGGCGTGAAAGCTCTGGCCCCGCTATTGCCTACGTTTCTCAGCTATGTCCTGAGTTTCCTTTACGTCGGCATTTACTGGAACAACCACCACCATTTGCTGCACGCCTGCAGTGCGGTCACGGGTACAATGCTGTGGGCCAATTTACACCTCTTGTTCTGGCTCTCGTTATTTCCGTTCACCACAGGGTGGATGGGAGAAAACCATTTCACCGCCGTGCCCACCGCGCTTTACGGCGTGGTGCTGTTGATGGCCGCCATCGCCTATCTGCTGCTCCAGCAGACGATCATCCGGGCGCAAGGAAGGGACTCAATCCTGAAAAAAGCGATCGGGCGCGATTGGAAGGGCAAGCTTTCGCCGGTGCTCTATATCCTGGCGATTGTTGTTGCACTGCGTTCTCCTTCGATCGCCCAGGCGATTCTGGTGGTAGCCGCGCTGATCTGGCTGATTCCGGACCGCCGTATTGAAAAGAGTCTTGCGAGCGTACGAGCGTAGCGAGGCGCTCAAGCGACAGGTCGGTTGCGAATGGCAATAAAAAAATTCAACAAACGCGCGATTCAGTAGATCGAACCGGCGTCATACCTCATCTCATGAGATGTGTTCGGCTTGGCGGGTAGCTGATGTTGCCTCGTGTGGTTATTGTCGGCGGCGGCTTCGGAGGACTCTCTGCAGGCCGTTCTCTGCGCCACGCTCCAGTCAATATCACGCTGGTCGACAAGCGAAATTATCATCTCTTTCGGCCGATGCTGTACCAGGTGGCCACCGGGCTGCTTTCTGCGGATGAAATCTCCGGCCCTTTGCGTTCCATTTTCAGCCATCAGAAAAACATCGACGTGCTTCTGGATGAAGTCACAGGCATCAACCCAGACCAACGCACCATTCATCTGACCCGAGGTAAGCTGGTGTACGACTTCCTTATTCTCGCCACTGGCATTCAGTACAACTATTTTGGACACGATGAATGGCGGCGGTTTGCGCCAGGCCTTGAATCGCTCGATGATGCAGACGCCATTCGCGGCAACATACTGCGTGCCTTTGAGCGAGCCGAGGAAATGGCCTCCATTGAACATGCCGAGGCCGAGAAAATCCGCCGCGAGCTGACCTTTGCCCTCGTTGGCGCGGGGACCGTCGGGGTTGAGATGGCCGGCACGCTTGCCGAAATGTCACGCATGGCTTTGGCCCATGACTTTCGGCACATAGATCCGACTTCGGCGCGGATTCTTCTGTTTGAAGCCGGACCGCGTATTCTCCCTACCTATCCTGAGCATCTTTCCATCAAAGCGCAGCAGCACTTGCAGAAGTTAGGAGTCGAAGTTCATACCAGCGCCCGCGTTACAAGTGTGGATTCGGAGGGAATTGTCGTTAGCGGCGAAAGAATACAGGCTGCAACCGTATTGTGGGGTGCCGGAGTGGTTGCGTCGCCGGCCGCACGCTGGCTCCAGGCAGAAACAGACAGGTCGGGGAAGATCATGGTCGCACCAGACCTGTCGGTACCCGGACATCCGGAAGTCTTTGCCATTGGAGACACAGCTCACGTCGTTGCTCCCGTTCGAAATTTGCTGGGCATCAAGTCGAAAAATCCGATGCTGATGCCGGGAGTAGCTCAGCCTGCTATCCAGGAAGGCAAGTACGTGGGTAAAGTGATTCAGCGCCGTGTGACAGGAAACGGGACGCCTGAACCATTCTGGTACTGGGACAAAGGGGACCTCGCGATTGTAGGCAGGGCATACGCAGTAGCCGACTTGCGGTTTGCAAAGTTCGCCGGCTTGCCGGCATGGCTCCTTTGGGCGGTTGTGCACATTTATTTTCTCATCGGGTTTGCCAATCGGTTCTTCGTCCTGCTGCAATGGGGATTTGCTTTCCTGACGAAGCGCCGCCGTGTGCGAATCTGGCCTCCCGAATCACCCTCGGCGCGGGGTTTCATCGATCCAGCGGCCTGATACCTGTCTCGCTCTGAGCGTTCACTCTAATAAAGAACTTCAGCTAATCTCTCCATATCCCACTACCACAGAGTATTTGCGCTGTGATGTCCGTTGTTGGCGTTTATTCGGAGATGCACCCATCGAGGTCCATGAAATGGCTGAGTGCCCGGCGCGCTTTCCAGAGCGGAAGGGGAATGTTGTCACAAAATCGACCTCATCCCTGTCTTATTAAGTAGACCAATGGCTCTGAAAAGCTTTGCTCAAGAATGAAAGGAGGCAATGATGAAAGTAGTAGTGATCGGCGGCACCGGACTGATTGGATCAAAGCTCGTCAACAAGCTTCGTGAACACGGGCATGAAGCAATAGCGGCAGCGCCCGACACCGGGGTCAATACCATCACCGGCGAGGGGCTGGCTGAAGTGCTGAAAGGTGCTTCGGTTATGGTTGACGTATCCAACTCTCCTTCCTGGGAAGACGCCGCAGTGTTGAACTTTTTCGAAACATCAACCCGTAACCTTCTCACCTCTGAAGCGGCGGCACGGGTCGGACATCACGTTGCATTATCCGTTGTGGGAACTGACCGCATGTCTGAAAGCGGCTACATGCGCGCCAAAATCGCCCAGGAAAAACTGATCAGAGAATCTTCAATCCCTTACTCCATTGTCCATGCGACGCAGTTCTTCGAGTTCCTGAAGGGCCTGGCAGATATTTCCGTGGTGGACGGTGAAGTGCGTTTGCCCCATGTGCTTTTCCAGCCGATGGCTGCGGAAGATGTTGCGAGCGGCGTGGCCAGAGTCGCAGAGGGTCCGCCGGTGAACGGCATTGTTGAAATTGCCGGACCGGAACAGTTTCGCGTGGACGAACTGGTTCGGCGGCGCTTGGCCGCGCTTAAAGATCGCCGCCAGGTCGTCGCTGATGCAAATGCGCGTTACGCCGGAGCCAAACTCAGCGATAGGACACTGCTTCCGGGCAACGACGCACGACTAGGGCCGACCCATTTCGAAAGCTGGCTCAACCAGTCCGCAATGCGAGCCGCCTGATAGACGTGGCGCATCGAATGGCGCCCGGTCCAGCGACAGGTGATTTATGAACTTCACAAAGCTGATTTTGACGCTGGCAATTCTTCTCTCCGGCACACTGTTTGCGCAGGAGGCGAAGGTGACTCAGCTCATGTCAAAGGACCTGAACGACCTTCCTGGTAAACAAGGTCTAATGATCACCGTGGAGTACCCGCCGGGCGCTTCAGACCCGATACATCGTCACAATGCACATGCGTTTGTCTATGTGCTGGAGGGCAAAATCGTGATGCAAGTAAGGGGCGGAAAGGAGATGGTTCTCACACCAGGCCAGACTTTCTACGAAGGGCCCAACGATGTTCACATTGTTGGCCGGAACGCAAGCAAGACCAAACCCGCTAAATTCCTCGTGTTCCTGGTGAAGAACAAAGGCGCGCCGATTCTGGTGCCTGCGAAGTGAAGCAAAAGGCGCGAGCAATTCTGTACTGCAATGTCAGGGAGAAGAAGTTGTATGAGCACAATTACCGTAAAAGATGGCACGAGAATCTACTACAAAGACTGGGGTAAGGGGCCGGTAGTAACGTTTTCGCACGGTTGGCCGCTGAGTTCCGATGCATGGGACGGCCAACTGCTGTTCCTCGCCCAGAATGGTTACCGCGTGGTCGCACACGACCGGCGCGGGCATGGCCGGTCCAGCCAGTCCTGGTCCGGGAACGACATGAATGGATACGCTGACGATCTGGCGGCAGTCATTGAGGCGCTCGACCTCAAGGACGCCACTCTGGTAGGTCACTCCACGGGCGGAGGCGAGGTGGCGCGCTACATCGGACGGCACGGCACAAAGCGGGTTGCCGCAACTGTTCTGATCGCTGCTGTGCCGCCGATCCTAGTAAAGTCCGCTTCCAACCCCGAAGGGATCCCGATCGAAGTATTTGATGGATTGCGAAGCAGTCTTTTCAAAGACCGCTCGCAGTTCTACAAAGACTTTGCCGTAATGTTCTACGGCGCCAATCGTCCGGGTGCGCGCGTCTCGCAGGGAATGCTGGACCAATTCTGGCTCTGGAGCATGCAGGGCGGTCTCAAGAATATCTATGACAGCATCAAGGCATTCTCAGAGACTGACTTCACTGAAGACCTGAAGAAGTTCGATGTGCCAACGCTGGTCATGCACGGTGAAGACGACCAGGTGGTGCCTATTAAAGATTCGGCCAAGAAATCGGCCAGGCTGATCAAAGGCGCGCAGGAAATTTATTATCCCGGCAGGCCGCACGGCCTGACGGCCACACATCAGGATGAAGTCAACGCCGATCTGCTCAAATTTCTGAACTCGGTTCACCAAGCCCGCAGGACAGCAGCTTAAAGCTTGCGCCCGGCAGATCGCATCCTACGCCATCTGCTGGGGCGCATGCAGCTTTTTTGATTCAAATGCTCCTTTAGACTGCTCTCTATCGCGACGAGCAGGCAGCTCCATTTTGCCCAGATCGCCTCTTTTGGGGACATGCGAGTCTTTACTACTGGGCCACGCAGCTCTGTGGGTCTTTTATGTCCTCCGGATGATTACGCCACTCGCGGCTCCCGCAGATGCGGGTTGTCTGGTGCAGAGGCGGTCCGGGATTGGGCACCGCGGCCGAGTTACCCTGGACTCCGGGCACCGCCATGAAGCTATGAATTCCGGTTTGATCCGTATAGCGGCCTACGATGATGCCTTTGTTGTTGAGATGTGAAGGCGCGGTCGCGCTGGCTCCCGGGAAATCGACGATGAAAAAATTGCCCTTGGTCTCCAGAAAACCGTGTTGCACGAAGTTCTCATCCAGCACCGAACCGACCACATCACCGCTGTTGTTCAATCCCGTGGCGCCGCTATCCTGTTCGCCCGGGACATCTACCTGCTGCTGCACATTTCCGGACAGGAAGATGAAGCCATGCAGGTTTCCGTCAACATCATCGAAGTCACCAGCCACCTGGGTTCGGTCGTTGATACTGAATGCCTGAGTAATAGTGATTGGGAAGGGCGGTCCCACGTCAATACTGGTGAACCCGTTCCGTTTTAGAGTGTAGCCGTGGATGGAACCGTCCGAGGTGTTATAGATACCGGCGATTTCGCCGTGATCGTTGATGTCTGCGGCAAAATTTAAAATGGCATTCGGATCGGGGAAGTCGATGGCAGTAAAGGTTCCACTGCTTAACAGGAAGCCGTGCTGTGTGTTCTGTGCGTCCCTATATGTACCTACGATATCACCGCGATTGTTGATTCCTTCACCCAGCGTTGCGGTCGCGCCAGGAAAGTCAATGGTGACGAATCCTCCGCGCCTGTCCGTTACATACGCGTGCTGAACTCCCGCAGAATCCCGAAAGGCGCCCACAACCTGCCCCGAGTCATTGATGCCGCCTACAATCGTCTGCGTCTCACCGGCCAAATCAATATTGCTATAAATAAGCGCTGCCGGTGCCGGGACTTGCGCCCAGCAAGATAGAACAGCTCCCATCCAGCAAAGCCCTACGAATCCAATTCGAATAATTTTATGCAAAGACCTTCCTCCTCTTCGCGATGATAAAGGTATGTAGCTGAATGTCAATACGCACAAGCCATGGGTGCGCAGCCTTTTCTCATGGATTGAGAACCGGCGCGGCGAAAACTCAGAGAATTGTCGGAGATAGATTTTGCTGTCGGAAGCATCAAGAACATCCCACCAACGAGCGCGGTGCCGCTACCCGGCAGCTATACTCTTTCCATGCTCACGCTTGAGGACTGCCGGCGCTTCTACGCTGAAGAGGTTCAACTGGCCGCCAATCTCACCTTGCCTGCGCTGATTGAAGCCCTGGCGCACGTGCCGCGGGAGAAGTTTCTCAGTCCCGGTCCATGGCAGATTGCCATCCCAGATGTGGCGACAGGGACGGTTCAATATGTGCCGACGCCCAGCGCTGATCCACGATACGTCTATCACAACGTAGTCATCGTGCTGGACCGCTCGCGCGACCTCACGAATGGTCACCCTGGCACTCTCACCCATTACATCAGCGCGCTGGATCTGGCTCCGGGAAATCGCGTGTATCACATGGGCGCAGGCGCGGGTTATTACACCGCGATTATGGCGGAAGTGGTCGGGGAGTCCGGGACAGTGGTTGCCGCCGAGGTTCATCCGGAGCTCGGGCCGCGCGCAAAAGCAAATCTCGCCGACCGGCCTAACGTGACAGTTCACTCCGGCGACGGCAGCCAATTCGATCCTGGCGAATGCGACGCCATGCTGATCAATGCCGGTATGACGCATCCGCTTTCGTCGTGGCTGGACCGCCTGCGTGAGGGCGGCCGTCTGCTTGTGCCCATTACCATGCCCATGCTCCCGAATATTGGCAAAGGCGTGATGCTGAAGATTGTCCGGCACGGAGACGGCTACACAGCTCAGGTTGTCAGCTTTGTCGCCATCTATTCCGCCACCAACGCGCGCGATTTGCAGCTTGAGCCCGTGGTGGGCAAAGCGCTGGCAAGCGGCAGCTTGATGAAGGTCAAATCCGTTCGCCGCGATCAGCATTCACCAGATGAAGCCTGCGTCGTGCACGGCAGTGAGGTCTGCCTCAGTCTTGCGCCGGCAGCGGACGCGGTTTCGAAATAGCCGCCAAGCGCGGTCATCTTTCTCCTGACGCGAAATTGCGCATCGTCGTTTCAGCCCGCCGTTTTAGCACGCCCATCTGAGTAAGGTGGTTCCCACGGTAAAGCCCGCACCCACTGCGGTGATCAGCACCAGGTCGCCTTTTTTGAGACGGCCCTGCTGCCGGGCGGTCTCCATGGCCAGGGGAATGGTTCCGGCGGTGGTGTTGCCGAACTCGTCGATATTGACGATGATCTGCTCGTCCTTGAGGCCGAGGCGGTCTGCAGCTGACTTTATGATTCGCCGATTCGCCTGGTGCGGAACGAACAATCCCACATCGGAGCCTTTGAAACCGTTCCGGCTGAGCACTTTTTCTGACGCTTCCGCCATCTTGCGTACCGCGTATTTGAAGACCTGTTGTCCGTCCTGATGAACAAAATGCATCTTCTTGTCCACCGTTTCATGATTCGCCGGATGCAGGCTGCCGCCAGCCGGCATCTTCAGAAAGCAGCCGCCGGAGCCGTCCACTTCATGATGAAAGTCGATGAAGTAGTTGTCATCGGTTGCCGGCTCAATGATCACCGCGCCCGCTCCATCCCCGAAAATCACGCAGGTAGCGCGATCTGTGTAATCAATAATCGAGGACATCACGTCCGCGCCAATCACCATTACCCGTTTGTGGGCGCCGGACTCCACAAACTTCACGCCTGTCTGCAGGGCATAAACAAACCCGGAGCAGGCAGCGGAAATATCAAATCCCCAGGCAGTCTTTGCGCCAATGCGGTCCTGCACTAAACATGCCGTCGCCGGGAAGGCCATATCCGGCGTGACCGTGCCCAGAAAAATTGCTTCAATGTCCGTGGCGGGAATGCCCCGCTGGCTCAGCGCACGGCAGGCCGCCTGCACCGCCAGCTCGGAGGTCGCCACGCCTTTGTCTACAATGTGCCGCTGGCGAATCCCGGTTCGCTCGCGAATCCATTCGTCCGAGGTCTCAACCATCTTTTCAAGGTCTGCATTCGTCAGCAGACGCGGTGGCACATAAGTCCCAAGCGCGGATATTTTTGCCCGGACAGGATTCCCCAAGGTCTTCTCCCCCTGTAAGTCAATCTGGATAAACCAGATATTGTATGCGGTTTTGCATCCCTACGGCGACACGGCACACTGTTGAACGGGCTGCGCTCATCCGAACGCCACCACAACAAGCTATCGCGATACGTTGATCGCCTTCCTCCACAAAGCACCGTGCTCTTTACGCAATGGACGTCTAAGGCAAAAATTTTGCCTCTTGGCTGGTGCAATCCCGCTCAGAATCATCTAACATTGCAGCTCCTTCGTCGACTCGCAGCCTTGGTCCTTCCGGGCGGGGCTGTAAAAAGCTGGCGCCACTTCCCGAGGGGTGCCTCATGCTGCAGATCAGCAAGGCGGATTACGATCTGATCCGCTGGGAAGCCGAACGAAGCTATCCTCACGAGTGCTGCGGGGTTTTGCTCGGTAGCATTGAAGGCGGACAGCGCATCGTAACCCTGACTGTCACCTGCGAAAACGCCCGCCACGACTCGCCCGATAACTGCTACAGCATCGACCCCGAAAAGGTCATTGCCGCGGTAAAGCTGGCGCGCAGCCGCTCGGAAATAATTATCGGCTTCTACCATTCCCATCCCGACCACCCGCCGCAATTCTCCGCTACCGATCTGGCTGAAGCTCACTGGTTTGACTGCTCTTACCTCATTACCAGTGTCAATGCCGGACGCGCCGCCGCCACCAATTCCTTCGTCCTGACCGGCTCGGAAGATGACAAGCATTTTGCCGCCGAGGAGGTCAAAATCGTCGCCTACCAGGGTCGCTTTAGCGCTTAACCGTAATCGCGAATGGCGTCTATAATTGCGACTCGGCGCTTATAATAACCATATGACCTCGCGGCACCGAATGCGCTCCCTTCCTTGTTGTTGACGCTCGCTCCCACTGCCTGCTTCCAGGCTGCTCATTACTTTTTAGCCGCACCCAAGGAGACACGATTTTATGGCCACAACGTTGGCGCCCCGGCAACTACCCGAACTGAGCAATGACGAAGTCCTGCGCTACTCGCGCCACCTGATCATGCCGGAAGTCGGCATGGAAGGTCAGCAAAAGCTCAAGGTCGCCCGCGTGCTGTGCATCGGGACCGGAGGCCTCGGTTCGCCGCTGGCGCTTTACCTGGCCGCAGCCGGCGTGGGGACGCTTGGGCTAGTCGACTTCGACGTAGTGGATTTCACCAACCTGCAGCGCCAAGTGATCCACTTCACCAGTGACGTCGGCCGCCCCAAGCTGGAGTCAGCGCGGCAGAAGATCGCGGCCATCAATCCATTCGTCAATGTCAAATCCTTTGAGACCAGGCTCACCAGCCAGAACGCGCTGGAGATCTTCAAGGACTTCGATATCATCGTTGACGGGACTGACAACTTCCCGACGCGCTTTCTGGTTAACGACGCCTGCGTCTTCACCGGGAAGCCCAACGTCTATGGCTCCATTTTCCGCTTTGAGGGGCAGGCTAGCGTGTTCGCCACCAAAGAAGGTCCGTGCTATCGCTGCCTGTATCCTGAGCCGCCGCCACCCGGCCTGGTTCCCTCATGCGCCGAAGGCGGCGTGCTGGGCATCTTGCCGGGACTGGTGGGCCTGATCCAGGCGACGGAAGCCATCAAGCTGATCCTCGGCTTCGGCGACCCGCTTATCGGCCGCCTGCTGCTGGTGGACGCCCTGGGCATGAAGTTTCGCGAGCTCAAGCTGCGCAAAAATCCCGACTGCGTGGTTTGCGGAACCAACCCCACAGTTACTAAACTGATCGACTACGAACAGTTCTGCGGACTGCGCGGAGAGGAGAAACCGGTGAACCAGAACGCCGTGCCCGAAATCAGCGTGGAGGACCTCAAAAGGAAGCTGGACGCGAAGGAAGACGTCTTTATCCTCGACGTGCGCGAGCCCCACGAGTACAAGATCTGCAACATCAACGGCCACTTGATTCCGCTGAACGACCTGCCGAAGCGTGTGCAAGAACTCGACCCCTCGCGGGAGATGGTCGTGCATTGCCGCTCGGGCGCGCGCAGCGCCCGGGCCGTAGGCTTCCTCCGCCAGGCCGGATTCCAGAACGTCAGCAATTTGGCTGGAGGCATTCTGGCCTGGGCCGATCGCATCGACCCCAAAATGCCCAAGTACTGAAGGAACGACTCATCCGGCTTTGGGCCAGGAGTTAACTGTTGCCCCAATACTCGGTCTTGCCGTTCACGGTGCTGGCGGCGCAGTTGGTACCCGCGTTCTGGGCCGAAGTGAGGCGGTTTAATTGGTCATAAGTAAAGCTCTGGTCGCGCGTGCGGTCGCGGTAGTTGAAAATACTCCAGACATTGCCATTGTCCGTGCCGCTTCCGGCTGTGCCGGTGCCCGCATGGAAATCGTAGCCGATGGAAAACACGGTTTGGCTGGGAGTGCTGGCCGACATGTTCACGGGCTGCAGGCGTTTATTGTAAGTGAAGGCGCTGGCAATCCCGCCCAATGCCGCTCCATTGCCGCTCACGAAGTCGGTCATTTGGCCGTCCGCCTGGTACGCAGCCGAGGTCACGTAATTGATGCTGTTGACGCTATCGACGGCGGAGGTGAAGCGCCCGGCGGAATCGGGAGTGTAAGTCACGACCGCGCCACTTGGATAATGCAGCGCCTTCAACGAGCCGTCGAGATTGTAATCGTAGCTGAGCCTCCGCCAAGTTCCCTTTCCTCTCAGTTTGCAATCGGCTCGGAGAAAAAGCCCCAACCATCATTGTGCCCTTCCCAACGGTCTGCAACGGATTGCAGAACGTTTTCAAAATCAGTGATCCCTTCATAGGTGGGTACCATGTGTTTAACGACAATCACATCCCAACGAAAATCCTCTTCTGTCTCGGTATCCTGGACCGAAACCGCATATCCCAGTTCGCGAAAGTGTTGTGCAAACTGTTCAGCCAAACTTGCATGAGCAAAAACGACGACGAAGTCGATATTGCGCGGTTTAGTTAAGTCGTCACCATGTGCCTCCATGTCACGAAGCACATTGCCATTTTCGTCATCTGGATAAATCGTCAAGTTGCACTCCCAGTTAGTTCGACCCCGTCTTGCTTTCTAGATTTTGTTCCCGGTCAGTTGGTGTTATTGAGCGCAACCGAGTACCCGAATTCAGAAATATCGGCATTAAGCTTTTCAGAGGGACAGAAGAACAGGTTCAAACCGCGCGACCCCCACCAACTCGCCTAACAAGAACCAGGTGGTTCTTCGTCGAGTGGTCCCCACCATAATGAACCTCCTCAAAGGCCCAGATGCCATCTTCCTCCCCGCGCTCGAACAATCGATAAATCTCAACCACGTTTTTTCCGGGCGGTATGTCTACGGAGACAAAACGGTCATTAGCATTTTTGAAGGTCGACCTTGTGCAGAAATGGGTTCCCAGTAAGCGCGGAAATCAGGACCATGAATCGTGCGATCGCCTTGCAGGTAGACCCTGTAGCTGGAATGCCCTCCTCGTGCAACGACTTGCTGAAATTTTAATATCCCATCGGCTTCCTCAGCAGTTACGACGTCGTCGGCGCTTACCCCGAAACTGAAGAATGGATTACTGAGTATTCGAAAGCGTCCCTGCCCGACAGGATTCGCCCAAACTGTTTCTGTTTTAACGCCTCGCTCTTCACGAGGATCCACATTGAACTGAATCTTGACCTCGCTTGCCACTGTTATTTCTTCTGCGAGGCTCTCTTTGCGCCACTGCTCATACTCCGCGCTACTTTTCGCGCTTTCTGCCGCGTCCTGTAACCCTTCCGAGGTTAGCATGGGTTCCGAGGCGCCGTAACGCGATGAGCGTCCTGCGCTGCGGCCCAAGATAGCCATTGTGCTGTGGTCGGAGGCTGGAATCCAGGCAGCAATAGCCCGCCTTTTAAATACCAGTTGTAAGCCGCTGGCCCCAAATATCCACCCAGGAGTGGAACTGGATTTTTGATAAAGTTACGCTGTATCCAACGCACAAGGGCACCATACCATTTTGCGAACTCTTTACTCTCATTCTCAAAACCAGCCCATAAGCGTCCCTGTATCAGTGCAGCCCTTCTGTTCCAAAGCTGTTCAGTGGGCGTATAGGAAAACTCAATGACTGGCAAAGCGCTGTCGACACGGTAATAAGGACCACGGTCGGACTCTCGGATGTACGTGCGCTTCAGCGAGAGCAGGATTTGCTGATTCCACAAACAATACCAACCCCCTTTTGCGCATGCGTCTTTCGTTTCTTCTATTTCCTGAGATTCGGATATCCATTGAATCACTATTACCGGATCGCGATTCTGGATAAATTGAACGAACTCCTTACAGTCGCTACCTAACATATGAAACTGGATTTGCCTGCCCAATGCTATTTCTGCTCCTGTTTGTCCGGGACTGGGCGCACCGGAACCAACTCTGGTTTTACGCCCGTAGCATTTTCGATGTCTTGAGCTGCCTGTTTTTCTCGTTGGGGCGCGTTACCGGCGGGAGTTGGCCGGATCACCTGCACAATCTTGCCGCCTGCTTTGTAACTGCCATCCTCATTCGTTTCGGCTGCATCAGCTCTCCGAGATTCTTTGCTACCACCCGGCGTAGGTATTTTAACTTCAGTCTTCCCACCAATTCGAGCAGCTTCGTCTTTAACCGTTTGTTGGTGGTCGGGTTTTCCAAGAGTTCCCGGTCTTGCAGGATCGCTGGTCTTAGTCTGTGTGCCTGGCGCTGGATTGCTGGCAGGCGCCGCCTTACTCGAAAGCACGTTCTTGAGTGCATGAATCCCCTGCAATCCCTTCTGCGCTGCCCAAGACGTTGCTGCGTCAAACAAATGGGCCCCTGCACGCAGAGCCTGCTGTCCGGATGGGCTCGCGAGATATGCGGATACCTCCATGCCGCCGACCACAATCCCTTCTATGACGCATGCGTCCTCCAAGCAATGCCCATCGGCATCGAATTTCGTCGTCGGCACGTTGCGTACGTAGCTGTACAAATTCAGCGATTGCGGATCGCTGAACTCCGCATAAGGCACATCCACCGCCTTCGCAGCCCAGTCCGGCGTAATGAACCGGCCCAAGCCGTTCGAGTAATAGCGCGCGCCGAAGTAATCGAGGCCGGATTCTGTATCCCGCTCCTTGCCGGTACAACGTGACCTGATGCGGTTTAACGCCGCCTGCCCGCGCAACCCTAATGCAGTTGTGGAGTTGCAAACGTCACGCCCTAAGAAGTGTGCTGATTTTTTGGTCGCGACCCCCTGATGCGGTTTTTCGCCCTCAGACTCGTGCGCGTTGATGCACGTTTCCGCGCACCACGGCACGAACGGAGAGAGCATTTTTTCTTTAGCCGCTAACAGCACGGTTTAGATTGTACTTTGCTGGATGGGGCTTCGCTACTGCTCTTCGCGGTCCTCATCGGCTTCACGATCAAGCGCAATCACCAGGTCGGCAGCGGTCGGATCGCCGGGCCAGGACGTTTCCGTTTTGGGAAGCTGCGGCGCTTTTTCTTTTTCGAGGAACGCGGCGGGATGCGTGGCGGCATACACCTGTTGCAGCGCGCGCAGCGCAACGTGCGTATAAATCTGCGTGGTCTTGATGTCCTCATGCCCAAGGATCACTTGAATGTGCCGGATGTCCGCGCCGTTCTCGTGCATGTGCGTGGCCATGCAATGCCGCAACAAGTGACATGCCCCCACCTTCCCGATTTGGGCATTCACGATGTGAGTGCGCACCGTCCACGTGAGATGATCGCGGCTGAACGGTTCACCCTCGGCGGTCAGAAACACCGTGAAGTCGTCCGGCTCGATGGCAAGCTGTGGCCGCGCTTCCGCGATGTACTTCTGAAGCCATGCCGTCGCGCGTTCGCCAATGGGCACGTAGCGATCTTTCTTGCCCTTGCCCTGGCGCACCACGACTAGCCCACGGTCGAGTTGAAGATCGAACAGTTTGAGATTCACTATCTCAAGGCGGCGCAGTCCGGTTGCGTAGATTACTTCCAGGATGGCGCGGTCCCGGAGTCCTAGCGGATCGGCAAGGTTGGGCTGCAACATCACCAGTTCGATCTCCTGCGGCGAGAGGATATTTTTCGGCAACGTGCGCCCCACGCGCGGCAGATCGATCTCCGATGCCGGGTTGTGCAGGATGTGATTCTGCCGCGTCATCCACTTGAACCACACGCGCAAGGGAACCAGCCGCGAGTGCTGGCTGCGGAAGGTCAGCGGTTCACCGTTCTTTTTTCGATAGTAGAAGAGATACCGCTGGTAACGTTCGAGCACGGGCCGCGTGATTTCGATTGGCTCACGCAAGCCGTGTTCATAGGCCCACCGGATAAAGAAGCCGATGTGCACCAGCCGGTTTTTTATCGTGTGCTCGGAGTAGGCGCGCACCCGCAGCGCGTTCAGGTGCTCGTGCATGAGCACTTCGAGCGGCGTCTGCGGATCGGCCTCGGGCTTGCGCTTCGTGGTCACGCGCGCCATTACTTCACCCCCGCAACGTGCGCTCTGCCGTTGGGCTTGGATTGAGCTATGACGCGGTTTTTCGGGTCTGCTGCTGCGATTCCCCTATAAGTGTTTTCGGAAACGCGCGCGGTTGTCGCGTTTGCCCGCGTGGTTGCTGCCGATGGTTCGCTTTCAGCACCCCCGCGCAGTACCCGCGCACCCCCCGCGCAGTCGCCATTTACCCCCGCGCAGTTGCCCTCTAAGCCCGCGCGGTTGCCGTCGTAGTCGAAGCGCAACTGGTAAACGAACGTCTGCCCAGGACCGCCGCGCCGCACCATCAGATATTCCATTTCTTCGAGTCGCCGCAGATGCAAGCGCAACTGCGTGTCACCCCAGCGCGTGAACTGCCGCACCGTGCGCCGCGTGAAACGGTACTCGGAGGATTCCACCTGCAAGCGTTCGCATTCTCCCTGGGCCATCGTCTCGATCCGCACCAGCAAGCGCCGCGTGTGCGCTGGCAGTTCGTCCAGCGATGGCGCTAGGACCTGGCGCACCAGCTCCCGCGCCAGCTTCACGTCCTCTTTGGTGGCCTCGATGTATTCCAGCGTCTCGCCGTCGCGCGTGTCGGTTTTGATTTCCCGCTGGTGCTGGTGCAACAAAGCTATGGTTTCGATCAGAGTCAGGAACTTCATGTGATCGCGCCGTGTCCTGGTCATGTGGTCGGGGAAGTCGGGATTGTCATGCACGTGATTGTTGACTACGGCGATGGGCCGCAAGAGCCGCTGCGCGTTGCGATGCAGCTTCACGATCTTTTGCCGTTCGCGCCGCGCCCATAGCCCCTCGATGGTCTGCGCTTCGCGTTGCTTCTGATGGATGGCGCGCGTCTGTTCCTGCTCCTCATTCACCGTGAGCACGATGCTGCGATTGACCAGCTCCTCGTCCACTTCCTGGGCCGTGGTGGTCAGGAAGATCATCACCGGGCCTTCCACGATGTATTCATGCGTCACCAGCTTGCCGCTCACCGGGTCTTTGCCGGTCGAGGCGATTTTCAGCACGCCTTCACTCTGCAAGAGTTTGAGCGCGTAGGCCGCGCGCTGCGCGCCTTCTTCTTCCGAGACGGCCAGGATTTTGTGCTTCAGGTTTTTTTGCCCCATGTAGAAGAGCGCCTGTCCGGTCATGGCGGAGTATTCCTCGCGCTGCTCTTCCGGCATGAAGTCGAGGACCGCTTCCATCAGCGAACTTTTACCCGCAGAAGATGAGGACTGCACCACGATAGCCAGCGGTTTGTCTAACAGACGCGAGACGGCGGCCAGATAGCTAACTCGCTTGTTCGTCTCTTCGCCCACCACTCCGCACTTGTCGAAGTCGGAGAGCACGCGGTCCAGCAGGCGCGGATCGCGCAGCAGGTCGAGCGCCGCCGTTTGCTCTTCGGCATTCATGATGGTTTCTTCCTGCGGAGTCTCCAGCGTCTTTTTGATGTGCTCTCGCTGCAAGTCTCCGAGTTTCGTCCACAGCTTGCCTACGTCCGCGTGGATCGTCTCTTCCTTCACCGCCAGCTCGTGCGCTGCCTGCTTGGTGAAGGCCGCGCGCTGCCGGAAGCTCTCCATGTCCAGCGTGTCGCCGTGATAGCAGTACTCGCCGCGCAGGTTGCGGCCTGATACTTTGACGTTCACCCGCATGACGCCCCGGCTGGTGTTCTTCTCCAAGCCAAGCACGCGGTACGTGCGCGCGCCTATGGTGACCGTGATTTCCTCGCCTTCGATTTTCACCAGCGGCTCGGCTGGTGAGGACAGCGGCATCGGGCGTTGCTCCTGCGGCGCTTCTTCCGGCTGCGCGCTTTCAGGATTGGCGGCTAAAGGAAAAATTCTCTCGGCTCGAAGCGATGGAGTTGGAATCTCGCTTGCTATTTTTTCTTTAGCTGCCGGTTTTTGGTTGTCGGGGGAAGGGATGTCTTTTTTCACGTGGGCGCTTCGCTCCTCCTGATCTGTTTGTGTTTTTGCCTCCTCGATCTCGTGCGGCACTTCGAGCTTGAGCGGCTTGGGAACATTCACGGCGGGACGCTTGCCTTTGCCCAACCATGCCGCGCTATGCAGCAAGATTCCGAGTATCTTGGCGGCGGGCGTTGTTTTGAGCGCGCATTCGTTCGCGTCTTTCACGCTGCCTTTGGGAAACTGCACCCGGAAACACTCGATGCCCAGGCTCATGAGTTCTTCGCCGTGGGCCTGGGCCGCGCGCGCTCCCGCGTCGTCGCGGTCGTAAGCGATGTAAATTCTCTTGGTGCCGTGGTGCTTGAGCGCCGCGCGCAGCTCGTCGGTAAAGTTGTTCACTCCGTAAATCGTGGTCACGTTGCGATAGCCCGCGCACCAGAAGGTCAGCGCGTCGATCAACGCCTCGCACAAGATGATTTCTTTCGACGCGATGAGCGCCTGTTCGTTCCACACGCCGCGCAGCGGTCCCGGCAGATACAAGTGATCGGGTGTTCCCGCGCGCAGGTTCGCCGTGATCTTGCGTCCGTACATCTGCACTGCGTCGCCGTCCAGGTTGAAGATCGGAATCACCAGCGAACCGGAGAAGTGCTCGTGTCCGCTCTCGCGGTAGATGCCTAGCTCGGTCAGGCGTCCGCGCTGCTCCGCGCCGGCGAGACGGTTCGATGCCGGCATGTGATATCCGAGTGTGCGATTGGAGTAACCCAGGCGGAAGTGCTCCACCATTTCCGCTGATTGCAGGCCACGCTTAACGAGATACTGCTGCGCGTCCGGTTTCTCCTTCAAGGTCTTGTGGTAGTAGCTCACCACGATCTCAAGCAGTTTTTTGTCGTCGTTGGTGCGCTGGTTTACTGGACCAACGATCAGCGGCGGCAGTTTCGGCACCGTGCTTTTCTTCGGCGGCGGTCCTCCGCTGGAAGTCATTGGCACCAGATCGCGGCTCAACATTTCGAGCGCATGGCGCGTGCTCACGCCCTCGGCGCACATCACCCAATCAATCGCCGTGCCGCCTTTGCCGCATCCCAGGCAGTGCCATTTATTCACGCTCGGCGTAATCGAGAGCGAAGGAGTTTTTTCTTGGTGGAAGGGGCACAGGCCCATCAGGTTCTTGCCCACGCGCCGCAGCTTGATGCCGCGCGCCTCGGCCAGCCGTTGCACTGAGATTTCCCGTCTGATGCGCTCTACGATCTCATCCGGGAGTCGCGCCATCCTGTTGTGTTCTCCTTCTGCTCGGTTTCAGGCTTCCTCGGAAAAACCTGTCAAGAGAAAAATAAACATTTCTTGGTATCGAAGGAACCTATTAAACTCGTACAGAAGGTTATACATATTTGTATATGCGGTCAACAAGTGTTTTCCACTGAGGTTTGCAGAATGCGCCTTACAATCCCGGATGTGACACGAAAGAAAACGGCGAAGAACTCGGGCGGATCAGACTTTGGTGTGCGTCTAATGACGTTTCGCAAGGCGCAGGACATGAGCCAAGTGCAGCTTGCAAAGGCAGCACGTACCACGCAACGCGCTATTTCCTATTACGAGACCGGGCTGGGCTTTCCGCCTGCGCCTTTGGTTGCACGGTTGGCGCGTGCGCTCAAGATCAGCTCTGATGAGTTGCTCGGTATCAAACCGCAGGCGCGCGAGGTATCTAACTTTGAAAAGCTCAACAGTGACCCGGAGAGTCGGCGGCTTTGGCGGAAGTTTCAACAGATGGCCGGGTTGCCGCAGAAGGATCAGCGCGCGGTTATTCGCCTGATTAATTCACTCAGCACGGCGCAAGGCTCTGAGGCCCGCGCTTCCTAAAAAGTTGCGCGCGCTTTTTTCCTGAGCGCGCGCCTTCTTCGCCGTTCGGTTCTCCCTCCCATTTTTTCTTCTCATTTTTTCCTAGCTGGAAGCAACACAGGAGCGCATAAGGGGAGATTAGTCAAGGCCGCGCGTTTTGTGCGCGTTCATCGGAGCGAAGCGGAGAGCCTTGACTTGTCTCCCGCGCTCCGTACACTCCCTGCGGAAAAAATGAGAGATGTTACTTTGGGCTGCGTTACTCTCCCGATTCCTTGCCCTTGTCCGTGGGATTGGCCTTGCGCTGCTGCCGCTGCCGCGTGTTCTTGAGTGTGATCGTGAGCGACTGACTGCGGGCCGATCTTCTGCGCGATTGCCGGTTCGTGCTCCTCGGTGGCCGTGCGCTGCGACACGTCGCGGCTGAGATGGTGCGCCAGATCGGTTTTGTTGTTGGTGTAAATCTCGGCATCGTAACGGGCGCGCGAAACGGACACGTAAGCCATGCGCGCATTCACCAGTTGCTCGCCTTTCTCGGTGTCCACGTGGATCAGCGCGCGGTCGGCGGTCTGGCCCTGGCTGCTGTGGCTGGTCACTGCATAACCATAATCGAGATGTGGATGCTCAGAGATGTTGAACGAGACCGCGCGTCCCGAATCGGTACGGATTTCCACGTCGCCGGCGTCGTCGATTTTCTCGATGGTGCCAAGCTGGCGATTGGCAACGTGCAGCTCCTTCGATGGCGCTGTGAACTGCACGCGGTCGCTCTCGGCGAAGCTGCGCTCGGTTTCGCGGTACAGCGTCACACCTTGCAAGCGGCGCGGATCGTAACTGATGTCTTCGCCGTTCTCGCGTTCGACCGTAATCTGATTTGTCTTTCGGTCAACATCTGTGACACGCGCGTATTCTCCCGCGTCGATGCCGAGCGTCTTGCTGCCTTTCGAGTAGCGCACCACATCGCCTGCTTCGTATTGCGTGGCCCAGGCTCGATCTGCTCCGGTCATCTCCTGCCGCGCGTCCAGCACTCGGACTTTGTGCTCATCTTGGCTGACGGCTCCGCGCTCCTGCATCTCGACGTGGATCAGCTCATTCAACGCGCGGCGCGATTCGTTATCCGGCGAGATGACGAGGGTTCCTTCCGGTTGCCGCGCGTATTCTTCCGCGATGGCAGTTAGCCGCGTGTCGCGGTCCTCGATCTGATGCACCCGGCCTTGTTGGTCTAAGTTTTCGATGGCCTCTCTGACTTCGCCGCGGGCGAGTTGCTCCACGGCCTCTTTGAGCGCCGGGTCTTTCTGCCGCACGATCTCATCTAATCGCGCGGTGTGCATTCCCGCTTCCTGCAACTGCTGATAGGGCCTGCCCGCTTCTACAGCTTCATGCTGGCGCACATCTCCCACCAGCAGCACTCGGTCGTCCGCTGAGAGCCGATGTAAAAACTCGTTCATCTGTTTGGTGCTGGCGAGACTCGATTCGTCGAGCACGTAGAGATGCTTTTCTCCGCTCTGCACTTGCTCTCCGCGCGCCAGATGTTTTTGCAGCGTGCTCGATTCGATTCCGGCCTCTGCGAGTTTGTGCGCCGCGCGCGACGTGGGCGCGAAACCCTTCACCTTGTAATCGTCGCGCTCGGCGGCTTCACGGATAGCGGCTAAAGAAGTAGTTTTGCCGGTTCCCGCCGCGCCTTCGAGCGCCATCACCTGATCGCGGTTCGTGAGGATTTCTTCCACGACTGCGCGCTGGCTGTTGCTCAGATGCGCGTGTTGTTCTGCGATTGCGCGGCGCGTCGCTTCGTCGGCGAGAGTTTCATATTGGTTCTGGCCCGCGCGCATGAGCCGGATATTGTCGCGCTCGAAGTGGATCATCTCTTCCGTGGTAAACGCCCGCCCTGGCTCATGCTCGGCGCGCGCGGTCTCGATCAGCTCTCCTTGCTCGATCCGATTTTGGAACTCGGCCCGGACCTCCGCGAAGCTGGCATCGCCCATGGAACGCTTGAGCGCATCGCGCATCAGTTCGCGTTCGTCGGCCACGGCCTCGCGCTCAAGATTCTTTTCCCGCGCGTACGTGAGCGCCTGCGCGATGCTGCGCTGCTTCTGTTCTTCCGTCAGTGGCTCGATCTGGTGCCGATGTTGCCGCGCTTCTTCGATCACGCGCTGCGGCTGATCTCCAAACTGCCGCGCCATCTGCTGATGACGCTGCTGCATTTCTTCATGCGAGATATCGAGCTTGGCGCCGCGCGTCTGGTGCGCCGCGATCTGCGCGGCCCCGGCGCCGGAGACGCCTTGCTCTTCCAGATGCTCTTTGATTTGCTGGCTGCGCGGGCTGCTGGCTTCCATGTATTCCCGCGAGTAGCCTTTGATCTCCGGCTGGCCGCTTGCTCCTTGCTCGACCTCGTAGCCGAGTGCTTTTAAGCGCAGCGCCAGTTCGGAACGATATACGGCCGTCGCGTACTGCTGCGAACGGTAAAGCTCCTGCGGCTGCAAAGCGCGCGTCTCTCCGTTCTCCCGCTCCGTCATATTGAAGAACACAACATGCGTGTGCAGCTGCGGCGCGGCGTAGCCGTCCACGGGCCGCGAAGAGTCATGCTCGAACTTGGCCGCAACCCATTTGCTGGTTGTCTCCGGTGGATGATTGCCGCCGATCCGCGCCTGCACATAGTTCTCGATTTCATTCAGAGCGATGTTGACGCTCTCCCGATGGGCCGCGCGCACCTGCTCATCACCACCAACTAGCGCCGTGAGGCTCACACTCTTTGGTGCGCTGAACGTCGCATCCCAACCGGCGCGGTGCTCCATTGTTTTTATTTTCTCGCCGCGCTCATTGACGTATTCCATCGTCGCGCGGTGCTGCACCAGTTGCTCACCTGTGAGCGGATGCTGGCCGTCTGCGAGTCGCGCGAAGTGCTCTTCGTTCATTTCACCACTCAGGCCCCAAGCTGCCGCCAGCTTGCCGTGCCACTCGCCTTTGACGCCGCTCGCCTTCTGAGTAATAGTTGTCGCGCGCATTCGCAAACTCTTCTTTGTGGTACGCCTGCGCCTGACCCGATGACAGCGGTTTCGATATCGTCAGCATTTGTGACTACTCCAAGAAGGGCAGATCGTCTCCACCTGCGGCGCGCGCTCGTGGCTGCTTCGGTTGCGGTTCACGTTGCGGCGGGATCGTCGGCCACTCTTGAACGGCAGTCTGCACACGTTCTTCCTTTAGCTGCTCGCCTTTGATGTTTCTCGCGATCAGCGCCTCGTGCCGTTTTGGTAATTCGATATACGGGAAGCTCAGGCGCACCAGCAGATTTGCGCTCTTGAGATATCCGTGCAGATCGGGCAAGCCCTGGATTTCCGATGGCATCACCAGCGGCTCGACCGTGCGCTCGAGCTGATAGCTGCGGGAGTCGCGTTGCTTGGGAAAGTGGCCTTCCATGCGGCTCTCCCGCAGCCGCTCGATCTCTACATCTCCGATGGTCTGGCTAATCCACTTTGCGGAGTTCGCCTCGTCCGTCCGTAAAAAGATTTTCGTCGCCGGTTGCGACAGCATCGCTTCGGCTTTTCGTCCGTACAGCTCTTCAAGCTGGCTGCGGCCCTGGAAGCCAAGCACCACGGGATTCCTTGCCTTGCGGCTTTCGGTGATCGCCGTGTGCAACTGCGGCAACGAATGTAGGCTTTGCAGTTCATCAAGAACGAACCACACCGGGCGCACTCCTGGCCTCGCCTGGTTCATCGTGCGCAGCACCAGCATGTCCAGCCACATGCTGATGAGTGGCCGCAGTCTCTCGCGGAACTCCGGGGGACTGGTGATAAACAGCCATCCTTGCCGCTGCTTCGCCCATTCGAGCGCCGTCCAGATCGTCTTTGCTTCTTCCTTTTTTGGGAGCAGCTTCAAGGCATTCGATACGCTGTTGAGCGTGGCGATCATTCCTCCGCGCTGCGGGCCTGCATCGGGATAAATCGCCGCCGCGTGTTCGGTATCTTTCAACCGCTTTGCCAGTTCGCGCTCGTCGCGCAAGATCGCGAGTAATTCCTGCGGCGTTCGCTTCGGCTGCTCGATCAGCAAGTGCGCGAAGATTTGGCGCGGCACCATCACGAAAAACGGATTGGTGCGCGGATCGTCTTTGAACAGCGCCGCTGCCAGCCCCTCGGCCTCGGCTTCGTACTGCACTTCGTCGCACGGCGACCAGTAGGGCATTCGCTCGTCCAGCGGATTCAGGATCACATCGCCCCGCCCTGGCTCGTAAAACTGCGGCGTATATTCGAGCGCCGGGTCATACACGATCGCGGTCTCTCCGCGCTCTTCGATCTGCATCAGGATTTGACGAATGAGCGATGATTTTCCCGCGCCGGTGTCGCCCATCATCATCAGGTGCGAGCTTTCCCGCTCTCGCGGAATGCGCACCATGCCGCCTTCGCGTCCCAGCATCCACTCAGAGAACGTGCTCCGCTCTTTGGTGATAAAGCCGATGCCGTCCGATTGATTTGTGCGATTGAACTGCGCCGCCGTCACCAGCTCCGGGCCTTTCGTCCGCCGTCCATACTTGCGGACTCTCAAGCGTCGGCGGTCCTGCGGGATCGCCATGACCAGGCCCACCAGCAAGATACTCAAGCCGACTTTCCACGCGGTCGCGAACAGCAGCTCCCAGGGCTTTTGATCTTCGTAGATCGCCTCGCGCAGCCAGCGTTCCATATCGGGATTGCTGTAGCTGCGCCGCTCCCATTGCAGCCGCGCTTTTCCTGAGAGCACTGCCGGGTCGCTGAAGTCCTCATTCACGGCCAGCCGCTCTTGCTTGCCTTCGATGCGATACACCATCGGATAAGGCGCGGCCTTCAGCCACGGACGCGACACGCTGCTGACGTAGGCCACCAGATATTTCTTCTGAAGGAACGTCCAATCCTGCCCGTACTGGTAAACCGCCGTTGCCAGCGTTGCCGCGACCGCCAGCACGAGCGCCGTGATCGTCCACACTGGCTTTGCGCTGGGCCAGCGGTAGCTTTCCTCTCGTCCCCATTTGGTACTCACTGCTTTTTCCCTTCCGCCCGCAGGCGCTCGATCTTGGCCTTCGAGCGCACCTTCGCACGGTTCTAAAACTCGCGCAAGTTTGCGCGCCTCTGGCTCATTTTTCCCCGGAGAGCCTGATCTTCGGCTTTGCGCTGCTTCTCCCGGTCCACCTTCTCGATCAGCTTGCGGAGATCCTCCGTCGTCAGCTCCCGGCCCGAACCGAGGATCTGCACCGTATTCAGATAGAGCATCCGCAGCGCCAGAACCTCGGCCAGGATCACTTTCTCGGCGGGATGAGCAACGAGTTCGGCCAGCGCCAGCTCGCGGAACCATTCGCTCAAGGTCAGCCCGCGCGCTTCCGCCAGCTTCTCCAGCGCCGCGTATTCTTCCTCGCTCACCTTCGTGCCGATGGACTTGTTTCGTAGAACCGGCTTTTCCATGAAGCGAACCTTCTACTCTGCTTAGACGCTGCTGGGCCGCTCTCCGCGTCTAAATTCAGCAAGTTACCCTGCGGTATCGGAAGAACGCGGCAGCGGCGGGCTTTTTCGGGTTCTGCGTTGCTGTTTCAGGCAGTTACCGCCCAGTACCGCTTCGGTACCGCGCAGCACCCTCGCCAGGGGTGACGTGTCACCCCTCCACCCGGTGCGAAGCACCGAACGCTTTTCGCTGGTGACGCTGTGACGCTAAAAACGGGGCATCGCGGTCGGGGCCGGAACCATGGATCGGCAGCTAAGGAAAAAACTCATCCTAAGCCCACCAACGCTCTTGAGAAGCAGAGTACCTGCTTGGCCTCACCCTCTCGAAGATCGCCGCTCCTAAACGCCCTAGCGCGCGAACGGCAGCTATTGGAAGCGGCGGTCTGACCTCGTAGCCGGGATCGGAATCGACACGCGCAGGTTGCCGGTCTTTGGGTCTAGGTAGTCGGTTTGCTCGATGGGTTTTTCATCGGCGCGGATTTCGACCGGCGTACCCACCGGAACGAGTTTGTAAATTTCCTCGATCTCCGGGTTCGTGACGGCGATGCAGCCCGCCGTCCAGTCCACGGCTCGATGGGGCGAACCAACCCAGGCCCACTTCTCCTCGACGCCGTGGATTTCGATATCGCCTCCGGGACTCGTGCCTTGCCTGTGCGCTCGATCTCGATCTCGGGCGTTCGGGTAGGAGATGTGCAAGGCACGATGGAAACGGCTGTGCGGGTTCTTGGAGTCGATCACATACTCGCCTTCCGGCGTCTCTCGATCTCCCGATTGATTCTTCGCTCCGCTGCCTCCACGTCCCAGCGAGACTTTGTAAGTTTTCAGCACCTGGCCGTGGCTCATCAGCGTCAGCATATGCGTGCTCTTCACGATCACCACGCGGTCGGCTTTCACTGCCGGCGTCGCGGTTTTATTTGTCGCCCAGCTCGTCGCCGAGAGCATGATCGTAAGTGCGACTGTGAGCACGGGCGCTCGCTCTCGCATTTGCAAGATCATTTCGATTCGGTCTGACCCATGTCACTTACGTGGAAGCGGTTTTGCCCATACATCGGAAACCTGGCGAAGCACTATTCGGCCATCGTATTCGTGTCTCTTTCCGTAACCGGTTTCGTTGCCCTCAGCGACTTTGATCCGTTTGTGCTCGCGCCAAACGAACACCGGATCAAAGCGGCCTTCATAGGTTGCATCGATGTGAATAGGCCCTTTGGAGTGTAGGGCCTCATACAGCTTCTTGTACGAATCATCTCGAATGAGCTGAAACCCAGGCGCGTGCTTCACCTGATCGGGGAACACAACGACGATTCGCATATAGGCAGGGCAGGACACAGCAGGCGAATCGTGGAGCGTATCCTGGATGTGAAGATCACTGACCGAGCTCCCTCGCACCCTGACCATCTTGCCAGCATATTCTTTGGGATGCTGGTACAGATTGCAAAGGGCTACCTCGACCGGATTCACTGAGTTTTGTCCCCAGCACAGTACACAGCCGGTGACGAGAAGAACGCAACACGAGACTGCTCGCATAATCAGTCTCATTGTTGGTTCTCCGGCTTCTGTTCCTGCTGCTTTGGCGGATGGATGGCATTCTGGATAGCGCTTTCTCGATTTTGCTCCAACGTCTGCCGATCCACGGCAAGCCAGCTTTCATTCCATAATTGGAACGGTCGGTCGGTGTTGTGAAGGCCCTCATACGTCACCGATTCCGTGAAGTACGCGGCATGTTCTCCTCGCATACCGACGAATCCCAAGATGCTCGGCCCGCTTCCGGCGTGTGTACCTTCGTGCGTCGTTACACCGGCATCTAGCGCAGAGGCCTCTGACGCGTTCAGGTGGTAATCGCTCTTCACCGAATCGACTGCGTCGTAATTGATCGTGATGCTGTTGCCCACTGTCCTGCCCAGGTTCGACACTCCGTTCGTTTTGCCAGCATCGCCGAAATTGATTTTGATGTTCCCCTTTCCTTCTTCTCCAAGCTTGTTGAGGGTCTTTTGCAGCTCTTTGGCCTCTTTCGATTTTGGATCAAGGTTCTTAAGAGCATCTTGCGCCTTGGTGATGGAGTCCCTAAATCGCTGCTGATCGGCCTTGCACTGATCGGCGGAGCCTGAGCAATTGCCCCACACGTACAACCCAAGAGGGTCGGTGTAACGAAGTGGATTGTTTAGCGTGTAAGAGTATCGATTCCAGGTTTGCGGGTTCCACGGCTGGGCAGAGTTCAGCAGAGGATCGGGGGACATGAATCGCCCCATGCTGGAACCGTAATAGCGTTTGCCGAAGTTATCTAGCCCTGACTCGGTATCGCGTTCTTTGCCGGTGAATTTGTAGTGATTCGAGTCGTTGTTGACGAACTGAAGCTCGCCGCCCCAGGGGTAATAATCAGACTCGGCGGTGACATTTCCGGCTGAGCCCGTCACCACGGAAGCGGTTTTTAGATGGTCTGAGAAGTAGTATGCCACCGAGCCCGTTGGGTAATCGCGACGGGCCACTCTCTCGCCATCGAAGAACACGTACTCAGATTTTAAATTGCCGGCGAGATCGGATTCGGCAACAATTCCCGGCGTCATGTACCAGTAGAGCGTACCCGTGCCGCCGCCGGATTTTTCCACGCGATTGCCGTCAGCGTCATACGTGTAAGTAAACACCCCTTGCGGTGTGTTGGCGGTGGAGATTCGGTTTTCAGCATCGTACGTGGAGCTGACGCCATCGGTCGGGTCGGACGTCATGTTCCCGGCGGCATCGTAGCCGTACCCAGGCAACTGGTTGTTGACTGAGGCCGCTCCCGGATGGAAATTCTCCGCACCGCATTTAGTGATGGTTTTGTCGGTCAGATTGCCCCAGGCATCATAGCCGTAACTGTTGCCCCAATACTCTGTTTTGCCGTTCAGGGTGGCAGCGGCGCAGTTGGTACCCGCGTTCTGAGCCGAAGTGAGGCGGTTTAATTGGTCATAAGTAAAGCTCTGGTCGCGCGTACGGTCGCGGTAGTTGAAAATACTCCAGACATTGCCGTTGTCCGTGCCGCTTCCGGCTGTGCCGTTCCCGGCATGGAAATCATAGCCGATGGAAAACACGGTCTGGCTGGGAGACGTGGCCGACATATTCACCGGCTGCAGGCGTTTATTGTAAGTGAAGGCGCTGGCAATCCCGCCCAATGCCGCTCCATTGCCGCTCACAAATCCGGTCATCTGCCCGTCCGCCTGGTACGCAGCCGAGGTCACGTAATTGATGCTGTTGACGCTGTCCACTGCGGCAGTAAAGCGTCCGGCGGAATCGGGCGTGTAAGTCACGACCGCGCCGCTGGGATAGTGCAGCGCCTTCAGAGAACCGTCGAGGTTGTACTCGTAGCTGAGCGATTTCGAGACTCCATTGATCACGCGGGTCTCGCTCGCGAGTCGCCCCAGCGTGTCATAGCTGTAGGAACCCGAGCCCGCCTGATCGGTCACGCCGGTGAGATGGCCTATGGCATTGGGACCGGAGTCGTAGGCGTAGGTAACCGCGGGCGAAGCCAGCGGACACGATTGCGCCGAATAAGCCTTGCCGGTCACACGATGCAGCGGGTCATAGCAATAGCTGATGGTCTGGGTGGCCGTGCCGGTCTGGTTGGGCGCGGGCGAGGTTTTCTGCAGCAGGTTGCCGTCAAGGTCGTAACTGTAGGTGATGGTTCCCGACTCAGGATTATGCGCCGTGAGCAGCCGGCCCAATGAGTCGTAGGTAAAGCGGCGCACGCGCCAGGGACTGGTGGCGTCCGAACTCGGCGCGGAACTGCAGCCCGTGCCGGACACGCCGCCGTGCTGCTCCACACAGAGCAGGTTGCCGAGCGCGTCGTATTGATAGAGCGTGACCAACGGAGCATAAAGCCCGCCTGCGTTAGCGCCGTTGGCCAGCGTGGTGCTCGTCACCGTGAAAGACCGGGTGGAACTGCCGGTCACCGCGTAATCCGTTACGGTGCCCACACTTTTTGCCGTCAGGGTGATCGACGTGCTCCCCGCAGGCGATGCCGTTACCGGCGATGCGGCGGCATTCAGGGCCCTTATCAGCACATTCGTCAGGTCCGCAGCATTGTTCGTGAGGCTCTGACTGTAAGAAGCGCTGGCCTGAAATCCGTCGACCGTGACAGTGAGCGTGCCGGAATCATAGGTGGTTACCGGAAAGACGCCGCCGGTCAGAGTGCTACCCGAGAGAGTGGATGAAAATGATGGACCGCCAAATGTCGCTACATTATTCGTGAATGAGCTTTGCGAGAGCGCATAGTCCGGGCCCGGTTGGTTCGCAGTGAGAGTTACCTTGCTGCCCGAACCGGGATAGCTGGCCGAAACCGGCGAGCCGGGAACATTGAATCCAGCCGCCAGCGCGGAAGCCAACCCGGCGGCGGTGCTACTGGAGAAATAGCTGGCGCTTGAGGTGAATCCATTCACCGTCACGCTCACGCCTCCCGAATCGTAGGTGGTGCTGGGGCCGGAGCAGTCTTCGAGGCCGGTGTTCTGGTCCGGAACACAGGCTTTGGGCTTGAAGTATACGCCTTCCACGCCGTTCACTGTGAATGAGCCGGTCGCCTGGGTACCGCTGCTGGTAGAGCTGGCCAGCGCCCCCGAGATGTTGATGGTACCTGTTCCTGCAACGCCGGGAGAGTTTGCTCCAGCGCCAGGCTCATCCACTTCCACCAGCCGCCCCAGAGCATCCGTGCGCGTGCGGCGCATGTTGTCGGCCTGATCGGTGGTGGTCACGGTTGGATACTGGCCGTAGTCAATCTTGGAAACGCTTCCATCCTGCGCCGTGACCTGGGTGACGCGTCCGAGAGCGTCATACTCGGTTTGTGTGGCGCCGTAGGTTGGATCGGTCTGGCTGAAATACGGATTGCTGACGCTGGCGACTTCGCCGCGCAGATTGTAATCCGTATGTACGACTGCCGGCGGGCCGGCGGGCATAATGTGATCCGTCTCAAATGTGCGACCCAGGCCGTCAAAATTGGCGGTCAAGGTATCAGTCAGCCCACTGGTAATGCTCTTCTGGCGCGTGACCGTCTCCGGGAAGGTGGCGGTTGGGGGGTAATTGAATTTGCTGTAGTCCTGCGCGTTGTTATTGGCGAGATCCGGCGGCGAGAGCGCCTGCGTCAAGCGCCAAACATTGTCATAAGAGAAGGTGCTGGTGTGCGCCGCATCGCCCATACTGTTGCCACTGGCGGGCGTGGTGGCGTTCTCATTGGTGAAGCTGGCCGGCAGCCCGGTATTGAAATCATAGGTGCCGCTGACGCACTGTCCCAGGGCGTTGCAGGTTTGCGTAGGATACGCTCCGGCGTAGGCAACATCATAAAGGTGCGTAGTGGCATGGCCCAGAGGATCGGTGGAGGACTGCAGCTCTCCCGTGTCGAACCAATAGTTGTGGCTGATCACGTCCGTCCAGCTTGCCGAGGCCGCGCACGGGGTATTGCTGAGTTTGCGGTCAACGGTGGTCAGGTTGCCGCGGACAGTCGTGGGCGTGATGTGCTGGGTAGTAATGGCCGGGCTGGGCGTGCTCAGATACCCTGGCTCATCATAGAAGTAATCTGTTTCCGCGCAGAGATGCCCCGCGCCATCCAGCGTCTTGACCGAGGCCGGGAGGTCCATAAGATTGGCTGTGAGATAGGCGCTCTTGACCTGCCATTGGTAGGTGGTGAGCGTCTGCCGCAGCAGCGGACCGTGCGAGCCCTGACCCCAGTCATACTCGCTTACGGTAGTCGGCTTGCCATATGAGGCGGTGTAGTTCGTGACCGGCTTGGTGGTTGGAGCGGTGTAAAAGTAGTAATGGCAGTCGCTGTTATCATTCCCGCCGGGGTCGGTTGGGGGGCATTCTTTAGTGTTCGAGGTGATGCCATCCAGCGCCCCGTGGTAGCTAATGGAATTGTCGTAAATGGTGTCGACTTCGCTGACCAGCCCGTTGGGTAGCGTGGTGATCACATGCTTGGGGAATACGTTGATGATGCTGGTCGCGTCTGATTGAACGCCGCCGCCGATCACTGCCGAATCATAAGGATTCTGAGTCCACTGGTAATCAGTTTGCACCGTCTTGAGCAACGCGCCCGCGCCCTGCGAGCCCTGGTAATACTGGGTCTTGGTCTCATACAAAGAGCAACTGGCGATCACGCCATCGCCCAGGGCAGTGAAAGTATGGACGGTATCGTTCCCCAGCGGGTCGGTGACGGTGAGAGCCTGGGTCTGCAGCCCGTTCACCATGCTGACCGCGCCGGCCGTGTATCTCCACAACTGAGGACCGGAGCCGTCATTGGCGTCCACCGTCCGGGTTTGCACCGCATTTCCTATACCGCAGCCTGCAAGGGTCGATCCACTCGATCCCGTTGACCCGTTCCAGGTGTAAGTAATACTGCCCCCGGTGGGGAAGGTGAGTTTCAGCAGGTCGCCATTGCTAAGAGATGTGCTGGTGTTGGGATCGGCGGCATTGTATTGGAAAGCCCAATAGGTGTTGTCGGGCAAGACTACGCTTTGCAGCATATAGAACGCCTGATTCACGTCAATAAGAGGTGCGCTTGTCGATGTCCCTGTACGCACCCAAACGCTGGTATAACACAGCACCAGAGGGAGCGTGCCCCCATTCGTGGTGGGCAGGTTCCAGGTATAGGCATAGCTTACCGGCTGAAAGGAGTAGTTCAGAACAGGGCATGCTCCCAGGCTGGCCGTGCTGGCCGGCGGAGTCACAGTGGTGGGCGC
The DNA here is from genome assembly GCA_035712465.1 of Candidatus Angelobacter sp. GTDB lineage: Bacteria > Acidobacteriota > Terriglobia > Terriglobales > Acidobacteriaceae > Angelobacter. The sequence continues at coordinate 145,332 of DASTAS010000017.1, forward strand.
AAGCACGGGAGCCGGTGGAATCGGGCGGCCAACTGTATCCACCCAATCCCCTGAGCTGTTCATTGAAATCTGGTTCCCATTACGGTCTTCCGCGAGAGTACTTGAGAGCATGGTTGCGTTGCGACCGAAAAGACTGCCGTTGCTGTTCGTGGAGAAACCGGAACCATCCACCGTGGTCATGCCCGAATCAGTCTTGACTAACTGGTGAGTGGAGCCGTCGGGAGTCACCACGGATGATGTTGAAACGTATATCTCGCTGCCATTCAGTTGCAAGCCGGTATCAATCCTGCCGCTGCTGCCGACGGTTGCCAGCCCTTCATACCCCACGGTGGCGCTGTTGCCGTTACTCCTATCTTGGGAACGCAGCGGATTGGGGCCAAAAAGGATGGTGATCCGCAATGGACATGTAATAGTTCCCAGCTTGGTTCCGGGAAGACAGGGCGTCTGGTACATGCTGAAATTTTTGTTGTTGTACTGGAGGATGACCGGATAAGCCAGTTCTCCGCCGCGCTGGGAATAGGCGAACAGATTCGCCTGCACAAACACATTGCCGTTGCTCAGGCTGACGTGATCGATGCCGCCGCCTGAATATGAGCCAAAAGCCTTCATTCCCTGTTCCAGGTCGGGAGAGCTCTGGGCAAGAGCAAAACCGTAACAGCACAGCACAACCAGCAGCCAGCGCGCGGCTCTTTGATGCATGGCAATTTACCTCTTTTGTAAGGTCAGTACGGCACAACAGCGCCCGGAGCCGGAAGGCAGGCGGCTAACAAGGGGGTGAGTTTAAAATTCCAAAAGCAGAGTTGCTGAAGACGATAAATCTCGTTTCGAGACATGTCAATTGAAGAAAATTGCCAAAGATTGCCAGGGTTGCCAAAATTTCCAAATTGGGGAAGAGCACTCAGCCTCAGCCATCAGCGCTCAGGAATCAACGCGCCGCAATCAGCGCCAAAACACGGTCGTGCGGGAGTTTAAGCCACACGCGGCAGCCAGCCCGCGATGGTGACACATTTTGTCATTGCTTCGCCCGTAAAAATATGCTATCGTAAGTAGATTTTGGCCGTAGCCAGGGGCTGTCAATGAGTGCCAGCTTTTCAGTTAGTGATTCGGCTCTCGGCTGAAATCGACCGGCCCAGGCCGGCCTGATCCTGCGCGAGCGGTGGTCAGAGAGGTTCTTTGAAAATCAGCGAGAAGAAGCCATCAAAAAACACCAGGCATTGGCTCGCTCACCTGCCTGCCTATTACTCGCTCACCTACCGGTCTATTAACGGAACAGTAACAGCGGCGAGTTGGAGGCGGTTGCGGAAAAGCCTCCTACATGCAAAATCAACGCCGGGGTGCCTTCGGCTAAGTCCTTATTTTCCGGGATGACCCATGGGGGGTAGGGGTGGGTTTTAAGCGTTAATCGAACAGTAACAATGGCCGCTTAACATTGAGACCTAAAGAGTGGCTGCGCCTGCGGCACGAACTGGACTCGCTCGGTGGGCAGTTCGTTGCCGCGCCCAGTCGCTCCTGCATAAAGCACTGAAGGCGCCTTGGGGGCGCCTTCAGTGAATCGAGCAGTATTCACAATTTTAGTGTTGATCGTGGTCGTGGTCTTTGTCGTGGTCGTGATCGCGGTCGCGCTTGTTCGGCTTGTGCCATGCTTCGCCGCGGTTGCCGTGAGCGAAACCGGCCTCGTAAGCCATGCGGTCATCATCTTTCTTGAACTTTTTGTTTTTGTGCTTGTGCTTCAGGCCGTCTTTCCAGCCCTGCTCGAAATATTTATTGCCGTAATAGGCGCGGTCATTATCTGCCATGCGATCATGATCCTGGTCAGCTCGGCGGTCCTGGTCCTGTGCGCGATCCTGGTCTGGGCGCTGGTCGCGATCACGCTGCTCCTGCGCCTGATAGTGCTGGGCCGGCTGCTGTGCCTGAGCCTGGTCGCCACGATTGTCAGTGTTCTGTGCCAGCAACGGAACTGCCGTGGCGCAACCCAGCGCCAGAGTGAGCACGAATGCTCCTGCGGTAACTCTCATTCATCCTCCCGTAGCGGCATACGCTCCCTTAACCATATAGCCGCAGGGCAATTGGAAGCCTGCAGCGCAAATTGGAGTTGCCCGAAGCGGCAACGGCGGATCGCGCCAGATCTGGCGCGATGCCGCAACAGAGACGCAACTGGCTGCAAAATGCCGGGATTTTCAGTCTCAGCCCACAGGCGTGGATTGGCGCACCGGGCGCGATTGGGTGCGCCTGCGCTGGGCGGCCCTGACTCTGGCCTTTTGGGTTTTTTCTCCAATGGCGGACGAGGCTCTGTAGATGGTTCCCAAACTGATGAGTCCGCCAAGTTTGTGATGTCCTACGGCGGCCATTCCCATGGACGCCACGCACCCGCACTGCGAGCAGTCCGGATTGCCGCCAAACTGGCAGGGACCGACGCGTGTCTTCAAATCGGCGGAGAGCACCTCTGTGGTACGCGCGAAAATGCAGTCAGCAGGCGATGCCGGCGGCGTGAGGAACTCACGAATGGCAGTCTCGTGCATGTCCAGCTTGGGATACAGTTCGGTGAGGCGCAGCAGTTCTTCCACCGCCGCCCTGCGCTGCGCGGGCGAGAGGATCTCCGCGCCGCCTGCGCCCATTTGCGGCGTGAACATGCTGAACCAGACTTTCTTCACATCCGGCCGGGGAGTCCAGAAATCAAGGAATTCCTTCAGGTATCCGGGCCGCTGCATCATGGGAGCGGTGATGGTGCAGTGGACGTTCACTGAATGCCCCGCAATGTTTTTGAGAATGCGCTCGTAGGTTGCCGGCCGCCGCCGCGCGTCGTGTTCGGGCTGCAACCCGTCAATGGAAACCGCAATGTGCAGCCACGGATTTTTCGCCCAGCTTGCGGGAATTTCGCGGAACGCGCTGGTCACCAGTTGTGTATGGATGCGCCGCACAGCCATTTGCGGCAGGATGGCCTCCAGTTCACGAAACCGAACCAGCGGGTCGCCGCCCACAATGGAGAGATGCAGGGGGCAAAGTTCATCCACCAGTTGGAGAACCCGCAAAACCAGTTCGCCTCCTTTATAGTCGGAGAGCTGGCGCAGGTTCAGGCCTTCACCGGGATGGCCCGGCTCGTACGCGTAGCAGCCGGGACAGCGCAACGGGCACTCGCGCGTGATTTCAATCGAGAGAGAGGGACGCCTGCCTTGCAGAATTCTGCCCCAGGCGTGGATGATTTCCTTTGTATTCATGAATCCGTCCTGTGTACTGCTTTATCGCGGCCAATTCATGTGACTGCCTCCAGGCCGCGAACAGGTTCTTATGAAAAGGGTCAATGAGGTTGGATGCAGAATTGCCCGAAATGAGAGAAGGATTTTAAGTTTTAGTAAAACCTATCCTTGCAAGACACCTGGATTCAGACGGAAGCGGCGCTAATTCAACCGACCTTTACGCTGGGAATAAAATCGCTGGTAGAAGCCTGCTCCGTGGTGGCTGCATCTTCCCGCGGGGCTGCGGAGTCGTTTACCGGCTCCAGCTTTGATACCAGTTCTGGCCGATCCTTGGCCAGAGTACCGCTTTCCTTGCAGGTTTCAGGCTGTGGCGCCTGGTTCTCAATCTCGCTAGCGCTGAGCGGACGCAGGTCCGCTTCAAGGTTGTACACAAATTCAAACTCTTCCTCGGTGAGCATGCCGCCGCGAACCGGATGCATCACATTATTGCGAATGCGGTTGAGCTGCACCAGGCGCTCCATCAGTTCCTTCTTGTTCTGCGCGGTCTCAGCAGGAAGATGTTTGCTCAAAATGCTCCATTTGCGCTCCAGTATCTCCCGCAACCCGATCAAGTGCGTGTAGTTGTAGGGCTCAGGCGCAGGCTCCGGGTCCTTTTCGCGCAGCGCGGCGCATTCCGCGCGGATGTTGTCCGGCACGCCGCCGCGCCACCATTCTTCTTCTCCAAATTCGGCAATGAATACACTCTTGACGAACCGGTGCAGCCGGACTTCAATGTTCCGCACGGCTTCGTACATGTCGCCCAGCACGACGGGAGCACGGCGGTATTCCAGATACATGCGAATATCGAATCGGTTGCAGTGAATGCCTTTTTTCTCCAGGTTCCGGGCAATGCGCCCCGGCGATTGGGAACCGGTTTCAGCCACCACCGCCTCAATAGCCCTTCTCACGTTGCGTTTCAGCGAAAATGCGATGTCTGACCGGCGCAGTTCCCCTTCGCCGATCTTGGTCCACAGAAAATTCATTACTTCAGAAGGCCGCAGCCGCAGCCTGGTTGCGATCTGCGTCGGACTGTTGCCCTGACGCAGGAGTTCGCATGCCTGGTCTCGCTTTGACATGACAGGTTGGATGCAAATCGCACCCGCGGAAAGCGTTCCCGCGTGTGAAAGCCTCTGAAAATACTCTGCTTACATCCTGCCCGCTGTCGCCGCTTGTAATCGGCCCTTGCGGGCGACTATCTTTGTCAAATGGCGCAAACGACAGAACAGCGTCACGATCTGCATTCTCTGGCTGCCTACCGGCCCGGCAACAAAGCGCTGCTGATCTTTTTTGAAACTGACTGTCCCACCTGCCAGCTTGCCCTGCCGTACTTGAATGCTCTCGCAAAAGACAGAATCCAGGTCATCGGGATCTCCCAGGATGATGAAGCCAGTACGAAGAGCTTTGTGCAGCAGATGGGCATCAGTTATCCCGTGGAAGTTGATAGCCGGCTGAACCTGAGCCGGATTTTCGATCCCCAGTCGGTTCCCACTTTTTATCTGCTTGATGAAAACGGCGCCACTACGGAAACGCTGGTTGGTTTCGATAAAGCCGGTCTGAATAAAATGGCGCAATTGCTCGGACATACACCCATCGCGCCAGCGAACGACGGCGCACCGGCCTGGAAGCCGGGATGCGGATCGCGCCACCTTGAGCCGGAGATAGACGCTCATACCGCCGCTATTTCCGGCCCGGTGTTTCGGCGTATCGCAGAAACCGCCTCTCGCATAGCGGCCCAGAACGGCGAAGATCTGATCGAGAAGTGCTTTGAACTTTTCGGTGACGCGCTGCCGGTGGTTCCACCCACGGAAACACGCGTAGCCGCCATGCTCCGAGGAACCGACCTCTCGCCACAAACTGTCATTGCGCGAGTGCCACCGGTTTACGGCGAGGCGACCATTGAAAAAATTGCTGCCAATGGCGTCATGGCCGGCTGCAAGCCGGAAATGATGCGCGTTCTTGTTCCGCTGGTGCGCGCGGTTTGCGATGAGAAATTTAACGCCCATGGCGTGCAGGCCACCACGCATTTCGCCGCGCCGCTGGTGCTGATCAACGGCCCGGTACGCAATGAACTTGGTTTCTGGTCAAAGCAAAATCTATTCAGTAATGTGGCGCGGGCCAACAGTTCTGTCGGACGCGCGCTGCAGCTCATTTTGCTGAACATCGGCGGCGCGCGACCGGATGGGATTGATATGTCCGCACAGGGTAACGCGGGGAAGTTCTCGCAGTGCATTGCGGAAAACGAAGAAGAGAATCCATGGCAGCCGTTTCACGTGGACCGCGGCTTTCAGCGCGAGCAGAGCGCGCTTACGCTGTTTGCCGCCGAGCCGCCGCGCGGTGTCAGCGAGCACAAGGCGCAACGCGGTGATGTGCTGCTGCGGGCTATTTGCTCCGCACTGGCAACCGTGTGGAGTTACCGGCTGTGCATGAATAATGAAGGCATGGTGGTGCTTTGCCCGGAACACGCCCGCACCCTGCAGCGTGACGGTTTCACTAAGGAGAGCGTGCGCCAATTTTTGTTTGAAAACACCGGAATCCCGCTTCGCTGCTACGCCGAACCTGACGGAGGCGAAGGCACGCAGTTTACCGCCCATTATCGCGAAATAAAAATCCTGGGCGATCCCTGCTACCAAAAGTTCCGCAGCCCGGAATCAATCTATATCGTGGTAGCAGGCGGCACTGCCGGAAAATTCTCATCTGTCCTGGGAAGTTGGGCCGCCGGCCCCAGTGGCAGCCAGATGGTTACATATCCGATCCCGTGAAAATGAAGGTGAATGATGCCAGTGTTACTTATTCATCCTGGAAACGAAACGCCGCCGCAAGCCGCTCCTCCACCGCCGCGTCTTCAAACGCTAAAGGGCAAGAAGATCGGCCTTCTCGATATCAGCAAGCCGGGAGGAAACATCTTCCTCGATCGCCTCGAAGAGCTGCTGCGAACGAAGTACGGCATAGCAGAAGTGGTGCGAGCGAAGAAACCCACCTACACGAAAAACGCCCCGCAGACGGTCATCGAGCAATTGCGCGGAGTGGACGCTGTTGTGGAAGGGCTGGCGGATTGAGGGTCCTGCACAACGTGCAGTTTGCACGACAGCATCAGGCTTGAAAATATGGGCATCCCGGCCGTGCCGGTTGCGACCACCGAATTTATTACGCCGGCGCGCATCCAGGCCGGAGCTCTGGGGCGTCCCGGTTTTGACGCTGTTTACGTCGAACATCCCATTCAGGACCAGACACCCGAACAGATTGCCGCAAGGGCTGATGCCGCAGTGGGAGAGATAGCAAAGAGATTGACCAGCCAAGATTAGCGCGTGCGGGGCGGCTATTTCATGGTTGCGTCCTGCTGAAGAACTGGGCTATAGTGCGCCATATGTTCACCCAGAGGGCCAATCAGGCGCATGCGGCACACCCGCTCCCGTGTGTGTTTCTGACGGGCACGCGGGCGAGTTGATGGCTTAGAAAAGAGGCAATCATACAGGCCCGCTGCCCCGGATGGCAGCGGGTTTTATTTTCTCCTGGTAAGCGAAAGGAATCTACGAGATGAGCTCTGCCGAAACTGAAGTTCAGACAAAAAAAGCTGCGCAGACAAAAGCGGACAGGAAAATTGCCGTACTGGGCTGCGGCAAAATGGGGACCATTTTGCTGCAGGGCTTCATAAAACATGGCTTGGTCAACAAAGGCGAAGCCGTGGCCACGGTGCAACATGAGGAGCATCGCCGCCAATTGGCACGCGACTTACCGGGTGTGGTCGTGAGCACGGACAATCGCGCTGCCGTTGCGGGCGCTCCGGTAGTCCTGCTGGCGGTGAAACCGCAGGTCCTGCCGCAGCTCCTTGATGAGATTGCTCCCGTGCTGGAGCCGGAGACGCTGCTCATCTCCATCGCGGCATCCACCACAACTCGTTTCATCCAGCAGCACGTGACCGATAAGGTGCATGTGGTGAGGGCGATGCCCAATACTCCGGCCATGGTGGGCGCGGCTATGACGGCGCTCTGCGCCGGCGCCACAGCGCGCAAACATCACCTGGAAGTGGCCAAGAGCCTGTTTGAAAGCGTTGGGCGCGCAGTGATCGTGGACGAGAAGCACATGGACGCTATAACAGCTCTTTCCGGCAGCGGTCCAGCATTCACGTTTGTGATCCTGGAATCTATGGCGGAAGCAGGAGTCAAGGTCGGCTTGCCGCGCGAATTGGCCACCATGCTCGCCGCGCAGACGCTGTTCGGCGCAGCCAAGCTGGCGCTCGAAACCGGACATCATCCCGCGCTGCTGAAGGACGCAGTCACCACTCCGGCCGGATGCACCATTGAAGGACTGATCGAACTCGAAAAAGGCGGCCTTCGCGTGACCTTGATGAATGCCGTGATCAAGACCACCAGCCGCGCGGCGGAGCTGATGAAGAGCTAGCGCAATTTGTAATTTGGTAATTTGGCAAATGGGTAATTGGCTTTTGGCGTTTCGCTTTTGGCTCTTGGCTTCGAGCGCTCGGCTATGCTCGCGGCCTCCACCGCAGTGGATGCTGTTTAAAGTTGAAGTGGTGGCACAGCCGCCCCCGCTGTGCGAAGAGATGGTACAAATCGTTGATCAGAGCCAAACAGCCAAGAGCCAATAGTCCTTCACTATTGATATTCCTCGCCGCCTCGTCTACGATATTCACCTGATGTTACTGACTGCCTCCAACATGGCCATGTGTTCCCAGATGATGGCTATGCGTGTGTTCACGCGGAGGCAGACAGGGTCATAAGAAGAACAAGTCATAACGCAATTGTTCAAACCCGCTGCCTCAGGCAGCGGGTTTTGTTTTGCCCGAATTGCCGGAGCAGCAGAAAAGAGAGATAGATCAATGAGCTCGAACTTACCGTATCAACTGCGCTGCCGCGAGTGCCAGACCCCGTGGGGCAACCAACCGGTCTCATATTGTGAAAAGTGCTTTGCCCCGCTGGAGGTGGTTTACGATCTTGAGCAAATCAGGAAATCCGTCAGCCGCGACCAGATTGCCCGCCGCGCCACCAATCTATGGCGCTACAAAGAATTGCTGCCCCTGCCGGAACAATACGATGCTTCCCTGCCGGTCGGTTTCACCCCGCTGGTGAAGGCCGCTAATCTGGGCGAAACGTTCCACACCAAATCGCTGTATATCAAGAATGACTCCGTTTGCTTTCCTACCCTCAGTTTCAAAGACCGCGTGGTCGCCGTTGCGCTAACGCAGGCCCGCGAGTTCGGCTTTGAAGTGGTGAGCTGCTCGTCCACCGGCAACCTCGCCAACGCGACCGCGGCCCAGGCTGCGCGCGGCGGATTTAAAGCCTGCATCTTCATCCCGGCCGACCTGGAGCCGGCCAAAATCCTGGGCACAGAGGTTTATGGGGCAAGGATCGTGCGCATCGCCGGCAATTACGATCAGGTAAACCGGCTTTGCTCCCAGATCGCGGACAAGCATCGCTGGGGCTTCGTTAATGTGAATTTGCGGCCATACTACGCCGAAGGCTCGAAGACGGTTGGCTATGAGATTGCGGAGCAACTCGGCTGGCGGCTGCCGGACAACGTGGTCGTGCCCATGGCCGGCGGTTCGCTGATCACGAAGATTTACAAGGCATTCAAGGAATTGATCGAGCTCGGCTTTGTGGATGCCAGGACCGTAAAGTTCTTTGGCGCGCAGGCCACGGGTTGCAGTCCCATCAGCACAGCAGTCAAAGCAGGACGCGCGGAAATTGAGCCGCAAAAACCCTCAACTATTGCGCGGTCGCTTGCTATCGGCAACCCGGCGGATGGCTTTTATGCGGCGCGCACCATCGCCGGATCAGGCGGCTGGGCGGAAGATTCGAGCGACCCCGAGATTGTGGACGGCATTGCTCTTGTGGCGGAAAGCGAGGGCATTTTCACGGAAACGGCGGGCGGCGTGACGGTTTCCGCCGCGCGCAAGCTCTACGAGCAGGGCCGGATTGCCACGGAAGAAACAACCGTGCTGTGCATCACCGGCAATGGCCTCAAAACCACGGACGCGCTTGCCGGGCGCTTTGAAGCACTCGAGCCGATTCCGCCGCGTCTGACCGCGTTTGAAGAATATCTGGAACGCGAACTTACTGCCGTTACGGCTGGAGGTGTTCAATGAGTGTGAGTGTATCGATTCCCTCGGCATTTCGCCGGCATACGGAAGGACAGGAGCGCTTCGACTGCGCGGCCACCAACGTTGACGAACTGCTGGAGGCGCTGGGCAGCCGTTTCCCTCAACTGAAGCCGCACCTGCGCGATGAGCAGGGACAGCTTCGGCGCTTTCTCAACATCTACGTGAATGATGAGGACATCCGCTTTCTCGAGAAGAATTACAAATTCGCGGAGGGCGACCAGATCATTCTGGTGCCTTCGATTGCAGGCGGATGAGCTGCTTACGTTGAAGAAATTTGCCGAAAGCGATCGCTGGGGAGAGTAGTTTTTCCTGACGCATCCCGCGCCAGAGTGGGAGGCAAGGAGAGCAGTGGGCCCGTGCTACAATTCACTTTTACCCTTCGCCCGCACTGATAAAACGGATTCTCCTTTGACGAAAACTTCCATCACTTACGCCGATAGCGGTGTCAATATTGACCGCGCCGATCGCGCCAAGCAGCGCATCAAGTATCTGGCCCACAGGACATTCACGAAGGGAGTGGTGAGCGAGATTGGTGGGTTCGGAGGCATGTATGCCATCGACAAGAAGAAGTTTCGCGACCCGGTGCTGGTTTCAAGCGTGGATGGTGTCGGCACCAAGCTGAAGCTCGCCTTCATGATGGACCTGCACCACACCGTGGGCGGCGACTTGGTGAACCATTGCGTCAACGATATTGCCGTGCAGGGTGCAAAGCCGCTGTTCTTCATGGACTATCTTGCGACAGGGGCGCTCGATCCGAATGTGGCCGAGAAGATCGTGGAAGGCATCGCCGAGGCGTGCAAGCATAACGGATGCGCGCTGATTGGCGGCGAGACAGCGGAGATGCCGGGCTTCTATCCCAAGGGAGAATATGACCTGGCAGGCTTCATTGTTGGCATCGCGGACAAGGGCAAAATTATTACCGGCAAAAAAGTGCAGGCGGGCGACGTGCTGGTGGGCATCGCCTCCAACGGGTTGCACACGAACGGATATTCGCTGGCAAGGAAATTATTTTTCGAAGTTGCCCGGTACACACCGGATACCTACGTGAATGACCTGCACGGCAAGGCCGGCGCCGAGTTGATGAAGACGCACAAAAGCTACTGGCCGGTGCTGTGCAAATTGATCCATGCCGAACTGGTGCACGCGATGGCCCATATTACCGGCGGCGGCATCACGGACAATCTACCGCGCGTGTTGCCCAAAGGAACCGCCGCGATTGTGGAGATGGGAACCTGGCCGGTGCTGCCAGTCTTCAACCACATGCAGAAAATCGGCAACGTGCCTCAGGACGATATGATGCGCACCTTCAACATGGGTATTGGCATGGTGCTGGTCGTGGCGGCAAAGAAATTCAAGCGCGTGCAATCGATCATTGAGAAGGGCGGCGAAAAAGCTTACCTGATCGGCCGCATCGTCAAAGGCGACCGCAAGGTCCTCTACGCCTGAGCGCATGGTTGCTCTCCCGAAACTTGGCATTCTGCTTTCCGGACGCGGCTCGAATTTTGAAGCCATTGCCGATTCAGTGAGCGCGGGACGGCTGCAGGCTGAAATCGGCATCGTTATTTCTAATCGTTCGGACGCTCTGGGACTGGAAAGCGCGCTCCGGCGAGGCCTGAACGCAAAGTTGATTGCTTCCAAAGGCCGCTCGCGGGAAGAGCATGATCGCGAAGTGATCGCGGCCCTTAAAGAAGCGCAAATTGATTTGGTTTGTCTTGCCGGATATATGCGGTTGCTCTCGCCCGAGTTTGTGCGGGCCTTCCCTCATCGTATTCTCAACATTCATCCCTCCCTGCTTCCCGCGTTCCCCGGGGTCGATGCGCAGAAACAGGCGCTTGAATATGGGACGAAGGTTTCCGGATGCACCGTCCACATTGTCGATGAGCACCTGGACCATGGGCCCATCATCGTGCAGAAAACTGTGCCGGTCTTTGAGAGCGACGACGAACACTCGCTCTCTGCGCGAATCCTGGAACAGGAACACATTGCGTACACCGAAGCAATCCGGCTGATGCTGTCCGGCGAAGTGGAAGTGCGAGGACGCAGAGTGGTTAGGAAAACCGCCTGCGCGGAGCCTAAGTAATGTTGCGAGTAAAGCTGCTGAATGGATCGGCGAAGCCGCCCACCGTGGCACATCCGGGTGAAGATCTGGGCTATGACATTTATGCGGCTTACATGGTTGTGATTGCATCGCGCAGCCATGCCATTGTGCCCACCGGGATCGCTATTGAATGCACTTCCTCCGCCGGCGAGCCCATGGGCGCGCTGCTGCGCGACAAGTCTTCCATGGCGGCGCGCCGAGTGATGTTGACCGGAGGAGTGATTGACGCCGGTTATCGCGGTGAGATTAAAGTTCTGATGGAGAACCTCGGTGAATCACCGCAGGTGATCAACGCCGGAGATAAAATTGCCAATCTCATCCCTTATCCCGTGCTGACCGGCGAGGTACAAGTGGTGGACGATCTGCGGGAATCGAGCCGGAAAGCAGGCGGGTTTGGCTCGACCGGAAAGTAGAGAAAGCTGGGGAAAAAAGCCTCTATCTCTGCAGCTCAAGTTGTTTTGTCCCCTGCCGCAATCAGGCGTCGCAAAAACTTGCTCGGTTATAATCGAACGTTTACACCTCCGAGAGCCTAAACCGTGTCCTTAGAGAGAAAAATCTACGAGCTGCGCCGGCAGAAACTGCGCCAGATTGAAGCCCTTGGCCAGCAGGCATATCCGCACAAGTTTGCCTTCACCCATACCGTCCCGCAGATCCTGGCCGAGTTCGGCCAGAAGACGACCGAAGAACTGGAACAAGGACGCGTGAATGTAAAGCTTGCGGGCCGAATTGTGGCAGTGCGTTTGATGGGGAAAGCCGGGTTCGCGCACGTGCAACAGGGCGGACAAAAGCTTCAGATCTACGTAAGAAAAGACGCTGTCGGAGACAAGAGCTTCGAACTCTATAAGCTGCTCGATCTGGGCGATCACGTTGGCGTGAGCGGATACCTGTTCCGCACCCGCACAGGTGAGCTCTCTATCCATGTGGAAGAGATTACGTTCCTGAGCAAAGATCTGCTGCCTCTACCTGAAAAGTGGCACGGCTTGCAGGACGTGGAATTGCGTTATCGCCAGCGATACGTGGACCTGATCATGAATCAGGAGGTACGCGAAGTCTTCGTCAAGCGCAGCAGAATCGTGCAGTCCATCCGCCGGTTCTTTGACGCGCGCGGCTATGTTGAAGTGGAAACGCCGATGATGCAGCCGATTGCGGGCGGGGCGGCAGCGCGTCCGTTCATCACGCACCATAACACGCTCGATATAGATCTCTATTTACGGATTGCGCCGGAACTCTACCTGAAGCGGCTGGTGGTTGGCGGCCTGGAGCGTGTGTACGAAATCAATCGCAATTTCCGCAATGAAGGCATCTCCACCCATCACAACCCTGAGTTCACCATGCTGGAGTTTTACCAGGCGTACTCCGATTACAGGGACATGATGCAGCTCACGGAAGATCTGCTGGCGCAGGTGGCGCAGGACGTGAACGGAACTACGAAAACAAATTTCAATGGGCATGAGATCGATTTTGCCGATTGGCAGCGCCTCTCCATGCGCGAGGCGATTATCAAGTATTGGCCGGAGATCGCGGCCCCAAAACCGCAGATGTCCGATTTTGCCGATTCGCAATCGCTCGACAAGCTTGTGCAGCGCTTTAACGCGCACCACACACACATGCCATACGATCCCAAAGAGCCTGCGGGCAAGACAATTGCATCAATGTTTGAGGCCGTGGCGGAAGAGCACCTGATCCAGCCGACCATTCTGTACGACTTCCCAGTCGCCATTTCGCCGCTCTCCAAGAACAAGCGCGAAGAACCTGAGTGGGTGGAGCGCTTTGAAGTATTCGTCGGAGGGCTGGAGATTGGCAATGCTTTCAGCGAACTCAACGATCCGGAAGAGCAGCGCCGCCGTTTTGAGCAGCAACTAAAAGAGAAAGAACGCGGCGACGAAGAAGCTCACGCCATGGATGAAGATTACATCCGCGCCCTTTCTTATGGGCTGCCGCCGACGGGCGGTGAAGGCATTGGTATTGATCGGCTGACAATGCTATTGACCGGATCGAAGTCCATCCGCGATGTGATTCTGTTCCCGCTATTGAGGCCGCAGGCGCCGCAGGAACTTGTCACCGAAGAAGATGCTGCCAATTAGCGAAGTAGGACAAGCACAGGACCTTGCCGCAGTTCAGAACTCCCTTGTACCTTCTTATTTGCACGCAAGCTAAAGGTGGCAAGCTGAGCGCTTTCATCCCTTCCATACATAAGCATCCGGCTGATCCAGACCGATGAACGCAAGCACGCGACACGCGAACTGGTGAGCCATCTGGTCCAGCGTTGCCGGATGGTTGTAGAAAGTCGGTATCACTGGATAAATTGTCGCCCCGGCTTCGGCGGCCCATTGCATGTTGCGGAGATGCACATGATTGAGCGGGCTTTCGCGCACGCACAGCACCAGGGGCCGCTTCTCTTTCAGGCAGACGTCTGCCGCGCGATCGATCAGGTTACCCGCAAATCCGTGAGCAATTCTGGCCAGCGTTCCCATGCTGCAGGGCAGCACAATCATTCCATTTGTGCGATAAGATCCACTGGCGACGTTCGCGCCGATATCATCGACGTTCTGTTGTAGCGTCTTCTTAGCCTTCCTGCCCAGAAGCTGTTGGACCAGATCATTCCGTCCTTTGGTCTCAAGCTCTTCGGCAAATACTCGCAAAGCGTTATTCGAAGCGATGAAGTTGACTGTTTTCACCCGCGTATCACGTTCCAGCAACAGCAGCAGAGCTCGCGTGAACTGCGCGCCGGAAGCGCCAGTGGCTGCCACCGTAAGTACATGGGCTGTTGATTGGGATGAATTCTGCATCTAAAGAGGTAAGCTCAAGCCTAACCCCTGGCGAACCGTTGAGCAAGATGGCGCGGCATGTGGATGCCGTGTCCTGACTATGGGTAGTGTCTCTCTAATTCGAGCCCGCCGACGCACCGCCGCGCAGCAGCTTGCGCTCAAGCAGGTGAAGCGCGAAATCAACGCCACAGATCCGCACGGGCGTCTGAAGTACCTTCGCGATTTCACAGAAGCTTATCTCGACTACAACAAGGTGTTGAGTACACCTGAACTGGAGCAGCAGTGTTCCTCCGCGGACGTGCTACTGGTGGGGGACTACCATGCGCTTGCCGCCTCACAGAATTTTGCGGCTGAGTTGCTGCAGACGGTCGCAAGTGCGGGCAGGCCCGTGATTCTGGCGTTGGAAACGGTGTTCAGCCGTGATCAGCGGATGCTGGACCGATGGTTCAGGGGCGAGATCAGTGAAGAACAGTTGCGCACAGGCATTCGCTATGACGAGGAGTGGGGCTACGACTGGGAACCATTCGCGGGCTTATTGCGCTCTGCAAAGCAGCACGCGACTGGAGTTTACGGCATCGACTCCGGCCATCGTGGCAGCATGCGCCGGATTGGCGCGCGGGACCGCTATGCCGCGCTGAAAATTTCCGAACTGCGGGAAAAATTTTCAGGTTCAGTTGTGCTCGCGCTCTTTGGCGAAGCCCACCTCGCGCCGAACCACCTGCCCCGCTGGCTGCGTCAAAATCGGCCCGCAGACCGCATCCTGACTGTTTTGCAGAATGTGGACGAGCTTTATTGGAAGTCGGCCGGCGAGGTTATGCACACGCTGCAGGCAGTGCAGGTCAGTAATGACATTGTTTGCGTGTTTAACTCTACGCCGCTTGAAAAATATGAGAGTTATCGCATCTACATTGAGCGGTGGAGAACCAATCCAAGCCAGCCGGACCTGGCGCCTACGTTCTATAACGTTGTCGATTCACTTTTGCGATCACTGGGGTTGGAGCAATATTACCCCGCGGCGGGCCACCACCCGCGCACCTTGGTGGAGAACTATCCTGAGGTCCAGACCGGCTCTGACCAACAAGAATTTGAACGCTTGCTGCTTCGGCGCGGATTGGACGCGCCGGAACGCCGCCAGGCTTTGGAAAAGCTGCGACGCAATGGTTGTGTCTTTCTTCCCCGGCAGAATCTTCTTCTCATCGAGCGCTTTCAAATGGCTGCGGCCGCGGAAGAAGCGGTGCGCTTTGTGCAGAGTGAATGCCGGGGCACGCGCCCATGGATTGGCAGCTCAGCCGAGCACCAGTTTTACTTTGAGGTAATGGAACGGGCGCTCGTGACCTTCGGCGTTCGCGTCCTGTTGCCTAACTATCCGCTGGCGCGCGAGGACGATCTGCAGGCGTTGTGTTCTCAGCCTGAAGAAGTCATTGCAGAACAAACCGGATTTTCGCATCGCGAGTTTACGGACATGGTGGCAACTCTGCTCCTTCACAAGGAGGTTGTGATGGGGAGACGCTGGAGCGCGCTGCCGTGCTCAATCGCGCAAGTACTCTCGCTAAGCGGCAAAAAGCGGAACTTCCTGGTGCAGCATCTTGGCGCGATGCTGGGCGCGGAAATGCACGAGGCCTATCTTGCCGGAGTGCTGAGCAAGAGTTATTTGCGTTCCTTGTTTTTCCGCAAAACTCATTTGCCGGGCGCAGCCAGAAAGGCCTACCTTGAAGTTGCCCGATCCGTGAATCGTGGTTCCTGAAGGCCGTCTTACTGATCTCAAGTCTCACTTACGGCAAAATCCTGTACAACACGAATAAGGCGTCTCACACTCACGAACAGCAAGTGCGGCTGAAAACTATTTCGGTGGATGGCACAATATTTCCTGTGGCGAAAGTGTAATACTCTTGCTGCTTTTTTCCACCCACATGGAAGTGGTCTCCGGGCGGTGGTTGATGCTGACCACCACGATCACCCCGCTTGGCGAACGGAACCCTTTACTCCGAGGCTCCACGGTGCATTCGATATTGTGGCTGGTAATCACACCGTAGTCGCTTGCCGGGCCCCAATCCAGCATGAACTGCGCGAGCGGATACTGATTGTATTTCTGCGGGTGCTGTTTCCAGTCCGGATCAGCGAAGTAGAGGCCGTAAGCCTTGTCATAATGCTTGGTCTCAAGCGCGTGGAAAAATCGATTGATTGCATGATCTTCCGGGTAGAAGCGAAAAAACCACCAGAGCACGAATGCGATGATTACGACCGATACGGCAATGCCGATCAACCGCCAGCGCCGTTGTGCCGGCCGCGGATCATATTCTTTTGCGTCGAACAATCCCATGAAGGCGTCCCCTAGAGAGTGCGTTTGAACAGCAGGGTAGAAAGCGCAAACGTCAAGATCGCGAAACCACCAAGATACAGCAGGTCAGGCCAGATTGCAGCCAGTCCCACCCCCTTGAGCAGCACCGCCTTGAATCCATGCACCGAATACGTGAAGGGATCGATGAAGGCAATGGACTGCAGCCATTTGGGAAAGGCCTGCGTTGGATAGATGGCCCCGCTCGGGAAATAAAGCAGCGTGTTCAGAATTCCGAAAATGGCGCGCGGGATCAGCGGATCGTTTACCCGGACCATCATCAAGAACATCATGGCAATGAATGCAAACGAAGTGCAGATGATCAGAAGTAGCAGCCAGAAGAGATTGGAAGGCTGAAAGGCGCCGCCCACGCCGGCAATAAGAGACCCGATTACTGTCAGGACAATCCCTGCACCCATGGCCTTCAGCGCTCCGGCTACGTTAAGTCCGGCGACCAACTCCATTTTCGTGATCGGCGTAACCAGATAGCCTTCGTGAACGCCTCGCGCCTTGTCGTCAATATAAACAATCCCTCCGCCGATCATCACGCTCACGAACATGGCCAGCGTGATCGAACCGGGCAGAAGATATTTCATGTATTCGATGTACGGATAGAGTTCCACCACATCCAGCGCAGCCTGCTGCACCACGCGGGGCTGCACCTCAGGCGTATTGAGCGAATCAACCAACGCCTGAAGTTCCTGCTCAAACGTGGAGGTCATGAAGTTATCCGTATTGTCGAGCACCAGGCCGATACGCGGGCGCGCATGCTCGTAGACATCCCGGGAAAATTGTGGCGGGATCACCAGCCCGGCATTGAGGTCGCCGTCGCGAATGTCTCGGACCATTTTCTGCTGGTCCGTGTAAACGATTGGCTTGAACGTGCGCGCGTTGCTTTGCACGGCTCGCAACGCCTCGATCACACGGATTGCCTGCGGGCCGTCATCCTGGTTGACAATGCCCAGTTTAGCGTCACGAATCTTTCCGCCGAACGCGTTCCCGAGAACGATGAGCTGCACCAGAGGAAACACCATGGCCGCCATCATGAGAGCAGGCGAGCGGAAAAATTTGCGCAGATCGCGCTCTACGATGGCCATCATGCGCTCGCTCTGGAAGAACGCCATTTATCTACCCCACGCTACCGGCGACTGGTAGAGCGGCGCATCGGCAAGTTGATCACGTAGCTGCCTTCCCGTGTAATGCACAAAAACGTCATCCAGTGTGGTGCTTTGCACGGTGAGCGATTTGATCTTTACCTCGGCACGCACGGCAGCCTCTACCAGTGCGGTGGTCGTGCGCGAACCATCATCCGTGAGGATGCGATACATCTCAGCGCCTTCCGGCTGCACCGAGTTCACGCTGCTCAGCCCCTGGAGCTGCTTTTCCCAATTCGCGGGCGGATTTGCGAACTGCGCCTCGATCACCGAGGATCCTGGAATGCTCGACTTCAAGGCGCGGGGCGTATCCAGCGCAACCAGCTTGCCGTGATCGACAATGGCGATGCGGTCGCATAGCCGGTCCGCTTCGTCCATATAGTGGGTGGTAATCAGCACGGTGAGATTGCGCTGCTGCTTGATATTGGTGATCATCTCCCAGACCGCTACACGCGAAACGGGATCGAGACCGGTGGTCGGCTCATCCAGGAAGAAAATCCGCGGCCGGTGCACGAGCCCGCGGGCAATTTCCAGCCGCCGGCGCATGCCGCCGGAAAGATTGCGCGCCGGAGCATCGCGCCACTGTACCAGGTCCACCAGTTGCAGCAGCTCGTCAATCGAGTGCTCCCGCTCCTGCGTGGAGATGCCATAAAGCTTGGAATAAATGCTCAGATTCTCCCAGACCGTCAAGTCGCCATCACTGGTCATGGCCTGGGGAATTACGCCCATCGCGCGCCGCGCCTTGTCCGGGTCTTTGCTCACGTCATATCCTTCAATGTAGGCGGCGCCGCTGGTGATTTCGAGAAGAGTGGTCATCATCCGGATCAGCGTGGATTTCCCCGCTCCATTTGGCCCCAAGAGCCCGAAAATCTCTCCTTCGGCCACGTCAAAAGAGACACCATCGACAGCAGTGAAGTTTCCGTACTTCTTTACGATGTCGGCCACGCGAATGGCTTTGGTTTCGGCGATCATGAGCCCCCCAACTTCGCCTGTGGAACCAGGACCTCCGCAGTCATGCCGGGAACCATAGTCTTCTTGCTGTTATCCACCTCCAGTTTGAGGGCGATGGTCTTGATGTCGCGCTTACGCCGGCTGACGTCTCGCTGGGTGGCGAAATCGGCTTCCGGGGCTTTGAAGATCACTTTTCCAGGCAATTCTTCGCCAGAAGGCAGCCGCACGTTGAGCTGATCTCCGATTGCGATGTGGTCGGCCTCCGTTTCAGGAATATCGGCGCGCACCCAGGTGTCACTCAGGTCGGTAATGATGACGATTGGCGTGCCGATGTTTACTACTTCGCCTTCGCGTGCCGCGCGCACAGTCACGATTCCATTGACCGGAGCGACGATTTTTGTATACCCGAGGCGCGCTTCAGCAGCTTCAAGCTGTGCCTGTGCGTTCAATTCCTGAGACCGTGTTGCCGCTACCGTGCTTTCAGCGGCGTGAGTCTGCTGCGTATGGGCCTTCGCGGTTTCCAGGTCGGCTTTGGCAGCGTTCACCTGGTCCTGGGAAGCGCGGACAAATGCCTGCTGCGCTTTCAGTTGCGCTTCAGCCTGGTCTGCCTGTTGCTGCGAAGCAACGCCCTGCTGGGCCAGAGCGACAGAACGCCGTGTGTCGGATTCAATTCTCTGCAGGTCCGCCTGCCCCTGCGCCAGGGTCGCCTGCGCCGCGCGCAGACGGGCTTGTGCGTTCAAAACGCCGCTGGAAGTTTCGCCCGCGGTCTGCGCTTCCGTGGCCCGGGTCTGGGCCACCTGGTGACGAAGACTGGCAAGCAGAGCTTCAGCGGCCTGCCGGTCGGCGGTAAGCTCCTCTGAATCAAGCACGGCGACAGTCTGCCCTGCTTTGACCTCCGTTCCTTCATCCACCGCAAGACGCTCTATCCGTCCCATGATCTTGGGGCTCACCACCACCTGGTTGGCGTCGACCGTCCCAATCAGGACGAGGTCGGAGCTGCGGTCCGTAGAGAAAAAGTAGTAACCGGCTGCAATGATCAGCAGCAATCCGAGAAAAGCAAAGAACCTGTTCCTTGGATTCAATACTGCCCTCCCTTAGATTTCCCCGGCGAGAAAATGGCGGCAGCCACAAACTCCTGGACGGCCGCCCGCCGCAGCGCAATCCGCTCAGGCGAGGCTGGATCACCCGGCGCCATTACCTGCTGGGCGGGAAGGCTGATGAAGTAAAAGACGATTGTCCCGAGAATGGAGGTGAGCGTTTGCAGGGGATCGACTTGGCGGAAGTCGCCGCTCTGCACGCCCTCCCGGATCAACGCGGTCAGCTTGCTGTAGATCGGCTTGCCGTAACGTTCCAGTATCCGGCTGGCGACAGGAGAGAGCGTTTTGCCGCTGCTGCGCATGAACTCGCGCTGAACCAGCCGCGGGTACCATGGCGAACTGGCAATGTAGTCAAAATGGGCTTCAACATATTTGAGCAGCCTCTGCCTCGGCGGGAGCGTGGCATCGTCAAAGACGGTTGAAACACGCGCATGCAGGCCGGAAAACACCTGTTCGAGGGCTGCCGCGTAGAGACCTTCTTTGTCTTTGAAGTAATAATAGAGCAGCGCTTTGTTCACGCCGGCACGACGCGCAATCTCGTCAGTTCGCGCCCCGGTGACTCCTTCTTGCGCGAACTCTTCCAGAGCCGACTTCAGGATTGCGGCGCGCGTCTTTTCCGGCTCTCCACGCGACCCGGGACGACCTGCTTTGGCAATGGCATTCATTTAATTAACCAGTTATTTAATTATTGACCAGCGCGCCAGGATTAAGCAAGTATCGTGGAAGACCAGGGTTAAGCAGGGCTGCGCCGGTGAGGCTGTTCCGCTTTGCTAAAATGAATAGTTTGTCTTCTTCACAGCATCATACTTGGGAACCTGAATGCCTGAAACCATGCTTGCCGTAGTGAAACCGGAGCCTGCGCCGGGAGCGGACGTGCGCCAGATGCCCCGCCCTGAAATTGGCCCGGACGATGTCCTGGTCAAGGTGAAAGTGGCCTCGGTCTGCGGTACTGATCTTCACATCTACAATTGGGACCAGTGGGCGCAGAACCGTATTAAACCGCCGCTGATTCCCGGACACGAGTTTTGCGGGCATGTCGCCGCGGTCGGAAAGAACGTCACAGCGGTCAAAGAGGGCGACTTTGTTTCCGCGGAAATGCACGTGGCCTGCGGGAAATGCTACCAATGCCGCACCGGCGAAGCTCACATCTGCCAGCACGTGAAGATCATCGGCGTGGACGCCAACGGCGCTTTCGCTGAGTACGTGAAGATTCCCGAATCGAACATCTGGAAAATCGATCCCGGCATCAATCCCGACTACGCCAGCGTGCTTGATCCACTGGGCAATGCGTTTCACACTACGCTGGCAGGCGAAATCGCAGCCAAGACGGTTGCCGTCATCGGTTGTGGCCCAATCGGACTCTTCTCCATCGCCGTGGCGCGAGCCTGCGGGGCAAGCGAAGTCTTCGCGCTGGAGATTAATGATCACCGCCGGAAACTCGCAGAGAAGATGAAGGCGGATCATGTTCTCAATCCAGCCAAAGAAAATGTCTATGAGTATGTGATGGACGCCACTGTGGGCACCGGCGTGGACGTAATTCTGGAAATGTCCGGCCATCCGGATGCGATTCGCCTCGGCTTCAAGATTCTCCGGCTTGGAGGACGCGCTTCTCTGCTGGGCATTCCATCGAAGCCGATGGAACTGAACCTGGCCAATGACATCATTTTCAAAGGCGCGCACGTGCAGGGCATCAATGGCCGGCTGATGTATAAGACGTGGTTTCAGATGAATGCCATGCTCAAAGCCAACAAGCTGGACCTTGATCCGGTGATTACCGATCGGATGTCCATGGCCGACTTCAGCAAAGGGATGGACCGGCTGAAGAGTGGCGAATCGAGCAAGATTTTGCTGTATCCGAACGGAATGAAGAGTTAGCCGCAGATTTACGCTGAATTGACGCACATGGAAAACCATTGGGCCGCGAATTACGCGAATCCATGAGCATAGTGAGGCGCATTATGACACTGTCCATCATCCTTGCATGCTCATTATGCCGCTATTTGTCCGGCCTGAATTTGCGACGATTCGTGTTGATTCCCGGCTCAATTTCTGATCTGCGTTTATCCGCGTAAATCAGCGGCAAAGGTTTTTGGAGGATCGAACATGCCAGCCACCACGACGCGCCCACAATTGTCATACCTGACCGACCAGATGAACGAGCTCAAAGCCAAGGGCACGCACTTCAACCTGCGTGTGCTTGAAGACGAACAGGCGCCGGAGTGCACCATTGACGGCAGGCACGTCATCAATATCGCATCCAACAATTACCTTGGACTCACCACGCATCCCAAGCTGCGAGAAGCAGCCATGGCGGCGCTCAAAAAATATGGCGTAGGCTCAGGCGCGGTACGCACCGTGGCGGGTACCATGAAAATCCACATGGAACTGGAACAAAAGATCGCCCGCTTCAAGAACGTTGAAGCCTGTGTGGTCTTCCAATCCGGCTTTACCGCCAATGCAGGCACGGTCTCGGCCATCCTGGGCAAAGATGATTTCATTATTTCTGACGAGCTGAACCACGCCAGCATCATCGACGGCGCCCGCCTCTCCCGCGCCAAGATCAAGGTGTTCCGCCACAAGGACCTGGCGCACGCGGAAGAGCTGCTGAAAGAAGTGCAGAACGAGCCGGGGCACAAACTTGTGATCACCGACGGCGTCTTTTCCATGGACGGCGATATCGGCCCTCTGCCCGGCCTGTGCGATCTGGCCGAGAAATATGGCGCCATCATGATGGTGGATGACGCGCATGCTTCCGGCGTGCTCGGGCGCAACGGCCGCGGCACAGTTGACCACTTCAACGTGCATGGCCGCGTTGATGTCCAGGTGGGCACGCTGTCAAAGGCAATTGGCGCTCTTGGCGGCTACGTTTGCGGAACGAAAGACCTGATCGATTTTCTCTATCACCGCGCCCGGCCGTTCCTGTTCTCCACCTCGCATCCGCCGTCAGTGGCGGCCACGTGCATCGCCGCCTTTGAAGTGCTCGAAGAAGAGCCCGAGCTAATCGACAAGCTTTGGGGCAACACCCGCTTCTTTAAGAAAGAGCTGGGGCTGCTCGGCTTCAACACCGGCGGCAAGAATACCCCGGCCAGCGAGACCCCCATCACCCCAATTATCGTGGGCGAAGGCAAGCTGGCGATGGATTTCAGCCGCGAGCTGTTCAAAGAAGGCCTGTTCGTTACCGGTATCGCCTTCCCAACCGTGCCGGAAGGCAAGGCCCGCCTGCGCACCATCATGTCGGCAACCCACACGCAGGATGAGCTCAGCCGCGCGCTGGAGATTCTGAAGAAGGTGGGAAAGAGGATGGGGATAATCTCCTAAATCCGCAGATTTGAGGATGAACGCTGAACAACAAACTTGCCGCGAATGAACGCAGAGATCTGACAGCTCCAAATTCTTGAGAATCTACTTATGATTTGTTTCTATTCGCGTTGATTCGCGGCTAAATTCCTGATCCGCGCTCATCTGTCCCTGTCAGCGGCAAACTTGATTTGGCCGCTGACCACAGTCGCCATCACCTTACCCTGCAACTTCCAGCCGTCAAACGGCGAGTTCTTTGATTTTGAACGCGACTCGGCGGCGTGGTAAGTCCATCTTTTTGCTGGATCAAACACTGTTACGTCTGCATGCGAGCCCACGGCCAACGTTCCACGCCCTTGCAGTCCCATTACGCGCCCCGGATTGACCGAGAGCAATTCGACAATCCGCGAAAGAGGAATTTTGTGCTTGCTGTGCAGCACAGAAATGCAGAGTCCAAGGGCAGTTTCCAGGCCTGTGATACCGAAGGGCGCGTGATCGAATTCCTGGTTCTTCTCGTTGCCCGCATGTGGCGCATGGTCCGTCGCCACGCAATCGATTGAGCCGTCAACCAGGCCGGCGATCAGGGCCTCGCGGTCAGCGCGGGAACGCAGCGGTGGATTCATCTTGAAATTCGTGTCATAGTCGCACACGTCTTCATCCAGCAGCGTGAAGTGGTGCGGCGTCACTTCGCAAGTGACGCGGAGGTGGTCACGTTTGGCTCGCCGCACAGCTTTGAGTGCTGCTGCGGTGGAAAGATGCGCCACGTGATAATGAGCCCTGGTTTCTGCTGCCAGGTGAACGTCGCGCTCCACCAAGCCGCTCTCTGCTTCCGGCGCCCAGCCACGCAGCCCCAGACGAAACGCGGTCGCGCCGGCATTCATGACTGCAGAAGCAGTCATGCGCGTATCTTCGGCGTGCTGGATCACGGGGATACCCAGTTTGCCTGCGCCAAGCAGGGCCTGGCGCATAATGGCTTCGTCGAGGATAGGCTTGCCGTCATCTGTTACCGCCACGGCTCCGGCACTCTTGAGCGACGAAAAATCGGTAAGCTGCTCACCCTTGCTGTTAATGGTCGCCGCGCCGATGGGGAAGACATTCACATGCGCGCCCCGTGCCGGGTCGAGCATCCAGCGCGTGATCTCGGCGCTGTCATTTACGGGTGACGTGTTGGGCATGCAGCAGACGGAGGTAAAGCCTCCAGCAGCCGCTGCCAGCGTACCTGTGGCGATGGTTTCCTTGTGGCTCTGCCCCGGTTCGCGCAGATGAACGTGAATGTCGATCAATCCAGGACAAACCACCAACCCTCGCGCATCCAGGTTCTCATCGCCCTTGCCGCGCAGCTTGCCTGCGGGCACGACTTCAGCCACACGACCGGATTTCAGCAGCAAATCGTACTTGCCCTCAAGATGCTGGGAGGGATCGATAAGCAGGCCGTTGCGAATTGTGAGGCTACTGTTTAGCCGCGAATGAACGCGAATCACGACGAAGTCCTTTTCTATCGTTCTCAAAAATAAACCGATGGAACTGAGGTTTAGGACCAAAGTTAAGAAGCAAACCAACTTCGAATTCAGTTGCACGCAAATAGTTCAGAATCTGTGCCTTATGAGCTGGATCAATTGCCTGAGCCGCCTTAAGCTCAAGTAAGACTGCCCGGTTAACCAGAAGGTCGGCTTTGTATTCCCCGATCACTGATGCCCGGAACCAAATGGGCGTTGGAACCTGGCGGTCTACTTTGAACCCGGCATCACGAAGAGCTCGCGATAAGGCTTCCTCATATACCGCCTCAAGAAATCCATATCCTAGTTCGTTGTAAACGTCGTAGAAGACCCGAACAATATCCCGACACAACTCCCAGTGCTTTCTTTGTTCTCCATTCGTGTTAATTCGCGGCTCATTCATCCCAATCCCATACACGTCGCCAATATTGCCATTCTCACATACACCCCGTTATGCACCTGCTCTTCGATGACTGCATGCGGGCCATCGGCCAGGTCACTTTGGATCTCCATTCCCCGGATCATGGGTCCGGGATGCATGAGCAATACATCCGGTCTGGCCAGCTTCAATCGCTCTGCCGTGAGTTGATATTGCGCAACGTATTTCCCTACATCGAGTTTCAGCCCGGCAAGACGCTCCTTCTGGACCCGCAGCATCATCACTACATCCGCCCTGCGCATAGCTTCTTCCATATGACGTATGACTTTTACATTGGGGGCCAGGGTTTCAGCCATGTCCGGCAGCAGTTCAGGCGGGCCACAGAGCACAACCTGGGCGCCGAATTTCGAGAGCAGATGGATATTCGAGCGCACCACACGGCTGTGCTGGATGTCGCCAACCATCGTGACCTTCAGCCCCTTTAGACTCTTTCTGTGCCGAAGAATTGTGTAAGCGTCAAGCAGGGCCTGCGATGGATGTTCATGCATGCCGTCGCCGGCGTTGATGATGGGAACACGCAAATTGCGCGCCAGCACACCGGGGGCGCCCGAACAAGGATGGCGCAGTATGATGCAGTCGGCGCCCAATGCCTGCAGGGTTTTGCCCGTATCCACCAGCGACTCGCCTTTTTCGATGCTCGAAGCGAAGGAGCTGATCAGAGACGTGTGGGTGCCCAGCAGTTTGGCGGCGAATTCAAAAGAAACGCGCGTCCGGGTGGAGGCCTCATAGAACAGCAGGGCAATGCGCTTGCCGCGCAACACCGGCCGTGGAGCGCGAGCTTGCATCTTGCGGGCAAGTTTGAGAATGGAAATGATTTCTTCAGCGGTTACGTGTTCCAGCCCGAGGAGGGAGTGGGTCCGCGCCATTCGTTATGCCGTTCGCTCCACCAGCATGACCTGCTCGTCGCTGTCCACCTCGTTCAGCCGGAC
The DNA here is from genome assembly GCA_035712465.1 of Candidatus Angelobacter sp. Classification (GTDB taxonomy): domain Bacteria; phylum Acidobacteriota; class Terriglobia; order Terriglobales; family Acidobacteriaceae; genus Angelobacter. The sequence continues at coordinate 171,244 of DASTAS010000017.1, forward strand.
CTCAATGATTTCCATTTCTGCCGTCTGTACCGTGCGGCCCACAAAAGCGGCCTCAATCGGCAGCTCGCGGTGGCCGCGGTCGATGAGCACGCACAATTGCACCCGTCGCGGGCGTCCATGGTCGAAAAGGGCGTCCATCGCGGCGCGAACCGTGCGGCCGGTGTAAAGTACGTCGTCTACCAGAATCACATTCTTGCCGACGATCTCAACGCCAAGAGGCGTGGCTTTTTGGATCACCGGACTGTGCCCGACCGTGGAAAGGTCGTCGCGGTATAGCGTGATATCCAGCGTGCCGACCGCGACCGGCGTTTTTTCAATCTGCTGGATCAGCTTGCCCAGGCGTAGCGCGAGCGGAACGCCGCGCCGCTTGATGCCGACAAGGCTGAGATTCTCTACTCCATTGTTCTTTTCCACGATCTCATGGGCCAGGCGGATCAGGGTGCGCTCTATCTCTGAGGCGGACATGATCCGGCCCTTCTCGCGCAAATTCGGCAGACGCGACGCAGTTGTCATACTCTTCTGGCATGATATCTGAACGCGGCATGCTGCGCCAAACCTCGCCGGAGAACTATCACGCGGGAATTAGAGAGAACCGGGATTACCTGTTCGGCGTTGCAGCGGATATCAGGTGGTAGTTGCGGGCGGCGAGGAATCCTTCCCATCCGGCGATCACCAGGGGCAGCACGCGTTCCAGCTTGTGATGGTTCGTTTTGTGCGCCAGATACATGCCGCCGCCCATCAGGGCAAAGCTGATGGCGCTGTAAACAGCGGCGCCAGCCCGGCTCTTCACAAAAGGACGAGCGATCGGATTCATTTCACGAAATCCCGGCAGTCCAAGCCCCTTCTGTGTTGAAAGCGCGTCGCCCGTCAGTCCTGCTGCCAGGAAGCCGAAGGCGGTGCAATTCTTTCTATCAAAGAAGCTGTGGGCCATGTCACTGGTTCGGGGCTTCAGCAGTAATGCGGGCGCGGGCTCAGCCGGATAGATGGGAGCAAGCAAAGTCAATGGCGTTGGAAGTATGGTACTCACGGCAACGGCTGGCTGCGCAGTTTGCGATGCTACCCCGGGAGCAGCGGCTGGAACGGGAGCACTTTTATCAGACGCGGTGGCACTCAGGGCCAGCGCACTGACGAGCAGCACAAGTCGAATGCCAGATTTCACTGAATGCTCCCCCTTGAAGAAGTTGCATCTCATCGCACAATACAGGCCGATCTGGGGGAGACCGGTTGCCGTGCAAGGCCGGAATGATGGAAATGCTGTCCGGATTCTGACCGCGCCAGATGAAGAGAAAAATAAGGCGCTCTACCCAGACTTGCCGGTTATCTGCCTTACACTCGCATCACTCTGATCGCGATGTCGATGGCGTTGAAAAACCGTCGCATGGACTCATCCACGTCCTTAAATTGGAGACTTTACTTCTTCGGTCCCAAAGCCCACTCCTCGAGACTGCCGATCTGGCGCAACAATTGCACCTCCGCCTTGTCCAGATCAAAGCTGGAACTGAGGAAGTCTGTATATCGCTCGTGCTCTGTGATCCGGGCGTTTACCTCGTCCTTGAGGGTCGCCTGACCTGATTGAATTTTTGCCTGCGCAGCTTCTATATCCGCCTGGGACAGCTCATGTTCAAGTTCGGCAACATCGCGGGCTGCCGCCAGCTCTTCTACCTCCCGTTGTAATTTGAGGGTATCTGCGCTTACCTGCTGTTTTACATTCAGAGCGTCTTCGCGGGCCTTCACCGCATCAAACCTGGCCGCATCTGCCGCCTTACGCTGTGCCGTGCTGAAGAATGGGACGCGGATGGAAACTCCGCCTGTCACGTTGTTACGCTGGAATTTGTTGAAGAACTGGTCGTAGTTGTTATAACGAGCCAGCATCGCATATTGGCCTACCAGATCAATGGCAGGATAGAGCTGCTTTCGCTCGGCTTCAGCTTTGTGGGCTTTGGACTCCGCCGTATCTTCAGCGATTTTGACCTGCGGATTGGTCTGCGCCGCTTCCGCCGCGAGATCGTCATCTTGAGATATCTCCGGAAGCTTTGGAATGCTTTCAGTAGAAGTTCTGATGGCCTTCAGGGGCAGTCCAGTAAGTTGTGACAAACGCAGCCGCAGTTGATCAGCGGCAGCCCTGGTGCGTGCGATATCGAGTCTTGTTCGTGCTACGGCGAGCTTGGCGCGCGTAAGTTCCACATGGCTATCCACACCCGCCTCGACCCGCTGATCGGTGATGTCCTGGTATCTTGCGGCTGCGGCCTGCTGCTGTTGCTGCACGGATAGAGAGGAATCCAGCAGATCAAGCTGCATGTAGTCGAGCGCCGTTTCCATGATCACGTCGTTGCGGCGGTCGGCATTTTGCGCCAGGGTCAGGTCAATGTCGCTTTGCGCTGCTTTGATGTATTCCTTTTGCGCCATGTTCCACAATCCGCCCTGAAGATTCACGTTAAAAATAGAAGGCGCAGCTCCTTCCAGGCTCAGCGGAAATCCATAGGAGGCTCCGAGACCCGAGCCAAAAACGACTTGAGGAATGTAGAAGTCTTTGGCCTGCGAGACCCCCGCGCGCGCGCGCTGCAGGTCAGCCCTGGCTGCTCCAGATACAGCGCTGTTCTTGGCCGCCAGTTCAATCGCGGCGCGGAACGGTAACGGCTGGTCCGAATCCTGGACCGCTTTCGCCAGGGATGTAAAACAGAGCGCGAGCAGAACGGGAGCAAGAGCTTGGATTCTCATTTCTCACCTGTGAATAAGAAATTAAATGAGGAGCGGAAAAGCCGGATTCTACCGGGAAACGCGGGCCAGCGCATCCCGCGCGGCGCGGTATTCCGAAGCCAGAGCAAGAGCAGCCCGGTACTCCGCCGCTGCAGCCTGGCGCTTGCCTTGCTTTTCCAGCAGTTGGCCGAGCATATAATGCGCGCGAAAAACAGGGCCATCTTCTTCCGCCGTATTGCCTTCAATGTACTTCCGCAGCATCAGGATGGCGTTGGGGAAGTCCCGGCCTGTGCGCAGAAAAAGATAGGCTCCGTCATACTCAGGAATCGCGCCGTGCCGTGGTGCAATCAGCGCTTGATACACGGCGGATTGCATGTCCTGCAACCGGCCTGCGCGCCTGTAAAAGTACGCCAGCTCAATCCAGTACCTGGCGCTGTTGCCGCTATCCGCCAAGGCTTTCTTATATTGCTGCTCTGCAGCGGCCTTCCCCTGCTGTTCCAGGACCCGCGCATCAATGTACTCCGCGAGCGCCGCGTCGTGAGCCGCTACCGCGGCTGCCTGTTCGCGTGCTTTCTTCTTATCGCCACCGAGGAAACTGGGAGCTTCAATGTAGTATTCCGAGAGATCAGCGCGCGCTGCCAGATTGTTGCCGTCAAGGGCGACTGCACGTTCAAATTCTGTGCGGACGCGCCGGGCCAGACTCCACGCCGTGAAAGGATTGGAGTTTTCCGCTTTGCGTCCGGCGGAACGCCCCAGCCACAAATGGTAATCGCTGTTGTCGGGGGCGAGTTCCACTGATTTTTCCGCCATCTGCATTGCGTTGTCCCAGAGCTCCAGTTGGAAATAGAGGCGGCAGAGCAGGTTGTAAGCTTCGGCATTATTGGGGCTGCGCTGCACTGCGGCATGGAGCACTCTTTGCGCCTCGTCAGCTCTGCCGGTGCGAAGCAGGACCTGGGGGTTTACGTCTGCGCCGAAGCCGGCGCTGGCAAGAAAGAAGAACAGAATAAAAACAGCGCGGAAAAGCCTCAACGTGCAACCACCTTTACTTCCATACCGCTGCGCAAGGGAGCCCCATTCACAGCCCCAAGGGCAATCTGCTCACCATCGGAAACTCCCTGTGTGATCTGGACGTGAGTCAGGCTGGAAATGCCGATCTGCACTTCCTGCGCCTGCAGTTTGTGATCGACAACCTTGTACACATATCGCTTGCCGTCCAAATCATGCACTGCTTCGCGGGCAACGGTGAGAGCGCTGTCGCGTTGCGCGGTAACGATATTGACGTTCACGTTCACGTCCGGCAGGAGCTTGTGGTCAGAATTATCAACGTATGTGAGCGTCTCTCCAACCGTGCGTGTTCCAACAGTGGTGACCGAAGCAGGGAGCCGGGTAACGGTTCCAGACCAGACGCGCTGGGGGATTGCATCCCATGTGATTTCCACTTTCTGGCCAAGCGCAAGGCGTCCGATTTCCGGCTCATCGACGAATGCGTGTACCTGCACTTTATCAAGATTGGCCATCTGCAGAAGCACGTCACCGCCATTAACGTAAGCGCTGGCTTTGACCGGCAACTGATAGACAGTTCCGGCAAAAGGCGCGCGCACGTTTAGATTGTTGAGTAGATTCTGGGCAGCGCTGTAGGCTGCGCGCGCCTGCGTGAGATTCGCCTCCACCTTCTCCATTTCAGGGGACGAAGAACCCTTCAGCCGCGATTGCAGAAGCTGAACGTCGGCATTAGCCTTGGTCAAGCGGCTTCGAGCAGCCTCAACTTCAGCCGGCGCCGCCGCTCCGTTTTGCTGCAGGCGTTCAACGGCAGCCAGATTTCGCTGTGCATCGTCGCGTTCAGCCTGGGCTTTTTCAAGGTCGGCGCGCGTGGTCAGGACTTCCTGATGAGTGCCGCCGGATTGCGCGGCCTGCAGGTCCGCCTGGGCCGCGCGGACCTGGGAGAGAGCCTTGGCCGCCTGCGCTTGGGCATCTGCATCATCCAACTGAAGCAGGAGCTGGCCGGCCTTCACACGGTCGCCTGCTTGCACAAGGATCCTTTTAACCACGGCGGGCGCCGGCGCGTGGGCGGCAAAATTCCTGATAGGCTCAACTTTGCCGTTCGTGGAAATCACGCTGGCGATTGTTTGGCGGGTCACCTGATCTACGCGCACAGGCACGACCACACTGCGCAGCCGCATCCAGCCGGTAAACAGCAGCACGGCGGCAGCGGCTATCACGATCCCAGTGATAAGCCGCCGACGGTCCGACCCGTTTTGTCTCTGTCTAGCCATCAAATGGCAAAAATTTAGTATAACGAAGTGGATTCAATCGGCAGCCTGTCCACAGTCCACAGCAAGGCCGGAACCATTGAAATAACCTGCAGCATGGTGGCGTGGAAGTCTCCCCATTGGATGCGCCAGCCGGTCTGTCCGTTACGAGAACGCGCCATCCCTGATTGTTACAATAGTTCAGTAATGTCACAGCGCACCGGTTACACGGAAGAACACGCCAAAGCGGGATTGGACCATCATTTTCCCGAGATTGACACATGGCCGAACCAGTTCGCCGATTACGAAATCGTGGTCGACGTCCCCGAGTTCACCTCGGTGTGTCCAAAAACCGGGTTACCGGATTTCGGCGTGCTGGAAATCCGCTACGTGCCTGATAAGCGCTGCCTGGAATTAAAGTCGCTCAAAGAGTATCTGCAGGAATACCGCAATCTTGGCATATTTCAGGAGAACATCGTAAACCGCGTACTTGATGACATTGTCCGCGCAGCCAAACCGAAATCGGCGCTGGTAAAGGGCATATTTCGACCGCGAGGTGGCATCGGCACCATGGTGGAGGCACGCTGGCCGCGAAGAGCCATGCTGAGCTTGCAATCAAGTTGAATCTCCTTGTTGAGTTGCCACATCATTAGGCTTGACAGTGGCGGCTTTACCCCTTAAGGTATTTCCCTATGCGAGTTTTGTGCCAGAACATGTGTATGTGTTGCTGTATGGCAACCGCCGTGTCTCTGGCCACTGAAGCCGCTACCTAAACCGCAATTATTTTTAGGAAGGGCCCATCGCCAGAGAGGCGATGGGCCTTTTGCTTTTTGGGGTGGTTGGAAAGGATGCCATGAACACAGTTGTTGCAGGATCCAAGGAAACCAAAGCGCAGAAAGCCGAACGATTGAAGCTCGAAAAAAATCCCTGGGAATGCCTGCAGGAAATCCGCGCCTTCGCGCCAGGCGGCTTTGCTGGCGTCCCCGAAGCATGGATTAAAACCTATTTCCGCTGGTGGGGGGTATACACGCAGGGCGATGGCGCCGGTGTTCTCGGCGGCGCGAACGGCGAAGGCAAGGCAGCGCCGTTTCTGATGCTGCGTATCCGGCTGGCGAACGGATTTATCTCTGCGCCCCAGTTGCGAACGGTGGCTGATCTCGCTGAAAAATATGCCCGCGGATCGGCCGATATTACTGTGCGCCAGAACATTCAACTGCACTGGATTCGCGTGGAAGATCTGCCGGACATCCTCCAGGCCCTGTTTGATGCCCGGCTGACCTCCATGGCTACCTGCGGCGACGTCCCGAGGAATCTCACCGGGTGCCCGCTTGCTGGTCTGGATGCAAATGAGGTAATGGACGCATCTCCGTTGCTGTTTCAGGCCGCGCAACTGCTGGTCGGGAATCCTGAGTTCTACAACCTGCCCCGCAAATACAAAATAAGCATCAGCGGGTGCCGCGACTGGTGCTGCTATCCCGAGATCAACGATCTCGCCTTTACACCAGCAGTCCACGAAGTCGAAGGCAACAAAGTTATCGGGTTCTCAGTTCGTGTGGGCGGCGGGTTGTCCGCGGACCCGCATTTGGCTGTGCGGCTCAACGCATTTGTGCGCTGGGAACAGGTAATGCCGGTAGTGAAGGCCGTGAGTGAAATTTTCCGTGATGCTGCCGTTTTGCGTGAGCATCGCGAGCGTGCACGTTTGAAATTCCTCTTCCTCCAGCATGGCTGGACGGCCGATACTTTTCTTGCCGAATTGCAGCGCCGCCTGGGTTACAATCTCGCCCCTGCTGTTCCAGAAGAAGTCCCGGCTGACGTTTTTCGCGATCACGTGGGGGTGCATGCGCAAAAGCAGGCGGGAATCTTCTACATTGGCGCAGCCGTCCTGCGTGGCCGCATTACTCCTGCCCAGATGCGCGTAGCCGCCGGCGTTGCTGAGCGTTTTGGATCCGGCGAACTCCGTACCACCAGCGCGCAAAATCTTGTAGTCGTCAACATAGCGCGGGAAAACATCCATCAGGTTTTATCGGAACTCGAAGGAGCCGGTTTGCAGGTACGTGCCTCAAGCTTCTGGCGCGGCGCCGTCGCCTGCACCGGGACCGAATTCTGCAAGCTCGCCATCACGGAAACAAAGTCGTTTACGCGATGGCTGGTGGAAGAACTTGATGAGCGCCTGCCGGCGTTTGATCAGCAGCTCAAACTGAATGTTACCGGATGCCCAAACAGTTGCGGGCAACACCGCATTGCGGATATCGGCCTGGAAGGGAAAAAGATCAAAGTTAACGGTCAACTTCAGGATGCTTACTATTTCTGCCTCGGTGGCGCTGTCGGTGAGCATGCCGGATTCGGGCGGCCGGTGGGCTATCGCTGCCTGGCGCAGGAAGTTCCCGATGCTATTGAACGGCTCCTGCGGAGGTATCTCTTCTTCCGCGAAGGCGGAGAGAATCTGAGGCAATTCTTTGCCCGCCACACTGATACCGAATTGCGCACTTTCCTTGCCGGACAGGAAATCACTGCCGCAGAGCGCGATCTTCCATCGGGGCGCGTCCCGCAAGGGGTGGAGGGCTGATGGCGCTCTATCCGGTGTTCCTGAAACTCGAAGGCCGCAAGGTTCTGATCGTTGGCGGCGGGGCCGTGGCCGAACAGAAGATCGAAGGCGTGCTGCGCTCGGCAACTGACGTGACTGTTATCGCGCCGGAAGTCACGCCGCGCATCCGAGAATGGGCGCAACAGGGGCGGTTGAATCACGTGCCGCAGGAATTCAGGGCTGGCATGGCTGAGGGATATTTCCTGGTGATCGCCGCGACCGACTCACCGGCTGTGAATCACGCCGTTTACGACCAAGCCAGAGCTTCCGGCGCACTGTGCAACGCGGTGGACGATACCCCGTACTGCGACTTTTACGCTCCCGCTCTCGTGAGCCGGGGCGAGTTCCAGATCGCCATATCAACTGGCGGAAGCAGTCCCGCTTTGGCGCAGCGGGTACGTAAGAACCTGGAAACGCAATATGGCGCTGAATATGAAAGCTGGACTGCGTGGCTGGGACGAATGCGCTCAATGCTGCGCCGTGCATTGCCGGCCGCCGAAAGCAGGAAGGAACTGCTGCGCTTGCTCGCGCTTTCACGACCGCAGATGAACGACGGAAACAACCCAACAGGGAGGAAAAGTGGAGCACACGCGACGCAGTGAACTCGAAGCAAAACTCCGAAATGCGCTGAGAGAGCACCAGCATGAAGGTCTGCACATGATCGGCGGAACAGACCAGTTGATTGCGCGGCTGCTGAACGCAGTGGAAGAGTGGGAGCGCGGAACGCCGCTGCAGGCGCGAAAGAGCGCTTAAGAGGGAAAGTGAATGCAGGGAAAAGTCCATATCGTCGGGGCCGGGCCCGGAGCAGTTGATCTGCTCACCGTGAGAGCAATGTCAATTATCCGCTCCGCTGAAGTGGTGTTGCACGACGATCTGGTTTCCACCGAAATTGTCGCGCTTGCGCCCGCTTCGGCGGAGATTATCAGCGTCGGCAAGCGCTGCGGCAACCACGACATGACCCAGGAAAAGATCAATGCGCTGATGATCTGGTACGCATGCAGCGGCAGGCAGGTTGTACGCCTGAAATCGGGTGATCCGGTGGTTTTCGGCCGCCTTGGCGAGGAGGTCGATGCCCTGCGGCGGGCGGGTGTTCCGTTTGAAGTGGTACCGGGAATCACGGCGGCCTCAGCGGCAGCTTCGGCCGCAGGCATCTCGCTCACCGACCGGCGCTCAGTTTCAACGCTGGCGCTGACTACTGCTCACGTCTGCCGGCCACCGAACGCGGAGTCAGGGTGGCACGGCTCTGACGCGGAGCGAACAACCTTTGCTGTTTACATGCCCGGACCGGATTACAGCCGGACAGCACGGCAACTGATTGATTCGGGCCTGAATGCCAATACGCCGTGTGTTTTGGTATCGAACGCCGGCCGTAGTAAGCAGCAGGTTTGCCACATAACCCTTTCTGATCTGCCCTTCGCCCTCGGGATTGCGCCCCCTGCGGTCCTCATTGTGGGCGAGGTGGCGCGCAAGAGAACGCGAGAACAGGAACTTCAAGCAGTTAACAAATTTTTGGAGGAGAATCATGACCCAATTGGCAACAGAAACCAGAATCCCCCGTATCAACGAGCAGGCGCCTGACTTTCAGGCCAAGTCCACACAAGGCGTGATCCGCTTAAGCGACTACACCAGCCGCGGCAGATGGGTGCTGCTCTTTTCGCATCCCGCTGACTTTACTCCCGTCTGCACCACCGAATTTGTGGAGTTCGCCCGCAATCACCAGGAATTCGAAAAGCGTAACGTGCAGTTGATCGGCGTCTCGGTGGATTCCGTGCCCGCGCACATTGCATGGCTGCGTAATATCGAGCAGAACTTCAACGTAAAAGCGGACTTCCCCGTGGTCGCAGACCTGGATCAGAAGGTTGCGGGGCTGTATGGACTGGTGCACGAGGCGGCCAGCGATACCGCTCCCGTACGTGCTGTGTTCTTTATTGATCCCAAACAGAACGTGCGCGCCCTTCTGTACTATCCGCAATCACTGGGCAGAAGCATCGATGAAATCGTACGTGTCTTTGATGCTTTGCAGACCGCCGATGCGAATGCAGTTTCCACTCCAGCCAATTGGGTACCCGGAAAGCCAGTGATCGTGCCGCCACCCCAAACCAAGCAGGACGCTGACGCTCGCGCCAAGAGCAATGGCGACCTGAAAGTGAAGGACTGGTACTTTGCCGAAAAGGAACTGGTAACGGCTGCACGTAAGTAAATCCCATGCCCGCTCCTCCGTCGAGGGGGGATTCTCCCCTCGACGGAGCGGCATGCCCGTTCTGAAACTCGCAAATCCGCACAAGGCGCCCACTCCCCTCAGGTATTCCACTGATGAACAAGTTACTTTAATAACCGTTGAAACCTGGCTGCGGCTTGAGCTACTCAAAGAAGGCGCGCATAGTAGGGTAAATTTGGCCCTGGCAAGTTTGCATGCCCCGGCGCATTTGGCCACAGGGGCGATACAATAGAGCCCAACACATGGTTTCAACGCAGGTCCACTCCTCTGCAGCAGTCCGCGCCGCCGCAATCGAGCAGTCGTTGCGCTCGATTATCCGCGGAAATGATGAAGTTGTTCGCATGGCTCTGGTAGCCGTACTGGCACGCGGCCATCTGCTGATAGAAGGCGTTCCCGGAGTGGGCAAGACTACCCTTGCGCACGCTCTGGCGCGAACACTTGACTGCAGCTTTCAGCGGATCCAGTTCACCAGTGACATGCTGCCATCCGATCTGCTTGGCATTTCCGTCTATTCGGCGGCTGAGCAGCAATTTGAATTCAAAGCCGGGCCGGTCTTCACGAATATTCTTCTCGCCGATGAGATCAATCGCACCACTCCGAAAACGCAATCGGCGCTGCTGGAAGCGATGAATGAGGGACAGGTCACTATGGATGGCCACTCGCATCCTCTGCCACAACCTTTTCTGGTTCTGGCGACGCAGAATCCCGTGGAACATCACGGCACCTATCCTCTGCCGGAATCGCAGCTTGACCGTTTTCTGGTGCGGGTCCGGATGGGATACCCGCAGGCGGACAACGAGCGTGAGATTCTGCGCTCGGAAGCCGGTGCGGCAAAACTCGAGCAGGTAAGGCCGATCGCCAGCGGCGCGGACGTAATTGCAATGCAGGACGAAGTCACGCAGGTGAAGGTGGACGATTCCCTGGTGGACTATGCGCTGGAAATAGTAAAGCATACGCGCGAATCGGAGTCGCTGGCGCTGGGAGTCTCCCCGCGCGGGTCCATCATGTTGTACCGCGCAGCGCAGGCCATGGCGTATCTCGATGGCCGAAAGTATGCGACGCCTGCCGATTTCAAATCTCTTGCCATTGCCGTCTTCTCACATCGCGTGGTGATCAATGCGCGATACTCTTCCACGTTGAAGAAATCTGAACAGGCGGAAACCATTATCCGCGACATTATCCAGAGCGTTCCTGTACCGGTATGACCTGGCTGCGAGCGCTGATGCTGCTTTGTCTGGTCGTCTGGCTCGGCGGCATCATCTTTTTCGGATTCGTCCTGGCGCCCGCGGTCTTTGCCGTTCTCCCTACACACGAACTGGCAGGGAACGTGGTCAATCGCACTCTGACAAAACTGCACTTCATGGGCTTGGTCTCCGGGTGCGTGTTTCTCTTGTTTTCCATTCTGTATAGCCGGATCAAGCTGGCTCGTTGGCAGCTCTTTTCCGGTACCCATGTTTTGCTGGCAATCATGCTGGCCCTGACCGCGATTTCTCAATTCGCCGTTATTCCACGAATGCAAGCGTTACGCCAAAATATGGGAGTGATCGATAATGTGGCGCCTTCCGATGCGCGCCGCGTTGAATTCACCCGGCTTCACGTGTGGTCCACCCAACTGGAAGGCGGAGTGTTCATTATCGGGCTGGGAGTGGTTCTGTTGACCGCGAGGAGATTTGGAAACTAACACTTAGCTATCAGGTGACGTAAACCTCTCCTGAGTATTACCGCATTCGTAATTTACAATCAAAGCTTGAGCCAATGTGCTGCGTGCTTTCAGTGGCGTTGCTAGGAACGCTGTAAGAGGGCGAGGCCGTCCACGCGCCGAACCCGCTGCGACAGGAGCATAGGCGGAGTTTCGGAAGCTGTCATTGTCTAGCGGTTTGGAGCGAAGCGACAAAAACTAATGAAATGTGGAATCATCGGCCTGCCGCAGGTAGGCAAGACATCACTGTTCAAGATTCTGACCAAGGTCGACGTTTCAGCGCGTGTGAACCCGCGTGAAGCGCACCTTGGGATGGCCAGGGTGCCGGATGACCGGCTCGATCGGCTGGCTGCGCAATACAATCCCAAAAAGCTGACCCATGCGGTGGTGGAGTACGTGGACGTCGCGGCAATAGGCCAGGAGGCACTCAAAGAGACAGCCTTCCTGACCAACCTGCGCACGGTGGACGCGCTGGCGCACGTCTTGCGAGCTTTTGACGATCCCTCGATTGCTCACGTGGGGGATATCAACCCGTTGCGCGACGCTAAAACGGTTGATTTTGATTTGATCGTCAGCGATCTCGGGCAGGTGGAAAAGCGGCTGGAGCGGGTGGAAAAAGATCTGAAGAAGATGAAGAGTCCGGAACTGGAGCGCGAGTTTGACCTTCTTAAGCGCTGCAAGGAGCACCTGGAAAAGGAGCTGCCGCTCAGGGAGATGGAAATATCCCCCGAAGACGAGAAGCGCATTCGCGGTTTCATGTTCCTGAGTCAAAAGCCGATTTTGTATGTGCTGAACATCAATGAATCTTCCATTTTGGGAGACGATCTTGAGCACGCGGTAGGGAAATACAATCTGAACGAAATTTCATCGCGCACCAATGCCGGAGCCACGGCAATTTGTGGCAAGGTGGAAGCTGAGCTCGCGGAGATGAGCGACGAAGAAGCCCAGGAATTTCTCTCCAGTTACGGGTTGAAAGAGAGCGGTCTCACACGGCTGATCCGCAAGACCTACGAACTGCTGGGCGTGATTTCATTTTTCACCATTGGAGAAGACGAGTGCCGCGCCTGGACTGTGCCGAAAGATTCGCGGGCCCAAGCCGCGGCCGGCGCTATTCACTCTGATCTGGAAAAGCATTTCATTCGCGCCGAAACCATCCATTGGGACAAACTGCTGGAAGCAGGTTCTGATGCCAACGCCCGCGGCAAAGGACTGCTACGCTTAGAGGGTAAAGACTATATCGTGCAAGACGGAGACGTGCTGCACATTCGGCACAGCGGCTGATTCTCTGCCCAATCAGACGAAAACCGCGCGTGCTGGGTACGGCTGATCTGATATTCTCCCCTATTCCTGATGAGCCCAATCACAACAAGCATCCTGCTGGGAATTACCGCGGCTGTAGCCAACGGCTTTGGCGGCGCTGTTCTCGTCCAAAAGGAATGGGATAAGCGTTACTTGCGCTACTTCATTGCGCTTGGCTCGGGATTTATGCTGGGAACCGCTCTGCTGGAAATGCTGCCGGAAAGCATGCATCTTGCCGGCCCCAACGCTCCCCTGCTGCTGCTCTCCGGATATTTTCTTGTGCATTTTTTTGAGCACACGGTTACCGCACACTTTCATTTTGGTGAAGAAACGCATGCGGAGGAGTTTGCCGGAACACACCGGATCTATTCCGTGATTTTCGGCCTCGTGATTCACACATTTTTTGACGGGATTGCCATTGCCTCAGGCTTTCTGGTCTCGAACTGGCTGGGCTGGGTGATTTTTTTTGCGGTGATTCTTCACAAAGTTCCGGAAGGCTTTACCGCATCCTCCGTCATGCTGGCGGCGGGCAGGAGCAAACGGGAGTCGTGGGCTGCTTCAGGGCTGCTGGGTATTGCGACCATTCTCGGTGTACTGACCGTGCTGGTGTTCACGCATTCAATCGCGGAAGGTTTGCCGCTCTCCGCCGGCGTGACCCTCTACGTCGCCGCCTCAGATCTCATCCCTGAAGTCAACCGCGAGCGCGGCATCGGCGTTGCCTTAGCGGTATTTTTGGGCATTGGACTGTTTTTGGGGATACAGAGGCTATTCCATTAAACCGAGTTATCTCGTCGGCGTGCTTTCACGTGCGAGCAGATTGCCAGAATTGCCAACATTCCCCAAACTGACAATTGAACAGCTCAGCCGCCTGACTGCTTGCACCAGCATCAACGGCAGCTATTTGCGCGCTTCAATTTTGGCAGTTTGGCAATTGCATTTACTCCACTTCTCTTTTGGCTCTATAACCTTCGCGAGATATAACCTGGTATTTCACATTGTGACCTTTTTCGTCGCGCATTTTGAGAGGCTTGCCGTCTGGTCCCACCAGTTCGACCTTGATCTTGCGATATGAGCCGTCTTGAGCAGAATTCGTAGGGTGATATGCCAGGCTGTATTCATTCCGTATGGTTTGGCCGATATCGGCGAAATCCTCGCGGAACTGCGCCGTAAACAGCGGCGCATAATACTTGCCGCCGGTCATTTTGGCGAAACTCTTCATCTGGTTGTCGGCCTGCAGGAACTCTGTGTTGCAACTGAACGTGGTGATGGGGCAGAGATAGCGCATTAGCCCATGGTCCTGAGCGTACTCGCGCAAAGCTTCTCCCGTGCTCAGGGAATAAATCGAAATGTCTTTTGAGTTCTGAACTTTCTTGAGTGTCTGGTCGAGCGTGTGTTTGCTGAAGGTGTCGCGGCCACTGGCAATCAGGATGATGTACTTGCGGCCTTCTACGCCTTCGAGGCGGTCCACGGTGTCATACAGCGCGTCAAACAGATTCGTCTCCTGCGACATGGCGAACTGAAGGCTGCGCAGGCCTTCATAGATTTGGCGCTTATCCTGGGTGAAGTCCGCCAGGATATGCTCGCGGATGTCGAAGGTCACCAGCGCAATCCAGTCTTCCTTCTTGAGCATGCTGGCAAAAACGCTGGAGGCGTAAAGCGAGTCATATTCAAACGGGTAAAAGTTATCCGCGAACTCCATCAGAATGACCGCGGTAATCGGGCCTTGCGTCTGGTTGAAGCCGGTGATCTTCTGGGGGACGCCATCTTCCAGCACACGGAAGTTTTGTTCCCTTAACCCAGGCACGAATTGGCCGTCCTTGGTCAGCACTCCCACATCCAGCGTGACCAGGGGCACATTCACCTTGAGGCTGAAGTTAGGCATAGCTTCAGGCTTCTTCGGCGGACCGGGAGCCTCTTCCCTTTTCGGCTCCGGTTCTTTCTTTTTGGGTATTGCGATTGGACCAATGTCGCCTTGCGGCCCTCCTGCAGACGGGGTGGTGTTTTGCTGGTTCTCTTGCTGCTGGGGGTTGGGGCTCGGCTGAGCTTGCGGCTGGTTCTGGCTCTGGGCACTCAGTGTGCCCGGAATGAGTACGTATAGCGTCAACGCGGCCAGCACGGCTGGAAGCCAATGCACGAGCCGGAACCGTGACCTTGTGTCGGTGTAAAGTGGGGGCATTCTGGAACGCCTTCTTGTTAGAGTCTTTAATAGTATAGATGCACCAACTCACACTTTCAGAGGCTTTCGCGCGGTCCACAACCTTTCTCCGCTGCAAAGAACTGTTAAGACGAGGGTTGCAAACTATGGAAAGCAAACGCCCCGACAAAGCCCGAGGGGAAAGCCCTAGATGAAGTACGCGCTTTTTGACGCGGTGCTAAGCGCATTTGTGACTGCACTTTTCTGAGTTTCTCGAGTACTATAAATTCACGAACTCAGCTTTTAATGCAGTTTCTTGCGCGTCAGGAGCAGTTCGCGCACGGCACTTCGAACTTGGGTTAGGCCGTATGAAAAAAGTCGTCATTTTCGTCTCGCTCCTTTCCTTTTTGGGCGTGGCTTGCGCCCAGACTCAACAAAATCAAAATTCGCCATCCGCAAACGCTGTCCCCCAAATAACGCAGTTTATGTCTGTCTCTGAAGTGCATGCGGGGATGAAAGGCATTGCCTACACGGTTTTCCAGGGAACACAGCCGGAGACCATGGGCGTGGAAGTGCTTGGCGTTCTTAAGAATATGAACGGGCCCAAGAGCGATGTTGTTCTGGTCCGTCTCACCGGAAAGAAGGCCGAATATACCGGAGTGGTCGCCGGCATGAGCGGCAGCCCGGTGTACGTCAACGGAAAGCTGCTTGGCGCCATTGCTTATCGCATTGGGCAGTTCTCCAAGGAACCGATCGCAGGAGTTACTCCCATCCAGCAGATGTTGGAGATCAACGAGTTCGATTCGAGCGTCAACCCCCAAACCAGCGCCGTAGCGGCCAAGCCGGTTGTGCCGGAAAAGACCAGCGAACCGGGCGCAGCCGACACGACATCAATCGGCGATGTCACGCAGTATCTCCAGCCTATTGCATCTCCCTTCGTCTTTGATGGATTCACAGAATCCTCGCTCAAGGAATTTGCGCCGGAATTCGCATCGGCAGGAATTACTCCGGTGATGGGGGTTGGCTCCTCCAGCGATCAGAAACAACCGGAGCCTATGGTTCCTGGATCCGCGGTAAGCGCGATCCTCGTTCGTGGTGATATGGATGTGGCCGCCACCTGCACGGTGACGTATATGGACGCGACGCATCTGCTCGCCTGCGGGCATCCGCTCACGCAATACGGCATGGTGGACATGCCAATGACAAAAGCAAACGTCATCGCCACGCTGGCCTCCCCGCTCAACGCATTCAAGATCATCAACACAACTGAGCCTGTGGGCGCATTCGTGCAAGATAGAAAAACCGGCATTATGGGTGTGTTCGGCCGCCAGCCCCAGATGATACCGGTTACGCTGAGCATTCACGGTCCCAGCGGACCCAAGGAATTTCATTACGAGGTACTGAACAATCCCAAACTAACGCCGCTCATGATGATGACGACTGTCTATAACGCTCTCATGGGCATGAATCAGTATGGCGAGGAAACCACTTACCGCATGAACGGCCGTATCCATGTGAATGGCTATCCTGACGTGCGGCTGAACAACATGTTCTCTCCCACGGACACGCAGCCAACAGCTTTCGCGGTGGCGATGGCGCTGGGCGACCACTTTGGCCGGATCTATGACAATCCGTTTCAAGCACCCACGGTCGGCGGCGTGAATCTGGAATTTGAGTTGGAGCGCGACCGCCGCTCGGCTGTCCTGGAGAATGCGCGGACGGATGTAACCGAAGCGCGGCCTGGCGACGAGATCACAGTCGAAGCTGTGTTACGCCCGTACCGTGGCGACCGCATCGTGCGTCGCATCCCGGTGCGCGTGCCCACATCCGTTCCCGCAGGAACTCTGCACATTCTGGTCAGCGATGCTGAGACCCTGGATCGTGCGCGCAAAATGAGCCCTGTGCGCGGACTGGACCTGAACTCCACCATTGACCTGTTGAATGAAGAGCACCTCAACGATCATCTCTACGTTTCTCTGCTGGAGCCAAATCCGCAGGCGACCGTGGAAGACAAGGTGATGCCAGGCGTGCCGCTTTCCGTGATGAACGTGATGGATGGAATGCGCTCCACCCAGCAGATGGTGGTGTTTAATGAGTCCGCTGTACACGAGTCCTCAACGCCTGTCGGCTATGTGGTGACGGGCTCGCAGGTGATCAGCCTTACAATCAAGTAGGCCAGGCGGGAAAATTGAAATTCGCGCCGTTCCTCAAATCAAATGGCATGCCAGCCGGTTTTCGGCTGGTATGCCTGATCAATCGATGAGCCTCTGCCCTGCTTGCGGCTTCCGCAGCTTCTATCCCGAGGCACACTGCTGTTAATCTTGAATAAATCAATGAAATTATTCTTTTCCGCACTTCTCCTTCTTACCTTCTCCGCGCTGGCTGCCGCGCAAGGTACACGTTTATGGAATGAATCCGGCTACGATGAATTTGAGCGTGGCACGGCTCGCGGTGTCGCCATCCGAAGCACCGGGCAACTGGAACTGGCCCCGGCTTTCAGCATGCTGTATACCACGCCCTCCACCTTCATTTGGAAGATTGCTTCTGATCGCGATGGTATGGTTTACGCCGCTACCGGTGCTCCGGCCCGCATCTACCGAATCACCCCGGACGCAAAGTCTTCAATAATCTTTGAACCAAAGGAATTGCAGGTCCAGGCGGTCACGGTGGACAAGGATGGCAACATCTACGCCGGGACGTCACCGGATGGCAAAGTTTACAAACTTACGCGGATCTCGCAATCGAAGTCTGCCAAGGCCGGCCCTCCTGAGTACAAGGCAAGTGTCTTCTTCGACCCCAAAACGAAGTACATCTGGGACCTGGCGCTCGACAACCAGGGCCGCCTGTACGTCGCCACCGGCGACAATGGCGAGATCTACCGGGTGGATAGAAACGGACAGGGCAACATCTTCTTCAAATCAGACGAAGCCCACATCCGTGTGCTGGCATTAGATCCCCAGGGCAACCTGATTGCCGGCTCTGACGGCGGCGCACTGGTTTACCGCATTACTCCAGCCGGACAGGGATTTGTGCTTTATAGCGCACCTCGTAAAGAGATCACAGCTCTGGCCGTCGATCCGGCGGGCAACATTTATGCCGCGGCAACAGGAACGCAGCAGGCCGCGCCCGCTGCCGGAGCTTCAACCCCCATCATGGTACAGCCTGGAGCGCAACCGATTACCGCCCCGCTGGTGGGCAACGTGAACCTTGGCGGATCGGATATTTACATGATTGCCTCTGACGGATCGCCGCGCAAAATCTGGTCGTCCGCAGAGGACATTGTCTATGCTCTCAGTTTTGACGCCTCCGGCCGGCTGATTGCGGGCACCGGCAACAAGGGCCGCATCTACGCGATCTATAACAACGGCGACTACACTGACCTTATCAAGGCAAGCGCCAATCAGGTCACCGGCTTCAGCAAGGCTCCGGGCGGTGGAATTTATTGCTCCAGCAGCAACCTGGGAAAGATTTTCGTCATGAGCAACACCCCCGAGGCAGAGGGCTCATTCGAAAGTGACGTGCTGGATGCGAGGATCTTCTCCCGGTGGGGACGCGCCGAGGTTCGTGGCCGCGGAAACTTTGAAATTTTTGCCCGCAGCGGCAATGTAGATAATCCCGACCGCAATTGGAGTTCGTGGACCCGCATTGATCTGAGCAAGGACGCAAAGGTTGATATTTCACCTGCCCGGTTTGTGCAGTGGCGTGCCGTGCTGAAGCCGGCCAATCCGACGACCCAGATCGACAGCGTAGGTATCAATTACCTTTCCAAGAACGTGGCGCCAGTGGTGGATCAGGTGGATGTTCAGCCGGGCGCGCGATTCCAGCAGCAGCCACATGTTACGGGACAGAAAGACGGGAGTTCGGAGAAGCCTTCGCCGCCAGTGCCGCCCGTCCCTGCAACGGTGCGCGACCAGGCCTACATCGCCGTACACTGGACCGCGCACGACGAAAACGACGACGACCTTGTTTTCTCCGTCTACTACCGTGGCGATAACGAGCGTGACTGGAAACTCCTGAAATCGGGACTAACTGATCGGTTCTATTCGTTTGACTCAGGATTGCTGCCCGATGGCGGATACACCATTCGCGTCGTCGCCAGTGACGCTCCTTCGCATACTCCCGAAGAAGCTTTGAGCGATCATAACGAGAGCTTGCGCTTTGAGGTGGATAACACTCCGCCGCGCGTAGAGAACCTGGCTGTACGCGATGAAGGCCAGCAACTTCATGTGACCTTCCACGCCACAGACGATTTTTCTCCCATCAGCCGCGCGGAATATTCGGTTGACGCTGGCGATTGGCAGTACCTGGAACCAGTGGGCCAGCTCTCCGATTCCAAAACAGAGAACTACGATTTCACCGTGCTGCTGAATAACGGTGACGATCCGGCACAGCCTTCCGGCGCTCAGGAAAAGCACGGAAAGCGAAGAGCTGTTTCGACACCGCCCGGCGGCGCTGAGCACGTAGTCGTGGTACGCGTTTACGACCGCGCGGATAATCCGGGGACGGCGAAATACGTGGTGCGCTGATAACGCAGATCACACGGATTCAAAGTCTTAGCTCTTGGCTTTTAGCTATTGGCCTTTGGCTGCTTCTCTTAGCCTTTAGTCCAGCAATGTGTTGCCTTTCCCGATCACGTGCGATGACGCGCGATCACGGCGATGTCGGCGATTTTTTGATCCTGTTTTCTCCGTGCATCCGTGTCTCCGTGGTGGATTGCGTTTCCGATCCCCAAAGATACGGCAGGCCACGCACTTCTGAAATGTTCTTCACCTCATAATCGGGTTCTTCCATCTCATTACGCGGCTCCTGCGCGGCGAACTCGCCGTGACGGATACGCACAGTATGCATGCCAAGTTCGTTGCCTGCACGGATCTCGCGCATGGGACGGTCGCCCACGATCAACACTTGCTCGGCGGGCAGCGCAAGTTCCTGCTGAATCATTTGGAAAGCGGCTTCCTTGGTCAGGAGTTTGTCGCGATCGGCATAGAAGATCGTGTCAATCGCTGGTTCGGCTTCCAGCCCCAGCGATTTCACTTTGGCTTTCTGAATCTGCGGTTCTCCGAAGCTGACGATAAATACTTTCACGCCGCGCGAATGCAGAAAGCGCAGCAACGGCTTCGTTCCACGGAATAGCGTAAGTTTGCCGACCGGACAATTGAAGTAGGCGTCATGGGCCGCGCGGCTGATTGCCTCCGCGTCGGCGGCATTAAACTGGCGGCAGACGGTGGGATCAATATACCGAAGCATGGGATCATGGCGGAAGGCGCGCATGCGTGCGCGATACACGGCCTCTACGCGTGCCTTCAACCCGGCCTTGACCATGGCTTCAGCGGCATGGCGGTGCGACGGGCGAACCCGCTGGCCCAGGCAGTCGTAAAGCGTATCGTCGAGATCGAAGATGACGCAACGGATCAGAGCCCCGGTTTTTCTTTGCGAGTTTCTTTTCATCAAGGCAGAGCTGAAGAGTGATTGTAATAGCGCCTGTTACAATCAGACTGATGGAAGCCAAGCTGCTGCTCATCCCATGGATGATAGCTGTAATTTACAGCAGCATCCCATTGTTCTGGTTTCCCATTCATCCATTTGCGGCACGCTGGCGAAAGATGCGGAGGTCTCCTTACCGCGCGCTGCTCCCGCTCTGGATGGCAGTGATTGTCTTGCTCGCATGGATCACCTGGCCGTGGCACTCGCGACAGATTTATTCAACTCCATGGATGTGGCTTCCCGCACTGCCGTTTCTTATTCAAGGCTTGCGCGTTTACCGGCGGATCTCGTCTGAGTTTGGCGGTCACAAGCTCAGCGGAGAAGCCGAACTTCGTCCCGGCGAACACGAGCAGGAGCTGGTCACTACAGGACTGCACGCTCGCATGCGCCACCCCATCTACTTCGCCCATTTGTGTAACCTTGCCGGATGGGCCCTGGGCAGCGGTCTTAGCGTAGTCTACGCGCTGCTTGGGATTAATCTTCTCATCGCTTTCCCTGTCATGATTTACATGGAAGAGCGTGAACTCGAAGCCCGCTTTGGCGAGAGATTTTTTGAGTACAGGTCGCGAGTTCCTCTGATCCCAAGGCCTGGGCTCAAACGCTCCGGGGGGCACACGCCAGGGGTGGAAAGGCCTGATGTGAAAAGGCCCGTCAGTCGAAGGAAAGCCACATGAAACATCCTCCATGCGCTGAGGTTAGCGCGTGAAATTTGAACTCTTCATCGCCTCACGCTACCTGCGCGCCAAACGCCGCCAAGCGGTTATCAGTGTCATCACGATAATTTCCATCATTGGTGTAGCCGCGGGCGTAGCTTCCCTGGTGATCGCCCTCTCGATCAATGCGGGGTTTCAGAGGGACCTGCAAAAGCAGCTCCTTGGCTCCGTATCTCACATCAACCTGCTCAAGGTCCAGGCAGATGGAATCTTTAACTGGCGTGATCTGATGGCTCGCATGGAAAAACAACCTCATGTAGTGGCCGCCGCTCCGGCGCTTTACGAGCAGGTGCTGGTTTCTATCGGTTCCAGGGGCAGCGGAGTCCAACTCAAGGGTGTCATCCCAAAATATGAAAACCAGGTAGGTGAGTTACTGAAATCTGTAAAGATTGGATCGGCGGAGCCCCTGAACCCGGTCCGTCCTGCCAAGCCGTGCGCTCCGGGCGACGAAAACTGCTTTCGCCCACACGAGTTGCCCCCCATTGTCCTGGGCAAGGACCTGGCAGAAGGCATTGGGGCGACGGTGGATTCTGTTGTCGTGGTCACCAGCCCGCAGGGCGAGGTGACGCCGTTTGGACTGGTGCCCAGGTATGACAAGTTCAAAGTTGTGGGAATTTTCAATTCCGGCTTTTACAACTATGACAGCTCCTGGGCCTTCATCCGGCTGGCGGATGCACAGAACATGGCCGGCGTGGGCGACGTTGTCTCCGTGCTCGAATTCAAGATTGACGATCTATATAAGGCTGAACAGGTGGGGCGAGAGCTGCAGAAGGCAGCCGGCCCGGAATACATGGCCACCAACTGGATGGATCAGGACCGCGCCCTGTTTCGCGCCCTGAGCCTGGAGCGGCTTGTGACATTTTTGACCATCGGCTTGATCGTTTTTGTCGCTGCTCTTAACATCTTGATTTCATTGATCATGATGGTGATGGAAAAGACCAAGGACATCGCCGTGCTGGTTTCCATGGGAGCGCGGCGAAAGCAGGTGCGGCAAATCTTTGTCCTGCAAGGCGTGCTGATAGGAGTAATCGGAACAATTCTGGGATTGATTGTGGGCTATGGCATTTCCATTGCCGGGGCGAAGTACCACTTCATCGCCCTTAACCCGGAGGTGTATTCAATCAACTATGTGCCCTTCGCGCCCAGACTCGTGGATGGTCTGCTTGTGGCTGCGGTAGCCCTGCTAATTTCCTTTGTTGCTACACTTTATCCCTCCTGGTCAGCGGCGCGCATTTTGCCCGCCGAGGCGCTACGCTATGAGTGAAACGCCTAATTGCGTCGTGGCGCGAACAGGATGCAAGATGAGGAGAGATCCTGACATATGGTCCGCGAGAATTAGGGAATTTAATGGAAACTTGAGGATTTTCGAGGCAAGAATAACGGAGTCTATCGCTCACGATTCGGGTTTAAGAACTATACGGGCACAAGCCGTTTCCGGGTGGGGAACGGCATTGAAAGTGCTCAGGAAAGTATCTGGCTGCACCATTGAGGTAGACAAGTGCATCCAATAGGACAGGAACCTGACATCCTCCGCGTTGACAGGCTTAGCAAAATTTACAAGTCGGGCGATGCGGATTTAGTGCTCTTTGACAACTTGTCTTTTCGGGTGAAGAAGGGGGAAATGCTGGCCATTGTCGGCGAGTCCGGATCTGGAAAAAGTAGTTTGCTCCACATTCTGGGAACTCTTGATCGTCCTTCTCAGGGTGACGTATACTGCGCCCAGATTCAAGCTGGCAAACTGAGCGAAGATGCTGCAGCCGATTTCCGCAACCGCGAAATCGGGTTTGTATGGCAGTTTCACTATTTGTTACCTGAGTTTACGGCGCAAGAGAATGTTGCTATGCCGCTTCTGATGAGAGGAACCGCATACCGGCCCGCTATGGAAAAGGCTGCGACATGGCTGGAGGAAGTAAGCTTGAGTAATCGCAGCCATCATCGCGCCGGCGAGCTCTCAGGGGGCGAACAGCAGCGTGTAGCTTTGGCCAGAGCCTTAATAACAGGGCCGCAGATATTGATGGCTGATGAGCCCACAGGAGACCTTGACAATCGGACAGCCGACATGGTGTTCGAGTTGATCCAGCGGCTCCATCGCCAGTATCGGCTCACCTCCCTCGTCGTCACGCACAACCTGGACTTCGCCCGCCGGTGCGACCGGATTCTAAAGCTGCACCGGGGCAATGCCGAGGAAGTGTCGCCTGCTTCTCTTAGGAATTAGAATAAGGGAGCGCGAGAGGGAATTCGGAATTTGGTCCGCTGACCGCGGGCTGAGAAAGTGTCCGGTCCGGCTTGAACGAGAGCCGGGGTGGGCGGGAAAGCTTCTTCTGGAAGTACGGTCGTTCGTACCAGGGGAAGAGAAAGATGCTTCAGGCAGAGGTGACCAGGAAGCATCTGGGGTGAGGGTAACATGTTCGAGCGGTACACAGAAAAAGCGAGACGCGTGATTTTCTTTGCGCGATATGAGGCGAGCCAGTTTGGCTCACCTTACATCGAGACAGAGCACCTGCTGCTCGGACTTCTGCGTGAAGACAAGGCTCTGACCAACCGCTTCCTGCGCAGCCATGCCTCGGTTGAATCCATTCGCAAGCAGATTGAAGGACACACCACGATCCGGGAAAAGGTCTCGACTTCCGTTGACCTCCCTTTGAGCAATGAGTGCAAGCGCGTATTGGCCTATGCAGCCGAGGAAGCCGAGCGCCTGAGCCACAAACACATTGGCACGGAGCACCTGCTGCTTGGTTTGCTGCGCGAAGAAAAATGTTTTGCCGCCGAAATTCTGCATGAGCGCGGACTGCGGCTGAGCGCCATCCGCGAGGAACTGGCGCGCAGCACCCAGGAAAAGGCCCAGCCCCAGCGGGGGCAGTCACGCGAATCTTCTTTACTTTCCGAATTCTCCCGTGATCTGACCCAGGCCGCGATGGACAGCCAGCTTGATCCGCTGGTTGGCCGCGAAGGTGAAGTAGAGCGCGTGGTCCAGATTCTGTGCCGCCGTACCAAGAACAATCCGGTTTTAATTGGCGAACCGGGCGTGGGTAAAACGGCCATCGTAGAAGGGCTTGCCCAACGCATCGCTGATGGTGATGTCCCATCATTCCTGGCGGATAAGCGCATCCTCGCGCTTGATCTTTCATTAATCGTCGCTGGGACAAAATATCGCGGCCAGTTTGAAGAGCGGCTCAAGACCATCATGAAAGAGCTGATGGAAAGCCAGAACTGCATTATTTTTATCGACGAGCTGCACACGCTTGTGGGTGCCGGTTCGGCCGAAGGTTCGCTGGATGCAGCCAACATTCTTAAACCTGCACTCTCGCGAGGCGAAATTCAGTGCATCGGCGCAACCACGCCGGGCGAATACCGCAAATCGATTGAGAAAGACCGCTCACTGGAACGCCGCTTTCAGGCAGTCAAGGTTCCTCCTCCGAATGAGAACGAGGCCGTCAAGATCATTTACGGGATCAAGGAACGCTATGAGAAGTTCCACGCGGTGAGCTACACCGATGATGCAATCCAGTTCGCTGTGTACCACTCGAACCGCTACATCCCAGACCGCTTCCTGCCGGATAAGGCAATCGACCTGCTCGACGAAGCCGGAGCGCGCGTAAAGCTGCGCCAGACTTCACTGCCGGACGAGATTACTGAAGTCCAGAAGCGGATCAAGTTTATCGTTCACCGGATGGAAAACGCGATTGCGAACCACGAGTTCGAAAAGGCGCGTTTCTACTCCGATGAAGAGCGCAAGGAGCGCGAGAACCTGCGCGCCCTGCGCGAGAAATACCACCTGGATGAGTCCTCCACCGGCGTAGTCAACCGCGAGGACATTGAGGAAGTGGTCAGCCGCTGGACCGGCGTGCCCGTCACCTCCATCAAGGAAGAAGAGACGCAGAAGCTGCTGCGCGTGGAAGAAGAGCTGCACAAGCGCGTCATCTCGCAGGACAAGGCCATCAGCGCCCTGGCACGCTCCATCCGCCGCTCACGCGCCGGCCTCAAATCTCCCAACCGGCCGATTGGGTCCTTCCTGTTCCTCGGCCCCACGGGCGTTGGCAAAACGGAAGTCGCGCGCACGCTGGCGCAGTTCCTGTTCGGCAGCGAGAAATCGCTGATCCGTTTCGACATGTCAGAGTTCATGGAGAAGCATTCGGTCAGCAAGCTGATCGGCTCGCCTCCGGGATATGTTGGTTACGAAGAAGGCGGACAGCTCACCGAACGCGTAAAGCGCTCGCCTTATTCGGTGGTCCTGCTCGACGAAATCGAGAAGGCGCATCCGGATGTGTTCAATATTCTGTTGCAGGTGCTGGAAGATGGCCAACTCACTGACGGTCTGGGCAATACGGTTGATTTCAAGAACGTAATCATCGTGATGACCTCCAATATCGGTGCCCGGCATCTGATGAAGCGCAAGGGGCTCGGGTTCCAGATCGACAGGGAAGAAGCAGTAAGCGAGAAAGTTGAAGATATGGTGAGGCAGGAAGTCAAGCGGACGTTCAATCCCGAATTCCTGAACCGCCTGGACGAAGTGATCATCTTCAACGCGCTTACCGATCCGGATCTGATCCAGATCCTCGAATTGCTGGTCGGCCAGTTGAATACGAATCTGGCGCAGCGGCACATTACGATCACGGTGAACGAAGAGGCCAAGAAGTGGATCCTGGACAAGACGCTTACGGACCGCAGCTACGGTGCGCGTCCTCTGCGCCGTGCCTTGCAGCGGTACATTGAAGACCCACTGTCTGAGGCGCTGATCCAGGGCACTTTCACCACGCGTCCTGCGTTCATTGAGGTCTACCTCGAAGGCGACCGGCTCTTCTACCGGCAAGTGGGTGAAGGCGCCGAAAACAAGGAAGGTGTGCTGCTGTACAGCAACTGACCCTTGAAAATCCCGTTCCCTAACAGCAAAGCCGTCGAGGAAAACCGGCGGCTTTTGCTTTTGAGATCAGATGCTAAGGCGTGACGAGTGCGAGAGATACGCTGCCGTGTCCCGCCGGATATGACTTTCCTTCTGACACTTGCTCTCCGTTCTGAATAGCAAAGGCCGCAATCGTGCCGGTTAGGTTCAGTACATACCGGAACCTTCCAGTTTCGTCCGTCACAGACGTTTGAGAGCCCGCCATAGTGATCCCAGGGGCCGCGGCGTTCACAACGCTGAGCCGCTTGCCCATAATTTGTATGGCCATCTCTCCATCAGGCGTAAGAGCAAACGCCATACGTGAAACTGGATCCACCGTAAGCTTGGAGACCGAGGGCAGCACAACCGCATCCGTCTTCGCGATGGTTCCCGTATCATGATTCACCGTGAAGGCAGTTAGCGTCCTGTCACCGGCGACCAGCAATGTGCTGCCAACTGCCGCCACCAGACGGGGTGTATCGGCGGCCACAAACGGAGATCCGGGAACGGAAGAGAGACCTCCATCGGGATTGATTTGGAAACCAAGAATCACGCCGGCCCCAGAGTCCGCAGTAAACAGGAACTGCTTCGGGACCACAGCGGACATCCCGGTGGGGGTAGGTGTAGGAGTAGCTGTAGGAAACGGGTTCGTGGGCGTAGGTGTGGGAGTAGCTGTGGGTGTAGGAAATGGATTGGGAGGCGTGGGCGAACCGGTCGGCGATGGCGGGTTGTTGACAACTATGCGACGGGGGGAAATCACGCCGCATGACGCCATCAGGGCCAGAAGGCCCAGTACCCAGACTACCATCCAGTTACGCTTTGGATTCGAATGGGACTCCATCGTCAAAGAGATGCCTGGCTGTGAGGAACTGTTGCTGCCTGAAGATGAGGGTTCAACCACTCCTGGCTAAAGAAAAGTAAAGGGAAAATATAGGTTTGCACAATCCCTCGGATGGATGTGAGAATGCTCATATGCTTAAACCAACATCCATTTCCTGGACGTTCGTCCTGCTGCTTCTGGCTGCTTCCGGAGCAGCTTTTGCTCAGGGCGGATCCACCCACAACCACTCGCAGACCAACACGCAAGCCGCTCCTCCGCAGGCTCCGCAGCCGAAGAGCCAGGCATCAGGCAGTGCTGCGCAGGAATCGCCGTTCAAGACGAATAAGGAAAAGGCCAGCTACGCCCTTGGGATGAATGTCGGTGCGAGCCTACGTCGACAGGGAGTTGATATTGATCCTGCGATCTTCGCGCAAGGTATGAAAGATGCCATGGCCGGCAACAAAACGCTGATCACCGAAGAAGAGGGCCGGGCCGCACTCATTCAATTACAAAGTGAGGTTCAATCTCAGGCGGCATTCAGGAAGAAAACTCTAGCCGACGCCAACAAGAAGGAGGGGGATGCCTTTCTGGCTGCGAATAAAGCTAAGCCCGGAGTCGTCACCCTGCCCAGCGGCCTGCAATACAAGATCCTGAAGGAAGGCACCGGCCCGAAGCCGACCACTACCGACACCGTGAAATGCAACTACAAGGGCACTCTGGTAGATGGAACTGAATTTGACAGCTCAGAGAAGCATGGTGGACCGGCAACATTCCCGGTGAATGGAGTTATCAAGGGTTGGACAGAAGCCCTGCAGCTTATGCCCGTTGGCTCAAAATGGCAGCTCGTTATTCCGCCCGATCTGGCTTATGGCGACCGCGGAGCACCTGGCGGCCAAATCGGTCCCAACGCCACGCTCGTTTTCGAGGTGGAGTTACTGTCGATTGAGCCAAAAACTCCGTAAGCACGCGCAGCTTGATCCCAAAGGCCGCCCCTGGATTGGGCGGCCTTTGCATCTTCATCGAGATTGCTCATGAGATTCTGAAGCTTGCGAACCTCAGCAATCATCTAAGTTCTGTTTTGAAAATCCCTGACCTGACTGTCTATACGGCCCCCTGGTGCCGGGACTGCCACACGGCTAAGCGCTGGCTGGCACAGCACCACATTCCGTACACAGAAATCAATATTGAAGAAGTCCCCGGCGCCGCCGAAGAAGTGATTCAGCGGACCGGCAAACGGGCCATTCCCCAGTTCGTGCTGGACGGAAAATGGATTCAGCCCTATGTTCCCGGACGCGGATTTAGATACCGGGAAATGGCCGAGCTGTTCGGCGTCGAGCAAAGCGGGATTTGAAGAATCTTACCGGAGTTGCTCCTTTTCGGCTGGCTTCTGTGTTTCTTCCGAACGCTTAGCTTCCTGCTTTTCTTCAGGACCGTGCCAGCGCAGCGAGGCGGGCAGACGCAACCGCAGAACTCGCTCGCGGCGTTGCTCCTCGTCCAGCGAGAATTCACGGGCCTTCAGCAGGTCGTCGACGGCGACCATTCCGAGCAGTTCAGGACGATCTCCGCGTTTAACCACAGGGAACCGCGTGAGCGTTGTTGAGGCCATGCGGTTCACCACAAAACGCAGCGGTTCGTCAGGATAGGCCACAATGGGATCCTTGGCCACGAGATCTGCCAGCCGGACCTGGTTGACTTTAGCAGGATCAATGGTGGGCAGGGCTTTCATCACATCGCCGCGCGTCACTACGCCAATCACGGTGCGGTCCTGATCGATCACGGGATAAACGCGTTGTCCGCGGCGGATCTCATGCTCGACGGTTTGTCTCATCTCGCCGAGCGTCGTTTCCGCCGGAAATGCCGTAATACTGGTCCGCATCACCTCTTCAACCGAGAGCACTTCCATGGGATCGACAACGTACTCGCGCGTCAGGTGATGACCGCGCCGGCTGATTTTTTCCGTCAGAATCGAACGCGGCAAAGTCAGTGCTGTAAACGCATGCGCGGTCATGCAGGCGATGAGCAGTGGAAAGATCGAATGATAATCGCTGGTAAGCTCAAATGAAAAGATCACGCCGGTCAGCGGCGCACCAAGCGCACCGGAAAGAATTGCGCCCATGCTGATCAGCGGCCAGAATCCCAGGCCCTGATTGGGCAGGATAAAGGCTAACAGCGCTCCCAGGGAGCCGCCCATCATCAACAGAGGAGCCAGCACACCGCCGGAGGTGCCGGACCCGAGGGAAATCGCCCAAATGATCGATTTGACAATCAGGATCCCGAGGATCAGATGGAGGGTTACGTTACCTTTCAGCAGGTCCGCAATGACGTCATATCCCACGCCAAGAGCACGCGGATAAATCAAACCGCCGATGCCAACCACCAGGCCTCCGATAGCCGGCCACCACATCCAGTGGACGCGCTTCATGTGGGCGAAGGTATCTTCTACCGCATAAACAAAGTTGCTGAGGCCTCCGGCCAGAGCACCCGCCAAAAGGCCCGTGAGAAGGCAGCCAAACATGATGGAGGGGCTGTAAGTCACGTCGTGAGGGGGGACCGGAAAAATGGGGCCGGGACCCAGCAAATGAATGCGGGCGGCTTCTGCGGCAACGCTGGCCAGGACCACGGGAATAAAGCTGCGCGGCTTCCACTCAAAGAGAAGCAGTTCCACTGCGATGAGGACGGCGGCAAAGGGCGCGGCAAAAGTCGCCGACATGCCTGCAGCCGCGCCGGCCACCAGCAGCGTTTTGCGCTCCGCGCTGGTCAAGTGAAAGAACTGCGCGATCAGAGAACCGAACGCGCCGCCCGTCATAATGATTGGGCCTTCTGCGCCGAAAGGTCCGCCAGAGCCGATGGCAACGGCGGCGGAAATCGGCTTCCACATGGCCACCTTGGGCTCCACTTTGGCGCCGTTCAGCAGAATGGCCTCAATCGCTTCGGGAATCCCATGGCCGCGGATCTTGTCTGATCCATACTTCGCCATGAAGCCTACAATCACACCGCCGATGATTGGCACGAAAATCGCCAGCCAGCCAATGTGGTGGCGCGAAATTTCGTTGAGAGGCCAAACTCCTCCGGATGGAGGGGAAAAGGCACTGCTTACACGCAGGTAAAAGAACAAATTGGTGAAAAACCCGATCAACCGCAAGAGGATCACAGCCACATAGGCGGCGACGACACCGATGATCAGAGCGAGTACCGAGATGGGTATGACGCGCCAGGTGGTAGTGAAATCCCTCAAATGAGAGGGGGTTGCTACGAGATGTTTTCCTGAGCGAACCGGCTTTGTGGACTTAGAGTCTCTCATGAACCTACTTTCATAATGGCAGCTTTTCGCGGTCTACATTCACTGTTCTTAAAGTCTTCTGATCCGTCAGGCGTAAGACCGATTTCACCAGCATGGGACCTATGCTGCGCAATTCCTGGCGGGCTGCACTTCCAAGGCTGCGAAGCAGGGCTTCACCTTCCGCCGTAATGGCAAGTGTAACCTGCCGCCTGTCCGTTGACGAGCGTTGGCGGCGAATGATCCTGCGCTCTTCACACCTATCTACCAATTCCACCATGCTGTTATGGTTCAATTGCATGCGCTCCGCCAGGCAGCTGATGGTTGGCACCAGCGCCTTGGGCAAGCCTCTAATGGCGAGGACCAATTGATATTGTTGAGGATTGGTACCCAAATGCCTAACTTCTTCTTCCATGTGGCGCACAAACTTGCGGAGCTGATAGCGGAACTCCGCCAGGGCCACGTATTCTGTTTCCTGGAGGGGGCGCGAACTCTTTTCTTTTGACATTATATCGCTCCGCGATGTATCATGTATACATTCTGCTAGATTCGAGCCTGGCCCTCTTCCGAGTCACCAATCTCGGGAGGGGGCCTTTAAATTTTTAGCCCGCCTGCCCGGCTCCGCGTCAAGGTTTTCAAATTGCTTCCATTATCTCTTAAATTTGCTTCCATTATGGTGCAGATACCACCCCTCTGAAAAGTCAAATTGGTAAACAGCGAGCACTGCATTTATTATCGCGTGTTCCGTTTTGGTACCACTTCACCCTGAGGAGCTGCTTTGATCCCCCGTTATACGCGCCCGGAGATTGGAAATATCTGGAGTGATGAGAATAAGTTCCGCTGCTGGCTACAAGTGGAGGTGGCTGCGAGCCTTACGCTGGCTGAAGCAGGAATCGTGCCACCCGAAGCAGCCCAGGCCATTGCCCGGCGCGGGGACTTCGACGTAAAGAGAATCCATGAGATTGAGGCTGAGGTAAAGCACGATGTCATCGCGTTCACAACCGCCGTCGCGGAGAAAATCGGTCCGGAGGCGCGCTGGCTCCATTACGGGTTGACCTCGAATGACGTAGTGGACACCGCTCAGGCTCTGCAGATTAAGGAAGCTTCCCGGATCGTCCGCGGAGGCCTTGAGAAACTGAAGGCGGTTCTCGGACGGCGGGCACAGGAATTCCGGCATACCCCCATGATCGGCCGCACGCATGGAATCCATGCCGAACCCACCACGTTCGGGCTTAAACTGACCAACTGGTATGCGGAAACCGAGCGCAATATCGCCCGCTTTGAACGGTCGGCCGAGGAGATGCGCGTGGGCAAACTCTCCGGCGCTGTAGGTACCTTCGCCCACCTCGAGCCGGAGATGGAGGTTCGGATCTGCGAGCGCCTTGGATTGCAGGCTGCGCCGATCTCTTCCCAGGTGATCCAGCGCGACCGACACGCGTATTACGTGGCCACGCTCGCCACGATTGCCGCCACCCTGGACAAGATTGCCACCGAAATCCGCCATCTGCAGCGCACCGAAGTCCGCGAAGCCGAAGAATATTTCAGCGAAAAGCAGAAGGGATCTTCGGCCATGCCGCACAAACGCAATCCGGTCACTTGCGAACAGATTTGCGGCCTGGCCCGCGTGGTTCGCTCCAATGCTCAGGCGGCATTTGAAAATGTGGCTTTATGGCATGAGCGTGATATCTCGCATTCGTCGGTTGAACGTGTGATTCTGCCGGATTCAACCATCCTTGTCGATTACCTGCTTGCCAAGACCACGAACCTGATCGACACGCTTCTGGTTTATCCCAGCCGCATGCTCAAGAACCTGGAGAGCACTGGCGGGCTGGTGTTCAGCGGGCAGTTACTGCTGGATCTGGCGGAGCATGGCATGTCACGAGAAGATGCCTACCGGCTGGTGCAAAAGCACGCAATGCGGGCCTGGAAGGAAGATTTGAATTTCCGCGAACTGGTGATGCACGATCCCGAAATAGGCTCCCGCGTTCCGCCGAAGCAGATCGAGCAGGCGTTTTCCATTGAACGCCAACTGCGAAACGTGGACAAGATTTTTGCGAGGGTGTTTGGAGCCTGATGTTTCGTGCTTACCTCGCGGCACGAAAGCCTTGACCAGATTATTACTTCCGCATTGCCGTCTCTGGCCCGCCGGGCGGGTTTTCCGCGGTTTGCGGACGGTTCTGGTCGTTCATTGAGATCGGGCTGAGGATCACCATCTTGGACCGGCCTTCGCGTGCTCCGGGCATGAAAAGCATCCGGTGCTGTGGGTCATAGGCAATGCTGAACCCCTTTACATCGGTAGGAAGCTCATGGTCCACAACCCTGCGGTTCAGGTCGATGGCCAGGACGGACCCGTCGCCGCCTGCCGCATACAGCAGATTGCCTCCCGGATCAAGCACCAGGGTGTCTGTGCCTCCAGGAGCGGGAATACGGAACAGTTCATTGCCGGTGTTCAGGCTCAGCGCCAGCACGGCATAACGCACGGCGACGTAGAGGCATTTGCGCTCGCTATCCAAGGCGAGCCCCGTCGGCTCCGAAGCTGTGAGTTGGTAACGCTTGACGATACGATTGCTGTCGTCGATGACCGCCACTTGCCGGAGGTCTTGCAGGCTGACCAGAAGATCGCCATGATCGGCATCATAGACCATGTCCTCGGGCAAGGCGTTCAGTGGAATCACCGCTGTCTCACGGCCAGGGACCGGATCGACGCTGCTGATGGAGCGATTCAGCGTGCTGCTCACATACAGGGTTTTTCTCTCCGGCACCCAGAGCAGCTTTTCCGGCTGTTGCTGTACCGGGACCAGCTTTTCCACCTGCCAGTTGTGACTGTTGATCACGGCAACACTGTCACTACCGGAAAGAGCCACATAAACGCGTGCGCCTTCGTCGTCCACAGCAATGCCGCGCGGTCCTTCCACCTGTGAAATGCGCGCCACTACGCGGCGCTTTACCGGACTGAAGATCTCAATCGTGTTTGTGGCCGGGCGGCTGATCACAACGTTTCCGGCCGCCATGGCAACTTCATTGAAACCCGGTTCGCCGGGCAAATCGACAATAGCCACCTGTCGCAGCTTGGCTGCAAACATTGTGGCCGCCCAGCTCAGGATCATCAGGAAAATAATAGGCTTGGTTGTGCGCATTCAGGGGACCTGCCGCTCAGGAGAGTGGGATGCGGATTAAGGCCGTTCTGCTGCCTTGTCTTTACATTCGGAACGCAGACTGAACCTTATCTAACGCCTCACACACTGGAATGCGGGTATTGTTCTTGTTCCGCCGGGGCTGGCAAACTCTATTGCACAAGTTGAATAGCATCATTATCAAAGCTCCCTCGTTCTCTCAGGACCATGAGGAAGCTCTTGACCCTGACCTTACGTTAGACCCGATGATGCCGCTGGGAAAGCAAAACGGTGTACAAGATCAACGATTTCGCGCAAAAGGCGGGCGTGACGGTCCGGACCCTGCATCACTATAACCGCCTTGGCCTGCTCAATCCGAGCGGCCGCACAACAGCCGGTTATAGGCTTTATTCGGAGCGCGACTTCGCGCGCCTGCAGCAGATCGTGACCTTGAAATTCATCGGCTTGCCTCTCAGACAAATCAAGGCTTTGTTGGACGGGACGGACCTGGATTTCAAACAAACGCTCCGGATGCAACGGCGTTTGCTTGAGGCGAAACGCTGGCACGTTGGGATGGCCATTCAGGCCATTGACCAGGCTGCACAGTCACTTCAATCCGGAAGCGCTCCCGATCTGGCAGCCCTGAAAAAAATCGTCGAGATCATGGAAAGGCAGAACACCATGGAATGGGCAAAGAAATACTACAGTGAAGAAGCGCAGGCAACGATCGCCGAGAAGTCTGCCGCTTTCACTCCAGAGATGCAGGTCGCAGTCACCGAAAACTGGAACCAGTTGATCAGGGACATAGAAGCAGCCATCCGCAACCATGAAGATCCGGCCGGAGCCAACGCTCGCGCTTTGGCAGAGCGCTGGTCCAGCCTGGTTAGCGGGTTCACGGGCGGTGATCCGGAGATTCAGAAAGGCCTGAACAAACTGTATGCCGACCAGGAAAACTGGCCTGCGACGTTTCAAAAGCCTTTCAGCGACGAGGTTCAGGAGTATATGAGGAAGGCAATGAAGGCGCACCGTATCTCCTGTGCGTAGTTTCCAACGCAGAGCCACAAAAAACCAGATGTGGCTCTGCCGCTCTATCACCCTACGAGTCTTGTTTCAATCTGCTGCGCGTCGGCAAAGCCCTCCAGCAGATCGCTCGCGGTCTTCCTCCAACGCTCCAGGTCACGGGGGCCGGAAAATGAAAAGATGACCATCAACACATTGCTGGTTTCAAGCCGTATCATGGCGCGCTCCGAGTCGCTGGTGGGACTGCCAAACGGGCCATTAACGTCGGCAAAAACCGGCAGGTTCTCGATATTGATTTCGTCCTTGCCGATACCCTTATAACTTTCTCCTGCACGGCCGATGCGAAGCTCGATGGGAGCAGTAACATTGCTCAGATCATATGAGCCCGCCGGCAACAGGCTTTTCAACGAGACGAGGTTGTTGATCTCTACAACATTGTTCACGCGATAGAGTCCTTTGCCGGAGAGCACGCGCCGCAACAGCGCCTCAGCCGACCCACGATATCGCGAAGGGTCTTTGCCCAAAGCCTTATATGCACTCCGCATGGCGGCGATCTGCGGAATCGAATTCAAGGAGTCCGGCTTAACGTCAGCTGCAAGGTGGCCAAGATGCTGGTTGATTTCGGCCCAAAGCGACTCGCTGTGCTGCTCAACTTTGACCTGAGCTTGCACGCATCCCAGCGCCAGTTCGGGAAGAAGCTGCTTCAGTCCAGCACTGATTGAAATGAGAACCATTTTTTTGCGAATTATACCGGCAGCTCACGTTAGCAAGCTGATGCCCAAGACTCAGAAACTAGTGGCTAAAGGCTAGTGGCCGGTTTTCTACGCCAGATTCAATGCGCGCTTGAAAGATCCGCGCTCTTTCTGGATCTTCTCCTGCAGCAGTGTGATGGCATAGATCAACTGCTCAGGGCGGGGCGGGCAGCCGGGCACATAGACATCCACGGGGATCACCTGGTTTACCCCCTGGACCAGCGCGTAATTATTAAAAACACCGCCGGAAGTTGCGCATGCGCCCATGGAAATGACCCACTTGGGTTCGGGCATTTGCTCCCAAAGCTGGCGGATCACCGGCGCCATCTTCTGGGAAACGCGCCCGGCAATGATCATCAGGTCAGACTGGCGGGGAGAAGGACGGAATACTTCAGCGCCGAAGCGGGCGATATCAAAGCGGGAGGCGCCCATGGCCATCATCTCAATGGCGCAGCAGGCCAGGCCGAACGTCATCGGCCAAATAGAACTCTTGCGCATCCAGTTAACAACGTTGTCCAGAGTGGTCAACACCACGCCTTGCGGCTGTGCGTTCTCAAACAGCACTTCGCGCATGTGACGCGCGCTTTCCGCGGCAGTGTTTCCGGCGGCATTTTCATAGCGTTTGGTATGTAATTCCCGCTCAACGTCTGGATTGACAAGATGATCGCTCATAGCTGTACCTATTTTAATTCGATGCCCGCGGTGATGGGAAGGACGCTGTTTCTGCAGGCCATGCTCGGACGTACACGAACTTGCGTTGAAAGCCGAATATCAATCACGAGCTGAATGCTGAAGGCTGAGTGCTGACGGCCTGCTTTCCCCGCTTTTCGCGCCTCCAATAAAAGTAAAAAGGCACGCCCACCAGCACAATGACGATTCCAGCAAAGGCTTCTTGCGGCCGCTTCCAAAGCACATTCAACGCCCATGCTCCGCCCAGCGCCACGTACAGCGCGGGCAGCCATGGATATCCGGTGCAGCGGTACGGACGCTCGGCATTGGGCAGCTTGCGGCGCAGGACGAACAGCGCCACCACGGTCAGCACGTAGCTCACGACCATCATGAACATCACGTAAGTAAAGAGCTGGTCATATTTGCCGCTCAGAGCCAGCGCAGCCGACCAGACGCCCTGCAGCACCAGACTGGCAGCAGGCGTATGCCAGCGCGGATTCACGCGGGCGAGCCGTTTAAAAAACACTCCATCTTCCGCCATGGCGTAATAAACGCGCGCGCCGCTCAGAATGCAGCTTGCCATGGCGCCGAAACAGGAAAGAGCGATCACCAGAGCGAGCCAGTTGGCTGCTCGCGCGGAAAACATCACGATTGCAGCCGATTGTGCCACGGCAGTTGCTTTGGCAATCTCCGACATAGGCAGGCCATAAAGATAAACAGCGTTGATCAGGAGATAGATTCCTCCCACGAGCAGCAGCCCGAGCACAAGTGACCGCGGTATGTTGCGCTGCGGATCTTTTACTTCGCCCGAGACCCAGGTGATGTACACCCAGCCGTCATAAGCCCAGAAAACCGCAATCAATGCCACACCGATGCCGCCCAGCAGCGATGGCGAGTTCGCGCCGGCGGGAATCGCCAGCCCGGACGAAAGATGAGCCCACGATCCCTTTCCTATGGCGACGCCGAGGACCACGAACCCGGCAATAGCGGCAAACTTCAGCCAGGTGGCGATGTTCTGCAGCACCGCGCCCTTGCGCACCCCAAAAATGTTGATGGCGGTTTGCAGAGCAATAGCCGCAATAGCTACCACATGCCCGCAGGTCAGATGAAAATGCCAGAGCGTGGCGATGGGCCGGTCCGCCGCTAGCGCCGGGAAGATGCTTCCCAGATAAACGGCAAAGCCGACACCCAGCGCCGCAATGGTACCGCCTACGCTCACGGTGAAGATCATCCAGCCATACAGGAAGGCGACAAACTCACCGTAGGCCTCGCGCATGTAAACGTACTGGCCTCCAGCCTCGGGAAACATGGCGCCCATTTCCGCAAAGGCAAAGCAGGCGAGCAGCGTGATGAGCATGCCCAGAACCCATACGGCGATAAACAGCCACGGAATACGGGTGCTGATGGCTACGTCCTGAGCGGTAAGAAAAATGCCCGAGCCTATGATTCCGCCGGCCAGAAGCAGAACGGAATCCAGCAGGCTGAGCCTGCGTACGAGTTTTGCCGGTTCGGCCAATCGAGTGCCAGCGGGCTTGCGTGTTGGCTTAGATCATAGCCACGCAGATTCTGCAGTCAAGATTTGATATGAGAGTTGCTTCTTTCGTGATCAGCGGAAATCAGTCTGATCCGTGTGATCAGCGGTAAGCTTTGCCTGATACCGTCATTTTCTCGCCGGTGCGTTCACCTTCCGGTCTTCAGGCTTCATCGTGTTAAACTCCGCCGACTTCCCTCTGGGGATGCTCAGAGTCTTCCACTCACCGCCGCGAACCAGTTTGCCCAGGAATACGATCTGACTGATGTGGCCGACAATGTGGTTCAGGCTGCGGTTGACGGCCTGGATGATCGAGTGAGGTTCGTTGCGGATATAAACCGTTTTATTGAAGTCTTCCGGTGTCAGGCTTTGCAGGGCGGAAAAAACTGTGTTGAAGCTGGCTTCCCAGCGCCGTGTGAGATCCTCGCGGGTGTCGGCCGGTGTAAGGACGAACTCCTGGTCGCGATTGCGGTCCGGCTTCTCACCGTCGGTGGTCAGAAAGTCCGTCCAGCGCGAGCGGAGGTTTCCGGCGATATGTTTCACCAGGATGGCTATGCTGTTCGATTCCGGATCGGGCAGGTAAAAAAATCCGCGATCATCGAGCTGGGCAAAAGTGCCATCAGCCATGCGTTTGTAGCCGCGAAAGCTGCGAAAAGCCTCTTCCGCATAGGCGGCAGCGAAGGAGCGATCATCCTGCATGGGCATGGATCAACCTCCATCGGGCTAGTTTAGCAGCCATCACTTGCGCCGCCAGCGCGGCGAGGGAGCCACGGAAAATGGATAGCTTCTCTCGTGAGAGGAGGGCGCCCCCCTTGTTTCGGGCGTTTTGTTGCAATTAAACCTACTTACAGTAAATTGACCCAGCTTCGACCCTTGGGTCACGCCGAGTTTTCCACTGGGTCACCCATAGTTTTCCACTGGGCGACCCAAGATTTTGCTTGGGTAACCCAAGAACAGCAGAGGGTCGCAAAAATAGGCTTTGAATTCCCGGCTCGGAGATACCCCCGAGTAATGGCTTCAGTTGTCAATGAACCTCTTCTGACACGCCCTTGTCTGGCATCTCAGGCCGGCCTGGGCCGGATTGCGTCCGGCAGCTGTTGATTCAGCATCAGCCAAACTCCAAACCGGACGCAGCAACTTTATATTTACCTTATCTTCGCCTCGTAGTCAACAGCTAATGCGCGCCAACTGGGGTTCGTGTGGCATAGGCACTCTTGTCTGTGCCTGAGTGTACTTCTGAAGAACAAGCACAGGCAGGAGTGTCTGTGCCACATGAACAATGAGTGGTTCGAGCATTCTGGACTAGGACTATACTTCCGGAATTCCTCGTCTCATATCTGACTCCACTTCCTTAGGGGTTGGGATCTAACGCTCGAGGTGCCCAACTCCCATTCAGCCCTGGAATCCCCGGCCATCGTTAAAATACCTGCACCCATTTGCCCCAATCCTGCGTATTAGACGAATAGAAAGGAGCGGCCTTGCCTGACGGCCCGCAGAAAGACCACATCAGCGCCTCGTTGGATTTGGCTGTCCAGGGCGACGCAGCCGCCTTTGCCGAGATTGTGGCCGCACATCAGGCCATGGTGTTCAGTATTGCCCTGCACTATCTGCAGGACCGGTCTCTGGCTGAAGACGTGGCCCAGGAGGTCTTTCTTGAGCTCTACCAGAACCTTGAAGCCATTGAGTCGGCCGTGCACCTGAAATTTTGGTTGCGGCGCGTAGCCGTTCACCGGTGCATCGATCAGGGACGGCGCAGGAACCATCGCCGCGAGACGGCCCTGGAAGGGCTGCCCGAACCGGCCGCGGAGAGCGCCATGGCTGACCCCGCGTTGCTGGGCAGGCTGCGGCAGACGCTGGAGGCGTTGCCGGAAAAGCAGCGCATGATCGTGATCCTGCGCTATCAGGAGGATCTGGGGCCTGAGGAGATTGCGGAACTCCTGCGGATGCCGGTCAACACCGTCAAGAGCACGCTGCACCGGTCAGTGGAAGAGCTGCGCAGGAGACTAAGCCGTAAGTTGGGAGAGATACGTTATGCCATTTTCTGAAGATGATCTGCGAGCCGCGCTCAAGCGCAAAGATCCAGGCCCCGAGTTCACGCAGCGCGTGATGGCGCGCCTGGATGAACGTAACGCGCAGATCAAGCGGGCTACGCGGAGCGCATGGCGCCTGCCTTGGCTGAGGCTTGGCCCAATGCTGGCTTTTGCCGCAGTCGTCCTGGTGTTGCTGAGCGGCGCATGGGTGGGCTACCAGAGTTATCAGCAGCACCAAATCAATGCGCAGATCAGGAAACATCAGCAGGAACTGGCGGAAGAGCACGCCAGAGAGCAAACCATCCTTGCCCTCAGGATCACCAGCGAGAAGCTGAACCATGTGTTGCAGAAAGTAAACGGCGCCCTTCCCCAGGACGTCAGGATCAGGAGAGAACGGTTATGAGGATTTTTCATCGCAAATGGATGTTGCAAGTCTTTCTCGCTGTGGCGGTAATGTGCATGGCGCTACCCGCAGTGGCTCAGACCGGCAAGCTGCAATTGAAGAACCTGGAGAAGCTTGCCAGCAGAGCGAGCGCGGTAAATGACGTTACTCTGGAAGGCCCTATCCTGCAATTTGCCGCTTCCGTGATGAAAAATTCCGATGACCCGGATTCAGAGCAGGTGGTTGAGCTGATCAAAGGTCTCAAGGGAATCTACGTCAAGAACTTTGAGTTCGATTCACCAGGGCAGTACAGCCAGGCCGACGTGGAAGCCATTCGCTCCCAGCTTGCTCGTCCCGGGTGGCAGCGCATTGTGACCAGCTTCAGCAAGAACACTGGCGAGCGCGATGAGGTTTACCTGCTCAAGCAGGGTAACAAGATCAACGGCCTGACGGTGCTGGTGGCCGAGGCTAAGGAACTCAGCGTGGTCAACATTGTCGGCGCAATTGACCCGGAAAAGCTGAGTGAACTGGGCGGACACTTTGGGATTCCCGACGGGATCGATGATCATTCCAAACCCAAACTGGTGCCCAGGAACGATGGCGGAGCAAGCAAGAACCCACCGCCGGAAAAGAAAGAGCACGGCCATGCAAACCAGATGGATTAGATTCAACATCTTTGCAGTCGTTTTGTTTGCGTCTTGCGTCGCGCTCACTTTCAGTCCGGTGGATACTGTTCACGCTGACGATTTTGGCCGCATCGTTCACCACATTGAAGCCAGCTATCACGTGCACCGCAATCATCGCTTCCTGATGGGATGTGCGGGATTCGTGGTGCATTTCTGGCATGTCGGCGGAGTCAAGAGCCTTAAGCTGGCGATCTTTGAAGATCAGCACCTGGATGGCACAAATACTGACACAAAGCTGGATGAAATCATTCAGCGCGCCAGCAAGTCCGGCTGGCAGCCCATGGTACGCAGCTACTCCCGCCACAGCGGCGAGCATGATTACGTTTATGCCCAGCCGGCCGGCAAAGATTTAAATCTGCTGGTGGTCAACGTCGAAAGCGATGAAGCCGAAGTAATTGAGGTCAAGATCGATCCGAAGAAGTTCGAACAATTCATGAACGAGAACGCGCATAGCTCAGGGCGGCATCCCCATTCTGCAGTTGATGACGCAATGACATTCCGGTGAGGCGCTATTTGAGGAAGGTGAGTTGCATAATTATTGCGGGATACCGGCCGAATTCAAGAAGAGAACTCATAACAGTGCGCCCGGCGTGTTCTCCGTTGCTGTTTTGGCGGAGCGGGAGAAACTTCAAGGGTCTTTCGTACTTGTGTGGCGCAGCGCGGCAGGCCGCAATGAGCAAAAGCTCTTCTTCTCCTAAAACGTGTGGCACAGCCGCCCTCGGCTGTGGTGAAGCGCCAGCATAATCATCTGATCATCGGATCTGCGGAAAACTGTGACGGTAACTGTGGCCCGTCGGCAGAAGCAGGATGTTCTCCAGCCATGCCTACTCGACACCACTTGTTACAGTAAAGAGAAAAATGCACAGCCGAGGGCGTGTTCAGTCTCATGACATCCTATACACATTGTTATCAGGACATCCTTTACACTTCCGGCCCGAGAAGACGAGGGCGGAAGCAGTAGAAAGCTGCCCCGGGAAAGAGGGCAGAGGATGGCGTGGGGCAAGGTGG
>DASTAS010000018.1:0-331223 GCA_035712465.1 Candidatus Angelobacter sp.
ACTGTTCCTGCCAACGCCGATCACTGATCGGCTTGCCGCAGGAAGGGTGATCGCTTTCGCTCAGGAATGGTGATCGGAATCAGACAGGAACGGTGATCGCAATCAGCCAGGAATGTTGATCGGAATCGTCAGGAATACGCATCTGGCTGCCGGCGACAATCCGATTCAGCGCGTCGTAGTTGTACGCCTGATTATGCGCAGAATTAAGCACGTCATTGATGCCGCACACGTTCCCATTATCCGCGCCGCTCTGCGCTGGGCCGCAGCCTGTCCAGACATATTGCCGATCGGCGATCGCGCCGCCTCCTCCGTTCAGCAGTTTCAATTCGCTCGGCTGCAGTCGCGGGTTATAGGTGTCCTGCTGCTGCGTGCCGTTGCCGTAGCTCGCGTTGCTCCATGCGCCGGTCGGCCAGAACGCGGACACCTTCACAAAATCGTATTCCGATCCGCTCATGCTGTACGCCTTTTGCAGCCGGCCGACAGCATCGAAGGTGAAATTCACTTTGCGCCCGCTGGGATATGTCAGATCCAGCGGATTGCCCGCTAGATCGTAGTCAGCATAAACGAAGAAGCCGCCCGGAGAAGTTGACGGTGTCTGCTGCCAGCGGCGCTTGACCCGTCCCATGGAATCGTAGCTGTTCACCAGCGCGGTCGCAATCGATCCGGATGCGCCCGCATACTGATTATTGGCTTCCACCAGGCGATCGACTACGTTCGTCGGATCCGACATCCAACTCGGAGCCACGTCGTAAGTGAAGTAAAGCGCCGGAGTCGAATCGCTGAATGTCTTCTGCGTCACTCGATGCTCGGCGTCATAGCAATACGTGGTCACCAGCCCACGAGCGTCGGTCTTCGTGCGCAACTCCTCGCCGGCAGGATTGCAGGTAGTCTCCGCCGCATAGCTATAGGTGACGGTTCCCGATTCGGGATTCGAGGCGCTGGTGAGTCGCGACAACGAATCGTAAACAAATGACCGCGGCCTCCAACTGGCGGGCGCTGAAGCGCAATCGGTGAAGCTCGTCGTATCGGAGCCTTTTTGTACCGCGCAAGTCAGATTGTCCAGCGCATCGTACCGGTAAAGCGTCACGTAGGGCGCGCCCATTCCTCCGGTGGTGTAGGAGTCGGCTCCGCCGGTTAGACTGCCGCCGGAAGGCGCCGAGGTAAACGATGTTCCCGAAAAATACGCGGTGTTGGTCGTGCTTGGGGTCGGGGCTCAAGTCATGCGTTGGTTTCACATTTTAAGAGCTTCATGCGATACCTCGATCCAGCTTTCAGGCAGTGTGCGCCGGGGATGCTTGGGATCAACGAAGAGGATAAACAACTCACGTAGTCTTCGATCCAAATGAGTCAGCCGAACTTCAATCACACTGTTATCGTTGTTATTGATCCACAATCTTCCTATGTATCCCCCCACCGGGCTGGCCTTGGGATTCTCTGGTTCAGGCGCTTGCAGAAGAATGCTCAGACCTTCGTCGCAAGGTCCTTCGGCGACCACTTGAGTCCTGCTGATGTCGGCGTGTTTCCATTCGTCATTGGTCTGCAAGATTTCACGTATCCAGCCTGCCTCACGGTCGGTCAGTGGACGAGGCTCAATCTCCTTCACCTCATCTTTAATGTCATGATCTGCGCTTCTGAAGATATTGGCAATATTTTCCCATCTCATGTGTCAATCCTATTTTTGGAGGGCTTTCCCCATAACATTTTGTA
The DNA here is from genome assembly GCA_035712465.1 of Candidatus Angelobacter sp. Taxonomy (GTDB): domain Bacteria; phylum Acidobacteriota; class Terriglobia; order Terriglobales; family Acidobacteriaceae; genus Angelobacter. Next base: position 1,708 of record DASTAS010000018.1, read on the forward strand.
CGATCATTTGTCCTGCCGGGTTCCAGCCACCAGTGAACTTTATGTACGTTCCCGCCACATTCACAACGCCTTGGAAGGAATTCCCGACTTTTTGGAATGCTCCTGAAGCGATTGCGGTAGCGATGGCGTTTTTCACGGCAGCTTGCCCAGTTTGGACCATCGAATGACCAGTCGCTACTCGCATTCCATGTGCCAGCCGGAAAATAATGTTGCTACGAGCTGCCGCAGTGGCAGCTGCAAGTTCGGTTCCTGCGATGGCTGCTGCCCCTGTACCGGCTACCAACGCTGTGGCCTCGGCGATTTTATCTACCGTCATGCTTGCATTTGCAAGCGTGCGGTAACCCTCGGCGTTGTATCCGTAAGCGAGTCCTGGCCTGTCGGGAACCGGGGCTGCATTTGCATTCTGAACGGCGGCGCTGGCGTCCCCCGAATATGGTGTGTATCCGATGTCGATGCTCCTACCATCTTGTCCTGCTTGAACACTGTTAACCGTTCCGGGAACGTAAGTCGCTGACTGACCGTCGCCAACTTTGACGCCGTTGCACGTGCCGCTGGAAACCGAAACTTGCTCGGTCTTGTCACTGGTCCGCGTTTGGACCACGCAATCGTGTCCATCGGGATCGACATTCACTAACGGGCTGTCATGAACATACGAGTAGAGATTTAAGCTTTGCGGATTCTCGAAGTCCGCGCTGGGAACAGGGAACGGGTCTAACTCACTATAATCCGGCGTCAGAAACCGTCCCATTGCGGATGAGTCGTACCTTGCCCCGAAGTAGTCGAGTCCTGATTCTGCATCCCGTTCTTTGCCGGTAAAGCGGTAATGGTTCGACGTATTATCCGGAGAGCACGCGACCTGCTCGCCAAACGGCGCATAGCTGCAACTGGAGATCACCGCGCCTGTGGCATCGGTCATCATGCTCGTCGTGCCCAGGTGATCGCCCTGATAGTATTGCGCTCCGCTGGCGTTGGTCGATGTGTCTTTGGCGATCCGGCTGCCTCCGGCAAAAATGTAATCTGTCCATGCGCCGCTCGCGGGATTCAGCTCCGCAATTACGCTCCCGCCAAAGTAGATATATTCCGTGCTGCCCGCCGACGTGTCCTTGCGTACCCGCTCCCCGTCCGGCCCATAGGTGTACGTCGCCGCCGTGCCGTCCACGGTCTTGATCCGGCACTCCGCGTCGTAGGTGTAGGTGTGAGCGCCGTCATTCAGCAGATTGCCCGCGGCATCGTAGCTCCAGCCCTGCATGTGATTGTTGCCGTCAAAAGTCGGGGTGAAATTCGACGTGCCCGACTCCTTCATATTGCCCCAGGGATCGACGCTGTAGCTGACATTAAAGGCATTATCGCTTTCAGCCGCGCCGGCCAGCCGGTTGAGCTGGTCGTAGGTGAACGTCTGGTTCCGGGCGGAGCTGAGCGCATCCGCGATGGTAAGCACATTGCCATTATTGTGGCCCGAGCCGTCATAGTAGCCATAGCTCTTGCTGAACAGCGTGCTCGCGCCTTCCACATCCGTCATCGAGTTGATCTGCAGACGATTGTTATAGCCAATGGTCTCCAGCAGGCCGTTGCCGTACGTGCCCCGGTTCATGGCCCCGGTCGGCAGATAGCCCCAGGCGGATGCCTGCGTGCCCTGCGGCACCGTGTAGTAGGGGGCGTTGACCTGCGTGCCGTTGAAGGCCGCCAGATTCACCCCAATCATTCTCCCGGCGGTGTTGAATGCTGTGGTCACGTTCCGGCCATCAGGATAAACCAGGCTGGTCAGCTCGGACGCCAAATTGTAGCCGGTAAGGGGAACGGAGGTGGTGTGGCATCCGCTGGGCAGGCAGTCCGTCTGGGTGACTACACGGCCCAGAGGATCGTAGGCGAAGCTGCGCGAAATGGGGCCTACAGTTTCCGAGCTGAGGCGGCCGTTGGCATTCGCACCTTGATCATAGGTGAATGTCACTGCCGGGTCGCCGTTGGAATAAGTCTTCTGCAGAACGCGGTGCAGAGCGTCGATGGAAGCGTAATTGATGGTGATGCCGCGAGCGTCGGTTTTCGATATAAGGCTGCCGTCATTGTCGTAAGCATAGGTCGTTTTACCCGATTCGGGATTGGTGGAGGTGAGCAGGCGGGAGAGCGAGTCATAAGTGAAGGTCCTGACCCGCGCCGGCTGGCTGCCGTCACCTGCCTGGTTTACACCGGTTAGGTTACCCAGTGTGTCATACGTGTAGGTCGTGACCAATGGCGTATAAATACCGCCCGCGTTGGCTCCATTGATCAGCGTGGTGCTCGATGCGGTGAAGGATGCTGTGGAGCTGCCCGTAACCGTGTAATCGGTTGCGATGCCCACACCTTTTGCTGTCAGCGTAATCGTCGTCCCCGAAGCCGATGCGGTGACCGGCGATGTGGCGGCGTTCAGTGCCCTTACCAGCACATTCGTCACATCCGTAGCATTGTTCGTGAGGCTCTCACTGTAAGAAGCGCTGGCCTTGAATCCATCCACCGTGACCGTGAGCGTGCCGGAATCATAGGTGGTCACGGGGTACACGCCATGCGTCAGCGAAGCTCCGGAAAGCGTCGTGGAAAATGAGGGCCCTCCGAAATCGGTTGGGTCGCTGGTGGATGAGGACGTGCTCATGCTGTAATTGGGCCCGGGCGTGGTGGCCGTCAGAGTTACCGTAGAGCCGCTGCCGCAGCAGACCGCTGTTACAGGAGAACCGGCCGCGTTGAAATCTGAAGTCAAATCCTTGGCTATGCTGTTGGCGCTACTATCTTTGCCATAGGAATCCACGGCAGGAAAACCATTCACTGTAACCGAGATCGTGCCTCTGTCATAGACCACAGGGCCTTTGACACAGGTATCACTGCAAATCCAGGTTGGAAGCGGGCCTCCTTCGGTGCCGTTCACTGTAAACGAGCCGGTCGCTTTGGTCCCGCTGCTGGTGGAACTCGCCAATGAGCCGGAGATGCTAATGCTGCCGGTTGCACCAGCGCCGGGCGTACTGGCTCCCGCACCGGGCTCATCCACTTCCACCAGATATCCCAGACCGTCCGTGCGGGTGCGGCGCAGCTTGCCAGTCTGGTCGGTCACAGTAACGGTCGGAAAATTAGAGTAATCGGTGCAGATATTGTTGCTCTGGCATTGCGTGGCCGGCGTTCCCGCGGGCAGAAGGGTTCCGTCCTGCGGGGCAACCTGAACCACGCGGCCAAGGGCATCGTAGTACGTAGTAGTTTTGCCATCGCTCGAACTGGCCACAAGGCGGTGCGGATTGGGTGTGCTGCTGACCCGGCCCAGGCTATCATAGGTCGGCTCCACGTAGTCATCGCCTTCCGGGTCAAGCAACCGCGTTTGCTTGGTGCGGCCCAGACCGTCAAAGTAGGCGTAATCTATGATGCTGTGACTCCCGTCTTGCTTCTTGGTTCGCTGGACGGTGACACCGTCGGGATAATTGAAATCAGTTTCCCCGTGCAGCCCCGCGAGATCAGCGGGAGCCGTGGCCGATACCATGCGGCCCTCGTCATCGTAGTTGAAGGTGCTGGTCTGGCCGTTCCAGTCCGTGAAACTGGTCAGCAGCCCGCTGCCGAAGTCGTACGTACCCGCAACGCAATGTGAGACGTTGCCGGTTTGGGGTGAACAGGTTTGGGTCGGATACGCTCCGGCGTAGGCGACGTCGTAAAGGTGCGTGGTGGTGTGGTTCATCGGATCGGTGGAGGACTGCAGCTCTCCGGTATCGAACCAGCTCTGATGGCTCGCCACGTCCGTCCAGGTGGCGCTCGCAGCGCACGGCGTGTTGCTCAGTTTGTGGTCGATGCTGGTCGGGTTGCCGCGCACGGCGCCGGGAGCAGCAACGTGCTGAGTAGTAATCGCAGGGCTGGGACTCGAAGCCGTCGTTTCGTCATAAAAGTAATCGGTTTCCGCGCAGAGATGGCCTCCGCCGTCATAGACCTGGACGGTAGCGGGCAAGTGGAGCAGATTGGCCGCAAGATAACGGCTGTCCTTCTGCCACTGGTATGTGGTTTTGGTTTCGCGCAGCAGCGCGCCGGGCTGACCCTGACCGTAGTCGTACTCGCGTTTGTCGGTAACCGTTCCGAGCGTTGCAGGGTAAGTCGTGGTTACTGGCGGATTAGAATCCGTACCATACAGCGGGTCGCGAAAGATAAACCCTGAATCGTGGTCCATTTCCACCTTGCTCGTCTGGCCGTTCGGCCAAATGGTGGTTACGCGAATAGGAACCACGTTGATGGCGGTTGGCGGGGGGACCGTAGGGCCGATGTCAAAGGGATTGCTGCTGAAGTTGTAATCCGTGTTGACGGTCTTGAGCAGCGCGCCGCCGCTTTGCGAGCCCTGATAGAAACGGGCTTGCGTCTCGTACAATGACGGGCCTCCAAAAAAACCCGTGATCTGGTGCACGGTATCATTGCCCAGGGGATCAGTGACGGTATTTTCCAAGACGTAGTTACTCTGGGTGCTTACCAGCACATGGCCCCAACTGTAGATCCATTTCTGAGGGCCGGCGCCATCATTGGCATCTACCGTACGCGAGACGACAGCGCGGCTCAGTGAAGTCGCCAAACCGGTTGAATGCTGGCCGGAGTAAGGCCCTATGTTGACATAAGCGTAGGAAATGGAACCACCCGTGGGAAAAGTGATCTTGAGCAAGTCACCATAGCCAACCGAGGTGGCGTCATTCGGATTTGCGGCATCGTACTGAAAACTCCAGGCTGTGCCATCCGGCAGCACCACGCTTTGCAGCATGTCGACTGAGGTGTGCACATCCGTCAGAGTCGGGCCGCTCGCCGGAGCGCCGCCAAAAAAGGCAGTGCGGACGTAAACGCTGGCGTAACAGAAAATGAACGGAGATGTCCCTTTGGGTTGAGGTCCGGGAAGGTTCACGAGATAGGCGTAGGTTAGCGGCTGATAGGTAAGGCCCAGTTGCGGGCAACTGCTGAGGCTTGCCGTGCTGGCATCGGCTCCCGGCCTGAACCAGGGAATTACACGGCCGAGTGTGTCGGTCCAGTTCCATGCCGTGGTGTTGAAAGAAACAATATTACCGTTCGGATCCTCCGCCCCTCCGCTGTACATTCCGGTTCGGTCCTGCGCAGTATTGCTGCTGTTATTCCAGAGAATGCCTGAGCCATCAATCGAGCGATAGCCGTTGCCGGTATCAGCTAACTGATGTACCGACCCGTCGAACGTGGTCGCGGTATACACATTCACCAGCACGTCTTCCCCTGTCCCGAGTTGAAGAGCGCCGCTATCGACCACCTTGCTGGTCACGAACAGGCTAAGCCGCGGATCCTGATCATCTTGGGCCACCACCCCGCTGCCATTCCACACCCATGTGAGCCTGCACGGTGTGAAATCACAGTTTGTCATGAGGTGGAAGCCCTTGTTGTTGTAAAGGAGAGAAAGATTGAAAGCCGCCCTGCCCCGCTGCGGGGATGAGTAGATCTCCTTGTGGAAAAACAGGTTGCCGCTGGTCATGCTGACCGAATCCAGGTTGCCGCCCTCGAAGGAGTCATAGGGCTTGAGGCCCTGGTCTGTATTTGGATTGCTCTGGGCGAAAGCGAAACCGTAACAGCACAGCACAACCAGCAGCCAGCGCGCGGTTCTTTGGAGCATGGCAAATTCCCTCTTTTGTAAGGTCAGTACGGCACAACGACGCCCGGAGCCGGAAAGCGAGCGGCTAACAAGGGGGTGAGTTTAAAAATCCAGAGTTGCTGAAAAAGATAAATCCCGCTTCAAGACATGTCAATGCGGAAAAATTGCCAGAATTGCCAGCATTGACAAAAATCCAAATTGAAGGACAGCCCAGCGGTTCGCAGTGGCACGCAGCAATTTAGCAATTGCCAATTGGTAGCTGGCACTCAGCCATCCGCAATCAGCAATCAGCCAAAGCACGGTTGTGAGAGAGTTTCAGCCACACGAGGTAGGCAGCCTGCGAGGTGGCGGATTTTGTCATTGCTTCGCCTGTAAAAATGTGCTAACGTGAGTAGATTTTGGGCGAAGCCAGGGGCTGTCAATGAGTGCCAGCTTTTCAGTTAGTGATTCGGCTCTCGGCTGAAATCGACCGGCCCAGGCCGGCTGATCCTGCGCGAGCAGTGGTCAGAGAGGTTCTTTGAAAATCAGCGAGAAGAAGCCACCAAAAACGACTAGGCATTGGCTCGCTCACCCGCCGACCTATTACTCGCTCACCCGCCTGTCTATTACTCGCTCACCTGCCGGTCTAGTAACGGAATGGTAACCAGCGGCGAGTTGGGGGCGGTTGCGGAAGAGCCTTCTGCATGCAAAATCAACGCCGGGGTGCCTTCCGCTAAGTCCTTATTTTCCGGGATGACCTATGGGGGGGTAGGGGTGGGTTTTAAGGTTAATCGAACAGTAAAATCCGCGAGTTGCACACACCGCAACGTGATCCACTGTTCCCCTGGACAGCCTGCGCCCGAGGAAAAAGAAAAGCGCTTTACCAACCGCGATGTCAGCGTTCAGTCACGCCTTCCAGCATGGTGAAGAATTCGGGGAAGGAGATGCGGGCCGAGTCGGCGCCTTGAATGGAAGTCTCGCCTTCGGCTCCGAGTGCGGCAATGGCAAAGGCCATGGCAATGCGGTGGTCGTCGCCGGAGTCAATCTCAGCGCCGTGCAGCTTCTGGTTGCCCGGGACGCGGAGGCCATCGGGGCGCTCTTCACATTCGGCGCCCATGGCGCGCAGGTTACGGGCGACGAGAGCGATACGGTCGGATTCCTTGACGCGCAGTTCGGCGGCGTCGCGGATCTCGATTCCGTCGCGGGTGTAAGGGGCGATGGCGGCAAGCACCGGGAGTTCATCGATCAGGGCCACGGACTGGCCACCTTCGATGGTGATGCCGGTCAGGTTGCCGTGCTCGATCTTCATGGTGCCGACCAGTTCACCGTGGTGCTCTTCGAGATTGATCACCGAGAGACGAGCGCCGAGAAGCTTGAGAACATCAAGCAGCAAAGCGCGCGTGGGATTGAGCAGCAGGTTTTCAATCACCAGGTTCGACCCGGGCAGAATGGCGGCTGCAGAAAGGAAGAATGCCGCTGAAGAGATGTCACCCGGGACAGCGGCCTGAATGGCATGCAGCTTCTGTCCGCCTTGGAGCGTAATGCGGTTGCGGCTGCGGCTGAGCTGCACGCCGAAAGCGCGCAGCGCTTGCTCGGAGTGGTCGCGGGTGCGGTACGGCTCTTCAACTGCGGTCTCGCCTTTGGCGAACAGCCCGGCAAACAGAACGGACGATTTGACCTGTGCGCTGGCCACGGGCGTTTTGTAGTCGATGGCGTGAAGGCGGCCGCCATGGATATGGAGCGGAGGACGGTCCCCGCTGGCAGCGGTGATTTCCGCTCCCATCTGGCGCAATGGCGTCATCACGCGCGCCATGGGCCGTCGGGAGAGTGAGGCATCGCCGTGCAGGTCGCAGGAGAAGTCATGCCCAGCAAGAATGCCGGATAGCATCCGCATGGTTGAGCCGGAGTTGCCGCAATCAAGGCTCTGCGCCGGAGCCTGAAGAGGTGGGCGACCTTCGATCTCAACCGAGGCGCCGTCGGTGCGCACGGTGCATCCGAGTTGGCGAACGCAGCCGAGCGTGCTGGCGCAATCGGCGCCAGTGGAGAAGTTGCTGATCCTGGTGACGCCCTCGGCGATGGCTCCCAGCATTGCGTAGCGATGCGAGATTGATTTGTCACCGGGCAGGCGGATTGAGCCCAGGACGGTTCTTGCGGGGCGGATGATCATGGATGAGGCGGTCGAGTGTAAGGTCATGAGTTAGCGAGTTGCCTGCAGTCGCGAAATTAAACTTTCAGCGGCGACTTCGGCCGGGGACAACTTCCATACTTAATCCACATCTTACTTCTACAGCAGCAAGAGGTAGCACCGCAGTACAGGTTCCTGCCAGCCATCCCTGGGGAGTTCCTCTTCTCACCTCAACACTATGGTGGAATATGGCTCACCGGGTTTCGTTTCTAGCAGTCTCCTTCACTTTACTCACTTCAGTCTGTTTTGCCCAGTTCGCAGGATTGCCCCAGATCCATCCTCGCGATAACGATTTCTCGCAACGGTCAGGCCACGGTACGACGACGTTCGATGGAACTGTGGTGAACGCAATGACCAGCAAACCGGTTAGCAATGCGCGCGTGGAGTTACGCGATGCCAACGGAAACGTCGTGAGTTCCGCGTACACGGATGTTGGCGGCGGATTCAATTTTGGCACCGTTCCGCAAGGGCTCTACAGATTGGTCACCCTCCTCGGGGTCTCGCAGGTGGACCAGGAAGTTGATGCAAGCGCATTCAGCACGTCAGTCAGCGTGCGCATGGACGTCAACAACACTCCTCAAGCCGGAAATTCTGGCAACACGGTTTCGGTTGCACAGTATAAGATTCCTGAAAAAGCTCGTAATGAGTTTCAGAAGGCGCAGCAGGCGAGTGCAAAGCTCAAACTGGCCGATGCCAGAAAACACGTAGGGCGCGCGCTTGAGCTTGATCCCAACTATGCGGATGCGCTCACGCTGCGGGCGATACTGAATCTCTCCACCAATATTCAGGGCGCTGTTGCCGATTTGCAGAAGGCAATCCAGAGCGATGGCAACTATGCTCTGGCGTATACGGTGCTCGGTTCTGCGCTGAATATGCAGGCGAAGTTCGATCAGGCACTGCATACGCTTGAGCGTGGCGAGTCACTGGCGCCCGATTCATGGCAAACGTACTTTGAGATGGCCCGTTCGTATGTTGGAAAGTCGGATTACCAGTCAGCGCTACGCGCGGTGGACCGGGCGCAGTCGCTGATTTCAGGCGAATATCCCGCAATTCTGCTGATCAGGGCCGAGGCGCATCTGGGACTTGGACTGTATAACAACGCGATGTCTGAACTGCAGACATACTTGCAGAAATATCCCAGCGGACCAAATACGGCTGTCGCGCAGAAGATGCTGCAGCAGACAAGAGATTTGATGGCAAAAAAGTGAGCGACCGCTTCAACCGACAATGAGCGCTGTCACATATTCGCGGCTCTGTCGGGCTCGGCACTGGGAGCGGCAAGAGCCAGCGGCTCTTCCGGCACAACGATCCACGCAGCCGCATAGGCGATCACGCCCAAAAGGCCAAATACCGAACAAACCAGCCAGACGATCCTGACGAGGGCGACGTCTAGATCGAAATACTCGGCCACACCCAGGCAGACGCCGGCGATTTTACGTCCGGTGCGCGGGCGGACAAGGCGTTTCCTCGCTACCACGCCGGCGACTCGCTTTCCGCAATAGGCGCAAAGGTTGGCGTCGTCCTGAACCACTTTGCCGCAGTAGTTGCAATACATATCAAAAATCTCCTCGCTCTGTTAAGTATACGAAGACCTGCGGCCGATGGTTCAAAATCCTGCCCTTCAGTTTCCTTTATATGGCTTATCCAGGTATTTGCGAGCAGTCTGGGCTTCATCGGATGTGCTGTTGAGGGCGATCGCAGCGCGATACTCAAGTAATGCTTCCTGACGGTTGGCTAACAGGTCAGAAATCTCTCCTTCGGCCAGCAACGCGCGCTGGCGATCATCGGGCGGGCTGGTTTTAGAGCTTGCCGCGGACTGGAAAGCTGCCAAGGCGCCATTCAGCTTCCCTTCTGCCCGCAGCGTCTGGCCAAGAGTGAAATATGCTATCTCAAGATGAGCATTAGGATATTTGCCGTGTTTGCAGTCGCTTAGCAGCTCGCGCACGGAGCTCGCCGCCTCCTCGTGCTTACCTTCCGCGTATAGCAGATTGCCCTCTTCAAGAGCAAAGAGGAAGTTGCGTGGATATTGCTGTTTCAGCGTGCGCACAATGACCAACGCCTCTTCAAACCGGCCTTCACGGCGCAGAAACAGGGCCAATGCCATTCGGGCGTCGGTGCTGGTCTCGCCCCCGGCTTTTCCCGCTTCCGCCAGCAGTCGCAGGCCCTTGTTTTTGTCGCCGTGAATGCCTGCAATCCCTGCCATCAGCCTTACGGGCCGGGTCAGACTGCCCACTACGAAGTTGTGAACACCCACAATTGTCTTGGCGTCTGACCAATCGGGACGGAGTTTCAGAACCTGCTCATGGTCGTGGCGGGCCGCGAGGGCCCAGTGCAGTGCTCCGAACCAGGAATGATCAACGATCACCAGGTAGGTTGAACGCAGCCCTTCGGTGATACCGCGATTGTAAAGAGCTTGTACGTCCCTAGGGTTCGCCTTAAGGCGGTTATCTGAGAGGGACAATGCCCGTTCGGACAGGTCCTTGATGCGTCGCTTAACCGCCTCATCCATAGGCACCTGTTTACTGAATATGTAACCCTGCCTGGCGTAGAGACGGGTATCCAGCGCGTTGTACTTATAGAGCTCCCGATATAGGACCGTATCGAGGACGTGGTTGACCGCTGCGGCATCGTCAGGATGGGCCTCCAGAGCCTTTTCGAAGTCATGCAAGGCAAGATCGTATTCCAGGCTGTAAAAGTGCTCCCATCCGGCCCTGGTGAGAGCGTCAAAATCCGCCTTTTTGGGCCCGTTCGCAGACCACGAAAGGTTTACTCCTAAGGTAGTAACCAAAACCAGGCCGAGCAGCAGGTTACCGGACCGGCGAAAGCGGGCAAAGCGGTAAGGTGTCATTGTGAGCTGGTATGGGGAAGTTTACCTGATTTCTCCGGTTTCAAGGAAAAGGTACAACATACCTGCTCCCCCGCATCCCCGAAAGGCAGGATACGGATACCCAAAATGACCAGACCGCTTAAGCCACTCAAAGAGTTTTATACCGAAGGCGAAGCCGCAGATGAGTTAAACATAAGCATTCCAGAGCTGCACTCGCTTTTAGACGAGCACATTTTCAACGACGGGAGCCCTCGCCCGGATGAACTCAGTTTCTGCGAAGCTGACCTCGTGCTATTAGGCTTTTGGAGCAAGAGCAAACAAAACCCAAAGGTCATACGCATGCCTCGGCGTCGCGACGCCTGAACGTTTTACACGTAAGAATTTCTCCTTTTGCCGGAACAGCCAGCTTTGGTGGATCATAACTCATTTATAGTAAAGCAGTTATATCCACCGAACTTTGGCCCTTTATGTGCCCTCTTTAACGCAAAGGATCTCCCCAAATGGCACATATGGCGCAGAATTACGAAGAGCGGCAAGAATTCTGGAGACCGGTGGTTTCCCACCGGCAGGAGCCTCAGCCGAAGCCCGGCACGGCGGAACAGATCTGCCAGAGCTGCGGCTCAGACTTTTTGATGGGATCGCGCTTCTGCCATATTTGTGGGGCAGACCGGCACGTAAATCTCGCGGACATTCAGCCCACAGGGCTCACGTCATGGCTCGATTTTGCCGGTTTGCGCGAAGCTCTTGGACAGAGCTCAGCCTCCCTGACCGCTTTGATCCTGGGTTGCGCCTGCCTCATTGCCGCCGCGATCACCGGATTTCTCTTTAACGCGACCACCCTGCTCGATTGGCAGGCGGTTCAGTTGTGGCGGATTGAATGGCTGCTGGCTGCAGCGGCAATCTTTATAGCCGGAGTCCTGCTCAAAAAGAAATAAGCGGCTTATTGCAACAACATTGGTGGCTGACCGGTTGGGAGCGAAGCGACAGGCTGTTCCCAGAATCGGTAAGGGCGACTCGCGCGCCGAGCCCGCTGCACCAGGCGCACGTCAGTCCTAGCCGGGGCACGCTCGTAAGCGGTGGAGCGAAGCGAGGTAGGCGCTCAACAGGATCAACAAGGGCAAGGCCGACTTGCGTGCCGAGCCCGCTGCATCAGGCGCACATCAGTCCTAGCCGGGGCACGCTCGTAAGCGGTGTGGAGCGAAGCGACACAAATGAAGAAACCCCGAGTTGGGTTGACCCATTCGCCTCGACCAGCGGTTCGCTATAGGCCCTTGCCGACCTGCTTTCTCTGCCAAGTATCTTGCGACACTCCACAAAGCGCGATCTTTAATCAGCTTGCGCTGAAGCTCGGGCTCCGGGCTCACCACCAACCGGGTAAATCGGTCAACGCTTCGGGGCTTCTATTTTGGCCTCGAACATCTTGAGTTCTCCTCAACCAGCGGTTTGCTATAGACCCTTGCCAGCCCTCTAGCCGCTTCCAGCTTTTGCCTTGTCCTGCTATCACCGTTTCCAGTAACTGCCGGTTTTAAGCTTGGCCGTGCGACCGTGACTGCAACTTGGGTCCCGGTACTCGCCACCAATCGGGAAAACGTTTGAGATGTCAAAGAACGAGTGTGAATTTACGCTCCTCCGTTTCGAAGTCAATTAAAATTACGCGAATTTAATTCATTTGCAATCAGTAACTTGCAAGCCGTCCACAAGCTCCTGCTTCACAAATGTGCAGTGCGTTACTAAAGTTCAACAAACATGCGGTGAAGAGCGAATTTTTGAGGTTTGGAGAAATGTGCAAATTTCGCTATAAACCGCAGTTGATGCGGGCGAAGCCGAGCGACACGCAATCGCCGATGGCAACAATGCAGCCAAAACTTTCTTTGGAGAAAAGACCGCTGTTCGGTTCATTCCAGCCAGATCGCAGCGCCAAAATCAAGGCTCAAGCTATTGCCGTTCGCTGTTCCTGATTTCCTCATATCACGCTGCACCCGTCTTCCCTGTCCAGTCCCCTAGCAACGTGACTTCGCCGCCCGGGTCCTGCATCTCCTTGGGCGGCTGAAAGGCAAATTGCTCACCATTTCGGAAATAAGGACACATCAGGCTCCATGTCTCAAAACCACTGCCGGAAACAGTGACAACGATTCCCTCATGCGCCGCTTGTGAAAGAGCCCCCCAGCCCTCTCCTTCCAGCCGGACTGGCGCAACTGCATCGTCGTCCAGGTAAACGTCATTCACGGTCAGGATTGCGCTAGCGCTCTTTTCTTTGGCAACGTCCATCATCTCCGCGTAAAGTTCGTCCCGTTCTTCCTCACTCTCAAATTCCAGATCGAAAATGAGGTTCTCGCTGGGCGTAATCACAATTGCAACCGGGTTTACGTGGCCTTCATTCTGCAGGACAGCTTGCGCTTCACCCAGCAGTTCGTACGCCATGGCTTTCAAGTCGGTCACAGGCAGGAGGCCTCCAGTGCCAGCAGCTCTTTAACGCTCTCACGACGGCGTATCAGCCGGGCACGCGCCCCTTCCACCAAAACCTCCGCCACTCTCGGCCGGCTATTGTAGTTCGATGACAGGGACATTCCGTAGGCGCCGGCATCGTAAATGCAAAGCAACGATCCTGCGTCGAGCGACGGCAAAGCAGCATCTCGAGCAAGAAAATCGCCCGTTTCGCAGATCGGCCCGCATACATCGGTTTTACTTCTCGCTGCGGTTTGGGTTTCAACTTCCACCGGAACAATTTCGTGGCGCGCCTGATATAACGATGGCCGGATCAGGTCGTTCATGGCAGCATCCACAATGGTGAACCGCTTTGATCCGTTCTGCTTCTGGTAAAGGACGCGCGTAACCAGCGCCCCGGCGGGGGCAACAATGGATCGCCCTGGTTCAAGCAAGAGATGAACCCGGCTGCGCTTCAATTTCTTCATCGGACGCTTGATCGCTTCTGCATAGCGAAACGCCTGCTCGTGAAAGTCCACCGCGTTTACGCTCTGGTATGAGATGCCGAGACCGCCTCCCGCGTCCAGAAAACTGATGCGGTGTCCGTCCGCAGCGAGCTGCTCCACCAATTCCACGGCGCGCTGCACAGCAAGGCGAAATGGCGCAAGGTCTGTAATCTGAGAACCAATGTGCAGACTCACTCCGGCTGCGCGCAGATATTTGCAGGATGCCACGCGCTGGTAGAGCTTTTTCGCAGCCCCGATTGGCACGCCAAACTTATGTTCCCGCAGCCCGGTGGAAATATAAGGATGAGTTTCAGCAGGCACGTCCGGGTTCACGCGCAAGGCGACATTCGCAACCTTTTTCAGTTCCGATGCACAACGCGCCAGCGCTTCCACTTCCCCTTCGCTTTCAACATTGAACAGGAGAATCCCGCTGCGCAAAGCAGCCCGGAGTTCATCCATCGTCTTGCCGACTCCTGAGAACACAACTTTCTTCACGGCCTTCCTTGCCGCTATGCGCACGCGTTCCAGTTCCCCACCCGAGACTATGTCAAAGCCGGCGTCCATTTTTCCCAGTAAGCGAAGGATGCTGAGATTTGAATTGGCCTTTACGGAGTAGCAGATGGTGTGTGGCACACCCTGAAACGCCCGATCCAATATGCTGTAGCGCTCGCGAATGGCGGTGGCGGAATAGACATACAGGGGTGTCCCATACTTGCTGGCGAGTTTGCTTAAGGGAAGGCGCTCGCAACAAAGCGTATTGTTCGTATAGATGAAGGCGGGTGGCCTTGTGAACATGTGGCCGATTGTAACAAAGCAGTTTCGGCGCTCCGGATCGCGAACTCTATCTGTCTGTGAAGCTTTTTGTTGCGAGCATTGAGGCGGGATTTGGAAGATACACAATGCGAGCGGATCAGGCTTTTGACATTGGCACGTTCAAATTGGCTCGCCTGCGCAGAGTCAATTTTTGAAAGTCAAAAATCCGCAATCCCGCCCGCTTCGGAAGAGAATTTTTGACAGCGTAGCATCGCCCTGGGGTTAGAACTGAATGAAACTCGAAGTATTTTCCTAATATGCCATCGATTTCAGGTCGCCGGCGCACGCACCCGTGAAACATTCCATGTTGGTTTTGGCGACGCGGCGCCGCTCAGTTTTTTCTCTGCCGGGCGACTTCATACATCACAACTCCGGCCGCAACCGAAACGTTAAGCGACGCAATTTTTCCCAGCATGGGAATGGAAACAAGAAAATCGCATTTCTTCCGTATCTGCTCATGCAAACCATGTCCTTCGGCTCCCAAAACCACTGCGCAATCCATTTTGTAGTCCAGTTCGCAATAGGTTTTCGGGCCGCGCTCGTCCAGGCCCACGACCCAAATATTATGGTCCTTCAGCTCTTCCAGAGCCCGGCTGACGTTGGTCACTCTGGCAATGGGCAGATACTCGGAGGCGCCTGCCGAGGCCTTGACCACTGTCCCTGTTACGCCACTCGCCCGGCGTTCGGGAATAATAACGCCATCCACCCCGGCGCCTTCCGCCGTGCGAATGATCGCGCCCAGGTTGTGAGGATCTTCAACTCCGTCAAGCACGACCACAAAGCTGTATTGTCCCCGTTTTTTGGCCAACAGATCCTCAAGGTCCATATATTGCTTTTCCGCAGTGACAGCCACCACGCCCTGATGTCCCGCGGTTCGGGCCAGACGTGTTAGTTGCTCGCGGGGCATGGTCCTCACGGGAATTCCGGCGGCGCGGCAAAGCTGGGAGATCTTCTGAATACGCGCATCGCTTCGCTGCGGTACTACGGCGATGTATTCAAAGCCACGTCCACGGGCAGCCAGCGCCTCTTCAACCGCGTGAATTCCGAAGATGATCTCCATAAGCGTGCAGCAGTAGTTTGGCAGGTTGGGCTGAACTCGGGCAAGAGCCGCGATTGTTGTCATGCTTTATCAGGCGCGATTTGCAGTGAAACTCAATCAACCACTACTCGAAGATAAATACGAACGGATCGGGTGACCGGGCGATTGGAAGGCTAAAGCCACTATCAAAGGCAGTTTAAGCGGCAGAAAGGCTCTTGTTCTCACGCCACCCGCAAGGATATGATGCACGAGCCTGATTTTAGCCGTTCTCAACAGACGCAATTCGCGCGTTCCGATCAAAGATAGATCCATTCCGAGAGGAGATTGGCATGAGGAGTTCGTCACTTCGAATTAGCAGCGTGATATGTTCCTTCCTGTTTTTTACCGTCTTCAGTACCCTCACGGCTTCAGCACAGAACTCCATCACGCTCGGCGTGGTGATGCCCACAACCGGGCGCGAAGCCAAACCCGGGCTCTACCAGAAAGAAGGTATTGAGCTCGCGATTAAGCAGATCAACGCCCAAGGCGGAATCCTGGTCAAAGGCAAACGGCTCCCGATTAAAGAAGTGTTTTACGACGATGGTTCCGACTCGGCGAAGTCCGCATCTCTGTGCGAGCGCGTGATGAGTTCCGACAAAGCGACAGCCGTAATCGGCGGATATTCCACAGCGCTGGGCGAAGCGGAATCCGTGATGCCAGACCGGTACAAGGTTCCATGGATTACTCCCGGCGCCGCTGCCACCAGCATTTTCAGCCGGGGCTACAAATACACCTTCGGCGCCCTGAGCCCTGTCCTGCTCCTGGGCGAGACCACAGCCGAGTTCCTGGGAAGCATGGTGGACCAGGGGAAACTCAAGAAAGGGCTCAAGATCGCGTTGGTCGTGGAGAACACCGACCACGGTGTGGATTACGTGAACGGGATTGAGAATTGGATGAAGAAACATCCCGGCTATTTCAAGGTGGTTCTGAACGAGAAATTCGAACTGGGCGGAACGGATTTCTCCGGGCTCTTGCAGAAAGTGAAGACCGCAAGAGCAGACATATTCCTCTCCGATGCCCACCTGCAGGATTACATCACCATGCAGCGGCAGTATCTGCAGGCAGGTCTGCATCACCAGGTCGTCAGCTACGGCGCACGTGGTCCTGAATCCGACGCCAGAAAAGCGCTGGGAGCAGGCACGGACTACATCCTGGCGGCCCTCTGGTGGGATGGCAAACTTCCTTACGCGCAGTCGAAAAAATTCATTTCTGATTACAAAGCAGCATATGGCCGCGATCCGGACTCCTGGTATGCCGCCATCGCATATGACGCAACGCGGATTCTGGCCCAGGCGATTCAGGCAGCCGGTTCAACCAATGGCACGGCAATTCGTAATGCTCTCGCCAAAGCGCAGCTCAAGAATTCTCTTGTGCCCGGCCAGTTGCTCAAGTTTGGCGCAAACGGCCAGGCTGATTATCCGTTCCTGGTAACGCAGAATAAACCCGGCGACAAGGTGGACATTGTTTACCCAAAGGACGCCGCCACCGGAACGCCGATCATACCCAGACCCTGAGGACCCTCGGTTTTTATGACTGCAAGCGATTATCTTGATCTGATCATCAAATCGCTGCTGCTGGCGGGCATTTATGCCGCCATGGCCGTGGGGATGACCGTGATTTACGGCGTGATGAAGATCGTGAATCTGGCCCACGCCGGCTTTCTCATGCTGGGCGCGTACTTCGCTTACGAATTATTCGATAAGTTTCATCTCGATCCAATTCTTGGCGCGGCACTCGCCCTGCCTGCTTTTTTTCTCTTTGGCATGGCGGTGCATTGGCTGTTGGTGCGCTGGCTACCGAGTTCGGATACGCCTACGCTTTCATCGTTGCTGCTGATGTTTGGTTTCTGGCTGGTGTTGCAGAACGTCGCCTACCAGTGCTGGGGGAATGAGGATTATTCCATCCTTACCCCCCGGACGCTCTCCTCCATGCAATTCGGCGAGATTTCCGTACCCACGGTCAGCTTGATTGTGTTTGTGGCGGCAGTGGTTTCGCTGATCGTGCTACAGATCGTTTTCAACAAGAGCTGGTTCGGACGCTCCATGCGCTCCCTGATCCAGAATCCATATGCATCCCAGATTGTGGGAGTTGACGATCAGAAAACAGCCAGGCTGACTTTCGGCCTGGGTACGGCCTTTGCGGGATTCGCGGGGGCGCTGCTGGCGATGCTCTATTCCTTCAATCCTGATTTCGGCCGGCCCTTTCTTCTGCGATCCTTCGTCATCATCGTGCTGGGCGGTCTTGAATCCGTATCCGGCGTCGCGCTGGGCGCGCTGGTCCTTGCCCTGCTTGAGACGTTCACTGTGCAGGTGTTGCCCGCCAGCTACCAGCCGGCAATTTCATTTTCTCTTCTTGTTGTAGTGCTGATCATTATGCCGAAGGGCATTGCAGGTCTGATGCAAAGGAGACTAAAGGTTACATAACCTCATGGCCTCCCGTACCGCCCGTCGTCTTAGCATGACCTTGCCATGGTTCTTGTTCCTGGTGCTGCTGTTGCTGCCGCTGAGCCACCCCAGCGCGAATACCGTAAGGCTGATCTTCACCACCTCCGTCTGGATCGTCGCCGGAATTGGGTGGAACCTGCTCGGCGGTCTGACAGGGCAGGTTTCCTTCGGGTTTGCCGTGTTTTACGGCTTGGGCGCTTATGCAACTGCAATGATGATCAATGCGGGACGGAGCCCTTATTTTGCGTTCCTCGGCGGGATGGCCATCGCAGTACTGGCTTCATTTTTGGTCGGCATGCCTACTTTCCGCTTGCGCGGCCCGTACTTTGCGATTGCTACCATCGGTGTCGGCGAAGCCACCCGCGTTGTCATGAACAATATCGACATTACCGGGGGCGCAAGCGGCTACCGGATCCTCGAAAAGAGAGCTTTTAACCAAATTGAGCATTACTACAGCGCCATCGTGCTGATGGCGATTGCGCTGGTGATTTCTTCCCTCATCGTGCGCAGCAAATTTGGCCTCGCGTTGCGCGCCATCAAGCTGGACGAGGACGCGGCGGCGGCGTTGGGCGTAAATCCTTTTCTCTCCAAGCTGTGGATCCACGCGATCGCCGCCGGACTCACCGGGGTGGCAGGCGGGCTCTACGCCCGCTATCATGCCTTCATTTATCCGGGCGATGTATTCGCCTTCCAAACGAGCATCTATATCCTGTTGATACCGGTAATCGGCGGCATTGGCACGGTGTGGGGGCCCGTGCTGGGCGGCATTGTTTTCGGTATTGTAGAGGAAGAGTTGGTGGTTCACTTCCCCAATATCCATCTGCTTCTGTACGGTTCGATCTTGATCTTGATTGTATTGCTTGAGCCTGACGGCCTTCTTGGACTACTGCATCGCCTGGCGCGGCTCTTCAGGAGAAGAAGTGAAGATTCTGGAAGTAAACAAGCTGACGAAGTTGTTTGGGGGAGTGGCGGCCTTGAAGGACGTGAGCTTTGATGTGCCGGAAAAGCAGATCTGCGGTTTTATAGGCCCCAATGGCGCAGGAAAGACCACTCTGTTCAGCGTAATTACCGGCGCTCACAAGCCAACCGGGGGAAAAGTATCTCTGCGGGGCAACGATGTAACCGGGATGGGCTCCGCCGCCCTGGTGAAAAGAGGCGTCACGCGCACCCATCAGATTGTTCGTCCTTTTCGGGCCATGACGGTGCTCGAAAACGTGCAATTGGCCGTCCACTATGGAAGGCGCGCCGTAAGCCGGACTGCCGTAGCGCGGGAACACGCGATGGACACGCTCAAGATGATGGGCCTGCAGCACAAGGCGAACCGCATGGCTTCACAACTTTCACTGGGCGACCAGAAACGCCTGGAAGTGGCCCGCGCCCTTGCCACCGTACCGGAATTAATTCTGCTCGATGAGATTTGCGGCGGGCTGAATCAATCAGAAACCAGAGTCATGCTTGACTTGATCCTCAAGATTCGGGAACAGGGCACGACCATCATGTACGTTGAGCACGACATGAAAGCCATCATGTCCATCTGCGACCGCATCACGGTGCTCAATTTTGGCCAGAAGCTCGCAGAAGGTAAACCGGAGGAGATCCAAAACAACGAAGCTGTGATTGAGGCCTACCTCGGAAAACCTGGGAGCGCACCGCGTGCCTGATCTGGCGGAACAAAAGCTCCTGGTCGTCGACAAGCTGGAGGTTCGCTATGGCGCCGTGCAGGTCTTGTGGGGCATTTCCTTTTCAGTAGCCAAAGGAAGTATCACATGCATCATCGGGTCCAACGGCGCGGGCAAGACCACCACCCTGAATGCGGTGGCAGGGGTTCTTTCCGCCAAAGCTGGAAAAATCCTGCTTGCCGGCAAGGACATCACTTCCCTGCCCGCGCGTGAGCGCGTGAAGAATCACATATGCCTGGTTCCGGAAGGGCGGCAGCTCTGGCCGGGCATGTCCGTGGAAGAAAATCTGCTGATGGGCTGTTTCCTTCCCGAATTCCGCGCACGCGCCCAATCGGGTCTGGCGCGGACCTATGATTTGTTTCCCCGCCTCAAAGAAAGGCGCCGGCAACTGGCAGGAACGCTCTCCGGCGGCGAGCAGCAAATGTGCGCCGTTGGCCGCGGACTCATGTCTGAACCGCAGATCCTCATGCTGGACGAACCCACGCTTGGGCTGGCGCCCAAGCTGGTGGATGAAATTTTTAAACTGGTCAGCAATATCGCGGCCCAGGGCGTAACCATCCTTCTGGTCGGAGAAAATGTGAATTACGCTCTGCAGGTTTCGCAGTACGGTTACGTCATGGAAACCGGGCGGATCACGCTGGAAGGCCCCAGCAAGATGCTCTTCAACAACGATCACGTGCGCAAAGCGTACATGGGCGCTTCAGTCGAAAACATTCCCAAGAACCTGCCTGCTCCGCCGGTTTAACGAAACGGAACATAAAAAATGCCCGGCAGCAGGACCGGGCACACGCGAGGGAGCATCAGCAATTCAAAATGAGAACATGTCGCTGAGATCGTTGCTTTGGCTGTTTCGGGCGTTTAAGGGAGCCAGTCCAAACGTCTCCTGAATAAACCTAAGTATTGAAACATCATCCATTTGAACGTGGGAAATGTAGCCCTTTTTGGCGAAGGGCGAAATCACCAGCATAGGAACTCGCATTCCGAGCCCCTGGCCGGGATCGGTTTGCGGAGGAGGTACATGGTCATACCATCCCCCGCTGGAATCCCAGATAACGACGATGGCGGCCTTCTGATAGACAGGCGAAGCCTGAATTTGACTGATGAAGCCGTCCAGCCATGTGGTCCCGTCTGTAAGCGGCACGCCCGTGTTCGGATGCATACTGTGGTCTGCATTTGGCTGCACAAACGCAACTGCTGGAAATTGCCCTGAGTTCAGATCGGAGCTGAATGAGCTGAGGTCGCGAATGTTGGCAGAGGGCGTGCCCGGCATAAAGTACTGAAACGGGTTTTCCTGAGGAATGTAACTGCCGCATTGACCAAGCTGCTCGTGATACCACGCCCAACTCAAGCCTTTGGCTGAGAGCTGATTGCCAACATTCTGAAATGTGTAGGGAGCGGAAGTAGTCTTTGGAGCGGTGCAGGGACCATCAAAAGGATTAATGGTAGACGGAAAGTTATTGTCCGATGCGGCGATAAGGTAAAGCTGGTTACTGGGAGCATCCCCCATGACCGAGGCAAAGAAGTGGTCGGCCAGAGCAAATTGCTGCGCCAGGCTCCACAACGTGTCCACTCCCGGAGTCGTATTGTCGTAATGGCCCATGGATACATCGCCATTGAAAAAAGCGAACTTGTCCATGGCGCCGTTGTCCCAGACTTTGAGAAGTTCCTGCCGTACATGCGGCAGGTCGTCGACAGCTATATCCGAGAGGAGGGTCGGAGTCACGGTGTTGCCGTTCGCGTCAACCTGAGAGAACCCCGGTACACCCGGCTGGATTCCCTCTGCCCCCGGAAATGTGCCAAAGAGATTATCGAACGACCTGTTCTGCATGACGATAACAATGATGTTGCTGATTGAGCCGACGGCTGGAGTTGGCGCGGGCGTTGGAGAAGGATTGGGACCGGGATTCATATTTCTGCCCACCCCGCCACATCCCATTGCCGCTGTTAGGACGATGGCTGAGAAAATTTTAATGATGAGCCTCAAGGTGTTCGATCCTCTTACTAGTTTGAAACGGGGTTCTTGGGTGCAGTTGGCTTGACGGTAAACAGTTTTTGAGAAGAAACTCTGGACTTTCGAACTAAGGCCGGAGCTGCGCGAATCATTTGAAAGCCAACGGCATGCTAACCAATGGCAGAGCACCTGATTTTTGGAGCGCCATACGTTGCTGCGACGCGGGTATGCGGGAAAGCGCACAGGCTTGAGCGATAAGTGCGACCGCAGCGCTGGGCGCAAGAGACTAAAGGAAAGCCCTGTGGAAAACTTTGGCTAATTTGGGTTTCCCGCGCGACTGTAAACCATTACAATCCAGAGCTAATTCACAAACTATGGCGACCGAAATCGTTACGGTGGAGTCCCCGGTGATTCGCGCTGCCGGCGGCATCGTTCAGCGCGTCACACCACGCGGCGATGAAGTGATGATCGTCTATCGAAAACGCCATCAGGACTGGGCGCTACCCAAAGGCGAGGTCCAGGATGGTGAATCCTTCCAGGAAGCTGCGCTGCGCGAGGTGGCGCAGGAAACCGGCTGCTCATGCCAGCTTGGCAATTATCTCGGTACCATCAGCTACTCGGATCATGGAACTCCCAAAGTTGTAATGTTCTGGAAAATGATTGTCATTCAGGAGAACACTTTGCCGGAGAACGAAGAGGTTGGCGAAGCCATATGGATGCAGGTACCCTCAGCGATTCAAAAGCTGACGCATTCGCAGGAGAAGGCGTTGCTTTCCCGGCTCGCGACAACGCCGCGGCCCGTCCAACATGCGCACGCTGCATCTCTGCCTCGTGAAGAAGAGCCTTCGCGAAAAAAAGGATCTATTGAAGAAGAGCGGGTTCACGCCCGCGTTTTACGCGAGTCGGAGGCTTTTCGCGTTGAACTGGGGTTTCTGGAACGGCGGAGCGGACAGGCCGACAGGTCCTGGGCGGCTGCCGCCCATGATCAATTGGGCAACGTAGTGAAATGCCTGGATAGCAACGACATTGAAGGAGCGCTTTTCTGCCTTCATGCCGCACGCCGCTTTGCCGTGTATGGGTTGAACAAAAACGAACTGGTCACGCGTGCCCGTATTTTGCGCGAAGAAGCACGCAAGATCGCTTCATGGCGCGGAGAGGCAATGGAAGATCTTCTGGCGGCAAGTGATGGCGATATCTCTGCCGACCAGCTTGCGGACGCGATGAAGCTTCGCGATGAGGATTCGACAAACCAGTATTACCGCAATCGTCTTGCGGGTGATTATCTGCGAATCGTGCTAACCATCTGCGCGGCCGGTGTGATCTGCCTGCTCCCCCTGATGTTGCTCTCGGGAGCCATCCGCATGGTTGGTCCCGTGCTTTTGTTTGGGCTGCTTGGTTCGTCGTTCTCCGCCTCGCAAGCGTTGATGAAGGGGAAAACCGACTCCTTTATACCCAATGTGTTTGTGCTGCTTACGCCGGTGCTCTTCGGCGCTGTTGCCGGGCTGGGCGGTCTAGCGGTGCATGAATACCTGGCCGGGTTACTCAATTTTACGGGTCCGCACTGGGGCGCACTTCTGGGCATGGCATTCCTTTTTGGAATGCTTTGCCAGCGGGTGCTTGCACGTCTGGCCGTGCCTAAACGCAGGAAAAAGGCGCGCTGACTTGAGAGATCGCCGGGAGGTTCTGATGAACGCGAATAGCCTTCTGGCGGGCACGCACTTTGTGCTCCTCACCTGAATTCACACTTGGACTCACAGGCCACGCAACCGGGAACATCACAGCCGCTGGCCCGGCGCCTCGGGTTGTTCGACGCCATCATGCTGGTCATGGGCGGCACCGTAGGCGCTGGGATATTCATCAATCCCTATGTCGTCGCCCAAAGGGTGCACACGCCCGCGCTCGTTCTGGGAGCGTGGCTGCTGGGCGGGATCATCGCTCTGATTGGCGCCTTTATCTGGGCTGAACTGGCGGACCGCATGCCGGAGGTTGGCGGGCAGTATGCTTACCTGCGCGACGTTTACCATCCACTGATCGCGTTTCTTTACGGCTGGGTGTTGCTGCTCGTGATTCAAACCGGCGGCATGGCCGCGGTGACAGTGACGTTTGCGCGATATTTTATCGAGCTCACCGGCATTCATTCCGGCGACTGGCAAATCGCGGTCCTCACACTGCTGATACTCACAATCGTGAACTGCATGGGAGTTCGCGCGGGAGGGTCAGTGCAGAGCGCGTTGATGGTGATAAAGATCTTTGCTATAGCTCTGCTGGTCATCGCGGGAGGATTCCTTGTGCATGGAGCGCACGTGGAATGGAAGCCGCTGCTCGACCAACCGGTTTCCGCGAGCTTGATGTCGTCATTCGGCGGAGCCATGGTGCCGGTTTTGTTCGCCTACGGTGGATGGCAGACAGCGTGCTTCGTGGCCGGGGAACTCAAACAACCGCGACGCGACCTGCCCCGCGCGCTGGTATTTGGTGTGATCGCTGTGGCGCTCCTCTACAGTTCGGTGAACTATATCTGCGTACGCGTACTGGGAGTGAGCGCTCTGGCTGCGAGCACTACTCCAGCCTCCGCGGTGATGCGCATCGCCATGGGATCAAGAGGAGCGATGCTCATTGCGCTTGGGATCGTGGTTTCGACGCTCGGGTTTCTCAGCCAAAGCGTTTTAACCGCGCCCCGGGTTTATTTTGCCATGGCTGAAGACCGGGTATTCTTTCGGCAACTTGCATGGGTCCATCCGAAGACCCGCGTTCCTGTGATCGCGATCACTTTGCAGAGCCTGTGGACCGTGGTGATCCTGCTCTCCGGCCGCTATGATCAGATTCTGAATTACGTCACCTCAATGGACTTCATCTTCTTTACTGCCACGGCAAGCTGCCTTTTCGTTCTGCGCCGCAAAGATGGCGGAGAGAAGAAATACTTCCGTGTACCCGCGCATCCCTGGACAACAGGATTCTTTTGCGTGTGCAGCGCCGGCGTGGTGGCAAACGCGATCTACCGTTATCCGAGCAACACGCTCATCGGTCTGGCCATTCTTGCAACGGGAGTGCCTGTGTACTTTATCTGGAGGCGAACTTCAAAATGACATCGATGCGCAGGAACGCGGGTTCCCGATACATGCAGTGGGCAAAGACCAGTTCCACCGCAAAACATAATCTCGCTACGAGCGGCATGGCGAATCTCCCCCTATCGGAGTTGGACGTCAACCTTCAGGAATTGGAGATCAATGGGCAGACAATTTATGGCTACCAGCCACTACTGGAGGGCATAGCGGCTCGATATCGCGTTCCGCAGGAATGTGTCGTGAGCGCGATGGGAACATCGTTTGCAAATTATCTTGCCTTGGCCGCGACTACCGAACCAGGTGATGAAGTACTGATTGAGCAGCCGACATATGATCCGATTCTCGGTTCGGCTCGCTATCTGGGGCTTGGAATCAAACGGTTTCAGCGCAAGGCGGAACAGGGTTTTGCGCTCGATCTTGCGGAAGTAGAGCGTAACTTATCCGCCAGAACTCGTGTGATCGTTCTGTGCAACTTGCACAACCCAAGCGGAACATTAGCGCCAGATTCCGCTCTGCGCGAGATTGCTGCCCTGGCCAAAACACGCGGCGCCTGCGTCCTTGTGGATGAAGTTTATCGTGAACTGCTGTTTGAGGCGGCGCCGAATACCGCTTTCCATCTTGATCCGGACTGTTTCATCGTGACAAGCAGCCTGACCAAAGCTTATGGCCTGAGCGGT
This sequence comes from Candidatus Angelobacter sp., assembly GCA_035712465.1. Classification (GTDB taxonomy): domain Bacteria; phylum Acidobacteriota; class Terriglobia; order Terriglobales; family Acidobacteriaceae; genus Angelobacter. The sequence goes on from DASTAS010000018.1 coordinate 26,920, forward strand.
CTTCGTTGTGGGTGGGTGCTGGCTCGGCCTGAAATGGCGAAGCGGATGTGGCACATCCATGACGTTCACGCGGCTACGTATCCATTCATGGCCGAGTACCTCAGCGTGCTCGCTCTGAAGAAATTGCCGCAGATCGTTGCGCGGATGAAGTCGATGTTAGATCAGAACCGCGCGCTGCTGCGGGCGTTTCTTGAGCAGCGGGACGATCTTGATTATTGCTGGCCGGAATTTGGGACCATCACCTTTCCCCGACTCAAGCACGGGAGCGTGGACGAACTCTGCAGCGTTCTGCGCAATGAATTCGACACCTCCGTTGTTCCGGGTGAGTTCTTTGAGATGGCAAACCATTTCAGGCTTGGCGTTGGCGGCGCAACAGCGGAGGTTCGAGCGTCACTCGAACAACTGGCGCGCGGATTGAACCGCTACCAGGTTTCCGTGACGGGCCGCCCTTGAGTGTTCAATCCTTTTCGGCGGCAAACTTCCCTGCACCGTGACACGCGATATAAAGGAATGCGAAGCAATAAAGCACCGCGGTTTCTCCTCCGTTCTGTATGGGAAGCAAACTCCTGGGCTGATGAACCATGAAGTAGGCCACCGCCATTTCACCACAGGCAATAAACGCCGCGAAGCGCGCGAGCAGACCCAGCAGAATCAAAATCCCGCCACCAAACTCAATGATTCCCGCAGCCAGCGTCATGGGATTATGTAATTGGGCGTGTCCACCGAACGCGCCAAACAGCTTTTGCGCCCCATGGCACATGAATAAAAACCCGACCACTACACGAAACACTGCGTACCCGACGGGTTCGAGCCCGCTCAAAAATTTCATCCTTAATTGTCCTTAATTTGTATTCGTCGTGATGGATGCAGAGTCTAACGGGAAAGCACCCGTTATGTCGAGTAACTCAGCGGACACCCGCACGCCTTCATCTGGTAGGAGCACCTTTGCGCATTGTTTCGACACTGCACTCCCATTTGGCGATCACAATCGAAATCAATGATGAGAAATATGTCCCAGCGAAAAAAGAAGAGAGGCCCGCCGGGAGGAACAGCGGGCCTGGTTGGTCATGACGAGGCTTTTAGAAGGAGATCCTTCCTCCGAAGATTAGTGTTCTGGGTTGAGTGTCACTGACAGCCGGGTTCCCAAATCCGGTCAAATTGGAAAACAGTCCAGCATCCTCAAGGAACGGGTCAATGCTCTGGAAGTTTGGGTGATTGAGTACATTCAGCGCGGTCGCGTGAAATTCAAAGGCGACTCTTTCGCTCAGTTTTATGTTTTTGAATACGGAGAGGTTCCCAATGTTGGAAATGGCGTCCTGCTCCGCATTTCTGGGCACGTTACCGAAAGGCGTATGGAAGATGCTCTCCGCTGTGCCGCCGTTGATGATGTAACGAACATTATTGCTTGTCACCGGGGTCACCGCCGTACTGGCGCTGTTTAGGCCGTTCATGCTAATCAACTGTGCGGCCGGCAAGCTGCAAGCCGCGGCCACGCCAAAGGCACCGCACGCATCACCAGCGAAGATTCCCACCTGTGTTACAGGCGCACTCGGGTTGCCCAAAAAAGGACGGGCAGAATCGGTTCCAAGGAAAGCACCCAGGAAATTGGCATCGAAAAAGTCGCCGGGAGCCGTCGCCGAGGCGACGAAAAGTTGTGACGGCGTGTAATGCTGTCCGGAAGCTACCAGGTAGTTTCCTGAAACCGCCCAGCCCCCAAGCAAGTGGCCCATCAGCCCGTGCTGGTTTTTGAAGAACGGCAGTTGTTCAGTAAACAGCATGGACCACTGATGCGGGAAATCCAGCCCGGACAAGCCGTATTCTCCGTTTGTGAAATTCAGCGGGTTCTGCGAAAACGCCACGCTGTTTCCAGCGCCGAAAGTGCTGAAGATTTCGCTGGCGTTGTCAAGAGTTTTGCTGAATGTGTAGGACGTCCGGACCGTAAGCTGGTTGAAAAGATTGTTGGCCCGGAACTCGGCCTGGATTGCATTGTAGTTCGAAAAACCAGTGTTGGCTCGTACACGAACCACACCTTGACCGCAATTGGCGCGCCCTAAATCTGGAGGAGCGCCGCCAGGAGTAGCGGGAGGAATTACTGGTGTAGTGCACGGCGTGAGCCCGGCGGGAACGAACTGAGGAAAGAGCTGCGACAATCCCGGCAGGAGGGTGCCCGTCGGGTCACCGAGGAACGGATTGCCGTTGAGGGACTGGAACAGCCCCCTGGCTGCATTGCCAACATAACGAGCTTCAACTGCGGAATTCTTCGTAATTTCACGTTGGATTCCCAGGCTCCACGAGTGAACCCTGTCCGGACCGAAATCAGGAGCCACATTGGTTTCCGCCTGGCTACGCGGATCAAGCACTCCTGGTGTTAGGGCAGGAGCCAGCAAGGCACGCACATTCGGCCCAGTGGGAACAGCAGGCAAGCCAAACTGCGCAGTAGCCAATGGAGCCCCCAGCGGTAGCTGGAAGTTCTGCAGGAACACCTCAGGAGCCGATGACGCCATGTTGAGGTAGATGTTATAGAACGGCGGATCATACAGTAGACGATAGCCGCCGCGAATCACCGTCTTGCCATTGCCTGTGAGGAATCCGCCAAAATGCGGTGACCAGGCAAATCCAAAGCTGGGACCAAAGCTGGTCTTGACCGCGGGAATCCTCGGGAACGTGCGGACCGAAAGCGGCAAAGCGGGATTCCAGAACGCGGTCGCTGGATTGCTCTCACGCGCTGTCGTGAGGTCGTTAAACAGATTCGCGGGCTGCCCATAGTACGACCACGTCAGGCCCAGGTTCAACGTAAGGTTCTGCGCCATCTTCCAATCATCGCCGGCATAGAGAAACGTATCATGCTCGCGGAAATCAAGCGATGATGGACCATTCGCGACATTGACTCGATTCGGCGTATTCAAGAAGAATGCGCTCCAATCGGCAAACCGGAATTGGCCGTTGATGTTGGGCAGAAAAATATTGGGCGACCGTTGGAACGTATAGTTTACACCGGCCTTGAGCTGGTGCTTGCCTAGTACGTAGTTCCAGTTGTCCTGTGCCTGCCAGGTATTCACGATTCGTTGCTGGGGCAGGTTGGTAGCAGGCCCGAAGCCGAGCAACCCTGGACTGGCAAAGGTTATGTTGGTCACGCCCTGAGCAAGGCTCTGGGCTGTGGGGTCAGTGTTCCCAATGGTGTTGCCGCCAAATTCCACATTGCTTCTCCCGAAAGAACCGCGGGCCTCATTCACCATTCTCGCGCCGAAATTGTGGGTCCAACTTAAGAGAATTGCCTGGCTCAAAGCAGGAACATTGACCACATAGCCGGCCGCGCCATTATCTTGTGTGTTGAAATTATTGTTGCGATTGAACAGGTACCGCGCTGTGAGGGTGTTGTTGCTCGTCTGCCAGTCAGTTCGCGCGATCCAATCGAAGATGTGGCTCGGCGTCGGGAGAGTCCGCCCCACACCACCGAATTGCACTCCAGGACACACGACGGCGCCGGTAGCATCTGTAATGTCCAGCGTTGTAAATTGTCCGGTGGTCGGGTCCGGAAGTGGTATCGGATTGCCACCAGAAATGCCAAACGGCCCGGACTTCGTAACCGCCTGCAATGCGGCTGGATTTACGCTCGGGCACGCTGCCAGGGTCGCCAGACCGGTTGGTGTTGGCGTGAGATTACCGGAACTGAAGACCGTATTTTGCGAGATATCCTCCTGGTCAAAGCCGCCGAAGAAGAAAAGCTTGTTCTTCACCATTGGTCCGCCGATCGTGAATCCTGTGAACTCATCATTGGACCGCGGCGGCTTCGTCAGAGGGTTCCCATTGATGTCAGTATCAAAGTTCTTCTCGAAATTCGTCATGGAATTCAGAACTGAATTATTTTCGTTCCCGTAAATGCTGCCATGCCAGGTGTTTCCGCCGGATTTGGTGATGATGTTGACCACCGATCCGGAGTTGCGCCCGTATTCGGGACCGAACTGGTTCGTAACAAGGACGTACTGATTTACGAACTCCGGATCGGTCAGAAACAAAGCAGGCCCGGCTACGCTGTTATCGTTATTATTCTGGCCGTCGATCTGCTGATCATTGTTCCGGCCGCGCAGCCCATTCGATGAAAAACCAAGTCCACCGTTCGAGTTTGAGAAACCGTTATCGCGTGCGGAAGACACACCGGGCACAAACAATGCAAGATTATCCAGGCCCTCGTTCTCCTGGACGCCTGCAAAGCTGGAAAGCTGTGTGCCCGCAAAAGTGTTGGTCACCTGAGCTTGTGTGGACTCAATCAACGGGGCTGTGGCTGTGACTTCAACAGTGGTGCTTGCCTGGCCCACAGCCAGTTTGATCGATCCCAGGCCGGAGTCGCGTCCCGCCGCAACCACAACGTTCCCTAACACCGCTGTATTGAAGCCCGTTGCAGAAACCTCTACTTTGTATTCGCCTGCCGGAATGAGACTGAAGCGAAACAGACCGGAGTTATCGGATTTTGTTGTATAGGCGGCACCTGTGGCCAGATTGGTGGCCTTGACCTGCGCGCCGGGAAGGACTGCTCCCTGCGGGTCCGTTGCCGTCCCGGAAATTGAACCTTTTAATACCTGGCCAAAAGCAATGCCAGCCAGGAGCAGAACAGCCAGAATTGATATGACTGCCGATATGTGGCGCAGTTTCGGAACCATTGTGCATTTCGCTCCGTGATGTGAAGTAGAGTGAGCAGTCCTTATCGGCGGGTACAGGTCTGCTTAACACTCCACCTGCACAATATGCACGCAGCGGGCCAGCAGCATCTGAGAGAGCCACGGCCAACTTCTTCCAAATATTCGATCCAGAAGAAACGCTGGATTTCATTTTCAAAACCCAGTCCTGTACAGAGTACATTTTGCTTCCAGCGCGCATCCTTAACGCACTCTAGAGTTGGTGCTTAGCGCCAAACAATGCCAAACGACGCACCATGGCGCATGCGCAACACCTGAGCCGCGAAATCGATGAGAGAAGTCTCATACTTTCTCCGAGCGCAAGTAGAACAAGCTACAGATTTACGGAAAACTCCTCAAAACGGAACAATTCAATCGCACACGCCTATCTATTCACACCGCATATGGTCGGAACCCGCGTGCTTTGTTGCGGGGCAGAGATGAACTCCGTGCGAGTGGGTAGAGGCGCGTCAATCATGCCACAAAGTACTTTGCTTGTGGATGATGAACGATGATGGCCGATGTCGATTGTTCCGGCTCCATGTGATATCCGCTCGTCAGCCGCACGCCAATATTTTCCTCTGGCTTCAGGAGAGCAAATATCTTTGTCTGATCCTCCAGGCTGGGACACGCTGGATATCCAAAGGAGTAGCGAGATCCGCGATACTTCTGATGAAACAGGTCGGTGACGCGCGCCGCGTCATCGCCTGCAATTCCCAACTCTTCGCGCATTTTTTTGTGGAAGTATTCGGCCAGCGCCTCCGCCGTTTCCACGCTTAACCCGTGAAGGTAGAGATATCGCGTGAACTCGCCGGCATCAAAAAGCTTCTTGGTCTCTGACGACGCGCGGCCGCCGACCGTGACTACAGAGACCCCGATTACATCCATTTGTCCGCTCGATTTCGGAACGAAGAAATCGGCAATGCTCAGTTTGCGGCCTTCGCGCTGGCGCGGGAACGTAAAGCGCTGAATTTCTTTCTTCGACTCTGGCGAGTCATAAAGCACAACATCGTTGCCTTCGCTCTGGCAGGCGAAATATCCGTACACCACTTGCGGCTGCAACAACCCTGAAGCGGCCACTTCCTTTTCCAGTTCTTGTAAAACCGGTTTGTACTTCTGCTCCACCAGCCGGGCGTAATCTTCCTGCGATGCCGTCTTTAACTGCCATTGGTTCTTGAACAACGCGGTAAGATTGATGTACGCAAAGAGGTCATTTACATCAAAATCCCTGCGCACGCGCACACCATAAAACGGCGGCACAGGAATATTCGGCGCCGGCTGCACGACTGCAGAGCGTTCGGTGCTGACCGGCTCTAACCCCGCTGAAGCGGCTGCGGCCCGGGCAAACTCCTTCACTCGCCGCCCTTCTTCCAACCGTTCTTCGCGTTGACCGTTTTTTGAAGTCAGGTCGTCCATAATGTGCAGCCCGGCAAATGCATCATCCGCGTAGAAGACGGAGTTGGAATATTCGCGGCGCAAATCGTCTTCAACATACTTGCGTGTCAGGGCCGCGCCGCCGCAGATAACCGGAAACTCGAGCTTCTGCGCCTCCAAGTCCTGAATCACGTACTTCATCTCCACCGTAGACTTCACCAGCAGTCCGCTCAACCCGATGGCATGGGCCTTGTGCTCGCGGGCCGCGGCGATGATCGAGTCCGAAGGCTGCTTGATGCCGAGGTTCACCACCTTGTAGCCGTTATTGCTCAGGATGATGTCCACCAGGTTCTTGCCGATATCATGTACATCGCCCTTTACCGTAGCCAGCACAATGGTTCCTTTGTGCGAGCCTTCTTTCTTTTCCATCTTCGGCTCAAGGTAAGCCACCGCCTGTTTCATCACGCCGGCAGAATCCAGCACGGAGGGCAACTGCATCTTGCGCGCGCCGAACAGCTCACCGACGGTCTTCATGCCATCGAGCAGGACGGTGTTGATCACATCCAGCGGTGAATAGCTGGTAAGCGCCTCTTCCAGTATCTGCTCCAGCGATTGCCGGTTTGCTCCCTCGCCCAGCGCCTTCTCGCCATTGATGATGCAGCGCTTCAGCTTGTCTTCGACGGAGAGCGATTCCAGCGGCGCCAGTTCGGTCTGCGGCTGCTTCGTGGCGCCGGCAAAGTGTGCCATGTAGGCCTGCAGCGGATCGCCATTGCTCGTGTCGCGGTAGATCAGCTTGCGCGCCAGCTCCACCTCAATTTCAGGAATCTTGTACAGCGGATAAATCTTGGCGTAATTCACAATCGCCATATCCAGCCCGTGGTCCACCGCCTCTTTCATAAAGACGCTGTTGAGCACCCGGCGTGCATAGGTGTTGAGGCCAAAAGAAATGTTGCTCACGCCCAGGATTGTTTTTACTTCCGGCAGCTCCTGCTTGATCTGCTTGATGGCCTTCAGCGTCTCCATGCCCGCCGTGCGGTACTCTTCCTGGCCGGTTGAAATCGGCAGCGTGAGCGCGTCAAAAATCAGATCCACCGGGCGGATTCCGTATTTCTCCGTCGCCAGCTTGAAAATTCTCTTTGCAATGGCGGTCTTTTTCTCCGCCGTGAGCGCCATGCCGTCTTCATCAATGGTCAGCGCGATCACTGCCGCGCCATAGCGCTTGGCCATGGGCAGGACTTTGGCTGTGCGTTTCTCCCCGTCTTCCAGGTTGATGGAGTTGATGATGGCCTTGCCGGGAATGCGTTTCAGCGCCTCCTCGATGACATCCGCCTCGGTCGAGTCCACCATCACCGGCGCGGGCACACGCGTCGCAACCTTTTCCAGAATTGAGCTGATGTAGCCCTTCTCGTCCTCGCCCACAATGGCGCAGCACAGGTCGAGCATGTGCGAGCCTTCAGCAACGAGTTTTTTGGCCAGGGCAAGAATGTCGTCATACTTGCCGCCGCGGACCATGTTCTTGAAATGCTCCACGCGCGTGGTGGTGTTCATCTCCTCAGCCACAATCAGCGGCTTGGGATCAAGATCCAGCGGGACCATGCTGTAGGCGCTGGCCGACGCGGGCGTTACTTTCACGTCGCGTTTGGCCGGCTCCAGATTCGCGCATGCCTCGGCCACCGCTTTGATGTGGTCGGGGTTGGTGCCGCAGCATCCGCCTACAATACGGATGCCATATTCAGAAATGAATTTGGTATGCCACTTAGCCAGTTCCGCCGGAGTGAGCCGGTAAGTCTCGCCGCTGGAAAAAGGCAAGCCCGCGTTCGGCAGAACAGAAATTTCCTTCGGGGCATTATGCGCCAGATACCGGACTGAGTCGTTCATTTCCTTCGGTCCGGTGGCGCAGTTTAGCCCGATGATCTCGCAGTCGTAGGGCTCCAGCGTAGTCTCCACCGCGCCGATTTCCGTACCCAGCAGCATGGCGCCGTTTTCCATCAGCGTCACCTGCGCCTGCACCGGAACGCGCTTGCCCGCCTGCTTCATGGCGTCAAACGCCGCCGCCAGCGCGATCTTGGTCTGCAGAATGTCCTGGCACGTCTCGATCAGCAAAATATCTACACCGCCATCCAGCAGCCCCAGCACCTGGTCGAAGTAGGCCTTCCACATGGGCTCAAAGCCAATATGGCCCAGCGATGGCAGCTTGGTTCCCGGCCCTATGGATCCGGCAACGTAGCGCGGCCTGTCCGGCGTGGTGAAATCAGCGGCCACCTCGCGCGCAAGCTCCACCGCGCGTTTGTTGATCTCATGCACCTTGTCGGCGAGATCAAATTCCCCCAGCACAATGCTGCTGGCGCCAAACGTGTTGGTCTCCACCACGTCGGCGCCGGCCTTGAAGTAAGCCGCGTGTATGTCTTTGATAATGTCAGGCCGGCTCAGCACCAGGACTTCCGAGCAGTTCTCCTTGCCCCAGAAATCATCCAGCGAAGGATTGCGCTGCTGGATCTGCGTGCCCATCGCGCCGTCATAGATGACGACCCGTTCGCGAACTGTATCGAGAAATGGCTTCATGTTGTAAAGTCGAGACCCTGAATAAGCCGCGCCGCGGAACTTCGCGGCGTCTCAGCCTGTCATGGTGAGCGAGCGGCTTGCCGCTAGTCGAACCATCTAAATCAGGCGAAGCCTCTTCACTCCTGGGTTCCCGCTCTCATCAATTGTAAAGGCCAGCCGTTGTTCCTGGCTTCATGGCAGCCATTAACTACTGCAATTCTTCCGTTAATCAGCACTTATCGGGACTTGATCAGCATGCGATTTTGAGACGGGCAATCCCGGTCATCGAAAACCGTGCCCAGCGTTATCACTGGAAAGGTCTTGCTCTTCCGATCCCCGCTCCAGAAATGCCGGCGTGACACAAGGGTCGAAGCTGCGTTTGATTTCAGGTAAGTACATTTGTTTGCAACAACGGGAATAAAAGGGGGCGCACCCCCCAACGCATCGCCGAGATCGCCGACAGCCTGCCCCAGCCCGGCCAAGACCGAGCCGTCCCGGGCCCCCGGTTATTGCAGCCGTGATCGCCGCAATCGGGGAACGAAATCAAGGCTCTCTAAACTGGTTGAACCAGCGCGAGCCCGGTTTGCGCGGGCGAGCGCCCTCACCAGGGAGCCCGACAGCACTAACCAGGATCAATGCTCGGCCGGGGGTTTGCGCGACGCACACAAAATACGCGAAGCACACAAAATACGCGAAGCACACAAAATAAATGATCCGCGCAGTTTCGCGTACAGGAGTGAGTAATACAGGAGTAAGGCGCGATCAGGGGGATCGGAGCAGAAAATTTCTTTCACCGTTTTGGCATCGGCTCTCGCATTTCTCTCGAAAACCGGCGCGCCAGTGATTGGCACGAGTGAATTTCTCAAGTTTTTCCCGTTTACATCGCCCAAGCGGGGAAAAAATTTCTTATAATCGCTTTAACGCGCACTTGTTACGTGAAATATTGTATGAAGTCAGGAGTATGAGCAGCATGGCAAGGAAAAATGGAGGCACCCCGCGCAAAAGCGCCAGTTCCAGCAAGACCACGGTAACCCAGTCCAATCCGGTCACCCCTATCCGGGAGAGCACCAACATAGTCGAGGGCAATGGCACATCACAATTGCACCCCGGGGTTCAGGATGAGATTCGGGTACGAGCGTACGAACTATACCTGGAGCGCGGAGGACAGGACGGTTTTGACCAGCAGGACTGGTCGCGCGCCGAGGCGGAAATCCTCTCCAAATATCAGAGGCAAACAGAAAAGAGCGCCTAGCCTGAATGAAGCAAGTCCTTTTGCTTGACGACAATCCCGCGCAACTGCTGGTGCGAGAATTGGTCCTGCGCAAAGGTGGTGTGGAGACCCATGTCGCCACCAACTCGCAATCCGCACTGGCATTTCTGCGCAGCGCCCCAGGACAGGAAAAGATTGGCGTGGTGGTGACAGATCACATTATGCCGGGAATGGACGGGGCTGAGTTTGTGCGGCAACTGCGCAGCTTTAACCCCGATATTCCGGTGATTGTGATCAGCGGCATGGCTGAGGCCGAACAAGAGTATGCGGATTTGTCGGTGATCTTTCGCACAAAACCGTGCGAACCCGAGGATTTAATTGCCCTGGTAAGAAGTACACTCTCAAGAAACCCGCGTAATCGGGCGTCCGCCTAATTGCATTGCGCAGCAGGTAAAAAGATACTAAGCTCATCCTTATGCCATTATTAGGGGACTTCTGCCTTCTATTCGCTTTAGCGCTGGCCGCGTATTCGTTTGCAGCAGGGATCCTTGGTTTCATCCGCAAGGACGAAGTTGGATTCCGCGTGGCAGAAACAGCCCGTCGCGCCGGCATTGCCAGCTTCTTCGTCATAACCGGCGCTGCTCTGGTGCTGGTGTGGGCGGCGCTGAACAACGACTTTTCCATCGCATACATCCTGCAGCACAGCAACCGGGCTCTTCCTACCCCCTACAAGCTGGCGGCATTATGGTCAGGCCAGGAAGGATCGTTGTTGTTCTGGGCGTGGCTGTTGGCGGGATACGGATTTGTCCTTCGCGTAAGGCACAAAGTGGACAAGCGGCTGGTGGCCACCTCGTCCATGGTGCTGGCAGGAATCCAGGTTTTCTTTCTGCTGCTGGTCAACTTTGAGGCCAATCCGTTTGGCATCATGAGCAGAGTCGCGGCTGATGGCAATGGCCTGAATCCTCTCCTTCAGTACCCGGAAATGGTCATCCATCCCCCCATGTTGTATCTCGGCTATGTGGGATTTTCAGTTCCGTTTGCGTTTGCGCTTTCGGCGCTGATGATGCGTTATCCGGGTGAGAAATGGATCCACATCACGCGCCGCTGGACCATGGTGACGTGGCTGTTCCTGACCTGCGGCATCGCCCTCGGCGCACACTGGGCTTATGCGGTGCTGGGATGGGGCGGATACTGGGGCTGGGACCCGGTGGAAAACGCTTCCCTGCTGCCATGGCTGAGCGGCACGGCATTTTTACACTCCGTCATGATGCAGGAAAAGCGCGGCATGATGAAGGTATGGAACGTGTGGCTGATCTTTGTCACGTTCATGCTCTCGATACTGGGAACGCTGCTCACGCGCAGCGGTATTGTGCAGTCGGTACACGCATTTGCTGAGTCGGCCATTGGGCCCTGGTTCTATGCGTTCCTGATGATCATCTTTGTGGTCTGCGTGGCCGCGTTCATCAAGAACCGGAAGCACCTGCAATCAGAGAACAAGCTTGAGTCGCTGGTCTCGCGTGAATCGAGCTTCCTGTTTAACAACCTGGTTCTGCTGGCTGCGTGCTTCGCCGTGTTGTCCGGGACTCTGTTCCCCATCCTTTCCGAATGGGTGCGTGGCTACAAAATTACGGTCGGCGCGCCCTTTTTCAATAAGGTGATGCTGCCCATCGGCCTGTTTTTGATCTTCTTGACCGCCGTGGGGCCGCTGCTTGCGTGGCGAAATACTTCACTGGGCAGCCTCAAAAAGAACTTTGCCATCCCGGCGATTTTCTCCGTGCTGGTAGCGATTGCTTTGATTCCCCTCGGCGTCAAGCCGTGGCTGGATGTTGCTCACCTCTATTCGTGGCTCACGTTCGTACTGAGCGCGCTGGTCATTACGAGCATTGCCTCTGAGTTCATTCGCGGCGGACGCGTGCTGAAAGACAAGCTGAACACAAACCTGTTTGGCGGCATGTATCACCTGACGCGTCGCAACATGCGGCGATATGGCGGGTACATTGTTCACTTTGGCGTAATCCTGGCGTGCATCGGCATTGCCGGGCAGGCATTTAACCAGAGCAAAGAGCAGGAAATGGCCCAAGGCGATAAGTTGCAGATTGGGGCTTACACGCTGGTTGGGCAGGAATACACGGAAGACGACAATGCCAATTACCAATCCCAGGCTGGGTTGCTCGATGTTTATAAAAATGGAAAATACCTCACGCGGCTGAATCCTGAGCGTCGGCAATACAAAGCGAGCAATCAGGGCACAACGATTGTGGCGGATTACTCCACGTTGAAAGAAGATCTTTACGTTATTTACGAGGGCAACAACCCGGATACAGGCCATCCGATCATCAAGGCATTTATCAACCCGCTGGTGAACTGGTTATGGATCGGCGTGTTGACGGTGGTGCTGGGGACCGGCATGGCGCTGATTCCGAATGCCGCTCAACTCAAGTCACCGGTGAAGTTGACGGCGACAGCAGCAGTTGAAAGCGCTGGAGGCGGCGCCAGCATGCGGCCTGCGGGAGCGCGAAAATGAAGGTTGTAACGAGGGTCCTGGTTCTGCTGCTCTTTACCGCGAGCTCGCTCATGGCGGCGGAAAACACCGGCCGCTATGAGAGGCTGGGCAGCAAGATTATGTGCACATGCGGCTGCGGGCAGATGCTGCTGCAGTGCAACCACATTGGCTGTCCCAACTCGGCAACAATGATTCGCCAATTGCACGAACAGGTGGACGCCACGGCGGCGACGAATGACGATGACGCGGTCCTGAACTTCTTCCGCACGCAATGGGGCGTAACAACTGTGGTTGAGCCCAACCGGCACGGGTTTGAGCTGATCGCCTGGATACTTCCGTTCGCCGGCCTTGGGCTGGGGATGTTCCTGGTCGTGGTGGTCGTATACAGGTGGCACGGCAGCCCCGCCGCCGCGGCTGGCGAGGCCGAAATCAAACTCGATCCGCATCTTCAAGCGCTGCGCGAACGTGCTCGCAAGGAGACGGAGATATGAACCCGCAAACATTCCAGGTGATCGTTGTTGTTTTTTTCAGCCTGTGCGCCGCACTTACGCTGATCTACATCTTCAGCCCTGGCCGTGAACTGGACATGGGCGTGGATAAGACCCGCCTGGCCTATCTCTATGAGCGCAAAGATGTTGTGTATGAAAATTTGCGCGACCTCAATTTTGAATTCAAATCCGGCAAGTTCACCCAGGAAGACTACGATGCCATGCGCGGTTCGATTGAAGCCGAAGCTGCGCGCATTCTGGGCGAAATTGAAAAGCTGGAATCTGTGAACGCCTGAAGGAGCCCACTCGATTGAAGCGCGTCGTATCTGTCCTGACACTTATTTCCCTCTTTTCGCTCGCCGCATCGGCCGCGAGCATTCGTGGCGTTGTACGGAACGGCACCACGAACAAGCCTTCCGCCGGTGATGTGGTGATCCTGAGGAAAATCGCCGCCGGGCTGCAAGAGGTTGGCCGAACCAAAACCAACGGAAAAGGCGAATTTTCCTTCAGCGTACCGGCGGGCCAGCAGCCATATGTGCTGTGGGTGCAACACCAGGAGGTTACCTACCCGAAGGTGGCCGTCCCGGACTCGCCTTCCCTCCAGGTGCAGGTGTTTGACGCTTCTCCCAACGTCAGCGGCATCACAATGAGCGAGCACATGATGGTGCTGCAGACAAGCGCGGGCGGCGATGCCCTCGACGTGGATGCGCTTTTCACTCTGGATAACAAGTCCTCACCGCGGAGGACCAAAAACGGGCAGCACACCTTTGACCTGTATCTTCCCGACAACGTGAAGGTGGAAGAGGCCACGGCCCAGAATGCCGGCGGCATGGAACTCAAGACCCCGGTCGTTCCGACGGGCGAAAAGAATAAATACTTCTTTGGGTATCCGTTGCGTCCGGGACAAACTCGGTTTCATGTCAAATACAGTGTTCCTTATTCGGGAAAGCTTAGTCTTGATCCCAGAGTGACGCTCCCTACAGACAGCCTGCTGGTGGTTACACCGGCGTCGATCAATTTTTCACCGGTGGACGCGTCAGTCTACGCACCCAGAACAGACCCGCAGATTCCGAAGAATGTATCGCTGTATGTTGCGACGGCCGTGACGCCGAAATCCAAGCTCGCCTTCCAGATCGAGGGCAAAGGCGAATTGCCGCGCGAAGAAGCCGGCGCAGGCCGAGGCCAGAGCGCGCAGGCGGAAAACCGTCCAGGCGGCGGTTTGGGCGTGCCGAATCAGCAACCCGACCCCTTACGCAATGGGCAATGGCTCGTCCTGGGAGTGCTGGCTGTCTTTCTGACGGCAGGAGCCGTCTATGTTTATACGGCGAAACCGCAACAGGTGCTGGTGGGCGCCAACTCCCAAAAAGGGAGCAAGACACAGTCTTCATCACTGCTGTTGGAGGCCATGAAAGAAGAGTTGTTCCAATTGGAATCAGACCGAGTCGAAGGCAAAATCACACAAGAGGAGTATGAGAACTCGAAAGCGGCCCTCGATAAGACCCTGCAGCGGGCAGTGAAGCGCCAGGCGGCTGCAAAGTAGTCTGTGGAACCACAAGCTTTTTTCGATATACTGCGTTTGTCTTCCCTGCCGTTTGTCTCGCCGGCAGAGTTTGTAAATCACAAACCAAATGGCGCTTATCGTTAAATCTTCTTCGCTGCATGGAGCGGGCGTTTACACTACCGCGCTCATCCCCAAAGGAACGCGCGTACTTGAGTACACAGGACCTCGAATGAAAAAAGAGGAAACTGACGGGCTCTACGCTGACAGCGAAGTCACATATCTGTTCACAATGGACGATCCCAACATCGTGATTGATGGATTTGGAATGGCCGCTTTCGTGAACCACTCCTGTGATCCAAATTGTGAAAGCGACCAGTTCGACGATCAGATATGGATTGTCGCGCTGCGGGACATTGAAGCAAACGAAGAGCTCACGTACGATTATTGCCTCTGGGATGGCGAGCCAGGCGATGAAGCCCCCTGCTACTGCGGGGCAAAGAATTGCCGCGGCACCATGTACTCGGAAGACGAGGTTGAGAGGCAGAAAAAATTGCTTCGCCGGCAAACCACCCATCGGCAGCAAGGCAGGAAGAAAAAAGGACGGAAGAAGAGAGCAGCCTGACCCTGAACTCCGAGGCAGGTGCGAGTCGCCGTTACGATCTGCGCTTTACTGCATCGGCGTGGATGTGCCAGCAACGTTCAACGGCTGATCGAGTCGGATAACAAATCCAGTCTGCGCGGAAAGATTGACCTCCTTCGCCTTGGTTGCCAGCACGTAACCGCCGTCAGAGAGAGCGCCCACCGCCAATCCTTTCAGCGGGTTTCCGAAGACTAGAGCTGGTCCGGCGCCGGCGTTTGCCGCTGTTCCTGCGCCTGTAGCCACATCTCGTCCTTCCCTCCCGGCTTGTACCTGGCTTGTTTCGTCGGCCTGCTTTGCGGTTTTTCCATTGGTCGTGTTTACTGAGACCAGGGTCGCAGAGAGAGGCACCGCCTGGCCTGTCGGGAGAACGACATCACGGAAGCGAAGGCTAAGTTCGGTTCTGTCCCGCAATCCCGGAATGCTCTTGAGCTGCTCGTCATCGGCGACTTCACCTTCAAGGCGAGCTCCGGCGGGAACAATCACAGCCCCGTTGCTTCCACGCACCGGGTCGGCTACTGTAGCTGTGAAGCGATCACCAGGTTTGGAAGTTCTGGTGGAAAGTGGCGTATCCAGCACCGCATGGACTTCAGTATTTACGGGAGCCTGATCGGCCCCTGTTGGCGCGGGCGGTATGGATTGCACGCCGACGTTTGCGGGCGGCGTGGCGCTGGACTGGCTGGAACTGGGCTGGCTCGCTGCGCTCGAAGAGTTTTGCGTACTCGTTTGGGATTCGGGCGCGTTCTGGGCTGGCGACGCTCCCAGTGGGGTGCTGGCATTCTGCGGGTTCGTTCTTATTGAGTTCTGGCCAGGCTGCGCTTGCGTTTGAGAGTTGGTGGATGCGCTCTGACCGGATGCGACCGGCACCCAGAGAAGAAGCGCCGCAATGAACGTGAGTCCTTTGCACATAACTCAATTTCCTCCGGAAGTCCTTTTCTTAAGAAGCGAAAGGATTTATTGCGGGTTGGCTTGGGCAGCTCACGTTGTCGAGGGCGCATCTGACGATAGGACAGTTCTGTCGCGTATAATCTTGTTTACCAGCACTGCAGGAGATTGGTTTGAGTTCACTGAATGGCCAGCCCAGCAAACCGCGAGTTCTAGTGGTGGATGATGAGCGTGTAATCGCTGATACGCTTTCCATTATCCTCAATCAGAACGGATTCGATGCGTCCGCCGTATACACCGGGACAGCAGCCGTGGACCGGGCCAGAGAGACCAAACCGGAGCTTGTAATCAGCGACGTCATCATGCCCGACATGAACGGGATTGAAGCCGCGATCCGAATTCGGCAGCTCCTGCCTGGATGCAAGATACTGCTTTTTTCCGGCCAGGCCGCTACCGCCGATCTTCTTGAAAAAGCACGCGCTGAAGGCCATGAGTTCGATATCCTGGCCAAGCCGGTGCATCCGCAGGATTTGTTGGCAAAGCTGAGACTCTGATTTTTTCGTTCCAGAGACAAACAGAGAACTCAAGAGAACTCAAAGTAATGTGCTCATTTTGTCAACTGTTTTGTTGTAGTTAGAGTTCCCGCCTGCCTTCAATCGCTTTCAGCATTGTCACTTCGTCGGCGTATTCAATATCGCTGCCGGCCGGAATACCCGTAGCAATGCGAGTCACCTTCACGCCGGAAGGCTTAATGATGTGCGTGAGGTGAACGGCGGTGGCTTCGCCTTCAATGGTGGGATTGGTTGCGATGATGATTTCATCCGCGTTGCCGGCCTGGATGCGTTTCAACAGAGAAGGAATGCGCAGTTGCTCCGGCCCGATTCCATGCAGCGGCGACAGCGCGCCGTGCAGCACGTGATATACGCCGTTGTAGGAACGCGTCTTTTCGACGGAAGCAATGTTGGTGGGCTCTTCAAGAACGCAGATCAACCGCTGGTTGCGGGTGGGACTGGCGCAGTAACTGCACGGATCAACATCCGTGATGTTGTTGCAAATGGAACAGAGATGAAGCTTCTCTTTAAGGTTGCGAATGGCCAAGGCCAGTGCTTCAGCATCGTCCTCGCTGGAACGAAGGATGTGAAAAGCAAGCCGCTGAGCGCTCTTACCTCCAACGCCAGGCAGCTTTTTGAGCTCATCAATCAATTGGGCCATGGGCTCGGCAAACTTCGACACAATCTCCTCACATCCCCGGAATGCCCAGGCCACCGAGCATGCCGCCCACAGTGGACTGCATCGCCTGATCTATCTTTTGCGCGGCCGCGTTCACGGCGGCTGTAACCAGATCCTGGAGCATTTCCACATCGCCGGATTTTACGGCTTCAGGGTCGATGCGCGTCTCCAGCACGTGTTTCTGCCCGTTCATCTTGACCGTCACAGTGCCGCCTCCGGACGAAGCTTCTACCACGGTCCGCTGCATTTTCTCCTGCAGATCCTGGGCCTGCTTCTGGGCCTGTTGCAGCATCTCCTGAAATTCGTGCGCATTAAAGCCGCCCATGTCTCTCTTATCCCTTCTCGCGATGATCGATTACTGTGCGTATCTCCGCGCCAAATTTTTCCTGCATGCGCCTCACCACCGGGTCGTCCGCGGCGCGGCTGCGCGCTCCCTTACCGCTGCGCAGCGGAGGGATTGCCGTTGATGTATTGCCATTTCGTTGCGGTGCTCCGCCAATCACAGTTACTTTGACCGTTCGTCCTGCGCTATTGGTAGCCGCTGCGTTAGCAATTCGCCTGGCTTCAGGACCCATCATCATGTCAATGACCGCTGCCGACTGCGGCACGCTGATCACCAACTCACCGCCACGGAGCTCAAGAGTTCCTGTTTCCAACGTGGAAGCCAGCATCTTGTGCCCGCCATTCTCCAGCTCTGAAAGCACCCTTCCCATGATGACCGCAGGGCTAGCCGATGCGCTCGTTTCGGTCTGACGTTCGACTTCGGGTTCCCTCTCAATAACAGCAGTTGCCGCGGACACCGACGCTGCAGTTGATCGCATTTCCGCATCGGCCGGCGCGGACATCTCCGGTTCAAAACCGCGGTTCTTTCGCATCCGATCAACTTCAAAAGGCGATGGTGCGCTTCCCTGCACGCGGGAAGCCGTAGGTCGTGGAGATGGAGCCGTCTCCGCAGGTTGCCGTGAAACTCCGAGCGATTTCGTCTCTGCACCCGCGAGATGGCTGAGCACCTGCTCCAGCGGCAGCATCCGTTGCGCATGGACGAGCTTCAATACCCCTAGCTCAAGATGAAACCTCTGCTCCTGCCGATACCCGAGTTCGTCGAAGGTGCGCAGCATGATCTGCAGGAATCGAGCCAGATCTTCTTCGGAAAACTGCTCCGCCACGCGGCCTACCCGCACGCGTTCATCCGCCGAAATTTGCAACAAGGGCGAGTCATTTCCGGCCACTTTCGCAACTGTTGCATTACGGAGAAAGCGCACGAATTGCTTAGCAAAGTGGGCAGGATTCTGGCCTTCGGTCATCAGCCGGTCGAGGAGGCGCAAGGCGTCTTCACTTGAATTGTGAGCCACAGTGCCCATCAGGTCTTCAAAAATCTCAGAGCCGACCGTTCCCGCAAGGCCGCGCACCAGTTCGCCATTCAATTTCGTGCCGCAACAGGCAATCGCCTGATCCATGATGGAAAGAGCGTCGCGCATTGAGCCGTCACCGGCTTCGGCCAGGACGGCCAGGGCTTCCTGATCGGCGTCAATATTCTCCCTGCCCGCGATTTCGGCAAGCTGGCCGACAATTTCATCAAACTTCACCGCATGAAAGCTGAAATGCTGACATCGGGACCGGATCGTTTGTGGTATGTCTTCGGGCTGCGTTGTGGCCATCATGAACACGATGTGCGGCGGCGGCTCTTCCAGTGTCTTGAGCAGCGCATTGAACGCGGCATCCGTAATCTGATGTGCTTCGTCCAGAATGTAAATCTTGTATCGGTCGCGCGCCGGCCGGTACCGCGCCGCTTCGCGTAACTCACGAATTTCATCAATGCCACGGTTGGTTGCGGCATCGATTTCAATCACATCCACGGCGCTGCCTGCTCGTATCTCGACACACGAATCGCACGCTCCGCACGGCTCCGAGGTTGGTCTGTCCGTAGACCGGCAGTTCAGGGCCATGGCCAATATGCGCGCAATCGTCGTTTTTCCGATGCCACGATGACCGCTGAAGATGTAACCGTGGGCGATCCTCTGCTGCTCGATGGCGTTTTTCAACGTTCGAGTGACGTGGTCCTGGCCGATCACTTCAGAAAAACGCTGGGGACGATATTTGCGCGCCAGAACCTGGTAGGCCATGATCGAAGACTCTTATTATACGCTGCTGCTGCAGAGCAGATTTTCACAGCCAGAGCTCCCCTCAGTCATTTGAAGGGCCTATGAATCATTGTTCACCGGTGCGCTTGGGAACGAAGGCTACAGCTCCAAAATCAAAGCAGGCCCGCCAGGCGGGCTTGCGCGCCGAGCGGGCCTTTACAGGGCAGTTAAACTTCTCATAGGCGAAGAACGTTAAACGCTGTGGAGCGAAGCGACAAAAATCAAAAAGGCGCTTCAATCAATTCCATCTTGCCGTCTTTTTTCCGGTGCAAAACCTTCACCTGCCCCTGCAGATCGCGAAAAACGAAGACATCCCGGTCACGGAATTCGCATTCCTTCACCGCCTCTTCCAGCGTCAACGGCTTATGAGAAACAGAATCGGTGCTCCTCACAATATGGGTTTCGGTAAACCGTACATTGTTAGGAAACGAATGCACTTTCACGGGAACCGCCGTTTTGAGCTCGCTACCCACGGCAATTTCCAGCGAAATCTCTTCGGGAACGGTCTCAACCTGGTGCTTACGGGCTTTCTGCTTTTTGCTCTTCCACCTGGTCTTATACTTCAATGCCTGCCGCTCAATCTTTTCGAGAGCAGTGCTGATGGCCACCGTCATGTCGTTCGCCTGATGAATGCCCACAATTGGTGCGTGATTTCGCACTGTCACAGTGATCTCCGCAATGGAACGGTGCTTTTCCAGCGAAAGGATCACATGAGTTTGAAAATTGCTACCTAGATGTTTTTTGAGTTTTTCAAGCCCACTTTCGACCTGCTTGCGGGCTGCGGGAGTGACTTCAAATTGCCGGCCAGTATATTCCACGTCCATTGACTCCCCTCCTGGTAGACATCTCTGGAGCTGCCGTGTCCTGTGGGAAAACACTCGCTCTCGTGCAGCGGGTCTCCCTCTACAGCTAGTTTTTCAACCTCCTTTGATGCGTGCTGGGAATCTTCATGTCTTCACGATATTTTGCCACCGTGCGGCGCGTTACCTGGATACCCTGCGATTGCAGGACCTTCGTAATCTGCTCATCCGTGAGGGGGTGCGCATGGTCCTCGTCTTCAATGAGCTTCTTCACCCGGCGCTTCAGGATCAATAATGACGTGCCGGCCCCCTCCGGCCCCTGTACGCTTTCTGAGAAGAAGAAGCGCAGTTCATATACCCCTTGCTGTGTGTGTACGTATTTATTGGCGACGGCCCGGCTTACCGTGGAAGGATGCACGCCGATCTCCTCCGCCACTTCTTTGATCATCATGGGTTTGAGCAGATCAATTCCGTGGTCCAGGAAGTCCCGCTGCCGGCCTATGATCGCCAGGCATACTTTCAGGATCGTCTGCCGCCGTTGTTCAATGTTCTTGATCAACTGGACAGCGGACTTATACCGCTCCTTCACGTATGACTTTACGTCCTTTTCCACGCCCTGGCTCTGGTGAAGCATCCTGCGGTATGTCGGACTGACACGGAGTTGCGGCAGGTCTTCGTCATTCATCAGGACAAGGTATTCATCACCGTGCTTGACGAATGCGACGTCGGGTTCAATCAGCCTGGCTTCTATCTTGTTGTAGCGCAGACCCGGCTTAGGATCGAGCGTGCGAATAAATTCGTGCGCCTGGATAACGGCTTCCACGGTACGTCCAATGGCTCTGGCAATCTCTTTATACTGCTTGTTCTGCAGGAAATGGAGTTGGCCGTCCACGATCTTCAGCGCATCTTCCACGACCTGGTCGTTTTCCGGGTCTTCAGAACCCTCCATTTCGCGCGTCTGCCGCAGGTACTCAAGCTGCGCCAGGAGGCACTCGCGCAAATCCCAGGCAGCCACACCCACCGGGTCAAAATGCCGGATGAGTTGAATTGCGTGCCGCAGATCGTCGCGCGTAAACTGCAGCACCGGAGAGAGATGAGTGTTCTGGGCCGGGGAGTCCACTGCCGGCGGTGGAGTATGCGACACCACCAACTCCAGATGTGACGGATCTTGTGTGCCGGCGTCGAATTCCTCAGCAAGCACCGGAGAGATCTCACCATTCCCAGCCTCCTGGTTTTGAGCGGGTGACGCTGCTACGATCCCCAGAAGCTCATCTTCCGACGCCGTGAGATAACCTTCCTCATTCAGATTGCCGATCACCAGTTCAGCCGCTGCCTGGACCTGCCGGCTTACACTCAGCGATCCGAGCTGCCACATCAGGTGGTCAGTGAGATTGGAAGGTTTGGAAAGAAAGTTTTCAAACGAGGGCCGTTCAATTTCTTCGAGGTCGCTGGAACTACGATATCCGGGGTCCAGATAATCCCGGAAGAAGGAGCCAAAATCGATCTCGTCGAATGGGTCCTTCTTCTCGCCTTCAGAAGCGGACTCCTGAGGCTGGTTTGCATCCTGTCTTTCCTGCGCTGTCTCGCGTTGGCGCGCTTCTTCGCGTCCCGCGACTTCGTCCAGGAGAGGAACAGAGGAATCCAATTCCTCCAGAACTGGGTTTTCCACCATTTCAGTATTGATCATTTCCCGGAGTTCAAGCTTGTTGAGCGCCAGGACGCTTACCATCTGCACCAGTCCCGGCGTCAGGATCTGCCTTTGAGAAACCCTCAGATTCAGCTTGTTCTGGAGTAATACCATTCTTGCCTGATTTGTCCCTGTTCCTTTTTTCTAACGCTTCTTATATTTTGGCACCGTATGGACGGCGGCAAAAGGGTACGCACGTAATTTTGGCGTTGATTGGCGCTTCCGTTTCGCACAATCGGAATCCTGCTCTACACGAATGAGAAACTCTCTCCCAGGTACACTCTCTTCACCTCGGGGTCATTCCCAAGCTGCTCGGGAGTGCCCGTGCGAAATATTCGCCCTTCATTGATGATGTAAGCCCGGTCGGTTACGGAAAGTGTTTCCCGCACGTTGTGGTCAGTGATCAGGACTCCGATGCCGCTTCCCTTTAAATCAAAGATTATCTTCTGCAAATCCAGCACGGCAATCGGGTCGATGCCCGAAAAGGGTTCATCCAGCAGAATGAATTTTGGAGCAATGCACAGGGCGCGCGCAATTTCCACCCTCCTGCGCTCTCCGCCTGATAAGGCGTAGCCCATGTTGTTGCGAATGTGGCCCAAGCCAAGCTCGTCAATCAACTGATCGCGCTTTTTCCGCCGTTCCTGCCATGACAGCCGCTGCACTTCCAGCACCGCCATGATGTTTTCCTCCACCGTCAGCTTGCGAAATACTGAAGGCTCCTGAGGCAGATAACTGATGCCGTAATCACGTGCCCGTAGATACATGGGAACATCTGTGATTTCTTCGCCGTCCATCAGTATTCGGCCGCTGTCCGGAGGCACCAGCCCCACAGTCATATAGAAGGTTGTTGTCTTGCCGGCACCGTTGGGACCCAGAAGGCCCACGACCTCGGCCTGGTTGATGCGGAGAGTGACGCCATTCACCACCCTGCGACCGCGGTACGATTTCGCGATGTCGTCCGTAGCCAGGGTCTGCATTACTTCGTGCTCGCGCCTCGCATCCTAGTTGGGGTTAGGCTCTGTGAAGTTTGTCTGCCTATCAGCACCCTACCATCGCGAGTATAGAAAGTCAACGAATCGCCTGAGATTTCGCCGTGTTCGGCATCAAAAATGCTAGGCTTTTTGCCCGGCCCACCCGTCAAGACGAATTTCTGGTCTTCGGCGGTATAAACCACTTGACTTCCCATGGCCTTTCGCCCGGGTTGCTGAATGACGATATCTCCTTGAGCCACAATACGATCCAGTTGATTCCCGGCTCTATTCCCTGTTTGTTGACGGGAGGCGAGCAGTACCTGAATGCTGCTGGCGCTCATGCTAAAGTCCCATCCCCGAAGCTGGACGTTGCCGCTAAACACCGCCTTGCGCTCGGAATCCATGTAGGAGAGCCGGTCAGAAGTGACATTTACCGGAGTGGAAGCGCCATTTTTCTCCGGAGATATGAAGACGGAGCTTACGCGGCCACTTGGGCCAGCCTGAGCAAGCAGAGTACGGTGCGGTTTGTCGAAAGTAATGCTGGGAGCTTCGATGATGTTTTGCCCCTGCCAAAGCCGGGCGGCTGTGTAATGGGCCACGCCTTCGCCCTGGCTGGCTGTTGCCGTGGTTCCGGTCACATGTACAGGATCTCCGGACGCCAGCAGTGCTCCATTCGGCTGGCGCTTCAGGTCGTTGTAGGTGGTCTTTACGTCGCCACGGGCAAAGGCACTGCCGGTCTTACGGCTGAGCACCACCGTTTTCGCTGTCAAAGCAAAGCCGGTATCAACGATTCTTGGAGACCCGGTCAGGGTAAAACTCTCATTGGCTGCGTTGTAATGGGCCCGATCGGCGGTGGCTGTCCTGGAGGCTTCCTGGTAGTGAAAGGCGCCTGCCAAATCCGCTCCTGCAATCTCACCTCTGCTGTTAAAGCTTGCCCTGATCTCATCGCCAGTAGCCGTACGCTCCGGCTGTCCGGCGGTAGAAGATACGATTTTTGCGTTGGGGCTGCCGAAAACCGAGCTCAAGCGGTTTTCATTGTTGAATTTAGCTTGAAATTGTCCAGCGCTGATTGTAGTTACGGATTTCTTTTGCGCATTCTCTGTGACCACCAGTTCTGCTGGTCCATTTGAGGTCGCTGCTTTCTCCAGCCGGTTGCCGGGCTTAACGTAGATATCGAGCGCCGCAGCCTTAATTTCCTGAGACTTGGCGCCTGTGCCCTGGTTGATATCCACGGCATCTTCAAGCCGCGCCTTGCTGACCCGCCCTCTGGAGCCAAAGGAAACCAAAAGCCGGCCAGCCCGCCCCTGAGCCGGAGCCGAGCCGTGTGCTTCAAAAGATACTCCACCTGAGGCCGTAGCGGATTGAGGCTGGTTGTTTTTCGCGATTAAAATCTCTCCCTCCGGCGCGCTTACTTCGAACCCGCGCTGGCCTGTGCCCGATGCGTGAACTTTCCCCTGGCCAACAATCCGCTCCACGGAGTTGTCATCGCGCAAAACGATCGAGAGCTTATCAGCGCTCAGATTGTCCGGCGGCTCATGGACCTGCGCAGCGTAGAGCACGATCAAACTTGGATCTTTGCTGATGGTAGCCCGTTCAGCAGAGAGACTGGAGCCCTGCTTCTCCAAGCCAACAATTCTGACCGAAGATTTCAGGGTAAGCACACCCTTGTGCGAGTCGTAGATGGCGCCATGGGCCGACCCGCTGGCCTCAGGTATGCGAAATTCAATCAGTTGGTCTGTGCTCGCCAGTCCGCTGGTTTTGTTAAACGTGAGCCCGCTGGTCTTTACATGAACAACATTCCTCGTTTCCCGGGCTGCGGGCTGGTGCGCTTGAGGTGTCCCGGCTGAGTTCACATCCAAATCGATGTGGACTTCTCCCAGAGCGGTAATGTCTCCGGTCCTCTGATCATAGGAGAACCGCGAGCCATAAATCTGGTCGGATCGGTCCTGTTCGCGGCCGTAGACGATAATGCTGACGTCTTGCAGCTCTGCCTTGCCGCTTTCTTTGTATTGTTGGAAACTGGCGGCGCGAATTGTAAACAGCGTTTTGCCGCCCTCGGACTGGGAGAATGTGAATCCTTTACCGCGCTTCTCAACGTTGCCCGGAATGTTCCTGGGCATTTGGGCGACGGGCACATTCTTCAAGATGCCCCGGAGATAAAAGAACGCCGCCACAATCGCCGCCAGGATCGCTCCCGCAGCGAATAATCTCCTGACGCGCTTCGTATTGAGAGGCATCTGGCTTAAATCATACCTTTTCGTCTCAAGGGGTGGAGCGCACGGGAAGCTCACGCCACAGAACCGCGACGGAGATGGCGTAGCTCTCTAAACTCATCTAGAGAACTGCTGTGAATCGCAGATTCTTCGTCCGGCAATGAACAAGTAGTCTGCCGGCAGTCCAAGGCCTTAATAGCGCAGCACCTGGGTAGTGCAGATGACGTCATGCAGCCCGCGCTTTCGTTCCATAAAAGCCACCATGATAAAGCCCACATACATTACCCAACCGGATAGAATCTTGGCGAAAAACCGGCCAGTGGAGCGGCCGAAACTGATCTTGTTGCCAGCATCGTCAGTCACTTTGAGGCGCAGAATGTGCTTGCCGACCGTACCCTGCCACGAAGAACTGGTCAGCAAAGCTTCATAAAGCCAACTCCCGATGAAAGCGACCGTAAAGAAAAGGCTCATTGATCCCAAAATGGAGAAAATGATTTCAGGTCCAGGCGGTTGCTGTGTGCTCTCCGCTTCGCGCATCACTCGCAAGACAGAGGGAAAAACGAGAATCAAAAAGAAAGGAAGTGCGGCCACGCCAAGCAACACTTGATCGAGCAGGTAGGCTACAACACGTATCCAGAACCCGCCGTACGAGCTTGCAGGCAGCACCGCTGTGGCAGGAGGTGCGGGAGCAACGGCCGCCCCGTAATTCCCTGCTGGTACGGCACGGGAGGCTACGGCTGTGTCCGACGCGAGTGGGGCCCCGCATTTTTGGCAAAATGCCGCGCCGGGATTGCTCTCCGCGCCGCATTGAGAACAGAAAAGAAGATTATTTGCCATCAAGCGGAATATAAACGGAGCTTGGTTGGCTGTAAACAGCCATTGCCGGGGGTTTTTTGAAGTCTTCCAGCATCAGTTCCAGACCGCCAAAGTCAGGATGAAAGTTCATCGCCACTTTAAAGCAGAGATCCAGGCGGTCGCCTGCCTGTAAACTTTCCGCCGCCAACCGCTCCGCCATGCGCCAGCCCACAGCTTCATAGTTAAAGCTTTGCTTTAACTCTTCGCGCTTCTGGTTTACGCGGAATTTTATGTGTTTGTCCTTAATGATCCGCGGCGGCGAGAGCAGGCTTACCGAGGTGGAGAAGAAAACCGGCTCCGGGTTTCCCTGGCCGAACGGTTCCATGCGGGCAAGCGTCGCCATCAGCCCCGGCGTAACTTCAGTGAGCGGAAGTTCCGCGTCTATCTGTAGCTCCGGTTCCAGATCGCCTAATTTCAGCTTGGATTGCGCAAATTGGTTCAAGCGAAGCTTTAATTCCGGCACCTGCGAGCTGGGTAGGGCGAAGCCAACCGCATGAGCATGGCCGCCGAAGCGCGTGAAAAGCTCGTGGCACGATTCCAGAGCATCCAGAAGGTGCAGCGCGGAGATTGACCTTCCCGAACCATGCGCCTCTTCCCCGTCTCTGGCAATCACCAGCGCCGGGCGTCCGGTCTTCTCAACCACACGCGAGGCCACTATGCCGACCACTCCCCGGTGCCAACCGTCGCCATCAAATACCATACAGAATTTTCCTTGCAGCTCCGGCTCAGCGGCAAGTTGCGCTTCGATCTCCGCCACAATGCGCGCTTCTTCGTTCTGGCGCTCCGTATTGAGCTGGTCAAGTTTCTGGGCAATTTCCCTGCAGCGCTCCGGTTGCTTGCAGGTAAACAGCTCAATCACATCCCTGGCGACATCCATGCGGCCGGCCGCGTTAATGCGTGGCCCCAAACGAAAGCCCACGTCACTGGCGGACAAAGCGCGCCCAAGTCCTGCCAGCCCGGAAACCTCCATCAGGGCTTTCAGGCCGCCATTGACGGGTTTGCGCAGCCCTTCCAGGCCGAGGCGCGCAATCACCCGGTTTTCATCGACCAGCGGGACAGCGTCCGCGATCGTCGCCATCGCCACCATTTTCAGGAACGATGGAATGAGTTTTGCCTGATCCGCAGGATCCTTGAACCTGGCAAAGAGCGCCTGGGCGATCTTGAATGCCACACCTGCGCCGCACAGCGCCTTGCAGGGATAAGAGCAGCCTTGCTGGTTGGGGTTAAGCACGGCCAACGCCTTGGGTACGCCCTGACTTGCTTCCGGCAGGTGGTGATCCGTGACAATCAGATCTACGGCAACCCGCTGAGCCGTTTCGGCGGCCTGAAACGCGCGAATGCCTGTATCGACGCTGATCACCAGCTTCACGCCGGCGGCCGCGGCGCGCTCGATTACGTCATCTTTGATCCCGTAGCCTTCTTTAATGCGGTGCGGCACGTGGAAATCGGCCGTGCCGCCGCAAAGCTCGATGGCTGTCTTAAGAATGACCACTGCGGTGGTGCCATCCACATCGTAGTCGCCGTAGATGAGCATCAACTCCTGCCGGGTAATGGCGGCAGAGATGCGCTCAATCGCCACTTGCATGCCCAGCATCAGATAGGGCGAATGCAACTGCTCAAGGGAAGGCGCCAGGAACGCAGATGCCTGTCCGCCGCTGGTGATCCCGCGCAAAGCAAGAAGGCGAGCCAGAAGGGGCGAGATCGCCGCTTCCTGTGCAAGTCGTTGAACTGCGGCAAGGTCGGGGTTAAGGTATGTCCAGCGCATTGGCGCCCAGCCGGACCTAGTCTTCTTCCTGATCGGAATCGTCAATCAGGATCCCGTCGTAATCATCTGCGGCGTCTTCCAGTCGCTGAAAAGCTTCGTACCACTCCGTCGATATTTCGTACGTGAAGATCACTCCCTGGCAGGGAAACCCAAGCTGGACCAGCCCGACCTTGCCAACAAAGTCGCGCAACCAGCGAGCCTCTTCCACGTCTTCGTCGCTCATGTACTCGATTTCCTGGAGTCGGTTGAGGAGCAAATCAACATCTTCTTTTTCGAGTTCCACGAAACTCATGGTCAAAAAGCTCACGCCGGAAGCTTTGGCCAGTTCGACAAAGTCCTTCCATCCGTCAGGATGGTCTTCATCGCTCGCCCAGGCCACGGTAGGGACGTCCTCGCCTACATACGCATTGAACCTGCGCAAGCCGTGCCCCTCAATAAAGGCGATCATGTCATCTTTTAGGCTGTGAAGATCGTGTTCCATTCTCTAGAGACATCATATCGCGTTCCAGCGCCACGGATTAAACAAAGGGTATGTCATAGGAAAGCGGCAACGCGACCATCGCCTCACATCCGCTGCGGTCAAAGCGGTTGGAGAGCTGCAGTACGCCTCCGTGCCCCTCGGCAATTTGACGGCTCAGAATCAGCCCAATGCCGCTTCCGCCGTGCTTTGTAGTAAAGAAAGGCACAAAAAGGTTGTCGCTGTTGAGAAGTCCTGGGCCCTCATCACGGATGAAGATTTCCACGCTGCGCGCATTGGTGCGCCAACCCACCTCAACCGAACCGGTCTGTTTGAGCGAGGGGTCAAGCGATGCATCAACGGCATTGCGGATCAGGTTAATCAGCAATTGCTCAAGCTGGTCAGGATCAGCTTCAATCGAGACGCGCGGGCCCTCAAGGGTCCTCACGTTCAGCCGCCGTTCAAGCGATGCGACCCGCTGGACCAGCGGCCCCACATCGATTCTTGTGCGCGACGGAGCCGGCATGCGCGCCAGTTGTGTATAGGCCTGCATGAACCGGCTCAGCGATTCCACACGGTTCTCAATCACGCGCAAGCCCTGGCGCATATCTTGAGTGACGTCTTCCGGCAGTTTCGCCCGGGAAGTCAGGGATCCCAGGGTTCCGGCAATTGACTTGATGGGCGCCAGCGAGTTGTTGAGTTCGTGCCCGAGCACCCGAATCAATCGCTGCCATGCCTGGCGCTCCTCTTCCCGCAATGCGCGGCTCAGGTCAGAGATAATGAGCAACTGGTGTGGAATACCGTTTTCCCGGAAGCTGGTATGGCTGATGGCCCAGCGTCCATGCTTTCCCGGAAAGGTCATCTGCACGGTTTGCGGCTCTGTAGATTGTAAAAATTCCTGCAGTCCCAGTTCCTGTGCCGTGAGACCCAGCATGCGCGGGGCAATGCGCCCCATGAGCTGCTCTCCGGCACGGTTGACGATACTGAGGCGGTGTTGCTGATCGAAGGTGAAAACCGCCACATCAATTTCCATCAACACTTTTTTGAGCAATGCTGTGGCCTCAAGGGCGCTCACCTTCTGCTGCTGAAGCCGCGCGGCAAGAGCATTGATTTCGTAAATGAGATCGGCCAGAGAATCTTCCCTGCCGCCGCCTCGAAGGCGAAAGGAAAAATCCTCCTCCCGAATTGCCGCCACCATGTTGGAAAGCGTCTGAAGAGGGCGGATGATCTGGCCGTGCAAGGCGGAGACTCCGATCATCCATGCCAGCGCCATGAACAGAGTGATGGTCCACTTAAACTCGGCGGAATGACCGCTCATCCACAGGAGAACTTCGGCAACCAGGATGCCCGGAGCGCTGAGCAGAAGCGTCATCAGCGTAATACGAGCATCAAAGTTCAGCCTGCTCTGTCTCGGTGGTCCCTGGGACAGTGAGACCGAGCTGAATGGATGCAGCGGGTCAGAGGCCATACTTTTGCATGCGGCGGTAAAGGGCGCTGCGGCTCAATCCGAGCGCATCCGCGGCATGACTGATATTACCGGAGTGGCGCTTCAGCGCCTTTTTGATCAGCAGGCTTTCCACTTCCTCAAGGCTCATCTCATCGATCTGGGCGGACGCCGCGCGCTCAGTCTCGAGTCCCAGATCGGGCGCCTGGATTTGCCCGCTGGTGGTGATCAGCACAGCCCGTTCCGTGGCGTGGTCCAGTTCACGCACATTACCGGGCCACGGATGTTCCAGCATCCTCTGCATGGCTGCGGGTTCAAAGCCTTGCACCGGCTTTCGATAACGTTCGGCGTAGGTCTTCAGGAAGTGTGAAGCCAGGAGCGGGATATCCTCTTTTCTCTCGCGCAGCGGAGGAATGTGCAATTCGACTGTGTTTAAGCGGAACAGCAGGTCGGAGCGAAAACGGCCTTCCGCGCTTTCGACCTTCAGGTCGGCATTGGTCGCCGAGAGCACGCGCACATCGACTCTGTGCGTCCGCGATGAGCCTACCCGCTCCATTTCTCCGGTTTCCAGAACACGCAGCAGCTTGGCTTGCTGCTTGAGAGGCACGTTTGCGATCTCATCGAGGAAAAGGGTGCCGCGATCGGCAAGCTCAAAGCGTCCTACCCGATCTGTGCGCGCATCAGTAAATGCTCCTTTGACATGGCCAAAAAGTTCACTCTCAAAGGTTCCTTCCGGCAGCCCGCCGGTGTTGACCGTAATCATGGGGCGCTGACTGCGTGAGGACATGGCGTGCAGAGTCTGAGCAACTACTTCTTTACCCGTCCCATGTTCGCCGGTGATGAGAACATTTGCGTCGCTCGGCCCGATCCGGCTGATTAACGTGAGGAGCGGTTGCATCGCCTTTGATTCGGCAATAAAAACAGGACGGTTCTGCGCCCGCAAAAAGCTGTTTTCTGCCTCCAGCCGTTCGGCGCGACGGATGGTGCGGTACAGGTCTACCTGCGTGCGAACAATGGAAAGCAGGCGAGCATTGTCCCAGGGTTTCTGGATGAAATCGCGGGCGCCCCGGCGCATGGCCTGGACCGCCAGTTCCACGCTCCCCCATGCGGTCATCACTACAATGGGTACACGGCTTTCTATCGATTGCATGCGGGAAAGCAGATCCATGCCTTCCTGGCCTGACGTAGTGTCGCGCTGATAATTCAGGTCCATCAGCACCACATCGAATTCGCCGCCTTGAACTGCTTCGAGAGCCGCATTTGGGCTGGCGACAGTCTCAGTTAAGTAGCCTTCGGCCTTGAGCAGAAGCCGCAAAGCTTCACGCACATCGGCCTGATCATCGGCGACGAGTACGCGGATTGGGTCAGGTTTCACCGTTGCTGTTGCCGTGTTCTCAAGCTCCTGGATTTTTGTAGGCACCTGCATCTCCCCAGTCAGTTTCTTCAAGCCGTGGCGCTGCCGGGCGTTGCCGCAGAATCCTCCACAATCCAGCCGTCTTTGAGCTGGATCACCCGGTTTCCGAAGGCTGCATTGGCTTCAGAATGCGTGACCTGAATGATCGTTGTGCCCTGATCATTCAGCTTTCGGAACAGTTCCATAATCTCTTTTGCCTGCGCTGAATGCAGGTTGCCGGTGGGTTCATCCGCCAGGATCAGCTTGGGATTTCCGGCCACCGCGCGCGCCACTCCGACCAGTTGCTGCTGTCCGCCGGAAAGTTGATTGGGATAGAGGTCTTTCTTGCCGACAATCTGAAAGCGATCGAGAATATCGGCCACCATCGACGCGCGCTGAGCCCGTGGAATGTCTCGATAACTCAAAGGTACGTCAATGTTCTCCTGCACTGTGAGATTGTCGAGCAGGTGATAGCTCTGAAATACAAATCCGATGTAGCGCCGGTTCAAGTCAGCGCGTTTTTTGCGGTCCAGCTTATGTACAGGCTGCTCAGTAAAAACATATTCACCCGCCCAACCGTCATCGAGCATGCCAATGATGCTCAGCAGCGTGGTCTTCCCCGCCCCCGACGGGCCCATTACAGTCACAAACTCGCCCTCTCGGATGTTCAGGTTGATGCGGCGCAACAGCCATGCCGTACCCGCCGGGCTTTTCACTGTCTTCTCTACATTGTGAAGTTGAATCAAGGTTTATCCCCTCATGCAGCTCAATCACCAAATTACCCACTTACCTAATTCTCTCATTCATACCGCAGCGCTACCATGGGATCCAGCTTTGTAGCCCGACGCGCCGGAACATAGCTCGCAAGGGCACACACAGCCCCCAGACCAAGCAAGACGGCCCCAAGCACCAGGGGATCAGCAGGGGCTATTCCGTATAGCAATCTCGAAAGAATACGGAGGCTGAGAAGCGCAGCGATGAGACCTGCTAACGTCCCCGGGACCGCGAGCCGCATCCCCTGCCGTAGAAACAAATTCAGTATCTGCCGCCGCGTAGCTCCTAAAGCCAAGCGGATACCGATTTCCCGTCTGCGCTGGGCCACCAGGAACGCCAGAATGCTGTAAAGTCCGACCGAGGCAAGGAGCAGAGCCGCAATGCCCGCGAACGCCAGTACCGCACGCAGCAGACGCACTGCGCCGAAGTCATTCAGCAGCGCCTGTACCAGTGTTGAGTCCTCCCCCACCGGTACATTAGCATCGATATTTCGTATCACTCGTTTGATCTGTGGAAGCATGCTTCCTGGATCAGCCCCGGTGCGTACAACAAAACGACCATCGCCATTATTTTGTACTTGCCAATAGGGCAGATACATGAACGTATGCGCGGCGTCCGTAGCAGGATTGTACTGTGCATCCGCTGCCACTCCGACCACCGTGTAGATTTCAGATGTCGCGGTTGATTGAGCCCAGGAGCGAACACCACCCATCAAGAGAGTTTGGCCAATGGGGTTGCGATTAGGCCATAGCTGGCTGGCCAATGTCTGGTTCACAATGACGACATTCGGAGCACCTGCGCAGTCAGCATCAGCAAATTCTCTGCCCTGCAGCAGAGGGATTTTCAACGTCCTGAGATAACCGGGTGCAATGCTGTTATAGTGAACAAATATCCTTGCATTCTTGGCTGACGTTCCGCCGTTGCCGGGCACAGCGACCCAGTTTTCCCAACTTTCCCACCACGGCATCAGTTGACCAAAGCTGACCGACTCCACGCCCGGTAGATTTGCAATCCGGCGAAGAGCGTTCTTCTGGATTTGGGCCGACTTCTCCGGAGCATACCCTAACCGGTAGGGACTCACCCGCAAGACGGCTATGTGACGGGGATCGAAGTTGTGGCCCATAAGTACGCGACCTAAACTCTGATAAACGAGCACTGCCCCTGCCGCGAGCACCACCGCCAGCGCCACCTGCCCCATTACGAGAACGCTTCTGGTATGCGAATGTCTTGCCCCGCTCGCTTCGTGGCTTTTCATGCTCTGCGCGGGGGGAGCCTTACTTGTTTGCAGGGCAGGCATAGTCCCGAAAATCAGAACGGCAAGGATCGCGACGGCGGAGGTGGCCAGCAACACGCGCCAATCGAGCTGTACGTCGTAAAAGGAGCTGAATCCTTCTGTTCCAGCGAATGGGAAGTGCGATAGCCACGGCTTCGACCAGAGCAGCAGCAACAGACCACAAGCGCTGCCGAGAAAACTCAGAAGTGCAGCTTCCGCCAAGAGCTGCCGAACTATACGGGCCCGTCCTGCCCCAAGAGCAAGCCGGATGGCAATTTCCCGACGACGAGCAACACCACGCGCCAGCAGCAATCCAGAAAGGTTGGCACATGCGATTAACAACAACACAGCGACAGCGACGAGTAATAAGGGGGGCAGGTGGGAGATCTCTCTTCGGCTTCCAGGCTCAATGCCCCGGGCTTTATAGAGAACAAAGCTCGCTTTCGTGAGGTCTGGATAAGCCGTTTCCCATTGTTTGGCCAAGCCGTTAATCTCGGCTTGCGCATTGCCGACCTGCTCGCCAGGCTTGAGTCTCCCGACGAGGCTGGTGAAGAAGTCACATCTGTAGCCGCTCGGATCGCAATGCGGCACGATATAGGAAGCTGCGCCACTGAGCAGCCAGAAATCATTATCGGAGCCAGAGAAAAGGCGGTGGAATTGGCGCGGCGCCACGCCGATCACGGTTACTCTGACGCCGTTGAGTTTAATGGTCTTTCCAATAACGTTTGTATCTGCCGCAAAGTCGCTCTGCCAAAATCGATAACTCAGCACCACTGTTTGCGCCGCCTCCGCGTGCGATCCGTCTTGAGGCAGAAAGAAGCGCCCGAGGAGCGGTTTCAAACCAAGCAGCTCAAAGTAATTTGCTGAAACAATTGAACCCAGCAAAATCCTGGGGTTTTCCCCGCTTTCGAAATAAGCATGGGCGGAGGGATACTCCGCGGCAAGATTGGTGAATGACTTAGCGTGCGCAACATAATACAGATACTCTGGCAGGGAGATGTCCCGATGCTCTCCTACAGATACGACTAGCTCCTGAGGTTTCCGCACTGGAGCGGTCCGCAGATACAGTGCATTGAGGATACTGAAGACGACCGTATTCGCACCCATGCTTACCGCCAATGTGAATACCGCGACGGTGGCAAAGGCCGGGTATTTTTGTAGCATGCGCACACAGTAGCGTAGATCCTGTAAAAGAGTTCCCATCAGCTTCCTTCAAACTCATCATTCATACCGCAACGCTATTATGGGATCCACCTTCGTCGCCCTGCGGGCGGGGATAAGTCCGGCAATGGATGCAATCGTGCCCAAAATCAAAACCACCAGAACCATTGACAACGGGTCCGCCGAGCTCAGCCCGAAAAGCATGGAACTGAACACCCGGGTTGAGAGCAATGCCACAGGGATTCCAATGAGAATTCCTATGAGCACAAGCTTCAGGCCTTCACTCAGCACCATGCCAAGCACCTGCGTCCGTTGCGCTCCGAGCGCCATGCGAACACCAATTTCGCGCGTACGGCGGCTGACCGTGTATGACATGACACCGTAGAGTCCTACACATGCCAGAGCCAAAGCCAGCAGCCCGAAAAAGGTAGAAAGACGCGCCACCAGGATGTCTTTGGAGACCGAGGAATCCACCAGTTCGTCGAGAGTACGAATGCGAGACACCGGCACATTTGCGTCTAATGCTGCGAAGGCCTTCCGCACGGGCTCCGTGAGATCCTGAGGTTTGCCGGCCGTCTGGATCTCAAAATTGACAGCGTACATCGCATCCAGCGCTTGCCCTGTGGGCACGTAGAAGCGGCGCTGGATGGGGCCGCGGAGAGTATGATCGCGCACATCGCGGGCCACTCCGATGATCTCCATTGGCTGGTCCTTATGCTGTTGATCGTCAATCCACATCTTTCGACCAATCGGGTTGGAGTTGCCAAAATAGAATTTCGCCATCGCCTCATTAATGATTGCCACCTTCGTGGAGGTGGGTGTGTCCCGCGGGCCAAAATCACGACCCATCAGAATGGGGATACCCAGGGCATGGAAGTAATCAACCCCGACCTGGTCCCAATAGACCACGCGGTCCTGATCGCGCGCAGCCGTGTAGCCTTCAATTTTCATGTCATCGGCGGACTCAGTACCGCTGAACAAGCCGTTTTCTGAAGCCGTCACGCTGCGTACTCCGGGGAGCGCTGCCAGCCGCGAACTCATCTCGCGTTCATAATCGATCAGTTGGGCAGGTTTATATCCAGCAGCCACTGGGTCAACATGCGCCATAAGAATGTTGTTGCGACTGTATCCCAGATCGAGGTCCCTAAGGTTCTTCAGGCTACGCACCAGCAGTCCGGCAGCGAACAGCACCAATAGACAAACAGCAACCTGAGATGCAACCAGTATTTTCCCGAGCGGAAACCGTCCCGAGCCGGCCTGTGCCACCGTGTTCTCTTTTAGTGTGGGTGCTACTGCGAGCTTTGCCGAACGCAACGCAGGCGCCAAGCCAAAGAGCAGCCCGGTCACGACACATACGCAGGCGGTGAACGCCAGGACGCGCCAGTCGGGACTCACCGTCAAACCCTCGGCGGCACGAGCACTTAAACTAAGCTTCAGGAGACTTTCGGTGCCCCAACGCGCCACCAGCAAACCGGCAATGCCGCCGGCGAAGGCCAGCAACAGGCTTTCAGTCAGCAGTTGGCGAACCAAGTGACCGGGGCTGGCGCCGATCGCCAGTCGTACCGCTATTTCCCGCTGACGTGAATTGGCCCGCGCCAGCATCAGGTTAGCCACGTTCACACAAGCAATCAGCAAGACGAGCCCTACTATCGCCATCAGGAGAACTAACGGATGAGAGAACTCTGCTCGTACTCCAGAGAAGCCTTGGCCTCCGGCAACAACGAAAATCTTCTGCTGTTTGAGCGCCTGCTGGTCGCCCGGATCAAGTGAGCGCCCCTGCGGACCTTGCAGCCATTGCCGAAACAGGACATTCAAATTGGCTTCCGCCTGCCCCCTGCTTACACCCGGCTTCAGCCGAGCGATCACCCGCAGCCATGAAGCCTGAAAGTCATCCAGCCAGGGCCGTCCCGGCATTAGCTGGGGCTGCATGCTGACGGGCACCCAGAAATCCTGTTTATCGCCAACGGTATCTCCGAAGAATCCGGGGGCCGCTATGCCAATAATCGTAAATGGATACTTATTGAGCCTCATTGTCTGCCCAACGATGCCTGGATCTTCAGCGAGCTTCCGGATCCAGAACTCGTAACTGACCACAGCAACGGGGTTCGAGGATTTGGCGCGATCATCATCCGGCACCAGAGTGCGACCGCGAAACGGCGCGACTCCGAGGACGGAAAAGTAATTGCCGGACACAAGATTGATCGTCGCATCTTCGGTGACAACTCCGGAAGCCGGCGTTTCCACCTTGACCTGGTGTTCCTGCCCCGACGCAGCCATCCCGGAAAAAACATTGTTGCCATCCCGCAGATCCCGGTAGAGCGGATACGAATAGATTTGTGTCGTTGGAGTTCCGATCCAGTGACTGTTCGCCATCGAGGGGTCGCTTACGATCACCAACTGCTGCGGATCATGAACGGGCAGAGATTTCAGCAGGACAGCGTTGATCAGGCTGAAGATCGCGGTATTGGCTCCGATGCCCAATGCGAGCGTGAGCACCGCCACAATGGCAAAGCCCGGGTTCTTGCGCAGCATGCGCAAACCATAACGGACGTCTTGAAACAAAGTATGCATACCCGGTTCACCTCGATTGTAGTAACACGAATACCCGCCGGCTCAGTGCTGGCCAGGATTGCGATCTCATGATTCCAAATCCTTGCTGCTAAATCTGGGTCGTCGCCCCCGTATCGTGCAGCGCGCCCAGCGCCCAGGCCGCATTCTTGCGTGCTTCGGCCAGCGGAGAGGTCTTCAGTACCCTAATTAGAGCATCGATGGAGGGATGACCGATGTTGACGAGAGCGGCCGCGACTTCCTCTCCCAAGGTCATCCTGGTTGCGATCGGACTGGATCGGTACTTGAGTGGATTGACTTCACTACTATCACCGAGAAGATTAACCAGCGGGTTCACGGCAGGAGCCGCCACGGTGTGTTGTTGTCCCAGCCAGTAAGCTGCGGCGGCTTTCTCCTGCGCCTTGCCGGTTTTTAAAATGCTGATGTGATGTGCAATGGCGTTAACTCTGGCTGACCGTTCGGGCGAGGCGCTATTCCACGAGCCAAAGGCGTTAAGAACCAACAGAACCATTCCAACCAACAGACTTAAGGTCGACGTCCTTCGCTCATTCATGTAGCGCATCTCCTCAGCAGCATTCCATGCGTTTCGGAATACAGCAGCAGAATGGCATTTTTTATGCCGAACTTAATTGATACCTAAGTAGATGATAATAAAAGGCTTATCTATCACGCACGAGGGCAGGACGCGATCTATGCTGTTCGGTTGCGCTTATGGCTGTGCGAAAACGAACACCAAATCCCAACCGTGGAGTTTGCGCACATCATTGAACTGATTCCTTCTTGCTTGGCGAAGAAGTAAGTTGAATCAGGCTGGCTCAATCAACGCCGCAAAAAAGCATTGGGCGGTTAAACCTCGTTTTCGAAATGACCGGCAGGAACGGCAGTTTCGGGTGATTCGAGGATTCCGGCAACCGGCAACTCCCTCAGAACCGAACGTGCCATCGTATTCTGGAGGGCGCGTTCCAGGGAGTGTCGAAAAGCTCCCTTTAGCAATTCGGTATCGATCAAAAGAAGCCTGCCGGCGCTCTGGTAAATGGAAAACCGTCCAATTGGACGGCCTCTTGAATTAGAAAGCTCAAGCGTGAGGATCAGCCGTTCCCGGCTGGCTCTCCACTGGAGTTTGACGGAGCGGCAGGGTTCAGGATTTTCCAGGAATCCTTCGGGAACAAATTTTTCATCGAGGATAATTTCGAACCCGTCAAAATCATCGGCAAGACAATCTTCGAGCATGGCGGCTATATCGGCTGCGTCGCGCGCAGTCTCCAGTCCGGCGGCCGCTTTCCTGAGCGCGATGTTCCGCGCAAGTACCTTCTTCTGCACTTTCAGGCGCTGCCCTATGCGTTGAAATTCCCCGAATTCAGGGTACTTAAGCTTGCGAAGGCCAAAGAAAACAAGCATCAGCATGATCGCCGCAACGGGAATAAGCGCCAGAATGGACGGACTGAGCAGGAACAGGCTCAGCACCGCGCAAAGCGCTGAAATGCCGTACAGTATCCAGACCACCTGCCTTTGTGTGAGCCCAAGTTCAAGAAGCTTGTGGTGAATATGCTCGCGGTCAGCGCCAAAGATGGAATGCCCACTGAGGAGACGGCGCAGCAGGCTCAGGCACACGTCAGTTAAGGGCAGTGCAAATGACACCACGGGAACAAGAATGCTATCCATGGTGGAGACTTGGCGTTGCGATTCGGCCAGGACAAAGGCGCTCAGGACAAAGCCTACAAACAGACTCCCGGAATCACCAAGGAAGATGGAAGCCGGATTAAAGTTGAAAATGAGAAAACCAAAGAGACTGCCGGCAAGAATCGTGGTTGCAGTAGCCACGCCGGGCCGGCTCCCGACGGCCAGGGTGAAGATGGTGACCATGGAAAATAATGCGGCGCCTGCAGCCAGCCCATCCAGACCGTCAATCAGATTAATGGCGTTGCATATCAAAACCACCCAGAACACTGTCAGCCCGAGACTTATTGCGCCTGCCCAATGGGACCCCGCGTGAGCGGTGGAGAAGCCCGGATGTATCCCGGACATGTACAAGGCCACAGCTCCGGCGACTTCCACCAGCAGCTTAACCCAGGGCTTAATGGTGATCAGATCGTCAACCAGGCCCACAACAAAAAAAAGTGCCCCTATGAGCACAATATGCGCGACGTCATTCTCTCTCGGCGCTGCACCCCATCGATGATCTGTGGTAGCGAATAAATAAACTAGGAACAGCGACACAAACGCGACAAAAACGGCGAGTCCACCAAGGCGTGGGATGGCGGTGGAGTGAATGTGTCGCGACGAATCCGGAGGCTTCGCCAATCCAAAGCGGCTGGCCAGATCACGGACGAGCCATGTCAGGAGCGCTGAAACGGCGACACTTGTTAAGAAACTTGCGAGATACTGCAACATATCCAAAAGGGACGCTTTTCTCCCAACCCTATGAGGACACTAGCGTTTTGTGCTCTGTTCAGAGTTGCACAGCATCATACACCGTCTGCAGCACATAAGTGGAGCAAAAAACATGCTGATATTGCCCCTGCGAAACACTGAATTTCCCCCGGCCCGCCAACCATCTTTGACACGCATCAAAAGCAATTAACAAAGAAAAAAGGAGAACCGGGATGAAAGCGATGTCTTCGAGTTGTTCCATCATTGCCTTGTGCCTGCTGATGATTGCCTCTGCAGGGGCGCAATCTGCGCCCGCAGACCAGTCATCCGCGGGAAACCAGCGCATGCAGGGGAGAATCACCCAGGAGGTCTATCAAAAGCTTGTCATGCTGCCGCAGCTTTCCATTTTTGACAGCCTTTCCTACAAGGTGAATGGCGGCACCGTAACTCTTAT
This sequence comes from Candidatus Angelobacter sp., assembly GCA_035712465.1. Lineage (GTDB taxonomy): Bacteria > Acidobacteriota > Terriglobia > Terriglobales > Acidobacteriaceae > Angelobacter. The sequence goes on from DASTAS010000018.1 coordinate 66,288, forward strand.
GGGCCAGGTCCGGAACGGCGTATTGAAGAGCGAGGCTGAGGATGCGGTAAAGCGAATCGAAGGCGTAGAAAGCGTCAATAATGAAATTGAGATCCTGCCGCCCTCGCCGAACGACGACAATATTCGCCGTCAGGTGGCGCGTGCGATTTTCAATGATAGCCGACTGTTTCCGTACTCAATACAAGCGGTTCCCCCAATTCACATCATCGTAAAGGGTGGCCACGTGACGTTGGATGGTGTAGTGAACACTCAGGCTGACAAGAATGAGGCTGGGCTGCGGGCCAACGGGGTTCCCGGCGTGTTCTCGGTGCAAAACAACCTCAAAGTAGAGAACTCGAAGTAAGCCAGATGATCCGTTGGCAGGGATGGGTCTTGGAATTGCCCAATAACATTGTGGTCTTCAGGCTGCATCCGGCTTGCTTCTTAGGACATCGACCGGCTGGGGGGCGGAAATGGTCATGAGCGTGCCACAGACGGAGCAATAAACTGCTCCAGCGTGCTCTACTACAGTCGGCACGGTTCTGAAGCCACGATTGCACTTGGGACATTTCACATCAATGATCTGGACCAAAGGGGAACCCTGATTTCCTGGTTTGAAATCACAGCTTAGCACGTAGGTTACCTGAACTTCTGAAATCGTCGCAAGAATGACTTGCTCGATGTCACTGTGTAATGCCGTTGCTGGCGACTACACGCGCCACCGCGAGCATAGCAATGGCCTGCGCGGACGGGTCCCGCAGAGCCTGGGCTCTGGTTAGTGCATTCACGGAGTTTACCTGGGCAGCAGCTTCCCCTACTTCCTGCACCAGGGCAGAGGCATCCGTCTTGGGGGTACGCGCGTCCCATGCCTCGTTTACGGCGTCAAAAGCCATATCGAAATATTTGGCGGCCTGGGCCTTGTGGCCTGAGGTGCCGGCAGCAAAACCGCTGGCCGCTGCTTCGCGCGCCCGCTCCACCGGGGGCAGTCCACGGAGGCTCTCCGTCTGGTCAGTTCCCACCTTGTCCATGGCTTCAAGAACTGAGACTGTAGCCTCCTCCGGGCGTTCAATCTCACGATTCTCGCCCGGGTTTTGTACCACCGAATTAGCAACCAAGTCCTTCTGCAGGGCGGCTTCGTAGTCCTTTTCACCCAGAGCCTGTTGCATTGCGTCGGCCGTAATGTGAATGGCCATGGTTCGTAAAGCGCTGTCCTGAAGCTTGCCAAGCCAATCCAGCAACTGCAGGCCGGCGCGACCGGCCAGATCCTTGTCCAGATTGGGAGCCATCTGTGAATACATCGCGGCAAAATTCTGTGCTTCGCCTGCATAATCATGCGGGTCAGGGAGAGAACTGAACATCTTCTCAAAGTGGACCTGAGACCATTGCGACCGGCTTCCCTGAGCGTCAATCGTGGCCATCAGAGCACGAGACGGAACAATCCCTTTGTCCAGGGCGGCATCAAGTTTCCGCGAGACTGCATCCAGAGTCTGTTTTGGACAGGAGGTCACCGCTCCGATGAGAGACTGCTCGGCCTGGAAAGCAGCATTGTCAGGCAGGTTCTCCACAAAGCTCAGCGCGGCCTGACAATCCGCCTGACCGCTGGACATCAAGGACACTGCCGGCTTTTCACCGACTCGAATCAACTCGGATTCAATGCGTACACCCTCGTGCCAGAGTTTTTTCGCCTCATTACGGTCGACGGTCGATACCACATCGGCTGCGCTGGCCAGCACTCGCAAATGGTCCTGGGGGTCAGGTTCAGGGAGCGCGACAGCCATATTCACCGTGTCCAGCACAAACTTCTGCTGTGGTGTCAGTTTGACAGGAGCGGCCGGCCGCTGTTGAGGCAGCTGCGACTTCAGTTTTGGGGGTTGCTGCGCCGTAGCGCTCAAAGCCACAAAAGACAAAGCCGCCATAGCGGCACCGGCAATCAGCTTTTTCATTCGGTACACCTGAACTACAAAATTGACAGGGAAACCTCACTGTTGTGAGGACATTAATGAGGGTACCGAAGCATCAACTCTGGTTCAAGGCTCCAGGCGCTTTTTCCAGAGTAGCGTATTAGAGTGGCCTTAGCACCGATCGACGATTGCAGCTGGAATCCGACTCGCCTATGCGGAAGCGCGCAGCTCCTCAACAATTTCCTGCGCGGCCTTGCGGGCGAGATCAGCCTCTCCAGGCGGGAACGAGATGGCGCCAACACGGGCGTGCCCGCCGCCTCCGTAACGTTCGCAGATTTTCGCCAGATTTACCATATTCTCTTTCTTCGTCCAGGGATTCGACCCCACGGCTACTTTCACGCGAAAACTGCTGCGGCTGAGGCCGATGCTGTATACCGAATCCTGATGCAGGTAGTAAGGAATGAACTTGTTGTAACCTTCGAGATCGTAATCACTGATATCGAAAAAAATGGTTCCTTCTTTGCATTCGGAATGACGGCGGATGATATCAATGGACTCGCGGTGCCGCTGCATCAGACCCGGAATCAGCGTCGCCACGAACGGCTCCTGAATGACACTCGCGAGCGGTTCCGCAACCAGAAATGGAATCAGCCGGGGAAGAAATTCGGAGTCGTTGGTGGACTCAATCGCCATCGTAAGCCTCATGGCCGGTTCCGCCATTTCCACCGCCTGCTGCGGGGATTCAAACTGTGCGCCGTCAATGATGTCAGCCCAATGGATCAACTCAGCCACCGGCGCTGCGTCAAACCCGAATTTTTGCCGCGCGATCTGCGCCAAAAACTTGGTGCAGGACTTGAATTCGGGGTCGTAGAATTTGCGGCTCTTGTCATGGATACGATAATGCTCTGCATCTTGCGGCGTGAGAAAAGCACTCAGGTGATGATCAAACCACCAGGTGATCCGCGGCGATGCCGAATACTTAAAGTCAACGATGACATTCTCGTCGCCGTCAAATTCAGCTTCGTCGAAGAGGGCGCCCGCGCGGTGGACCAACCCGGTGAACTGAAAGTCTGCGTCTTTGCTGATGCGCTCGCGGTAAAAACGGGAGAACAGCGCAGCCGAGGAGGCGCCGTCAAAACACTTCCCATGGAAAAAGACCCTTACCTTCACTCGCGCAGCCCCCTTTGCAATTTGCCGCAAATAATAAAAGTACCAGAAATGACACTCCGGCGCGGTTCTGTCAAGGTAACCGGCAAAACCGGCCAACCGGCCTGAGGACTGCCCCCGGTTGCTGTTTCAAGCGGGACTATTTGTAAATGGAAAACTGCGGTTGCGGTTTCTGCAGCTTGACGGTGACACTCATGTTCGGGTTACTCACGTCAAAATCGTTCCCCCACGTGCGAAAGCCACGAGCGATGACCTGGATTCTGACCTTGCCGTAAGGAATGCCGTCACTCGATGTTTTGCCGTCTTCATGAGTCTTCAGTTCCAATCCGTCCTGCTTCTCGTTGCCATCTTTGTCCAGCATATGCAGGACAACCTCCGCATTTTTCACCGGCTTGCCGCCGTGCTCTTTCACTACCAGGATCTTGATCCTCGACACTTTGGGAGTGTCACCCTGCTGGGCAGGAGAGGCTGCGCAAATCAAAAGAATCAGGCTCAAAAGGACTGTGGGCTTCAGTGCGGTGATCACAGCGATATTGTAGCGCGTGGTTTGAGTGGGCTCAATTGTGCGCTTTGCGATCTTGCAGGCTTTCCTTGTTCCGTGTTGCGGAAAGGCCCTGATTTTTATCAAAAAGCATCTGGTTTCAAGTGGAAACCACGAACTCTGAATAACATTCATTTCCAGCGGTTACTTCGGCAAAAGCGGCGACTGGCCGGGTGTAACTCCGGAGACTAACTCCCGCAGCACCCTGCCACTAGCCTTCTGGTTGTTGACACCTAAGAGACCCGGAAGTACGTTTGAGTCCTCCCCAACGCCCGCATACGGCGCTTTAGCCTATTGGCGCTCAAGTCTGTTCAGCTCTGAAGGCGTTCGGCTCCTGCACTTGCACCATCACAGTTGCCAGCAGGACGGCAGCGATGCCGGCTACCTGCACCGGCCGCAAAACTTCACCCACAAAACTCACGGCAAATAGAATTGCGAATACCGGTTCAAGGCAACTGGCGATGATCGCCCGTGTCGGGTCGAGATACTTGAGTCCCGTGAAATAGAAGAAATATGGCAACAGCGTGGAAAGGCAGGCAAAAAGGAACAGGAAGCTCCACTGCGCGCTGGTGAAATGTTCTGCCACCAGCTTCTGCGGAGGGTTCACCAGAATCCACAAAATGGTCGCGGCCAAGAGCGCATAGAACATGATCTTGAACTGATGATGGCGGCTGACTAGCTCTTGGGCGACGATGTTGTAAAACGCGTAGGAGAACGAGGCAATGATCCCACCCAGCACGCCCATGGCTTTGAGGCTCAGCCCCGAATGGAAGACATCAATAGCCAGAGCAGTTCCCGCCATGGCGAGAAGCACGGCAGACACGCGGGTAAAGGAGAAGCGGTCCCGGCCGCGCAACACCATCGTGATAAGAACCCATATCGGCGCCGTGTATTGCAGTGTGATGGCGATGGCCACCGATGATTTCTCGATCGCCAGATAATAAAAGTAGTTGGAACCCGCCAGACCGAGCGTACCGGTCAAAACGCAAAGCAGGAGATCGCGCCTATTTATACGAAAGAAGCGCGGCCCAAAATGCAACAGAAGGAATCCCGCCAAAAGAATGACCGCAAAGCTGGTGCGCGCCTGGGACAGGACGAGAGGTGATATGGGAGCACGTCCGGCAAATACGCGACCGCTGAAAATGGCTTTTCCCGCTGCCGCTGCCGCACCCCAGCAAAACGTGGCTGCGGCGATAAAAAAGTACCCCCGCCAGGGATGTGAAAGCCGTTTGCGGGGGCTGGTCTCTTCTTCCGTAGCGCTAGTCGGCAAGCAACTGGTCCAGCCGGTCAGGATCGAATCCGATCATGACCTGGTCGCCAACGACAATGGTGGGCGTGGAACGGCTCTTGTAGGTTCGAACCAACTCGAAGACTGCTTGCTGGTCCATGCTGACATCTTTCACTTCAAATGGAATCCCTTTCTCCGAAAGGTAGGCCTTGGCCCAGGAACATGGCGGTCAACCGGGCGAGCTGTAAACAACTACTTTCTTCTCTGTCATTCTTTCCCCCATCCATCCATAAGATTCCACTTCGTAACCACTGGCTTCACTATTTCGCGGGCTCGGGGACGGCCTGGGGGCACATTTTCCCTGGCCAACAGGCGAATTTCCGTGGTAATCGTGGCGGTGCTTCTTAGCATCGCTGCCACCCCACAGTACTTCTCTTGCGAAAGGCGAACGGCGTCTTCTGCTGCTTTTCGTGATACCTGCCCTGAAATGGTAAAGATCAGGTGAATGGAAGTATAGACCGTGGGCGGCTGCTGAGCACGTTCCGCTTCGGCGTGTACTTCCAGGGCGGTAAAAGGTTCGCGTTTCTTGCGCAGGATCGATACCACGTCCGTGGCGGTACAGCCGCAAAGCCCCATGAGAACGAACTCCATGGGGCCGGATGCGGTATTCCGGTCGCGGTCGGAATCGATTACGGTTGCATGTCCACTGCTCGCGGTGGCAGCAAACCTTTCGCCGTCAATCCATTTCAGTTTGGTTTCGACCATAGGCCTCCCGAGACGCCCATAGAATAGCAAGATCCTGCTTCCGGCGGCTCGAAATCGAGGTTACCATCGTTGGCCCAATTCGTCTGAACTGCTGTGGCCAAAGACCGCGGATAGGTTGATCGGAGTCTTAAACAGGAAAAATCGTGGAAGAAATCTTCAAATTCGCGCAATGGAGAGTAGGAGCAAAAGCCGGAGCAACGGGCAATACCATGTTGGAATTCATGAGGGATGATCAGGAGTTGCTCCGGCAGCTCGCCAAGGGGAACGAAAAGGCCTTTAGAAAGCTCTATGACCGTTACCAGGGCCCGATTTACCGGTTTGCTCTGCATATGAGCGGAAACACAGCAACAGCCGAGGAGACGACCCAGGAAGTGTTTACCCGGATCATTACAAATTCCAAGGGTTACGATGCGGCCAGGGGCTCGGTAAGCAGTTACCTCTTTGGTATTGCGCGAAACATTGCGCGACGGGCGATTCAGGACGTCAGCAGCGAACTGGCGCTCGAAGAAGAATCGCTGGACCAGGATGAATTTGCCGTCGCGAACGGGTTGGACGTCCTTCAGGACCTGACCAACACCGAACTGGTTACGGCGCTCCGGGTAGCGGTACTGGCATTACCGCAGCAGTACCGGGAGGCTGTGGTGCTCTGCGATCTGGAAGAAATGAGTTATCAGGAAGCAGCGGAACTGCTGCAATGTTCCCCGGGAACGATAGCATCGCGTGTGCACCGGGGACGCAACATCCTGAAGAAAAAGCTGAGCTGCGAAAAATGCGTGAAATAGATCCAATTCGTGAGCCGTCGGAAGCGCTGCTGTCATCCGCGCTACATCGCCTGGCATCGGCCGGCGAAAGGAACGCGCCTGTCGAGGTCGAAAGAGCGCTGCTGGAGAGATTCCGTCAGCACCATCGCCGCAGGCGAGATCTGAGATTGATTACGGTAACAGCAATTGCCGCTTGCCTGATCGTCGCTGGTTTGCTGCTCAAGACGCAGCCAGCCGCCAATGTCCACAATGCAGCAAAAGCTGTGCCTCCACAGCAAGGCAAGACCACGCCAGCGGAAAGCGTGAGGAGCAACGCTTTGGCTCACCGCCCGCCCCAGGCAGCGGTAGCGCAACCCCCAGCAGTGGTTGCCGAAGGAGGTTTTGTCCCTCTTCCCAGCTACGATCCGGCTACTGCCAGCGGAGAACTTCAGCTGGTACGGGTTGAGCTCCCGGAATCAGACTTGCGCATGTTGGGCGCGCCGGTCGCAGGAAACCTGTCAGACGAGCCTGTAACAGTCGACTTCATTACCGACCGCGACGGTACGCCTTACGCCGTACGGCTAGTTCAGTAAAAGCATTATCAAGGAGAACTACTTTATGAAAACACTCCACTTTGTCATCGCCGGGCTGCTTGCATTCACCGGCCTGGCAGTCGCTCAACAGTCCTCCGCTCCTACTCAGAGGGGACCGGCCGTTATGATGGGCGGACCGGCCCACGGCATGTTCCTGTTTTCCGGACGGATGGATCACAAAGTTGTAAAAGGCGCACCTTTTAGCGCAACAGAAACAACAGAGTTCACTCAGGTGCTGGCCGACGGAAATCGCATTGTGCATAAGCAGAACTGTTCGGTTGCCCGTGACAGCGAAGGCCGCACCCGTCGCGAAGGAGCCATGAGCGGAATGGGGCCGCTTCAGGTGAATGGATCCAAAATGATTTTCATTCATGATCCTGTTGCTAACGCCGCCTACATGCTGAATCCCCAGAAGCAAACCGCGCGCGTGATGAAGTTCGACGGAATGGCTGGCATGGACATGACGCAAATGCGTGAAAGAATGCAGAAAATGCAGAAAGCGATGACGTCAAAAGAAGAGGGCCAAATAAAGACTGAATCGCTGGGAACCCAGGAGATTGAGGGCATAGCTGCGGATGGCAAGCGAGTAACGCGTACCATCCCTGCCGGCGCAATCGGGAATGAACAGCCGATCCAGATCACGTTGGAAACCTGGACTTCGCCGGACCTGCAAACGGTTGTGCTGCAGAAGAGGAACGATCCCCGGTTTGGCGAGACAGTGTTTCAGCTAACCAACATCAAGCAGGGCGAACCCGATGCGTCCCTTTTTCAGGTGCCGAGCGGCTACAAAAAAGTTGAAGGGTCAATGCGGATGATGATGAAGACGCAGTCCCCAGAGCAGTAGAGCTCTTCCGCTCCTCGTCTCTTCCTTTGTGACGAACCATGGCCGAATGCATTCGGCCATGGTTCAGTTTTGCAGTAACCTGGGACGCCTGCTGTAATTTGTATTTTCATTCCAATGTCCAATGGACATGAGTCTCATATGCCTGTTGATGCAAGCTTGCGTCCCCTATGAACGAGGATTCTTGAAATGGCTTCCGCGGCAAAACCCTCGATCTGCATGAAACGACCCGCCACGCGCGAAGTGGTTATGCTGTTTTAACTTCCTGTAATCCGAGTCTCTCAATCATCTGCTGGCGAATGATGAACTTCTGTATCTTTCCCGTAACTGTCATCGGAAATTCGGAGACAAAGCAGATGTAATGCGGGATTTTGTAATGGGCAATTTGACCATGGCAGAAATCTCGCACTTCCTGCTCAGTCATCATTTCCCCGGCGCGCAGTTTGATCCACGCACAGAGTTCTTCTCCGTATTTCGGATCGGGCAATCCCACCACCTGCGCCGCTTCGATCTTTGGGTGCTGAAAGAGGAATTCCTCAAGCTCGCGTGGATAGACATTCTCTCCTCCGCGAATCACCATATCTTTGATCCGGCCCACGATGTTGCAGTAGCCTTCCTCATCTAGTGTCGCCAGATCGCCGGTGTGCATCCATCCGGCGGCATCGATCGCTTCAGCCGTCTCTTCCGGCTCATCCCAGTACCCAAGCATTACCGAGTAACCGCGCGTCAGCAGTTCGCCGGGAGTGTCGCGAGGAACAATCCGGCCCTGGTTGTCTACGATCTTGACCTCAACGTGCGGTTGGATCCGGCCCACAGTGGATACCCGGCGCTCAATTGGATCATCAATGGCCGATTGAAAGCTGACCGGACTGGTTTCCATCATTCCGTAAGCGATGGTGATGTCCTTCATGTGCATTGAATCCATCACACGTCTCATTACTTCAATCGGACATGGCGAGCCTGCCATAATCCCGGCGCGAAGCGAAGTCAGATCAAAGCGCTTGAATTCCGGATGCTCCATTTCAGCGATGAACATCGTGGGGACGCCATGCAGCGCGGTACAGCGCTCGGCGTGGACGGTTTCTAATACGGCCAAGGGATCAAATCGAGCGCTGGGCAAGACCATGGTAGCGCCGTGCGTAACGGAAGCCAGCGTTGACATAACCATGCCAAAGCAGTGATACAGGGGAACCGGAATGCAGAGACGGTCAGCTTCCCTCAAGCCCATGGCTTCGGCGACAAAGAAGGCATTATTCACAATGTTGTGGTGTGTGAGCGTCGCTCCCTTGGGCGCGCCCGTGGTCCCGCTGGTGAATTGGATGTTGATCGGCTCGTCAAACTGGAGATTCTGCTCTAGCGCAGCCATCTTTCTGCGCTGTGCAGCAGTACCGCGCTGCTGGACATCAGCGAAGCGCAGCATACCTGGTTCCTCGGAGCCTCCCAGATGGATCACCCATTTCAGATCGGGAAGGTGCTGTGATCTAAGCTTGCCGGGTTCACTGGTATTCAATTCAGGAGCGAGAGTACGCAGCATAGCAAGATAACTGCCGCCTTGGAGCTCCCTGGCCAGGACCAGAGCCTTACATCCTGACTTGCGCAACGCATGGTGCAACTCGGCACTGCGATACGCAGGATTCACTGTTACCAGGATGAGCCCGGCCTTGGCGCTGGCAAACTGCGTGAGCACCCACTCTGCATTGTTGGGCGACCAGATTCCAATGCGATCCCCAGGCTCGAGCCCAAGAGCCATGAATCCCGCCGCCAAATCATCCACACGCTTCTGCAGTTCGCTGTAATTCCAGCGTACATCCTGGTGTCTTACAACCAGCGCTTCACGATGAGGCCAGCGGGAAACTGCGCGATCAAAATGTGCGCCTATCGTCTCACCCAGCAAGGGCGTGCTGCTCAGGCCACAAACATAGCTCGCTCTGGGCATGAACCTCCCTTGGCACTCTCGGATAGAAACAACGCCAACCGGCACACAGTGTACTGCCAAAGCCGGCAGCCGAGTTGATTTTGATGGTTCGCTGGGTATTGAATGACAGCAGCGCGGAGGTTCTCATGAAGCGCAGAGATTTCCTGAAGACCGCATCGGCTTTCGGAGGCATGTTATTTGCACCTTCTATGATCCGCTCTCTCGAGTTTGAACCGCACACATCTCTCGCCCGCGTGGCTTTTGTGAAGACGACGGATCGGGCAGCCGGTGTCGCCCGCGCCATTGATCTGCTCGGTCTGCAAAGCTTTCATGGCAGGGACCTCTTCATCAAACCGAACTTCAACAGCGCTGACGCCACCCCAGGTTCCACGAGTGACGAGACTTTGGCAGCTTTGCTCAAGAAGCTGAAAGCCATGGGCGCAGGTCCGCTCACCATCGGCGACCGCAGCGGCATGGGTGATACGCGTGAGGTGATGGAGAAAAAGGGCGCTTTCACTCTGGCAAAAGAAATAGACGCAAAAGTTGTGGTATTCGACGAACTCGGCGCAAATGACTGGGAACACCTCAAATACCCTGACAGCCATTGGCAGCAGGGATTCGCAGTACCACGGCTGATGCGGAGGGCCGGTGGCGTGGTGCAAACCTGTTGTTTGAAGACCCACCGCTTCGGCGGCCATTTCACTCTGTCCCTGAAGAACTCGGTTGGATTCGCCGCAAAAACCGTGCCCGGGAATTCTTATAACTTTATGCGCGAATTGCACTCCTCCCCAGACCAGCGGCGCATGATCGCCGAGATCAACACTGCTTATCATCCCGACCTGATTGTGCTCGATGGAGTGCAGGCATTCACCACGGGAGGGCCGGAAGAGGGTAAGCTGGTCAACTCCAACGTGGTCCTCGCCGGAACGGATCGCATCGCAATCGATGCCGTCGGGGTGGCCCTTCTGCGCTACTACGGGACCACAGAGGAAGTGAGCCGCGGAGCTATTTTTGATCAGGAGCAGATTGCTCGCGCCGTCCAGCTCAACCTGGGTGTTAGCAACCCGAAGCAGATTGATCTGGTCACCGGAGACCGGGAGAGTGCCGAATATGCCAAACAGGTTCGCGCTATTCTCGACGGCGCACCTGGAAAAGCAGCGGCATAAGTGCCGGCCGGGAATGGCGTGGATTATTTGAAAACTTCGTGGCTGATAAACAAGGCAAAGAGAAACCCGAGAGAAAGCAGCGTGATCCCGACGCCAAGCCAGACGAAAAATGTCTGCTTCTCGTGCTCTTTATCCGGCGCAGTAATCCCCACGATGTAGTGGAACATCCGCATCATGGAAAGCAGGATCTTCACAGGGGGAAATCAAGCCTGCCTTTCCGCGCAACCCGCTTCGATTCTGAGGCTCGGCTGCAGCCGGTGGTTGCTCATTATAAGCCGTACCACGAGGAAACAGCGTCGATCAGTTCAGGATACGCTCACCGACAAACAACAAAGGCGGCTCGACGGCCGCCTTTGGTGAAAAGCCCTGCTGAAGGCTAGATTGGTCGCACGTTTTCCGCCTGCCAGCCCTTCTTGCCTTTGGTCACCGTGAATTCAACCGCCTGGCCTTCTTCAAGGCTGCGATAGCCATCGCTCTGGATGGCGGAGAAATGCACAAACACGTCTTCTCCGCTCTGACGCGTGATAAAGCCAAAGCCCTTAGCGGCATTGAACCACTTAACTGTTCCTTGTTCCATTTTCTTTAGTTTTCCTAGGTGTTAATTTGACGCTGGAAATATCGAGGTGTCAGCAGGTGCAGAAGAGAAGCAGCTTGCAGAACTTGAATTTCTAACGCAACTTTATGTTACCACACCTGCCGCCAAGAGACGCCGATCAATGAGCAGGCTCAGGATTCGGAATCGTAAGGGGTTGATCCAGCGAAAATTCCAACAGGGTCTCGCTGGGAACGTGTACCTGGTCTCCCTTGGTCATAACCTGCACGGCGGTGCCCGCTCCGGCACCTACGCCGGCGCCTATGGCCGCGCCTTTGCCGCCGCCGGCAATAGCTCCAATGAGCGCGCCGATTGCCGCACCACCGCCAACCTTCTTAGCCGTGCTTTCCCCGCGGGACTTTCCGGAAAGTTCATAGTCGCCCGTTGAAAGCGGAAATGTCCGCCCGTTGATGACAATTCCTGTAAGCGCAAGCCGTAACTGTGCTTTGCCCACCAGTTGTCCAGATTCGCTTACCTGCTCGAGCCGGCCATAAACAGATGCGCCTTTGGGAGCCACCATGGTTTCATTGACGTATAGCGGCTCTTCAAGCGACGAGAGAAATTTGTCACCTGGCTGGTTTCTATCTGAATCTACGGCATCAACAGTGCGGACGAGCAAACGTGTGCCGGAAGGAATGGTCAGCGAGTGCGGAAAAATACTTGCCGCATTATGGTCGCGGTCAGCCGATGTTCTGGAGTGATCCCCAGAGATTGCCTCAGATGATGGGCGGTCAGAGTGCCGGGTAGCGAAGCCTTCAGAATGCGGTTTTGCAGCACTATCACGTGAGTCAAATTTGAGTGACGCTACATCAATGATTGCGTATTGTTGAACTGAAGATCCCACGCGAAAACTGATTTCCGTCTCCGACCCTCCGACGTAAGTCCCCTTGATCACGCTTCCGTTCTTTAGCTCAAGCGTGTCGCTCCACCCGAGAGCGCTTACCAGGACAATGCACAGGACCAGTGCTCCATACCGCAATTTCATGATTTCGCTTCACCTCCCTGATTTCACAACATCGTCCACAGAAGTGTATCCCGAGTAGCACACCGGAACCAAACTAAATGAGGATGACAGAGAAAATGAAGGCGGCAGAACTCTTGTATGCTTACGCCGCATTCACGCTGCGTTCAACGACGTCCCGGTGTTCGTAACATGGCTTCGACATCGTCCGGGTGAATGGCGTGAAGAAGCGCGTCTTCACGCGTGATGTGCCCCTGCATCACAAGCTCGACCAGAGACTCTTCCAGGCTGAACGAGCCTGATTTCTTGCTGATCGTAATTTCCTGGTGAAGATGCTGTAGAGCGTTCCGCCGGACATGCTGCCGCGCAGCATAATTCATAACCAGCAGCTCTGTCGCGGGCAACCGGGCGCCTGTTCTTGTCGGCATCAGAATCTGCGTAACCACGGCGGAGAGCGCCATTGAGAGTTCCTGCCGGATTGTATTCTGCCGTTCGAGTGGGAAAGAGTCCGAAATGCGTGACACGGTGGACGCCATGTCAGTTGTGTGAACGGTTGACAGCACAAGATGGCCCGTTTCCGCTGCGCTCACGGCTATGCGCATGGTTTCCGGATCGCGCATTTCGCCCACCACGATAACGTCAGGAGCCTGCCTTAAAGCCGCCCGTAGTGCAGTGGGAAAGTCCGGCGCATCTGTACCGATCTCAATCTGCTCAATCACGCTGCGGAGATTTGAGTGTTCATATTCGATGGGATCTTCAATGATCAAAATGTGACGCGCATCTCTGCGATTAATCTCATGTACAAGAGCGGCTAGTGTTGTGCTCTTTCCTGAACCCGCCTGCCCTCCTACCAGCACCAGGCCGCGCTGTAGGCGTGTAAGAGCTTCCAGCGCCGGCGGCAATGAGAGCTCTTTGAGCGTGGGAATTTTGTCGGGTAATGCGCGAATGGCTGCTGCCGCCCTGCCGCGCTCATGATGCAGATTAACGCGAAAACGTCCCAAGCCGTTCACACGGTACGAGGAATTTGCAATCTGCTCTCCCCGATATTGCTGCTCGGCGTGTAATGAGAGCGCCGGGAAAACAACACTCTCTATTTCCGCACTCTGCAGTGGACGCATATCCAGATTTACGACTTCCCCGTTAACATGAATGCAGGCAGGCGCTCCGCTGACGAGCAGGAGATCACTGCCGCCACGCTGCAACAAGATGGCCAGCCATTGATTCAAGCGGTCTAGGGCGGATGAGGGGCGCTCTTCTTTGCCGCCTTCCGGCATTGGTCCGATCTTATAGTCCATCCAAGCGTCTTCTCTTCATTCAGCACTTGTGCGCTAATTTTGAGATTAGCATGCAGTTCTGTCCGGATGGCTCCCGCATCGAATGCAGAGCAAAAGCCCCTGCGTAACGCAGACCTCTTCCACGACCGGGCGATAGATTCTTAACAGGTGTCAAGCGGCGTCGCGAGCAGTCTTCTGGAATCCGCGAATGGAGAACTCAAGCTCCTCCTGCAGGCCCTCACCTGCCTCCATCATATCGGCGATTACAGTGCTCAAATCCATGCGTATGAGGTTCCTTTGCAGAACGAATGAGATTACCCGCTGCAGCAGCCGCATCTCGACGACCACAAGGGGGATCGAGTAGCCCTGGCGGGCGCGGTTGATTCCATGCGCCACACCAAGCTCCGCCATTGCTTTTGAACCATTGGGCTGGCCCCCTTCGATACGAAGCGCGAGTTGTTCGACCAGGGGTGGAATATGGTCAATGCGCTCGTTCTCCTTCAGGCGCACACTCATCAGTTCGTCATGCCACTTCACTTCCCTGAGCCATTCCTTGGTAATTTGACCCACGCTTTCGCGCAATAGCTCTGATACTCGCTTCACCGGGACTTCAGGAATAGTTGGCCGGCGCTGCTGCAGCTTTCGTTGGATAGCCTCAATCAGAGTGGGGACATCAGTTGGCTTCAGCAGGTAATCATCCACCTGGCTGCGGATGGCCTGCAAAGCGGTTTCAAAATCCGGATACCCGGTAAGGATAAACGTACATGCTTCCGGCTGCACCCGTCGCATCGCGCTGACCACGGTAAATCCATCGCCCGGCTGCCCTATATTCAGGTCGGAGAGTAGAACGTCGAAAGTCTGGTGATTGATTTTTTCCAGCGCGTCCGGAACGGAGGCCGCCGTGGTGACTTCGAAATTATGAGTTTCCAGGATCGGGGCTAGCGTCATCCTGATGCCTGCCTCGTCATCGACGAACAGGATCCGTGTGGCCATAAAATCCTCAGAGGTTTGGATGACAATTGAGGCACTCTCAGTTGGTATTTCTGTTCCGGGAAAAGACCTTAGAAGATTGCCGGCCCTCACACTTTGCCCATCATAGGCAGGCTCAGCTACGAAAAAGCCCCGCCTGAGCGGGGCCATGAAATTGACGGCAGGGCAAACTGCTAATCCTGATTTTTCAGCGAGTATCCAATTGAGACGCCGTATCGGTTTATCCGCGGACCGCTGAATTCAAAGTTGTTGCGTACAAAATAAAAGTGCGCCTCCGGCCGAACGAAAATGCTGTTGGTCACGTAAAAGCGAATTCCTCCGCCGACGTGAACTAGAAAATGGTTGCTGCTTTGAAAATTGGTGCAGCCGGTGAAGGAGCACGTGAAGAACGGCTGATAGAAACGCAGGCTTAACAGTCCGATTCCACCCTGCAAGTCCGCCTGTGCCTTCTTCCCCAGCGGCGGGCCATAGACGGCATTGAAATCGTAAAGGATGGGCCGGTATGGGTTGAAGAAAATGTCCACATTCTGATGGGCTCGCCATGCTACTTCTGCGCCAACGCCGAAGTATTTCTTGATAAATAAGAAGTCGCCGCTGAAAGATGGGTAGCCGCCTCCACCGATGCTCTGTGGGGTGTGATCGGCGCTTGTAAGGGCGTCTGAAGCAGACTGGCCGGTCACTGTCCCCACGCCGAAGGCCAGATCGAATTGCTGAGCGAAGGCCGTGCTCCCGCCCAACAAAATGAGAGAAAAGGCTGCGCTCATCAAAAATAGTTTTTTCAAGAGATTCTCCAACCTATCTGGTCCGGACGGAAAAGCGTCACCGGACCCGTGATGAACATACCGTTGCGATTATGATACTAGCCCGATGATGCTGTCCAGCGATTGCCAAGTTGGCACCAAAGGTCCTGCCCTCACAGCGGGAGATAACAACCCGGAACGGCTGCGGAAGTTGCCCTGATTCCGAGATGTTGGTCGCGCTGTTATTCTCACTTGGTGACCCTCACCTGCCAGGTAGTTCTGTTTGATCTGGATGGAGTGCTGGTGGACTCCACGCCTGCGGTCGCCCGGGTCTGGGCTAAGTGGGCGCTGGCGCACGGGTTGTCGCCTGAACGCGCCATAGCCCATGCCCATGGACGACGCAGCATTGAGACCATCCGCGCGCTCGCGCCTGAGATGAACGCTGAAGAGGAAAATTTGCGCGTGGAACAGATGGAAATTGAAGATAAAGCAGGGGTTACCGCGCTACCCGGAGCAGGCCGGTTGCTCAGCAGCCTGCACCAGGAACGGTTTGCAATCGTCACCTCAGCGACCACTGCTCTGGCGAAGGCGCGGATCAGCTATGCAGGCCTGCCACTACCCCGGAATCTGGTCAGCGCGAATGATGTAAGGCAGGGTAAGCCCTCGCCAGAGCCCTACTTGAAAGGCGCAGAGCTGCTGGGCTGCCGCCCCGAGGACTGCATTGTGTTTGAGGATGCGCCCGCAGGCGTCGCCTCAGCGCGTGCTGCTGGAATGAAGGTTATCGCCGTGCCAACGACATATCCCCCAGCGGATCTCGAGGCTGCGAATGCAATTGCTGGATCTCTGAATCAAGTGCAGATCCAGGTGCTGGAGGACTCGTTGAACATAAGCATTTGAATCATCACCGAGCTCTCCATCGGCGCGGATCGCATCACAGCAAGTCAGCGTATACAATTTCTGTGATTTTGACGCAAGGAGCGAGAGCACACATGCAAAGAACGGCAAACGCACATTGGAGTGGCGGCTTGAAGGACGGCAAAGGCACACTCAGTTCACCCAGCGGCATTCTCAAAGCTACGCCTTATTCCTTCGCAACTCGGTTTGAAACCCAGCCCGGCACGAACCCTGAAGAGTTGATCGCCGCGGCCCACGCCGGCTGCTTCAGCATGGCGTTGTCTGCACAGCTCGGCAACGCGGGCATGACCGCGCAGTCCATTGACACCACGGCGACCGTCACTCTGGAAAAGCAGGAATCTGGATTCGCAGTGACGTCAAGCCATTTGCAGGTGAAGGTCAAAATTCCTGGCGGGGACAAGGCCAAGTTCGAGCAGGCGGCAAAGAATGCCAAGGAAGGCTGCCCCATCTCCAAACTGCTGAACGCTAAAATCACGATGGATGCGCAACTTGAAACTTAAAGAGACAGGAAACACAAAAAAAGCAGCGTCGCAGCCGCGGCGCTGTGCGCTATGATTGGAGACGGCTACTAACTCATCTTCATTCGGAGTCATGGCGCAATGCGCAGGTTCTTGACTGCGGCTTGCGTGCTCGCCGTAAGCCTTACGGCGCCGGCACTCCTGACCGCGCAGGCGATTCAAATCTCACCCAATCCGGGCCCAATGGCGAAGGAGGTCCGTTCAGAGTTCCTTTACGCCTGGAACGCTTATAAGAAATATGCCTGGGGACACGACGAGCTTAAGCCCATCAGCCGGTCATATCGCGACTGGTATGGCGCGTCGCTTTACATTACGCCGGTTGACGCGCTGGACACGATGATCCTGATGGGGCTAAACGATGAAGCCAACAAAACGCGTCAACTGATCGACACCAAACTCTCCTTCGACCAGAACATTGAAGTGAAAAATTTTGAGGTGACCATACGTTTGCTGGGCGGACTGCTCAGCGCGTATCAATTCACCTCAGACAAACGCCTGCTCA
Organism: Candidatus Angelobacter sp.; assembly: GCA_035712465.1. Lineage (GTDB taxonomy): Bacteria > Acidobacteriota > Terriglobia > Terriglobales > Acidobacteriaceae > Angelobacter. The sequence goes on from DASTAS010000018.1 coordinate 83,616, forward strand.
GCCTTGCCCAGGATCTGGGCACGCGCTTGCTGCCCGTCTTCAATTCCCCAACAGGCATGCCTTACGTGTACGTGAATCTCAAAACCGGCAAGACACGCGGGGTGGTGAGCAATCCTGCAGAAATCGGGACTCTGCTGATTGAGTTCGGGACGCTGAGCAAACTCACGGGCAACCCTGTTTTCTACGACAAAGCCAAACGCGCTCTGACAGAACTCTACAGCCGAAGATCAAAGCTGGGGCTGGTGGGCTCAAGCATCAATGTTGAAACCGGCAAATGGATTGATACCACCAGCAGCATTGAGGGTGGAACCGATTCATACTACGAGTACCTGCTGAAATCGTGGTTGCTTTTCGATGACAAAGATTGCGAACGCATGTGGAAGGAAAGCATCAAAGCCGTCAATAAATATCTGGCCGATGATACCAAAACAGGACTGTGGTACGCGCAGGTGGATATGAACACGGGCCAACGTGTTTCCACACATTTCGGCGCGCTGGATGCGTTTTTCCCCGCTGTCCTTGTGCGTGCCGGAGATAAAGACCGGGCCCGGCACTTGCAGGAATCAGCATTCAAGATGTGGACCACTTGGGGTATTGAGCCCGATGAAATTGATTATTCAACCATGAAAATTCTTTCCCCGGAATATCCTTTACGGCCCGAGACCATGGAATCAGCCTACTACCTTTACTTTTATACTGGGGACGACCGCTACCTCGATATGGCGTCAACTCTTTTGGGCGATTTGTCCCATTGTTGCAAGACCAATACCGGCTATGCCGGATTGCGCAACGTGGCGACCCGGGAACTTGCGGACGAGATGCCAAGCTATTTCCTGGCCGAAACACTCAAATACCTGTACCTGACATTTGCCCCGCGCACAACACTCGACTTGAACAAAGTGGTTTTCAATACTGAAGCCCACCCGATTCGCAGGACATGGTAACAAAAAAAAGGAGCGGCTGGTTGGCCGCTCCGAGTCAGCATTGTTTTTTCCCACACCTGAAAGAAGGAGGTTATTTCTCAACCACATCACTATGCACAAACTGCTTTCCGCTGTACTACCTTTTCCTTATATCCCTTCCGCTCCTGAAAGCGGCAATCCCGTTGGTCAAACCGCGAAGAGGAGGGAAGGTCCGGGCGCGATCCAAAATCAACCAATTCAGCGCGCTCGCAGGCGACTCTTCCCTTCCACCTCGCCCCACAGCATTGGCTCATCGCTACCAGCGCCAGCACCCACCTCTGTCAGACCCTGTACTGGTCTAATCCGCTTGCGCCCCGTTTAGCTTCCGTCTGCCTTTGTATATAGCAGCCCTGTTGCCAAAGCGGGATGATCGTAAGCTGCTGAAAATAGGCGCTTTCCGCACGGCTCGCTTCTGCTGGCCGTGACAGGGTGTCACAGGCTCAGGGCTCGCTGTCACAACTCAGTTTGCTTGTTTTTGCTGTTCAAGTGAAGATAAAGAGTCCGTGACAAGTAAAACCATTGAATCTCCGGCAGTTTCACCCACCGAACAGCGCCAGGCTGGCCCCGCGCTGGAATATGCCCGCCGTCTGCAACTACGCCAAGACGAGTCGCGCATGCTGCATGCGCGTCACATCTGGACTGGGAATGCACGTGTGGTTGTATTTGCAGCGATCTTTGTGCTGTTCTGGACGATCGGCAAATCCGGCAAACCCTCTGTGGCCTGGCTGCTCGCGGCCATTCTCTGCTTTATCGGGCTGGTGGTTTGGCACCGGCGGATTCTGCGCGCCAAGAACATTGCCGATCGCGCCATTACTGTCTATGCCCGTGGGCTCGCCAGGATTGAAGATCGCTGGAGCGGAACCGGCGATGCAGGCGAACAATTCAACCGTCCTGGCCATCTTTATGCGGAAGATCTCGACATTCTGGGAGCGGGCAGCCTCTTCCAGCTCCTCTGCACCGCACGATCGCGCATGGGGAAAGAGCGCCTGGCAGACTGGCTGCTGGAGCAAACTGGCCCCGAACAGGTACAGGAACGGCAGGTAGCGGTTTCCGCACTGCGCCACAAGCTGGATTTGCGTGAGCAAATGGCGCTGGCCGGAAACCAGGAAGGGATTGAGGCAGATCCCACAAAATTAAAACAATGGTCCGAAATGCGCGTTGATCTCAACTATCGCCGGTGGTGGCCTCTGGTGATTGCCTTGAACGTTCTCACGCTCGCGACCCTGGCCTATGCCATTGCCGGCTTTGTGCAGCAAGGTGATGGCCTTTGGACGCCTTTTGTGGCCATGCTGATCATCAACAGAGTGGTCCTGCAAATAGTGAGGACGCGCTTGCGGACGCTATTCTCCGGACTGGATCAGGCATCCCGCAATCTTGCATCGCTTGCAGCCCTGTTGCGGGTTCTCGAAGAGGAACGATTTACTGCGCCCAGGCTGAAGGAATTACACCGGAAGCTGTTCAGCAATGGGGTACGAGCTTCAGAATGTATCGCGCGGTTGGGCACGCTGTGCGATTTGGAAGAGTCGCGCCATAACATGATGGTGATTCCTCTCGAATTTGTAGTGCTGTATTCGGTCCATGTGGCCCTGGCGCTGCAGCGATGGAGTGAGCGCTACGCGGGCAACATCGTTGACTGGCTCGATTCCCTGGGCGAACTTGAGGTCTTGAGTTCGCTCGCCACGTATGCGTTCGAGCACCCCGAAGATCGCTTTCCAACCATTCCTGGCAGCGCGCAAAAACCGGGCTTCCTGAACGCGCGTGGACTTGGACATCCACTGTTGCCCGCCCGCGATTGTGTCCGCAATGACGTGAGCCTGGGGCCGGAGAGCCAGGTTCTCCTTGTCAGCGGCTCCAATATGTCCGGGAAGAGTACCCTGCTGCGCGCCGTGGGCATCAACGCCGTAATGGCCATGATGGGGGCGCCCGTACGCGCAGAAGAATTTTCGATTTCGCCGGTGACGCTCGGATCGTCCATGCGGATTTCGGACTCTTTACAGAGGGGCGTCTCTCATTTCTATGCTGAAATCAGGCGCATTCGGCAGGTGGTGGAGATTTCCAGACGCGGGCCCCTGCTTTTTCTATTCGACGAAATTCTGCAGGGGACAAACTCACACGACCGACGAATCGGAGCGGAAGGCATCCTGCGCACCTTGTTACAAAATGGCGCCATAGGTCTGGTCACAACCCATGATCTTGTCCTCACCTCAATCGAGCAGCTATTTCCGCGCCGAATTGTGAATGTTCACTTTCAGGAAAAACTCGAGTCCGGTTCCCTGTCCTTCGACTACCGGCTCCGCCCCGGCGTCGTCACCACAAGCAACGGCCTCGAACTCATGAAATCCATCGGGCTGGATGTTTAGCCGGATCTCCTGTTTCTGAGACTAACTTAAAGTGATTCCTTAATAGGCAATCTCCGAATAGGAGATGATCTTCAATGGCTCGGCGCTGAAAGCGAGATCAATGGCATCGCAGCTGTAGGAAATCGTGAAATTCCTGGAATCAGAGTCGCTGGTCCTGACATTTGTGGTGGAACTGGCCTGCATGACGAGAGCTCCGTTGATGAACCCGTTCGCGCCGTTGTCCAGTCGGAACTCGCCGCTCGGAGGTTCGACGAGAACGATTCCAGTCCACTGGAACGTGGCGCTATCAATCCGAAAATTATTGGGGACCACCAGGATTCCATAACCTGTCACATTTGCTTGGATTTCCAAGCCGCCGCTGTCGCCCGCAACAACAACCGCCGGGTTATCCACCGATCCGTAAGTAACCGGGGAGCTGATCGTAGAATTCGGAATCGTAAAGAAGTTTGGCTGCCCTGCAGCATCGCTGACCACTTGGTTGATGGTTGAGATCTGGCTCTGCAGCGTGTTGGCGCCTACCTGCGAGATGAGAGAATCAACATTGCCCGTGGCGCCGATGAAAGGCGCTGACACTGGCCCAACTAGAGGCGTCTGGGCGTCCAGTTGTGGCGCAGAAAGATTCAGATTCTTGTAGCAAGTCGGGGTGCTGGCACTGCAATTACTGGAATTATTGTTCTCGGGAAAATTGGAGTTGACCCAAGCCAGCCCCGGGGTACATGAAGTTGAGTTCCCATTCGCGCCGCAAAAGGCATTGGCTCGCTGCACGATCCTCTGTCGGAGATCATCAAGAGCGCTCTGAAGGCTTGAGGTGGAGCTGGAACCATCCGTCGCGATTGGCGGCGTTGCCTCGCATCCGCTTGTGCCGGGAGGCAGAAGGTTGCCATTGATATCCCGTGGACGCCCGTCTATGTTGGTGAACGGAATCTGGTCACCGGTGCCGTTCGAACTGTCATTGAATGACGGCGCGGACTGCTGGGACTCCAGATTCAACGCTCCCGGAGGGCGAATCGCAACGCTGGCGACTTCATAGCGGCTCAGGGTTCGAGCACCCAAGGATGACGAATACGAACTGAGCATATATACCGGGTGCATGTTAAGAGCGCCGCAGGTGGTCGTAGCGTCAGGCGCAAGCACTTCCTCTGTTCCATCCCAGCAAACACGGTTATCGAGATTGGCGGCCGAGCAGGGACCCTCGACGCAATACGGCTGAGCCACCCGATCCGTCTTGAGATTAATTCTTACCCACTTATATGCGAGCGGCTGACCCGTAGTCTGTGGCGTCTGCAGCGAATTCTGTGTGGTTAATTCCCAGTTGGCGGTGGTTGGCGCTGTTGCACATTTTTGCCCAATCGGCGCATTCGGGTCGTATTCGTGGCAGAACTCAAAATCAAAGTACTTGTTGGCCGTATCCGCCGGATTAACCGTTTCCCCGCCCGCGGGATTGATAACGTACAGGGCGCTTGAGGCTGCGCCTGGGATCCCTTGCGGTAGCAGGTCTGACAGTCCTCCGGGCGTATGGGAATTCAAGCGCATACGGTCTCTTACTTCCTCCAGGCCGGCATGAGAGGCATAGTAAGACTGCTTGTGCAGGCGAAAGTTGCCGTCAATGCGGGTTTCAGCCATGGTGCTGAACGTCATAATGAAGCCAACAGCTAGCAGCAGCGCCAACGCAATCATTGCAATCAACAAAGCTGACCCGCGTTCCCTTTTTTGTTCATCACGATGCATCATGCATGGCTCCTTAGTTGTTGTTCAGGTGACCTGTCACAGACAGCGCTATACGCTGTGGAAGCCTGGTCATGGGATCGATGTTCGGGGAGAGCAGATTTAGATTGATCTTTACAGTTTCAATTGAATTGATGAGAGGATTCGACATATCCAGGCCGGCGCCCACATTCACTGCATTTCCGTTCTTATCGAAGAAGGTAAACAGATCTTCGCCCGATTGGCCGGGATCCATCACGTGCTCCACCTGCGTAGAAATGGCATTGGCGGGAGCAGGAGGCTGAGCAAGGGGACCGGCATTGACCTTGGGTGTCTCAGTCCGGCGAATGCAGGGACAATTCGGATCGTTAGGATCGGCAGCAACGTACTGTATATCAACGCTGTCCACCGTTCCGGATGTCTCGACGTCGCCCTCCAGAAGGATTTCAGCAGGAGAAACTTTAACCAGACCCGCCGCAACCAGAGGATTGCTGACAGCCAGAGCCGGAGAATACATATCCGGTCTGGGGTAGCCGGTCATGTGGAGGTCGCGCACCATCTGGTCGGCAAATTCCCGCGCCTGCTGCGTTAAATCGAGCTTCGTTGCCTCAGACGCAGATGCTTTTTGTACTTGATTCAACTCGGAAAAAATTGCGGCAGTAACCACGGTCAATATCAACAGCCCAACGAGCGCTTCCATCAACGTAAAGCCCCGTGACTCGCTCCGTCTACGCGGGCGTAGAACATGGCAGCGCTGCGCGGTAGTGCCGGCAATCACACTTTGCTGAGAGCTCATTAGAAGGTCCCTCGAATGGTGCGCAGCCTGACGGGCAGAGCAAAGCGATTACCCCCCGCAGAATTCCCTGCCTGTCCAACATTCTTGGCTGAAACTGTCACAAGTTGCGTGAACGGAGTTGGGCCAGGATCGATTCGCCAGCGCACGTCATACAACATGTTCTGCCCGGCGGAGCAGATGGTGTAGCGCATGGAGTATTCCCCAACCGGCGCCTGCAGAAAATCAACATTGCCCGTGAACGGCCCCGCCTGGATCAGAGGTGCTCCACCCTGGACCGTGTTCATGGTGAAAGTAGTACCGGCGCAATCAGTCATGCTGGTAAGCGCGGCCGCACTCTGCGCCCGCGAGGGAATCGCCACAATGTGTTCCATCACGCTCTCCGCCAGAGCGGTTGCTGTGGTATCAAAGCGCGCACGGCCATTTGTGGCGATTGCTGTGGAAATCACGGCTGCGCCCGCAACCAGCCCAAATGCGAGTACCAGCATGGCCACCATCAATTCAATAAGGCTGAATCCCTTCGCTGGGATGCGTGCCTGTGAGTTGTTTCTATCTACCGCCATGCGCCTCCCTCATAATTCCAGACCCTTACTCTTCCTGACGGACTCACACTTACCGCGGCATAAGCGATGCCGCCCCCTTCCGGATGCTGCAGATATTGCACCCAGCCCGTGCCAGGCTGGCAGGGACTGGTCGCGGAGCTTCTCTGGCAGGGAAATCCGCGCGAGCTCCAGGCGATTCCGGGGCGGTTAATGCCATCGCTGTCATACATCGTGGAGCTTTCAACTGTCACGAAATTGCTGAATCCGAGTGCTTTTGCATCAAGCTCGGCGGGCACACCGGCGTTGCTCAGAGTCAAACTGGAAGGCGCCGCGAACGTCAAGTCGCCTTCTGTTCCGTCACCATTCACGTCGACATAAGCTCGAGTGGAATCAGCGGAGACCAGAACTTCATAGTAAGTGTCGTCCTGAACAGCTTTCATCCGGGCCTCCTGATAGAGGTCAGCGAGCTGCTGCGCGGCTCCGCGCAGTTTCACGCGGTTGAGAAGAGCCGAAGCCGATGGGACTGCTATGGCGGCAACGATAATAAAGATCGCCACCACGATGATGAGTTCAACGAGACTAAAGCCTGCTTTGCTACTGCTACAACAAAACTGCTGTCGGTTTGTTGGCATAGTGATCTATTCTGTCCTGTATTCAGGTACAGGCCCATCCCGAGCGATCACTGTTTCACTGCAAGCTGCACCACTCTAAAGCAAGACGCGCATGCAACACAGTTTCGTATGTACATGTACATCAGTGCGAAACCTTATTTTCTTATCTGCCGGTCTCACCTGCGGGTCTGCAACGAAGACGCAAGTGGGAAGGATTGGGTGGCTTAAGTCATTTGCTGACAGTCATTTAAGGAAGAACAGAGGCTGGCGGGGCAAAGCGCCAGCCTCTCTGGTGGTGGTACTGCTGCCGTTAGCAGCGTTCAAGAAGATCAGGTACCAGGGTACCGGCGATGAGGACGGGAAAAAGCCCGGCCAAACGACTTCGGCACCTATGCGAGCGCCACGCCTGGGGGAGGAGTGATCTCACTGTCCCAATCGCGCCGCGGTCGCTCTTACCGTCCTCCTGGCCCATGGCCTGCCCGCTGAATCGAGCTCAACAGCGGACTTAAATTGCGGACTCCACCCTAGGCCTCTGAGCGGGCGATAGCGGGGGTCGCCACGCGATGCAGACCTGGTGAAGGCCTTGCCATGGAGCTTCCGACCACCATAGCGTTCTTGATACGCACAACTGGAAAGGAAAAAAGGCCTAAATTGTCACGCTTCGACCGATTCAGAGATTGCGCTTTAAGATGTTCTGAACTGACCGACAATCCAAATGCATCCCGCTGGCTGAACATTAAAGAAACGATCTTAAGGAAATATTAGCAAGGGATTAAAATCTCTTATGCAACTGCTTGGTTGCGCTCTCAGATAAGGAATCGCAAAAAAATACCCGGAATCTTTCATTCCGGGTACTTCAGGTTACGTTGCAGTCGTATCGCTTTTCTTATTTCCGCTTGCGAGTAACAAAGCCGGATACCAATGAGCCGAAGCCCAGCAATCCGAGCAGCGGAAGAGGAGAAGCCGTCTGCGGTAGCTTCTGCCCAGTGGCGCTATTGTTGGTTGCTGAAGAGTTGGCAGCACTCTGACCACTTGGAGTCTGATTCTGGTCAGCGGTGCTGGTGGCAGCGTTCTGGTCGCTGGTTGCTGTGCTTGTAGAGTTCTGGCTTTGATCGGAAGTGGCCGCGCCGGGGGTGGCTGCTGACTGGCCAGAGGTTGCGCTCTGGTCACTCGTACTTGGAGTGGCAGCTTCAGGACTCGTTGAGCTCTGTCCCATTGTGCTGGGAGCAGTTGACTCAGTTCCGGCCGGATTGGCCTCACTCGTGCTTGGCGGTTGAGAGGACGGTTCGCTCGTGCTCGGCGTCGTCGTTGAGGTGGCAGATCCCTGGTCGGTTGAAGTCTGTGATGTTGCTGCCCCATTTGGAGGATACGATTTTTCGCTGGCGCCGTTAGCGTCATTCGGCGTTGTCGGTGGTGGAGTTTGGGCCGAAGTCCCACTAGGGTTGCTTTGGTCAGTCGTACTGTTCCCTGTGCCGGACGGAGGCTGCGTGCTTTCCGGAGCAGTTGTGCTGGCGGGAGGCTGTGTGCTCTCCGGGGTAGTTGTGCTGGACGGAGGTTGTGTGCTCTCTGGAGCGGTTGTGCTGGACGGAGGCTGCGTGCTCTCCGGGGTAGTTGTCTCAGGTGGATTCGTCGTACTTGGGTTGCTAGTCGTAGTCGTCGTGCTGCTGCTGTTCGTGGTGGTGGTTTGGCCGTTCTGACCCGCAGCCGCGCCGCTTGCCGGAGCTGCACCCATGTTGCCCGCGCCCTGCTGGTTGGTGCATGTATCCGAGATTACGTTGACTGAGCTCACTTGAATAGATCCGTCCGCCCCCTGCGTACCGGTGACCTGGACCTGATGAGCATCGTCGGGTTGCAGAGTGCTGTTGTCTCCGGTTACGTTCACGGTCTGGCCGTTGTCCGTCGCCAGAGTCCAGTTCCCGCCCGCCTGCTTCAGGCAACCGGACATCGTAGTCTGCTGGCCGTTAGCCGAGCTGGTTGGGTTTGCGCTCTGCGTTGTCTGGTCTTGAGAATTCGGGTTGCTTTGAGTAGCAGGAGGTTGTGTGGTTTGAGATGGATTCTGCTGGGCGTCATTGGCAGCGCCCGTTGCTGAGCCGGAGGGCATTGTACCAACCGCACCCCCTGCAGCACTGCCACTTGTCCCTGTATTTCCCACTGTGCCTTGACTTCCGCTGGATCCTGCCTGCCCCGCACCCGCGCCACCTCCGGCTTGCGCAAATGCCATACCTGAGGCCAGCATGAATGCCAACAAAAGTTTTCTGTTCTTCATAGTCTATGCTCCTTCGAAATTCCTGCCCGTCGGGCTCGTCGATAGGTCTCACGCGTGCTCGCAATACTGGAGACCCGTGTAGGGTTAGACAGTAGTAAATAGCGCGGGGTTGACCGCAGCAGGACAGTAAAACAGAGCTGAACTGCTAGAATGGGCCTGGATATCTGGCATCTCAACGTGAATCAACACTTACAAATGGGCGATTCCACGGCGCTCAGGGATGATGACGGGTGGATGCGCCTCGCCTTGGATCAGGCTCGGCTAGCCTGTGAAGCGGGCGAAGTACCTGTTGGCGCTTTGGTGATCAAGGACGGAGAAATCATTGGCAGGGGCTTCAATCGCAATCTCGCGGATAACGATCCAACGGCTCACGCCGAAATTGTCGCCCTGCGTCAAGCCGCAGCCCGGGTCGGGAACCACCGTCTGCCAGGCTGCACGCTGATATGTACAATCGAGCCCTGCACGATGTGCGCCGGAGCGATGGTGCATGCGCGCGTTGCCCGCCTCATCTACGGAGCGGCTGATCCCAAAGCGGGCGCGGCAGGGTCAGTACTGGATATCACCAGCCATCCGCGTCTGAATCATCGCATTGAAGTCACTCCGGGCGTGCTTGGGGGGGAGTGCTCCGAATTGATCAAAGGCTTTTTTGCCGAAAGAAGAAGACTCTCCTGATACATCGATCAAAAAGAACTTAAAAAAGACGCAGATTAGAGGAACTGGTTTGGCTGAATGCTGAGCGCTGGTTGCTGAGTGCTTTCATGGCGGAGAGGGAGGGATTCGAACCCCCGATACCCGTTAAGGTATGGCCGCTTTCGAGGCGGCTCGTTTCAACCACTCACGCACCTCTCCGCGCCGTTGAATTCGTGGTCTGCCGCCATTTTAGCAGGTATGGCCAACGGCAAACGAACGGGACGACAGCACGCCGGGAGCGGAGCGACAGAACAGGGGACAAAAACGCCGCCGTTTCCGGCGGCGTTCTGCCAAAGATCTTTGTGGACGACGAACCTACTTCACGCTCATCGCGCCTGGCAACACGAAGTAGAACAACAACCCGATCAAGATCAGGTATCCCAGCACGATCAGCGTCCAAGCCATGTTGTGGCGGATCACCTCGCCTTCACTGCGAACAAAGCGGCTGGTGGAAACGCCCACGCTGGCCGTTTGAGGCGCAATGGGCTTGCCCACTTCAGCGCCTAATGAGTTCAAAGTGGGAGTAAGCAGAACGGGCAAACCCAGAAGCTTGCCTGCCACGGCCTGAATCGGTCCGAACATCGCGTTGGTTGACGTGTTGCTGCCGGATAGTGCTACGCCAATCCAACCCAGAATCGGAGCGAGTATCACAAACGTCCAGCCTACCTTGGAGAAGCCAAAAGCCAGCGAATTCGCTATCCCTGCGTAAACGAACAGGTAGGCAATCGCGAAAATGAAGAACGCCACCAGCAAGGCACCCCACATTTGTTTGAAGGTGCGCGCAAATACCTTTTTCAGTGTTTCGCCGCTGGGCCTCAGGAACAGAATAATGAGAATCCAGGACGCAAGAATGGAAGTACCGCCGCTGAGCGGGTTGAAATTGAAGGTGGAAGAAATGGACTTGTGGGTCACCGAGGAAAGCGCAGCGACGCTCCATTTATGAGCAAATTTGCCCGGCAGATGCGACCACGGACCGGTCCACGCCACAACCACGGCGATCAGGATGATGTAAGGCAGCCATGCCCGCCAGGCGCTACCAATATCCTGTGTTGTGTTTTGTCCTGATACGCTGACAGAACGGCTATCGTGAACGCTCGATGCCGCTTCGGCTTTGGCCTGCTGTTCTGAAATGATTTTGCCGCCGAAGGCGCGAATGTTCTTGGGCCGCCAGACCTTTACAAACAGGAACAGCACCCAGAAGGAAACCAGTGCGCCGCTCAAATCCGGCAGATACGGGCCGAGGAAGTGCGCCACCGGCCATTGCCCGACGATGTAAGAAATGGAGCCGACTATGGCCAACGGCCACGCTTCTACCAGACCATCCCATCCGCTGACCAGATAGATCAGGACGAATGGTGGAAGAATCGCCAGAATGGCTACCATATCGCCAATCGATGCCGAGAGCGAGAGCAACGGCAATCCAGTCACCGCGGCCAGAGCCAAAACCGGGGAACCCAGCGCGCCGTACGATACAGGCGCATTGTTGGCAAGGGCAGCCACGCGGATGGCTTCCAGATCAACAATTCCGAGCCCAACCAGAATGGGAACCACCACTGCCCACGGATATCCGAAACCAACCAAGCCTTCCAACAGCGCGCCGAAGGCCCACGCCAGCATCAGCGTCTGGATGCGGACATCGACTGTCGCCTGATTGACCATCCAGGTCTTGAAACGGTCAAAGTCACCCGTCAATACCAGTGTGTTGAAGATGATCAGGCCCCAGAAAGTGATCCAGTCGATCGTCCACGCGCCCTGCAGGCCGCCATAGAAGTAGGAACGGAAACTTCCTCCTGCCGGTGCATGCCAGCCATAAATGGCAATGATGATCGTGATGGCTCCGGCAATGATGGTGGCCAGCCATGCGGTCATACGAAGCACAGCCAGCATGAACAACAGCGCCGCAAGTGGGATCAACGCAAGCAGGATCGTCGACCACATGCTCCCCGTGGGGGTAAGAACTTGTTCAAACATGTCCTGAACCTCAAAATTTTGCTAATTTCGGCGTACTCGACGAAAGAGATTCAACCGGCGGAAGCCTGGAGGAGATCCCAGGCGTCCCGGTCTTCGCGCGCACTACTTTACGACAAATGGATGCGCCGAATACTCTCCTCCGTACACGCAACTCTGTCAAGTACTACTTGAAAAAAATTTAATCAGCTGTATGGCGAGCTCTTCCTTACAGTTACCCCTTTACGGCACCCACTGTGAATCCAGCAATGAAACGGTCCAGGAACAAGTTATAGAGAAACGCAATCGGCAGACTGGCGATGAGGCAGGCGGCCATCAGAGAGCCCCAGTAATATACATCGCCGCGGATCAGAAAAATGGGGATTCCAACCCCGACCATTTGATTTCGCTCAGGTGAAATGAAGGTCAGAGCGTAAACGAATTCCTGCGTGACGAGCGTAAAAGAAAAGATCACCACCGTCAGGATCCCGGAAGTGGAAATGGGCACCACCATTTTCAGGAAGGCGCCAAAGCGAGTGAGACCGTCCACCATGGCCGCGTCCTCCAGTTCGCGAGGGATCGACTTGAAAAAGCCCATCAGCAGCCAGATGGAAAACGGAACCGTAAAGCTCGGATAGACCACGACCAAGGACCAGATCGTATCCTGCAAACCAAGGATCGAAATCACCCGTGACAGCGGGATGAACAGCAACGTGGGAGGAATCAGGTACGTGAGAAAAATCAGCACCCCCAAACGCTGACCCCACCGCCCGGTGAGACGCGTGAGGGCGTAAGCGGCGGGAATGGACAGAAGCAAGGTGGCGGCTACAACAATGATTCCCACCAGCGCGGTGTTTCCCAGCCATCGCACGTACATAGTCTGTTGAAACAGGAATTTCAGGTGCTCGAGCGTCGGCTTTGCATTGAAGATGAAAGGATTGCTGGTGAGATCGTAAAGATCGCTGTTCTGTTTGAAGGTCGTAATCACCATCCAGTAAAACGGAAAGGCCAACAGGACGGTAAAAACGATCAGGACGATCCAGTGCAGCACCTTGGCCGCGATTTTGCGCGAAGTCAATTTGCGCATCAGACTACCTCCGCGCGATGCGCAACTCGCAGCATAAAATAAGCAATCGCCACCAGGACTGGCACCAGAAACAGAGAAACGGCTGCTCCCGCCGCCAAATCACTGCCTAGAATTCCTGTGAAATATGCATACGAAGGCAAGACCTGAGTGGAATCGAACGGCCCACCTGCCGTAAGAATGTAGACCACCGTCATATCGGTGAAGGTGAAAATGATCCCGAAAAGCACGGCCACGTTAATGATCGGCAGCATCATGGGAATGTTCACCTGAAACAGCGTGCGCCAGAACCCCGCGCCATCAATCGCTGCAGCCTCCGGAATCTCTTTGGGAATGGCGGTTAAGCCGGCGAGCAGGATCACCGTTGAAAACGGCAGCAAACGCCAGCTTTGCACCAGGATCACTGACGCCATGGCGAGATGCGGTTCTCCCAGCCACATTGGCGCGCTGTAAGGTTTGTAGAGATGGATAGCGACCAAAACCCAGTTGATCACGCTGTAAAGGGAGTCCAGAATCCACTTCCATCCAATCGCGCCGAGCGAGATAGGCGCAACCCATGGCAGAAGAATGAGAAACCGAAAAAAACCTCTCCCTCGAAACTTTTTCTCAAGAGCGAAGGCCAGGATTGTGGAACCGACAAGGACAATCACCTGTGAGACGAAGGTAAAAATAAACGAGTTTTCGATGGATGTACGGAACGTGGGGCTCTGGATAATACTTCTGAAATTCTCCAGCCCCACATAATGCATGCTCGTACTGCCAATACGAACGTCGCTGAATGCATACATTACTGCCAACACGAATGGCCCGCCGATGATTGCTGCCAGATAAAGGACAGCGGGGGCGAACATCGCGGCTCCCAGCCATGGGCTTTGCGCGGCGCTGGCGGACTTCACTTTCGTCCACTTCGGCTTGGATGGTGGCGCTGCAGCGGCCGCAGATCCATTCGTCTCCGCAACGATATCGGAACTTTGTGCCGGGTTTACTGCCATGCCAGGGCCCTCGCCTCGACTTTTTTCTCGGTGCTGCGATCGAAAAACTTCAGACGCCGCTCTGGCACCGCAAAATCGTAAGTCTTTCCGATCTCGAACTCATGCCCAAAAAGCAGACGCGATACGGCCTTTTTCCCGTCAAACCGTCCGCCCATCAGAATCCCGGAGAGAATCCAATCCGCGCCCAAATACTCGATGTTTTCCACGTGGAATTTCAGCGGAACTTTGTGCGTATCGGTAATCGCTTCGGAAACTCTGAAGTGCTCGGGACGGAAGCCTACGATCACATCCGTATCCTCAATCAGGTTCATCGGCGGCGAGCCAAGGAATGTCGCGACAAAGGTATCGGCGGGATCGTCGTAAACTTCAGTCGGTGTGCCAATCTGCCGGACATAGCCCTTGTGCAGTACCACGACGCGGTCGCCCATCGCCATAGCCTCCACCTGGTCGTGGGTGACGTAGATGGTGGTCGTGCCGATGCGGCGGTGGAATCGTTCCAATTCTTCGCGCGCGCTGGCGCGCAGTTTCGCGTCCAGGTTGGAAAGCGGTTCATCGAGCAGAAAAACCGAAGGCTCGCGTACGATCGCGCGGGCCAGGGCAACTCTCTGGCGCTCGCCGCCGGAAAGTTCGCGCGGCTTGCGCTGGAGCAGATGATTGATCCCCAGCAGTGAGGCTGCCCACTCCACTTTTTCTTTATGGGTGTTTCTGGGGACCTTCTGCGCTTTTAATGGGAAGACAATGTTTTTGTAAACCGTGAGATGCGGATAGAGCGCGTAGCTCTGGAATACCATGGCAATGCGGCGCTCGCGCGGTGAGAGATCGTTCACCACGCGGCCGCCGATAAGGATCTCGCCGTCCGTGGGTGTTTCCAGGCCGGCGATCATGCGAAGGAGAGTTGTTTTCCCAGAACCTGAAGGTCCCAGAAAAACGAGGAACTCCCCTTCGCGGCCCTCAAGATTTACATTATTAACTGCGCCTTGCTCTCCTTGTTTGAATACTTTTGTCAGGTTACGTGTTTGAACAACTGCCATCCATCCCCCGTGTTACTTGAATCGTGCAAAGATGCGCTTGTACTCCTGTTCGGCAGCCTTGGCCGCATTTTCAGGAGTCTCACTCCCGCGTGCAACTTTAGCAAACATGGTGGGAATGGTCCAAGCGCGGAACGCCTCATCAATCGCAGCCGTTGCATAACCGGGATAGCCGACATTCGTTGCCCAGGTCAGCACATCGCCCAGCACAGCGTACTTGTTCGGCGGCGTGGCCCGCGGATCATTCGCAATCTCCTGCTTCAGGTTCGGCACTGTGCTCGGGAAACACGGGAAATTGTAAAACTGCCCCGCGATGAAACCGTCATGGAACGAGTCAATGTAGTCAACCAGGAATTGTTGCGCACCTTCTTTATTCTCAGCGAAATTCCAGATGACGTAGCAATCCATCACGTGCTCGGCTGCGATCCGCCGCACCGGGCCCTGCGGAGCCTTGCAAACCATGATGTGGCTGTTGGTCGGCATGTGGTCGCGCTCGGTTTGCCTCGTCACAGAAATCGCGTTCGCAATGTACGAAGTCTGCCCTGAGACCATGGCACGGTTATTCGACGAGGGATCCCAGGTAAAAACCTCGGGAGTCATCGCCTGCTGAAACAGGCTCTTCACGTATTTGAGCGCATCAATCGTCTGCTTGGAGTTGATCGTCACGTTGCCGTGAATGTCCTGCTCCGCTCCGCCGAAAGACCACAGGATCGCCCGCAGCGCCATGCTGCTGTCCAGCTCTTGGGAAAGCCCAATTCCCACCGGATGGCCGGTTTTGTCCTTAATCTTCTTGCCCCCTTTGAGCAGATCATCATAGGTGTTCGGGCCGTTTGGGAATCCGGCGTCTGCCCACCACTCCTTGTAGTAGTTCCCTGGGTCGGGGACATAGGAATCAGAAAACGCAAAGTACTTTTTGGTTTTCGGATTGTAGGTGGATTTGTGCGCCAAGTCGATCTTTTTGCCGTGTTTCTTCTCCACCTCCTGGTAAACGTGGGTCATGTCAACAACCTGCGGCTCAAAAGCTGCCGGCGGTGATAGAAACATGAAGAGGTCGTGTCCCTTTTTAGCGGACACCTCGGACGCGGCACGCGCCGGAAGTTCATTCAGGTTAATGTGGTCAACCATTACGTGCGTGTTGTGTTTTTGTCCCCACTGCTTGCAAAAAGTATTGTCAAACCAGGTGTCATAAGCGGGAACAAAGTGGCTCCATTGCGCTATCTTCAGCGTCTTCTGCTGCGCCGCTGCCCGTTCCGGGAACAAGAACGCCGGGCCGAGCGCACCGGCAGCCATCCCGCTTCCACCAGCCATCTTGATAAAATCTCTTCGCGATACACCCTTGCCCTTCTTTTCTTTTTCCTTCATTGACGCCTCCTCAGTTCAGCATGCACAACCGTTCGTTGATTGATACGGCTCACTGCACTTTCTGTTCTGCCAGACGAACGCCTTACGCTTCTTCTCCAAACCTCTTGATGTCTTCGGGAGCCTCTTTCGTCACAACCTTCTTGCTTCCCTGCACCATCACGCGGATCTGCTCGACCACGTCAGGATTGGCCAGGGTTGTTACGTCACCAGTATCCATCTGGTTGGAGATGGCCGCCAGCACGCGCCGCATGATTTTACCCGAACGGGTCTTCGGCATATCCGGAACCACGTGAACCTTGCGCGGGCGTGCAATTTTACCAATCTGGGCTTCAATCGCTTCCCTGACTTTCTCTTCGATCATGCCGCCACTGTGAGGAACGCCCGGCTTCAGCGAAACGTAGACTTCCGGCACGCGGCCTTTCACTTCGTCAGCGACGGGAATGACCGCGGCCTCTGCAATTTCTGTAACCGTCAGGCAGGCTGATTCGAGTTCCTTAGTGCCCAGGCGGTGTCCGGCGACATTAATCACGTCATCCACCCGGCCCAGGATGCGGAAATAACCGTCCGGAGCCTGCACCGCGCCATCGCCGGCGAAGTAGGGCCAATCGCGCCAGTCTTTGCTCTGCTGGTTTTTGTTGTATTTCTGATAGTACTGGCGGACAAAGCGGTCGCGGTCGCCCCAAATGGTTTGGAAAATCCCCGGCCAGGGATTGCGGATACAGATGTTGCCCGCTTTCCCAGAGCCCGGCTTTACCTCTTTTCCTTCCTCGTCGAAAATCACGGGATAAATTCCGGGAAGCGCCGGCCCGGCGCTGCCTGGCTTCATGGGATCAATGGCCGGCTTGGTGCTGCACAAGAAGCCGCCGGTTTCGGTTTGCCACCACGTGTCCACAATTGCAGCTTCTCCCTTTCCGACAACCTCGTAATACCA
Source organism: Candidatus Angelobacter sp. (assembly GCA_035712465.1). GTDB lineage: Bacteria > Acidobacteriota > Terriglobia > Terriglobales > Acidobacteriaceae > Angelobacter. The sequence goes on from DASTAS010000018.1 coordinate 100,888, forward strand.
CTTCCACACTTCCGGCTCGATTGGCTCGCCTACGGTGGTCATGTGTTTGAAATGGTAATCATATTTGGCGGGCTCGTCTGGTCCCGCTTTGCGCAGCATGCGTACGGCAGTGGGCGAGGTGTGGAAAATATTTACGTTCAGCCGTTTGGCAATCCGCCACGGACGCCCTGCGTCAGGATAATTCGGCACGCCTTCGAACAGAACGCTGGTCGCACCTAACGCTAGCGGGCCATAGACAATGTAGGAATGCCCGGTGATCCAGCCGATATCAGCCATGCACCAGTACACGTCTTCAGGATGAATATCCTGAATGTATTTAGAGGTTGCGGCCACATAGGAGAGATAACCTCCCGTACCGTGCTGGCAACCCTTGGGGCGGCCCGTGGTTCCGCTGGTGTACATGAGGAAGAGCGGCGCTTCGGAAGGCATGGAAACGGGCTTCACGATCTGGCCGTGGTATTTTTTCAGCACTTCATCGACAAAAAAGTCCCGGCCTTGCACCATGGGCTTGGCCGAATGATATTTTCCTGCTTCGCGGCGCCACACCAGCACCTTCTCTATTTTCTGTCCTTCTTTCTGAGCGATCGCCACAGCGATGTCAGCTTTTTCTCTATGATCCGTCATTTGGCCGCTGCGGTAGTAACCGTCAACGGTCACCAGCACTTTGCTTCCTGAATCTGCAGCGCGCATTCCGCAGGCTTCACCGCTGAAGCCGCCGAAAACGACGGAATGGATCAATCCCAGGCGCGCACAAGCCAGCATGGTTACCGGCAACTCCGGCACCACAGGCATGTGAATGGTCACACGCTCACCGGTCTTCAGGCCGCAAAAATCGCGCAGCAGCGCGGCCATCTCGTTCACCCGGTAATAAAGGTCCTGATAGGTAATGGCCAGCGGCGGCTCTTCTTCAGGTTCGCCGACAAAAATAAACGCGGCCTTATTGCTGTGCTTTTCGAGGTGGCGGTCGATGCAGTTGTAGGCCACGTTCAGCTTCCCGCCCACAAACCATTTCCAGAACGGCGCATCGCTGGTGTCGAGAGTGGTGTGCCAGTACTGGTCCCAGCTCAGCAGGTCGGCATATTCACGGAAGCATTCAGGAAAATTTTTTTCAGAAAACCGCTCATTCACGGCCGGATCGCTCAAGTTCGACTGGCCTATGAATTTTGCGCTCGGGTAGTAATACTGTTCTTCTCTCCAATGGACGGCAATCTGCGCTTCAGTTAGGTCTGTATCTTGTTCTGAGGTTTTCATCAAGCGAGCGTCAGGCATAACAATATTGACCCCCTCTCGTTTTCGAACCGGAAGAATACTCCCCGCAGGCGCGGGCTGCAAGCTGGTGTGCGGCTGGTTCGAATACGCAAATATCCTACACTGTTCACCTGAACTGCGCGTGTCCAATTTTTAAGTCCTGGCGGCAGCAGGTCGTGTGTGATGAAGGTTGCTCCAACCAGAGAAGAATTCTTGTTCCTTCCAGCCCAGTGCGGCTCTCGAATCTCGCCGAAAGTCTTAATCGAACACCGTGGATAGCCTGGAGCTACGGGCTGCATCGTTGCTCGATGAGGCGTAATCTGGCCGGAAGTCACAGCCGCTGAAGACACTCTCCCTTGGAGCCATTCCGCGGGAGAGCATCCAGCGGCCCGTTTCAAAGCATCCCGAACTTACTTTATCGTCGGCGCGTCAGTTGAAACAGCAGCCGGTTACGCTTTCGCGCTTCCGGCAGTCTTTTCGAGCGCGCGACCCTTCGGCGCATCCAGCGGAAGGACCATCCTGTTATAGACTGCATTTGTCAGCGTCGCCGTGGCAATGTACCAGGCAACCAGTCCGGTGATGAAGATCTCCCACCCGGCAACGGCTGGCGGACACTTGCCCACACTCACGAAGTCCAGCAGAATGAACGCCAACAAGAGCAGCCAGAACAGCGCGGCCAGAAACTTGCCAACACCCTGAACGGCGATGCAGAAACCGAATGTGAATAGAGTCCACATAAGGAAGAAACCGAGTTCCTCGGGATGGCCTGCCGGAATGCCCGTTTTCGGCTGCACGTATAACAGCGCGAATAAAGACCACCAAAAGGCGCCGTAGGACATGAAGGCGGAGCCGCCGAAGATACTTCCCTTCCGCAGGTCCACAATGCCGGCGATGAATTGGGCGGTGCCTCCGAACGTGATTGCCAGGGCCAGAGTTGGCCCTGCACTCCAGTAGCCAACGTTATGCAAACCGGTTGCCATCGTAGTCAAGCCGAATCCCATCAGCCCCACTACGGCAGGGTTTGCCCACCACTCTTTCAACATACCGCTGTCTGTTAACTCTGCCATTTTGTTCTCTCCTTCTTGTTTACGGCCATGGTGACCGGCAGTTCACGCAGCACCAAACAAAGCTTTTGAGTGTGTGCTTCCACAAGAATCCCGCCAAGGCTTAGTCCTTTTGGGATTTCGAGGAAAACAACCGCCTGCTTCCTTATGCGGAAGCGGGCGATCTGTTGGCCCATAAAGGTAGTCGAAATCGATGTATTGTCAAGAGGAAAGAGAGGGAGCAGCTCGCGTCCCCGCATGCAGTGTGTTGCTGTTCCAAGCACCTATATTTCTTCGGTTGTGCGCAGTGTGATTCAGCTCACACACGAATTCCATCCACGTATAGCGTACGATGCGCGGCGTGCTTAAGTCCGGAGTTCCATCCGCATCTAATTACTGGCCGCTGCCGTGCTCGTAAGGAGCGAGTTGGTCGGCAATTTTTGATTTATCGCCAACCACCACAATTGTCATTTTGTCAGTGGCTAAATATTTCTCCGCCATCTGCTGTACCTGCTCCGGAGTAACGGCATAGACCTTCTTAACGTAAGTCTCAAGGTAGTCGTCGCCCAAATTGTTGAGGTCTGCGAACGCCAACTGGCTAATGATGCCCTGTCGCGACGAGTTTGCCAGAATGAAGACACCGGCAATGTAATCCTGAATGCCCTTTAATTCTGCTTCAGAGGGCGGTTGCTTCTGCAGCCGGTTGATCTCATAAAAGATTTCCTTCAGAGAAGGACCGGTGACTGCGGTGGTCACATCAGCAATTTCCGCCCAGAAGGCATCATGATACCGGCTCGAAAGCAGGCTGCGAGGTGAATAGGTATAACCTTTCTGCTCGCGGATGTTGGATGTGATGCGGGAAGCAAATGACCCTCCCAGCAATGTATTGGTCACGGACAACGGGATGTAGTCCTCCTCCCCTGGATAAGCCGTGGGAAGGCCGACATAGACCGTCGACTGAGCAGCCTTGGGACGGTCGATCAGGCTGAATTCGCGCTTCGATATCGGCTTGGGCACCTCAATGAGAGGCGCCGGCCCATTGGGCCAGCTGGAAAAAGCTTCTGTAATCGCTTTTTTCATCGCCGGCTCATCGAACTTTCCTGCCACGTAAATGTGAGTTCTGGCCGCGCCGAAATTATCTTTATAAAACTTCTGCACATCCGCGATGGTGTATTTCGCGATCATCTCCTGCGTGGGAAACACCCGGCCATAGGGATGATCAGGGTAGAGCGCCTTCATAAACTGCTCGCGGGCGAGAGGCTGTGACTGAGACAAGGCAATGGCGAGGCGACGTTCCGCATCCTGCTTCATCCGTGCCAAGTCTGATTCCGGCAGCAACGGATGTTCGACAACATCGCCCAGCAGGGCAACCGCCCTTTCGCCAAAGTCGGAAAGAACGTCAAGAGCGATTTCTGTCTGATCTTCCCCGGCGTTTACATCAATAGAGCCTCCCATGGAAGCGGCTTCCTGCGCCACCTGTTCGGTGCTGCGAGACGTGGTGCCGCCTTCTTTGATCATTCTGCCGACCAAATCCGAAATCCACACTTGCCCGGAGGCCTCATTCAACGCGCCGGCGCGCACCATCACTGCGATGCTGATTTTCGGCAGGTGTCCATAAGGAACCATGGTGACCTGCAATCCGTTCCGCAGCGTGAATTTTTCTTTTTGCGGTAAATGGAAGGCTTTTGGAGGACCTCCCGGCGGCGGTAATTCTTTGTGTTCCGCGCCGGCGCTCTGGGCCAAACTTGCGAGGCTCCAGCTCAGAGCCATGCCTGAAACAACTATTAACTTGAACATTCTTCCTATATTCATGGCTCCCCTCCTTAATTGCCCTGTTTGGGCGCTTTAGCCGGCCCGGTTGCGGCGGCCTGTCCTGGCTCTACTACGAGGATGGTGCGGTTGCTCGACCGCAAATATTCGCGCGCGGTTTTCTGAATCAAGGCGGGCGTTACCTTCCGAAACTGCTCTTCAATCGTGTTGACGCGCGCCGGGTTGTTGTCAAAGAGCGAGAAGCTGCACAGCAAATCTGCCAATCCGACGCCGAAGGTACCGCCTTCAGTGTCGTAAAGATCGGAACGCAGCTTGGTCAGCGAACGGTCCAACGTCTGTTGGTCAATGGGTTTGGCCTGAAGCTTATCTACGACAGAATCTACCGCGGAGACGATCGTCTCAGGTTTCACATTGTTGTCGTAGAACAAATAAGCGGTCCACAGCATGGGACCGTTGTAATCGTACATATTGCCCAGCAGGTTGATGCCGCCCTGCACGTCCCCTGTAAGCGCCCGCTTTTTTACCAGCTCCTCATGGAGCAGGCTGTCATCACCCTGGAGCAGCAGTTCATCCAGAATCCCCATGGCATAGTACTCGGGGGTATTGCGTGGGGGCATGTGATAGGCCAGAGCGATAGCCGGTCGCCTTGCCTGCGGGTCAGTCATGGTCGCACGTTTTTCTTTTTCCTGCCGTGGCTCGGAAAGGTTGGGCAGTTTCGGCTGTGGAGGCGACTGAATGTCGCCAAAATACTTCTTGATCCATTCCTTTGCCTGTGCCGGGTCAAAGTCGCCCACCACGGCCAGGGCTGCGTTGCTGGGCACATAGTAGGTCTTGAAAAATTTCTGCACGTCGCCAAGCTTGGCCGCCTCAATATCCTTCAAATCACCATAAAAGTTATGAGCGTTGTACCAGTTGGTATTGGCATACTGCGGCATGTCCAGCCATGGAAAGCCGCCATAAGGCCGGTTCAGCACGTTGACTTTTACTTCATTGCCGACCACGCCCTGCTGATTCTTCAGGTTCTCTTCCGTGATGTTCAGCCCGTGCATGCGGTCGGCCTCCGCCCACAATGCTGTCTCCAGCTTGTTGGAGGGAAGCGCCTCAAAGTAATTGGTGAAGTCAAACCGGGTGGAACCGTTCAGAATGCCGCCGTTCCTCTGCACCAGCTTGATAAATTCCATTTTGCCCAGGTTCCGCGAGCCCTGAAACATCATGTGCTCGAACAAATGGGCGAAGCCGGTGCGGTCGCGAGGCTCAACCCTGAACCCAATGCGGTAATACACCGCAACCGTCACAGTCGGCGCGGTATGGTCGGGTGACAGCACCACACGCAAGCCGTTCGGCAGCTTGTAGTATTCCACTGGAACCTGAAACGTGGACTGCTGCATCCTGGCAGCAGCGTGCGAAGATCGCTTTCTGGTCTGGGCCTGCAATGTCGATAATGCGGTGAGCAGGAGTAGAACAATAAGCAGCCGGCAGGAAGACCTCATAGTTGCCTCCACATGAACGGGTTGAAAGGTCCTTGACGCAAACGTTTTCTATTTTGTCGGTTCATTCTACTACTCAGGTTGACCTTTAGACTGCATAATCTAGCCGCCGTTAGCGCTGTAGCCACAATCCGCCACATAAAGTCCAATACTGGCATAAATGCTGAGCAGAAACTGCCCACAGTTCCAGACGGTCAGAGCTGTCATCGCGACGAGATAAACGCCGATAAAGCCCGTCGGTCAGAATCCAGATGGTCTCGCACCTTGAATCCCGAAAACTGCTCTGAGCGGTTAGGGCTGAACCGTTCGTGTATTTACAATAAAAGTCTGTTTTTCGACCCCATGGCCAACAAGAAAACCAGATATAAGCCGGTAGTGCTTTCCATCGCCGGATATGATCCTTCATCGGGCGCAGGAATCACCGCCGACATTAAGACCATTGGCGCACATGGTTGCTACGGCATCTCTTGCATCACAGCCCTGACGGTTCAATCTACACGCGGAGTCCTACGCGTAGACCCAATTGAAGGCAGAATTATCACCGAGACCCTGGAGGAGTTGGCGGTGGATTTTGATATCGCCGCCGTCAAGATCGGCATGCTCGGGTCAGCCGAGGTAGCCAGGGCGGTGGCAGCATTTCTCAAGCGCCATCAGCCGAGCCAGGTCGTGCTGGATCCAATCCTCAAATCATCGTTCGGAGCGGAGCTGATTTCCAAAGACGGGATTGAACTGCTGAAGAGCCGTTTGCTCGCCCAAGCCACCGTGATTACACCCAATATCGCCGAAGCAGCAGCTCTTTCCGGTATGGAGGTAAACAACCGGGAAGAAATGGAACGGGCAGCATTGCGTCTTCAGCAAATGGGTGCGAACAATGTCATCATTACCGGCGGACACCTGAACTCTCCAACCGACTTGATTCTCCTTCGCGGGCAGACTGCCGCGGTCATGGAGGGCGGAAAAATTGTCACCTCATCCACGCATGGCACGGGCTGCGCATACTCTACCTCGCTGGCGTGCGGGCTGGCGAAGGGCAAATCCATCTTCAACGCGGCTACTGCCGCCAAGCGCTTCGTGGAAGCCGCGTTGCACGGACCTGCGGGTGTAGGCACCGGGGTAGGACCGATTCTGTAATCGGAAGCCGGGGGTCTCGTATTACAACGGAGGCTGCGCAGTCCCATTCGGCGGGGTCTGCTGCGGCGCGTTATTCTGCCTTGGCGTTCGCGTCTTTAACTGCGGTGGTTGGTCGGACTGTGGCGCCGCGGGTTCGGCGGGTTCCTCCTGCAGGCCTGGAGGAAGGACATCGGGAGTTGTATTGCTGGTTGGGTGCGCGGTGTCAATGACAGCACGGTTATCTCTGGTACGTAAGACCGGAGGTTTTCCGCCTCTGCGCCTGGCTTGGGCAATGGCATCCATCTCCGAATCAACCAGGTCATTGCTTTGCCCCGCTACTGTCCCCACCAGCTTCCCTTCCGCTTCCGGGCGGGTTGAAACGGCCACGCGCTCGTGGGCGCGGCGGGCCCTTTCCGCCTGCTCATAATATGAGCTCGCCGTCTCCTTATCTCCCTGGAGTTCCGCCAGATAACCCATGTTATTGATGGTGAAAGAATTCCTTGGATCCAGCTTATATGCCTCCTGGAAGTCCTTGCGCGCGGTAGCGCGGTCATTGCGGTTCATGGCTGAGACGCCGCGCAGATTCAGCCGCGCTACCTGGTCTTCCACATTGCTGGAACGCGCCAGCTCTTTGCGCGCCTTGTCCTCGTTTTGTCTCGCAACTTCGCTGATGGGTCGGCCCCGCCACTCTTTGTTCAGGGTGACGATCACCTGGTCCCGTGATCCTGTCTTCGCGGCTTTGCTGTAATAGTGGATTGCATCTTCGAGTTCTCCCTCTTTCTCTTTGGCAAAACCCATATTGTTGAGGGAGAACGGATTGTCCGGCTCAATCTTAAGGGCTTTCTGCAATACCAGATCTGCTTCCGGGGCGCGATCCTGGTTCAGGAGGCGCACGGCTTCACTATTCAACTGGTTGACTTTCATCGGCCCTTCGGCAGTGCGCCCCGCGATTTTATCCACCGGCTTGCCGAGATCCTGCGGCGCAGTCGAACGCTCAATGATTGCGTCTGAGGTGTTGGCTTCCGCCTGATCGTAGTAGCGCTGCGCACGATCAAGGTCGCCTTCCAGTTCCGCCAGGTACCCGAGATTGTTCAGCGTAAATGGGTCATTGGGGTCAATGAGGTAGGCTCTATAGAAGTCGCGCTTTGCCTTTTCGATATTGTGCTTCTGTAAGGCCTTCACACCGTCGCGGTTGAGCTGCTGTACCGGGGTATATTTGCTCTTTTTGGGCAGTGGTATACGGAATTGCTGGGCTTCGCTCGAAACCAATCCGAGCGAAAGAAGCAGAAATGTCAGCACATAAAAGCGCATGCGGAATCCTGGGACCTCAAGCGAGTTCGCGTCAGAGGCAGTAGCTCTGCTTTGCTGTTGGATGGAGCGCAGGTGAGTTCGGGTTGGGTGCTCAGCCATAAGCTTTTTCACCTTAGAAGCATGCTCTGCCATCTGAGCTGCTCTCTTCTGCATCCAACTGGCTTTGGAACTGGTGTCGCCGCCCAGTTCTGTTGGACGCAAAAAACGTATGCACCGTTCCCCATTCTTTGTTGCGATCTTGGTTTTCCTTACTGCCTTCGCGTGGGCGCAACAGCAGCCTGCATCCTCTCAACCCAGAGATGGCTCCGGAACACCGCAGACGCCCATTGCGAACCCACAACCGGGCAACTCTGGGAGCAGCACCGCTGCGACACAACCCTCGGCGGCTCCTTCAGCCGGGAATGCGCCGTCTGCTTCAGTTCCTCCCGAACCCAGTAATGGGACGAAGCCGCCAGCGATGAAAGCGGGGTCCGGCATCGCCCAGCCTGCAACGGGATCCGCCCTATCTTCTGCACCACCGCCGATGCCGAAAACGGAGATTCTGGACAGCTCAGCTACTTCAGGCGGACTCTCCACGAGCGGTCACGACCCTATCCTTGATCCTCCTCCGTTTCCATCGGGCACAACAACGCTCGTGGGGGGAGTCATTCGCGACGTGGACAGGATCAGGAACCGCATGGTGATCAAAGTCTTTGGCGGCGGGAAATGGAAAGTTAGCTTCGACGAGCGCACCCACATTTTCCAAAACGGCGCTGAAGCCACCCCACTTGCCCTAAAAAAGGGTGAGCGGGTTTATGTGGATACAATCCTGGACAAGAACAACCACGACATTCTGGCGCGGAACATCCGGCTCGGCGTCGCTGCTCCCCCGGCCGATGCCAGCGGCCAAGTCACAGCGGTCGACACAGCACATGGCCAGGTCAGTTTGCGTGACAACATCAATTCCGTGCCGGTCTATTTTGGAGTAGATAAGGAAACGCAGATTACGAACGGCAACACCCCCATCAGCCTGGCCGCGCTAAAGCCCGGTGCGCTGGTGAATGTGAAATTTTCCGCTCAAAGCGGAAACCGCGGGATCGCGCGCCAAATCAACGTAATCGCCATGCCCGGAGCGGCTTTCACATTTGCGGGCAAGCTTGCCTACCTCGATATGCATCGCGGGCTGCTGGCGGTCCAGAATGTGGACGGCAAGACCTACGACATCCATTTTTCACCTCAGGAACTATCGGGGTCCAGGAACCTTATGGTCGGACAGCAAGTGACCATCGTGGCTGTTTTTCAGGGCAACGACTATACAGCCCAATCCGTAAGGATTAGCGGCGACCCGGGTGCAGAGAGCAAGCAATAGCCGCGCTGAGCCTCGGAAACCCGCGCCGGCTATCCGGACTCGGTGAATTTGATGAAAGCTTCGAGTTCCGCTTTCATCCGGATAAAGGATCTACTCCAGACCTCCATAGACTAGCTTCCCACCCAGATACGTCGCTTCCACCTTCACGTTCTTGATCTGCGATGGAGGAATGTGGAAGATGTCGTCACTCAGGACCACAAAATCCGCCAGCTTGCCCGGTGTGATGGAGCCTTTCTGGTCTTCCTGAAATTCCGCATAGGCGGAGCCCATGGTGTACGCCTCCACCGCTTCAGCCACCGTTAGCTTTTGCTCCGGAATCCAGCCGTCAGGGTTCTTACCGTCCAGCGTTGCGCGGGTTACAGCAGCATAGATCGTCCACATCGGGCTGAGAGGCGCCACCGGCCAGTCTGTCCCGAAGGCCAGCCTTACGCCGTTATCAAGAAATGTGCGGTAGGCGTAACTACGCTGAATGCGCTGCGGACCAATTCTTTTTTCCGCCCAACGGCCGTCATCAATGGCATGGTATGGCTGCACTGAGGCAACGACGCCGAGACGCGCGTAGCGGGCAAAGTCCTTCTGTGCGACCGTTTGCGAATGCTCAATACGCCAGCGCCGGTCTGTTTTTCCGTTGGTCTTCTCAATCTGCTGGAATATGTCGAGCACCATGGAGATAGCGCGATCTCCTATGGCGTGAATGCAAAGCTGGAGTCCCGCGGCATCGGCAGCTTTGAGCCGTTGTAGCATGGCCGAAGGCGGATGCATTTCACTGCTCAAGAGTCCGTGACTCCGGGGATTGTCCGTGTACGGCTCAAAGAAGTACGCCGTTTCCGAACCGAGCGATCCATCGGCGTATCCCTTCACCGCTCCCATGCGCAAAAACGGCGTTCCAAACGCGTGGCGGATCCCGAGTTTCGCCTGGTCCTTCCAGTCAGTCTCAATTGGCGCAACATAAATCCGGACATCGAGCTGCTTATCCTCCATCAATTCGGAATAAGCTTTCACGTCATCATAAGAAGGGTCCATGTCCTGTACGCTGGTCACGCCAAGGGAAGCTGCGTAATCCATGGCCTCGTGAATGGCCCTCATGCGTTGAGCATGAGACATGGGCGGCATCACCTTCTCGACCAGTTCCTGAGCAGAATCACGCAAAATGCCCGTGGGATTGCCCTGCTTGTCGTGGAGAATCTGGCCTCCCGGTGGATCCGGAGTTTTGGCGGTGATGTTGGCCAGATGCAGCGCCAGAGAATTTGCCAGCGACTCATGACCGTCATAGCGGTTCACAAACACCGGCGTTTCTGGAGTGGCCGCATCGATCATCTCGCTGCTGGGTAAATCCGGAGGCGACCATTTCTGCTCATCCCAATCGCCGCCTGTGATCCAGTCGCCTTTCGGCATTTTCCGGGCACGTTGAGCAATGCGCGCTGCAAATTGCTGCGCGCTGGCCGCATCCTTGAGCTGCACCGCCTGCAGATGATTTCCGCCCACTACGAAATGGACGTGAGCGTCATCAAATCCCGGAAGCACCAGCCGGCCTTGCGCGTCCACAACTTTGGTCTGCGGCCCGTGCCACGCATCCATCTCCGCCGACGAGCCCACGGCCACAATCCTGTCCCCCACCACCGCGAACGCTTCCGCCTGGGGACGAACCTTGTCCACCGTCCATACTTTTGCATTGGTGACGATCAGGTCGGCAGCGGGCTTTGACTGCGCGGCGAGCGTCGCACAGAGAAGAGCAAGAAACATGAAGCAGCCATGAACAAAGTTGCGCATTCTCATGGGGCCTCTACCTTTCGCCCCATTTCAATTTGGTGCGCAACACATCAAAGAACGACCGCTCCTGGAATTTGAACAATTTCACTTTGAACTCAGACTTCCGGCACTCCACAATGTCGTCTTCTTCCAGCGGTTCGCCTTGTTGTCCGTCCACCGTAAGATAAGCCTGTTCGCGGGTCACAATCACTTTCACCTGAATCACTGCCGTATCGCGCACCACCAGCGGTCGATTGGTCAGTGCATGAGAGGCCACGGGGGTAATGAGGAATCCGGAAACTTCCGGTGAAACGATGGGGCCTCCCGCGGCAAGAGAGTACGCGGTGGAACCTGTGGGAGTGGCAATGATAAGTCCATCGGCTTTGTATCGGGAAACGAATTTGCCGTTCACCATGACTTCAAAGTCTGTGATGCGGGCGACAGCGCGCTGGTTCATCACAACATCATTCACCGCGTCATACTCGGCCACGCACTTTCCCCTACGGTGTACCTGGCAGTGAAGCATCCCACGTAGGCTGAGCTCGCAATTTCCGGCGTCGATCGCGTCGAGGGCTTTAGTGATTTCATCCAGACGGATTTCCGTCAGGAATCCAAGGGAGCCCAGATTCACGCCAAGAACGGGAATGCCGGCGCGCGACACGTTGCGAGCCGTGGAAAGCAATGTGCCGTCGCCGCCAAGGACCACAACGAAGTTTGGATTCTTGCTGACCAGATCTTCGCGCTCTGCCGGTTCCCCATCCGGCCAGAACTCGCGCGAGGCTGCATCCACAGTCACTTTGTAATCATGCGCTACAAGCCAGCCGGCAACTTCGGGCACAAGGCGCTTCAGTTCCGGCTTGCCCTCTTTGGAGATAATCGACGCTCGTTTCATCAGAATTCCGCGTATAGCAGAAACTCCCGGTTGCCCTCGCCGCCGAGGATGGGCGAATCGATTACATCCAGTTTACGGCCACCCAGCGCTTCCACGCCGCCGCGAACCTTGGCCACTGCGCCCTTCTGCGCCCCTTCATCGCGCACGATCCCGCCTTTGCCCACCAGTTCCCTGCCGACTTCAAATTGCGGTTTGACCAGCACAACCAGCTCACGCGCTCGCCCTGCCGGTTCCGGAAATGCGGCTTGCAGCACCGCCGGGAGGATGAGTGTAACAGAGATAAATGACACGTCCATGGCGATAAAACTGATTGGCAGAAGAGCGCCCGTCCCAAGCAATTGCTCAGGTTTCAAATAACGCGCATTGGTATTTTCCAGCAGCTTCACGCGCTGGTCGGCTCGCAGTCGCGCCGCAATCTGGCCGTATCCCGTATCGACGGCAATCACCTGGCCCGCGCCATGCTGCAGCATGCAGTCTGTAAAGCCGCCGGTGGAAGTTCCCACATCGAGGCAGGTGCGGCCATCGAGAGCAATCCGCCAATTTTCAAGTGCCGCTTCCAGCTTGAGCCCTCCGCGACTGACATATCTCAGGTCTTCGCCGAGCAGGCGGATCTCAGCATCGCTCTCGACGTTCGTACCGGCTTTTTCCACTTTCTGTCCGCGAACCAGCACGCGGCCTGCCAGGAGCATGGCCTGCGCGCGTTCGCGAGAAGGAACAAGACCGCGCTCCACCATGAGTTTGTCTATTCGAACCTTCATGCGATCAGAATTTGAAACAATGTCCCGGGTTGGGCACCGACACAGAACCGCCGGACGCAAAATCGCGCTTAAAATTCACCAAGAATTCATAGTCGCACCCGATCCAGTGCAAAGCGTGAAAACGCGCAGTTTGGCGCGCAGTTACCTTGGTAATCAGAGCATTTTCCACACTGTTTTTCACTTTGCTGTTGAAAATCCGGCTCAAATATTGGAACCAAAGTTGCGTCGCACCTTTTGCAATCTCAGAATCTGATGGCCAACAGATTTGTGAACTCAAAAAAATTCTCTGGATATATCATGGTAAATCCTGTTACCGCTCCATCATGTCCGCAGCCGATAATCGCCGAGCTCCAGCCAGTCGCCATCGAGACGCCCTGCCCTCAAACCGGCAACGCCTTGAGCCGAAGAAGAACGAATCCAATGGCGCATCTCCGATGAGCGCTGAGCGCTTGAAGAGACTCTACGCCGCAATGCTGAAGTGCCGCGAACTTGATCGTGCGATCCGCGGGGAGATGCGGGGCGAAGTGTCCGGTCATGGCCTTGAAGCCATCATCTCGGGCGCCGCAATCCATCTACGCGATGGGGATTTTGTAGCGCCCTCCCCGTATCGCCATTTCGTTCATTCAATCCAAGGAGCCTCGCTGCAAGCGGGTCCTTCAACTTCAGAGAAAGCCGAAAGTGAAAACGCCGGCACAATCTCGAGTTCCAATCAGTTGCATCTTGCCGCAGGCATGGCTCTCGCCTGCAAGTTGCTGGAGCGGCCTTGCGTGGTGCTATGCCTGAGCAAAATTGTGCAAGGTGAGGATTCCTGGCGCTCTGCAGTGGGTTTCGCCTCCAGCCGGAAGCTGCCGGTGGTATTCGTGCTCGCCCACTCCCCTGCTGAAAACCAGGATGCATTCGCCGGGCTGCGAAGCGAAGTACAGCAGCTCCTGCCGGCCATTACGGTCGATGGAAACGACGTTGTCGCTGTCTATCGCGTTGCGGAGGAGAGCACGCGGCGGGCACGGCAGGGACTTGGCCCATCCTTGATTGAATGCCGTCTGGAGCGTGGACGCGACCCGCTCCTCTTCATGGAAGCATATCTAAAACACCGCAATCTCTGGTCCGATGGTTGGAAACAAGAGCTGATGCGCAATTTTGCGCGCGCTCCAAAATCGCCACAAAAATCGCGCAGTAAAGCTGTGTAGATAGTTTCTCCGGCGTGCCGCGCTGCTCAGTTATCTGAAATGTTCGCCTTCCCAGGGAGAGAAGGAATCTTATCCATGGTGCGGCGATGCAAAATGGGGCCGCCGTTATGTGTTCGGCCGCGGTGCAGTACAAGCGCTTCGCCCGAATCTTCAAGAAGGCGCTCCTGGGCATTCCGGAACCCACTGGTGTCCACGATGTATTCGTCACGCGGAGGCAGCATGGTTGCGATTTCCTTCTGTGCCCGCTCAATTCGATCATGGTTCATGGGGTGTGTTGCGAATGTCTTGGCGATAAAGTTCTTCCTGAATTTATTCGCTTTGAGGCGCTCAAAAAAGTTGACGAACGATGCCGGGTCGTACCCTGCCGCATATGCGTATTCAATCCCCAGCAGGTCGGCTTCCCGCTCAGCATCACGGCTGAATTTAAGAACGGTCATCGGATAGGCAAAGCCTGAGACCTGCCGCAACGTCATTCCTATTGGGCCGCCAAAAAACATCAGCGGCATGGAGGCGATGTTCCACAACTCAGCTTTGGTCATGTTCCTTGTCGCATGCCGCGCCGCCACGTGGGCGATCTCATGGGACATTACAGCAGCCAGTTCGGATTCATTGTGTGCAGCCAGAATGAGGCCGCTATTCACGTACAAATACCCGCCGGGCAAGGCGAATGCATTGACCTCATCATTGTCAATGACCTTGATGGTGAAAGGTATCTTGGCATCTGAATTTCTTACCAGCCTTTGTCCCAAATCCTCGACGTACTGCGTTACCACAGGATCTTTGACCAGCCTGCATTCCCTTTCAATCTTTTCTGCCATTCTCTTGCCAATGGCCTGCTCCTGCGCGATGGAGTACAAATCCAGGCCTCTATCCACGCGGCGTTCGCCAATTCGGCTCACATCGTATTTGGCGGGGATCTTGTGCTTCGAATCTCTTTGGGCCGCGCTCTGGCCCGGCGGCGCGGGAATCACTGCAGCCTGCTCGGTTGCGAAAAGCAAATTGAAATCGTGTTGCCCGCGAACGGCAATCATTCCACTTTGCGGACCGGATTGGCCGAGCGCGGTTGCGTTGAAAACCAAGCCGCAAACCAAACCGAAAACAACGATGAGGGCGCTTCGAGACAAAAGACTTTGAGGAACATCGCGGTGGACTGCAACCAGCATGGAAGACGTCATTTTGACAACTCCCCACGCTCCAAGCCTGTAACTGCAGGCAGAGGATCGGGTTCGGAGGATACGCGGGCCAGACTCCTGGGTTCGAGGGGGACAGTACCCGCCGTGCTTGTTGGGTATGGAGTATGCGCCAAGCCGTCGCCCACCGCAACATAAAACCAGAGTCTCTCAGCGGCACTCCAGAATGAGCCTGGAGGAGCAGAAGCAGCAAGGCATCAGGCGAGCAAAGCGCATTCGAATGCTTCTAAGTCGCTGAAGCGCTTACCTTTTTAAGGTAAAGGATCGGAAATCCGGGAACTTTAGTCATTTACGCTCAACTTTTTTCGTTCAGCATCTTGACAAAGCTCAGAGCTTCCACCTATAATTAGCACTCGATGGGAATGAGTGCTAGCAGGCATGCCCGTCGAAAGCCCCAAACAGCCCTAGTAAATTCAAATTATTAAAAAGGAGTAGTTACCCATGGCAAAGCTGACTCCCCTTGGAGAGCGCGTTTTAGTGCGCCGCGTCCAGGAAGCAGAGACGGTACGCGGAGGCATCATCATCCCCGACACGGCAAAAGAGAAGTCGCAGGAGGGCGTAGTCATTGCGGTCGGAACCGGCCGCTACGACAAAGCCGGCCAGCACGTTCCAATGAGCGTTAAGGAAGGCGATCGCGTCCTGTTCGGAAAATATTCCGGCAGCGACATCAAAATTGACGGCGAAGAGTTCCTGATCATCAAGGAAGAAGAGATTTTCGGCATTCTCAGCGGCGCGGCGAAGCCGGTAGAGCGTGAGAAAGCCACCGCGGGCCGCCGTTAGGCGCAGCCCCCTGCGCGTTGCCACACGAGCAAGCGCATGATCCAGCAGGTTTCACAAACAAAAATTGTTCCGCAATGAGCGGAAGATCTGACAGGAGATATAAGCAATGCCGAAACTAATTGTGCATGGTGAAGAGTCGCGCCAGTCGATTCTACGTGGAGTGAATATCCTGGCCGACGCTGTGAAGGTCACCCTCGGCCCCAAAGGCCGCAACGTGGTTATCAACAAGAAATTCGGTTCCCCCGTCATTACCAAGGACGGAGTGACCGTGGCAAAAGAAATTGAGCTGGGCGACAACCTGGAAAATATGGGCGCACAGATGGTGCGTGAAGTCGCCAGCAAGACCAGCGACGTGGCCGGTGATGGCACCACCACCGCTACCGTTCTGGCGCAGGCCATCTATCGTGATGGCGTAAAGACCGTCGCCGCTGGCGCAAACCCCATGGCTTTGAAGCGCGGCATCGAGCGCGCCGTAGGCACCATTTGCGGAGTCCTCGGCAAAGATGGCGAGCGCAGCAAAGGCTTCCTGGACAGCCTTTCCAAGCCGGTTAGCGGCGACATGATCGCTCAGGTTGGCACCATCTCCGCCAACAACGATGAGACCATCGGCCGCATCATTGCCGAAGCCATGAAAAAAGTCGGCAAGGACGGCGTGATCACGGTGGAAGAATCCCGCACCATGGAGACCCTGCTCGAAGTCGTGGAAGGCATGCAGTTTGACCGCGGCTATCTCTCCCCTTACTTCGTGACCGATCCTGAGCGCATGGAAGCCGCACTGGAAGACGCCTACATCCTCATCAATGAAAAGAAAATCAGCAGCATGAAAGACCTGCTCCCGATTCTGGAACAGGTTGCCAAGCAGGGCCGTCCGCTGGTCATCATCGCGGAAGATGTTGACGGTGAAGCGCTGGCCACGCTGGTGGTCAACAAACTGCGCGGCACACTGCAGGTTTGCGCTGTCAAGGCGCCTGGCTTCGGCGACCGCCGCAAAGCCATGCTGCAGGACATCGCGATCCTCACCGGTGGCAAGGCAATCACGGAAGACCTCGGCCTGAAGCTGGAGGGCGTGCAGCTCAGCGACCTCGGCCGCGCCAAGAAAGTCACGGTGGACAAGGACAACACCACCATCGTGGAAGGCAAGGGCAAGGGCGCCGAGATTGAAGGCCGCGTAAAAGAGATCCGCGGACAGATCGAAAACGTTACCAGCGACTACGACCGCGAGAAACTGCAGGAGCGGCTGGCGAAGCTGGTGGGCGGCGTTGCCGTGATCAAAGTCGGCGCTGCGACCGAAACCGAAATGAAGGAAAAGAAAGCCCGTGTGGAAGACGCCATGCACGCGACCCGCGCGGCCGTGGAAGAAGGTATTGTCCCCGGCGGCGGCGTGGCCCTGGTGCGTTGCGCAGCCGCGCTCGCAGAACTCAAAATCAAGAATGACGATGAGATGACGGGCGTGGAGATTGTGAAGCGCGCTCTGGAAGAGCCTCTGCGCCAGATCGTGAACAACGCTGGTGAAGAAGGCGCCATCGTGGTCGGCAAGATTCGCGAATCGAAAGAATCGAACTTCGGCTACAACGCCCAGAGCGACAAGTTCGAAGATCTGGTCAAGGCCGGCGTCATCGATCCCACAAAAGTCACCCGCACGGCCCTGCAGAACGCAGCCTCGATTGCTGCTCTGATGCTCACCACCGAAGCCCTGGTCTCCGACATCCCGGAAGACAAGAAGGCCGGCTCCCCTGAGCACGGCGGCATGCCGTACGGCGGATAATTCAATTTAGCTCGCTCCCTTGGGCAAAGCCCCTGCAGAAATGCAGGGGCTATATTTTTGCTCGGATGGATGCCGCAGATGCAAACCGATCTAGAGTGGCATTTCCCAGCAGCGCCGGGGGCTCAACATGCCGTTTAGCGTGTTCCGCCCGCCGCGGTTGCCGGGCCTGCTTTCCCCAGCGATGCGAGCAACTGG
Source organism: Candidatus Angelobacter sp. (assembly GCA_035712465.1). Classification (GTDB taxonomy): domain Bacteria; phylum Acidobacteriota; class Terriglobia; order Terriglobales; family Acidobacteriaceae; genus Angelobacter. The sequence goes on from DASTAS010000018.1 coordinate 118,721, forward strand.
TGTGCTAGCTGATAGTTCGACTCCGGCGCCTCAGTCGTCGGTTTTTCCACACGCGCATACATCGCGCGAGCGGAGTCCGTGGCTCCGTATTGCTCCGCAATCATGCCGTAGGCGAGCCATACAGACGAATCTGGTTCCTCAAGATTCCCTGCGTCCATTGCCTTCAGCAGCAGTTCCCGAGCCTGCGCCGGCTTTCCCTCACGCGCATAGAGGCAAGCGAGCGTATGCATAATGGCGAAATTTGCGTTTTTCGTCATCTGGTTCGCGCGCTCTGCAGCTTCAATGGAGTCCTGATCTATTTTCGAGGGCTGGAAGAGATCGGCCCAGGCATACGAGTTCATGTCGGACGTTGTGGCTTTTCCCCGGTCCATGAGTGATTTGATCAGCTCGCGGCTGTGAACGAAATCCCCATGATAGAGCGCAAGGAGAACAGCGGACCGCGTGTAACCGTCTTCCTCAGGATGTTTCGCCATCCGCTGATCGAGCAGCTTTTTCCACTCATCTAGACGGCCGGTTCCCGCGTACGCCGCAGCAGCAAGCCCAAATGCAGTGAGTGATTCCGGATATGCTTTTGTGAGGCGCTCGGCAACCGGAACCAGCTCAGACCATCGCTCTTGCGCGCGGTAAGCTTTGGCAATTACGAGATCCAAACGCCCCTTTTGTTCTTCCGATGTCAGAGAGGCGCGCGCCTTCAGCAGGGCAGCAATATCTTCATTTCTGAGTTCCGTGGAAGGGGCCAGCACCAGCGCCGCCATGCGAATCTCTTCAGCGCCTCCCTGCTGCCCCCTCGTCCAGAAATGCGGAAATGGCTGGCCAGCCAGGGGATCGTCTGAATCGTTGATATGGACCTGCTCGCGCGCCCAATCAAGCCACTGGCGCGCACCGGCCAGATCGTTTTTGCCCAGCTCTTCGAGCGCCTGCCATCCGAGATGCTCAGGAATGCTGCCCTTCTCTGAGCTCAACTCCAGCAACTTGTAGGCGCCATCCTCGCGAACAACGAATCCTTCCTGCGGTTCGGTTCCCACCGCCACTACCGTGATTTTGTAGCCCGGAGAGCCGTTGCCTTCAACGGAAAAGCGCATATTCGGAATTGCAATGTCCCCCAACACCTCAATAGGCAGACCGGAGCGCTCAAGCTGCATACGCAGACCCGCCATTTTCTTGCTGAACTCGTCCTTGTCTTTCTTCTCATCCTGTGGCCGGTTCGCATTCCGGCTCATGATTGACTTGACCTGGTCATAACTGAGCGGCACGGAGAAAATGCCTGAATAGAAGCGAAGCAGCGCACTCTGAGGCAGAGAACTATCAATTTTGAACTGCTCTCGCGGAACCGCCTTCCTGATGATATTCGCGTAGGCAATTGACTGGGCTTCGTTGCCTTGGCCATGCGCGCCGGCAATGAGCAAATCTGCGGCAACGGGGTATTTGTGAACACGCGCCAGCAGCGCGCCGGCGTTGCTGAGCGCCTTGTAACGGCTTGCCTCGTCGCTGGTGATTTCCATAGATCTCTTTATGGCCGCATCACTGCCCTGTCCGGCGGCAGTGCTGGCCAGCACAAATCCCCGACGCACGTCCGTGGCTGGCAATCTGTCCAGCTCTTCTTGCAGCCGTTTCAGATCGCCTGCATACCACAAATCGTAAAGCACATTGTCGTCGTACTTGGCGGCATAATCCTTATCCAGGGTTCTTACCTCCTCGAACTCAGTCACTGCGTCTTTAAGATGGGCTTTAGCTGTGTAGCGCTCGCCGTCGGCGTCGTATTCCAGGAGAATTGCCAGGTTCACCCGCAAATCTTTATCTTTGGGATCAAGAGCCTTTGCTTTGCGATAGGCGGCCACGGCCCCGGAATAATCAAAGCCCTTCTTTCTCAGCCTGCCGATCAGATCGTGTTCCAGAACCCACCCGAGCGTGGAGAATGCCTGGGCCGAGTTCGGTTCTAACGCGGTGGCTTCCCGAGCCACCGTCCGCGCCTGTTCTCCCAGCCCCACGGAAAGCAGAGCGCGCGCCAGTTGAACTCGGTACAGCGCTTCTGTCGGATGGAGTTGGATAAGCTTCTGGTACGACGCGAGCCCTTCTTTGACGTTCCCAGTCGCAATGAGTGATCGCCCTAAAGAATCAAAGACGATAAGAATAGGATCAGATCTTCGCGCCTTCACGACGGCATCGCGCAACTCTTTGGCCTCGGCCACAGTCAAGCGCGATTTACCGCTTTCAAAACGCAAAACTGCCTGCACCACCGTGCCGTCCCCGTTGGAGGTGTACCGTTGCGTAAAGCGGCCGGTCCCAAACTGCTCGTCTTTGTTTTCCGGCAGGGCGCGCAGCTTGTATCCCGGAGGCGCACTAATCTTGTAGTCCCATTCGTTTGTAAACGGGCGAATCTGCCAATCCTGCGTGCGCGGCTTCTGATTATCGGCTTGCGAATCGACGGCATCGTCTGTCTTGTCGTCCTCGGGAGAGGTGAAATAATCCGGAAACCCATTGAATAGATCTTCCACCCTGATTGCCATGACCGCGCTGGTGTAGTCCGTGCTGCCCCGCTTTCCTTTGGTGGTAAAGCTAACCCAGAACGGCTTGCTAAGATCGGAGGCGTCACCATGCTGGAGTGAGATCAGCTTGTCCGCCAGGTACGCGTTATTGAGGTAGTTTTCAATGCGCTGGCGAAGGCCTTTATCCTCGGAGACATAGGTTGCGCGGTAGCCGGCTTCGCCCGGTCCTGTATCCTGATTTTTCTCGACGATGGTGGCCTGGCCGAATTCAGCCAAAGTGAAGTCCCTGAACTCCCGATGCAGATTCGCCGCAGCGGTCAGTTCCGGGATCTTCTTGAGTCCGGTAGTTTTTTCATCCACGATCAGAGCCGAGCGGCCATAATCCATGTAAGGCAGTTCACCCACGCGGGCATATTGGGCCGTGGCATCGATCCACAACTCGGGGTCATTGCCCTGCGGCGGCACGTACACGATGGCGTGATCGAAGAGCCCCATGCCCGGCAGGTCAGGATTCACGTCCTGTCCAGGACCGGTGTCGAGAAGGGCAAGGCTGGCGGGAATTCCGGCGGCATGCAGCATGGTTACCAGCAGGGCGGCTTTATCTTTGCAGTCGCCGTACTTGCGTTTCAGGACCTCCGCAGGGAACTGCGGGATGATGCTGGCTTCGCCAAATTCGATTCCTGTATAGCGCACATTCGCATGCAGCGCGGATACCAGCCGGCCAATGACTTCATTGCGTGTATTATCATGCTGAGCCGGGCGGAGGGCGGCAATAAGAGGCTGAACGTCAGAGGTTCGAAGCTTGGCGCTGGTAAGCCGGGCGTACTCTTTTGCAACCTGCTGCCACGATTTGCCCCATGAAAACTCCACCTGCGCGCCAGGTACGACATCCGGTGGAAGATAGTCGAGATTCCGGCTGCGTGCCTCGATCCGGCCGTTCTCAACATCAATGGTATCGACTCCGTTTGCAGTAGTTCTCGTGATCTTTGCGTTCGGCATCTCGTGAATCGCATAGCGCAGGTCCAGAGAGTGCGGGTATGACAGCGCGATATGGGTCTTTTCAACAGGAACACTTCTGCTCAAATTCAGCCGCTGCACAAGGCCGCCTGCAAAGAAAGGCGCGGTATCACGGGTAATGATCTCCTCCTCCACAATTGCGCCCACTGCAACCGCGGGAAACGGGCCGCCATACGCGCGCTCGTCGCTGTAAGTGTCCGGAGAGTTTTCATGAACGGGTACGTCTGTGAGGGTCTTAGGATCAAGGTCGTGCACAGTGCCATCAAGGCTGATCACGCGTGCAAACACTTCCGGCTTCAGTTGATGCCAGGATTCCCACTGCGCGCTGACATCAGCCCAGTTTCGTACGCCATCCTGGTTCTCAATCCGGTAGATCATGTGAAACGTATCTGTCATTCTTCCATCGGCATCAAAGCTAACCTTCTCCTCGTTGAGAAGAATCGTCGCTTCAGCGTCCTTGTCTGTCTTCGCATTGGCCGCTGCCGCGCGCAACTGTTCAGGACTGATTGAGAATGTTGGGCCGTCGCCGGTTTCCGCGGCTACGCTGGCCCGAAGCTGAGGCGAAATGGCGTGGGCTGCTGCAACAGCAAAAGTCACAACAACTGGCAAAAGAAGACCGCGTATGCGCAAAATGCGTACCTCGAACTGGATTGAGGGGGTAAGTATTTTTATCGCGAAAGCACACAGAAGGCAATGTTATTTCAGGATTTTTATCGACAAAGTCGGCCGCGGCACTTGAAAGCTCTTACATCAGATTCGCACATGCCAACGCATAATCTAAAACACTCTGTGCTGGTGGTGGTGTTACATGGCGACCTGCCGAAGCCAGCTATCACTATGAGTTTGCGCGTGAGGCGGCGCAGAATCTGGATAACGCCGTCGCCGTGGGGTTGCGTCCGGGGTACACCGACGGCATGGGCGATCGCTCCGAGGCAATAGGTGGTAGGAGGCGATGATCCAGTCGCGCCGCCCGAGTTGAGCAAACGTTACGCCGAGGCGCTGCGCAATCGTGGCGATAACGTGATAATCACGGTTGCGCCCGGGTTGAAGCACAACATTTTGTTGGAGCCGGTGGTGTTGACAGCGCTGAAGGAGTTGGCATCAGCAAAGTGACAGTTCTCGGCCTGGGCCTAGCTGCAAAAAGAATCTGAAACCCTGCTGGCCCGTCCCAGTTTCTCTCCGTAAGCCGCCAACGCGTTAACGATTTTCAGAGTTTCCACGCTCGCGGTCTGATCTGGCTGGTGCGCTCTCAAAACGCGGATGTTCAGCGATCGCACAGGTTTGAGCATTTCTCCCAAATTTCTTTCTATCACCGTGACAGGTGTGCATCCGGGTAGAATCTGCTGAGAGAGCGGCCATGCCCTGGGTCAAAGTCACGCCACCCAAAATCCGAACGGTCCTGCTGCGCGTTGCGCAGGTCGCTTGCGGGATCATTATGCTTATCCTGTTTCGATGGACGCCGGCGACCGGCCGTGGTTTTGTTATTTATGGAATTCTCCTCGTGGGACTAGTCCTGGTGATGATCGTTCTCGCACCAAAGCATGAGGGCTACTGGCCCGATCCTCCGCAGAAGAGCAACAGCAAGTAGGACTCCGGTATTCCTGAAAGCAAAAAGAAGGGGGCCTGCAGGCCCATTGCTTTCAAGGCATTTGGCGCCACTCCGTATCTTCTCACCACTTTAACGGCCCTGGTAAAGCTGAATCGCGGTCAATAAACAAACGCACAGGCAGGAGTGCCTGTGCCACACAAGTAAAAAAATGCTGACACGTTTTGGATTACCGGGGCAGCAGCGGGCCGGCCTCCTCACTTGCACCGGAGAAGCGCACGAACCGGCCGTTTCGTCATTACGCAGGTAACGTTGTGAAGCGCCGCGTTCGGCAATAGAGTTGCGCTGGGAGGAGAAGTTCAGTGAAGAAGCTTTTCATAACAGCATTGCTGCTGGCCTCAATGACTGCTCTTGCGCAGACGGGACATCCGTCCGTTTATATTGAGCCGCAGAATGGCTTTGAAACCTACCTGGCCGCGGCCATAACCAAGAAGCACGTTCCGGTGGATGTAGTCACGGATGCGAAGAAGGCAACCTATGTGTTGAAGGCGGCTCCGGTGGAAATCAAGCAGGAATCCACCGGCGGCAAGATTGCCCGCTGCCTGTTCGCTTATTGCGCCGGCATAGAAGACAAAGGAAGCGTCTCAGTTCAGCTCATCGACGTGAACTCCAGCAAGATGATGTGGGCCTACTCGGTCAATAAGCAAAAAGGCGGCGACAAGAACCAGCAATCCATGGCGGAAGCTGTGGCCAAGCACCTCAAAGGCTTTTTGGAGCACAACAAATAGCACAAGCTGCTCTTGCTTTTACGGAGTCCTGGCTTAGCCAGGGCTCTTTTTCTTTTATGGGCAGCAGGATCTCCCACAGCTCTCACACAAGGCGCGGTACACCCTGTTCACGCTGGGTCATCCGATCGATACCGGATGAGCCTCTATACCTATGAGCAGGATGATGTTATTGAAAAACCTTTCCAAACAGCGCTTTGGCCAGGGGATATCCTACCGATCCCAAAATTGGAAACACGTAAGCCGCCACAAATTTACGCAACGTTCCTGCATCAAATGGCCAAATCGGCAGTTCATCAATAACGGCTCCGAACTTGCGCAGTCGATCCACCAGTTCTTCCTCATCCTTCGTGATGGTGCCGGAGATCATTTTGGTGCGCACACCGTCCAGCTCAACCCTAAGCCGTTGAGCGACCTCGCTCATCAGTTCGCTCTTGGTTCGGATCATGCCCGCCCGAAAAGGCAAAAGAGGGCCAAGGAAAACAAACGGGCCCAGGATTACATAGGCTGCTGTGGCAGCCAGGGCAATGGCGTAAGACGGTCCTCTGCCTCCCAGATAATGAGTTGTGATGATAAACAGGAAAACCACATTCAGCCCAAACACAGTCAGCAGATACTGATTGCGGATCCCCAAGCGGCCCACGGGGCGCAGCCCGCCGGAACGGTCAGGATGAAAAGGCAATAGGTGAAGTTGCGCGTGCCTGACTATATCCTTCAGAAAAAAGGAAACCGCCATGCTACGTAAAACATAAACAGGCACAAGGCCGTAAAACAGGCAAAGAGACCAGAGAAGCACAACTCCTTGCAGCGTCAAGTGCCCCTGAGATGCCATCCAGAATCCGACTTTGGGCGGTGTGAAGACGAGGTAATTGAAGTACGCGACGGTCACTCCGACGATAACTCCAACAGCCTGGCTATATAGATTGATCGACCTGAATCTCCGTCCCCAAATCAAAGAGAGCGATGATGCCGCGTCCGCCGGCAAAATTAGAATCCCGTCTCTTTGCACTTGTCTCAGAGCACTGGTCAGCACGTGCTGGTCCGTCACGGTCATCCGGACCAATGTTGGGAACGAGACCAGGAACATAAACGCAATGTTCCAGTCATATAAAAAGGGGAGCTTCAATGAAGATGTAGGAGTCGTAAATGAGTTGGGGCTGAAAAAGCCAGCAATCAGCAGCGGAACATAGCTGAGAACAATGGTGGCAAAATATGCTTTTGCTCCGGAGGGCGGACGTTTTACCTCGCCCTGCGAATAGTATTTTGCCAACCGGTGTGGAAGAGAAGCTGCCGTCGTATCCAGAGTGAGCAAAGCGTTACTTGACTCTGCTTCTCTTGCCGGCGCCATGGCTTGATTGATCAAGGTGATACGTCCTTTGGCTGCAGAAACTGGTCTGTGTTGAGCGCCGCCTGAAAATGGACCTTGCCTATTCTCCGTAGTGATCCGAAACGCTCAAGCGTTACAGAACAGGTCCAGCTCATCCAAAAAATAGAAGAACCTCAGACGGTCACAAAAATGATGTTTGACAGGGCGAACATTTGGTGTAACATACGAATTGCTAGCCGCTGGTTCGACCCGGCTAGCTGCCCCGGCTACAACCGGGGTTTGGTGTTTCTGGTCTGCGACCCATCAGCCGATGGCAGATGGGTCGCAACTGACAAAGACAAAAAACAAGGCTTGCGTCACCCAAGGAAAATCTTGGGTCACCCAGTGGAAAACTAGGCGTGACCCAGTGGAAATTTCGGCGTGACCCAAGGGTCGAGGTTGGGTCGATTTTGCGTAAGTGCGTGTGCTTGCAACAAAAGTCGTAAAAAAAGGGGGGCGGGGGGTAAGAAATCGCCGTGGTCGCCGACGTCGCGCGAACCCTACTCCCTCAAGCCAAATGCGGAGTTGCTGGGGCCCCCTCAATCGCCGTAATCGAAAGCAAAACTCAACAGCGGATTGCACGAGCCTTCACGTAATCCACAGATCAACCACAGTGCGAGCTCACGAAAACGATTAGAATGAACGAGAAGACTCCGACTCATGACAGAAAACGTCCAATCCGCGAAGACTCAGACCAGCGAATTCCCTTTCGCAGTTACTGTGGGCGCGGTTTATGACGGGCCTCTTGACCTGCTGCTCGACCTCATTCGCAAGCAGGACATTGATATCTACGACATTCCCATCGCCAAAATCACGGCGCAGTACCTGGCGTATGTCGAGAACCTGAAGCAACTGGACGTGGACGTGGCCGCCGAGTTCATCTACACGGCGGCTTTGCTGATCCACATCAAGAGCAAGATGCTGCTGCCACGCGACCCCGACGCGCCCGACGGGACGGAAGAAGATCCGCGGGAAGAACTGGTGCAGCGCCTGCTGGAACACGAAAAGTACAAGAATGCCGCGCAGATGCTGCTGCAGAAGCAGCAGATTGAAGATGCTGTGGTCAGCAATCCTGCGATGAAGGAATTCAGGCACGCAGAGGGGACCGAGCCGGAACTTGCCGCCGATGTGGTTGATCTGGTGAAGACGTTCCAGGAAATCCTGGAGCGGGCACGGTCGCGTCCCATGCTGCAGGTGAATGAAGAAAGCGTGACCGTAGGACACATGATTGAATATTTCCGCCGCCGGCTGCTGATGGAAGACCGGCCCATCCGGCTCAAGCGCCTGCTGCAGCACATCAACTCGCGGCACGCACTGATCGCATCATTTTTGGCGCTGCTCGAACTGGTGCGATTGCAGGCAATATTGTTGCGCCAGGACCGTGTGTTCGGCGACATCCTGCTCAAGAAACATGCCATGTTCGATACATTGATGGCTGATGGCGCCGCGTCGGCGAGAGATGATTGGAAGTAGCACTCAGCAATTGGCACTTAGCCGGAGCAAGCAAGTGCCACAAATGCCAAAATTGCCAAAGATTGACGAGTGAAAACCGTGAGGTGTCGAATGGTAAGACAAGCATGATTCTCCACTTTGCTATTTACTGATTGCTAAATGCCAATTGCTAAGTGCTATGTCGATTAGAGCCCAACTCGAAGCATTGATTTACGCGGCGGAAGAGCCGATTACGCTTGACCAGATGGCCGCGCTGCTCAAAGACGATCTGCTGGCGCTGAAAGAGGCGGCGCAGCAAAATTCCCCACTGGAGCCGTCGGAACCTGATCCCGAGCATGCGGAAGAACATCTGGGAGCTGTGGAAGAAGGCGCGACTGCTCCGGGCACAGCTCCGGAAATCGAAACAGCGGCGGAAGCCATCCAGGAAGTAGCGGCAGGCAAAGGCAAGAGCAAGAATAAAGAGAAGTCAGAGAAAGCCGAGCTGCGTGCCCTGCTCAAACCTTTTCTGGAAGAGCTGATGGCGGAATTCAATCGCGAGGAGCACGGGATTGAAGTCCGGCAGGTGGCGGGCGGATATCGCATGTCCACCAAGCCGGAGCATCACGACATTGTGCGCGCGTTTTCCAAGAGCCTGAAGCCGCCGATTCGCCTCTCGCTGCAGGCGCTGGAAACGCTGGCCGTGATTGCCTACAAGCAGCCCGTCACGGTCCCGGAGATCAGCGAGATTCGCGGCGTGGATGCTGCCGGCGTGATCGGCACCCTGCTGGAGCGCAAGCTGATTACCACGGCGGGACGCAAGGCCGTGGTTGGGCGCCCCATGCTGTACAAGACCACCAAGGATTTTCTGCTGCGTTTTGGGCTCAAAGACCTGAACGAACTACCCAGCCTGGAAGAATTTGAAAAACTTGCTGCCGGCGAGATGCAGGATGAGCTCTACGCTCAAGGCACGGCGATCGCGGATGCCACCGGGGTCCCTGATGAAGAACCGGGACAGGAACCTGCACCCGCAGCCGATGAAGTGCTGCAAAACGGCGGCATCGAACAGCTCGCAGAAGATAAAGCCGAAACACCGCAGAACGTCACTGAGCCTACGGTTTCCTCCGATCCACGCCACACGCGGGTTGATGAAGAAGTCTCAGGTGAAGTGGCATCTGAGAGCACCGGAGGCTGAGCGTGCCTGCCGAACGACTGCAAAAGATCATTGCTGCCGCAGGCATCACTTCGCGGCGCAAGGCTGAGGAGCTGATCACGCAAGGACGCGTGACGGTGAACGGCCAGGTAATCACCGAGCTCGGAAGCAAAGCTGATCCCGAACACGACCACATCAAAGTTGACGGCAAGCTGCTGCGCGGCGCCGAACGGCACATTTATCTGCTGCTCAACAAGCCAAAAGGCTATGTCACAACGCTTTCCGATCCTGAAGGACGCCCTACGGTCATGGACCTGGTGAAGCACGTGGGCGAGCGAATCTATCCCGTGGGAAGGCTCGATTACGGCAGTGAAGGCCTACTGCTGATGACGAACGACGGCGAACTCGCGAACTTGCTCACCCGCGCTGCGTCGCATGTGCCGAAAACATATCTGGTGAAGATCTCCGGCCAGGCCTCCGAGGAAGACATTGAGAAGCTGCGCCATGGCATTCGCATCGGCAGCAAGCCGGGAGAGCGAGGGATGCACGCGGTGCGCACAGCGCCAGCTCAGGTCCGCATGGTGCGTGAAGCCGACAATCCTTGGTATGAAGTTACGCTGTTCGAAGGCAGAAATCGCCAGATTCGCCGCATGTTTGAAGAAATTGGCCATCTTGTAGAGAAGATCAAACGCGTGCGCTATGGCCCGCTCTCGCTCGACGTGGAGCCGGGCCAGTTTCGCGAATTGACGGCGCAGCAAGTTGCGGCGCTGCGCAAGCCACAACGTGCACCGGGCGAGGCCCGGCAAAGCGGGCCCAAAGTGGCAGCTCGGTTTATCGGCAAAGCTGGAGCAAAGCGCCATTACCAGGAAAGATCCAGGCCGTCCGGAGAACGCGGAGAGAGAGGTAAACGCGCGCAGAGAGGGGAACCAGCCCAGAGAGGCGAACGCGCAGAGATTGGTGAACGCGTGGAGAGAGGCGGACGCACGGAGAGAGGCGGACGCACAGAGCGAGGCGGACGCACAGAGAGAGGCGGACGCACGGAGAGAGGCGGACGCACAGAGAGAGGCGGACGCACAGAGAGAGGTGCACGCGCGCAGAGAGGTGCACGCGCGCAGAGAGGTGAACGCGCGCAGAGAGGCGGACGCACAGAGAGAGGTGAACGCGCGCAGAGAGGTGAACGCGCACCGGGCTCTCCCAATCGGCGTTTTACGCGCGCAACGCGACAGGATCATGCAGCAGAACCTTCCCGGCAGCGGTACGGGCGACGTGAAGACCTGCGCGGAAATCAGCAGAAGAGCCAGCGCAGGGTGGAACCCGGGGAGCACCGCCAGGAGCGATCTCAGTTTCAGAAAAGGCATCACAACACCAAGGGCCCGAGATCACGTTTCGGCCGCCGGTAATTGCCATTTACTGCTGCGTACCGCGCCGCCATTGCTTTTGATTTAGGCATGATCACAGGACTGACACCGAGAACGAAAATGTTCCTGCCTGCCTTTCACTTTTGGATGGTCGCATTGCTCAGGATACTGGCGAATCGCTGCTGGCCGTGATACAAAAGCGTGTAGCACTTCTTCTCTGATGAAGACCATTCTTGATCTGATTCCGCCGCACATTCGCAGCCTGGCGGGCTATGTGCCGGGGAAGACAGTACGGCAGGCGCAGCGTGAGTCCGGTGTCAGCATGATCAAGCTGGCATCCAATGAAAATCCCCTGGGACCCTCGCCGCGAGCGGTAGAAGCCATCCGGAATGCCGCAACCGAAGTTAATCTTTATCCGGACAATGATGCGTCTGAGTTGCGCGCCGAACTGGCGGCGCGGCATGGCATTGCACCCGAGCAGGTGTTTTTGGCGGACGGCTCTTTAGGATTGCTGGATATTCTTGCCCGCACGCTTCTTGGTCCTGGTTTGAACTGCGTCACCAGCGAGCGCACGTTCATCAGCTACCCCATTGTCACGCGCGTTGCCGGCGCGGAGTTGATCACCACGCCAATGCGGCAGGACAAATACGATCTCAACGCGATTGCCGCCGCCATCAACAGCAACACGCGCGTGGTCATCCTGGCCAATCCAAATAATCCCACCGGCGCCATGTTTGACGCGGACGCGACCGACGCTTTTCTCTCCCGCGTTCCCGAACACGTGCTGGTCGTGCTGGATGAAGCTTATTCCGACTTCGCCACGTATTTTGCCGCGGCGCGCGGCATTACCTATTCGCGCTCCATGGATTACGTCCGCGCCGGGCGACGCAATGTGCTTGTGCTGCGAACATTTTCCAAGGCACACGGACTGGCGGGGATTCGCCTGGGCTATGGTTGTGGCGATCCGGAACTGTTCCAATTTTTCGGGCGCGTGCGAAATTCATTTTCTGTATCTGTGATTGCGCAGGCCGCAGGTCTGGCCGCTATTCGTGATGAAGATCACATTCGCAGGACAGTGGAGAACAACGCCGAAGGCGCTGCATGGCTGCTTCCGCAATTCGCCGAACTCGGGTTGCGCGCCGTGCCCACCACCGCAAACTTCATTTATTTTGAAGTGGACGAAGACGCAAACAGCTTTGCCAGACGCATGCAGTCGGAAGGCGTGATTGTGCGCTCACTCATGCCCTGGGGCATCCCGAATGGAATCCGGGTAACCATCGGCACGCCGCAACAAAACCAGATTTTCATACGGGCGCTGAATAAAATCGCGCGACAGGCTGTTGCAAAATAGCAATGGCTTCCACCACATGGACCGCTGTGACAGCCGTTGGCCGGCAGAACTGGCTGGCCGCTGTGGGCATGGTGCTGGTCGTGGTGTTCCTGGTATTCGCGCTGTTCGCCCCGTGGATTGCGCCACAGAGTCCGAGCCACGTTGACCTTGCAATCCGGCTTCAACCGCCCAGTGAGGCGCACTGGTTCGGCACGGATGAATTGGGGCGCGACATTTTTTCCCGCGTCATTTACGGCGCACGCATCTCCATGCTTGTGGGATCAAGTGTGGTGGCGGGATCGCTGCTGCTGGGAATGATCTTCGGCTCCATCGCCGGTTACTACGGCGGCTACACCGACCGGATTTTCAATGTCATCATCATGAACGCTTTTCTGTCGTTTCCGGGCATTCTTCTTGCGATCGCTTTTGTGGCTTTTCTTGGGCCGGGAATTCTCAACCTGATTCTTGCCCTCTGCATTGGTGGATGGGTTGGGTATGCCCGCCTGGTGCGCGCACAGGTTCTGGCCGTAAAAGAACGCGAGTTTGTCGAAGCCGCGCGGGCCCTGGGCGCCAGTGACTGGCGAATTGTCACACGTCATATTATGCCCAACATCATCCAACCCATCATTGTGCAGGGAGCAATTGGCATGGCGGGCGCGGTCCTGGCTGAAGCCACCATGAGCTTTCTTGGACTCGGAGTTCCACCCCCGACCGCAAGCTGGGGATCAATGCTGAACGACGGCCGCGCACACCTGTTCGACGCGCCGCACCTGGTGCTCTTCCCTGCTCTGGCGGTGATGCTGGCTGTGCTCTCATTCAATTTTATTGGCGATGCATTGCGGGATTTTATGGACCCGCGTTCGCGCATCGAAGCGGGGTTATAGGAATCGCACGGAATCGCCCTGGTCGGAACACCGGCAGCGTAAAGTGGGACTTGTGCGGAGAAGAGAGTTTGGCAATGATCGTTGGCGTGATCTCGGATACTCACGGACTGTTACGTCCTGAAGCTTTGGCTGCGCTGCGCGGATCGGAATATATCATCCATGCGGGTGATATAGGCGCGCCCGAGATTATCGACGAACTGAGGAAAATCGCCCCGGTCACCGCGATTCGCGGCAATGTCGATGTACAGACCTGGGCGCGTGAATATCCCGAAACAGAAGTGGTCGAGCTGGGAGGGAAAAGCATTTATATCATCCATAATTTGAAGGCGCTCGATCTGAATCCCAAGGCCGCCGGATTCGATGCGCTCATCAGCGGCCACTCACACAAGCCTGTGCAGGAAATGAAAGACGGTGTGCTTTATCTCAATCCCGGCAGCGCGGGCCCCAGAAGGTTCAGGCTTCCGATCAGCGTGGCAAAATTGAGCATTGAGGGAAACAGTCTCCGGGCGGAGATTGTGATTTTAAACGTTTCCTGATGAGTATTCGCGATCAAAAGCAGAAAACGTGCTTTGAGTGAAGCGGCATTTCCGGCTGCCAATAGACCGCAACTACGGCGCTCACCTCGGAATTGCCAGCAACGTCCAGCGGTTTACGGCCTGCCATTCATTTTCAAAGCGGCGGCGTTCCACTTTCAGCAGCTTTCTCTGTGCGGGATCGTTGATCATCAGCACGTCGCTGCTCCAGTCGAGTCCAGCGACCACGACATAATGCAGAGATGTCTCTCCCTTTCGCGGTTTGAGCGCGACAATCAGCGGCCGGCCTTTTTCGAGTTGTTCTCGCAACAGAGCCCAGTCGCCGTGGAGCGCGAAGGTCCGAAACCCGTGTTCTTCAAAATAGCGTTGCAGGCGAGAAGAATAAATACCGTGAGCTTGCGGGGAATAGAGCGCCCGCTGGATCTGAGAGGCATCTACGCGAACAGATTGATTATGGCCTTGCTGGTTGCGCCAATAGTCAATCACCATTGCCACCACAGCCGCGCCGCAACCGTTCTTCTCCTGCTGGACGAAAGGGACGTCCAGCCAAATGCCAGTGCTTTGCGAAACAGTAATGCCGCAGAGGCACAAAAGGACTGCGAGCCTCTGCGGCAGAAAATGGAGCATGAAAAGTTTCTTAGCGAACAGCAACAATGATCAACACAAGCACGGCGATGCCGAGGATGATCAGGATGAGATCGTGATCGGTAAGATTGCCGGCGGCAAAGTCGGCCTGCGCCTTGTCCGCGCGCGCGGCGAGTTGCGCCAACTCCTGATCGTTCAACGTGGAAACGGCGGTGCGCACTTGCATGGGATTGATATGGGATGACTTCAATGCCTTCTCAGCCGTGGGCGTGGAAAGGAAGTTCTGCACGGTTTGAAGGTTATGATCACGAACCTGCGATGCCGTGACTACCTGTTGCTGCAGATCAGAGGAAGAAACCACATGAGTCTGGGCCAGCAGCCCGGTTGGAACAATGAAGCACATCATCATAAGGGCAACCAGGATTCGTGCAGATTGCCGCAGAACAAAGCGCATAATTCAACTCCTTCAATAATGTTCCGGCCAGAAAAAAAGTATATACCTTCAGGACTGCTTGGCTGGATACCCAGAAGTATCAGCCGGGAAATCAGACTAGAGATGCCTCGAGCTACGCGCACCAAGAGAATTGGAAGAGCTTATCGTGCGGTATGGAAAAGACAAGCCGCGGCCCGGCAGTTCCCTGCCCGGCCGCAGCCGTAGTTTTATTTCATTGATTCGGCTGACTTGCCCTGGGCGTTGCCGAGTTCGAGTGCATACTGCTTTCCGGAAAAATGTAATTCCGTTAGTTCACGGCTGCCTGAAGCGCCGGTCTGAATCTCAGACGAATCGTATGCAGCCTTCTGATTTGATTGAATCAGCTTTCCCGGCACTGTGGCCACCGTTTTGCCATCGCGCAAAATGCTCACCTGCACTGCGGGCCCAGTACCGTCCCATTTCGCCGTGTAATTTCCGGCAGGAAGCGTTGTACCGCTGACTTGTACCTGCTCGGAGATCTGGAAATTTCCCTTGCTGGCGTTCGCCGCGAAGGCGGAGGCGCTGAATGTGAGTGCAAGCAGAAGCACCGTGGTTTTGAGTGTCACTGAAGATTTCATAGCACAAGCTCCTTGAATGTCTCCCGAAACGCGGGAACCGGTTCGAGGCAGCCCACTGCGTGTCTCGCGAAGAAAAAGTCCTCTTTTTTCCTCGCGAAGGCCTACAATGCTCTTGTCGATTAGGAGCAGAGCACACAAACGCCTGCTCTTTATTCAACAGGCTGTTCGCTCCTGGGGCTGCCAAACCGTGGGCGCGTACAGCCTCTATTTTTCTGAGGTCTTCCCTGCATACCGCTTCCAGCGGAATGCTCTATTTCCAAATACGCTTATTGCCAGGCAGAAGTTCCACGCAATAATCTGCCCACTTATCTATTAGACGAATGTGGGAATTCCGCGTTAGCTGTTGGGTCGTTAACATTGGTTAAGTAAGTTGTTCCCAACTGTGAATGTTCGAAAATGAACACCTGGTTCGAAAACATTCAGTGGCGCGCTCCTGCTAAAATCATCTATTAACGTTCATGCTCAGGAATCTGCGGCCACTATTCCCGTATATAAGGAAGTATCGCTGGCCCCTGTTCTGGGGAGCGCTGACGGTTTTTGGCAACAATGGAATCTGGGTGTATTTTCCCCAGGTCCTGCAGCGCGCCGTTGATTCTCTGAAGCCTGGTTCCATCCGGCATACCTTTTACGTTTATTCCCTGCTGCTGCTCGCGATCGCCGTGAGCAAGGGAATCTTCCAGTTTCTGACGCGCTGGATCGTGATCGGCGTCTCCCGTGACATCGAATACGACTTGCGCAATGACATGTTCGCGCATCTCTCGCGGCTGGATTACTCCTATTACCAGAAGAACCGTACCGGCGACATCATGGCGCGAGCCACCAATGACCTGAATGCCGTGCGCATGCTGCTGGGGCCGGCGATCATGTATTCAGCCAATACGCTCGTCTTTACGGTGGCAGCCCTGTTCTTCATGTGGCGGATCAGCCCCAAGCTGACCATCTGCGCGTTTGTGCCGCTGCCGCTGGCCAGCATCATCATCCAGTATTTCGGGCGTAAGATTCACGAGCGTTTTGAACGCATTCAGGCCCAGTTTTCTGATATCTCTTCCCGCGTTCAGGAAAACCTCTCCGGCGCGCGTCTGATTCGAGCTTACGTGCAGGAAGAACCCGAAATAGCTCTGTTTGAAACCTCCAACCGAGAGTACGTCAATCGCAGCCTGCCGCTGGCGCGATTGATGGGTATGCTGTGGCCGGCACTCGAGTTCCTGCTGGGACTCGCCTATGCGGTGGTGTTGTGGCTGGGGCCGGGCGAGGTGCTGAGTCACCGGATGACGGTAGGCCAGTTCTATGGTTTCTCAATGTACATCCTGATGCTGACCTGGCCCGTAATCGCGCTGGGGTGGGTCATTAACATCTTCCAGCGAGGCAGCGCGTCCATGGGACGTATCAATGAGATCCTCGCGGCCCAGCCAGAAATCACCGACCGGGAAGCCAATCCCGAGATCTCAAAAGGGATTCAAGGGCACATAACGTTCCGCAATTTGAATTTCGCATACAACGGGACGCCGGTGCTGAAGGACGTTAGCCTGGATGTTCCGGCCGGAACCAGCCTGGCCATTGTGGGGCCCACCGGTTCAGGAAAAACTACTTTGGTCAGCCTCATCCCGCGAATCTACGAGGCTCCCGCCGGAACAGTCTTGCTGGATGACCGGCCCATCCGCGAGTATTCGCTGGATACTCTTCGCCGCAACATCGGATTTGTGCCGCAAGAGACGTTTCTGTTCAGCGAAACGGTGCGCGAGAATATTGCCTTCGGAGTGGAGTCCGCATCTGACGAGCAGGTCCACGACGCCTCAGAAGCAGCCAGCATTGCCGTCGATATAGAGGGCTTCCCCGAGCAGTATCAAACGATGGTGGGGGAACGCGGGATCACTCTTTCCGGCGGCCAGAAGCAACGCAGCGCCATCGCGCGGGCAATCATTCGCGATCCCCGCATTCTTGTGCTTGATGACGCGCTGGCCAGCGTAGACACTTACACGGAAGAAAAAATCCTGAACCACTTGCGCGAAGTGATGCAGGGGCGCACCACCATTTTCATATCTCACCGCGTTTCCACTGTCCAGAATGCTGATCGCATCGCCGTACTGCACCACGGGCGGATTGTGGAACTGGGCACACACGAGGAACTGCTGGCACGCAACGGCTATTACACGGAGCTCTACAACAAACAACTGCTCGAAGAAGAGCTGGAGCGGGTATAAGCGTGAAGCGTGTGGTAGTACCGGAGCTTCTGGATACTGACGCTGGTACACGGCAAGAAGTAGAGGCTTCGCTCGCCGACCTGCGCATGTTCAACCAGCGTTTCGGAGGAATTCACACCACCGCAGAAGTTTTGCGCAAAATCGCCCAACAGCGGCGCCTCAAGAAAATACTCTGGCTCGATGTGGCGGGAGGGAGAGGTGACGTGGCGTTGCTTACGCGCCAATCACTCGCGCCGTCCGGGATTGAAAGCGAGGCGGTGATTCTGGACCGCGCCCCCAGCCATATGAACGGCTCTCAGACATCGATTTGCGGCGATGCCAGGTCTTTGCCTTTTGCGGACTGCAGCTTTGACGTAGTAGGCTGCTCGCTTTTCGCTCATCATCTGGAGCGGCCTGAGATTGAGCGCTTTGCAAGCGAGGGGTTGCGGGTTGCGCGACATGCATTTTTCATTCACGATCTGGTGCGGCACCCGGTCCATCTGGCCCTTGCGTATGCAGGCTTTCCTCTTTACCGCAGCCGGATTACCCGGCATGATGCGCCGGCGTCGGTACGCAGGGCCTACACGGTCGAAGAGATTCGGGCCATGCTGCAGTCTGCCGGGGCAACGCATCTGGAAATCAACACGTACTTCTTATTTCGTATGGGAGCCATTGCGTGGAAGCCGATTACGACCTGATCGTCGCCGGCGGCGGACCCGCAGGTTCGGCTGCCGCTATCACAGCAGCCCGGAGCGGGGCGCGCGTGTTGCTGCTGGAAAAAGATCGTTTCCCACGGCATAAGGTATGCGGCGAGTTCGTCTCACCCGAGTCTTTGCGGTTGCTGTGTGCGCTTATGGATGGCGCACCCTTTGAGAGGCTGCCAAAAATCAGTTGCGCCAGGATCTTTATCAACCAGAAATTCCTGGCGATTCCTGTTTCTCCTCCAGCGCAAAGCATTCCGAGGTACGATCTCGATAACAGCTTGCTGGCCGCGGCGAAAAGCGCCGGGGCAGAGGTTCGGGAAGAAACTGCCGTGCGCCAGGTCCTCCCGGGCAAGTTATTCAGCGTAAGCATTGGCGAAGACACCCTAAGATCGCGCGCTGTAGTGAATGCCACGGGACGCTGGTCACACTTGACCCGTTTCAAAGTTGCTGAAAAGGAAAAATGGATCGGCCTTAAAGCGCATTTCAAAGAAGCTTCGCCGCCGCATTCGGTAGACCTCTACTTTTTCCGTGGCGGCTACTGCGGAGTGCAACCGGTGAGCGAAGGCGCGATCAATGTCTGCGCCATGGTGCGGGCGGATACGGCGAATTCTCTTGAGCATGTTTTTGCCATGCATACCGCACTGTGGAGGCGAAGCCGCGATTGGGAACAACAGTTCTCCCCTGTGAGCACTTCGGCTCTCTACTTCCGCCAGCCCCGGACTGAAGACCGCGGTATGTTGCTCGCCGGGGACTCTGCGGCATTCATCGATCCTTTTGTGGGCGATGGCATATCCCTTGCTCTACATAGCGGCGTTCTGGCAGGGGAAAGCCTTCTACCGTTCTTTGCCGGCCGCTTATCTCTGGCGGAAACTCATGAACGCTACGGCACAGCATACCGTAAACGGCTGGTTCCCGCTCTGCGTAATGCAGGGCGATTGCGACTCTTGCTCTCCGCCCCAGCGTGGCTGCAGTCCGGTGCAATGGCACTGGCGCGAACGAGTGTCCTTGGAGGGCTGCTGGTGCGCAGTACCAGAGCGAGGCTCTGATTTTCCAGCCGGAGAGATGACTTCCTACGAGTGCGCCGCCGCCCGGGTTCTCTTCATGATCCGCCGCGCCATCGTCAGCAGGTCTGCGACCTCAAACGGCTTCACCAGGCAGAGGACCTGAGTAGCTTCGACAAAGGCCTTCACACTGGTATCGGAAATATCAGAAAGAACCAGCACGGTCCTGGATATAAGGTGGGGCTGTTGCTGCTCAATGTGGCGGTACACATCATGGCTTGACCATGAGCCCGGAATCTTGCTGTCCAGAAAAACGGCATCGAAATCCTCCTCCTGCAGGAAGTCCACCGCTTTGGCTCCGGTATTGGCGCTCACCACGGTCATGCCCGCTGCTGTAAGGACTTCACGCTCAAAGTCCAGCACGGCTTCCTCATCGTCGACAAGCAGGACGTGGCCTTCAAGACGCGATTCACGGCGCGCGACGATGCGCTCGTTCTCCGTAACCGGCTTATCGCCAACGGCAATGGGCAGCCGAACCTCAATGAGGGCTCCTCCTTGAGGCGAATTCTGAGCGGAAATCTCCCCGCCATGCTCTTTCACGATTCCATAGCAGATGCTGAGGCCAAGCCCGGTGCCCTTGCCAACGCCCTTGGTCGTGTAAAAGGGATCGAACACGTGCTTGGGATCGCTTATGCCGGGACCGGAATCGTGGAACTGGCTTACAACATTGCCATTCTCGCTGAACACTCGAATCCGGAGTACGCCGCCAGCGGACCGGTCGAGCATGGCATCGGCCGCATTGTTGATGACGTTCAGATAGACCTGCTCGAGCTGATGGGGGTCTGCGACAACCGAAGGCACCGGCTCAAAATCGCGATCCACGACGATATTGTTGACTTTCAAATCGTAATCGCGAAGCGCAATGGTGTCTTCGATCACGCTGCGCAGATCGACGTGAACTCGTTTGGGCTTGTGCTGCCGGGCAAAGGAAAGCAGGTTCTGCACAATGCGCTGCGTGCGCTGGGCCTGCTTGTGCAGCTTCATGATGAACTCTTCCACGCGCGGTTCGAGCTTTTCACTTTCCAGAAGCTGCGCGTAGCCGAGAATCGCCGTAAGCGGGTTATTTAATTCGTGGGCCACCCCGGAGATCAACTGGCCTACGGCGGACATCTTTTCGCTTTGCAGGAGCTGCTCCTGGGTTCGCCGCAGATCTTCGTAGGCTCTTTTTGTCTCGTTGTAGAGCTGAATCTTCTCAATCGTGGTGGCAAGCTGGCGACCCACGGCGACCATCACACTTTCTTCAGAGCGCGTGAAGCTTCGCAAAGAGCGGCTGCTGGTGGCCAGCACACCCAGTATTTTTTCCTTTCGCCACAGTACCACCCACATCCACGCTTTGAGATTTTCCACTTCGATGATCTTGCGGACGACCTCGGGAAGGATTACGTGGCTTTCATGATCGAGAATTTCCGCATGGCTGGCTCGCAGTGATTCGACAAAATCGGCAGGCAGTGAGAACGATGTGCTGTCCAGGACGAACGCGCTGCGGTGGCCGCAGGCGGCCTTTTTAACAAGTTGATTGCCCTGGTCATCAAAGAGATAGACCGAGGAGGTGTCAGTGGAAAGCAGCTCCACGATTTGCAGCATGCTGAGCTGCAGAATCTCATCAAGGTCAAAAGATTGGTTGAAAGTGACCGCGATGTTATTGAGGACATAAAGCTCGCGGTTGCGGCGCCGGATTTCATCTTCGGCGTGCTTCATCTCCGTAACGTCCATCAAAACGCCCTGATAGCGCTCAATGCGGCCGGAGGCATCGCGTGTGGCAAAGCTGCTTTCAATGGCTGAGACTTCTTTCCCGTCCTTGCGGCGCAACTGGTACTCAAAATTCCGCACGTAACCCTGCCGGGACATCTCACTCAGGAACTTGCTGCGATCCTTCTGGTCGACATAAAGCGATTGAATCACATCCAGGCTCAGCACCTCCTGCTTGCTCGAGTAACCGAGCATGCGAACGAAGGCCTCATTACAGTCCACGATTTTGCCTTCCGGCGTGGAAGCAAAAACACCTTCGTGCATGTGATTGAAGAGTGCGGTGTAGCGTTCGTCAGCCGCTTTGGCCTGCGAAATATCCTTGATGACGTGGACCGCGCCTGCGGCGCTCCTCCCCTCCGCCGTGTACCTGGAGCTGGAAACCACGGAATAGCCTCCGAAACACGGGTCCTCTTCACCTGAGCAATCCGCGTGAGAGCAATAAGGGCAGCCGGTCCAACTGATTCTGGCGCCCGGGAGGACCTCCTCGCAAGTGCGGTCGAGAACCTCATCCGCGGAGCGATTTAATCGCTTCATTACGGCTTCATTGGCGCGCAGGATACGGTAATGGGCGTCGTGGACAAAAATGAAATCAGGAATGGAATCAAACGTACTCGCCCACTCGTTCCGGGATTGCGCAACCTGCTGCGCAAGCTTGCGGTTTTCCGCCGCAAGGCCGAGCTGCCGCGCGGCGGCCTTGAGAAATCTCTTCTCACTGGCCATGTGCGCCCGGAAGTGCGCAACTCCCAGGGCAAAAACCCCAATGCGCGAGTGCTGCCTGCCTTCCACGGGAACTACGATTATGTGATGGATAGCGTCGTTTTTAAGCATCTCGCCTAATTCCGGGGCGGCTTCCGAAGTGCGCATCACGTAAACCTCACCTTCCCGCAGGGCGAACCCGCTAATGCTCAGATTGGCATCTATAGCATGGGCGCGGGCGACAAATGTTGAGGAGAGCCCCCGCTGGGCCGCAAGGACCAGGTGGTCACCTTCCAAAACGCGGAACCATGCAGCCTTGGCGCGGCTGATCTGGGTCAGTTCCTCGAGAACCACGGCTACGGTCGGCTCAAAATCACGCGACTCGGAGATTTGGTTGGTAATGGTGTTCAGCACGTCAAGGCGCTGTATCTGCACACGGGAATCATCCAGAACAATAACCATCATGCTGATGCCCAGCAGTAAGTCGATCAGGACTTGATGCCAGGCATCCGAGCTGCCGCCGCTTCTGTGATGGAGTTGCGGCAGGACCAGCATTGCCGCCAGAACCCAGCGGCCGAGATTGAGACGCCCCCAGGCAATACGCACCAGTTGCAGCGAAGCCATGATCAGAACGAGCCGCCATGTAAGTTCTACAATCCAGACGGGGACAAGATCAGCCGCTACGTTCCCGTACACAAGTATCCCCAGGCTGCACGAGATCAGCAGGACAATCACGGCCGGCAGAATCAGTTTTTTCTGATCCACGTAGAGGAAAACAGAGCAGGCGAATAGCCCCATGGCCGCAATAAAGGCAACGAAGGCGGAGAGAATCCAGATGAGCGAGGAATTGTGCCCGGCATGCACCCCAACAAGGAACCGCGCAACCGTATATGCCGTCCACCCGGCAATCCAGAGTTGGAGATAGCGCTCCCGAAAGCTCCTGAAGAGGAGAATCGCGCCTGCGAGCAATATCAGGAGCATTGAGCCTTCCGCCAGGAAGGCATACTGCAGCGCCAAGTCCATTTGCACCAAATGATTTCGGATTTTCGGCCGCTTTGCCGACCCTTATATCATAAATTACCAATGGTATGTTTCATTTGTGCAAATGGTCATTGTATTTCCGGTAACGGTGGGTTAGATTAAAATCCCCCCAGCAGAAATTGAACATTTTTCCCAATGGCTATCGAACGCATTCTGGTCGTGGATGACGAGGAACCGATCCGGGAGATCATCTCGTCCATGCTCAGCGCCGCCGGTTATAAGACCCGGCAGGCTTGCTCGGGGATGGAAGCCCTCGCCATCCTGAATGCCACCGGCGAATTTGAACTGATGCTGTCTGACCTCATGATGGCGGAAATGGACGGCATCGCGCTGCTGGAGCGCTCGAAAGAAAAGCTCCCTGACATGCCGGTCATCATGGTCACGGCGGTACACGATATCTCCGTCGCTTTGGCGGCCATCCGCAATGGCGCTTACGACTATCTTCTTAAGCCATTCGAACGCGAGCAGCTTCTGGCCATGGTGCGCCGCGCGCTGGAACATCGCCGGCTCAAGCTGGAAAACCGGGCCTATCAGTCGAATCTCGAATCCCTGGTGGGTGCACGCACTGAGCAGTTGCGCCAGGCCATGACTGACCTGGAGCGTTCTTACGACATTACGCTGGAAGCGCTGGGTGACGCCCTTGACCTCAAAGATGCTGAAACTGAAGGCCATTCCAAGCGCGTCACCGCATTCACAATCGCTATAGCACGTGCCATGGGCCTTTCCGGCGAAAAGATTCGCGTGATCGCCCGCGGCGCATTCTTGCATGACATCGGTAAAATGGCCATTCCGGACGCGATCCTGCGCAAGCCGGGCGCGCTCACTCCGGAAGAGACTGAAATCATGCGTGAGCACTGTTTCCGCGGCTATCAGATGCTCAAAAAAATACCATTCCTCGCGGAAGCGGCTGAGATCGTTTATACCCACCAGGAGCGATTCGACGGCACGGGATACCCGCGCGGCCTGAGCGGCAGCGATATTCCCCTTGGTGCACGCATTTTCTCGGTGGCCGATACACTCGATGCCATAACCTCGGACCGTCCATATCGCGCCGCCCAGCCCATTACCGTGGCGCGCGAAGAAATTGAGCGCTTCTGCGGACGCCAGTTTGATCCCGAAGTGGTCCGGGTGTTTCTGGAAATGCCGGAAACCATCTGGGATGATCTGCGTAAGGAGATCAACTCTCAGATTTACAAGTTCACCTACCCAATCAAGAGCATCCCCGTCCTGGCGAGCGCTTCCAAAATCACTTAGTGGCTTGATTTTTGTCGCTGCGCGCCAAAGCCGCTCAACAGTGCGGTTAGAGCGCCGCGCTCTTGTTGCACGCCGCTCGGCACGCAGAGCCGGGCACAAGCCGCCTTGCGCGGCTTCATTTTCGCCATATGCTGCGAACGGACCATGAGAGATACGGGATCCTTACGCGCCTCTTCGCTTCATTCAACACACGCATCCAAACCTTGTTTAGAATGCTTCAAATGCGAGGTAACGTATGCCGGTTCTGACTGATAGTGAGGTAAAGCAATCCTTGGGAAAGCTGCGCGGTTGGCAGCAGAACGGAAAGGCGATCCAACGAGTCTTTGAATTCCCTGATTTCAAGGCAGCCATGCAGTTCGTCAACAAAATTGCTGACGCCGCCGAGCAGGCGGGCCACCACCCTGATATTGATATCCGTTACAACAAAGTCACGTTGGCGCTGGTATCGCACGATTCTGGGGGGATTACGGAAAAGGACGTGCGGATGGCAGAGAAAATTAGCCAAATCGCTGGTTAGATCAGCCCTGCGGCTCTTCCAATGCCTTGGAAAGGCTGTCTAGCGCCCGCTGGATTGCGTTCAACTGCTCATCAACGAAATTGTTGAACTCTCCCAGGGGATCTCCATGCTCCAGCAGACGATCAAAAAAGTCGCGCACCTGCTCGCGCCCGCGCTCGCTGATAAAGAGCAGCCCCAGGCCGCTGACGCCCAATACTGCGATCGGTATCACCCAGTTCTTCATCTCCTGAACCTCAAGCCAATCGATACGACTCTTACAACTGAGTACTAAGATGCCCTAGAGTGCCCAAAAGTACAGTCCTTGTACAGTTACTAAAGTAATGTCCCTTCTCGCACCGCAACATCGAGAAACCCTCCGGGTTGTTACTGGTTGCACTGCAGGTGAGCAGCTATTCTGCGCCTGGCCGGCATCTCACTTGGCACGCAAATCAAAATTGAGCTACCCCGTTGAGGTGAAACCCCATGAAGCTTAAGAGGACGGCTTCTGTTTGCGCAGTTCTGCTGACTGTAGCCATGGCTGCGGCAGCCCAGAACGATGCGAACGGCACTTCCAATTCGCAAGATAATCCTGTGCTCAAGACCCGTCCGCAAGTACCGGCGGCTCAGCCGGATACACCTGTTTACGCGCCGTCGGCTGACGCCATCCCGCCCAATGTGGTGCCCGAAGGCAAACGGTTCATTATCAAGCTCAAAGACACTTTGGACACGCGAAAGCTGCAGGAAGGCAAGCATTTTAAGGCCGAGCTGCGCGAAGACTTGGTCACACCCAGTGGACTGGTGATCCCACGCGGGCGCACCATCAAGGGTCATATAGCCCGCTTTGAACGCGGTTATATGGGCGCCCGAATGATGCTGGCCATGGATGAAATCGAGACTCGCCACGGATGGGTGCCGCTGATCGCCACCGTGACCGGCGTCCCCGGTGATTCCTCCATCAAGTCCACGGGAGATGAAGGCGAGCTCACCAAAAAAGGACCTGATAAGAAGCGCATGATTGAAAATGCGGCCATCGGCGCTGCCGTGGGCGCGGTGAGCGGCTCCGTCATCGGGGGCCACAAAGGCGCTGCCGTAGGAGCGGCCGTGGGAGCCGGGCTGGGTACTGGAAGCAGCCTGCTCTTTAAGGGAAGCGATCTGCGGCTGGACAAAGGAACCCAACTTGAAGTCCGCCTGGAGCGCGATTTGACTGTTCCCAGCCACTAACGAGATTTCTTGATTCTCAAGGGGAGCTGCGGCTCCCCTTCTTTCTTTCTTAGCCATTGTTCCTGAAGTGCTTTGCGGGACCACCTTGAGTACCAGTTGCAGCGCTAGGATGCTGCCTGTTAAAGGCAAGTTTGGGGCGAGTGTTCAAGAGCATCCCTGAACTCGGCTTCATTCTTCCTGCTCACGACCACCAGATAAAGGGCTTACCTGTGGAATATATCTTCATGGGAATGAATGGCCGTTCACGAAGCCGGATGGGTGGAACGCTGGATGCTAACCCGCAGTCTAGGGATCGATCTGCACCGCGCCAACGGCCTTGCCGACTATATCAATCGGAATGATTGTGGTCGATACGGCGTCCGTATTGGCATCGAAAAAGTCGAGTTCACCGCCCTGGACCACATAAATCACGCTGCGGCCGGAGATGGGTTGAATAGCAGTCACGTCAAAGTTCTGGCGGAAAGAAGACTCCAGCGGCACAGTGACTGTGGGCGCTGTGGGGCTGGTGATATTCGCAATCGTGAGGCAGCCGGCGCGTGTGTTGTTGCTTTGAATGGGACCCGCTGTGCAGCCCTGCGACCCGATGTAGAGACGATTGTTTCCGGTAGGAACAATCAATGTCTGCAGACCATCAGTTATCTGCACGGGCGCGCCTGCCAAAGCGAGCGATGCCGCATCCACAACCAGCAGAAAACCTGTACCGGGTGAAACAGCCGCCGCTGGTGAAGTGGTGCCGGCTATGTACAAATCGCTGCCCTGCAGGAAACCGGCCGTGGCGGCAGGAACGGCCACGCGAGTTCCTATCACAGGCGCGGCCGGGTTGGTGATGTCCACTACGGCCACGCTGGGCGGCGTGGGGCTATTGGTGGCAGTGCGATCCGTGCCGCCACATCCTGAGCCACAGTTGAGGATGAATGCCTTCGTTTCACTGTTGTCGAAAACCGCCGTAAAAGGCTGGTCGCCGGGCGACATCTGGATGGGCGTGGCCTGGTGCGTATTGACCACAGCAGCGGTATCAATGACAAAGAAAGCATCCTGGAAAGGGCTCGGCGGGGGCGGGGTCGGTGGATTCGGCGGAGGGTTCGGCGCAGGCAGGCCCTGCGGGTTATTACTAAACGCAAGCAACTTAGTGCCATTGGGGCTAAGCACGAGCCGCTGGACGCTCGGGACTGGAATGCTGTTGGTAACAACGCCGCTAGCAGTATCGATCGACTGCACAAAACCGTTGTTGCGCTCAGCCACCCAGACAGTCTTGCCATCCGGCGTGATGACGACGTCAACAGGGAAATCAGCCGTTGCCGGGGTGAAGGTGACCGCCTCCGTGGTGTTGTCAAAGATGCTGACCTGGGCCAAGCTGGAGGAGATAATCGCGGTCTGCCCTCCGGCAGTCACCATCTTGGTCGGATTGGTAACGGTGATGGTCTTGGAGGAAATCACGTCGTGTTGCGCATCCACAATATTGACCACTCCGGTCAATGGCACAGGGGGTTGCTGGTTGGAAACCAGAACGCGCTTTTTGATCCCCGTCGGCGGCAACGTAGTTGGAGGCGTGGTGACGGAAGACGAACTGCCGCACCCCGCCAGCAGGGCAGCCAGGGTCAAGATCAGGATTGACAGGACAGACTTCTTTCCACTCATTCGGTATTCGACGCTAAGCCTTTTTGATGAAATCGCGATTATAGCAGAGCGAATGCACACCTCTTCGAGGAGAAGAACGCATTCGTAGCCGGGCCTTGCAGGTATTTTTCCGCCACGCTCGTTTGAAGGCCATGTTGCGTCGCTTAGCGGCGGCTGTTGGCCTACATCGTTCCCTGCGGTATTCTGGGTAATACAGCTCATGCACGAAGATCTTCTATCCCGACTCAAAAAAGGCCCGGTACTTTGCGACGGCGCTATGGGCACCCTGCTCTACGCCGAGGGCGTCTTCATCAACAAATGTTACGACGAGCTGAACCTGACGCAGCCGGAGATGATCCGCCGCATCCATCAGGAGTACCTGAATGCCGGCGCCGAGGTGATTGAGACGAACACGTTTGGTGGAAATTCGTTCCGCCTCGCTCGTCATGGGTTAGTGGAGAAAGTCCGCGAGATCAACCTTCAGGGAGCGCAACTGGCCCGCGAAGCCGCCGATGCATTCAATCAAAAAAAGGGCGCGGACGTTCTGGTGGCTGCGTCGGTGGGTCCACTCGGCATGCGGATTGAGCCGCTGGGGAAAACATCACGTGAGGAAGCGCGTGAGTCTTTTCGGCAGCAGATCACGGCGCTGGCGGAAGGCGGCGTGGACCTGCTCATGCTTGAGACCTTCGGCTATCTGGAAGAGCTGCATCAGGCGATACTTGCGGCCCGCGAAGCCGCGCCACATCTGCAACTGGTGGCACAAGTAACGATCGACGAGGACGGCAATTGCCTGGATGGCGCAAGCCCGGAGACTTTCGCCGCCAAGCTGGATGAGTGGGGGCCTGACGTGGTTGGCTGCAACTGCAGCGTGGGCCCAGTCGCTATGCTTGAGGCGATTGAACGCATTCGCCGCCTTACGGAGCGTCCCCTGGCGGCCCAGCCAAACGCGGGCATCCCGCGCAGCATTGAAGGCCGAAATATTTATCTCTGCTCGCCCGAATACATGGCCAGCTATGCTCGCAAGTTCGTGAATGCGGGCGTGGGGCTTGTGGGCGGCTGCTGCGGAACCACGCCGGAGCATATCAAGGCGATGAACTCAGCCCTGCGAATGAACAACATCAAAGGAAAGCCGTCTTCATTCCGCGTGCTGAGTGAACGTAAACGCGAATCAAGCATTACGCCGCCGCCGCTGGCTCAGCGCTCCAACCTGGGACGCAAGCTGGCCTCAGGCGAGTTTGTCACGCTGGTGGAAATCGTCCCGCCCAAAGGCATCGATTATCACAAGGAAGTTGAGGGCGCAAAGTTTCTAAAAGCTGCGGGCATTGACGCCATCAATATTCCTGATTCGCCGCGAGCTTCAGCGCGCATGAGCAATCTTGCTTTATGCACGCTGGTGCAGCAGCAGGCCGGCATGGAGACCGTTTTGCACTTCACCTGCCGCGACCGTAACGTGCTCAGCATGCAGTCTGAACTGCTGGGCTGCTACAGCATGGGGATGCACAATCTCATCTGCATCACAGGTGATCCGCCGAAAATGGGCAACTATCCTGATGCCACCGCCGTCTTTGACGTCGATGCCATAGGCCTGGTCAATATCGTGCACAACCTGAACTTCGGACTTGATATTGGCGGCAACCCCATCGGCACCGGGACAAAGTTTGTCATCGGCGTGGGCGCGAACCCAGGGATTGTCAATATCGATGAAGAGGTGCGGCGATTCGAATATAAGGTGGAGGCGGGAGCCGATTACGCAGTCACACAGCCGGTATTTGACGTAAAGCTTCTGGAGCAGTTCCTCCGCAGGATTGAGCACCATCGTATACCGGTGCTCGCCGGTATCTGGCCGCTCACCAGCGTCCGCAATGCCGAGTTCATGAAGAACGAATTGCGCGTCTCGGTTCCCGATTCAGTCCTGAACCGCATGGCTAAGGCCGCGAATGCAGAGGCAGCACGCGCTGAAGGTATACAAATCGCACGGGAGATGCTCCGCCAGGTTCGCGGGCTGGTGCAGGGCGCTCAGGTGGCCGCGCCCCTGGGGCGGTACTCATCGGCCATTGAGGTACTGGAGGGTATGGGAGGAACTGCCTGCGCGGTGGGGTAAATGCCTCTCTGATGCCGTCAGATATCAGAAGTCCCACACAGTCGAACCGCTGGAACCGGAACAGCGCTTGCGAAGCGGGCGAGACGGCCGGGAACTTTCCTTCTACACCCCGACCCGCTGAACCGTCATTCATCACGAAGTGATTCAGCGACACGCAAGAGCACGCAGATTGAAACTTTCCGCTATCCGGCAGGGGCATTGTCCTAAATCCATGAAACTTTTTTGAGTGACATCTCTTAACAGCGATAGAATGTGCTTAAGGAGTTTCGGCTCGGTGCCTAAATTTGAAGAATGCCTACAGCGTTTGGAAAAAATCGTTGATGAGCTCGAGACGGGAAACGTAACGCTCGAGCAAGCGCTGAAGCTTTTCGAAGAAGGCACCCAGCTATCTTCATCCTGTCGGAAAGAATTGGAAGAGGCGGAAGGCAGAGTCGAAATTCTTCTCAAACAGAACGGAAAGCTTCAGGCAGAGCCGTACGAGTCCGTGACGGAACGGGCCGCGGCAAAGAAATAGTTCTCCTTAGCCTTCTGCAGGATGCCCTGCAGTATTCGAACTCCGGCGGAAACGCCCCCAGCCACCCCAAGGATGTGCTGTATGAAACCACTCAGTGTCGTTGTCGCCCAAAGCAACAGCAAAACGGGTGAGTCCCTGGCCAAGTCCCTGTACAACCATTTTCGGACTGTAAACCTGGTCGGCGGTGTCGATGACTTGCGTTATGCCATCCCAAGGTACCGCGCGGACGTGGCGGTAGTGGATCTGGAACTTGCCGGTATCAATGTAGTCCAGCAACTGAACCGCGAATTCCCGGGCACGACCATTATCTGTACACACCGTCTGGCCGACGAGAAGATGTGGACAGAGGCCCTCTCCGCAGGCGCCGCTGATTGCTGCTACAACAGCGATGTCAGAGGAATCGTGCTGGCCGCAACCCAGACTCATCCTGTCACTCACGCGCACGCTGCATAAAATTCTCCATAGCTCCTCCCGTCCAAACAAAAGGACCGCTCCGCAAGCGGTCCTTTTGTTTGTGTCACCTTCGGCGAGAAATCACCCGCTCTCCAGATGACCCAATCACCCTATGGAAGCTATACTCATGCTTCATGCTCAAAGACATTCTTCAGCAGGGCCAACTGAACATCGATCAGGCCCTTGAAAAACTGTTGCCACCGGCAACACAGCGGCCCGAATCCATCCACCAGGCCATGCGCCATAGCGTATTTGCCGGAGGCAAGCGGTTGCGCCCCATCTTGTGCATGGAGGCCGCGCGCATGATCGCAGGAAGCCTTCCCGAAGGAGTGCAGGAATTGGGCTGCGCTCTGGAGATGCTGCACACCTATTCGTTGATTCATGATGATCTCCCTGCCCTCGACAATGACGATCTCCGTCGCGGGAAACCGACCTGCCATGTCGTGTATGGCGAAGCCATTGCCATCCTTGCCGGCGACGCTTTGCAGACTCTGGCCTATGAAGTCTCGTCACGACTGAAGATACCGTCGGAAGCGCGCGTCCGGATCATCGAAGAGATTGCTCGCGGCAGCGGCTCTGTGAACGGCATGATCGGCGGCCAGGTAAAAGATATTGAGGCCGAGCACCAGCGGCCCGACGCGGAAACCCTCGAATACATCCACCGCTCCAAGACCGGCGCTCTGATTACAGCGAGCCTGGTCAGTGGCGCGATTTATGCTGGCGCAAACATGCCGGAGGTGCAGCGCCTGCGCGACTTTGGCCGCGCCATCGGCCTGGCTTTCCAGATCGTGGATGATGTGCTTGACGTGACGCAGTCCTCTGAACAACTGGGGAAGACCGCGGGAAAAGACACGGCGTCCGAGAAGGCCACCTACCCTGCCCTTTTCGGGATTGACGAGTCACTGCGCCGCGCTGACGCTCTGGTCATCACCGGATGCAATGCGCTGGGATCCTTTCTAAACCGCGCAGACACGCTTAAGGAACTGGCTCATTTTCTGGTACAGCGTAAAAGTTGAGCAGTTTCCTTGTCACTCTGCCGGCGCGGCAGATGCGCTAGTCCATTCCCTTTAACTGCATGATGTTGTCTACAACGTCGATGACGCCGTTGGAGGACCGAATATCCCAGGTGCGGAACATGCCCATATCGTCGTCTTCACTGCGGATCATCAGGTGCATGCCGTTATGGTCCCGCACTTTCAGCTTATCGCCTTCCATGGTGGTCACTTCCGCCACGCCGTTTGGGCTGGCTTTGATCTTCTTCTTTAAATCGTCCGTCGTCCAACTGCCGGAGAGCATGTTGTAGAGCAGCACTTTTTTCAGCTCCGCCTTGTTTTCCGGCTTCATCAGCTTGTCTAAAACCCCATCCGGCATCTCAGTGAATGCCTCGTTCGTGGGAGCAAAGACGGTGATCGGTCCGGGCCCTTCAAGCATTTTTTCAAGGCCGGCGGCTTTGATGACCTTCACGAAAGTAGTGTGCTCGGGCGACAGGGAGAGGTTTTGCAGGATATTGTTGGTCGGCAGCATTTGCTTGCCGCCCACCACTGGATTTTTGTCTCCGGCCAAAACGGTTGTGGCCGCGAGAACGACTACAGCGAATATCGAAACACGATTACGATTCATAACTGCTCCCTTCTAATAATGAAACTTATAACTGACCTGCACCGCAACGGTGCGGGGATCACTGACATGGGTGCCACCGAACGAATTACTTGTGTCAATAAAATACCGCTTGTTGGTCAGATTTGTAGCGGTAATCTTGGCTGACCAGTTCTCACCAAACGATCTGCCAATGGCAGCATCCACCGTGGCATAAGCCGGAAGGTGACCCGGACCATCGCCATCCAGGAACCCCGACCCGAAACCTAAGTTGCCTGATAACCATGCTTTCGCAGGCAAGATGGAGGTAAAACCGGTGCTCAAGGTGTGCCGTTGATCGTGGTCCAGGAAAAAGAATCCTTCGGGAGGCGGGCTGAAATCTGTTAGCCCGCCTGTAACAGCCCCCGAGCCCTCAACCGTCTGGTGCGAATAAGCGAGATGGAAATTCAGCCGCTTGAAGAGCTGTGGAGACCGCACGGTTGCTTCATAGCCGACGATGCGCACGCTGTCGATGGTCAGTGGAATGAACAGGTTGGAATTCCCGAGAGCGTCATGATCAAAGAAGTTGTGGGCTCCGGTGCGGAACTGGTCAAAATCGAATGCCCAGTTGGCAAACGGAATGGTCAAGCCGAACTCATGTTGTTCGTCGCGTTCGCCACGCAATGGGAGAAAACCCTGCGTTGGGTCGATTGCGGTAAAGATGGCTGGCGAAATGGAATCGAGAGGCGGCGCCTGGTAATAGCGGCTATACGCCGCACGCAGCACCCAATGGAGCCGCGGCAACTCAATGGCTGCTCCCAGCCTCGGGCTGCTCGCGGTTTCCGTCACCAGCCCGGAGAACCGTGTGAAACGGACGCCTGCGTTCAAAGTCAGCCAGTTCGTTGCCTTGAACTGGTCCTGAATCCATGCGGCCGCGAGATTTCCATTTACCTTCTGCCGTGTGGGCGGCACATCCACGGGCGTAAGTGTTGCGGGAAGGATTGAGTTATCCACGTTTGTTCCCAGCAAACTGACGAGCGTGTTGTCATGCTGGGCAAAGCCATAGGCCCCAAACTGTGCGTTGTGCCTACCCTTAATGACGCTGAGCGACGCCTGTCCGCCCAGATAGGAAGAAAGCCGGTTGTCGGTGGTAACGACTCTGTCCGCCTCGTCTCCCAGTCCCTCAAAGGCAGCGCGGTTGAAATGAAAGGAAGGAGACAGGGTGAACAGAATGCCGGTACCCACTGTATGCACCCAGGAAAAGTTGCCGAAGAAGTCCTGTTCCCTATCGCGGTCCCTCACGCCGGCAAGTTGCTGGTCTGGCGTGTTGGGTACCTGGAAAAAATCCGTCCGCGCCGATCCCACAAAGCGAAACTGATCGTTGGGCGTGGCATTCAGGATCAAAGATGTAAAGGCTCCGCCCCCAGCGCCCTGGTCGTGCAGGTTGGTGCTGGTGGGCGTCTCCAGAGCGTGGTCTGTCCGGTTGCCATTCAGGCTGAAGTAGTACGCGCTGTTCTCGTTGTGATCGCCAAAGCTGATCTGATCGTCAGTGCTATTCAGGTTTCCGAAGCTGGTAATGATTTCACCCTGCCGGCTGCGCTCAAAGCCGGTCTTGGTGGAAACGTTGAAGACGCCATAAGTGCGGTCGCCTGATGCCGCCGAAAAGCTGCCCCGCGCGACTTCAATGTTTTCAATGTCTTTGGGATCGAACTGTGGGCCCACGTTTGTAGCGATATTTGTGTTTGGCACAGGTATGCCGTCAATCGCCCAGGTCACTTGATGGCCACCGCGCACATGAAGCTGGTCATGCACCACAGTTGCGCCAGGCACGAAATCCGTGATCATGGAAAGAGCATTCGTCCGGTCGGCGCCGGGAGCCCGCGTGATCTGGGTGCGGCTCACCAGGCTCTCCGGCGTAGACGAGGTCGGATTCACGATTTGCGGTTCAGCCGTGACTTCCACGTTTTCCTGCGCGGCTGCAATGGTCAAAGCAAAGTGCAGTTCCTGCACCGCGTCAGAAGTAACCACTGCCGCCTGCTGCTCAGTGGCGAAGCCGGGAGACGTTACCGTCACCGTGTACTGGCCAAATGGGAGCTTCATAATCATTGCCAAACCATCGTCATTCGTAATTGCGCTCTGGCTGAACGATGATGTATTGCTCTGCACGACGACTTGCGCGCCCTTCACTGGACGGTGCTGCGGATCATGCACAATAGTGGTGATGGTCCCAAAAACTGACGAATAAATCTGTAGCGGCGCCAGCAGCACACACACGCCCACTGCTCGCAAAATTCGTTTGAACATCCATACCTCCGCGTTTGACTAACCGTGGCCTGCATGTCTCCTCCATCGCGTAGGTCCAGGACAACAAAAAAGACGCTCATCGCAGAACAGGAAGCGCTGTTCGCGGTAAACACTGCCCTGAATAGCGGATGGAAAAGCTGAAAGGCAGAAGCAACTTCGCTTCCGCTTCGGGTGAGATCAGAGGCTGGGAGGGCCGCGGTCTGTGTGGGAGGAAAAGCCGGGGTTAGAAAAGGTGACCACAGCTACAGGCAAGTTGTGCTGCGTCACGTGCAGTTGAGGGAGAAACGAAGCTGGGGGCAGAGCCGCCACCGTGGGCGGAACGGCCTGCAGACAGCAGTTCATCGGACATTTATCTGGGACGGCCGAAATTGAGACGACGGGAGTGCTGGCTCTTTCTGGAGCCATCATCCCCGGCATATGACAGTGGTGGGCATGATGTGATTGAGCTCCATCTTGCATCGGCATCCGATGGCATACCATGCCGGAGGGCGCTCCCGTTGCACTCGCCCATAAAGGCGAGCCGACCGGGCATAAAACCGCGACCAGCGCCAGAATGGAGCACATCCGCTGCATACTCAACGAGTGACTATAGCGTTCTATTCCGCAGAAAATCAATCCCAAAATGGTTACTCTCTGATTAAGTTCTTTAATTAAAGAGAGTTGCAAGATTATTAACAGACCAACCTCTAAAGGAGTCAGCAAACCGGCAAGACGTTACACAGAACAGGAATAGGGCAGTTAATCTGCTTTGGCGAGCGGCTTCCTGACCATATAGAAGAAAACGGCGGGAGTTACGATCAGCGATAAGACCATGGAGATAAGGATTCCGCCGATCACCGCGATGGCAAGAGGCTGCAGCATCTGCGAACCTGCTCCTAACGCGAAGGCCAGGGGCAGCATGCCCGCCACCGCGGCCAGCGCGGTCATCACAATCGGCCGCAGCCTGCGCCGGCCCGCCTGCAGCATGGCTTCTTCCGGTTCAAAACCGGCGTGCGCAAATTTCTGATTGGCATCGAGCAGAAGAATACCGTTTTTGGCGACAATCCCAATCACCATGATTACCCCCATGAACGAGGCAACGTTGAATGTCGTCCGGGTGATCAGTAGCGCCAGAAAAACGCCCGACGTGGAAAGCAGAGCCGAAGACAGGATCGCGGTGGGAGCCGAGAAGCTGCGAAACTCAAACAACAGCACGGTAAAGACCAGCACGATTGCCAGGGCCAGCACGACTGCGAGATCGTGAAAGGATTGCTGCTGCTGCTGGTAAGTGCCTCCGTATTCCACGCGTATAGACGATGGCAAATGCAGGTTAGCTACTGCCTGTTTCACTTTGGCAATCCCGCCGCCCAGACCCACCCCCTCCAGGCGCGCTGTGACTTCCACGACCCGCTGCAAATTTTCTTCAATAATCTCCGTCTGGCCGGGATCTTCCGTGAGACTGGCGAGAGCGCCGAGCGTTGCCGTATGGCCGGACCCGCTGGCAAGAAGAGTATCGCTCATGGCCTGAAGTGAGGCGCGGTTCTGTTGCGGGAAACGCACGCGAATGGTGTAGGCGCGTTGATTGGCGACCAGCGGAGCCGCTGCCGGCACGCCCTGCAAAATGGCTTGCGCGTCAGTGGCAACTTCCTCGGCAGTGAAGCCCGCCCTGGTTGCAATCGCCGGATTCACCGTGAAGGTGGTTGCCGGACCGCTGATCGTGTCGTCAATGCCATTCTTCAGGTCAACCACTCCGGAGATTTTCGAGATCGCGTCGGCTACGCGGGGCGCTTCCTCCTCCAGCAATTTGCTGTCGTTCGAGAACAGCTTGATCACGACCGGTTCCGGCGCGCTAGTCAGGTCGCCGATCATGTCCTGTAACACCTGTGTGATTTCAATATCTACGGCGGGCTCTTGTTTGGCGATGCTGGAGCGGACTTCCGCAATGATGTCTTCTACGCCGCGGCTTCTTTTTGACTTCAGCTTGACGGAGATGTCGCCGTTATTAGCTTCCGTCACGGCTGCCAGCCCAAGCTGCAGACCTGTCCGTCGTGACGTGCTCTCCACTTCAGGGATGTCATGCAGAATTTTTTCGATGTGCGAAACAATCCTGTTGGTTTCCTGAAGTGATGTTCCCGGCGGCGTGAGATAGTCGACCACAAAGCCGCCTTCATCCATTTCCGGCAGCAGATCTGTTTCCAAACCGAAATATGCCGCCACGGCAATCACCACCAGCAGCGCACAACCCACAGCCAGCCAGCGCGGATGCTCCAGAAACCGGCGCAGCCATTTCTCATAAAATGCAATCACGCGGCCGAAAAACCCCTGCATGGAAACTTCCTCGGCTGCCATGAGGCGGCGCATCTCCTGATCGATGTTTTCGAGCGCTTCACTCCTCTGCACCGATCGCTGGTTGCGACGCAGAAAGAACTGGCTCAGGGTGGGCGTCCACGTCAGGGCCAGTACCAGCGACGTAAGCAGGGCTGCGCTCATGGTCACTGCCAGCGCGCGGAAGAAAGTACCAGTCACTCCCGTAATCGAAATCAGGGGAAGGAATACAACAATGGGGGTAAGCGTAGAGCCAATCAAGGGAACGGCAAGTTCAGAAAGCGCGCTGTGAATCGCTTCCAGTCGTCCTTCGCCCGCGTCGCGATGCAACACCACGTTCTCTACCACGACGATTGCGTCATCAATGACCAGTCCAACCGCCGCTGCAAGCCCTCCCAGAGTCATGAGGTTGAAGGTCTGGCCCATCAACTTCATCACGATAAAGGTAACCAGAATCGTGACCGGGATGACCAGCCCGGCAACCAGAGAACTGCCCCAGTCGTGCAGAAACAGAATCAGCACCAGCGAAGACAGGATCAATCCGATCAGGATCGCATCGCGCACGCTGCTGATGGAGTCGCGCACAATGCCGGACTGATCGTAGAAGCTCTGCAGATGGATTCCCGGCGGAAGGGACGCGCGGATTTTAGTTACTTCCGCATTCAGTTCATCCGCCACAGCCACAGTGTTACTGTTGGGCTGGCGATTGATATTGAGCAGGACCGCCGGCTTTCCTTCCGCGCGAACAATCGTGTAAACGGGTTTCGTCGAGGGCTCAACTGTGGCGACATCTCCCACTCGCACCGGAACTCCCGCCTGCGTGTTCTTGATAACGACCTGCGCCAGCTCTTCCGGAGTATGCACCTGCCCGCTGACCAGTCCCAGCACAAGCTGATGATTGCGCTCAAACAAGCCTGGAGATTCCACCACATTGGTGGCCTGCACAGAGTTCAAAACATCGGTCACCGTGACTGACGCCGCCACCAGCTTGGCCGGATCAGGCGTGATTTGAAACTCCGGCACCTCGCCACCCTGCACGACAACTGTGGCGACACCGCTGAGGCGATTGAGTCGCGGAGCGATGTTATAAGTCGCCATTTCCCAGAGCTGAGTTTGCGGGACATTGTCGGCCGTAAGACTGTATCCAAGAATGGGGAAGGATGCGAACGTGAGGCGATGCGTGTTAACCTTCGTTCCGGGGGGGAGTTCCGTCTCTACAGTGGCCAGCGCTGCATTCACCCGCTCCAGCGTCTGGAACATGTCAACATTCCAGTCAAAAAACAAATCCACTTCCGCCGAGCCGCGACTCGTGATGGATCGCACGGATTCGAGCCCCTGAACGCTGTTCACTGCCTGCTCTACGGGACGGGTTACGGTAACCAGCATCTGATCAATTGGCATCACGCCGTTATCAAGTGCGACGACGATGCGCGGAAAATCAGTACTGGGAAAAACGGCTACGGGAATCGTAAACGCGAGAAATGTGCCCACCAGCGCGGTCACGATGATGAGAAAAATGACTGACTTGGAGTTCTGCGCGAACCAGTAGCGCCCTTTATGCGCTCCGGCGGCAATTCCGTTTGCGAGCTTTTGTTCGTCGGCCATGCTCAGTCTTTATCGTCGTCATTTTTGTGGACAGCGGGTTTTTGCTCTTCCGGTGCGGCGGCGGAGGCAGGCTTTTCAATCTTCACTTTCGTCTTGTCCGGCAGCCCGTAAGCCCCTTGCGTGATCACCTGTTCGCCCGGGCTGAGCCCCGCCACAATTTGTGTTTGCTGCGGACCCTGGATTCCCAGCTTTACATCCCGGCTTTGTGCCGTACCTTGCGAGTCCACAACCATCACCTGGGCCTTATCTCCGCTGGCGTTCAGCAGCGCGTCACTCGGGACAACCAGTGCGTTATGCGCTGTTTGCGCAGTGATCGCAAGTTGCACGTCCATCCCCGGTCGCAACTCACGCCCGGGATTCGCAGCCTGCACCCATATTTCAACCGTCGTGCTGTTGGGATCGAGCGCCGGGCTCACCAGCGTTACCGTAGCGCCGACAGGCTGCGCCAGCCCAGGCGCGCTGATCGTTGCTTTATCGCCCTTGTGCAATAGGGTCGCATCCGACTGCGCAACATGAGCTTTCGCAATCACCTGGGTTGTGTCCATCACGGTGAGCAGCGGCGCGGATGTGGACGCCATCTCGCCCGGATAGAGCGGACGGTCCGTGACCACTCCGTTGATTGGGCTGCGAATTTCGGTATAACTCAGTTGCGCTTCGGAACCCAGCAGCTTGCCTTTTGCCGACGTGAGCTGCCCGCTTGCGGAGTTCAACGCGGCCTGCTTCCCTACTGCATTCAAACCATCGAGATGTTTTTTCGCTGTATCGTATGCAGTTTTGGCCTGGGCAAGCTGTACCGCGGCAGCATCCAGGTCCTTGCGCGGCAGCGCCCCTTGCTTGAAGAGATCCTGCCGGCTGGAGTACAGCTTCTGCGCCGCATCAAGCTCTTGCCGGCTCGTCTGCACATCGAGCTCGGATTTCTGCATTTCCTCCGGAACAGTTGCGTTGATGCTGGTGCTGTAAGCGGCCTGGGCTTGTTCGTAGGCGCCCTGATTATCTACGGCGGCCGCTGAGAGGTCACGATTCTCAAGCCGCGCCAGCAACTGCCCTTTCTTCACTTTCTGGCCGCGAGTGACGTAGAACTTCTTTACGGGCGCATTGATCTTGGGAGTGATGATGGCCTGGGCTATAGGGAAGATAATCGCTTCCGCGTTCACCACCCGCGAAATGTCGCTGAGCTGCGCGGCGACCGCCTGCACGGAAACTTCAGGTGTGATGGTTTTCTCAGAATCTCCGCAGCCGGCCAGCAGCAGAGCTCCCATCAGCAGGCACAATGGAGGCCGCAGCGGCTTTCGGTGGCAGCACTGGACCATAAAGTTTATCTTCACATTGTACCCGTAAGTGTTTGCAGGTTCGCCAATGCCGTGCGATAGCGAACCAGGCCATCACTGTAGGCATTCCGGGCCTGCGTCAAAGTGTTCTGGGCGTCCACCACATCCAGAACCGAGGCTTCGCCGCCCTGATAACGAAGCGTAGTCAGCCTCAGGCTTTCCGCCGCCAGTCCTGCGGAGTTCTTCAGGAGATCCAGTTCATCCCTGGCTGCCGCCGCCTCGTTATACAGAGTACGCATATCCGCCAGCAACTTGCGCTCAGCAAAAGATAGTTCCCGCTGCGCCAGTTTCCTTTTCAGGTCCGCCTGTACGATCTTGCTGTGGGTGGCGCCCCAGTTCCACACGGGAATGTTCAGCGTGGCGGAAGCGGCATAGCCGAGGTTGCGCGTCCCATCCGGAGCATGCACAGCAAATTGCGGAGCATCAATGCCATAAAAATAATTCAGCGTCAGCGAGGGAAGATATTCACCGCGCACGGACGACAGTTCATAGCGTGACGCCTCCAGCGCCGCTGTCGAAGCTCTTACATCCGGGTTCCTGGTCTGCGCCGTGCGCGCAAACTCGTCAAAGCTTTCCAGCGGCGGCGCCATCTCCGAGTCGTCTATCACAGTAAAGTTTTCGTTGAAGTTCGGGAACAGGAGAACTGCCAGGTCAAGTCTCGCCTTATCCATGGCAAGCTGCGCCTCGCGCAGATCGCGCTGCCGGTCATTGAACTGGATCTGGGCCTTGATCACATCTGAATGCGCCACCTCGCCACCATTCTCCAGCTTTCGGCTAAGGTTCAGAAAACTCTGCGCCTCGCTCGCCGCCAGTTGCACGCTGGCGTACTTACGCTGCGCCGCGATGAAGCCGTAATAGTTCTGGACCACGGTCAGCACCAGTCCGCGTGCGGCGATCTCCGCTTTGGCCCGGGCGACGGCCTCCAGCGCTCGCGCCCGCCGAAGATCGGCAACTTGTGCGAATCCAAGCGACTCCTCCGCGACACCCTGGCTCTGGTATTCACGGACCGCGTTGTTGGCGATGAACCGGGGGACCTGGCCGCTGGCGAGTTCTCCGGGATTAGCGGACCCGGTTGCAGATGCTCCCGGCTGCGTATATATGAAGTTATTGTTGTAGTCCACCTTTGGCAGCAGAGCCGATCGCGCCTGGACTCTGTCCTCATGCGCTAATCCCTGATCGGTCAGCGCGGACTGAAACTCCACGCTGTTAGCCCGTGCGCGTTGGATCGAGTCCTGCAGCGTCAATGTGAGCGGAGCTTGCGTCGGCGCTGCCTTAGTAGCTTGCTGCGCTGAAGCGCACAGCACCCCAAGACCCAGCACAGTCCCTGCAATCCAGATGAGGGAGTTAGATGTTTTCTGCATGAACACCGGCCTCCAGATGGTTACGATACCATTTGATGTACCAGGGCGACAGCACCGTCATTTGCCTCTGCGAAATCGATTTCCCGCTCAGGTTCTAAACTTTTCGGTGTAGTAATGCGGCATCGGAAGCGAGAAAGCATCAAAGTGTCGAATGACCCAACCTTCCAAGACCCGAATTGCGGGCGGGCGGTTCGTATTGCTCATGGCACTGATTCTGGTTTTCTTGATTCTGCTGGTGCTCTCGATCCGCAAACATGCTGCCGACCGCCCGAATAATGGGCCGCCTCCTAATCAGCATCTGCAGCATTGATTTGCCCTTTTCGCTGCACCCGGATACACTCACCTGTTTTTGACTGGCACCTTGATTCTGCGGAGTCGATATGACATTTCGTCGCACGCTGTCTATTTCCTTTTGCGTCCTCTTCCTGTTTGTTATTTGCTCTTTAGCCAATGCTCAGAGGCGGCGTGCTGGCGCTCCGCCAAGTGCATCACCGGCGCCACCGCAGCCTGGTACCCCGAAGGCCACGCCTGCTGCCCCGGCTGAACCGAAGCATGCGGCTCCTGAAGTTCCGCCGGTGGTGACGCATCACGAAATCCACGTCGGCGGCAAGACCCTGCGTTATACGGCGACAGCGGGCATGATGCCGCTCGCAAACGCCGATACCGGCGAGGTGGAAGCCCATATTTTTTATATCGCCTACACCCTCGATGGGCAGTCTCCCGAAAAAAGGCCGCTGACCTTCTCATTTAACGGCGGGCCTGGGTCCGCTTCCGTATGGCTGCATCTCGGGGCCATTGGCCCTAAGCGCGTGCGCATGCAGCCGGAAGGTATGATGCCGGCGCCGCCATATCAGCTTATCGATAACGAATACACCTGGCTGGATCAGACCGACCTCGTCTTCATTGATCCTGTGGGGACGGGTTACAGCCGCGCGGTCAAGCGCGACGAGACCAAGAAATTTATCGGCCTC
This sequence comes from Candidatus Angelobacter sp., assembly GCA_035712465.1. Classification (GTDB taxonomy): domain Bacteria; phylum Acidobacteriota; class Terriglobia; order Terriglobales; family Acidobacteriaceae; genus Angelobacter. Next base: position 160,777 of record DASTAS010000018.1, read on the forward strand.
AAAGGCGATATTGAATCTGTAGGCGAGTTCATCCGGCTCTATCTCAGCCGTTATGATCGCTGGGCCTCACCGCTGTTCATGGTGGGCGAAAGTTATGGAACCACGCGCGCGGCCGGCCTCTCCGGATACCTGTTCGAACATGGCATCGCGTTCAACGGCGTCATTCTGATTTCCAGTATCATGAATTTTCAGACCACTGATTTCACCGTCGGCAATGACCTGCCCTACATTCTGTTCCTGCCTTCGTACGCAGATATTGCGTGGTACCACAAGAAGCTTGGGTCCGCGTTCCCCAGTTTGGACAAACTTCACGCCGAAGTGGAAGCCTGGGCGATTGGGCCATATAACGACGCTTTGGCGAAAGGCGACCGGCTTACTCCGCAGGAGCGCGCGGATGTAGTCGATCATCTGGCCCGCTACACTGGCTTGAGTAAACCGTACATTGAGCAGCACAATCTGCGCATCACCGAACAGGAGTTCACCACAGAGCTTTTGCGCGATCAAGGCAAGATTGTCGGGCGTCTGGATGGCCGCTTTACCGGCGACACCCGTCAGAACCAGCCTGGGCCGGCGGGTGGCGGCACCAGCTTTCCAAACTCCGATCCCAGCGAGAGCGCCATCCGACCTCCTTACACAGCTATGTTCAACCAGTATGTCCGCACCGAACTGGGCTACAAATCCGATCTCGAGTATTACATCCTGGGGGGAGGCTTCCGCTTTAACGAGTGGGACTGGGGCGTGCAGCGCGGCGGCTTCCCCGATACCGCCGAATCTCTCAAAGATGCGTTCGACAAGAACCCGTTCATGAAGCTGTTCATTGCCAATGGGTATTTTGATCTGGCTACGCCCTACTTCGGCACGCGGTACACGATCAACCACATGGGGCTGAACGCCGACGAACACAAACGCATCAGTCTGGGCTATTACCCCGCCGGGCACATGATGTACATCCAGGACAAGTCCCTCGGCGCGCTGAAGAGAGATGTGAGCGCGTTTATTGCGAACGCGCTGAAATAATCGCCGAGATCGCACGACATCGCCGCCATCGCACGACATCGCCGCCATCGGCGTCGTCAGATTGATGCGTCGGCGGGATCATGTGAATAGGAGCCGTGCCATAAAGGGCATTCTGGAATGAGCGTCAATAAGCATCATGCGCTTAGAGACAGGACGAAAGCCTTTGCATTGCGCGTGATCCGTATGTCTCAAGCGCTTCCCAGAAATCGAGAGGCAAATGTCATTTGCCAGCAAATTTTGAGATCTGCTACAGGCATGGCTGCAAACTATCGGGCCGCTGGCAGGTCACGCTCGAAAGCTGAGTTCGTGGCCAAGATGGGCGTGGTGATTGAAGAAGCTGATGAAACAGTGTTTTGGCTGGAGATGCTCGTTGAGAGCGGTTTGATGCACGCTAGCAAACTCGCAAATCTCCAAACAGAAGCAAATGAGCTGCTGGCTATCTTCGCCGCCTCTCGAAGAACTGCACGCGATTGATTCTACTCGCCTGGCTACGCTAGCCGATGACGGCGATGTCGCGCGTTGTCGGCGATGACGGCGATCAAGAAGCTCTACGCTTTTCCGAAAGGGTTCTCCAGGCTCGGGCTCTGCGGTGTAAACAGTTCCGCACCGTTTTCCGTGATGTGCATATCGTCTTCCAGGCGAACGCCGAATTCACCGCGAATATAGATTCCCGGTTCATCGCTGAAGCACATGTTGGGCGCGAGCGGCATGGTGTCGCCACGGACCAGATAGGGCCACTCATGACCATCCATACCGATGCCATGCCCAAGCCGATGCGTGAAGTATTTGTAATCCGGGCCGTAGCCGGCATCGGTGATCACTTTCCGCGCCGCAGCATCCACGGCTTCGGCCGGCACTCCGGGTTTTGCCGTTGCATGCGCTGTTGCCTGGGCGCGATGCACAATGTCCCACACCTTTTTCATCTTGCCGCTGATTTTGTTTGGATTCCCCAGAACGACGGTGCGGCTGATATCGGATTCATAGCCCTCGACCTTGCAGCCGCCATCCATGAGCAAGACAGTCCCTTCGCGCAGAACCTGGGGTGTTGCTGATCCGTGCGGCAATGCGGAGTATTCGCCAACCTGCATGCTGGCGCTGCCCTGAAATCCCTGCTGCGCATGGGCCAGTTCGACCAGCCGTCTGAAATCATGCTGGGTCATACCCGGGCTGCTGGAAAGAAATGCCGCTTCATAAGCAGCCAGCGTGACCTCATTGGCCAGCTTCATCAATTGCAGTTCATGCGCGCTCTTGATCATGCGGCAGCCCGCAGTTACTGGCGTGGCGCTCACAATCTGCAATCCCGGCGCGGCTTTGCCTACGCCGTCTGCATAAACGAAGTGCACGGTCTCTTCCATGCCCAGTCTGCCGGTCGCGATGCCGCGATCTTTCAAACCTTCAGCCACACGCTCATACGGACTCTGGTCCTCCTGCCATAACCGGACTTCAGGATTGCTCTCCCCCATTCCCATGGCGATCTGTTCGTGCGCCCGGTCGTTTTCAAATGCCGGACATACGTAAAACCGGGTCCCCTTGGCGGGGAGCACCAGAGAAAACAGGCGCTCGCTCAACCACCAGTGGATCCCGGTGAAGTAGAGCAGGGACGTCCCGCCGATCATCATGATGGCGTCAAGCTTGTTTTGCGCGATGAGCTGGCGTGCGCGCTCGAGCCGCTGCTCGCGTTCGGCAGGCGTGATGGGCTGGGCCTCAGCTTTGCGGGACTTGAGACGGGAAATAGGCGCGGGAAACGGCTTCTCTTCCCCTCCATTCTGTGACAATGCGGCAACAGGCTGCGCGACTGTAACAGCAGTGGCGATTCCAGCGTTCTGCAAAAAGCGGCGGCGGGACCAGTTCATGGCGAGCTCCTTTTGGACTGCATAGGTTACCATCCCGCCTTCACCGGGCGCAGAATGGTTTCATGACCTTAGCGGAACTAACAGGACCAAAAAAATTCGACGTCAATATATCAATTCCGCAATTTGCGTTCAGATCCGTTTGACGTCGGCTTAAGCTGGGCAGCATAATGAAAGGTTTGCCTGTGCAAAATTATCCAACAAAGATAGAGGACTGTGATGGCGACTGAGGCTTCTCCGATCGGGCGCGGCGTTCCTGCCCTCCGCGCGGGACAAGGGCACTCATTTTTCTGGCGACGCTTGCACTCGCTCAGCGGCATATTTCCCATTGGCGCGTTTCTGCTTGAACATTTCATCTCCAATGCCTTCGCCACAAACGGCCCTTATGCCTACCGTGACCAGGTAAAGTTCCTCAGCGGCTTGCCATTTGTGCTGTTCCTGGAGATATTTTTCATCTATCTGCCGCTTCTTTACCACTCGTTGTACGGCTTCTATATATGGTTCCGCGGCAAGTCGAATGTCAGCGACTATCCCTGGGCAGGGAATTTCATGTACTCGGCGCAGCGCTGGACGGGCGCCATTACGTTCTTCTACATCGGCTGGCACACCTGGACAATGCGCTTCAGCGGGGTCCATCTGCTCACCAACAATCAGGCGGCATTCCATAAAGTACAGGCCGAATTGCAGAATCCGTGGGCGCTGGCTTTTTACGTCATCGGCATAACGGTGGCCTCCTGGCATTTTGCCTATGGGCTCTACCTGTTCTGTGCGAAATGGGGCATAACGGCAACCAAGAAATCCCGCCGCGCCATGGCCGCAGTCTCATGGGTGATTGCCGTCGCTTTCATCGCTGTGGGTTTAGCGACGGTTTCCGCATTCTTCCGTCCGCAGTGGAGGAACACGCCGGCACAATTGCCTGAGCATGCTCCCAGCTTTCAGACAGGCACGCCGGGTGTTCCCCAGTAAGCCCGAGAGAATGGAGAGAGCAAGGTTCTGATTATGGCAGCAACGAATCCAAAAATAATCGTAATTGGCGGTGGGCTCGCGGGACTGTCATCCGTGATCAAGATTGCCGAACACGGCGGGCATGTTGATCTGTTCTCGATTGTGCCCGTGAAGCGGTCACACTCGGTCTGTGCGCAGGGCGGCATCAATGCCGCCAAGAACCTCAAAGGCGAAGGCGACACCCCGTGGCAGCACTTTGACGACACCGTCTACGGCGGCGATTTCCTGGCCAATCAGCCTCCGGTAAAAGTAATGTGCGATAACGCGCCGGGAATCATTGACCTGCTGGACCGCATGGGCGTCCCCTTCAACCGCACACCCGAAGGGCTGCTCGATTTTCGCCGCTTCGGCGGTACACTCTACAATCGCACCGCCTTCGCCGGCGCCACTACGGGACAGCAACTGCTTTACGCCCTCGATGAGCAGGTCCGCCGCCATGAGGCGGAGGGCCGCGTCACAAAGTACGAGCACTGGGAATTCCTGAGCGCTGTCCTCGATAATCAAAGGACCTGCCGCGGCATCTGTGCCATGAATCTTCGCTCCATGGAGGTCCGCACCTTCCCTGCCGATGCCGTCATCGTGGCCACTGGCGGCATTGGAGCGATCTTCGGCAAATCCACCAACTCGGTCGTCTGCACCGGCTCGGCGCAATCAGCGCTTTACCAGCAGGGTTGCTACTATGCGAACGGCGAGTTCATTCAGGTCCATCCGACTTCCATTCCTGGTGAAGATAAGCTGCGCTTGATGTCAGAGTCCGCGCGTGGCGAGGGTGGGCGCGTCTGGGTGCCAAAGAGTCAAGGCGACAAGCGCGATCCCAGGAGCATTCCCCAGAACGAGCGCTGGTACTTCCTGGAAGACTGGTATCCCAAGTACGGCAACCTTGTGCCGCGCGACGTGGCCACGCGCGCTATCCACAAAGTCGTCTATGAGAATCACCTCGGCATTGATGGGCAGCCAATGGTTTACCTGGACCTCACGCACATTGATCGCGCCACTCTCAATCGCAAGTTGGAAGGCATCTTGGAAATTTACCAGAAATTTGTGGGTGACGATCCGCGCGAGATGCCCATGAAGATTTTCCCCGGGATGCATTACACCATGGGCGGGCTCTGGGTGGATTACAACCAAGCCACCAACATCAAGGGAATCTTTGCCTGTGGCGAGTGCGATTTCAGCATTCACGGCGCCAACCGGCTTGGAGCCAATTCGCTGGTTTCATGCATCAATGGCGGTTTCGTTGCCGGTCCGCAAGCCGTGCAGTACGCGAAAAACAACGGCAAATCGACCGATGGCGTAAGCAGCACAGTGTTTGAGGCCGAGAAGAAACGGCAGGAAGACGCCAATGCCAGCCTCATGAAGTCCAATGGCACTGAGAATCCGTTCCGCATCTGGCGCGAGTTGGGCGAGTTGATGACAAAGAACTGCACGGTAATTCGCTACAACAAGCCGCTGCAGGAGACGGACGCCAAGCTGGTGGAACTGCTGGACCGCTTCAACCACGTCAATCTGAGCGACCGCAGCCAGTGGGCGAACACGTCGTTCGTCTTCACGCGCCAGCTTTATAACATGCTTCAACTCTCGCGCGTAATTGCGCAGGGCGCAGCCATGAGGGATGAATCACGCGGGGCGCATTACAAGCCGGACTTCCCGGAAAGAGACGACAAGAACTGGCTGAAAACGACAAAAGCGTATTTTGCTCCCGACGTTGACGAACCCAGATTCGAGTTTGAGCCGGTGGATGTCTCTCTGCTGCCCCCGAGGGAGCGCAGGTACGATATGGCAAAATGAAAATCAAACCACAAAGGACACGAAGGATCACGAGGGGTTCTGGCGAGCACAGGTTTTGTTTTCGAGTCTTCGTGTCCTTTGCGGTTGAAAGGTTTTGATGGAGCAGCAGGAAAAACGGAACGCATCACCACTCTGGTATCGCAATACGGCGATTATTTTTTTCACAATTGCCGCGATACTGTTGTGGGCTGCCATCACGAAACATGACTGGGTTTATTGGGCCTTCGCCGGCATCACTTTTTTGAACGCAATTATGACCACGCTGAAGTTTCTTACCATCCGGGAGACGGGACGATAATGGCAAAAACGGTAATCTTTAAGATTAAGCGGCAGGAAAATCCAAAAGCACAGCCGCGCTGGGAAGAATTCGAACTGACCTGGAAGCCTGGCATGAACGTAATTTCGTCCATGATGGAGATTGCGCTCAATCCTGTCACCCGCGACGGCAAAGCCACAACCCCGATTGCCTACGATTCCAATTGCCTGGAAGAAGTCTGTGGCTCCTGCGCCATGCGGATCAATGGCCGGGCTCGTATGGCGTGTTCCGCCCTGGTGGATAAACTTGACCAGCCCATCACACTTGAACCTTTCAGCAAATTTCCCGTCGTCCGTGATCTGGCGGTGGACAGAAACGTCCTTTTTGAAAACTTGAAAGCCGTCAAAGCCTGGGTGCCGGTTGACGGAACTTACGACCTGGGCTCCGGGCCACGCATGTCGCCGAGCGAGCAGGAAGAGCGCTATCCCATCTCCCGCTGCATTTCCTGCTGCTGCTGCATGGAGGCTTGCCCGCAATTCAACAATCACACCGGTTTTGTCGGCGCCGCCACCATCGCGCAAGTAAAGCTTTTCAATGAACACCCCACGGGCACGGCGCTGAAGCATGAGCGTCTGCGCGCGCTGATGGGTGATGGCGGCATCCAGGAGTGCGGATACGCGCAGAACTGCGTGGAGGTCTGCCCCAAGGACATTCCACTGACCAATGCCATTGCCGATACAGGCCGCGAAGTGATCAAACAGTCATTCAAGGATTTCTTCCGAGGCCGCTAGCCGTCCAAAGAAGTAGGTGAAAGAAAATCGGCGCGTAAAAGACAGCTTGAGTCCATGCGATGGCGGCTTTCACCATGCGCCGGATTCCTTGATTGCCACGGCTTCGCTCGATTTCTCCATATGCGCAGACTCCCGACAAAGCCCTTCGAATGGAAATTCCGGGAAAGTGACAAAAAATGTCATACACATGGACGCTGTTACCAAAGTTCATCACTGACTGACAACTTTTGACGTAGCGTTTTTTGCTAATTCAGGCGAAACTCTGAGGGTGAGTGCGGCAGCACTGGATTAGAATCTGACATCCAAACTTGTTGCTGGAAAGTCAGTTACGGAACAGGAACAGAACCCGATGGGCGCCAAAAGAACAGGATTGATCACTTCGTCGATTTTGCTGCTTGCTGCTGCCGCTGCGGCGCTGCCGGCTAACGCCGTGCATCATGTGTCCCGCTACCACCATCATCGGGCGCATTACCGCCACATTGTGTGGAATCCTATCCTGAAAGGCTCCTACGATTCGCAACTGCGGCAGAATGAGGAGATTGATCGCCTGCAACTGCCCCGTATTGCCGACGACCAGCAGTTGATGGAGCTTGAGCGCACCCAGGAACTTGTTCCCATCGTTGAAACTCCGGCCCTCCGTGTCAGCCCGTCGATTAAGCCGAACAAGAGATTTGCCCGCCCCTGGGTCATTCAGTTTCTGAACGATATGAGCGAGGCCTTCTACAAGGAATTTCACCAACCGTTGCAGGTTAATTCCGCGGTGCGCACCATCGAACAGCAGCATCGGCTCCGCCGCAGCAATGGCAATGCGGCACCCGAAAGCGGCGAAAGCGGATCTTCACATCTCGCGGGAATTACAGTGGACCTTGCGAAGCGCGGCCTCACCTGGAAGGAACATCGGTGGGTTGAATACTATCTGAAGAACCTGCGGGATGAGAACCTGATTGAAGCTGCGGAAGAGCGGCATCAGGCCTGCTTCCACGTGATGATCTCAGACCGGTACACAGAATGGCGAGAGGCAAACAGAACGGCTGATACAATTGCGGCCGAATGAAGCCGCTTCTGATCTGGCTGCTGCTTTTCCCAATCGCTACTTTTGCTCAATCCAGGCAGCCCCGGCGCAGGCAGCCGGTCAAGAATTCTCGCAACCGCAAACCACCTAAAGCAGACACGGCACAGAGCATTCACCAGTCCGCGCTGATCATTGATTCACACGCGGACACTCCGCAACGTTTTCTCGACGAAAATTTTGATCTCGGAGAAAACACGCCAGTCACCGAAGGTCAGATTGATCTGGGGAAGATCCGCAAGGGCAATCTGGGCGCCGAGTTCTTCTCCATCTGGGTTGAGCCAAGTTTTAAGGGCCGGTACTCCGGGCGGGCAATGGACCTTATAGACAGCGTTTACCAGCAGGCGGCGCGGCATCCGGACCAGATGAGCATGGCCTTCAGCGCCGATGACATTGTTCTCATTCACAGCCAGCACAAGTTCGCCGCGCTGATGGGAATGGAAGGCGGTCACGCCATTGAGAATGATATGCGGCTGCTGCGCGATTTCTATCGCCTCGGCGTCCGTTACATGACACTGACCTGGTCCAACACCAACGACTGGGCCGACTCTTCCGGCGACATCCAGGACCCGAACGTCAAGCACCACAACGGCATGACGGATTTCGGCCGGGACGTGGTCCGGGAGATGAACCGCCTGGGCATGATGGTGGACCTGTCCCATGTCTCAGACGCGACGTTCTATCAGGCGCTGCTGGTAAGCCAGGCCCCGGTAATCGCTTCGCATTCTTCGTCCAGAGCCCTCACCGACCACCCGCGTAACCTGACCGACGATATGCTGCGCGCGATTGCGCGCAATGGCGGCGTTGTGATGGTGAATTTTTACTCCGCATTTGTGGACGAAAATTATCGCAAGGAGTCGTCCGATCCCGAAAAAACCAAACAACGCGACGCCGCCATCGAGGCATACAAGAAAGCCCATCCTCATCCCGACGGTAGTCCGGTAACCTACCAGGAGACAGCAGCGATCGAGAAAAACTGGGCAGCTCAGTTCCCACGGCCGCCGCTGAAATCATTGATCGACCACATTGATCATGTTGCGCAGGTCGCCGGAATTGACCACGTGGGACTGGGATCAGATTTTGACGGCATCACTTCCCTGCCCCAGGGAATCGACTCTGTCGCCGATCTGCCCAGGATCACCGAAGCGCTTTTTCAGCGTGGCTACACGCGGGACCAGATCGATAAAATTTTGGGGGGCAACCTGCTGCGGGTAATGCGCGAAGTGGAAGCCACCGCGCAGCGGTTGCAGGCTGAACGGCCTGAAGACGATCCACTATCTTTTGAAGAGATCTGCCTTAAGCTTGCCGACAGAGTCAGCAGCGCACGGTTGATTGAGATGGTTCAGGAGCGCGGAGTAGATTTCAGCCTGACGCCCGACTATCGCGATGAACTGAAGGACTTCAACGCTGATAGGGCTGTCCTGGACGCAATCGCCCACGGCAGAAGAAAGCAATAGCGCCGCCTGTACCCGCGTCCAACTGTAAAGCGTCTCAGGCGAACCTAGCCCTGTGTTCTTTAAGGATGCAGCGGTCCATGACGACCTGAATACCTGCTTTGCGAGCCTTTTCGGCGGAGGCTTCGTCCACAACGCCTTCCTGCAGCCAGATGGCAGGAACTTTAAGGCGAATCGCCTCATCCACCACCTCGGCTACATAATCGGAGCGGCGGAAAACATCGACAATATCAATTTTCTCTTTAATCTCGGTGAGCGTAGAAACGGCCTTTTCTCCCAGCGCGCCCCGAATGGTGGGATTTACAGGGATGATCTTGTATCCCTGGCTTTGCATGTACGCGGAAACACCATAGCTTGGCCGCAACGGACTGTCAGAAAGTCCAACCACAGCGATGTTCTTCGCCGTCTTCAGGAGGTTTCCTATCTCATCATTCGCATTTGCATTCACGGTTAGCTCCCAACATCATCATTCTAAAAGAACCGTAAGGGATGGTAAGGGAAAACGTTCGGCAGAAAGCCTCCCCCTGCATCAGCTTTTAGTCTCTGGTTCTGCCGCCGGACATCGCCTTTTCTCTGTAATACTTTGCCGCCAGCGAGCGAACGGTCTCAGAGACATTTCTGCTGCGCTGCAGGCTCTTTAGGTCAAACACCATCAACATCTTCACCAGAGGAAGAGCAACGTCCAAAGGCGTTTTTGGATTATGGACCAGATTCCGCATGACGGCGTAATTCTTCATGAAGCGGCGGTTGCGGGCGATTTCGCGGAGGACATTGTCATGGACGTTTTTGGCCGAGGCAAACACCTCCACTTCCGGATCGGTCAGCTTGGGTGAGGCCAGCACGGCATTCTGTACAATTCTGGCCCCATCGCGGATCAACACCGACCGTTCTTCCTTGCCCCCTATGAACGCAGTCTTTACACGCTCCGCCGCCGACAGGCGTCCGAGCCTTTGTAGAAGCGTAAGCCTTTTTGCTGCTTCCGCTGGATCAGCAGCTTTTGGTGTAATTCCGGCCATTCCAACTGCAGCGTCCGCTTCATTGGGCTGTGCGCCAACAGGCGCAATCTGCTCTCCAGAAGGATTCTGTTCTCCGGCAGAAGGCTCGCTCTCCCCCTGCACCAGTTCAAAGGCCTTGCCCTCCTCTGCTGCGATTTCTGCCGCATGGTCCTGTTCAAAGCTGCGATGCAAAGCCTCGGTTTTGGCGTCTACAGCATGATCCGGTTCTGGCGCAGGCTCACCTCTCAGCTCGCGCAGTTCCTCAGGGTCAATATGAGGATTGGTCCCAAGCGCTTCGATGAGGGCATATGATTTGCGCACGCGCGGGCTGGCCAACAGCATGGTGACGATCTCGCGGGGGGCCTCTGCGGCAAGCTCTATCAGCAGCGATTCCATGATGGCGGGATTTTCAATGAGAGCCGGCATGAGAGCCGGACGGCGGTTTTCCCCAGACCAGTAATAGCCAAGAACTTCCGGCGCAGTGTGCGGATCCGCCACAATCTTTTGCGTTGAAATGAAATCGAAGCTCGCCAGTGTCATCCGGGCATCCTGCGCGAATACAGGATTTTGCGTCAGGTAGACAAGGATTTCCAGCATCTGATCGGCGGGAACCGGAAGCGCTCCCTTGGCAGCCGTGCGCATGACAGATGCGGGAACAGCGTTGCGCTTTATCATTTCGAAGATCGTCGCCATGGTTTAGTGGTTACAACCGCGGCTCGGGGAGCTTAGCCACGCATCTTTAGTAACAAACTTCAATAACAAACTTCCGCAATACAAACTTCAACAAAGCTTCGGCTTTCATTGAACCAGAGTTCTTACAGTCTTTGAACTCTGAGCCGTTCATCTAGCGCCCATTCTCCCCGCTGTCTGCCTGATTGCGCCTGGCCATCAGGTACGCACGAATAAAAAGATTCAGATCGCCGTCCAGCACGCGGTCAACGTCGCCAACTTCGGTCTTGGTGCGATGGTCCTTGATCATGCGATACGGGGCGAGAACGTAAGAACGAATCTGCGAGCCGAAATCAATGTCCAGCTTGGAGTCTTCAACTTTTTTCGTCGCCTCGCGCTTCTTCTCCAGTTCATATTCGTAGAGCTTGGAGCGCAGGATCTTGAAAGCCTTGTCGCGGTTCTTATGCTGCGAGCGCTCATTCTGGCAGGCCACTACAATTCCCGTGGGCAGGTGTGTGATCCGCACGGCGGAGTCGGTGGTATTCACATGCTGCCCTCCCTTGCCACCCGATCTGTAGGTATCGATGCGAAGTTCTTCTTGTTTGATTTCGATCTGGATGGAATCATCAATTTCAGGAGAGACAAAGACGCTGGCAAACGAGGTGTGGCGGCGGCTTTGCTGATCGAATGGTGAAATGCGGACCAGCCGATGCACGCCGATTTCGCTTGTGAGCAGCCCGCAAGCGTAATCGCCATTCACCGTGAACGTGACCGACTTGATGCCCGCTTCTTCGGCCGGCTGATATTCCAGCACTTCAGTGGTAAAGCCCTGGCGTTCAGCCCAGCGCAGATACATCCGCATGAGCATCTCTGCCCAATCCTGAGACTCGGTGCCGCCGGCTCCGGGATGGATGGTTACGATGGCATTGCGAACGTCATTCTCGCCGGAAAGAAGAGTTTGCGTCTCCAATTTTTCCGCGATGCTGCGCAAGGCATCGATTTCCTTCTTCAATTCCTCATTCACGGACTCGCCTTCGCGGGCGAGGTCAAAATAGGCGGAGATATCCTCAACCCGCCGGGCCAGATCCGTATCCATGGCCAGCGAACTGTCCAGCCGCTTGCGTTGCCGCATCAACTGCTGCGACTTTTCCTGGTTCGACCAGAGGCTTGGGTCGGCAACCTGTTTTTCAATGTCGACTAATTGCGAGCGCAGTGAGGCTGCGTCAAAGATAGCTCCGCAGGTCCGCGACCTTATCACGAATGGAGGCGTATTCCCGTTCTAATTCTTCAATCTCAACCATAAGTCTGTTCTTGAAATCGGTTCTTGCCTTGCCGCACCTGGATGCACCTGACGGAAGATGCGCTCAAGCCGAGCGAGCTTCGATCATGGTGTGCGCCCTGATCCGGGTACGGAGAAACATGGCTAATATTGAGATTACCACACATGTCCACGCAAATATGTCGCCGTAACGGACATAGAACGTCGTCTCGATTTGCGGTGAAAACGGAGCAAGCATGGCGGAGCGCACGTTCCGCGGCAGCCTCTTTACGATCCGTCCATAAGGATCAATGGACGCGGTAACTCCGTTGTTGGTGGCAATCAGCACCCAGCGATGGTTCTCAATGGCGCGCATTCGGGCCATCTCCAGGTGCTGAAAAGGAGCACCGGTTTCGCCGTACCAGCCATCATTGGAGATGTTGACAAGCACGCGAGCGCCGTTTGCTGTGAATTGGCGGACTTCGTCAGGGAAAATGGACTCATAGCAGATGAATACGCCAACCCTGGTCCCATCAATATCGAAGACTTTTCGTTCTGTCCCCCGGGCAAAGTCGCCGACCTCACGGGTAAGTTTTTTTGCGAAGAACAAATACTGCTGCATGGGCACATATTCGCCGAACGGAACCAGATGGATCTTGTCATACTGGCCGAGGAACCGCCCGCGCGGACCCACGATAAGGGCGGAGTTCAACAACTGCTGGCTGCCGGGCACCTTGCTTTCCGCGGTGCCAATACTGCCGACGACCAGATAAGAATTGGCATCACGCGCAATGGTGGCCAGCCACGGCCGCAGTCTGGGATCGTCGATAAAAAACGGAGCGGGCGATTCCGGCCAAACAATTAATCCCAAATCGTCCGCTGTGGACCGATTCGGTGGAACGCTGAGCTGGGCGAGAGATCCAATGGTCTGGTCATAGAGTTGCGGAGTCCACTGATCAGGATCGAGAACCGGGACGTTCTCCTGGACGAGGAGCGCCTCTTTGGTGGCCGGAAAGGGTTCGGCCTTGGCGAATACCCCCATTTGCAGGGCGATGGCTGCTGCCGCCGCAGAGATGAGCAGATTGACGCGTCGCCTGCCGTAGAGAAGGAGCCCAGCGGCGAACGCGCAATTCACAAGCATTACGGCAAAAGAGAGCCCGTAGACGCCGGTGACCTCGGCGATGCGCGCAAAAGGGATGTTGTTGACCTGAGCGCTGCCCAGCGGCAGCCAGGGTACTCCGGTCACACGGTCACGGAAGTACTCAATGGCCACCCAAAAGAAGGGAGCAAGGAGCAGCGGACGACGGTTGCCGAGCGAAGAGCGGCGCGACATGAGGACCACAAGGCCGCCGAAGGCGCCGTGATGAAGGCCCATGATGAGAGCGAAACCAAGAGTGATCAGGCTGGCGGCAAACACGTTCAGGCCACCGTAGCCGTTCATTACCGGATATACCCAGTAACAAGTTCCAAGATAAAAGAGGATGCCGCAAAGCCAGGCAATGAAGAATCCCTGTCGCACGGTAAACGGACGCAGAGAGCGGCCTTCAGAATCTACCAATTCGCCCTCGCCGCCGCGCCCGCGCAGCAGCGCATAAATCAATGGCGTGAAGCATATCCAGCTCAGGAAAAAAAGCGCCGGCTTGGGGAAGACGAAAATCTGCAACGCACTGGAAATACACGCCAGCACCCAGGCCCTGGTTGGAATGTTGCGCACTATAAGAAATTTTAGCAAACCCGTGTAGCGGGATTGGAGAATGCGGTTCGCGTGAGGGACCTCTCCCTTAAAGTGGGGCCGGAGTTTACCTTCTTCAGCGGCCGATTTCCGTGACTCAGGATATTTTGATTCCACTCTCTCTTGAGGACTACAATGAGCAAGTTGTGAATTTCATGGTCCATTATATTTTGCCGGCGTTCAAGTATCTTTTCTTCATCGGCATGGTGGGCGCGGTGCCCGTGATTGTAATCACGGCGGTGAAAACCGCCCAAAGCATGTTCGAGAAGGATGAACCGGCCCGGGACCCAGAAGCTTAGAGAGGAACCAGGCTCGAGTGCGGCCCTGCAAACCGTCTACCGGTTGTAGCGGCCGTTATTACTTTTAGTCATGTCAGCAGGCTCCGGAGCTGTCCCTCCACATTCAAACCGCGTTCGCATCGTAGTCGCCACGTCAGTGATGCTGACGTTCATCTCCTATTGGAGAGCGGCAGCTATTGTCCTGAATGACCTGGGATCTTCAGCTTTCTACACCGGCGGCATCGCCGAGCAGGCGGTAGGAAAATCGGCTCCGTGGTTCATCCTTGCCGTGATGCTGTTCGCCTTCGCCGTACGCTCCGTATATGTGGAAAGCTGCTCCATGTTTACTCGCGGCGGCGTATATCGCGTAGTCAAGGAGGCTTTGGGCGGGACCTTTGCCAAGTTCAGCGTCTCCGCCCTGATGTTCGACTACATTCTTACGGGGCCGATTTCCGGAGTCTCAGCCGGCCAGTACATTGCCGGGCTCATCAATGAGGTTTTTGCGTCCGCACAGGCGCACGGCTGGATACCCCAGGCGATGCACGTGATGTTTCACGGAACGCCTCACCTGAATGAAAACTACGCCGCAGCCGCCTTTGCCCTGATTGTGACTCTTTATTACTGGTGGGAGAACATCAAGGGCATCGAGGAGTCCAGCGATAAAGCGCTGCGCGTCATGCAGATCACCACCGTCATGGTCGTGATTCTACTGCTCTGGTCGTTCTATACGGTTTTCAAAACAGGAGCGCACCTTCCGCCTTTGCCCTTGCCGAAGAACCTGAAATTCAGTAACGAAGCTCTTGGCTTCCTTCGGGGTACAGACCTGGCCAAAGCCTTCGGGTTCTTCGGGATCCTGGTCGCCTTCGGGCACTCCGTGCTGGCCATGAGCGGCGAGGAGTCGTTGGCGCAGATAAACCGGGAAATCGCCAGCCCCAAATTGCGTAACCTTAAGCGCGCGGCCCTGATCATTGCGATTTTCAGCTTCGTGTTCACCGGGGTCGGGTCCCTTTTGGCCGTGATGATCATCCCCGACTCGGTGCGTGTTTCCGTGTACAGCGACAACCTGATTGCGGGGATGGCAATGTACATGGTCGGCCCGCATGTCCTCAAGCTGATTTTCCGGACATTTGTGGTGGTGGTTGGTTTCCTGATACTCTCCGGCGCAATCAATACCTCCATCATCGGTTCCAACGGGGTGCTCAACCGGATTTCCGAAGACGGGGTGCTTACGGACTGGTTCCGCCGTCCTCACAAGAGATTTGGCACTAGTTACCGGATCGTTAATCTCATCGTGGTGCTCCAGGTGATCACGATCATAGGTAGCCGCGGGAACGTAATTCTGTTGGGCGACGCTTATGCCTTCGGCGTGATCTGGAGCTTCACGCTCAACGCGCTGGCCATGCTGGTGTTGCGCTTTAAATATAAGGGAGAGCGCGGCTGGCGCGTGCCGCCGAATCTCAGGATATTCGGCGTCGAAATACCGCTTGGGCTCACCAGCGTGTTTCTTGTGCTGGTGTCAGTCGCTTTCGTCAATCTCTTTACCAAGGAAGTGGCAACCATCGCAGGCGTTGGCTTCAGCGCGATTTTTATGGGCATTTTTGCCATATCCGAGCGGGTGAACAAGCGGAAGTTCGCGCATGCTGAACAGCAGATGAAGGAGCACTTCCAACTGGACCACCAGGACGTAATTGCCCGCGAGCAGGTGCAGGTGCGCCCCGGCAACGTTCTGGTAACGGTTCGCGATTACAACACCCTGAACCATCTCAAATGGGCGCTCCACTCCTACGATACGGATAAGGAGGATATCGTCGTGATGGAGGCCCGTCTCACCGGATACGGGAGCGCGGAATACGACCTGGCGATGGAGCAAATCTTCAGCGATTACGAGCAAACGCTGTTTACCAAAGCGGTTTCCATTGCCGAAAGCGAGGGGAAAACCATTTCCCTGCTGGTGATCCCGGCGCGCGATGTATTCTCCGCGATCGTACAAACCGCCAATTCGCTCGAATCATCCACCGTTGTTTCCGGGCTGTCCAGCAAGATGACAGGCGAGGAGCAGGCTTTCCGCCTCGGTCAGGCATGGGAAGCAATGCCTGAGCCAAAACGGCAGTTCGTCTTCCAGGTGGTCCGTCCTGACATGATGGTTCATACCTATCGCATCGGCCCACACACGCCGACCATGAAGACTGAAGATGTCCACCTGGTGCATAAGCTCTGGCTTGATGTGAAAAAATTGCCAGGCACGGAAGACATTCACCATTCTGACATCGTGACGCTCGCGCTCACGCGCCTCGCACGCGACTACAACCTCGACAAAGAAGACGTCCTCAAGAACCTGAAGAAGGGCGTGCACGGCCCGATGCCCAAGACCTCGCCATTCGTGCGCGAACCGGATTCCCTTGAACCGGAGAAGGGTGAAGGAGAAAGCGACGGCAATCGCCGCGAGCGCCCCATGCCTCCTGTGACCGGTCCACGCTGAGTTCATGGGACGTCGGTCTGGAAATATACCCGTTCGCAGATTCCCGCCGGTGTGGCTGGTATGCATCGTTCTATGTTCGTGGCTGCCAGTTCACCCAGAGTCAGACCAGCCTCAGCGGGTTCGCGCTCTTCCCCTCAACCGGTTTAATGCCTCACGGAACGCACAAACTGATTCCGCCGGCTTTTACTTCATGCCCACTGCAATTGGGGATGATTACTTTGACGGCACAAGTTCGATGGCGCGCCTGCGCCGCCATTTTGCCGTGGCCCGCCGCTCCGGCGTGAAATATCTGCGCTGTGCCTTCAGTTGGAACGGAATTGAAAAAAGAGCCGGGCAATACGATTGGCAATTCTGGGACAACCTGGTGGCACTCGCCGCTCAAAACCGTATCCAGCTCATACCTTATGTGGCGTACACGCCTGAGTGGGCCGCGCGGGAGGGGAAAGATTTCTGGAAGCAGCCTCCACGCGATCCCAGGCTTTATGCCGACTTCATGTATACGATTGCCTCCCGCTATCGTGGTCGCATCCACTCCTGGGAAATCTGGAACGAACCCGATAACAAAGATTATTGGATGGGCGACGCCGATGAATTTGCAACCATGGCAGTTGATGCGGCAAAGCGCATCCGCGAGGCTGACCCTTCCGCAGTACTGGTGCTGGGCGGAATGGCCGATGGGCCAGGCGATTTCTTCCGTACGCTCATCGAAAAGCACCACCTTGACCGCTACGTCGACGTGGTGGCGATGCACGCCTATCCCGAGTCATGGCTGAATGGTCCGGCAGAATTGATCTTCAATCGTTGGGTGCCGGAGATGAGTAAGATCATCGCCGCCGACGGGTCCGGCGACGACCTCTGGCTTAACGAGATGGGCTACCCCGATTACCGTTTCCGCCCGAACCAGGCTTCCATCTACGGCACCAGCGTGTTCTACCGCTATGAGCATACCCGGCGGTACCAGGCCACCATGCTCTTCAAAATGGAGACAATGGCTCTGGCATCAGAGAAGATATCGCTTGCGGGGTGGTACCGCATTGACGATTTTCCCAGTACAGAGAAGCGGCTTGGTCCGGATTTTGTGAACTATCATCTCGGCGTGGTGGACTGGCGCGGCCGGCCCAAACCAGCGCTTTTCGCGTTGAGCTTCTTCAACCGGCTGTTTCGGGAGCCGAGCCGGTCTCTCCATCTGCGTGTTGCCAGACGCGCCGGCTCCCAATCTGTGGTGAAGATCTTTCAGCGTGAAGATGGGAGACTCATCATCGCGGGCTGGCTACGAAGCTCGACCCGGAATGAAGTCAAGCAGAGAAGCGGTATGCTGGCCGACCGAAGATCGGAAGTGGTTTCCATCCAACTGCCTTGCCGTGGATCACATATCGATGGCGTCTATGATGCAGAAGGCACACGAGTTGCGACTCAAGGCCGTGTACAAGGCGGATACTTCTCCGGCATTCGCTTGAGTGGGGACCGGGTCTTCGTCGCGGAGCTCAGTTGCGCGGCACATAAGCCTGCTCATGGCCAAGGCGCCGCCATTGGCCGCGCCTTGATTTCGCGCTAACATTTAAGCGCCGGTTGCGCTCTTCAAAATGCTCAACCCTTTAGGCTCGCCCGCACATCGAAACAAGTATGCCCTGGAACCGGAACAAGCTGAACATGGTCTCGGAAACCGACGCCAAAGGTGAAACTGCGAGAATCTTTGCTGACCTCAAGGAGACGCTGGGAATCCCCCATGTCAGCATGGTGTTTCGCGTCCTGGCGTCACTCCCGCGGTTCTTCCCCCTGTTCTGGAAAGCTGCCCGGCCCATGCTGCAAACGGGAGAGTTCTTCACTGCTGCCGACCAGATTCGCGCGGACGCCCATCACCGCATGCAAACCAGGTTTGCCGTTCCCAACCTGCAGGGCAAGCTGACGGAGATGGGTTTTACCACCGGCGCGCAGGAGGAAGTAAAGGATGTGGTCGAATTGTATGAATATGTCAATCCCGTGCTGTTGCTGAACCTATCCGCGCTGATGGAAGGCCTGGAGCACCCGGCGGGACCGCCGCGCCATGGGAACCTGCCCGCGCAACATCCCAACCACCCGGGACGACCAATCTTGGTGGATGAGCGCGTGGCCCCGGAACCTACACGCAAGCTGTATGAAGACATTAAGCAGACGATGGGCACACCTTACCTGAATACGTCCTATATCACCTTCGGGCGCTGGCCTGACTTCCTGCGCGAGTACTGGAATTCACTTAAGCCGATCATTGGATCGGTAAATTATGAGGAACAGCGTGCGGCGTTGCGCGAGTTCGCCCTGAACGCAACCCGCGAACTCCCGGAAGCAATTCATCTCTCCCCGGCTGATCTGGGCAGAGCAGGAATCGGTGAGGACGAACAGACCATGGCAGTGCAGGCCGCCCATTTTTTTCTCAACTTGCTCAGCAAACAGGTGTTGAACATCGCCTTTGCCCGTGTCGGGCTCGAAGGAGGGGCTGCCTCGGCCCTTGCCGCTTGAAACCAAGGCATATTCCCCGGGCGGGAATAAGCAAAAAGCCGGCAAGGGTTATTTTGATAGAGGCTCCAGTTAAGCTCGCGTAAATTTCACAACATCTGCAATTTAGCTCGATTCCTACGTTCTCAGGTTTAGAAATCCCCCAAGCTCCCATAGTTACACTTTCATCATCGTCCTTTTTCGCGCGTGACAAAACGGCGAACAAACAGTAAATATATAGCAGTGGAGCCGTTGCGCGTTTCCGGAGACTCGAAGGCATGCCAAAGGCGTGAGAGTGCAGGTTTCACGGGAGCGCCGAGACTTGGTGAGCCTGGATTTGTGACCCATCGGAAGGCCGCGCGACCCGATGGAAGAGCTGAGCCCTGGAAATGCTGGGTTTGCAACAAACCGGCCCTCACCCAGAATGCCCGCTCCGTTTCAACGAGCGATAATTGTATCTTTTTCACTGGAATTTAACCCGAATGACGAAACTGTTGAAAGGCCCGGAACGTATCATTCGGTAATCAGACATCGCGACGACTTAAGAGAGAGTTAACAAAAAATAAATTTAACCAACACGTCGATAACAGCCGATGAGAAACGTCTATACATGTAACCGCGGAAAGGGAGTAGCCATGTTGAGCTTTACGATTCATAATCTGGGCGATGTCGCGATTTTTGAATGCAAGGGGCGGATGACCATTGAAGGAGGCGACGCTCTGCGCAACGCGGTGCTGTGCCAACCCTATGTTCAAAGCGTAGTATTGGATTTGAAAGAGATCCGAGACATTGATGCGGCGGGACTGGGCGTGCTCGCCAGCCTCTGCGGGTGGGCCAGGGGCACGGGAACAGAGCTGAAATTAATGAACTTGGCGCCGCGTGTGGAAAAGGCGCTGGCCCTGACCGGGCTGAAATCCGTATTCGCGGTCTGTTCAGCGCGCGACATGATTGACCTGTGGTGCCGCGCGCTGCATGAGGGACTGCAGCCGTTTACTGGCTTGATGAAGCGCGCGGTTGGATTTTAGCTCAGCCGATGCTGTGACCTGTAAGAGATGCGACCCTGTAAAATAAGAATATGGGTTACGAAATTCTCATTGCTCTTGCCATTGTTGGCGCATACATCATAGTGATGCGCTTTGTGCTGCCGACTCTCGGAGTTCCCACCTGAATGTCCGGCCAGTGCAGCCTCCGTGGAACGGAGCAAAACAAGATTGCTGAAGAACAACAACTCAAGCCTTAAGCCGGTCTGCGCACACACATGGATTCTCGACTGGTGAGTCCATAACTTTTCGCAACTTTTCTTCCTTCCTCAACGTATTTACCTCCAGCACGCCACGCATCGGTGTGCTTTCGGGAGCAATCCTATGGATTTTTTGAAGAGCCAGGTAAAGCAGGTACTGCGGAGGCTCAGCCGCGCGCCGATGTTCACGGCGGTCACGTTGATTACCCTTGCCGCCGGAGTAGGCGCCAACACGATTGTCTTCAGCGTGCTGGAAGGCGTTCTGCTGAAGCCGCTCCCCTATCCCAAGTCTCAGCAATTGGTGATTGTGGACCAGACGGCGCCCGGAATTAGTGTCGACGACATGCCCGGATCGCCTGCTACGTATTTCATCTACCGCGAGCAGAACCGCAGCTTTCAGGATATTGGCATGACTACCGGCGACTCGGTGAGTGTGACAGGGGTTGCTGAACCCGAGCAGGTACGGGCGCAGGTGGTGACCGATGGTTTGCTTCCGGTACTCGGCGTCCCGCCGGCAATTGGGCGCGGTTTCACCCGACAAGATGATTCTCCCGGCACTCCCCAAACCACAATTCTGATGTACGGATATTGGCAGCGCAAATTCGGCGGCAATCGCTCAGTTCTTGGGCAGACGATCAAAATTGATGGCGACCAGTATCAGGTGATCGGCGTGATGCCGCGAAATTTCCATTTCTTCGGTCAGCAGGAGGACCCCGCACTGCTCATTCCCTTGCGGTTTGACCGGAACAAGACCTTTCTTGGCAACTTCAGCTATCAGACCATCGCACGGCTCAGGCCGGGGGCAACAATTCAAGAGGCGAGCTCTGACGTGGCCCGGATGATTCCCATTGTGTTGCGCTCATTTCCGCCGTTCCCGGGCTTCAGCCTCAAGATGTTTGAAGACGCCCGGCTTGGCCCAAATATCAAGCCGTTAAAAGATTACGTCGTCGGCGATATCGGAAATGTCTTGTGGGTGCTGATGGGCTCGATTGGGCTGGTTTTGCTGATTGCCTGTGCCAACGTAGCCAACCTCGTGCTGGTGCGCGTGGAAGGACGTCGCCAGGAACTGGCCATACGTTCGGCCCTCGGGGCGCGTTGGAGCCGCGTTGCCGCTGAGCTTCTGGTGGAAAGCGTGGTGCTCGGGTTGATGGGGAGCGTGCTTGGTCTGGGCCTGGCTTATGGAGGTTTGCGCATTCTGCTGGCCAATGCGCCTAAAGGCCTGCCCAGGATCAACGAAATTGGAATTGATGGCAATGTGCTGCTGTTCACGCTGGGGCTCGCACTGCTGGCAAGCTTGCTTTTCGGCTGTATTCCTATTTTCAAATATGCAGGTGCCCGCCTTAACACAGGACTTCGCGAAGGCGCGCGCGGTTTGAGCCAGAGCCGCGAACAACATCGCGCTCGGAGTTCCCTGGTAGTGGTTCAGGTTGCGCTGGCGCTGGTCCTGTTGATCTGTTCCGGGCTGATGATACGAACGTTCGTTGCGCTGACCAGGGTAGAACCGGGATTTACGCGACCGGCTGAGATTCAGACGTTCTCTCTGTCCATTCCCCACGCTGAAATCAAGGATGACGAAAGCGTCCCCCGTAAGTTTGAAGAGATCATGCGCAAAGTCGCTGCTGTGCCCGGAGTCACTTCTGTGGGGCTCTCGGCGGGTGTACCTTTGGACCCCAGCAATAGCTACGACCCGATTTTTGCGGAAGATCACAGCTACCATCCCGGACAACTCCCGCCGTTGCGACGGTTCAGGTACATCTCCCCCGGCTTTCTTGCCACAATGGGCACGCCCCTGGTGGCTGGCCGGGATTTCACATGGACGGACATCTATAACAAGATCCCAGTCGCGATGGTGTCAGAAAACCTGGCACGGGAGTTGTGGCAATCTCCACAGAACGCGCTGGGCAAGCGCATCCGCGTCGGGAGCACAGATGAGTGGCGCCAAATCATAGGAGTTGTGAGCGACGTTTACTATGACGGCTTGAATAAGGAAGCGTCAAAGACCACCTACTGGCCGATTCTGATGGCAAATTTCGAAGGACAAAAGATAAGGACAGAGCGGGAGTTGAGTTTCGCTTTGCGCACCTCTCGCGCCGGCACTGAGAGCCTTATGAAAGAAGTTCGGGCAGCAGTGTGGTCCGTGGATCCCACTCTTCCCCTGGCGAACGTGCGCACCGAAGAGTACTACTACGGGACTTCCATGGCGCGCATGTCTTTCACATTACTGATGCTCGCCATTGCCGCTGCTATGGCTCTCCTGCTGGGTACGGTGGGAATTTACGGCGTGATTGCTTACTCGGTTTCTCAGCGTACCCGTGAAATCGGCATCCGCATGGCGCTCGGCGCACAACGTAACGAACTCACGAGACTGTTCGTACGCCACGGGCTTTTGCTCACCGGCATGGGAGTGGGAATCGGCCTGATTGCGGCTTTTGCGTCCATGCGATTGCTGTCTTCCCTGCTCTACAAAGTCAGTCCGCTCGACTTTTTGACGTATTCGGCGGTGTCGCTGGGGTTGATCATGACTGCTTTTCTGGCCAGCTATTTGCCCTCACGACGCGCAGCTGGCGTGGATCCCGTGGAGGCGTTGCGGGGCGAGTAATTGGCAAAAAACAAGGGATCTGCAGGGCTGCAGATCCCTTCCATTATTTCAGGGTTACAGATCTAGTTTCCGCCCTGACTGTTTTCCAGGACAAAGTGCGCGCGGCGGTTCTTCGACCAGCACGAGTCATTTTCAGCCGTGGTGCAGAACGGCTTCTCCTTGCCGAAGCTGATCAGCTTAATGCGATCAGCGCTGATTCCTTGTTGTATCAGGGCGTCGCGAACGCTTTTAGCGCGGCTGTTGCCCAGCACCATGTTGTAGTCTTCAGAACCACGCTCGTCGCAGTGGCCCTCGATCAGCAATTGCATGTTGGGGTGCGCCGAAAGGAATTGCGCGTCAGAGTTAACCAGCGCATCTTCGTCGTTGCGTATAGCTGCGTTGTCATAGTTGAAGAAGATGTCTTTTACGTTCCTTTCAAACAATTCCTCATCCGTAAGATTGGCCACCGGCTTAGGCGCCTCAGTGACGGTAAGGCTCGCGTCAGCCTCGACGGAGCCGCCGTCGCCCTTCGCCGTCAGGTGATACGTAGTCGATTCCTGAGCGGTGATCTGTTTCGTTCCGGAGGCGTCGACAGCGCCGATGCCGTCAATTGTCACCGTGGAGGCGTTCTGGGTGCTCCAGGTGAGCTCGGCGGTCTGGCCGCGCTGAACACTCTCAGGGCTTACCGTAATGTTCGCGACCGGAGCAGGAGCCGCGGCCGGAGCAGGCGGCGTTGCCGGCGTCGCGGCGGTCATCTTGTGATGACAACCTGTGCAGGCAATCCCAAAGGCTATGGCAAGGATGGATACATGGATAGGTTTCCTCATAAAATCTCCTTCAAAATCAAGAAAGCGGCTTCGCAGCTTTGTGCGGAGCACGGTGAAATTCATTCGATAACGGTGAACTCATTCGATAGCAGATGGTCTTCTGCCAGTTACAAGGAAAGCCGGCTTCAGCAACGGAGGACAGCGGTCTGCGCACCTGCCGGCAAATGGTAGAACCCGCACTTCCCGCCCCATAGAGGTTGGCCACAGGGCTGAAATGCGGTTTTCGAGCGAAAAAGCAAGGCTTTGCTCCAACGGAGAACAAGCCAGAGGAGAACGAGAAGGGCTTTGCGGCCGCGAAAAGCTGTAATGGGGCCGTGCGTCGCGGAAAAAGGCCCATGGACCAGGGGGAAGAAGAATAGCAGCAGCACGCAGACTGCGGCGCAAGATACCAGAACTAGCCGCAAGTTGCATGTGAGCATGTGCAGAGTATGATCCAGAGTTGCCGAATCGTCAACTTAAGGTCTTAAGCTTATGTGCTATGAACTCACGTCGCCGCGAATATGAGAAGTGGTGGAACTGAGGTCCGAGTTAGTGGCTGGTCAGTACAGGACAGTGCGCTTCTGAAACAACTCGTGAAGCCACGCTTGGACACATCTGAATGCCGGGTTCAAAGGCATGGTGAACGCCCATGGCGATCGCATCAGCATTCTTTTGACGTGCTACCCGCAGGATCACTCCCACCGGTTCGCCTGTTTCGCAGATGAACTCGGCGTCAACCCGCGCGAGCGGCCGTGAAAAGCTACGGACCATGGCCCGCATGGCCGCTTCCCGGACCGAGGCGCCGTCAGCGCGCTGCTCCCAGCCATCCGGCAGAACATGCAGAACGGTGACGGAGGCTCCATATTGCCTTGCCAGAGCAACAACGATGGGCAAAACGCGCTGGCTGTGCAGAGATAAATCGCTGGGCAGAATGATTCGTTTAAAGCGCACTTCTTTGCGCGGAACCAGGAAGGGACCAACCGTCAGCACAGGACAATTCGCGACTCTGCAGATTTCATCCACAACAGACCCGTAGAGGATGCGTTGCAGGCCTCTGCGTCCGTTGGTTCGCGCCACCACCAGATCAATGTTGTTCGCTTCGATCGCTTTCGGCAATTCTGAGGATACAGAACCATGGGTCACCAGAGCCGTAACGTCCAGGTTCCGCAACTGCACGGTGTTGGCCAGGGTCTCCAGTTTTTCGGCAGCATGCTTCTCAATATGCGGAATTTCGATTGGTGCGGTTCGGACGTCATGATCACCTGTCGAGTGCCAGAGGAAAACGGAAGAGCCAAACGTATCGGCAATGCCGCGCAGGTATGGGAGAGCTGCCAGCGACTCGGCAGAAAGCGATAAATCCGTGGCCAGCAGAATCCTCCTCACTTCGGGGAGCGCTGACAGCGACACAGCAGGAATGGACATGCTCTTACTTTTTCTGTGAGCTGATTTTAACCCAGGTACGCGGAAGTTCAGCGACTTTAGTCACAAGATTTATTTTTTTAATGTGGAAATCCGCCAGTTAAGTTCTGGAGCCGGCTCGAATACCCAAGCCACCGTAACCCAAGACTATCGTTCCGCGAGCACGCGCATCTGCTCTATGTAGCGACGGCTGTCAAACTTTTTGGAGGTGCTGGCAAATGACATGTACCTGACTTGGCCGAAAATGGGCCTTTCAGGCCATGGGCGATCATGCTTGCCTACCACAGCCCAGGCAATCCCGGCATAGCCGTTCGGGTCACGGCCATCGAGTTCATACTTATCGTTCAGGTAAACGGCGATTCGGAACGCCTCAGCCGGCGTCCTGCTCCACTCCAGAATCTTCTTGGCCCAATACATGCGCATGTAGTTGTGCATCCAGCCGCTGAAAAGCATCTGCTGCTGCGCGGCATTCCACAGCGGATCGTGGGTACGCGCTTCCTCCAGTTCTTTCTCGCTATAAAGCTTGCGGTCATCGTGCGCGTGCCGGGCCAGGCTCCTGTGGGCCCAGTCCCCAGCGCATTCAAAATTGTCGTAATCGGGGTTGAACCGGACAAAATTGACCGCCAACTCCCGGCGAACGATCAACTGCTCCAGGAAGGCTTGTTTAGCTGCGCGGGGCGCATCAGCATCCTTTACGGCAAGAGCAACGGTATGCGGCCCAAGATGACCAAAATGCAGGTAGGGCGAGAGATGACTTGTTGCGTCCAATTCCGGCTTGTTGCGATTGCTGGGATACTGGCTGAGCTCATGCTTCAAGAAAGCCTTCAGATGCTTCAGTCCCTGGTCAGTTCCTCCTTCAATGTCCGGCACGGGTTGAACGGTGCGGTCCAAAGTCCAGTCTTCCATGATGTTGGCATCCGTGGGCAAAGAAGCGACATGGGAGGCCGCGCTGTTCGCCCACTTCACTCTGGGCCGGCTATTTCCCACTGGATGTAGAAAATCAGCCAGCGAGCGATGGATCACCCGTCGTACCGTGGACGCTGAGTGCTGCTCTTTCTTGAGCAGGCGCGAGGGCACGATCACATCCGCGTCCACGCTCCAGAAGGGGACGCGCAGTTGTTTGCTGACCAGTTGCCGCCATTTCCTCGGTTCACGTACTGGATTTTCATCGCCTACTACAAGCGCCGGCCGTACCTCTTCACAGAATTTCACCAGATGGTGGTCAGGATAGCGACGCAGAACAAAACCGATGCCTCGGTCCTGCAACCCCTGCGCGATCGCCGGAATTCCCTGCTGCAAAAAGGCGTAATGCCTGATATTGGCATGGGGATAGAACGGCACGGGCGCCAGGAATACCACACAAGGCTTGCCCAACTCGTTTGCTGCCTGTACCGCCACCTCCAGCGCGGGATTGTCCAGTGCCCGATGCGAACGTTGCATCCAGTAAACCACGCAATTGCCGTATGGATCAGGCGCGCCCCTGCGTCGAACATTCACGCGAGGATCGTCAGCCAGTTGCTGGAGCTTGTCCACGAGGATAATGAGTATCACGGAAGCAAAGAATTTTCGAGTATAGGTTTCAACCCGCGTACAGGATTTCGGGCGCGTAAAAGGCGCGAATCAGGCCTGCGTGAACTTCCATGCCCAAGCCGAAAGCGCACAGAAGGTCATGTCCTATCTGAAGGACAACACCGCGTATATTCAGCCGTGATGACCTAAAACGACTTCCGGCTGCACGTCAGTAATGCAGCCGGTTGGAGCCATTGCGGCTATGCTTCTCCCTGGCGCAACTGGCAGAAATGTGCCCAAGGGAGCGTGACAACATGAAAGCCAGCCTAACGGCAATCTTTGTCTTGTCAGTGAGTTTGAGTGTGGCAGCGGAAAGCAAGCCGGTGCTCCCGGCGCAGCCAGGCCACGCCCGTTTGACCGCGACACTCACGGATGCTGATCGTGCTGTTTCGGCCACCAACGCTGATTTAGCCGGCCTGCATGTGGAGACCTGGTCCCCAGAATGGAAATCCGCATGGACCATGAAGACGGTATACAAGCAGCAAGCCCGGCAGGAACCCGATTCTGTCAAGCGTCTCGCCACCGGACTTCCGCCCATGATCGCGCAGGTGCGTGCCGCACATGGCAGCTTCGATTCCACCTTCAGGCTGTACAAGCGGCTTACCCTCGTCTGCGAAAACATGAATGCGCTGGTCGAAGCGAGCCGCACCTATGGAAGCGCTCAAGATCACAGTAAGCTGGCTGCTGATTACTCCCGGCTGCTGCGCGTCCGCAACAATCTTTCCAGTTACGTGGAACAGCGCGCCGCGGTGATTGACACCAGGGTGAGGGCCAGCGATTCGGGGGTCAATGCTTCAAATGCTGGTGCGCACAAAGATCGTGCCGCGAGAAAAGTTGTAGCGACAAAGAGAACGCCTGATCTCGATTCCGGAAGATAACCTCGCCAATCAAAGACCAAAAAATGAGCGCCGCTCACTGGTGAAATGGAAATGTCCTGCGCCTTGTGACCCGCCTTGGGAACGACGGTCAGTCAGCGATGAGCTTGCGCGCCTTTTTGAGCACATCCACCATCATCTTTTCCGTAAGTTTGCCGGTGTTCGTGTTTTGCAGCGAGGGGTGGAAAGAACACAGGAGCGTACGCCCGTCCGGCAACTTGTATTGCGCGCCGTGGGCAAACATGAATCCCGCCTTGTTTTTGAGCAATCCCTGGTTTTTCAGGAAGTTGAGATAAGCATCAAAAGCAATCTTCCCGAGCACGAGTACGACACGCACTTGAGTCAGCAGCTTGATTTCCCGCTCTACGTGGCTGGAGCAATTGGCGATTTCGAGCGGTGTGGGCTTATTGGCCGGCGGAGCACAATGCGCGGCGGAGGTAATATAACAATCTTCGAGTTGCAGCCCGTCATCGCGATGTGTGGCCGAGGGCTGGGATGCAAAGCCGGTTCTGTGCAGTGCGCGGTAGAGAAAGTTTCCTGATCCGTCTCCGGTAAACGGCCGCCCAGTCCGATTCGATCCATGAGCGCCGGGCGCGAGGCCAAGAATCAGAATACGCGCCTGGGGGTCGCCCCACCCCGGGACCGGTTTGGCCCAGTACTCCCATTCGCGGTAGGCGCGACGCTTCTCGCGGCCGATTTTCTGGCAATGCGCTATCAGCCGGGGACAGCGTGTGCAGGCGATGATTTCCTCATTTAATAGATCCAGAGCGGAAGCCATTTACTCACAGTTTAGCAGCGTCGAAATCACGCGCAGCAGGCCACGTGGCCTCTCCGCAGCAATGACGCCAGCGCATCCAGAAACATTTCCGGACCGTCCAGCGGGTTCACGTGCAGCAGACACTCGTCTTCCCACGCCTGTCCATAGGGATCCAATACCATGGAGGGGACGCCCAGTTTGTGTGCTTCTGTGCAGAGTGCGCGCCGCTCACGGGACGATATGGATTGACCAATGACAATCGCGCAAACGTGGCGGCGGTGGAGGATATTCAAAGCGGAATCGAAAGAAGTCGCCGGTATCACCCCGTAGCCCGCGTGCGCGAGGACTGCATTCCTAATAGGTGAGAACACCTTCTCTTTCGCAATTGAAAGGACTGCAGGTCTCATATGTAATCCGTCGCTTAATACTGCCTTGCAACAAAGTATTCTCCCCTGCATCTCTGAAAGCAAGTAAAAAACTGATAAGTTCCTGTCCATCCGGTGCAAAACTGCCGAACCGTTACCGGCGGTGTTTGACCGCTTTGGCAGTACTCTCTTACACTGGAATCTCGGGATATCCCTTTATAACCTTCAACTTTCGCCTTGCCCCGCAGACGGACACAAAAGGAACAACCCCTTGGACAACACGAATACTGAAAACCGACCGGCCGAAAATCCTGTACCTCAACCAGGCGCCGCTGCCAATTCCGGGACCGAGCCAAACGCGCAAGCTGAGCCGGCCAATGACCCTTGCCGCCAGCAGATAACGGTGGAAATCCCTGCTGAGGAGGTTGCCGAGCAGGAACAGGCGCTGGTCCAGCAATACTCCATGCAGGCACGGGTACCCGGCTTTCGCAAAGGCAAGGTACCGGCAGGAGTGATCCGCAGCAGGTTTGCGGAGCAGATTCGCGAGGAGCTTCTGGAGCGTCTGGTTCCTCAGTATTTCCGCGTGGCGGTCATGTCCAGCGGGCATAAGCCGATTTCAGCGCCTTCCATCACTGACCTGCAAGCGCCACCGGGAGAGTCCATTCGCTTTACCGCTTCCTTTGACGTAATGCCGGAATTCGAATTAAGCGATTACAAGAGCATCAAAGTTGAAAAGCCGAATATCCAAATAGGTGACGAGGAAGTTGACGCCGAACTCAAAGCACTGCAGGAGCGTCAGGCGAGCTTTGATCCTGTGAATGAAGACCGGCCACTCTCAGATGGAGATTTTGCCCAGGTTTCCTTCACTGCGACTCCCAAGGAGGCAGAAGGCGACGTGCAGGGCGGAGCTGAAAAGAAGAAAGACGCAAAGCCCATTGAACCGGTGAAGATGGATGACGTTATGGTGGAAATCGGCTCGCCAACCACCGTTGCGCAGTTTTCTGAGAACCTGCGTGGCGCCAAAGCCGGCGACGAGAAAGATTTTGAGGTAGCCTACAGCACGGATTTCCATGATCGGCGCCTGGCCGGCAAGAGTTTCGCTTACCACGTGAAGGTAACCGCGATCAAGAAGAAAGCCTTGCCTGAACTGAACGATGATTTTGCTAAGGAACTGAGCCCGGAGATCGAAACGCTTGATAAGCTGCGCGAGATGATGCGCGAAAACCTGCGCGAGCAGCGCCAACACGAGGCCGAGCATGAGGCCAAGGAAAAGCTGATGGATACTTTGATTTCGAAGCATGATTTCCCGGTCCCGCATTCCATGGTGGAACATCATATTGGGTTGAGGCTGGAACGCGGTTTGCGCGCGCTGGCGGCGCAGGGTATGCGCACCGAGGATATGCGCCGGATGGATTTCCGCAAACTTCGTGCCGCGCAGGAACCGGCGGCGATCAAAGAAGCCAAGGGCGGGATGCTGCTGCACAGGATCGCGGACGCGGAAAATATTCAGGTAAGCGATGAGGAGTTGAATAATGAGATTGCATCGCTCGCCTATCACACCCAGCAAACACCGGAGGACGTGCGCAAAGAACTCGGTAAAGACGATGGTCTGGAGCGTATCCGCGCCCGCCTCCGCGGAGAAAAAGCGTTAGACTTCCTGTATAGCAACGCGGGGTAATTTTCACGCCCCTGACGGAAAAGTTTTGGAGGAACAAGAGGAAACAGATATGGCACTCGTACCCATGGTCGTTGAGCAGACAAGCCGCGGCGAGCGCGCTTATGACATTTACTCCCGGCTGCTGCGGGACAACATCATCTTTATTGGCACACCAATTGACGACACGATTGCCAACCTGGTCATTGCGCAGCTTCTCTTCCTGGAAGCGGAAGACCCTGAGAAGGATATTCAGCTCTACATTAATTCTCCGGGCGGGTCCATCACCGCAGGCATGGCCATATATGACACCATGCAGTTTGTCCGTCCTGACGTGATGACCATCTGCTGCGGCCAGGCGGCCAGTATGGCCGCAACCCTTTTGTGCGCTGGCGCTGCGGGTAAGCGTTTTGCCCTACCCACTTCTAGGATTCTTATTCATCAACCCTTGATGTCAGGCCTTAGTGGCCAGGCCACGGATATTGATATACATGCGAGAGAGATCCTGCGTATGAGAGAGATCACCAATCAGATGCTGGCCAGGCACACCGGGCAAAAGCTTGAGAAGGTGGAAAAAGACGTGGAGCGGGATTTCATTATGAACGCGCAACAAGCGAAAGAGTATGGGATAATCGACGACATTATCTATAAGCACAAGTAGTTGATTGAATTTTAGCCGGACCCCTGGCCCGCGCTGTACAAGGTCCGCTGTACCAAGGAGTTACCGTGAAACCGAGGTCGCCGGAAGAGACACTTCGTTGTTCGTTTTGCCACAAATCGCAGGACGCCGTGGCCAAGCTCATTTCTTCCCCCAGTGATTACCCCCGCGCTTACATCTGCGATGAGTGTGTGGCTGTGTGTAACTCCATTCTGGAAGATGACCGCAGCGAATCCCATGCGGCGGCCGCTCCCAACCACCTGCCCAAGCCACAAGAGGTAAAGGCTTTCCTGGACGAGTATGTCATCGGGCAGGAGCAGACCAAGAAGAAGCTATCTGTGGCGGTTTACAACCACTACAAGCGCATACACATGAACCGCGCCAAGGGCAATGAGGTTGAGCTGGCCAAGTCCAACATTCTGCTCATCGGCCCCACTGGGACCGGCAAAACCCTGCTGGCGCAGACGCTGGCGCGCATGCTCGATGTTCCCTTCGCGATCGTTGACGCCACCACCCTCACAGAGGCCGGCTACGTGGGCGAGGACGTAGAGAACATCGTCCTCAAACTGCTCCAGGCCGCTGACGGCGATGTAGGCCGAGCCCAGACCGGCATTATCTACATTGATGAAATCGACAAGATTGGGCGCAAGGACGAAAACCCTTCCATCACCCGCGATGTGAGCGGCGAAGGTGTGCAGCAGGCGCTGCTCAAGATCCTTGAAGGCACCATTGCCAATGTTCCTCCGCAGGGCGGACGCAAGCACCCGCATCAGGAATTTACTCCTGTCGACACCACCAACATTCTGTTCATCTGCGGTGGCGCTTTCGTGGGCCTGGAAAAGATCGTGGCCC
Source organism: Candidatus Angelobacter sp. (assembly GCA_035712465.1). Lineage (GTDB taxonomy): Bacteria > Acidobacteriota > Terriglobia > Terriglobales > Acidobacteriaceae > Angelobacter. The sequence continues at coordinate 192,663 of DASTAS010000018.1, forward strand.
GGCGCATTGGCAAGAAATCAATGGGATTCCGCACCAGTGAGCAAAAGGAAAAAGAATTTACTGAAGCCAGCAAGCGCGATACGGAACTTCTGCAGCGTGCCGAACCGCAGGATCTGGTCCGCTTCGGCCTTATCCCTGAGTTCGTGGGACGCCTGCCTGTGGTCGGCATCCTTAACGATCTCGACGAAGCCGCGCTGATTGAAATTCTTACCAAGCCGCGCAATGCCATCATCAAGCAGTACCAGCGCATGTTCGAATTTGAAAACGTGAAGCTGCGCTTCTCCGATGGTTCCCTGGCTGCTATCGCCCGCGAAGCGATGCACCGCAAAGTGGGCGCCCGCGGCTTGCGCATGATCCTGGAAGAGATGATGCTCGATCTCATGTACCACCTGCCCAGCCAGAAGCGGGTGAAGGAATTTGAAGTCACCCGGGAAATGGTGGAACGCCGCGATATTTCCCTTCCCACCATGGAAAAAGCGGGCTAGGCGAATACAAGTTGCTAACTCACCGCCTGCATTCTGCAGGCGGTTTCTGTTGAACTCATGGCGCTCGGACTCGCTCTTCCCATGGAAGCTTTTGAGTAATCGTCATTTTATGAGTTTTGTCGCTAAGCGGCTGATTCAGCGCAGTTTCGCCTAGAGGAATACCGCGAGGCACCGGATGTTCACTTGCCTTGCATGATATTCTTGAAATACACCAGCCGCACCGCAGGAGGCCTTGTGGGGCGGCAGATTATAAAGGCTTAATCAGTGACCCAAAACAAGGAAAAATTCGAAACACGCCGGCTCCCCATGATGCCCATTCGCGACGTGGTCATCTTCCCTTATATGATGACCCCGTTCATTGTGGGCCGTGAATCCAGCGTGCGCGCGCTGGAAGAAGCGCTGGCCTCGGATCGCAAGATCTTTCTGGCTACCCAGCACGACGCCAGTGTGGACGAACCCAAGCCACACGAGATCTACCAGGTGGGTACCATCGCGAACATTGTCCAGAACTTAAAGCTGCCCGATGGCAACATCAAGGTATTGGTGGAAGGTGTTGAACGCGGCAAGATTCTGGATCTCAAAACTGCCGAAAGCTATTTTGAAGCCACGATTCGTACGGTAAAGTATGCCACCGAGATGACGCCCGTAATTGAGACTGCCATGCAGCGCGTACACGGGCTTTTTGATCAGTATGTAAAGCTCTGCCAATCACTCAATCTGGAGCCTGTGATCATCACCGGCATGAGTGATCCGGCCAAGCTCAGTGACACCATCGCGCAAAACCTGCAGCTTTCAATCGAAGAAAAGCAGGAACTGCTGGAAATCTTCGATCCTGTCGAACGTCTCAACCGCATTGCCGACGTGCTCGACATTGAAATTGAAAAGCTGAACATGGACCGCACCATCCAGACCCGCGTGAAACGGCAGATGGAGCGCGCGCAGAAAGAGTATTACCTCAACGAGAAGATCAAGGCCATCCAGAAGGAACTGGGCCGCGGCGAGAAGAGCGAGTTCGATGAGCTCAAGAAGAAGGTTGACAACGCCGGAATGCCCAAGGAAGTGCATGAGAAGGCGATCCAGGAGCTCAAGAAGCTGGAAGCCATGCCACCGATGTCGGCCGAGTCGACCGTATCACGCAATTACCTGGACTGGCTGCTGGCGGTTCCGTGGAAAAAGAAGTCCAAAGAGATTCGCAACATTGAACACGCGGAAAAGATCCTCAACCAGGACCATTATGGACTGGAGAAGATCAAAGACCGCATCCTTGAATTCCTGGCTGTGCGTCAGTTAGTGAAAAATCCCAAAGGCTCAATCCTCTGCTTTGTCGGGCCTCCGGGTGTGGGAAAGACCTCGCTGGGTATGTCGATCGCCAAGGCGACAGGGCGCAAGTTCGTGCGCTTGTCGCTGGGGGGCGTGCGTGACGAAGCAGAAATCCGCGGCCATCGCCGGACTTATATCGGCGCTCTGCCCGGCCAGATCATTCAGATGATGAAGAAGGCCGGCACCAAAAACCCGGTTTTTATGCTCGACGAAGTGGACAAAATGGCCTCGGACTTCCGCGGCGATCCTTCGTCCGCTCTGCTGGAAGTGCTCGATCCCGAGCAGAACTGGATGTTCCAGGACCACTATCTTGATGTGGAGTACGATCTATCGCAGGTCTTCTTTGTCGCGACGGCCAACGTGTTGCACAGCATCCCTCCGGCCCTGCAGGACCGCATGGAAGTCCTCCGCCTGCACGGCTACACGGAGCTCGAAAAAGTCGAGATTGCCAAGCAATTCCTGGTTCGCAAGCAGCGTGAGGCTACCGGCCTCACTGAAAAGCAGGTCCAGTTCTCTGAGGATGCAATCAGGGAGATCATTCGCTCTTACACTCGCGAGGCTGGTGTCCGCAATCTGGAGCGCGAGATTGGCAATATTTGCCGTAAAGTTGCGCGCAAAGTGGTGAAAGAAGGCCAGGGCTACGCGGTCAGCCTGACGGCCCAGAATGTGGCCGAATTCCTGGGTGTCAGCAAGTTCCGCGACACGCTGGCCAACGAAAAGAGTGAAGTCGGCCTGGTCACCGGGCTCGCGTGGACAGAGGTCGGCGGCTCCATCCTGAGCACCGAGGTCGCCATTGTGGACGGGAAGGGCAAGCTAACCATCACCGGCCAACTCGGCGACGTGATGCAGGAATCAGCGCACGCTGCTATGTCCTACGTACGTTCACGCGCCCATCGTCTTGGACTGCCCAGGGACTTCTACCGCAACATTGACATTCACATTCATGTGCCTGAAGGCGCCATCCCGAAAGACGGTCCCTCGGCCGGCATCACCATGGCGACTGCAATCGCTTCGGCGATGAGCAAGATCGCCGTACGTCGCGACGTGGCCATGACAGGTGAAATCACGCTGCGCGGCAAGGTTCTACCCATCGGCGGCCTGAAAGAAAAGCTGCTGGCGGCATTACGCGCAGGAATAAAGGAAGCCATCATTCCCAAAGAGAATGAAAAGGATCTGCCTGAAGTTCCGGAAAATATCCGAGGTCAGATGAAGATCCACCTGGTGGATAACATGGACCAGGTTCTCAAAGTCGCGATGGTGAGTCCACTACCCGAAGTGCCTGAAGAAACGGTGCAGCCGATTCCGACTCCCACAGAAGAGATCCCCCGGGAAAGGTATTTGTAGGCTTTTGATATTGATCAAGCCCGCCGGACTGGCGGGCTTTCTTTTTTCAGCCGTAGCGCTAGATCCTGCCTGCAAGGAGAGCAAGCCGCCTCGAACTTTCATTGACTCCGGCCTGCACGTTCACGGATGCATAAAGATTCAGGGCTTCAAGCCAAAGCGCCTTCGCTTCATCGTCCTTGCCGGTATCGAACATGAGAATTGCCAATCCGCAAATCGCGTTCCCCAGGTCGAGTGCGTCAGTTTCTGCATGATCGCGATAGAACGGACTTGCGGCAAATCTCCTCAGCACTCAAAAGAATGCGTCTGGCGTGCTCAAATCTGTCTTTTCTTTGTGTCTGAAGAGCTTCCCTTCGCGCCTGAAAAGCCTGCTCAAGCAGCGTGGTAATCTGGGATGACACGCGAATAGAGTAGCACTTTAGAACCAATCCAGCGGGGCCCAATGCAGCGCGAGAGAGCCTGCTCGTGCTACGATTTAAGCAAATTCTTACCGTAGGTCCGCATTCAAGTTCCTGATGACGAAAGGATTCCAAGCATGTTGAAACTTGCCATCATAGGGCTGCTCGCAGTAGCGCAGACGGCGAGCCCGAGCCCAACAGCATCATCCGCCGCAAAAGCACAGACACCTTCCGCAGCGATCTCCACCAAGGCGGCTGGACCGTTCCAAGGCGCTACCAAGCCGGAGACGCCAAAGGAAGCAGCGATACCGCCCACAGCGACCGTAATCACAGTGCGCGGGGCCTGTGCAAAGCAGGGCTCTGCCAAGGCAGCATGCGTCACCCACGTGAGCAAAAAAGAATTCGATACGCTTCTGAAGCTGGTGCTTCCGCCCAGCCAGCCCGAAACTCCGCAGATACGGCGTACGCTCGCGCAACGGTATGTGGAGCTGATCGCCGTTGCCGATGCGGCCGAGAAGGCCGGGGTACAGAACAGTCCTGAGTACGCCCTCTTGCGGTTGCGCAGCCTGGCTGAAGCCTACCAGCGGCAGATCACGCAGAAAAATCAAAACATCCCTCAATCCGAGGTGGAGGCGTATTACAACCAGCACAAGGACGAGTATGACAGCGCGACTCTGCGGAGACTCTACATCCCTAAAGCTGATCCGGCGAAACCAAAAGCCACAGCAGCGGAAAAGGCCGCATTCGCAAAGAAAGCCGAGGATGTGGGGAATCAAATGGAGGAGCGAGCCAAGAAGGGCGAAGACATGGACACCCTGGAGAAAGACGCCTACCATGCGCTGGGCCTGACCATCACCCCACCGAGCACGCAGATTGGACCGGTGCGCAAAGGCGCGCTGCCCCCGGCCACGGATAAGGAGATTTTCTCTCTGTCTGCAGGCGGGACATACAAAGACGATGAGCCCACTGCGATGATCGTCTACAAAGTGGAAAAGAAAGAAACCATTCCTCTTGACAAGGTGAAAGTGGAGATTGAACGAACGCTGCAACGGGAGAAGATTGAGTCTAAGCTGAAAGGCATTACCTCATCGGTCAAGGCCGACTACAACGAAGCTTATTTCGGCCCGGTAACCCCGCCTGAGTCCCCCGAAGCTCCCATGGCGAAGCCGCCTGCTCTCAAAAAGTAGATCTTTCACCTACGGCCCTGGATGCAGTCCGGCAAATCGCCGACCGCGACAGGGCCGCAGCGCGGAGGGCAGAACTCTACTGCCGGCGCGGCGCCGGGCATGTGCAGCCAGAGAGACACCTTAGTTTCGGGAAGCATTGTTTATGCTACGATGACTTGCCTCACCACTCCCATATCATTTTTACGAGCCAGATACCCGACACATGGCAGCCAAACCGACAGTTCTGATTACCGGCATCGCAGGAAACCTGGGATTGCGGTTGCTGAAGCACCTTGACGGTTTTCAGGTAATCGGCGCGGATGTGCGCGAGCCCGCTGACTCGGCCACAATGTTCCGGTTCGAGAAAATTGATCTTGGCGAAGAACGATCCTGCGATCAGTTGCTGGGCCTCATGCTGGCGTACCGCCCGGAGGCAGTGGTTCACCTGGCCTTTATTCTCGATCCTTTGCGCAGCGGGGTGCTCAATCCGCGCCAGATGTGGATGGTAAACGTTGCCGGAACCAGCCGCGTCACAGAAGCAATTGCAGAACACAACCGCATGATCGGCGGCATTGACAAATTCATCTTCCCAACCAGCGCCATGGTTTATGGCCCGGAACTGGACCAGCCGGCGACCGAAGATGCGCCCTTGAGAGCACACAGCTTGCCCTATGCGCTGCAGCAGCAGGAAGCGGATGAAACGGTGCAGGCGCGGGCCAATGGTCTGCGCAAGTGCAAAACATACATTTTGCGTTCACACGTTTATGCCGGAGCCAGCGTGCAGAACTATCAGCTTGGTGTGCTCAGGGGGATCCCCGCCGGCAAGGGCCGGCTTGCCGAGCGACTTCGCCGCAAAGGCACGCGGCTGCCCCTGTGGCTTCCTTCGCGCGGCAAGTATCTTGAGCACAGGTTTCAGTTTGTGCACGTGGATGATGTGGCGCGCCTGATCGCGCACATTCTGGAGCGCAAGCAGGCGGATCCGCGGCTTACCGTGCTGAATGTGGCCGGACGCGGTGATTCCCTTTCTCTGCGCCGCTGTATCGAGATCGCCAACATTGAGGTGAAGCGTGTTCCCGGCAGGGCCATGTGCCGGCGCGCCCTCAAGCTGTTATGGGAACTCGGCGTCTCAGATATTCCTCCTGACGCGCTTCCCTACCTGCTCGGTTCCAGCACAATGGATACGGCAAAGCTGCGGGTCTTTCTCGGCGAGCACTATCGCTCAGTGATTCAACACACCTGCGAGGAAGCCCTGGCAGAAAGCTTTGCCGGGACGGCATCACAGGTCGCCGTCGCCGCCCCGTAATGCACTTCTGACAATTTGCTTGATTCACCTGCGCCAGGTTGCGGATTTCAGAAAGCGCTACACTGCATCAACCTGCATTAAGCTCGTACCAAATTGTGTCATCCCTAGCGCTCTCCTGAGCATACCTCCCGTCGTGAAGCATTGAAAATCCTGCTGCCTCTACGCACCTTGCCACGCCTATGAGCATCCGACCATGTGTTCCTTAAAGTAAATTCGTTCGAACATTTCCACTCCAGAAACTCAGAAAGGTAGTGTTCTTATGGCTGTAGCTCCACGCACTGAACCGAATGCTCTGCGCACCCGCTCTCGATTTTCGGCCCACGCCCTGCGCTGGGGCGCACTCGTCGGCGGCGGCGTGCTCGCAGCGCTCGGTCTCACACGCCGTTCCAAGACAGGTTTTGTTCTGGCGGGCGGAGGCGGAATCCTCGCCTATGCGGGTTCTCGCGTCAAATCGAGCCCCGCTCACTTCGTGGCCAGCAGCACCATGCAGGTGAATTGCTCTCCACAGCAGGCCTACGAATTCTGGCACAACTTTGAAAATCTGCCTTTATTTATGCGTCATCTGGATAACGTTTCCATCCTTGGGGGCGCTCGCTCGCGCTGGGTAGCGGCTGGACCATTGGGCTCGCACATTCAATGGGACGCTGAAATTGTCGCCGACCGGCCAGGTGAACTGATTTCCTGGCGTTCCCTGCCCGGCTCTGATCTCGATGTAGATGGTTACGTGGAATTTCGCAACGCTCCGGGAAATCGCGGAACCTTCATCTCCGCGAACGTGATTTACTCGCCGCCCGCCGGCAAAATAGGCCGAACCGTAGCTAAGCTGCTGGGCAAAGATCCGAATTTTCTGATGCGCCAGGATCTTCGCCGCCTGAAAGCTCTGATGGAAGCGGGAGAGATACCCACGGTGGAAGGGCAATCGCACGGTCCGCGATCCAGGCTGGTGGCGGCTGCGCGGGTACTCAATCCGGACCAGCCGATCTCGCGCGATGCAGGACTTCGTGGAGCACTGAAAGCACAGAGGAGGTTGGCATGAAAGCAGTTTGCTGGATGGGCAAGGAAAAAATGAGCGTGGAGACCGTTCCCGATCCAAAGATTCTCAACCCGCGCGACGCCATCGTTCGCATCACCAGCACCTGCATCTGCGGGTCTGATCTGCATCTCTACGATGGGCTGATGCCCAGCATGGAGCAGGGCGACATCATGGGGCATGAATTCATGGGCGAAGTAGTGGAAGTGGGCGGAGCCATCAAGCCGGACAAACTCAAAGTCGGGGACCGCGTGGTAGTGCCGTTCACCATCGCGTGCGGAAACTGCTTTTTCTGCCAGCAGCAGCTCTGGTCATGCTGTGAGAACTCAAATCCGAACTACTGGATGGCCGAAAAGCTCATGGGATATTCTCCCTCCGGCTTGTTTGGTTATACCCACATGCTGGGCGGCTACGCGGGAGGTCAGGCGCAATACGCGCGTGTTCCTTTTGCTGATGTCGGCCCCATCAAGGTTCCCGAAGGCCTCAGCGACGAGCAGGTCGTCTTCCTTTCCGACATTTTTCCAACCGGCTACATGGGCGCGGAGAATGCCAACATTCGTCCTGGCGATACCGTAGCCATCTGGGGCTGCGGGCCAGTGGGGCAATTTGCCATCCGCAGTGCGTTTTTACTCGGAGCCGAGCGCGTGATTGCCATAGACCGCTTTGAATACCGTCTCCGCCTGGCGCAAAAGGCGGGCGCAGAGATCATCAATTACGAGCAGGTGGATAGCGTCCTGGAGAGGCTGAAAGAAATGACCGGCAATGTGGGGCCTGACTCGTGCATTGATGCCGTGGGAATGGAAGCCCATTACACCGGGCCAACCTATCTGATCGACAGGACCAAGCAGGCGCTGCGCATGGAACCGGACAGGCCGGGAGTACTGCGCGAGTGCATCATGGCCTGCCGCAAGGGAGGAACGCTTTCTGTTCCGGGCGTCTATGGCGGATTTATTGACAATGTGCCCTTCGGCGCTTACATGAACAAAGGCATCACCATGAAAACCGGGCAGACGCACATGATGAAATACATGAAGCCGCTGCTCGAACGCGTTGAGCGCGGAGAAATTGACCCCAGCTTTGTCGTCAGCCATCGCGTGCCCATTGACGATGCTGCGGAGATGTACAAGATCTTCCGCGACAAGCAGGACCATTGCACCAAGGTGGTGCTCGATCCCTGGGCAGACGGCGCAAAGGCCGCATAGAGCAGAGCTAAACCATGTTGTCTGTAGCCTGCCATTGCACGGGGACAGAGTAGGATCGTGTGGCACAGCCGCCCTCGGCTGTGCGGAAGCTGTCTTCTAACAATGAGCCGCCTGTTAACTTTTCCGCGGAGCTGTTTGCGGCTACCTTGCAAGACATACATTGCTAAAACCTCCTTTCCCTCCGCTCAGTGCAGGGACGGCGCGGGTTCAGGTCGGCTTCTCGAGCGGAAGATTCGGCTCAGTACCATTGCTGTATGAGGGGAAACACGCACAGGCGAGGGCGCCTGTGCCACAGCGTCAGGAGCAGCGTCGCTTTTTCACTTTACGGCTGTGCCACAAGACCTGATCAGCGCAACGAACACTCCCGTTCACAGCAATCCTGATTGCAATACCTCAGTGCAAGCAGTTCAGCTCTTCACCGCCACCGCAACTCCATCGCGAAGAGGAATGATTGTGGTGAAAAAATCCTCCATGGCATAAAGGCCTTTGTTAAATTGCTGGACTGCCCGGGTCGACTCCATTTTCGGCTCCGTCTCGGTCACGCGCCCGTACCACAGCGCATTGTCCGTGATGAAAAGCCCGCCACGGCGCAAGCGGCTGCTCACCATGTGCAGCACGCGCGGGTAATCTTCTTTATCGACATCATTAAAAATGATGTCAAATTGCTGTTTCTGCTCGGACAGCAACTCCAGAGCGTCGCCCACAGAAACGTGAATGCGGCCTTCCACGCCTGCGCGCTGAAAATAGCCGCGAGCTTCGTCCGCGTTCTTTGCGTCGCCATCCGTATAGAAGACCTGGCCGCCTTCGCCCACGGCGCGCGCCCACCAGATGGTGGAATAGCCGATGGCTGAGCCCATTTCAAATATCTTGTTCGCGTTGATCAGCCGGGCATATTGGTAGAGCATACGCGCCACCGCCGGGCCGACAATCGGGATGTCACGCTCCTCCGCCTGGCGCTCCATCTCCTCAAGTACTGGATCACGCGCAGGGAGCAGTGAATCCATGTACTGCTCCAGCGCCGGGTTTACAATTCCCTGGCCCGCCATCAGGAGAGGCTCTCCCCGGGCTTCATGGTGTGCAACTCAACACCCGTGTCCTTGATGCGGCGCTCCAGGTCCTGCGGCGTGCCGGTGAGCAGCGGGAACGTGCCAAAATGCATGGGAATCACAGTCTTGGGCTTGAGCAGCTTGCAGGCATGCGCGGCTTCACGCGGGCCCATGGTGAAGACGTCACCCACCGGAAGCATGGCGATATCCGGCTGGTAGAGCTCGCGGATTAACTGCATGTCGCCGAAAACGTTGGTGTCGCCGGCGTGGTAGATTTTCAGGCCGTTCTTGAACTGGATCACGTACCCGCAGGGCTCCCCGCCGTAGATGATCTGGCCGTCATCTTCAATGCCGCAGGAATGGTCGGCGTGCACCATGGTGATATAAATATCGCCCACCTCCTGCGAGCCACCCTTGTTCATAGGCATGATCTGCTTGGCGCCTTTTTTGTTCATCCACATGCACAGTTCATACACGCCCACCACTTTGGGATCGTGCTTCTTGGCCAGCTCCACCGCGTCGCCAATGTGGTCGCCGTGGCCGTGCGTGCAGAGCATCACGTCAATGTTGTCAAACTTCTTTTTGTCTGCGGGCGTCATGGGATTGTTCATCACCCATGGATCGATCAGGATCTTTTTGCCTCCAGGCGACTCGATCAGGAAAGTTGCGTGTCCAAGCCAGGTCAGTTTGATTCCGTTGAGTTTCATGAATTTTCCCTCGTTAAAATCAGTAGTAAGCAATTGGCAATTAGCAACTAGTTAGGTTCGGCGATGCGTTTTTCGCTATTAGCTTTTGGCCATTGGCTTTTGGCGCTTACTGTTGGGCATCTTTCTTGCTTCATTGCCATTGGCGTTGTTGTTCGCTCTTGGCCATTCGACTTTTTGGTTATTGTCTTGCCATCGGATATTGGACGCTCGAACCTTGCCCCTCCTCCGCGTCTCCACACCTCCGCGGTGAAAAAAAAGGGGCTGCGGCTACTTTTCCTCCGTTGCTCTCCAGCCCTTGTACCCGCCGGCCAGCGACATCACGTTTTTAAAACCCATGCGCTTCAGGCTCTGCGCCGCCAGCGCCGAGCGGCCTCCACCGCCGCAGTAGCAGACAATGGGAGCGTCCTTGTCCGCGGTAATCGTGTCGATCTTGTGCTCAAGCTGGCCCCGCGGCATGGCTACGGCCCCGGCGATGCTGCCTTGCGCCACCTCGTCGGGCTCTCGAACGTCGATCAGGTTGAAGTCGCTGCCGGACTGCTGCATGCGCTTCAGCTCGTCTGCATCGATTTCTTTGATTTCTTTTTTGGCCTCATTGACCAACTGATGGTATTCAGGCAGCGGCAAAGATCACCTCAAGAGCAACGGAAGATTTTAAATGAGAGGTGAGGCGGTTGAGAACCGGGCACCGAGATATCGGCGTTGCCCCGCCAAACTACCGGCATGGAATCCGGCGAACAGTTTGGAAGAATAGTGATTGGAGATCGGCAAGCTGTGAGATGACGAGCAGTTTCGGCATCATAGATCGCTAGAGCTCTCGCCTTGCCATTACCGTGCCGCCATCCGGCAGGGTGAAGTGAAATCCCGTGCGCCGAAACAGGTCGATCATCTCATGATTGTCCGCCAGGACTTCGGCTTCCAAACCGGTCAATCCTTCTGTTCGTGCAATTTCGATTACCTTTTGCAGCAGATACCCTCCCAGGCCCCGGCCCTGGTACGCATCAGCAACCACGAACGCGACTTCGGCCGTGTTGCTGGTTGGCGTTCGCACGAGTCGGCCGACGGCTGCGAGATGTGGCGCACACTGCTCGTCCCGCCACTCGGCCACCAAAGCAATCTCATCGTGATAATCGATCAGGCAGCGCTTCAACAGCCTCTCATGAGCTATCCGGCTTTCCAGCTTCAGCGGGGCAAAGTATCGCCGATACACGGTGCCTTCCGATAATTGGCGGTGAAAATCCACCATCAACTGTTCGTCTTCCTGAATAATCGGGCGCACGGTGAATATCCTGCCGTCGCTCGCTTGAAAGCTGGAGATATACTGCTTCAGATCAGCCGGCGTGACACTGCCGGGAGGTGGCCTGTTACGCGCTGTTTGTCTCGTCTGCATGGCTAATTCTGATCGCCTGGGCTTAGCCCTCATACCACTTGCATCTGCCGAGGCTGGTATACGCAGCATGGGTCAGCCGCGAATACGTCGCCTGTCATCGCATAGGCTCGCGCCCTCGATCCGCCACAGATGTCGCGAAATTCGCATTCGTGGCATTTCCCTTTCAGATTCTCAGTGTTGCGCAGCTCGCAGAAAAGCTGTGAGTCCCTATATATCTCGGCCAGGCTTTGATACAGAACATTACCGGCAGAAATCGGCAGAAATCCGCTCGGCTGTACCTCGCCGGTATGCGAGATGAACACAAATCCCTTGGCTTCATTAATAGGCAAAATTCCGGGCACGCCATTGCCTTCACTGGATACAATTCTCGGCCGGTGTTGCAGCACGTATCGCCGATAATGCGGCGCCTCCGTTGTTTTCACTTTGAAAGGCACTCTGCGCGACATATCCAGCAGGCACCCGAACGCGTATTCAAATTCCGCGGCGGAAGGGAGGTCGCTAACGCTCGCCCGCCCAGTGGGAACCATAAAGAAGAGGCTCCACATGGCAATTTTGTAGTCTTTGATCACCGACAGGATGTTCTCAAGTTCACCTATATTGCGCTTTGTGACTGCGGTGTTGATCTGCACCGGAAGGCCCATTGCAGCGCACCAGGCCAACGCGTCAAGCGTCTGCTTAAATGAGCCCGCAACCCCGCGGAATTCGTCGTGCAGCTCCGCCGTGGGCCCATCCAGGCTTAGCGCGAGCCGGTGCAAGCCTGCCCTCTTCAAATCGCGCAGCGCATCACGAGTGAGAAGCGGAGTCGCGCTGGGCGTCATCGCGGGGTGCATATGCTTCATTGCCGCGTAATGCACCAAGTCGAAGATATCGGCTCGCTTGAGGGGATCTCCTCCGGTGAAGATGAAAATGGGAGGATTCAGCTCCGCGATATCGTCGAGCAGCTTTTTCCCTTCTGCTGTGGTCAGTTCGAGCGGGTGGCGCTGCGGTTGCGCACACGCCCGGCAGTGAAAGCACGAAAGATCGCAGGCGCGAGTGGTCTCCCAGATTACAACGAGCGGGGTGCGGTTCAGGTCGAAATTGGGTCTCATGGCGCAAGAGTAAGCGACCGTGTCACTCCTGCGCTGTGATGTCTGTCACTCCTTATCGTGATTAAAGCTGGGTGGACGTCGCGCTGTGACCTCGTGCGAGACGATGGCGCTCCGGAGCACGAGGTCCCTAACGGAACCAGCTTCGCGTTTGCAAATGGGATAGCCCGGCTTTCCCGGATCGTGGAAAGCTCTTACTGCAGAACATCCGAATGCCCTCGCCTAGGGTACTTCCGCAGACCTGACGACGTTCTCGGTGATCTTGTCCGGCAGGGTCACGATTGCGAACAAGTAAGCCACAATTCCGACCGTTAACACCACGCTGCCGACAAGAACAAACAATAAGAAAGAAAGCGGGCGATTCCAGAAGAGGCTCCCTGCCTGTACTATCAGGCCGGCAATAATCAGGGTTCCGGAGATCCGCAATCTCCTCGTTAAATGCGGGTTTTGCGTCTTCATCACTGCTCCGGCTTCCAGTACTTCAATTGATCGGCCTTGCGTATGTCATGAACATTCTCATGGCATCCGGCTGACACGCATGAAAGCTTGTTCGATTTGATATCGATCATTGTTTGTGGATCTGCGTTGTGCACGGCGCCCTGCTCAAAGCTCCGCGCACCCAGATGACAGTGCAGGCATTCGCGGTTGTTGTACGGGTGGTACAGCGTGATGGGCTCGTGCGGCGTGGAGAGATACTGGGCGTAGATGTGGTGGAGACCGCGGATCTTGGATTTGAAGCCGCCGTAAAGAGAGTAATCCGTGTGACAGGTATAGCAGGCCTGGTCGCGAGGCACGCGGGCGTTCTGGAAATGCGCGGCGGGAATGTAGGAAGGATCGTCCACGTAAAGGCTCTTCCCATACGGCGCCATGACGTGGCAGCTCAGGCAAAAGGAGGTTTGCTTGGAGCGCTCGATATGGTTCTCAAATCCAAAAGTGGCGGCCAAAACAGGAAGGATAAAGAATCCGAAGAACGCCAGGATCTTTCCTCCTCGTACCGCGGTCAGTCCCGGACGCAACACCACCAGGCCGGCCACGCTGATCGCGATCACCAGCACTGCCACTACAGGCGCAATCGGCATACGTTCCTTCCTTCGTTTATTTCAACGTACGTATGTACTTCGCGAGTTGCTTGATCTGGTCATCGCTTAGTCTTTTGTCATAGCTCGGCATCTTGTTTTTTCCGTTTTTTGTGACCTCGAATAGTTCAGCGTCGCTCATCTTGGCCACTTCAGGCGAATGGAAATCTTTTGCACCAAGCTTTTTGCCGGCTGCCGTATCGCCTTTCCCGTCGGGCCCATGACAAACCTGGCACTTTGACTTGTAAAGGTCAGCCACATCTTGCGCGCAGGCGCCTGCCGTTGCCGCGATTGTTATTCCTGCCGCCAAAACCACTGTCAAGAGTCTCATCTTCTTCCTCCATGTCAATATTTCAGCTACAGTGCATACCGCAACGACACCGTAAATACATTGCCTCTGAAATCCCGGGGCAAGGTGGGACCGGCCGCCGATTTCTCGTTGTAATCGTAGAAATTCCATGCAGTTTTGTAGAAGAGCGTTTTGGAGAGTTGCACCACCAGGCTTGCCGTGGGCAGATGATAGTTGAAGCTCAACGGGCCCGTGGGCGCGGTCGGATTCAGAATCAATGTGTCTCCAGTGCTGCTGGTGATGGTATAGCCTATGGCGGCGGTAACGCGCGAGATCGGTTTCAAATAAACCGACCCGGCGCCGTAATGCGCCTGCTCGTTATAAACCGATACTCCCTGCAGGAACGGCGTTCCACAGCTCAGCGCGTTTGGCGGCGCCGGAGTTGCTACGAAGCATATATTGGTTTGCGAAAAAATGTCGCTGTAGTCGTACGAGAGATCCAGGCCCCAGCTGGCTTGCGCCGGCGCGATTACGGCGTTAAAAGCATAGCTTCGATTGTGCTGCAGGTTGCCGATATCGGCGGTGTTGTTTCGATTTTCTCGGATGGATACCGTGCCGCCCAGGTTGAGCCAGCTTTCCGGTTTGTACGTAGTCCGCACACGATAGACCTGCAAGTGCCTCGGCGCAATACGGGTGAACACATTGTCAGCGTAGTACAGCTCGCTGTCGAAGCTCACCCGCAGCTTGTCCGTCGGTCGCGCCGAGAACCCAACCAGCGCTGAATGGCCGTTAATGGGAACGAAGTCAGCGCCCGAGTCTGTCAGAGTGACGGTACAGACGCCGCTCACCAGCGGCAGCCCCGCGCAGGCGCCGCGGTTCGGCAGCGTTGGGAAGAACGTCTGTAGCTGTATGTCCGAATCATTGTCGGTTATTTCGCGGCGTTCATAGCGATATCCGATATAACCGGTCACCCGCCGGCTAAAGTCATACTCCACCTGAAGTGTGTTCAGCTTCGTGTCCTGGCGAAGAAACTGATTCAAGAAGTCCTGGTTCACATCCGGACCGGAACTCGCGTTATGCTGCGGACATGTGGCCGCCGTAAAGGGCGCCGGGCAAGTGGCTGGATCGAATGTATTCGGGTTCGACGTGAGTGTCGCTCCTACCAGTGTGTTGGTCAGGTACTGCCATCCGGTTGGAATACTGAAGTTGTCCAGGCGGAAGTTATCCAGCAATCGCAGGCTCGGCGTCACATGATATGTCAACCCGAAATCGCCGACCCGGGATAGGCGCCTGGCTGCCGCCGAACCGGTCTGACTGACGATCCGAGCACGGCTGCGTGTAATCAGGCCATTGAATACTTCGGAAAAGTCCGGCAAACCGGCGTCGGCATCGGTGTAAGTGAAGCGTCCGGAAAGATCGAGCTTGCGGAAGTAGTTGCTTTGAAAGCTCGCCTGCTCGGTGGGATATGAGTTCCGGGTGCGCCCGGTGCGGCTGTAGCTGAACGCGCCATTGCAGGCGGGATTCACGAACCCGCTGGCGAGCAGCGGCGTGGCGCAGGGCTGGCCCGCGATGGTGTTAAACGGCAACCCGAGGTCAACCGGAATGCCCCCGGCGAGTTGGAATCCTGTACCCGCCAGTGTCGCCGTGGTATCACCCTTGAGATAGGTATAAAACTCATCAAGATTAATGCTTGTTTTGGGAATCCAGCGCAGCGAAACTCCGCCGCGTAGGGTGTCTGTGGTATTCAGCGTGGGCTGGAGAAGGAGTGACTCGGTTCCTTCATGCAGCGAGCTGAATGTTGTGCCTTCATTCACTACCCGCGACCACCCCATCCGGACCCGGACGGGCGCCAGAGTAAACAACTTCAGATCAACATCAGTCATTCGCCGGGTCAACATGAACTCATGGGGCGAATCAAGCACCGGAATGCTTGGGCTGGAGTTTGCGGGGTTTAGCGGGTTGGCGAGCAGGTTGTAGTCGAAGATGTTCTGGTCGCGCCGGAAACTGGCGTTCAAGTTATACAAGGTCCCTTTCAGAATCTGCAGCCTGCTTATGTTGTTCGGGTCGCCTCCGTAGCCGAAATTGGAGAAAGACAGGTCGTCGAAAAAGGGTCCGTTGTGCTGCGGTGAGTGCATGTCCAGCGTGTATTCCAACAGCCTGGGGCCGCTGCCCAGGTTCACGAAGGTGTCCCAGACACCGGTGTTTCCGGAGAAGTCGCTGATACGCCCGCCAAACTCGGCGCTCTGCTTCAGCTCGAAGCCTATCGCTGTGGTCTCCGGCCTGGCTGCCGGCTCGGGATATTGCGGTGCGTCGCTTGACTTACGGCCCGCATCCGCGGCCGGTCCCTGCGTCATCGGGGCGGAACCATTCTCCTGCGCATAAAACGGCACTGCGGCCATAAACACTGCCAAGAGCAAGTAGCGCCGAAAGATTCTAAAAACCCTGCGCATCCCCATAGGCACCTCACTTTCCCTACGGCTTGAAGAAGAAATGATCTGAGTTAGAACCGTGAATCGCCGTGTGGCACATGGTGCAAGCCTGATACTTTTGCGCCTGATTGTGGAATGATGGAATGCCCGGGGCAGCGGCATCCACTGTCAGGGTGTGACACTCCAGACAAACCAGGTTGACGTTGGCGCGCTTAAGCAATCGGGGGTTTGGGGAGCCATGCGGCGAGTGACACGACGTGCATCCTTCGGTTTTCACCGGCGCGTGCTCAAACGCGAACGGCCCGGCTTTATCAGTGTGACAGTTGAAGCAAAGCGTATCCTGTGCGTTGGTGGCCCGGAGCTGTTTGGTCAGGAAGCCGCCGTGCGGGTTATGGCAATCGCTGCACTTGACCAGTCCTTCATTCACCCTGTGGTGGAAAGGCTTGGCAAAGTCGGCCCTCATCTCCAGATGGCACGTGTAGCACATTTCCGGTTGCGATGCTTTCAGCAACTGCCGCTGAAATTTGGGATGGTGCGCGGAGTGGCAGTCCAGGCAGCCAACATTGTTCTTTAAATGCTCCGATCGCAGAAAGTTGGCATGCTCCTCGCCGAATTCATGGCAGGTCAGACAGCGCTTTGAGGACTCCAGCCGTGAAAGGCCGGCGAACCGGATGATCTTCTCCGGGTCGGCTGATTCCGCATGCTCCTTTCCGGGGCCATGGCAGGATTCGCAGCCTTGCCACTGCGGCCCATGCTTGTCGCTCAACGTTTTCCAATGTGGGCCCTTGTCGAAGGTTTTGCCGATCTCCTCGTGACAGGTCTTGCAGGTTTCTGTGCCGACATACTTCGAGGCGTCTGCCGTGTAGATTTCCCGCGCCAGTTTCTCTGACGTTTGATCCGCGGAGGGCTTGTGTTTCTTCTTATCTGGTGTATTCTGCGCAGGCTGTTGCTGACCCGTAGATACGGCCGCCGCCAGACCGCTGGCTCCAAAAAGTACCAGGAGGATAACGATCCACGACAAAGTTCTGAAGGTCGGTTTTGCCATGCTTTCCTCGCACATAGCCGGTTGCGTAGCTGCCACTCTAAGAAAAGAGTCGCTCACAGTCTGTGATCCAGATCACAGTTGCAGAAGGTGCGATTAGCCGAACAGCAAAAACGGAGAGCCGGCGTACTGCGGCTCCCCGGGTTGGCGGTGTTTTGTTGTGTAGCATTACTCAACTTTTGACCGGCGCGGCACCCAATCTCCTAAGGGCAGCGCCGGTTTCTTGTTGTTGAGGCATGATGGGGCTTATGGCCCGGGAAAGCTGTGATGCTGATCACGCATGTTCAGCGCTGTTGACGGCGGGACGGCGCGGATGACCACGGGAAATGTTCTTCAGATAAGCCTGTGCAAGCTCCACGTCGGCGCTTAAAACCTTCGCGATTCCAAAATAGATCTGAGGATGTGTTTTCAACGCATCCATGAACCGGTTCTTCGATATGGTCGTTACCTTGCAATCACAAAGGCAGCGCGCATCGATCTGCGGTAGTTCACCAGAAATCAAGCTGCGCAGCCCCAGCACCTTTCCCGGTCCGGCAGTCCCTAACACAACCGAGGCGCTCCGCGATGGCAGAGAAATCACGACCTCGCCCGAAGTGATGATGACGAGCTGATGAGGATCTTCGCCGTGGCGGATCAAATGCGCACCGGCATTCACACTTGCCGGGCATTCGCGTTCCCGGAGCGCCTCAATGACGCCTGACGGCAGTGACGCGTATAGCTCGTTTGCTGGTTCGTTCCCTGTATTCGTCCCATCCATGGTAAAGAGTTTTAGCCTTAAAAAGCCAGCTAGTATGTGACAGCACTCACGCAGCTCTGTGATAAGAGTCAGGTAGTGACGATTTTCGCCAATTCCGCGCGATTGGTGATCCACCAGGTGGCCCCTTTCACTCTCAGCCATCCCTTCCGCCTGAAATCACCGAGGGTTCTGGAGACGGTCTCTCGTGAAGTTCCTACGAACTGGGCGATTTCTTCCTGGGTAAGGGTCACCCGAATCGGGATCTCTCCCGGCTTGGTCTGGCTCAGCTCCAGCGGATGTTCTGCCCACGCGAGAATCAGCTTGGCAACTTTTTCCGTGACGGAACTGGAGAGCCCAAGGGAGCGGATCTCCTGGTATGCACAATGACAATTGTGCGTGAGCTGCTGTGCCACCTTCATTCCTACTTCCGCGTGTTCCTCCAGAAAACGCAGGAACTCCCGCTGAGGTATGAAATTGGCCTGAGTCGGTTCAAGTGTTTCTGCGGTCGATTCGTAGGGAACGCCGGAAACCACAGCGGTCAAGCCCAGGACTTCTCCCGGTTCGGCGATGCGCAGAATTATGCTCCTTCCCTCCGCCGACATGGTTGATAGTTTTGCCTTTCCTGTGCAGAGAACATAAATGCCGCGCGAAGGCTGCCCTTCCAGGCACAGCATGGTTCCCTTGGGGTACACCGATGACGACTTTATGGATTGCAAAGCCTGCAATGCATCCGGGGGCAGGTTGCAGAAAAGCCGATTTTCCCGAAATTCACAGGTGAGACAGTTTTCGATGATTTGGAATGCTGCCCTGCTCGCCATTCGAGCCTCCTTCTGGCGACTCCGCACCATCCTAGCCTGCCGCGTCACACTCGCCTGTGACGATCATCACACCTGTCATTTCAAGGGCGGCGACACAGATAAGATTTGCGGTTCAGCACTAATCAAGTAGGGGAAGTGTACTGCAATTACAACAGCTTGAGGCGGATTTCTTAGCTAAGTGCCGCCATCTGCAATCGGGAAGAAAAAGACGGCCCGCCAGTAAGTCACTCCCGTGATCAAGATCACAGCCAGCATCATGGAACAGCGCGCATAGTAGGTTACGAAAAGGGGGAATCCAGGAATCCTCCCCCGGCATTTGCGGGGTCGAGCGAGAGTTCCTGGAGAGTGATTCGCTGGAAGCCGCGGCGTGTTCCTGACTGCGGCGTTGAGCCTGCTGCGCCAGGAAAGAAGCAGCGCTTTGGCGCGCTGCTTCAATTGATGAAAACCCGACCGAGTTTCAGGTCGGGTTTTCATTTTGAGAGGCATTGAAGGGCTTCTCAGCGCGGCTCTCATATATTCGCATTGAACGAAGCAGGTATAGCACAGTAACTGGATCGCCTGCCCCTGCACCCTTACTTCTCCAATCGCACTCGGATCCGTGCGGATCTTGCGCGGACTCTCCTCCAGTTCTTCCGCTGGACTAAGAGGCCGAGCCCCGGGGCGTGGTGCTCGGCGCCTGACTTAATTCAAGCGTGACCTGTGTCACAGCCCGAGGCGGAGGTCACAGCGACAATGTGATCAGGGTGAAAACGTTGTGCTGCGGATCGACCAAGCCAACGCGAGTCGCCCTAAAGGTGGAGGTAAAATGCGGTATCAGATAAGCATCATCGCCGTTCTCGCTGTCATTTTTTCTACCAATATTGTTTACGGCTCTTCAGGCGCTTCGCCTGCAATGTCTCAAAGCGAAGAGGGCGCGTGGACGCACGCGCCGGATGTTCCGCCCCCAATCAAGCGCACTGATCCCCGGCTGGTTGTTGTGCACTGGGAAGCGAAAGAGACACAAATAGAGATCACGCCGAACATGATCTATGACACCTATTGGACGATCGAGGGCGCTGTGCCCGGACCGCTGCTTCGCGTACGCGAGGGTGACACGGTTGAGATCCATTTGAAAAACAGCGCGAGCAATTCTCACCCGCATAACATCGATTTCCATTTTGTCGCGGGGCCGGGTGGAGGAGCGGGTCCGCTAACGGTGATGCCCGGCCAGGAAGCGGTGCTGCGGGTGAAGGCCACGATGCCGGGCTTCTATATGTATCACTGCGCCGCATCGGAAAGTATTCCCACGCATATTGCAAATGGAATGTATGGATTCGTGCTGGTCCATCCGGCAATCGGCTTGCCGGAAGTGGACCACGAATGGTACGTCGTGCAGAGCGAGTTCTACGCGGAACAAAAAACTGCGGGGCATCTCACATTTTCCTTCCAGAAAGGTCTCGCCGAACACCCTGACTATGTTTTTTGGAACGGCCGCTTCGGCGCACTGATGGGAGAGAACGCGCTCCATGCAAAACCCGGAGAGCGCATCCGGCTCTATGTCGGAAATGCGGGACCCAACCTTGTCTCTTCGTTTCACGTGATCGGGACGATGTTCAACTCGGTGTATCGCGAGGGCGACCTGATCAGTCCTCCCGCGCACGGAATCCAGACCACGCTGATTCCGTCGGGAGGATCCGCGGTCGTGGAATTTACGCCTCAGGTTCCGGGCGCGTACCTGCTGGTGGACCACTCAATCTTCCGCATCATGAAAGGAGCGGTTGGGCAAATCATGGTTGAGGGCAGTGCACAGGACGCGGCAAAGGCTAAAGAATTCTACGATCCGATTCTCACGAACCAGGCTGCCGGGAGCGGCCATGACATGAAGGGCGGCGCTCCGGCCCCGCCGCCACTGGACGAGCCGGAACGCACGGCCAACGTCAGCTTGAGGAGTTCGAATTCCGGCGTGGTGACGATTCCTTACCACGCGTCGATCCAGAGCGTGGAAAAGAACCATTACTACAATCCGGGCATCATCACCATTCCGAAAGGCGCCACGGTCACGTGGGTCAACAAGGACATGATGGGGCACGAGATGGTGTTTGACACCACCGATCTCGGCTCGGGGCCGTTCTATCCCGGCGAGAAATGGAGCCATAGATTCACAACTGTGGGGGAATATCCGTACCACTGCAAGCCGCATCCGTGGATGAAGGGCATGGTGATTGTGAGCGATTCCGCTCCGCCTCTGGTCGCCAACGCAAGCGAGGCTGAGCCGCAGTCTTCGGCCCCGGACGAATCCGCACCGAGCAAGCCGCTCGCTCCGGCGTCGGCTACCTTGATACTCCTGCCACACGGTTCCACGCCGAACCACATCACGGTAAGGGAAGGCGGCACGGTCACATTGGTGAACAGTGACACCGAGAAACATGAACTCATGTTCGATTCATGGTCGTGGGATTTCCGCTATGTGGACCCCGGTTTGGTGCTGCAGCCCGGCGAGAAGTGGACGCAAAAGTTCACAACACCAGGAACGTTCTCGTACCATTGCAGGAGACATCCATGGATCAAGGGAACGCTCGCAATCAAGTAAACGAAAGAGCGCGGCACATCCGCAGCGCTCCGGTGTACTATTTCCCGCGTGACTTTAGGCGAAGAAAATGCTAAGTTGAATAGATTTTGGCGAACAGAGCAATTGGCACTTAGCAAGTGACAGTTAGCCAAAACCGGACCGGCCCAGGCCGGCTGATGCGCCACTGGGGAGCGTCAGAAAAGGTCTTTGACAATCAGCCTTCAGCGCTCAGCTTCCAGCACTCAGCCCCTGAGCTGCATGTTAACGAAAAAGTAAATTTCAGGCTCGGGCAGCTTCAACACATGAAAGCAAGGGTCGGGAATCAACCCCGGGGTGCCTTCCGCTAAGTCCTTATTTTCCGGGGATGACCTAGGGGGTAGGGGGATGCCGATCTATTGACACAGGTGTCAACATGGGCGTTGCGGTAAACCTACCACCGAGGCACCCATTGGACTCGCTGCGCTCGCTCGGGGCAGGCTACGAAAGGCAAAAACTCTTAGCCGCAGATTTGCGCTGACGGACGCAGAAGTTGACGCTTCAACGACCTCGCCGTGATCGGTGCGGCAAACCCAACCCTCTAACCACTGAGGCCACTGAGGAAAGCATTGCATCTGGTGATCGCGGGATTGGTTAGAATCCCGGCGGCCTCTCATTCACGACGTTGAATGCGCGTTCGAGGGCGAGGCCGGCGCGTCCGAGGGTGCCTTCCTCAAACAGGCGGCCGATGAGCGTGACGCCATGCGGGACGCGGCGCGGCGGCGAGAACGTGGGCATGGGGTGCGCCGGATCCGGGGCCCAGTCACTGCGCGCCTGCGAGACGTGGATGAATCCCGCGCGCAGCGTGAGCGAGGGCTGGCCGGTGAAGTTGGTGATGGTGAGCATCTCATCGCGCAACGACGGGACGAGCAGCAGATCGACCTGGTTCTGGCGGAAGAGGCTGGACATCTGGCGGGCGACTTTGCGGCGCAGGCGGTCGGCCTGGACGAAGTCAACGGCGGAGAGGAAGCGCGACTGCCGGAAGACGTTGGGCCAGGCGTCGGGCACCTGCATTTTGAGCTCGTCGACCTGGCGGCTGAGCGTGAGCTGTTCGAACGATGCGGCGGCTTCAGCGAAGAGAATGAGGTCGAGCGAATCATAGGGCCAGTCCGGGAGGGAGACTTCCACCGGGACCATGCCGATCTTCTTAACCGTCTCGAGCGCAGCGCGATCGACCTCGGTGGCGGGCGGCTTATTCATCCAGGCCGGGAAGTACCCTACGCGCAGGCCTTTGATGGGCGCATTGGCGTTGTAGTCGAGCTTGCTCGGGACGGAGTTGAGGTCGCCGGGATCGGGGCCGCTGATGGCGTGCAGCGCGAGCATGGCGTCTTCAACGTAGCGGGTCATGGGGCCGAGCTTGTCGAGCGACCAGCAGAGCGTCATGGCGCCGGTGCGGGGGACGCGTCCGTAGGTGGGGCGCAGACCGGTGATGCCGCAGCGCATGCTTGGACCGACGATGCTGCCACCGGTTTCGCTGCCGATGGAGAAGCCGACGAGGCCGCCTGATGTCGCCGCGCCAGGACCCGCGCTTGAGCCGGAAGAGCCTTCGTCAAGGTTCCACGGGTTGAGCGTCTGGCCACCGAACCAGACGTCGTTCAGCGCCAGCGCGCCGAGGCTCAGCTTGGCCACCAGCACGGCGCCGGCGTTGTGCAAGCGCGTGACGACAGCGGCGTTATCTTTGGGAACGCGGTTGCGGTAGGGCTCGGCGCCGTAGGTGGTGGGAATGCCGGCGGTGTCAAGCAGGTCTTTGCCGCCCCACGGGATGCCATGCAGCGGCCCGCGATACTTACCCGCGGCAATTTCGCGGTCGGCTTGTTTGGCCTGCTCGGTGGCGAGATCGCTGGTGAGGGTGATCACGCAACGCAGCTTGGGACCGAAGCGCTTGAGGCGCTCGAGATAGATATCTGTCAGCCGCGTGGATGTGATCTGGCGCTTGCGGATCCAACTGGCCAGATGCGTTACGGGGGAGAAGGCAATGTCTTCTTCGTTTTTCGGCAGCGCGCCGGGATTGACGCTGCTGGCGATGAATTGATTACGCTGCGGGCCGGCCGTTTCGCCCGGCAAAATGGGGTTCCATAGAGAATATGGGACGTCGCCGGGCTCGATGGCGACCTTGTGCGGACCAGTGCGGCGCTCGTAGAGTGGCGCCATGGCGCTGCGCCAGTTTCCGGCAGCCTCGTTGCGCTCGGCCGGTGTCATCTCGATTCGTACCAGCTTCTCGGCCTCGGCAAAGGTGGCAGGCGAGACTTCAGGGCCGACGGCAGGTGCGGTTCCAAAGGCCGGTGGAGTGCCCGCTGGGGGCTCACCGGGTTTGGGAGTGGGGGTGGGCTGCTGTTGTGCAATCAGCTCGGGCGAAATGGTCGCTCCCAGGACGCCGGCGGCCATCTGGGCCAGAAACTCTCTGCGGGATTTTGACATTGTCTTCCTCTATTTCTCCGACCGGAGATTATAGCGGCAGGACAAGGTGAGAGTGAACAAAGAGAAAGCCCCGCGAAATCGTAACCAGCGGGGCTTGGTTCTGATTTGACTCAGCAAGCAGGCTCAAGAAGTCGAAACCAGAACTAAAGGCAAACTTTACCAGCACCGATGCTGGACAGCGCCTGGCAGAAATCAACCCGGCCGTGTCCCATCTGCTGTACCTGGATGGCGCGCGAAACAGCATTCGCAACGTCGCCCGGGCGATAGTCAGGACGAGCCTGCAGTACCAGCGCGGCTTCGCCGGCCACCAGCGGGGCGCTGAATGATGTCCCCCAACCGGCTGCGTAGTTGCCTCCGGGATACGTGGTAATCACGCCTTCGCCGGGCGCGGCGACGAACACGGAATTCGTGCCGAAGTTGGTAAACACGCTCTTTCCGTCAGTATTGCTGGTGGATCCCACGCCGATCACAGAGTTGTATCCGGAGGGATAGACCAAGACCTGCTGCCCGTCATTTCCGGACGCGGCAACGAGCGTTACGTTCTTGCTCAGTGCGTATTGAATCGCATCCTGCAAGGCCGGAGAGCTCTGTGGGATCTCAAAACTCATGCTGATGACATTAGCGCCATTGTCCACGGCGTAATAGATCGCCTTCACGATGTTGAACAGATCCGAACTACCGTCGGCGGAAAACGCCTTCAGGGGCATGATCCAAGCCCTCGGGGCCACCAAGTGCACCAGTCCGGCAGTCATGGTTCCATGCCCAAACGATTCCGGCGGGCCATCGAGAATGCTGGTGCTCGACTGGCTGAGAATCGCCTCGGTAAAGCTGTTCATCTGCACCAGATGGTCGCCATCCAGAATGCTGGTGCTGGATTGGGAAAGGCTTGCCGCCATGTCCGGCGAGAGATCAACCAACTCAGAAGCTCCCGCCATATCGTGCACAAAATCGTAGCCAGGCAGAAGGACGCCGGAAAGGGCGGGATGGCTGGGATCCACACCTGTGTCGATCACTGCCACAGTGATGCCAGCACCATCCCAACTGCTGGTGCTCTGAACGTCACCGAGTCGCGCCAGCGACGTTGCCGCCTGGCTCACGTAATAATTCGCGACTGTTGACCCGAAGTATGTCACGGCAGCCCGCCCTGGCAACTGGTCAAGAATGGACGTGGAGGACTGAGAGAGGCTGGCACTCGTGGTCCCCGATAGTTCGGCCACGCCTACGTGACGGTTAGATTCGAAGCTCTGCACCTCAGTATCGCTGGCGATGGAGGAATCCACCGAAGATGCTGAAACCAGAAAAACCCCATGGGACGAACCGCTGGAAAGTTGCCCAACCTGCGTCAGGCCGTGGCGCGAGCACACATCCTGAACGTCGGAAGGGTTCGTAACCAGCACAAAGTCGCTCTGCGCCAGCAATGAGAGGCTTCCAAATAAAAATAATGCGCAAAATATCGCTTTAAGAAATCTCTGAAAAGACATCTTTCTCCGTCCATGAGCAGCCGTTCCGTCGCGGCTGCAAACGTAAAATAGGTTTCGCCTATCTCGCCTTACCGATCAAAAGCGCATGCAAAGTATAGGCAGGTTCCGAACCACAAATAAAGAAAATTTAAGCTTGGCTGACCTCGCCAGAGCATCAAGATCCGCAATTTTGTAACGGCAGTCATGGGCTCTTATATTGCCTTTAAAATCATACATTTACAGGTATATCCGCGCGATCCCAAATGATTACCAAAACATGGATTTACTTCGGCTTTCAATCCATTACCGATTAAGACTATGTTGAGAATTAAAACGCCTAATAAAACAATTTGCCACGAATAGAGTGGTATTTGCTGAAACCGCTGGGCGAAACCTGGCGCAGAACGCGCCTTCGCCCTCTACGCTGGTCGCAATGGATATTCAGGGAGGCTTTAGGACTTACATGCTTGGAGAACTGCCACCGCTCGTGCTTCCGCTCGTGTTGCTGCCGCCAGTTGCGCTGCCGCCCACGAGGTTGGTAAGCGACTGAAAGAGATCGATGCGCCCGTAGCCACCCAAGTTGCTAATCTGAACGGCCTTGGAAAGGGCGTTGGTCACGTCACCCGGTCTGGCGTTTGGACGTGCCTGCAGGACCAAAGCGGCTGCACCGGCTACCATGGGTGCGCTGAACGAAGTGCCCCAGCCCGCAGCGTAGCCTCCGCCGGGGAAGGTGGTAATCACGCCCTCTCCAGGTGCGGCAAACAGGACCACGCCTGAGCCGAAATTGGAGAACGCGCTGATTTGATCAGAATCCGTCGTGGAACCAATGCCTTCCACGCCGCCGTAGCTCGCAGGAAATACAAGCGTCTTGATACCTTCATTGCCGGCAGACGCAACCAGCGTCACGTTCTTGTTGAGCGCATACTGAATGGCGGCCTGCAGTGAAGGCGAAGATTGCGCCATGCTAAAGCTCATGCTGATAACATTTGCGCCGTTGTTTGCCGCGTAATAGATGGCCTGCACGATGTCAGAAAGATTCGATGTTCCGTCAGCACGGAAGGCCTTCAGTGGCATGATCTTCGCAGTAGGCGCCACCAGATGAACAATGCCCGCCACCATGGTGCCGTGGCCAAACTCGGGATAGCTGCTGTCCAAAATGCTCGTGCTCGACTGGTCAAGAATCGATGTGCTCGACTGATCCAGAATCAGGACGGTCGAAGAGTTCAGGGGTAGCGTGTTCTGTGAGTCCAGAATGCTGGTCGACGACTGCTCAAGCTTGGCTGCTAGAGCCGGATCGAGATCTGCAAATTCTGAAGCTCCCGCCGTGCCGCGGGTGAAATCGAAGCCAGGAAGCAGCGCAGACGCCAATGCGGGGTGGTTGGGGTCAACGCCCGTGTCAATGATCGCAACTGTTCCGGCGCCTGACAGATTCGTCGCTGCACGTGCGGCCGCGAGCCTAATGATATTCGTGGCGTCCTGCGTAACGTAGCTGCTGAGAACCGTGCTTCCAAAGTACGGAACTCCAGTTCCTGGAAGCCCGTCAAGAATGCTGGTGGAAGACTGATTCAGGGAAGCCTGAGTTGCGCCATTCAGTTCCGGCAAATTTGCAGCCTGGTCTGCTTCGAAACCGGCGACGTTCAAATCGCCTTTTACCTGGACTGTCAGGGCCGCCGCATTTGATGATGCAGACCAAACCAAATATACGCAATTGGGGCCATCGTACAGCTCTTTCACAACCGTAAGCCCATGGCTGGCAAGAACCGTATCAGTATTCTGGGGGGAGACAGTGAGGATGAATGTGCTCTGCGCCGCCAGAGGCAAGCTCAGAACAAGTAAAAAACTCGTGATGAACAGCGAACGAAGTGTCCTCATTTGTCGACTTCTTCCAAACAATCAATTTGGTCGGCCTAGGCCTGGGTCGATTTGCCCAAAACTACTTCCAGCTCCTGCCCGGTCGATTCCAGCGGTACAAGCAAGCGCAAGTCACTATCAGGTACGTATTCCATCTGGAACTCTCCAAATGAGTTACTGATGGAGCGGGAGAGTTCACGATCTCCGGCCAGTAGAATCACTGGCAAATTCGACATCAACTGCTCCGGCGTCTTCTGGTTGGCTATCTGCCCCACCAGGACCATGCTGGCTGATCCCTTTTCATGCTCGAAGCGCAAATCTACGGAATAATCACCGGCATGGAAAAGAACCTGGCGGCTGATCTGGTGCGTTCCGCGGATGCCTGCCGGCTGAAGATCGTTGGCGCTGTCATAGGTCAAGCTGGCCCAGAGCCGCTGCAACGCAGACCGCCGGGATTCTCTGCCCAGCGTAAATAGCGCCTTTACCGAATGTTCGGCATACCTTGGAACTTCAAGAGCGCGCTCACGCGCGGCTACTAACGCAAACTTTGAGAAGAGCTGCTCGACTTTTTCGCACCGTGAACATCCCGCTTCGAGATGGGCTTGCATCTCGCGGTGCTTTTCTACGGACGCCAGATTTCTGGCGTAATCAGCCCACTCAGTAATATCGAAATGGCGTGCGGCTTGAGACATATATCTTCTTTTCTCGTCTCTTTCTTTATAGGGGGAATAAGGCTTCCGGGTCCAAATTCCCCCTTTTTAGCAGTCGACGGATGAGCCTGCTTCTGACCAAAAGAGTCCTGGGGAGCGCAAAAAATATACTTGGTTACAAAATTTCTTCGCTTATAAAAACTTGCCTACCAGGGCAAAAGCCGCCCAATAGTAAGGATGAGCCCTCTTTTTTCTTAAATTAATTAGAGCCTCCCGCAAGGCGCTGGCTTTGTTGGACGTTTTTCCGTAGCACGTATAGAAATCCCGCATGAACTCTGCGGTACTTTGATCATGGACTTCCCACAAACTAACCATCAATGTCTGCGCCCCTGCATACAAAACGCCGCGCACCAGGCCAATCAGCTCATCGCCTCCAATCACCACATTCATGCCCGTCCCACATCCGCTGAGCGTTACCAGTTCGGCATGGAGCTGTAACTGGTAAAAATCGAACAAGCTGAGCAACGAATCGCCCAGCCGGATCGACGAAAACATAGGGTTGTCCTGGCGGAAATAGCCGTGCGTCGCGATGTGAATAAAGCGGCTCTTCGGGCCGAACTCTTTCAGGCGCTCTTCGCTGGCCTCATTCCCCAGAAACAACCGGGCTCCGCCGCCCAGCGCCTGGGCGACAAAGCGTCCTTCCTCCTCAATATGAGGTGCGCGTGCGTCCGGCACCGCCAGGACCAGGGATTCTCCGGCCTTGGCCGGAGTTACCTTCTCCTGGCAGAGCGCGAAGATACTGCCGTTGGGCGCGTAGGAAATTGTGAAATCGTCAATGAGATAGCGCTTGCCATCGGAAAGTGCGTGGAAGGGCAGATAGTGCAGAAATGAATGCGGTACAATCACCAGATGTTCGGCGTCCAGTTGCGCGCGCAACGGAGCGATGAGCAACGTATACAGCTCCTCCAGGTGAGCCTGTGTCGCCTGCAGCAAAGGCCTTTCCAGGGCCCGGATGTAGTCTTCACCAAGCCGGAATTTCGCCAGTTGCAACTGCAACAGGCGCAGCTTTTCCCGTACCTTCATCACGTCCGCGACAGGAACAATTTTCAACTGTTTCTGCGATACCAGGCAGGCATAGAACGTATTCCGGGCGGCATAAAACTCAACCAGGAGCGCATTTTCAGGCACCGCTTTTTGAATCTCTCTGGCCGATACGGTTTTGGCGCTCTGAAGATTGGCAAAGTCCCTGTCCACGCTCTGCAACTGCGAGAATACCCTCACCATGGCATCTTCATAGCCCCGGCTCTGCTCCCGTAGCTGCCGGATTCGCTCTATGGAAAAAACGCTCTGATTCAGCTCTTCCAGTTCAATCTGGTGATAAGTCCAGTTCAGCTTCTCGTGCAGTTCACGGAACTGAACCATGGCGGGCGAGCGATCCATGCCCCTCCCGACGAGTGAGGAGGAACGGAAGGCAATCAGGTCGGCAAGGCTGCGTGATTTCGCCTGCTCTATATAAGCAAAAGTGTCATGCTCGTTACACGAGCCCGAGTGGACCGCCATGGAGGTGAGCACCAGCCCCTCATAGACGGCCAGCTTGTTCTTGAGGAAGGCGATCTTCAGCTCTTCTCTTCCCAGATGGCTGCGCAAATCCTCCAGCTTGTGGTAGGCCTTCTCGTATGCCTGGCGGGCCAATTCCGTGTTGCCGCTGCTTTCCTCTGCCTGGCCGAGCATGAAATAAGCCTGATAAGCCGCTGGCGAATCCACGTGCAGCAGGCGCGACAATGCTGAACTGCAGTAGCGGCGTGCCTCTTCCGGGTCTGAACTGCGTATCTCAATCGCAGCCAGCAGCAGTTCGCACACCGCGGCCTTGGCCGGCAGCAACGAGGGTCCGAAATACTCGAGAGCGGATGATGCCAGGTCCTCTGCCACATCGTCCTCACCGGCGTCATAGAGTACCAGCGCCTTGTAAAGATCGATGAGCGCGGGCCAGAGCTGATTGTGCTCGCGCACAAACAGCTCGCGAGCCTCATCAAAGATGACCAGCGCGTCGGGGTAGTGTCCCTGCTGGCTGATGGCGATGGCGGAAAAAGTGGCTGCCTTGGCCGCCTCATACTTCATACCCAGATCCGTGAATTCGGCGAAGGCCGCGCGCGCCAGCTCTTCCCCTCCCTCAGTCAAATTCAATTCCAGGTAGATTTCTGACTCATCAAGGTCGCACAGCGCCCGGTGATACCGGTCCCCAAGCCGCTCACAAAGCACGCGGGTCTGGTCATACAGTTCGATGGCGCGGAGATACTCGCCTCGCAGGTAGTGCAGGTAAGCTACGTTGTAATCGGCCTCGGCTACCAGCAGTGAAAAGCCATGCTCCTCGCAATACTTGCGGCCCACCTGATAGGCCTGTTGCGCCTTGCCGAATTCGTTCAGGCTGATATAGCAGGTGCCCAGATTGCGCAGGACGGCGGCAACATCGAGGGGTTCGCCGATTTCCAGAAATTCCTGATGCGCTTTTTCATACAACGCGGCGGCTTCATGAAACCGGTCCTGGCGGTAGTAAATGTTGGCAATGTTGCTGTCCAGCCGCGCCAGACGAAGCCGGTCATTGTGTGCTTTAAAGATCGCGCCGGCGCGCTCACCCAACTGAAAAGCCCGGTCATACTGGCCGTCATAAATCAGGCTCTGCAAGGCGCCGTTGATGGTCCGCGCAACGTCCAGATCGCGCCCCAGGCTCTCAAACAACACCAGCGCACGCTCATATTCATGGATTGCCTGTTTGTATCTCCCGGTGATGTACAGAACGTGGCCAACCGCGCGGGCGCTCTGGGCCGTTGCGGCGGCATCATTGAGCTCCTCTGCAATCCATGAACTTGCCTGGGCAATCCGGTCTGCTTGCTGCACGTCGATGCGGACCAGGGTAACGACAGCGTCATACAAGGACTGTACGGTTTCGCGGTTGCGAAGGTCAGGCCGGCGTGCAAGGTACGCTCTACGCTCCGGCTCGCCGGGGATGGCAGCCAGTTCGGCGATCCATGGCTGCGCCACAAGGCTGGTCGTCTGCTGCGCCATCTAAAAGCCCAGCTCCCCCAGAATCTTCTGCAGGCGGCTCAGGCAGCGCCCGCGGATGAAACCTATTGACCCGGTAGCCAGGCCCAGCTTCTGCGCCACCTCGGTGTAAGGCAGGGGCGGCTGCTCAAAAAAAAGCATTCGCACCAGTTCGGCGCAGCGCGGCGAGAGCTGCTGGATGGCATCGCGCACCGCCTGCTCTTCCTGTACTTCCTGCATTACCTGCGGCGCCGCGGGCGCAATCTCTTCCGCCATTTCCTGTTCCATGGCATCGAGTTCCACGTCCTGCCTTTGGTGTTTTTTGTAGTGAAAGCACTTATGCGTGGCAACGGTGATGAGCCACGAGCGGATGGATTCAATCTTCCTGAGCTTGCTCAGATTCGTAAACAGGTCCACGCAGACATTCTGAAAAATGTCTCCCGCGTCATCAGGACTGAGCCCATATTTGACGGGGACGGAATAAATCAGCCGTTTGTATTTGTCGATCAGCCGGTTCCAGGCCTTCTCATCGCCATTCAGGCAGGCCTGAACCAGTTGCTCGTCCTCGGCGGACGCTTCTTTCGCGGCTTGCAATGACGCGGTTTTGGCGTTGTCTTCCATTTAACGTTTTCCGGCGGGGGTGCGCCAAAATATCTCATCTGAGTTCCAAAGCAGGTAGTTCTCTATTATAGCGGGACGAATATTGCCCAGCCCCTCATGGGCGGCCACCAGAATGTGTGGGCTGGCGAGAAATACAGCCGGCTGCTCGCGGGCCACGATCTGCTGTACCTGGTCGAAGACCTTTTTCCTGCCAGGATAATTCATGGTGATCAACTGTTTTTGCATCAGCTCGTCAACCTGCGCCTGCCAGGGCTGTAGGGGAGGCTTTTCATCGAGGGCCCAGAGATGCGTTGAACCGCTGGATGAGAGCGTATCCAAAGCTTCATTTGGGTCAGAGTCGCCGCCGGCCAGCCCCATGATGGCCGCTTCGTAATCATGCGAGTCTGTAATGCGCTGAACCATAGAGCGGAACTCCAGCGTCACTGCATGAACGCTGATGCCCACGCTCTTCAAATCCTGTTGGATCAGCGTCGCCATCTGGGCCCGCTGCGCATTGGAAGCGCTGGCCAGAATCGTGAACTCCACCGGCTTTCCGCCGGAGTCTACTAACGCTCCATCCGCTTTCCAGGAAAATCCAGCCGATTGCAGAAGCTGCCGGGCTTTGGCCACCGAGTGTTCCGGGATTGGAATCGAGCTATCCAGCCACAGCTTTTCGCCGGGCGTCACCAGAGTCGCCAGAGGGGCGCCTTTGCCCTGATAGACCAGTCGCACAATCGCGGCTCTGTCGATTGCATATGAGATCGCCTGGCGGAAGCGGACATCGCGAAACCACGTCTGTTTGCGCGCGATCTCGGGCAGCTTGCTTTCGAGTCCCCGGTTCAAATTGAAAAGCAGGAAGTTATATTCGAGGCCTGGCCCAACGTCGTACAGCTTGTAGTGCCGAGCTTTTTGCTCAGGCTCCATGGCCAGAAAGTTTTCCGCGGTGAGACTTTCTAATACCTGAACTTCACCAGCCTGGAAGCGCACCACCTGGGCGTCGCGGCTGGGTATGCTCACAAAGACCAGTTCATCAAGATAGGGCAGCTTCTGCCCTTTGCTGTCAATCTTCCAGTAGTACTGGTTGCGCTCCAAAACGATCCGCTGTCCGGGGACAACCTGCTTTACGCGAAACGGTCCCAGGCCGGCCATCTTGTCTGGCGGCGTATCCAGTCCCCACGCCTGATTGAGTTTGCCTTCTTTGTAGGGTTGTTCGAGCAAATGGCGGGGGAGCATGGCTACACTGTCAAAGAGGCGCTCCGCAGCGGCGTAAGGAGAAACAAACGAGAACCGAACCGTATATGGGCCGAGCTTCTGCACCTGCAGTGGCTTCCCATGAATGAAGAGAAAACTGCGCTGGGGATAATCGATCTTCTCGTCCAGATACACCTGGAACGAGAACACTACGTCATCGGCGTCAAACGGGACGCCATCAGAAAACTTTATGCCACGGCGGAGGCGCAGGGTAAAGGTCTTCCCGTCCCGGGATGCAGTCCAGGACTTGGCCAGGGCCGGCTCAGTTCTCTGGGTTTCGCGGTTGATGTGGATCAGGTCCCCGGTCATTCGCCGCACTACGTCGCGCGAAGGACGATCAATCACCGTCACAGGATTGAACGTCTTTGGCTCAGTGGCCTCAGCAATGATCAGGCGCCCTCCGGGTTGACCCGCCTCGCTGGTGGTGCGGAGAAACTCGGGGCGCGATGAAGCCTGGGAACCTGCCGACACGCCCGTCGCTAGAAACACTACAACGATGGCCCGCGCCAGAGCTGCCAGGCGAATGCGTCTCTGTGATTGGATCAATTGGCTGATTGTAGTCGCTCCTGAAGACGATCGGCTAAGGCGTGGTATGCAACGAACACCGGCACAGGGGCCAGAGCGGGCAGCAGCATCCACCAATAAGCAGTCAGAACATGAAATTGTTGCGCGTCGGCCAGCATATTGCCCCAACTGGGGAATGGCTCGCCAATGCCCAGCCCGAGGAATGAAAGCATTACTTCAGCCAGAATAAATCGCGGCACCAGCAGCGCCATTTGCGTCAGCGCGACGGAAAAACTCATGGGTAACAAGTGCCGCCGCAGCAGATAGCCCCGCCCTGCGCCGAATCCGCGCGCGGCCTGAACGAAATTCCGTTCGCGACCGCTCAGGATGACGCCGCGAACCAGTCTCGCCGGACTTCCCCAGTTGAGCAGCCCTATGACGGCCACCACCAGAACAAATGCAGAGAGCGGGCTCATCTCCAGAGGCAGCACAGCGCGGACACCCAGCAGAAGGTAGAACCAGGGCACGGCAATGAAGATCTCAGCCGTACGCATCACGGCCTCATCCACCCAGCCGCCAAACGCCCCTGCAACACCGCCCACGAGCAGCCCCATCGAGAGCGCTAGAACGGCAGCGAGCAGGCCGGCGAACAAGGAAATCTGGGCGCCATAGAGCACTCGCGAGAACTCATCCCGTCCAAACCCATCGGCGCCCAGCAGGTAGATTCGCGCCGGCGAGGGCACGCCGAATAGATGAAGGTCCGCCGGCACAAGCCCCGCAAGGGCGTATTTTTCCCCGCGAAGAAAAAACTCTATCGGTTGCAGTTGCGAACAATCTTCAATGTAATTGTTTAAAGTTCCTTCGCGCAGGCTTGTTTCATAGATAAAGGGACGGAGATGAAACTTCCCGGCGCAGTCGACGAAATGGATTCTCGACGGACGGGCGTAGGGATGATCGCGGTCCTGGGTCGCGTAATTGTAAGGAGCAACAAACCCGGCAAGTAGCGCCAGCAGATGGATCCCCACAAGCAGAACTGTAACGAGCGACAGCTTTCGCCATGGCTTCATGCGTTGATCCTGATCCGCGGATCAAAGACATAGAGCAGGATGTCCGCAATGAAATTTCCGGCAATCAGAAAGATCGTGGAGAGCAGGACAGCGCCGACGACCAGGAACATGTCGCGGGCAAGAATGGCTTCCAGAACCATTGGTCCCATGCCGGGCCAGCTCATGACCACTTCCACCAGCATGGAACCGGCGATCAACAGCGCCATCGAGAGTCCGAACAATGAAATCAGTGGATTCGCGGCTGCAGGAAGCGCATGCCGGAAGAGCAGAGTCAGCCGTCCCACGCCGTGGCCTTCAGCAGCACGGATGTAATGCGAATCCAGCACCTCCAGCATGGTAGAGCGCACATGCCGCAAAATCGGGGCGAGCGAGCCCACTATCAATACAATCGCGGGCAAAGCCATGTGCCAGAGAACATCTTTCCAGTTGGCCCAGAGGCCGCCCGCCGCATCGAGGGACATCATGCCGCCCGTGGGAAATGCTCCTGTTCGCAGGGCCAGCAACAACGCGAGCAGGGCGAGCAATAAATCGTGCATGCCCAGAAGCGCCGATGTGCCCCCCGAATAAAACCGGTCCAGCCAGCCGCCGCGGCGGGAAGCAGCCAGAACACCCAACGGGACGGCAATAATCCATGAGATAAGAAGGCAGGGCACGGTCAGCAAAAGCGTGTTTCTCGCCCGGGGCAGCAACAACGCTGAAGCAGGCATGTTGTACGCGAAAGAGTAGCCGAAATCGCCATGGCCCACTGAGTTCAGCCATCGGAGATATCGCACCGGCAGCGGCTTGTCCAGCCCATACTCCGTGCGCAGCGCGTGGATAGAGGCTGGTGAAATACTGCCGCTCAGCCGGGCCGTGCTGAAAAAATCTCCCGGCGCCAACTGCATCAGGAAAAACAGAAGGAGCGACACGCCAAACAGCAGGAAGATGGCATGCCCGAGCCGCCGCAGCAGATAACGGATCACAGGACCGCCTCCAATCCCGGAGCGTGCAGACTCTCGCTGGCTTCCACCAGGGCCCGGGTGGCTGGATGAGAACTTGCAAACAAGGCTGCGGGGCTGCAAGCATCCACAATTGCTCCCTGGTCCATCACTACCACGCGATCGGCAAACTGAGGCAAAAAGCTCAAGTCGTGGGTGATGTGTAGATATGTAAGCCCATGGTGTGATTGCAGATCCATAAGAAGGCAAAGGATCTGCGCCTGCAAGGGCAGATCGAGCCCGGAGAGGGACTCGTCAAGAATGACCATTTCCGGCTCAGCCGCCAGAGCGCGCGCAATCGCAAGTCTCTGCCGCTGGCCACCACTAAACTCGCCCACTTTGCGCCCCGCCCAGGCAGGGTCAAGCCCCGATTCCTCCATGAGCTGTAGCGCCCGTTGTCTTCGGTAAGCGGGGGTTCCCTGCCGGCCTATATCGAGAGGTTCGGCAATTGCCTCCTCCGCTGTGAAGCGCGGATTCAATGCCGTACCTGCATCCTGGAAAATCAATTGGACGTTCCGCCGGCCGCCGCCGGTAAAAGTGATTCTTCCACTGTCTGGCTTTTCGAAACCAGCGATGCACCGCGCCAGCGTGGTTTTTCCCGAGCCTGAGCGGCCGATCACCGCTACTGTGGAACCCTGCGGGATCTCAAGGTGAACGTCTTTCAGCGCCTGGACCGCAAACTTTTTGCGCGAAAGAAAGCGCCTCTGCACAAAGTGTTTGCTGACGTTGCTGATCTGCACCAGGGGTTGCGCTAAGGAACGTTGCGCGGAGGAAGGTTGCGTGGAAGAAGAAGCATTCCCTGCCGCCCGCGATATCCCGCGCCCAAGCGTCTTTTCCGGATAGATAAGCCCACGGACATAGTCGTCCGGTTCGGCGCCGATCTGCTCAAGCGTGCCTGTGGCTCGCACCCCGCCTTGGCGCATGATGACCACCTTGTCTGCAAGGCTGGAGAGGACTCGCGCGTTGTGGGTAACGAAGATTACCGTAAGGTTGAACTCGCGCTTGAGCTTCCGCAGCAGATCAAGAATTTCAGCCTGCGTGATGGTGTCAAGAGAGCTGAGAGGCTCGTCCGCAATGAGAAGCCCCGGTTGGCAGATCAGGGCCTGGGCAATGGCGGCGCGCTGCCTCTGGCCGCCGCTGAGCTGGTGCGGATACGCGCGCACGATCCTTTCCGGGTCAGGGAAACCCACCTCAGACAGCATCGCACGCGTTCGCGCCATGGCTTCTTGCTTAGACACGCGGGAATGGGCGCGCAGAACATCAATAATCTGTCTTTCGATGGTCAGCACCGGATTCAGAGCCAGCGCCGGCTCCTGCGAAATCAGCGCAATGCCGGCCCCGCGAAGTTCACGCAATTGGCTCGGCGAGAGACGGAGAATGTCTTTGCCGTCGTATTCGACGGAACCGGCTACTATTTTTCCATTCGGTGGAAGCAGCCGCAGAATGGCGCGGCTGAGAGAACTTTTCCCGGAACCTGATTCGCCCAGAACACCCAGAACATGCTGGGGAAGAATTTCCAGGTTCACGTCACGCAACGCGGAAATATCTTCTCCGTTTGCGCTCACGTAATCCACGCTGACGCCGCGCATGCGCAGCCGCGCAGCCTGTGCCGGAGAGGCCCCGGCACTGCCTGGATCAGAGACACCGGAAGTCAAATTTCGTCCGCCCGCTTTCAAACGATTTCTTTAATTCTCTTTGCCAGCCATGATGCCGCATTTTCGATCACTTTCAAAGGTGATCCTGGCTTCAACTGTGAAATACGACCTGCCCCTGGAATCAGGACGCACCCACACCTTGGCTCGCAAAAATCTAAGAATTTACTTACCAGATTACTTCAGAGTTCGGGCAAGTAGCGCGGGTACTGCAAATATTTTCATAAGCCATTGCTAACTACCAAGTTACGTTGGTTTGAACCCAATTTAGGCCAAGTTACATCGCGCGCACGGAGTTGGCGCGCTTTCCTTTGACAAGCACTCCGGCCGCACTCGGGGGCAGGTACGTCGGGTCGTTGGCGCGAGCGGATTATGCCCCATTTCCGGTCAGCCCCAAGGTAATCCTCGGCTCGGGTGTTCCTCGTAATCCAGATTCTTAGTTCTCTTAGTACAGTCCGCGCACGGAACGAACACAGGAGGTGTTATCGTGCGCAACCGGATTTTTCTATCTTTTATCATCCCAGTGGTTTTGCTCACTCTCAGCGGATGCGGCGCAAATCCCTCCTCAACGAACAACGGAACACCCATCGCCAACGCATCGCCAGCGCCCAGTCCGGCGCCGACTCCAGCGCCTTCTCCCTCACCCACACCTTCCGGCGTCCCTGCTAACACCACAGTTCTGAGCAATGTGGAGGATTCTCCCAAGTGGTTGACGTGCGGAGCATGCGGGAATACCGGAGCAACAGGGTCGGCTGCGAATTTTTCGATTACGGTTGGCATGCCCACCCCCAGCGAAGACGGTCGATCGACGCAGTTTGCCATTTCGCCCACAGCTCCCTTCAGCAATACTTACTTTTTCCGGCAGCAGACGGCGATCCCGCACCAAATCGATGCCCTGACCTACGCCTTCGATCTTTTTATCCCGGTGGGAATGGAAACAGCGCCGCAAGCCATTGAATTCGAATGCCAGCAGGTTCTGGATGGATGGGTTTATAACTTTAGCTGGCAGGCGGACTATCCTCTGGGCGAATGGCGGATCTTCGATTACGGCCTGAAGCGCTGGGACGCCACCCCGTTGAACTTGACCCATTTCACTCCGGGGACATGGCACCACATTGTGGCGGAATATCACAATGACACCACCGCCCATACCGTCATCCATGACGCGCTGACGATCGACGGCGTGCGCGTCCCCGTGAACATCACACACAATGCGTTTTTCTCCGGCGGTGGCAATCAGTTCACGAATGCCGTGCAACTCGACAGCAACAGCGCCGCAACCCCATACAATGTTTCTGTCGATAAGATGACGATCACGTATCAGTGATTGGGATAAAAGGCCAGCCATCATTCAAAATGAGCGCCGGCATGGCAGCTCCCCCGGGGCGAAGACAAACAGGCAAGGAGCGCGGTGCCCCACGAGAGGCAGCGCCACGCCAATAGGCCTAAGGTTCCTTTCCCTGCGCAAGGAGCCCTGGTTTACGCGATAATGCCCGCAGAGGTTTGATAGACATGCGATCCCTGCTTGCTGCTCTTGTTCTGCTCCTTTCTTCCCTGCTCCCGGGTTCCGCTTCGGCGCAAAAAAATACCGGCGAACCACTTTTCACTATCTCTGTTGCGCCGCCAACCTCGGCGAAGGATGTGCAACTACGCTACTTCTTGAGCGACGACGCAGGCGTTCGCTGGTCATCGACTTTGGCAAAAGCAAATGGGGACAAGATCCAGATCAGCGCCAACACTGCGGAGCGAACACCCAAGACGCTAAAGGTACTGGCTTACGCACCCGGATGCCAGTTTGTCACGTTCAGCGCGGATGACCTCGGAACCAGCACTCGCCAGGGCGATTTCCAGTGCACCAAGCTGCCGACGACCCAATTGCAGGGGACTGTCCCGCCACCATCCGGCCAGCAGCAGTTGGAGGTGGAAGCAATGTATGTGGTGAAGTGGGCAAGCAGATTTTTCAGCGTCCCCGGAGCGTCAATTTCTCCGCTGGCTATTGCCAAGGCTCCTGTGGAATCGGATGGCTCTTTCCAAATGGACGTGCCCGACTTCACGGCAGACCCGCTGTGGCAGTCGCTCACAAAGAACGCGACGCTCATGTTCTTCCTGGAAGATAAGGCAAACGGACACCGCGTGGCGGAATTGAAAGCTCCCGTGTCGCTTGGGCAAGGCGGCAATCTGAAAGTCGCAGCCAATTACCCAGAAGTCAGCTTCACCATCCGGCAGAACAGTGCCGCTAAAAACCAGGCGCCGGCCGAACTGCCTCGGTAATTGGCGCACGCCAGCAAAAGGCCCTCGCTACGGGAGGACGCAATCCAACTTGCCGCCTCCCGCGTACCTATTTCGAGGGGACTATACTTTATATATGAAGGATATTGAGACTCCCGAGAGAGAGACGAGCAGCCAAACTGGAGAGAACGTAACCATTGTGGAATTCTCTGAGTCCGGTGAGCGCCAGAAGAGTTCAACTCTGCCCAAGGTGGTAAAGAGCGACGAGGAGTGGAAGCAGCAACTTTCCCCACAGGCCTTTGAGATCACTCGCCATGAGGGCACGGAGCGCGCGTTTACCGGGGAATACTGGGACCTGCACGACAAAGGGATTTTCCGCTGTGCCTGCTGCGGCACCCCGCTGTTTGATTCCGATACCAAGTTCGAGTCCGGCACAGGCTGGCCCAGCTTTTGGGCGCCAATCGCCGAGGAAAACGTGAAGTGCATTGAAGACAACACCTACGGAATGAGGCGCGTCGCGGTTACCTGTCCTCGGTGTGACGCGCACCTGGGCCACGTGTTCCCTGATGGTCCGCGGCCCACAGGACTGCGCTATTGCATGAACTCAGCTTCGCTGAAGTTTGTGAAGAAGTAGCCATTACTTTTAGGGAGGGAGGAGAATATGTTCGCGATAAGCCTGCGGCGCCTTGTAATGTTCACTGCGGTGCTGGTGTTGACGTCCGCCGTTGCCTGCCGGCAGGCTCAAGCCGGAAGCGCCTCGGCGTTTCCTGCTCCAACCGTAGATGAACCGCAAGCGAAAGCTTCAGGACAGGAGAGCGCCGTTTTATCTGGCGGATGTTTCTGGGGTGTCCAGGCCGTCTTCGACCACGTAAAGGGAGTGATCTCCGCGACATCAGGATATACCGGCGGAGCGGCGTCCACTGCCCATTATGAGATCGTGAGTGAAGGCAACACCGGCCACGCCGAATCAGTACGCGTGGTCTACGATCCTTCAAAAATCACATACGGAGAGTTGCTGAAGATTTTCTTTTCTGTCGCGCACAATCCCACTGAGGTAAACCGCCAGGGACCGGATGAAGGGACGCAATACCGTTCAATGATCTCTTACGCAAATGCGGAGCAGAAAAAAATTGCCGACGCTTACATTGCGCAACTGACCAGCGCACACGTCTTTTCGAAGCCCATTGCAACACAAGTGGTTCCGCTCAAGGGCTTTTATCCGGCCGAGGCGTATCACCAGCACTATGCAACGCGTCATCCTGACGATCCTTATATATTCTTCAACGACGCGCCTAAAGTCGCCCACCTCAAAAAGCAGTTTCCCGATCTCTACGTGCGAAGGTAGCTGCGCGAGCTCGCTGGTGGTTCTGCCTGCTTGAGCTGATGTTCTACGCGATTGCGCTGTGGTTCTGGTAGTTGCTGTCTATTTGCTCCTCTGCTGGCTTGATTGCCTTTTAGGGGCCTGATTGCGCTGTGCGGATTTGCACTGTGCGGATTTGCACTGTGGCTCCGGCCATCGACTGCAAAGCCGGTCGCCGCCATTTCCTTACGCCGAAACATCCACGTCCTTACGCCGCAACCATCCATTCTCCGGGACGCGATTTGACCGCCCGTAAACCCGCTGATATTCTTGGTCTGCGGGGTGGAGCAGCCTGGTAGCTCGTTGGGCTCATAACCCAAAGGTCGGTGGTTCAAATCCACCCCCCGCAACCAACCTTTTCAATCACTTACATCATTCGGTCAGAATTGCGAGGGAACCACTTTTCGTTCCCCAGTTTTGTTCCGTTCGTTTTCGGTTATTGAATCATGGCTTTTGATGCTGCTTTCAGGCTCTCCGGCAGCAGTCGGCCGGCCACAAGCGTGTTGGCGCGGCTTTTGGTTTTCTCATAAGCAGAACCGTAGTGGTTCATGGTTGTTCTGACGTCCGAGTGACGCATCAGCTTCTGCTGCACGCCAATTGGAGTTCCTAAGTCATCGAGCAGTGTCCGATACGTGTGGCGAAAAGCGTACCAACCGAGATTCGGGATACCGATCGTCTGTCCTGCAGGATGCAGATGATCGTCCCTCAAAGAATCGGCGTGGAATGGCCTACCCGTATCCACGTTCGGGAAGACCCACTTCTCTGCACACTCCGGGCACTCTTCGCGCCACTTCAGCAACAGGGCCAGAACGTCGGGATCCAGAACGATCTCGTCTTCTGAATCCGGCGTTTTGGTCCCTTCACCGTATAGGCCGGTGATGGAACGGGATACCTAGGGGAGAAAACCTCGGCCAAACGGCCGGAATTAAGCGTGGCGCATCTTATGCGACGACGCTGGGGGGAAAGAGAATGGGTACGACCATACCAGATCATCCAGAAAACAAAGCAGAGCAGCAGGCCCAAGAAGCGCGTAAAAAGCACGCTACATCCGATCCATCGGTCGACAGGTTTGCCGAGGCTCGCCGGGCCAAGAAGAAGGCGAAGCGCGTGCGGCACAGGGCCAAATTGAAACGGTCCCACACAAAGGGCTGAACCAACGGTCGAGCCAGGACTTGGCGAAAGTTTCAGAAACTCGAATCAATCAACCGTTTTGACGCGTCGCGATAGCTCACCTGGACACTGGGATGCGGGAAGTCCTGAAACATGAGAGCGGGAGAACGATCGTGGCCGATGCGAACATCAATCGTGCCCGACCGCATTTCATTGTTGCGCTTGATAATGTTGCTGTATTGAATATTCACATCCGTCAGAATAATCCTCACAAGTGCATCCGCTTTTTCAAATTCATGAACTTCAAACGATATCTGGGTTCGCCGAACGGCGAGTCCGGCATTGAGGCGTATGTTCAAATCTTCAACATAATCGGTCATCGCGTTTTGCAATGAGCTAAAAGCTGCAGCAATCTGAACGTCACGCTGTGGGTCGGATGTGTTGGTGGTCAAATCCATTTTAGTCGATTTCCAATGGGCTGCGCGCCGTCCGATACATCTTTGTGTGATTATCCAGCTTGCACCTGAGCCCTGTCTGATCAGAATTGAACAGTGCTCATTCGCATCAGGTGCCAGACTTTAGGTGCTTCAGGCTTATGGGAGCACGCACGTGCGGATCCCCTGAGGCCTTTTAATTCAATACTGGCATCTCACTGAGAAATTCGTTCCGTTCATCATCCGTGTCCCAGCTGCCGGATACCAGGCCGCATCTCTTACACTCCATCACATAAGGGCGTTGGCGCGCATATTGCTTTTCCGCCAATTTGACAACCTCGCCGGAGCAGCGTGCACAAATGAATTTTCTGCCAATTGCCGTTTCCTGAGCCGTAAACTCAATCTTTGCCATTTAATTCATTCTATGCTTCCGTTGGCTCGGTTTTGTTAGAAAAGGAAGCACCATCATGCACCAGTCGTCGCTCGTACCCGTGTCTGTTCGTCCCCTGTACCAAGCACCGGCACTAACGCAATCTCAATAACCGTCGGCAACCAGAAAGAGAACAGCCGATCTCCCAGCACCGCTACAATGTATTCAACAACAACGCGACCTGCATGTTCCGCAATGGGCACGCGCGACAAGAAGAGATTCTGCTCTTTGCTGTCTAACAAGAAACGCCTGCGTTGTGCCAATTAAAGAATGCTGGAACCGCCGCGGGTTCAGGTTCGCGTGCCTGACGTGAGTACAACCTCCCTCTCGTCGAAGGGCATCCCATTAACATCTACATCTCGCTGCAAAAAAGAGACTTTTTTGTCCCAAACGCTAGCGCTTCAGAGATTTTCTTCGTTACCGTCGCAACCGAAAACAATTCCCTCCGCACAGCCGGTGCTACGCCGGAGACCGGCGGTTATTTTCAACGGCATGACAGAAGCTGAGGTGATCGCAAAAGCGCAGGCTGGCGATGTTGGGTGCTTTGAAGCGCTGTATGCACAGCATAAGCGCCG
Source organism: Candidatus Angelobacter sp. (assembly GCA_035712465.1). Taxonomy (GTDB): domain Bacteria; phylum Acidobacteriota; class Terriglobia; order Terriglobales; family Acidobacteriaceae; genus Angelobacter. Next base: position 235,714 of record DASTAS010000018.1, read on the forward strand.
CGTGTTTTCGTTGTGTTTGCGAATGAGCAAGAACTACGCAGAGGCAGAAGACCACATGCAAGAAACCTTTCTGCAGCTCTATCGCAAAATCACGTCCTTCCGATTCGAGGCTGCGTTCTCAACCTGGCTGCATCGACTGGCGGTAAACGTCGTACTGATGCACTTCCGCCGGAAGGGACTGGTCGAGGCGTCACTGGAAGAAACTCTGGAACCGAAGTGTGAGGATGAGCCGCGGAGAGAATTCGGGGCGAATGATATTTCGCTTGTGGGCTCTATTGACAGACTGACCCTGGAACATGCCATCGCGGAGCTCCCACCAGGCTATCGCATGATTTTTGTTCTGCATGACGTTCAAGGATACGAACACAACGAAATTGCGGAAATGCTGGGATGCTCGATCGGCAATAGCAAGTCGCAGCTGCACAAGGCGCGGATGAAATTGCGGACATTGCTGGTCACCCCTGCCATCTACCAGCTTGCAGATAGACGTTTATGAACGTCAGAGTCATTTGATTCAGTCGCTTCCGTCAAATTTGACGAACCCTTGCAATACCCTCCGATTCGTTGATTTCCGCACGCCCCTGCGCGGAGCATTGTCTCCAGCTCAAGGGCAAGGAGGATTCGCGTGAAATCATTGAAGCCCTTGAGTCGCCGGTGTCTATTGAGGAGCCAGCGAACTGAATCCCCCTCGCCCAGCTTGTACTCAGTACATGGAAGGCAACTTCGGCCCTGGCGTTTCGCTAATTCCCAGCGGGCGTATCCGTCGAGAACTACGTTGCCGGTTGCAATGACCAGCGGATCTGTGAGGGCGAAATCACCCAGCGCCATTAAGGCCGCGATCTTTCAGTTCCCGCAAGCATGGCTGAACTTTGAGGTGGAGAACGTCGAAAAACGACGCGGCGGACCTCGAATCGCGAGGACATCGAATGCTCGTCAGGAACAAGACGGGACCCTGGTGCCAAACCGTCAGCCGATTCCTCTCACCCGGGGTCTGGAAAAAAGAAAAGCAGCAGCCAGCTATCTCTGGGCTGCTGCTTTCTTTTTACGTGTTATCTGCGATCAATGAGTCAATACGGCTGCCAGTCCCTGGGGTCTTGTTCCTTTCGGAAGCGACAACGAGACAAAATGATCCTCTGAAAGCTTGCCGCTGACTGGATCAATCCGGAGAGCATGAAGAGTATTCCCTTCACCAAGAGGGATGGACGAGCTGCCGCGCTGGGTCAGCACATACAGCCAGGTTCCGCGCGGATCAATAATGTTTTGAAATGAATTTCCCAATCCGTGCAGTTTCAAATGCTGGATTTCCACCGGGTCCAGCGGATTGGTGATGTCATACACAGAAATGCTGTTGTCATTCGTATTCGAGGTGTAAAGCCGCGTCCCCACGGTATTGCTCTTGAGCCAGCATATTGCCTGGCCCGAATTGCGGACGCTGCGCACAAAGGCCAAATGACCGGTTGCGTCATATGTGTACACGCCAAGCCGGTTGGCGCTCGTGAAGCCGACGTAAAGAATCGGCTTTCTGGGATGTACCTCCAACCCGAGCCCGGCCGGAGGACCTGGAGTGCCAACAAACTGTGAAGCCGGTAAAGCCTGGAAAGCTTCCGGCGTAAGGACGCCGTTGTTGTCGACAAGAAATGATTTCAAATGACCGCCCAAAAATTGCGCATCGAACACAAGACGCTTCCCGGATGAGATCTGCGCCTGTGAGGGTGAGCTGCCTACCGGAGCAGAGTCATTCGAAAGCGGGCCTGCATCAATCGCTCCGTCGGGCGCCAGATTGAAGGCAACGTAATTGGGGTGATTCTGCCTCGGTCGCGACGGATCCATGGCTTTGTTCACTACTGCCAGCGTACCCCGGGTCAGTCCGACACTGACAGGATTCGTCCCGCCGGAGGGGAATGGCGAGCCGGCGAGCGGCGTAAGGCGCCCAGTGGCGCCGATCTTGAAGATTGCGATTGTGTCGGACCCGGAATTGACGGCGTAAAGAACCGTTCCTTCCGAATTAGCAATCACGTTCTGATCGGAGTCGAACGGGCCCAGTTTCAGGGACAGATCAAAAACGCCCTCGCCTCCCGTCGGAAACTCTCCCAGGAATGACAGTTCGCCTCCATTGTTTTGAAATGCCAGGATTGAGTTGCGCTCGGCGCGATTGCTTTCAAGATACACCGTCGTGACCTGCGCCAGGGCTGCACTATTAATTAGAAGACAGACGAGTGGAAGCGCGAAAAGCTTGACAGCTTTGGACAACATGATTTGTGCTCTCCTGTCGCATGATGGAGCATCATGGCCGCGGCATTCGTCCTGACGTTCGCAGCGACGCTCGTGTGATGGAACAGAGGCACAAAGAAGATGTCTTGACCGACGAAGACATAGGTTAAACGACTAGCAATGCATCTACCATCCGTAACACTCTCGCAACCGGAACTAGTGTGCGGGCCCTACACAGCGCCTTTAATCTTGCAAAACGCTAGTCAGCGCCAAATGCCTGCCGGGGAGTGCGTGCAAAGCGTCAGGTTCGCGGCGCTCTTTTGAGACGACGAGCAACTAAATATGGACGCATGCCCAGGGCGAGACGTACCGGCGGTCCATTTAGGAGAGTCATAGTGCTAAGTACTTCGTGTGATGATAGATGCCCCGGTGGATAATGTGCACCATTATGCGACTAATCCATAGGTATTATCTATGGCAACGCGCAAGTTTAAGAAAACAAATGCCCTTGATATCCTGCTACAAACCATAGCTACCAAGTATTGGTATTAACTCACCTGTTCATGATGAACTCTGGCCAGCTCTGCATGTGGTTCAATGCATGACGCGAATGGAGGAATTCATGAGTGATGAGAAAATGCAGTCCCCTCTTGTGCCGCCCGAAGATGAAACGTGTTCAGTTCCCCAACCAGACGCAATCTCTGTAACTACAACTCCCATGGCCCGAACACAGCCGGAAGGAGAAAACAACGAACATGGAAAATACGACCCCAACTTGCCCGCGGATCGAAGCCGGCGATCATTCCTGGGGAAGGCCGGCAGCCTTACCGCAATGGCGGTGGCAGCCAGCATGGTTCCATTGGAGCCTCTTCTGGGCGGAAAGGAAACGGAAGCGGACGCTTCGGTCATCACGTACTCAGAAAGTAACCGATCCAGTGATGCGTTCAATTATCGCAAGCAGGAGGCCCAGGCCGAAAAAGTAAGCCCCCCGATCGCACCCGACAACGGTGATAACGCACTGTACACGGACCACAGCGGTCTCTACAGTAAAGCGCTGGTACATGACAATCTCGAACTGGTAAACCAAACTTCGTGGACCAGCTTTACTAATGCTCTCACCAGCACCAAGTTCGCGGATTTCGAGAACATCATCGTTGGCAATCCGGGTGGAACCAACTTCAACGCAGAACTGAATGGTCCTCAGAGCGCCCTGGCATTTGAACTGGAGGGTCTTGATTCACATGCGACAGTTATCCCGGCATCTCCGACAACAGCCAGCGCGCAGACTGCGGATGAGGAGGTGGAGCACTACTGGGCGGCCATGTTGCGTGATGTGAACTTCAGTGACTATCCCAGCAATTCAGTGGCTCAGCAGGCTGCCGCTGAACTTAATAGCCTCACGTTCATCAAAAGCGCGGCTGACAATGAATATCCATTGCCTGTCACAGCACAGAATTTGTTCCGCGGGCAGATCGTGGCCGGCGACGGCAACGTCCAGGGACCCTATCTCTCACAATTCATGCTGCAGCCGATCATGTTGGCCAATATACCGGTCAATCAGTTGCACGAGACGTTTATGCCTGGCCAGAATTTCCTGACCAGCGTGACAGAATTCATGAACGTGGAAAATGGCTTTCCAGCGAGCGGGGTACTGCAACCCGATCCAACGCCGCGCTATATTCGCAATGGCCGTGACCTCACCGCCTATTTCCATGCGTGCCTGCCTCCCGACCCGTACTTCATTGCTCTGCGCATACTCACTGGCCTTAGCGCGCCACTGAATCCAGGGAACCCGTATGGCGTCAGGGAGCATCTTGGAACCGCGATCGGGAACAAGGCTGACCATGGCTTCGCCACACTTGATCCGGCAGACTGTGCAGCAACGCTTCCCGAAGTATCAACACGGGCCCTAAAAGCCGCGTGGTTCCACAAGTGGATTGTTAACCTGCGCCAGCGTCCGGAAGAGTACGGCGCTCTGGTGCAAGCGAGGAAGACCAACAGATCCCCGATGCCGCAAGCGGCAGCAAATCTGCACCCCGACGTTCTGAACTCACAGGGTGCGGCACAGACCTTTGCGAAGTTCGGTACGTACTTGCTGCCGCAAGCGTACCCAGAAGGAGCTCCGCCGCATCCATGCTACCCCACGGGCCATGGGACGACAGGCGGGGCATGCATCACGATTTTGAAGTTCTTCTTTGATGGCAACCAGAAGATTCAGCCATTGCTGCGGGCTGCCGGCAGTGACGTGATGGTGCCCAGCGAGGACGGCCTCTCGCTGGTGCCTTACACCGGAGCAGATGCCGCCAATCTGACCATTAATGGAGAACTGTTGAAGCTGGCATTCAACGTCAGCTTCGGCCATGGCATCCATGCCGGAATCCACTTCCGCAGCTCCAGCCGCGCCTCCATCCTGCTGGGAGAACAGGTGGCGATCAGCTTGCTTAATGACCGGACCCCAGGTTACAACGAACCGTTTACCATCAGCATCACCAAGGTCGACGGCACCACTCAAACCTTCACCAACAGCTCGCCTGGTGTATTCAACAATGGCACCAGTACGCCCCAGGTGACCTGCGCCGCCTAACACTCTCAACTCTGGTGATTCATTCATCGAAACGGAATCTGGCCTAAGCAACCGCTTAGGCCAGATTTTTACGGGGACGGTGATGACTCCGCCGTATCCTGAGCCAGTTCAACTCGGAGTGCCCTCATTCCTCAACAACAAGGGTTACAATGTCGGTGGAAGTGCCGGCGTCCGGGATCTGGCCCGTCAAGGCTCTGATCGAGCGCGGAAGCAGGTGACACTTAAAAAGCACGCGGATTGCGTGATTGGTCGAGGTACAAAAGCATTCATGGCCACAATGGTTTATTGCAGCGCCTGCGGTAAGCAGATCCACGAAACAGCTGCTAGTTGTCCGTCCTGCGGCGCCGTGCAGCAGTCCAGACCAGCAGCGGCAGCGGTGGCGGTTGCCGCTCCTCCTCCACTCACAGACAAGCGAATCCTTCCTGCCTTTCTGCTCTGCTTTTTTATAGGATTGTTTGGAGCGCACCGCTTTTACGTGGGCAAGACAGGCACAGCCATCGCCCAGATTTTCACCATCGGCGGCCTCGGCTTCTGGACCCTGTTCGACCTCATCCTTATTGTTACCGGCAGCTTCACTGACAAGAATGGCATGCGCATTACGCAATGGACCTGAAGCAGCTGTCGCACTTAGCTTCGCGCTGCAGCCGCAGCGGCACGTTCTCCCGCCAAAATATCCAGCACGCCGCGCACATCGCTCACCTCGCGCAGGCGGATAGGCACAAGCTGGGCTCTGACCAGCAGCGGCGGTGAAATCACGAGCCTGCCGACCAGACTGGCCCTCAGATCTGCTTCCGCAATGGCCGCGCCCAGCAGATTTCCCGAGAGCTGAGCCAGATTGGTCGCTTCCATCCATGCAAAGTCGCGCGCTTTGGTCATGCTGAAATTGATGATCGTGGTCTCAGTGCGCAACCCCAGTGTATTGAGGAGCGCGACCCACGGCGAGATATCCGCCATTTCCTGTTCCACCGCGCTTACCTGCTCCGCCAGCACCGTATTGATCAGATTGAAGTCGCCTTGAAGGCCGGCAAGCTGGTCTCCGGGCGCGCATGTTGCCGCGGCAATTCCCAGGTCGAGATTGATGTGCGCGTTCATGCCCGCCAGCAGGTGTTGCAAGACCAGCGGTGGCCATTGTGACACGGCGTCAAAGGCAATCTTCCAGCTCAAGGTAGTCGGTTGGCCCTTGCGCCAGGCATCAAACGCGGAGAGATACCGGCTGGCAAAGATCACGTCGAGCCGTTCCATGCGCAGCCCATCCTGGAACCGGTCGGCTGCAATTCCCTGCTTCACCGCCCGGGTCACGCGCCGATAGAGCGCGGCAAAGTATCCGGCTCGATTTTGCTGCTCGCGCGCCCACTCGATGATGGCATCAAGTGAGTTAATTACTTCATCAATGGTCCCGGCCGGCATGCCGACATCATACCCTGAGTTGAGGCCGGCTACCATTTCGGAAACGTCAGTTCTTGACGGTTTTCAATCTTGGCTTGGATATGCCACTCGGGTTCGGAGGGCTAGCATTGCGTCCAGACAGCTCGCCATTGCGTAAATTGACGTCTTCCCAATGCGGAGACACAGCATCCTTTTAGCAGCTAGTGCAATACCAGAGCGCTCCGCCGGCATCTCACAACTCCGCGGAGCGCTTTCCTGTTGCTGCAAACGTCAGTTCGGCATGATTAACTTGCCTTTCGTGGGCTCTCCAGCGTCTTCTGCGGATATGATGACCACTGATTCGTCCCCTTGGGCAGAGCTTTGCTGATTTCGGCGTACCGTTCTTTGCCCAGCTTCTTTCCAACTGCGTCCAACTCCTTGTTCCCGTCGGGCGCGGTCTGCTTGAACTCAGTAAGGCCGTTGGTCTCGCGCACTTTTGCAACGGGATCTTCCACGTAGGTCCACTCGCCTTTGCTCCATGGGCCTTGTCCCTGGTTCCACGGTCCACGCGCGCTGGCGCCGTCTGACATGTTGAAGTAGGCGTGCGTGAAGCGTGAATCGCCCTGAAGCACGCCAGGCGGGAAGTTGGGCTGGATCTCTTCCAAATGAGCGGAGAACATCTGGAAATGTGAGATTTCACGAGTCATCAGAAAGCTAAGGCTCTCATGGATGTGAGGATCGTCCGTAAACTGCAGCAGGTACTCGTAAACGATTTTGGCCCGGGATTCCGCTGCAATGTCCGAGCGAAGGTCGACCGTAGGATCGCCGTTCGCATTCACGTAAGCGCCTGACCATGGATTACCGTTGCTGTCCGTAACTGTGGGGCCGCCGCCGGAGAGGACGAGAAATTGAGGGTTCATAAGCGCCTGGTGAACCAGAGCATCCCGCGCAGCATTGCCTCCGCTTACAAGCTCCGATAACCCTGAGTTCTCGAAGGCCTGCTTCAGTTCCGCATTCACCGGCCCCAGCAGCATGGTGACCGTCGCGCCAACAATTTCGAGATGGCTGAATTCCTCAGTAGCGATATCCATCAGCATGTCATAAAGTTTGGGATAAGGCTGGCGGGCCGAAAACGCCTGGACAAAATACTGCATGGCTGCCTTCAGCTCTCCATTTCCGCCGCCAAATTGCTCCAGCAACAGCCGGGCAAATTTCGGATCGGGTTTCGATACACGAGCGTTGAACTGCAATTCCTTGACGTGGTGAAACATAAAAACTCCTTGAAGAAATGTGGATTTCGAGAAACGATTTAGGTATGTCTGTTGAGGATTTAGGTACTGAGTACCTGTTTTTTGCTGTTTGACATTCTCTTGGATCAATGCAGCCTTATTGCAGGCTGTCTCCAAGAGGTGCAGGATTTCTTCTGCCGGGCGGCTCAGGCCGCCTTTGCACCGGGCGCAGCCAGCCGCGAATTGCTTCAGCTTGCGCTAGTGCCCAGTGTTGCTGATCGTGTCCATTGACGCTTCCGCGCTGCTCGTACAATTCGTGGGCCGTTCGATTCGTTGCCGGATCTCTTCGGCGCTGGAGAGGTGTATGTATCGGATGCGGTTCCCGGACTGAACTTTAAAATTGCGACCTGGAAGGTTCGACAATTGCGGATTGGGCAGCTTCGACGTTTGCAGCGGCCTTCATGAAACCTCCAGATCCCAGGCATTCCTCTTCTATTCATAACGTGCAGGCGGCCATTCTGCACGGGAGATTTCCGAGTTGGCGCGTCTTGACGCTAAGTAATTGCGCAATCACTCACAGAGGCTTGGCAGAGCCTGGCCCAGGCGCGGAAGCCCTGGGAAATTTGATCGCGAACCACATGGAAAACCGGCGCACCAGCCGGCCAATAAGCAATACAGCGGCTGTCCACAGCACGGCATTGAACCTCGTTCCGGGAAATCGAAAATATTTATGACGGTTATAAACAACTCCGGTCCACTCGGTAAGTGAGGTCAGAAGTTAGTTTTCTTTAATCTGCATGAACCATCAACGTACATCCCGGTTAAAGCTTCCCGGAGCGAAATTCATCTAAGATGAGAACGGATGACGGCGCAATCGGTATTCTAGAAACCCGGATGGGGTGTTTTCAGTGAAAAAAACAAAGCAAGGCTCAGCCCGTCGCGGGAAAGCCCAACCACCTCACAAGCTAATTTCACATCTTGAAGGGGTTGAGGCTTCGCTACAACGCTGGATCAACAGTTCTCCTGAGAACGCTCTATTCTTTCGCAGTGATCCCATCGCGGCAATGCGTGCCGCCGGCCTGGAGATTGATGACGACATCATGCTCGAAATTGAACTGATCACCCGCGATATCGCCAGAAAACTAAAATAGCCAAGTCGCTCTGCGGAGATAGCCAGACTCCGGTGCAATCCCGCGCTCTCTTCTGGCAGGTTGTTGCCGGCCCTTATAATGGCTGCATGGCCCAGATCATGTACGGCAAACCGGTTGCCGACCAGATTGAGCAGTGGGTAAGCGCTGACGTGAAACACTTGCGCGCGGAGCACAACATTGTACCGCGCCTCGACGTGGTGCTGGTGGGCAGCAGCGCTGCGTCCCAGCGGTATGTGGGCAAGAAAATTGAGTCCTGCCAGCGCCTCGGAATGACGGCGCACCTGCACACGTTTGATGATTCCATAACTGCCGCATCACTCCGGGAGCAGGTCCAGCGAATCAGTGACAATCGTGAAGTTCACGCTATTCTTATTCAGCTTCCACTTCCCCCCCAGATTGAAGAACCTCCGCACGGGCCGAATAAATTCGATGTATTTGACGCTGTCCGCAGAGAGCAGGACGTGGATGGAATTTCGCGCTACACCGTTCCGGAACTGTACCGCGCGCAGGCAGATGCCATACTGCACCTGCCGGCCACCGCGCTCGCGGTCAGGCGCATCATGGCTTTCTATGGCGTCGAAACCGAAGGACGCGTAGCGGTGATCGTGGGCCGCAATGACATCACAGCGAAGCCAATCCACCATATGCTGGGCGGCAGAATGTGCAATGCCACCGCGGTCTGGTTGCATAGGTTCACGCGCAAACCGGACCACGATGCCTTCATGCGGTCCGCCGATATCGTGGTCACCTCAGTAGGCAGCGAACGTTACCAGATCACCGCCGACATCGTGAAACCTGGAGCGGTTGTCATCGACGTGGCGACGCGCGTAGGTTCGGACGGCAAACTGCACGGAGACGTTGATTTCGAACGCGTCAAAGAGATTGCATCGGCCATCACTCCGGTTCCCAAAGGTGTGGGTCCGGTAACGGTTGCGGCGCTCATGGAAAACGTAGTCCGGGCAGCCCAGTTCGGCGCCGGACTGCGCAAGCCCGGCTACGATTTCAACATCAGCACCACGGCTGAATCCCACGTTTGAATCAGCCGACACATACGCCAACGGATCCTTCGCGGACGCAATATAGCATCCCAGCTTCACTCTCCAAACTCGTAGCCAACGCGCCGCACAGTCCTGATCAACTTGACGTCATGTCCTTCGTCGATTTTTCTGCGCAGATAATTTACATATACATCCACCACGTTGGTGGGCGTACCCTGAGGAAGCTTCCAGACATTCTCAATGATGTTGGTGCGAGTGATCCGCCAGCCCGCATTGCGCATGAAATACTCAAGCAGGCTAAACTCTCGGGGCGTGAGGTCAATCTCCTCGCCGGAACGGCGCACGGTCCGCAGCACGCAATCGAGTTCCAGGTCCGCAGCGCGCAAAATGGTTTGAATGGGCCGTCCCTTGCGGCGAACCAGTGCCCGGACACGGGCAGACAGCTCGGAAAAAGAGAATGGCTTGGTCAGATAATCGTCGGCGCCCGCATCCAGACACGCAACTCGCTCGGGAACATTATCGGTCGCCGTCAGGATCAGGATCGGAATCTCGGGATCATGAGCACGGACCTTCTTGAGCACCTCGGCTCCGCTGAGGCGTGGCAGATTGAGATCCAGAATAAGAAGATCCAATTGCCCTGTACTCAGTTTGGTGAGAGCGTCCTGGCCGTCCGCGGCAATTTCGCAACTATGGTGTTCCGCTAAAAACGCCTTCGCGACAAACGACGCCAGCGGAGCATCGTCTTCCGCAATCAGGATTCGCATCCAGATGTTACCTTCTCGCCTAAAATGGCGTCCTGCTTTCGCAATCAGAACGCAATAGCACTCTAGGAAAAACCCGGGCCCCTAACTGCTGAATCTGTGGCCGCTCTCTGCAGCCACATTCTCCTTGATGCCTCAAACTACATTGTCAAAGATAGTACCACATACTATGCGAATAAAATGATCCTAAAGTAAGGCAATTATCTAGTCATCTTCTTTAAAGGCGCAATGTATGTATACCGGGATAGCAGATTGGTTTCACCGCGAAACTCAAAGGATTGTGCTTACGGTATTTCGGGTTGAAATGCCAGAATTTTTCTGCAGTAAGTCAGAGAGATATTACTCGGCGGGTATGCCTTGCGATCATCAAGTCCTCATCCGTTTTGACCACCCAAACCTGGCAACGGCTGCGTTGCGTGGCGATCTGCGTGCTGATCTGGGTGCTGATTAATGACGCGTGGCCGGCATTCGCCGCGTCATCCAATTCGATTCCCAGGAACTCGAGGCCGCCAACAATGCTCGCCCGTACCTCGGCGGCGCGCTCGCCGATTCCGCCGGTGAACACCAGCGCATCGAGTCCGCCGAGCACAGCACTGTATGCGCCGATAAACTTACGAATCTGGTAACAGAACATTGCCACTGCCTGGCCTGCATTGGGATCTTCCCTGCTTCTATCCAGCAGCGTCTTCATCTCGCTGGACAGCCCTGACACTCCCAGTAACCCCGATTCATGGTCCAATAGCTGGGCAAGGTCTTCAGTGGTCCGGCCGGTACGGAGCAGGTAGAGAAGAACGCCGGGATCAAGATCGCCGCTGCGCGTCCCCATCATGAATCCACCGGTGGGAGTCAGCCCCATGCTGGTATCAACGGGCGCACCATCTTTCAGGGCCACCATGCTGGCGCCGTTACCCAGGTGGGCGACGATGGCCCGTTCACCCAATTGGCTGCCCAGCGTGGAAACTACATACTCATATGAGAGGCCGTGAAAACCGTAGCGCATCACGCCCTCATCCCAGAGTTTGCGAGGCAACGCAAAGCGGCGGGCGATCTCCGGCATGGCAGCGTGAAATGCCGTATCGAAACACGCAACCTGCGGTAAATCCGGGTAGTGTTGAGCAACGGCTTCCATCAGCGCGATCTGTTCCGGGAGATGCAATGGCGCAAATAGAACCAGGGCCTTCAATCTGCTGATGAGGACGGAATCAACTCGCTGTGGCAAAAGTAAATCGCGACCACCGTGTACTACGCGGTGCCCCACCGCAGAGAAGTTGGTGAATCCCTGTTCTTTCAATCGCGCGAACATCACGCGCGCCGCCGCGGAGTGTTCGGCGAAGCTTTCTCTCAAGCCAAGTGTCTTTTTGTCTGCCTTGCGCAGCCAGAACCTGCCCTGCTCGGTCCCAATTCCCTCCGCAGCTCCAGCGGCCACAGCCTCCTCACGGGATTCGTCCACATGGTAAAGGGCGAATTTCAAGGACGATGATCCGCCGTTCAGGGTAAGGATGGTTTTCTCCATCTAGGGGCACATCTCCATCCAACCCAACCCCGGCAGCGTCTCTGGCATGGAGATGCTGTTATACATCCCAGCGCCAGTTCGCGATTTCAGGCAGGTCCTCACCGTGAGCCCGGATGTACACCTTGTGTTCCGCCAGCTTTCTGGTGAACTCCTCGACGACTTGATCTGACTTTGCTTTCAGCCGGGGCACGCGGCGGATGGCATCCATGGCAAGCTGAAAGCGGTCCATGTTGTTCAGCACTACCATGTCAAACGGAGTAGTGGTGGTGCCTTCCTCTTTATAGCCGCGAACGTGCATATTGTCGTGGTTGGTTCGGCGATAGCACAGCCGGTGAATCAGCCACGGATAGCCGTGGTAGGCAAAAATAACCGGTTTGTTGGTGGTGAACAGGGCATCAAAATCCTTCTCGGCAAGGCCGTGCGGATGCTCGGATGAAGGCTGCAGCGTCATCAGATCAACCACATTGACCACGCGCACTTTCATTTCCGGCACGTGCTTGCGCAGGAGAGAAGTGGCGGCCAGAATCTCAAGCGTCGGCACATCGCCGGCGCAGGCCATTACCACGTCAGGCTCGCCATCTTCGTCATTGCCGGCCCATTGCCAGATTCCAATTCCCGCAGTGCAATGCCTCACGGCGGAGTCCATGTCCAGCCATTGGAGTTCTGGCTGCTTCCCGGCATCGATCAGATTCACATAGTTGCGGCTGCGCAGGCAGTGATCCGTAACCGAAAGCAGGCAGTTCGCATCGGGTGGAAGATAGACCCGTACAATCTCCGGCTTCTTGGTCATCATATGGTCGAGAAAACCCGGATCCTGGTGGCTGAACCCATTATGGTCCTGGCGCCAGACATGGGACGTCAGCAGATAGTTCAGTGAGGCGATCGGCTTACGCCATGGTATCTTGCGCGATTCTTCCAACCACTTGGCATGCTGGTTGAACATGGAAGTCACAATATGGATGAAAGCCTCATAGGATGAGAAAAAGCCGTGGCGGCCGGTGAGCAGGTAACCCTCAAGCCAGCCCTCGCACATATGTTCGCTCAGCACTTCCATGACGCGGCCATCATGGGCAACGTGGACATCTGTGGGCAAAATGCGGGCCTCAAGGATGCGATCCGTCGCTTCGAAAACTGCGCCCAGGCGGTTCGATTCGGTCTCATCAGGACCCATGATGCGGAAGTTGCGGCTCTCCTTGTTGAGTTTGATCACATCGCGCAGGAAACGCCCCAGAATGCGTGTGGACTCTGCGACCGTAGTGCCCGGACTTTCCACTTTCACGCCGTACGACCTGAAATCCGGCAATTTCAAGTCCTGAAGGAACAACCCGCCGTTCGCGTGCGGGTTCATCCCCATGCGCCGGTTTCCTTTCGGAGGCAGTTCGGCCAGTTCGGATATCAATTTCCCCGAGCTGTCGAAGAGTTCTTCCGGCTTATAGCTACGCATCCAGTTTTCCAGGATTTTGAGGTGCTCAGGCTTTGTCGCCAGTTCGGCAACTGGCACCTGATGAGAGCGGAAGGAGCCTTCTACGGGAAGCCCATCCACCTCTTTCGGGCCGGTCCAGCCTTTGGGACTGCGCAGGATAATCATGGGCCACGTTGGACGCTCGGTTAGTGTTTCCTGCCGCGCCCTGCGCTGAATCTCGCGAATTTCTCCAATGACTCTATCCATGGTGGCGGCCATGATCTGGTGCATGATCTCCGGATCATCGCCTTCAACGAAATAAGGCTTGTACCCGTAGCCAACAAATAAATCCGTCAATTCCTGCTGCGGAATGCGGGCCAGCACCGTGGGCCCGGCGATCTTGTATCCGTTCAGGTGCAGCACGGGGAGGACTGCGCCGTCATGGCTCGGGTTGAGAAACTTGTTGGAGTGCCAACTGGTAGCGCATGGGCCGGTTTCAGCTTCTCCATCGCCGACCACGCAGCAGGCAATGAGGTCAGGATTGTCGAAGACCGCTCCAAAGGCGTGCAGGAGTGAATAGCCGAGTTCGCCGCCTTCGTGAATTGAGCCCGGAGTATCCGCGGAAGCGTGGCTTGGAATTCCACCGGGCCAGGAAAACTGCGTAAAGAGCTGCTTTATTCCGGCCTCGTCCTGCGTCACTTTCGGATAAAGTTCTGTGTACGAACCCTCAAGGTAAGTGTTGGCTACAACGCCAGGCGCGCCATGCCCTGGCCCCGCGATGTAGATTGCGTTGAGATCGAATTTCTTGATGACCCGGTTCATGTGCGCCCAGATAAAATTCAACCCCGGCGTTGTGCCCCAATGGCCCAACAGACGCGGTTTGATCTGTTGCAGTTTGAGAGGCTCACGAAGAAGCGGATTCTCGTGAAGGTAAATCTGCCCAACCGATAAATAGTTCGCGGCACTCCAGTAGCGCTGGATAGTACTCAGTTCTTCCGGACTCAGCGGACCTGCCGGGCGGCGGTCAGCCACTGTTTCAGCCTGAGGGATGGTCTTTGGCATGCTGACGCTCCTGTCATTCAATTCATTCTACGCCCGCAAATTGCGTCACCTGTTCACAATGACTTTGAGCTATCTGGGCAACAGAGAGATGGCCGCGTAGCCCTGCACCTGAAACATGGAAACGGTGGACAGCCAACCACCACATCAGTAATCCGCCACATCCACAGAACAGATCAATCAGCGGCGTCCCCTCCTGATGAGTGCGACACCGCCAACCACCATCAACACATACAGAATTGCTCGAACAGTGGCGTAATCCAACACATCGAAGAACTGTTTCACCTGATCCATCGCGTCTCCACGGAATCAACCTAGCATCGGTGTTCCACAGAATTTAAGCCACTACAACGCTTTTCGAGGCAGATGGCTGTGGAGAACGGGCATAGCTGTGGAAACAAGTGGAAATTTAGCGGTGTATCAGCCACACACGAAGGCAGAACAGCGTTTTACTGGATGGCAGATAAGCGGTAATAATGCGCAGATTCAAACGCAGAAACATGCCGCTGGAAAGGAGAGGCAGGGCTGCGTTCATGAGTCTTGCAAAACGTGATGTCTGGATCATATCAATCGTGATGAAGCTGCCAGTGGGGCGTATAGCGCAACTCCACCTGCCCGGTAACGTCATGTTGCACAGTAGGGCTCAGGATGGGAATCAGCCAGCGCTCCTCCTGCACAAATGTGGAAACCCGCAGATCGCGCAGGGCGTTCCATTCAAAGCTCACGCTGCCGTCCGTTTGCGTGCCGCCGCCGGGAAAGAACACGTTGCTGGCTTTAAGCTGCCGAAAATTCAGAACAAGGCTGCTTGTGGGAGAGAAGTGATAGGTGCTCCAGCCCTGGTAAGCTTTGGCATCGCGGCCAATTGGATTTCCGAACAGGAAGCCCTTATTGGTGTTCGCCTCGTGATAATTGTTATTGAAGTAGATGAACGTGGGGCCGAAGTCGTGCGGGGTGAGGAGTTGCGTTGACGCGAACTCGGCGCGCAGATCCAGATTCTGAATTCCCGGAAAATGTGAAATGTAGAAGCCGGGATTTACGGCGGCCCGCCGCGGATTGGCAAGCGGCGAGGGATCATCGTCACTGTACATATCGCTATAGATGGTGAGCCATTTCCGCAGCCCGGGTACGCGATAGGAGAAATCGAACCCTGACTTCCGGTCGCCCGGATCATTGGGGTCGCCAAATACGCCCGAGGTATCGCCTACCGAGAAAAGGTTCCTCTCCAGAGTATGCGCGGTAAAAGGATGGCCGACGCCGGCCCACACGGAAGCGCGCGTAAATCCTATTTCCAGATTCTCGCTGGGATGAAAGCTGATTTTTTGCAGATTGAAGAAGGGCCGCTGCGGAAATTGATGCCCAGAGAGCTTGCTGAAAAGGACCTCGCCCCGAACTTGACCCAGCCAATGAAAGATGCCGGGCAAAACCAAAGGCGTGGTGCGCGAGAAAGCGAGGGTATACATAGGATCAGCGTTATCACTGACCATGAGCGCGCCGGTTTCGGTTGGTCCCAGCCACAAGCTCTGCTTGCCGAATGTGAGCGCGTACTGGCCCAGTTTCACTCCGGCATACATATCAACGGGGTAAAAGCGATCCGTAGTGTCAACCGACGCGGCGGGGAGCACAGGATTTTCATCGGAAATTGCAATCACCTGGCGTTGCGCCAGGGTGAAGGGCCCGCGGCCAGGCGCATGCTGGTACTCGCCTTGTGCGTAGAAGAAAAACGGCCCGGCTACGGCGCTGGCTGTCGCCCCGGTAATCAGATTCGCGCCTTGATCGTAAGGACGGCCAAAATCGTTCCATAGCGTCTGCCCAAAATGGTAGCTGTCACGCAGCGGCGTGCCGGAGATCTGCGTGTAACGCGAGTACACGGAATCAATCTGCGCCGTGTAGTAGTGCTGCCCGTCGTTGCTGAACTCTTGTTTGAGCCGTTCCACTGCTTTCCTGACGCTTGAATCGGGGGGCAAATCCTGCGTGTAATAATCGGCCTCATCAATCTGCCGGCGGCATTCCGCGCGGGTCCACGGCATGAGACCGGTGAACTGGCTCTGAATGTAGCCGAGTGCGGCAAGCCTTTTCAGTTCGGGATAGACCCAGCTATCAAGCGGGACAAAGGGCGACCCCAGGGAGTCAGGATTCGGCTTTTCGCCGGCGTCTCGAAGGAACGTCCCGTAATCGGAATCGTCCAGATCGGGATCGTGGTGGCGATTGTAAACTTCCCTGCCGATGAGCCAGCCCAACGCGCTGCCCACAACCACGTCCGCGGGAAAATGCTGGCGAGCTGTGACCCGGCTGATGCTCACGGTGGTAGCCGCTCCATACACCAGCGCCTGCGAGAGCCATCCGGGATATTCGTGCGCGATCACCGAGGCTGCAGTCCATGCGATAGTGGCGTGTGTAGAGGGAAAGGAAGCGTTGAAACTGTTGGTCTGTAAGAACCTTCCCTCGCCGTCAGTGGCGGTGGGTCGCTCCCGGCCGAAGATCAGCTTCAGAGCTTCGTTAACGCCAAGGCCGTCAATCATCGCTTCGCCCGAGAGCAGTCCGGTTTCACGCGCCTGTGGCGCGCTGCTCACGCTGCCCCAGACATACATTAACCCTGGAAGTGCAGCCAGGCCGATCACTCCACCGTTCGCAATATTCTTGCTCAGGATGATGGCATCAGGGTTGGACTTCTCGCGCGCCATGCTGTGCTGATCGCTGCCAATCAGGACACCCGTTGTTGCCGCCAGTGGCGCAAGCCAGAATGAATCCTGTACCTGCAAGTGAAAGGGACTGGTCCAGATGGCTTTCTGGTCGCCGGGAAGGTTCAGGAACACCTGTTTGATGGAGACGGATTGCCGTTGACTGTTCTCCTGCGATTGCGGTTGAGGGGTAGGTACGGGCTGAGCGCCGCCCGCGGCGCAGCCGATCCCCAAACACGGTTGCTGCTGCGAAGATCCTGAAGATTGCTGCGAAAACGCCGGATGCACCAGGATGCCGCACATAAAGATGGCGATACACGTCGCCTTGAGAGACGAATAAATGCCCATGAGCTTTGAATGAGACCAGACACACACACTATAGCAAGAAACAGACTTCAGCGAGGCAAGTTGTCACTGGTACCGATTCGCGAACACGAGCCGGTGCGATTAGATCAACTGTTATTTCGAGGCGGCAGCGCGATTCAATCCTTCAGGTATCCCGAATTCCGTCGCGAGTCCGCAAGTACTCGCAGGCAACCCGTCCATACAGCCTGCTATCTCCTGCGCGCATCCGACATATCAAAGATGCAACAGCCGCGGGAGACCTGCGCCTGTCTTGCCCAGAGGGAGTATTCATGTACAAAAGACCGGCTGAAACGCCAGGCCAGGGCCATCCACTGGAGATTGACGAGATTCGTCTCGTCTCCGATCTCCGCATCATGCACTCCAAAGTGGACGAGCTTTTCCAATTGGTCTCCAATCTCAAACGCCGCCACAATGGAATCGACATCCGCCGCTACGCCGACGAGCCCATTCTTGAAGAAGACATCTCCCGCGTTGACCAGATCTATCTCTGGTTCGTCAGCCTAAAAGAAGAAGGACTGCGGCGAACCGGGTGACCTGCAATCCCCGGTTTCAGCTCTAAGCCCGATTCCAGCTGCCGCAATCCAACGTTTTACCTGTGAGGAGCGAGCAGCAACGCGGTTGTGAACCGCGTCCGCGAGACAATTCCGCTGTTCGCCAGGCTGAGTGAGGGCGAGCGCAAGTCACCTCCACTTGCATCAGACGCTTAGGCCGCTCTCCGCGACCTCCGCCGAGTGGGTCTCTCTTCCGCTTCTTCTTCCTCCATCCCGGACTGCTCTGGCTTGATCTTCTTGCTGAAGCTCTGCATCTTCTTGAGCGTCTGCTGTTCTTCTTTCAGGTTTTGCTGCAGGAGACGGACGGCCTTGTTGTGTCCCATATCGCGGGCCAGATCAATCAGCGACTCGTACGCGCAGATCTCGTAACTCTCCACCTTCTCTGCCGCGCCAATGCTGAACACATCCAGAATGTCCGGTGAAGGCTCTTCTTCCTGCTTGAAGGTCTCCAATTCCTCCAGCAGCCCGGCCATCCCTTTGCATTCAGTGTCCTGCGGCTCTTCGCCAAGCTGCTCGTAAACCTGTTCCAGGCGCTGTACCTGCTTTTCGGTTTGCTTCTGGTGAGCGGCAAAAGCCTTTGCCAGTTGCTGATTCTCCGCGCCATCAGCCTGCTCGCCCAGCGCTTCCACCAGTTTGCGTTCCGCGTCCAGCATGTCAGCCAATTCGTGCAGAAAAAGTTCGTGTGCAGTTTGCATTCTTTTCTTGTCCTCCCCGGTGTTACACAAATAAGATGCGCTACAAATATCCAGGCTGCCCTTCCCTTTCCCACATTTGCGCGTCGCTATCGGGAAATGTCCAGCCGCTCCGAATTGTCATTGGGAGCGAGCGCCGGACTCGATTGATAAGTCCGCAAGTGGAAGCGACGCTTTCCATTCAAGCGCGCAGAGGTGCTTTGGAATAGGACAGCAGTTGGGAGGAGCAGATCAGTTTTGCGCAGGGACATCCACTTCTGCGGTTACAGTGCCGAAAAGGTTGCTTTTTACGTCCCGCGCCCCGACCTTCAGCAGATACTTCCCCGGTGAGAGGTCGAACTCCTGCCGAACAGCCAGGCTGCTGGCCATGACTTTGGCAAAGGTATCCGGCGGGAGGTTCGTTTTCAAAGTATCAAGTTTGTTGGTTACAAACTTTCCTTTGGAATCCAGCACAGCCGTAAAAACTTCCAGTTCTCCCTGCCGGTGATTGTCCGGTCCGGCATCAAAGATCACCGATCGCGGATCAACGCGCACCTCCAGGAACACCTGCGAGTGCTCCTTGGTGGGAGGAATCACCTGCACAAACATGGGAAGCATGCCGGCGCTAAGCGCATCGGGCGCGAGCGCCTTGAGAAACTCTGAACGCTCGGCCTTCATCTTGCTCTCGCTGGCTGAGCTCGTGTTAATAGCAAAGTAGCCTTTGCGAGAGCGCACCTTGAGCTCAGGACTGTGCAGCTTTACCTGAATGGAGCGAAAATCTCCGTTCCAGTCCTTGTTGGTGGGATAGTAGCCAAGCACATAGTATGTGGCGCCGTCTGCAACCGCCCGGTCTACAAGGCGAGAGATGTCATTGTGTCCATAGAATGCCAGACCTCCGGTCTTCAATGCCAACTCGTCCATCGTCAGATGTGCGGACGTTAGCCGCGCCATGCCGGACGACATCTCCCGCGGAAAGAACGCAACCAATCCGCGAACGTCCACGGGATAGACGGCAACCTGCGCATCGGTCAGAAGATTTGCCGTCTCCGTCATCTGTTGGTAGTAGATGGAAGTCTTAACAGTGTCAAGATCCAGCGGAAAACCGGAAGACAGCCACAACAGTTGTTTTCTGCCCGGCACCGCCGCAGCGTGCCGGGCGATACTGTTCAGCGCTTCCAGCGTAGAGATGGTGGCAATATCTCTACTGGAATTTGTTACCGTCTTCTCCATCTCGATCAGTTGCTGGTTGAGCGTGTTGGATGTCGCATTTGGGTCCAGGTGGTTCGGGTTTAACCCTTTTTCCAGTACAGCCTGGCGAACTAAAGCCGGATCTTCAGTAAAGTCCTGCAATAATTGAAGCCGGTTCCCCAGAACATAGATCGCGATGTTGCGTTGCGCCTTGTGCCCGCTCAGATACTTGACCAACTGCTCCCGACCATAAACCTGGTCCGCCCACGGCGTATTCAGCGCGTCAATCAATAGAATGACCGGCGGGCCTTCCTGGGGCTGAAGCTCTACCGTATTCGTGAATAGATCGGAAGGCAGAGTTCGTGGTGCAACCGCCGGCCCGCTTTGCGCCGTGGTTGCGCCGAAAGCGCGGATCTCCTGCTTTTTTCCGTTCTCAAAAACTTCAAAATCTGCTGGCTTGAGTCCGGCAACCGGCTTACCGCTCTTGTCGGTAACCACTGCATCAACCAGAACCATCCGTGTGGCCACTTTGAAAACAGGAACAGCCCCTTCGGCGTCTTTTTGACTCGATGAAGCGGCCTGCTGAGCTCCTGCATTTCCACTCCCCGGGTCGGCTGCCGCCGCGTGCAGCGGCCGGTTACAAACCCATACCAGTGCCAGGAGGGCAAGGATGATTACTTTCGTGCGTGACATCTTTCTTTCAATCCGGGTAACTCGATTTGGGTAACATTGCCATAACCAGAGTTCATCCTGAATCTTGATTTATGAAGTGAATTGCGAAATATCATGCTTCCGGCGATTGTCTACTTGGAGATGTATGGTTCCGGAACACCGGGGACTTGCGCTTTTCGAGACTATCTCGTCACGGAGGCCGGATTCAAAGTCCTGCCCAGTCATTGATTTGAGCACTCACACACTTCAGCGTTTGACACGTTACATCAAATCACCACACACTATGGGAAACGCATGGACCGAACTTTTGTCCCGGATTTTACGTATATCAGTGTGTCAGGCGTCAAAAGGGGGCTGCAATGTTCTGTCAAAGCTGTGGAACCGAGGTTCAACCAGGCCAGAAGTTTTGCAGGGGCTGCTCTCGTCCCCTGAGCGATTACGCCCTCGCCGTGCAGACCAGCCGGCTGCAGCGCAACCTTCAACTGCTGGGGATTTTCTGGATTGCCTACTCCGCCATTACCCTTCTGGGCGGCGTTGCAGTAGTGATCCTGGCCAACACTTTGTTCCTGCATATGGGGCCTGGTGGAGGACCACTGTTTCTTCACCCTCTGCTCACGGCGGTAGGCGCCTTCCTGATTGCGAAATCGGTGATTGGGATCGCCGCCGGTTGGGGACTGCTGCAGCGCGAATCGTGGGCACGCATACTCACTCTGGTTCTTGGCTTCCTCGCTCTCATTCACATTCCGCTGGGGACGGCCCTGGGGATCTATACGATCTGGGTTTTACTCTCGCCCGGCGCAGATGATGAATATCGGGCAATGGGCGCACACGCATAACGCGCGCGGCCGGCGCGTCACGCTCCACCGCCACAGTGGAATCTCAATCTCATCTCCTTCCCGTGTCACGCAACCAGACGGCATTCGGCATCCAAGTGCGTAGCATGGGACTAGAGCGTATTAATGTGACAGAGTTCATGGGGCGGCAAAGCAAACCATTGCTCGCATGCATTGGAGTTGCGTTGTTTGCGGCGGCCATCTCCATCGATAAGGCGAGTCCTGCCGCGTTTGAGACTTCAATTTTCTATCTGGTTCCGGTTTCATTTTTTGCGACGTTTCTCGGCCGGCGGTCCGGCTTGGCCGTTTCGGTGCTCTCTGCCGTCATTGCTTTTACCTTTCACCGCACCAACCTGCCTCCTTCTGAGTCCGATCTCGCATACTGGAATGCGCTCGCATGGTTGGCCGTTTATGTTTTTTTCGTTTATATGATCTCCGAGATACGGGCCTTGTATGCACGGGAACAGAGCCAGTCGCGTACGGACTCATTGACCGGCATCCCGAACCGGCGCTCATTTTTTGAGCATCTGGAAACAGAGAGCCTTCGTGCCAGACGCTACAACCGCCCAATCTCTCTGGCATATATTGATCTGGATAGCTTCAAGCAGGTGAACGACAAATTCGGGCACGACACCGGCGATAAATTGCTGACAACCGTCGCAAGCGTGATCATCCGCGACATCCGGCAGATTGACGTGGTCGCCCGCCTGGGTGGTGATGAATTTGCGCTTCTCTTGCCGGAAACTGACAGGCTCGCGGCAGCGGAGGCACTCTTCAAAGTCCAGCACTCGCTGGAAACGGCTATGGAGCAAAGACAGTGGCCTGTCACATTCAGTGTGGGGCTGGCGACCTTCCACCCTCCACTTGATTCCGTTCATGAAATGGTCAACGCCGCTGATGAAGCCATGTACCAGGCGAAGAAGAGCGGCCGGGGACGTTTAGTGTTCCACGGACCGGCAGCATAGAAGCAGACGGCTCCTCAGTCTTTCCAACTCATCTCGACGGGCAGAAACCCGTGCTGGCCTCATGCCTGCCGCGCTGGTAATCATCGCTAATGACTGATTGCCACATGTTATTGCGGCGTCGGCGATGGCGTTGCCTCCGGCATGGACGATTCGGGTGTCGGCGACGCAGTGGGAGTGGGTGTTTCTGTCTCCATCGGAGTTTCTGTCGGCGTCGGAGTCTCTGTTGGTGTCGGCGTTTCCGTCGGACTGGGTGTCGGAGTAGGTGTAATGTCCGATGGTGTAAGCGTCGAAGGCGTCGGCGTCGGGCTCGGACTTTGCTGGACTGCTGCCGGCACATTACTGAACATGGCCAGGCAGAGAAGTAAGAGCGTCGCGGCCAAAAATCGATGCATAGCTTTCAGCTCCTGTTTGAGTGCTTATCTGCCGCTTCGATTCCCGGCGCTCCCGCGGGGTTGTGCGGAGCTTAAGTCCTCGAAAGGGATCAATGCATTCTAATCTTCGCTCCGGGCTATCACTTTGAACCGCAAACCACGAACGCAAACGCCACTGGAAGTCAGGACCGATCTGCTCCTCCTGCTCACTAAAATGAGAGGTGAAGGCAGTTCGGGATGAGTGCAGGGATCAGGTCCTGCACTAGAAGGTTCTGTTTAGAAATCGCTGTTGTTACGGCAGCAACCCGTAAACATCCAGCTCTTTGGCAGTGCCTACGTAGACATGGCCATTAGCAACGGTAGGCGATGTAAACTTGAGCGCATTGCCCGCCTTATCACGAGTCCCCGCCTGTGTGCTGTTATAGAGTTCCTTCATGGTTGAGCCGTCGTAAGCATGCAACACCGCAGGTCCCGGGGTGTTGACGCCTCCAGCCGGAGTGCCTCCCACATAAGCATGCAGATCCAGCGTCCAGATAATGGAGCTGCTTCCGTTGGTTGAGATCATGGGCGAGGTTCCAGGATAGAGAAAAGTGGTGCTGGTCTGGGCGGCGGGCGCGGTGGAAAGCAAGCCGCTTGAGAAAACAAATCGGCCCAACGGCTGATTCACCTCACCAATATAAAGAGAAGAACCCAGCGCTGCCGGCGTGGCAAACAGGCCATTCGTAGGAACGGGATTGCCTACCGGCACCGTCTGCACATCACTATTCTGGGAGGAATTGAATTTCCCCATATTGGACCGATTCACAATGTAGATATTGCCGTCTTTTCCGCCCACCACAAGTATGCTGGGAGCCGCTGCGCCTGCTTGCGTGGGAGGCAGGATGGGCCCGGCGGCGCCCAGATCAAAGTCACTCGAAGTTAACGAAGCGGTGTTGAACGGGGTGAAGTAATCCAGCCGCACCAATGCTCCGGACTGCAACGCCAGCTTGAGCACTGTGTTGCCCGCATCCGGGCCGCCGGTGTTGAGGTCAAATGCGCCGTTGCCGGTGGCGAGGTAAATATTCCCTGAGGTATCGGCCGCGGGGCCGTCACCACTTTGCCAGATTGCGCTTGCGCCCTGGTTGGGGCTGGTACAGAAAATCGCCACCTGATGGAGCACGCCGGTCCCTTCCGCGCTATAGACAAACAACCAGCCGTTATATGGCAACTGGTCTCCGTTGGAGCCGTAAGCGATATAAACATTCCCGTTCAACAGTAACAGCGCTGGCCGCTGCAAATGCTGTTTGGGCAAAAAGGGCACTCGGCCGTTCACCGCAATTGGAGGATAAGTGCCTGGAACCGAGCCCTGAATCACGATTGGCCCGCCAAACTTCTCTGCTCCCGTGGTCAGACTCAGCGCGTGTAGTCGATGAACGATAGCGCCATGTTCACTGGTTGAAACCGAAACGTAAAGCGTGCTGGTGGCGATGTCAATGACGGGAGTGCTGCTGATGCTGATTTCCGGCGCGATTAAAGCGTTAGCCGGCTTGGCGATCGTGGTAATCCCGGATGCCGGATTGATGAAACTGCGATGCCAAAAAGGCGCTGTCCTCCTGCCATCGGCATCAAAAGCGTAGACGCTGGCGTGTTCGGTGGCCACAAACACAACATTGTGCTTGGCTCCGGCAATGGTCAGGTTGGCCACATGCAGCGGCTGGGCATAGATCTGTCCATCCACTGCCCGCGAGAAAAGCTTGCCAAAGGTGCTTGATTTCACCGTGGCCGAGGTAAGCGCGAACTCCTGCAGATTGACTCCGCTGCGAAACTTATCGGCATGGTAGGTAAACATTCCTGGATAGTCGGTTACCCAGACAGTCGCCGACCCAATAGCCGCAGGCTGGGCCACGCTCCTGGCTGTGATTTTGTGCGTGCCGCGCTTACCGGGCGGATGATAGAGGCCGGAAGTAGAAATTGTGCCCACGGTCGCATTGCCGCCGGTAATTCCATCCACGGCCCATTTGACGGCGTGGTTGCTTGTATTCACAACCGTAGCCGTGAACTGTTGCGGTTCCGTCAAGGTAAGAGGCGCTCTGGCCGGATGTACGCTTACGCCAACCGCAGCAAGCGCATTGGAAGACCAGAGAGAGAGCTGTAGCAGCAGGAAGAGAGAGCCAATCGAACAGCGCAATTTCATATCTTACCTAATTTCGATTTTGAGCTTCTCACTTGGAAGGCCGCTTACGAGCCAGGGATGCTCGCTGGATTCTGAATTGCTGCTTCGTGAAAAAATTCTAATAGAGGAGTTTTAGCGCAGCGTTCGCGCTACGCTGGATGACTTACTCCTAACTACTCGATTTCTATCCAAAAATTGTACGCGCCTGCGCGCACGTGCAGGAGATTCGGCTTATGCGGACCCTCTCCTTGCAAATCGAGGCTCACGCGGAAACGGTGTATCCGTTTCCACTGGCGTCATTCATTGTAGAAATTCCGTGAATAAGCGATTGTCTACTGCAATTGCAGCGGCTGATCAAGGCGGAACGTCAACTGCGACTGCGAGGGCACGTTCACGGTTGATCCGTGAGTAAGGATCTTGCCCAGAATACTGCTCAACACCCCGGACCCGGCGCTTGATCCCTGCTGGCTCGTATTGCCGGTCTGCTGGTTTGTGTTGCCGGACTGCTGACCGCCGGCCAGAACCTGCACGAGCGTCCCCAGCAGACCGCCGGCGGATGGGGAGAGTGCGTTGGAGGGCTGCGACGCAGTTGTACCCGAGGACTGCGAAGAAGCCTGTCCCTGGTTGGTTGATATGTTGTAAGTCCGGCCATTCAATGTGACCGACTTCAACGCCAGCGCCATTTCCGAAGCGCCGGTTGGGCTGACCGCGCTGGCTACGGTGAGTTGGGCCGGTGTGCCGGAAGGAATCAGCACGCTGCCATTCGGGCCCACAACATTCTGCGCGATTTTCGCCGGATAGGTCGATCCTACCTGGGCGTTCTGTATGGCCTGCGTTGGCACGATGGTAATTAAGGTCCCCGCGGGAAGAATCGTGCCGCTGGTGGCGTTCCCTGTTGTCTGCTGGCTGCTCGACGGCGTGGCGGGAGTGCCGGCCTGCGGTTGCGACGGAGTTGTGGCCGGCTGACTACTCTGCGGAGCAGCGGGAGTTGTCGTCTGCGGCTGTGCGCCTGGAGAAGACGGCTGCGACTGGCTTGCTGTGGCTCCCGGCTGCGGCTGCTGCGCCGGCTGCGATTGTGCTCCCATCGCGGTGACCGCGAAGAAGCTGAGCACCATGGGCAGCATCAGGCTGGAAAGGTTGCGTTTCATAGATCAGATCCCCCCTTTTATCCGTCCTCTTTTGCAGGACTTCTCGTTTGGCAGCCTGGAGCAAATCTCGCAACTACGAGGGGCGGCGCGCGGCGCACAATGCCGCTGAGACCCTGCATTGAATGCTTGGTTAGTACCATGGGATGAATGGCCGGAAGTTAACGTTGCCGCGTGGGAGCAGGTCTCAAGGTGATGAAAGGATTGGCAGACATGGGGAATTGGATCAGCCTGAGAGCAGATCCCAAGAAATCATTTCACCGCGCAATCTTTTCGTCCTGTATCTGCGATGCCAGCGATGAGCCATTTGCCGTCTATGCGTACAAGGTTAAAAAGGTCAGTGCCGCAGCTATCCACTTTGCCATCCACCAGAACCTCAAAAGGCGCCCACACCACAGCCAGATCGTTGTCGGTCCGCACAAGTGGATCGTGGATCCGTTCTTCGACGTGACCTTTGCCGGGCCGCCCGACCAATTCGGCAAAAGCGTCAAACGTCATCTGGTGCGGCTTGCCCTGACGCATCAGCACCATGGAGCCGCCCGGCAGCAGGGGCTTCTTGATCGCGGCGACATCGTGTTTCGTCATGCCGGCAAACATTGCCGTGATCGGAGCCAGTACAGCCTGCTCATCGGATGTTGTAGCGCGCACTGGAGAGATCAGAACAGCGGCAGTTACCGCGACAAGAAACAAAATCGCGCGCGAACGGGCACGGAATTGGATGGTTTTCATGGCTTTCAGATTCTATACCGGAACACCTGTAGCGTCCTTTCCCATGCGCTGAGTCAGAATGCTGAGTCAGAATAAGGTGATAGCGGCAGCACCAGAATCGAGGATCGCTCCGGCTACTATCTTCCGGTCGATCTGTGCCACCACGGATAAGGCAAGCCTGCCAGGCGATTGATCACAAGCGCCTGCAGCGTCAGCAGGACAACAGCCACCTCAATAATGATCACATCGCCGGGCGTGGACAGTATGCCAAGCGATACGATCAGGGTGGTGGCTCCGGCGGGCGGATGGCTGATCTTCAGAAGCACCATGAATGCTGCGGTCAGTGACAGTGATAAGGCGGCGGCCACGATGCGCGGCCAGTCAACGCCCGTGGTAAAGGTGCAGCAGGGCCCCTGGTTGGCCACCAGGCGAAAGGCGCCAAAACCGCAGAGAAGTCCCACGGCATGCCCCAGTATGGCATTACGCGGGCTTGCCGATTCCGCCAGTGGCGTGAAGAAGAAAAGATACGCAGTAGGTCCCAGTGACGGGAAAGCAAACGGGCTGTGGGTGAGGGTCCCCAGCAGGGCCAGCAAGGCAATGGTGATAAACCCGTTCAGCAGGACGTAGACGGCCCAGACGGTGCGTGGCCGCATGTACTTGAGCAGCCATTCCAGGCGAAGCCGGAACACCAACTGCCCGACGTGATGCCACGGTTCGGGTCTCGGCGGAAATCGCATCCGAACTGATCGGATGCACCAAACGGTCCGAGAGCAGGCCAGCTCCCCTACTCCTGCGCTTTGTGGCTCTCAGGAGCGCCTGCTTCCGGCCAGTCTGAAGAATTTTCAGTAAATTTTCCGCGTGTACGTCTCGCATATGTTATTTTTTCTCATTCGGTCATCGCCATTTTTCGGAGGACAACTACATTGGGGCTTGACATGGTGCCCAAGCGCATCTTCCTTACCAAGGGAGTTGGCAAGCACAAAGAACGCCTGACATCATTTGAGCTCGCGCTTCGGGACGCCGGTATTGCGGCGCAGAACCTGGTGCGCGTTTCCTCCATTTTTCCACCTCACTGCAAACTGATATCGCGCAAAGAAGGGGTGAAATACCTGGATCCCGGCGAGGTGACGTTCGCGGTGGTGGCTGAAAACTCCGTGCGCGAGCCGCACCGCCTCATCGCCTCCAGCATCGGCCTGGCCATGCCTGCTGATCGGTCTACCTACGGATACCTGAGCGAACATCACTCTTTCGGCGAAACGGATGACGTGGCCGGAGAATATGCCGAGGAACTCGCGGCGGAAATGCTGGCAACCACTCTCGACGTGGATTTCGATCCAGACACGTCCTGGGACGAGAAAAAGGAAATTTACCGCATCTCCAACAAGATTGTGCGCACCACCAACATTACCCAGAGCGCCGTCGGCGATAAACGCGGCAAATGGATTACGGTGATTGCCGCGGCAATCCTGATCTTTGACGGATCTGACAAGTAGCGCAGGAACAGCCTTTTTTCAAGGCAGCAGCTTTTCCAATTCAGCGTAGCGATCTTCACTGATCCAGGTGCGCCATGCGTCGGCATTTACATTCGGATAGGTGACCTTACCGAAGTTCACCCATGCGTTGCGGTAGGCAAGCCAAACCTGCTGGGTCTTGCGCACGCCTTCCACAGTCGCGGTCCCCCACTGGCGTTTGGGATCTTTTTGCGTGTCGGCGTAGGCCTTGTCGAGATCAGCCTGGGCCTTATGCAGATCGGTGGCGGAAAAAGAAGGAAGCTGGCCGTGCTGAAGCTGCTGCAGCTTCTTGATGAACTCATTTTCCATGAAGGCCATTTCCTGAACCTGGAACGTGGGTCTCAAGTCAATTTCGCTGCTGGCTCTGGATTTGAAAAATGCCTCGGCGGCTTCGTCGAGGTGGCTGAAAGCTTCCTGCTGCTTTTTTGTGAGCGAGCTGCTGAAGGCGTCAATCTCCTTTGCGCGCTCGAGCCGGTCAAACTTGTCGCCCAGGATGGCGCAGCTCTCATAAAGGTGTCGCGAGGCACTGTGGTCGCATACGCTGAATTTAGCTGAAGGCGGATATTTTTTCAGGCGCTCCAATTCATAGATGTTGCCGGCCACGTCGCCCGGCCCGCCTTTCATTTCGCAGGCAAGCTTAAGGGCGATGTCCAGGTTGCGGTCGGCGCCCTTGCCGTTTGCATAGACCATCATGAGAGTTGCGCGGCCGGCGAGGTCAAGGTCGTCTTTTCCCTGCTCCATCTCCAGGTAGGCGCACTTTCGCGCTTTCACAAAGTCCGGCGGCTTATCAAAGCCGTAATAGAGATCCTCGGACGAGCAGTTTTGGAGTGATTTCTTTTCGTCGGTTGTGGGCTGGTCCTTGGCCGGAAGTTGCACGTCTTTTACGGCGTCGCACATTCTTTTAGCCCCTGGGTCGGAAAGAGCAGACTGGCAGAAGGCCGGAAAACCGGCGGACACAAGGAGAAACGAAAACAGCAGCGTAAAAACAGCGATTTTTGATTTCTGCATGGGAATGAGTGTTCCCATTTTCCACGGATTCAGGCAAAACCGCAAAAGGAAAATGAAAGCCAAGCGGTCGTGGCGAGAAATCACACTTGCAGCACCTGCAAAAACAGTTTGGCAATGGTGAAAATGAAGAGCGCCGACAGAGCGGTGGCTCTACTGTGTCTGGGACCGCGAACCACGGGCAGCGGCGTTGGCCAGGCGGTTGGCTTCTTGATTCTTGTCGCGTGGAATGTGCGCGATGGCGAACTCAAGCGAGCGAGCCAGTTTGCGGCAGGTCCAGTTCAGCGAGTAGAGACGCGGGCTGTTGCAAGCGTACTCTCCGGTCATCTGCTTGACCACGATCTGGGAATCTGTGAATACGTGCAGCGAGGTCGCTTGCATCTCCAGCGCACAATGTAAAGCTTCAAGCAGCGCGGCATATTCAGCCACGTTGTTGTCCTGGTGGCCAATCCACTTGGCAATGCGGATCAGTTCGCCATCGGGCTTTTCAATCACCACGCCGATGCCGGAAGGCCCCGGGCTGCCGTGCGAACCCCCATCAACATACGCCGTTAGAGCTGACATTCCACTCCTGTTCCAGGCCCTGATCTGGAATCATCGCATGGACGGGAATTTTCCGGATAGAGCTTCACGAAAATTCCGTTGCAATTCAGTTCTATTGAAATTCAATTCCGCTGAATTGCAGTCCTAACACACACAATGAGGCAAGCTGCGTTGGCCGTCAAGAGATGAATTTGGTCCCCCGCACGTGAGTGCACATGGTGTTTGGCACTCCGGAGTTGTGGAAGCCGCTGTGGATATCTGGAAAAAAGCGTTGGCGCATCGCGGCGCACCCGCCATTTATGAGGGTTTGAAGCACCTGCAATCAGCTAGAAATATTTCGTTCTTTGCACAACCCATGGGTGTTGACAATCCGCGTTTCTGATTTAGGATCACTCGCGTCGACAGTTGAAAGGGCGGTTGAAATCAACAGCAACTCACCCGAATAGACTGAGTGATCAGATGGTGAAGCGATTCACCAGACGCTCCGACCCGAAAAAACCGGCAGGCCCTGCGAGGAGCAAGCCGGGGCCGGAGACTGCGAAAGCAGGAATCACATAGCAGATGAGACGGTACATGCATCCACACTGTCAACTCCCTCGCAGGAGTTGGTGGCTAGAGCATAACCAATGTCAGGTTTGCGTCGACGGTCGAAAAGGATTGGCTTCCATAAAACGTTGCCAACCCGAAGTAGACTGGGTGACCGTTTCGCTAAAGTAATTTATCGAACGCTTCGACCCGAAAAAACCGACAAACTTTGCGAGAGGTGGGTTGGGGTCGAAGGCTGCAAAAGCGGCAGTTACATCAAAGGCTGTGACGGTACATGCGTCCACGCTGTTGACTCCCTCGCAGGAGCCGGCAGCTAGAGCATAACCAATGTCACAGCCTTTTAAATTTTTAGCTTGTCGCTTCGCTCCAGACCGCTTCAGGTTCCTCGTTTACCATCCCCTGCTCCCCTTCATCACAGATTACAGGCGCGTGATCTCTCTTTAGAGCAGCGCCAGGCGAATACCAAGTCAGTTCGGCAGCAATCGACTTCGGCGCTGTGATTATGGAACCACCCGAACCATAAATGGGATCTGCGTATCATTCTGGGGGCATGCCGTTGCATTTTGGCAGCCAAGACTCTGCTGCGGAATTGGAATGGTGCCAACGACAGAATCATCGCCAGTATTGATGATGGAGACGTTCGCCGCGTGCGCCGTGCCCGCCATAACGTTGGCCCCAACAACGTATACCCGTGAGGAATTCGTTGCGGCATCGATGGAAACTGCTCCCGCGCCCACGGTAATGACTTTTTTGAGGGCAAGGGCCTGCACGTCGATAACCGCCACCTGATTCCCGGGACAACTGGCGAGATTAGCGACGATGTTCAGGTGAGTGGTCCCAACGGGGCATCCGCCCATGGCCGCATATGCGCGGGTACCATCCTGCAGCGCAGCCACAGAAACTGCCGGCGCGGGGATTGGTATATCCGCGATTTTAGTGGGTACAATTCGGTTTGCCAGATCAATACCGTTCGCTTTGATCACGCTGATGAACGGGCTGCCGGTATTGGAGACATACAGGCGCTGGTTGGTCGGGTCAAAGACGGCAAAGTTCGGAGAGATCCCGACATCAATGGTGGCAATCTTCACATCCAGCAGCGTGTCAATCACGGTCACCCAGCCCGTGTGGATGCCATCACCCTGGTTCACGATGAAGACGTGGACCCCATCCGGGGTCATCACCCCCCAAATCGGGTGTGCGCTCTGACCATTGTGATTGACTATATCAGTCATGGGAATTGTATTTGGAGAAATGAAATTATCGATTGTGGAAATGACCGTTACGTCATCGCTGCCGTTATTGAGCACGTAGATCTTATTATTGGCGCCGTTCCCTGCAACCATCACCGGGTTTGTTCCCACTGTAAGCGTATCGGTTACCGCATTGACGGAGGCATTTATCACGTTTACCCCGCCGCCCTGGTCGGCCACGAAGAAATTTCCAGTGCTGCTGAATCCACCAGCCAGCGCCACAGTTCCTGCCGGCAAGATGGTGGTGTTGGCCGTTGCACCCTCAGGCAGCAAAGCCTGATAAGACGATACGGTGGCGTCGCCATTCAGAATGAACACTTTGGTGAGAGTCTTGGCCAGGAAAACAGGGTTTGGACCAACAGGAACGATACCAGCTACCGAATCGCCGGAAACATCAATGTGCAAGTCGCTTCCAACAGCCACCGTGCCGTCTGTGGGAACCGCGGGATTGGTGGAAAGTACAATAGCATTGGAGATCCTTCCCGGATTACCGGCAGGACCGGGGACCTCCGTAATAAACTGGCGCAAGGTATCATTGCAGCCGCTGGCAAGGAGCATGATGACGCCTGTCAGCAGTGCCAGCCAAAGGCTCTTTCGGGTTGGGATCATTACCTCTCCGCTGTCGCCGTTATGAACGCACGAACATGAAAATTTTGCGTGAACCTATTGTAAGCGGCTAAGGCAGCACCGGGCAATGAAACACAGGAAGCGCAGAGCCCGTCAGCAAAGAACTACCGGCGATCCCCGCAGAAGCGCGCTTTCTCTGCCGGAGAAGACGCCTGCTGCCGGATCGCGGAGCTGCTCACGTGATTTCTTCAGCAGCTCCGGACGCTGCCTATGCGAGTACTGCTTCGCCTGCCCCATCCAGCGAATCGAGGCATACTGATCACATGGCGTGCTCTCTCTGCCTTTACATCTGCATAAAGTCCATTTTTAATAATGCGTTGAACACTTTCGAGGTGAAAAGAATGCTCAAACGCTTGGCCCTGGTTGTGCTGTGCTCAACTCTCGTTGTTGCGCAAACGGGCAAAAAGACGAAAAGTGGGACGGCAAAATCGCCGGCAACGAAAGCAGCAGCGAATCCAACTGCCATCATCCATACCACCGCCGGCGATCTGAAGTGTGAGCTCTTCCCCAAAGAGGCGCCTAAAACAGTGGCCAATTTCATTGGGCTTGCAACCGGCAAAAAAGATTGGAAGGACCCCGCGACCGGCAAGACCATGCATGGCAAGCCTCTGTATGACGGAGTGATTTTCCATCGCACCATCCCCAACTTCATGATCCAGGGAGGCGATCCTACAGGAACCGGTTCGGGCGATGTCGGCTTTACCTTCGACGATGAATTGCATCCCGACCTGCTGTTTGATAAGCCTGGCCGCCTCGCCATGGCAAATCGCGGGCCGAACACCAACAGCTCGCAGTTCTTCATCACTGAGACGGAACTGCCATTCCTGAATCCCTGCCTCGATCCCAACGGGTGCATGGGAGGCCGCCGGGCGCCGAACAGCGGCTATACCATTTTTGGCCAGTGCGATGAACCGTCCGTCGAACTGGTAAAGAAGATTGCGCGCATGCCGTGCACCATGGGGCCATGCACGCCCAATAACAGCAAGCCTGCAAATCCAGTGAAGATCACCCACATTGAAATACGGAACGCAGGCCGACCCCATGCCGCAGGAGCAAAAAAGAAGAAAACAGGAGTCGCCAAATCGGCGCCAAAAACTTCCGCAAAGACTCAATAGACAGGAGAAAGCTGAATGAGCCGCCAGCCAGGAACTTATGCAATCCTCAATACGAGTGAAGGAAACATCGTTTGCCGCCTTTTTGAAAAAGAGGCGCCCATCACCACAAAAAACTTCATTGATCTGGCTGAGGGCAAACGCAGCTGGAAAGACAACGTAAGCGGTAAGGGCGGTAATGGTCCGCTGTACAACGGCACAATTTTTCATCGCGTCATCCCGGATTTTATGATCCAGGGAGGAGATCCCAGCGGAACCGGCATGGGCGGTCCAGGATATAAATTTCAGGACGAGACGAAAGGGTCGCCGCACAAGTTCGATAAATCTGGCAAGCTGGCCATGGCCAATGCGGGTCCTGGAACGAACGGCAGCCAGTTCTTCATTACTGTCGCGCCTACCCCGTGGCTTACCGGCAATCACACCATCTTTGGAGAAGTGGTGGAAGGCCAGGATATCGCGGACAAAATCTCCAAGGTCAAGCGCGGCGCGCAGGACCGTCCGGTAAACCAGGTCACTTTGGAATCTGTGAACATTGAACGCGTGGCCTGAGGGAAGCAGCAGCTTTGGAACCAGTCAAGATCCTGATTTTCGCCGGTGCATTTCTGGTATTGCTCTTGCTCGGGCGCGCCCTTTCGGCGGCTTCGGAGGTTCAGGCCCATGAGCTTCCTCACGATGGCGCTCCGCTTTTGCCGGTCCGGCCGCTCGATGGCGAGGCAGCGCCCGCAGGTGAAGCGCTGACCGGCGCGGAGGTGGGCTTTCCATTTACGCTTCCGCCTGTCAAGCGGGACGAAAAAGGCGCGTTCAATCGCCCGTATTACGGTAACTATTATTTCGCCAAAACCGACCTCGTCCGCGGGCCGGCTGATCCCAGAAACTTCTACGATGAATTGTTTCTCGTCGCGCAGGACCCGGGCAGCGAACACACATGGGAGACAAGATACGTTGTGACTACTCCATCCGGCCTGCAACAGCTCATGAATCAGGAGCAGTTCGTCTCGTTGTACCTGGATGATCCGGTAATTGTGGTTTCAGAGTGGAACTTGAGCACGATTTTGCGCACTGTGGTGGACGAAGATTTGAAGAGGTACTCCGCGGGTATTGATCAAGAGGCGACGGCAATGAATTTCGACAACCGAGTTGGATAGCAGCGGAATCCATGCTTTGAGGTTGTTCTCGCTGAAATCGAGAGGGCACGGCGAAGCTAGCAGTGTTTTAGTTCAGCCGATCTTTTGACAGCAGATAACGTGCAAACGACAGCAGCCCAGAGAAGTGATAGGTTCGATCTAAATAGTGTTCAATGACGTAAAAGGCAAAATAGTAAAAGCGGCAGAAAGCCCAAATCGTAATCACTAGCAGCAGGCCTGTTCTCCATCCTGGATGTTGAATAATCAACAGCGAAGCTGAAAACACGCCGAGAAAGAGAAACAAGAATCCCTTGGTCTTAATCCAAACTGGATTGGCAAGATTCATCATAAGCTGGCGAAAATGTAACACGCAGCAAAGGCCGTATCTTCAAAAGAAATGGGGCGCAATATGCGCCCGAAAACTGATTCTCCTTCATACTGAACAATCTAGAGACCCATCACCTTCACCAGCTCTGCCACTGCATCTGCGCTCTTCTTCAATGCCGCCTGCTCTTCCGGCGTGAGCTTGATTTCAATGATCTGCTCCAGTCCGTTGGCGCCAAGCTTGCACGGTACGCCCACGAACAGGTCTTTGATGCCGTACTCGCCTTGCAGATAGACGGCGCAGGGCAGAATCTTCTTTTTATCTTTCAGAATGGCTTCCACCATCTCAGTTGCAGACGCGGACGGCGCATAGTAGGCGCTGCCGGTCTTGAGATACTTCACGATCTCAGCGCCGCCGCTCCGCGTCCGCTGAACAACGGCGTCGAGCCGGTCTTTCGAGATGAGTTCCGTAATGGGGATGCCAGCAACGGTGGAGTAGCGCGGCAGCGGCACCATGGTGTCACCATGCCCGCCGAGCACAAACGCGGTCACGTTCTCCACGCTTACGTTGAGTTCCTGGGCAATGAAGGTGCGGAAGCGTGCCGAGTCAAGCACGCCGGCCATGCCGATTACGCGATTGCGGGAAAACTTGCTCAGCTTGTACGCAGCCTGGGCCATGGCATCAAGCGGATTGGAAACCACAATCAGGATGGCGTTCGGTGAGTTCGCCACCACCTTGCCGATGACGTCCTGCATGATTTTGAAATTCGTATTCAGCAGGTCATCGCGGCTCATCCCCGGTTTGCGGGCGATTCCCGCGGTAATGACCACGATGTCTGAGTTTGCCGTATCGGCGTAATCGTTTGTGCCCAGCACAAAAGAGTCGCGTTTCTCCACCGGCATGGCTTCCAGCAGGTCAAGGCCTTTGCCCTGGGGAATGCCCTCGAGAACATCGATCAGCACCACATCGGCTAATTCCTTGGACGCGATCCAGTGAGCGGCGGTGGCGCCAACGTTGCCTGCGCCTACAATAGTTACCTTTTTACGCATGAATTCCCTTCCTTAACTTTGGCGAATGATAACTACACGATGAAGCGGCGCTCGAATCGCGTTGCCAGAGCCGGTCGAGCGCGTACCTCGAATCCATCCATCCAGCTAAACGTGCTGCGGCTCCGCTACAGTAGCTTTTTTTCGGCGGTCCACCATGTTGTCTATGATGTATGTAGCGAACTCGCTGGTCTTGACTTTGTGAGATCCGGGCATCAGGCGTTCAAAGTCATAGGTAACGAACTTCTGCTGAATCGTAGCCTCGATTGACGTTTCAATCAGCCGCGCCGCCTCGTTCCAGCCCATAAAGTCCAGCATCATCACGCCGGAAAGCATCACGGACCCGGGATTAATCACGTCTTTATCCGCATACTTGGGCGCGGTGCCATGCGTCGCTTCAAAGATCGCATGCTGGTCGCCGATGTTCGCTCCCGGCGCAATTCCCAATCCGCCGACCTGGGCGGCACAGGCATCAGAGATGTAGTCGCCATTCAAGTTGGGCGTGGCCAGAATGTCATACTCCGCCGGGCGCGTGATCACCTGCTGAAAGATCGAGTCGGCGATGCGATCGTTGATCATGATCTTCTTCTTCCACGCGCCGCTGCCGTGCGTCTTGCCGATGGAATCAAGGCAGTCCTTTACCTCTTTGTAAACTTCCTGCTTGAAGCTTTCGGCGGCAAACTCCAGGCCCGGCTCGACCATCGCAGCGTTCTGCTCGATCGTGATGTTCGGGTTCTTGTCTTTGTTATCCAGAATCCAACTCTCGCGCTCTGTAACCACCAGATCGCGGAATTCATCTCGGGCCACTTCATAGCCCCACTGGCGGAACGCGCCTTCAGTAAATTTCTGGATGTTGCCTTTGTGTACCAGTGTGACCGTCCGGCGGTTGTGCTTGATGGCATGCTGAATGGCCATGCGAACCAGCCGCTTGGTCCCAAAAATGGAAATGGGCTTGATGCTGATGCCGGAATCTTCACGGATGCGCTTCTTGGTCCCGGCCAGCATCGTGTTGTTGAGAAAGTCGATCACCTTTTTGACTTCCGGCGTTCCCTGCTGCCATTCAATGCCGATATAAACATCTTCAGTGTTCTCGCGGAAGATGACCACGTTCATCTGCTCGGGATGCTTTACGGGCGAAGGCACGCCCTGGTAATAACGCACCGGGCGAACGCAGCCGTACAGGTCCAGCACCTGGCGAAGAGCGACGTTGAGTGACCTTATACCGCCGCCGACCGGCGTGGTGAGCGGCCCCTTGATGGCGATATGGAAATCGCGAATGGCGTCAACCGTCTCCTGGGGCAGCCAGTTCTTGAATTTCCTGAACGCCTTCTCGCCGGCAAAGACTTCATACCATTGGATTTTGCGCTTCCCGCCATAAGCCCTCTCCACCGCTGCATCAAAGACGCGAACCGACGCAGCCCAGATATCGCGGCCGGTGCCGTCACCCTCGATATAGGGAATGATCGGATTGTCTGGGATTTGCAGCTTGCCGCCGCCAAACGTGACAGGGCTGCCGCCCGGAGGGAGAGGATTGCCATTGTATGAAGACGCCATTTCTCGTGATTCCTCCACGAATCAAAATTCGTTCATGTTGCAAACTTTCTAACTTATCATCCGCTGCTGCCATGGCGCAATTGGGCAGGCAGCAAAACTGCGGCTGTGACGATACAACAGGATAATCGTATTAAGAAAAGCTCAATATGATGAAGATCACACTGGATTTGTGCACGATCAGCGAGCCGATCTGCCCGAAGAGTGCGAGGACGTAATGAAGAAGAACGCGATTGTTATCGAATACCAGGACCATCTGCTCGCTCCACCCGATAAGCCTTTCAAACAGGTTCAGCCCCTGGTCAGCAGCACCGAGAGTGCGGGAAGCAGATGGCTGGGCAGCCGCGAGCGAAGCTGGTCCAGATCGCGGCGAGCGCGTTGCATGTCGCGAAACAGGACGAGATCGGCAGAGGGCGGCACGAGTACCAAATGTTATCGCGAACGGGCAGCGCGGTTAGGAAATCAGGTAGCGAATTCTCTGTGGCACAGCCGCCCTCGGCTGTGCAGCTTCGCCCCTCGAGACATCCTCTTTCGCCGCCGCCCCAATGAAATCGCCGTGGTCGCGCGTGATCGAAAAGCGGGGCCTCCTGTTCGGGTTTCTTTGCGTCGCAACTACCAAGATCGCGCCCTTTCAGGTACTACTCCCACTCTCGCCACACTATCCCGAGACGAAGCCCGGTTTGCTCTCAAGCCTGATAAGAATCGGCGGGCGAAATCAAGGGATCGGCTCCGCTGCAGTTTCCGGTAGGCGCGACAACTGCCGAGGGACGCTTTCTGTCTTCTGTAGTCTGTTTGCGCTTTGAACGGTTGCGCCGCTCTCCCGGCGCCTTGCCGATCCGTGGATCTCTGGCGAGAATGAGCTCCCATTCCGCAGCTTGATTTTCATCTCAAATTCGCTTACTATTCGCCTTATGAACATATCGCGAAATGAGGCCGGCAAGGCAATTTACGCGCCAAACAGCCCGCCGGCAGCAGCGCGCCCCTCTACCTGCGCTTTCAGCATGGGGTGAGGTGGGGTGAACAGGCGAAACTGGTGGGGTGCAGTGGGGTGTGAGGTGGGTTGACCGTGGGGTGAAGTGGGGTGGAATGGGGTGGAACGGGGGGGAGGGGTATCCCTCCGGACAGTTCCAGCCGCACAATCCATTCCCGTCACCAAAATTCGCCTGCGGATAAAAGCAGAGGGATCATGGAATCGTGACGAACCTGAGAGCAAGAGCTAAAAGCCAAGAGCTAAGAGCTAATGGCTAAGAGCTAAAAGCTGATGTCCTACGTTGAACTTCATGCGCGCTCGGCATTTTCGTTTCTTGAAGGAGCTTCGCTTCCGGAAACGCTGGTGGCGGTTGCCTCTGCGGCGAATGTCTCCGGCATGGCGCTGCTCGACCGCGATGGATTTTATGGCACGCCGCGCTTTCACATGGCCGCGCAGAAGGCCGGGATTCGCGCCCACGTTGGTGTGGAACTCACGGTTGTGGATGGGCCGCCTCCAGGCGAAGACGATTCATTACCGCCTGATCACTTTGATCTCCTCCTCCGCAAACTGGGCCCGGGAAAACTGAGTCCGGAGGAAATCATAGAACGCATTCTGCTGGGGCTGGCGGAAGATGACCAAGCCGGAGATGGCGGCATTGATCTCGCGGCAAAAGAAAAAGCTACTACTACAGCGTCGCGCATCCCCATGGCGAACTATCCTCTGCTCTGCGAATCGCGCGCGGGCTACCAGAATTTGTGCCGGCTGCTGAGCAAAACAAAGCTGCGCGTCCCCAAACATACGCAATCAGCAGCCACCCTGGAGGAACTGCAGGAGCATGCGGAAGGCCTGGTCTGCCTGACCGGCGATGAAGAAGGCCCGCTGGCAAAGGCGTTGGAGCGGGGTGGACTGGATGCGGCAAGAAAACTGCTGCAGCGGCTGGTTGGAATTTTTGGGGCTCGGAACGTGTACGTTGAACTGCAGCGGCACCTGGTGCGCGAGCAGGAAGCGCGCAACCACGCATGCGTCCGGCTGGCGCGCGAGTTGAAGCTGCCGCTGCTGGCCACGCAGGGAGTGCACTATGCCACGGCAGCAGAGCGGGAGATCCTGGATGTTTTTACCTGTATCAAACACAAACGGGAACTGGAAACCGCCGGCCGGCTGCTGTGCCGTAATGCAGAGCGGCGCATCCGCACGCCCAGGCAGATGGACGTTCTTTTTTGCGATTTGCCCGACGCTCTCGACAATACCTGCGAGCTCTCTGACCGGCTGGACTTCACGCTGAAAAAACTGGGCTACCAATTCCCCAGATACCCCGTGCCGGATGGCGGCACACAAAACGAATTTCTGCGCGCGCAAACCATGAAGGGCGCCCTTGACCGCTATCGCTCGCTGGATGACAGGACCCAGCGGCAACTGGAAAAAGAGTTGCGCCTGATTGAGAAGCTGGATCTTGCCGGATACTTTCTGATTGTTTGGGACATTGTGCGCTTCTGCCGCGAGCACGGCATCCTGGTGCAGGGGCGCGGTTCAGCGGCAAATAGCGCGGTGTGCTATTCGCTGGGCATCACCGCGATCGATCCTGTCGGCATGGACCTGCTGTTCGAACGCTTTCTCTCTGAAGAGCGCGGCGAGTGGCCGGATATCGATCTGGACTTGCCCAGCGGCGATGAGCGCGAGAAGGCCATCCAGTATGTCTATCAGCGTTATGGCCAGCTTGGCGCGGCCATGACGGCGAATGTATGCACGTATCGCGGGCGGCTGGCGGCGCGCGAAGTGGGAAAAGCGTTTGGCTTCGATACGGACACGCTGAGCCGGCTCTCAACCTTCGTCGGCGGCTGGGAGTGGCGCGGGCCGGAAGATACCTTTGACCGCCACTTCAGCAAAGCAGGGCTTGACCTGACGCAATCTCGCATTGCGAAATACCTTGACCTGTGCGTGCGCGTGCAGGATTTGCCGCGGCATCTCAGCCAGCATTCCGGCGGCATGGTGATTTGCCAGGGACAGCTTGATTCGGTGGTGCCGCTGGAGCCGGCGACCATGCCTGGCCGCGTAGTGGTGCAGTGGGACAAGGATGATTGCGCCGACATGGGCATCATCAAAGTGGACCTGCTGGGGCTGGGGATGATGGCGGTGCTCAAAGATTCACTCAGCCTGATCCGCGAACACTATCATGAGGAAGTGGATCTGGCGCATTTGCCGCAGGACTGCCCTGACGTTTATGGCGCAATCAGCAGGGCGGATACCATCGGCATGTTCCAGATTGAGAGCCGGGCGCAAATGTCTTCCCTGCCTCGCAATAATCCACGCAAATTTTACGATCTGGTAACGCAGGTGGCGCTGATTCGTCCCGGCCCCATTACCGGCCAGATGACCAGTCCCTATTTGCGGCGCCGGCAGGGCAAGGAGCCGGTGATGTATCCGCATCCTTCACTGGAGCCGGTACTGAAACGCACGCTCGGCGTACCGCTGTTCCAGGAACAACTGCTGCGCATGGCCATGATCTGCGCCAACTTTACCGGCGGCGAGGCGGAAGAGCTGCGCCGGGCGCTGGGCCATAAACGCTCTGAACGCCGCATGCGCGAGATTGAAAACAAACTTCGCGCCGGCATGACGGCCAACGGAATTGAACCAAAGGCGCAGGATGAGATTGTGCAGTTCATCACCTCGTTCGCGCTGTACGGATTTCCGGAATCGCATTCCGCCAGCTTTGCCCTGATTGCCTACGCAAGCGCCTTCCTGAAAGTACGATATCTGGCCGCTTTTACCGCGGCGCTGCTCAATAACCAGCCCATGGGATTTTATTCGCCGGACACGATTGTGAAAGACGCCCAGCGGCACGGGCTGAAAGTAAAACCGGTGGATGTGACACGGTCAGACTGGAACTGTTCGATCGAGCATGAAGATTTCCCGCCGGAAGAAACACACTTTTCCCAGGCACACGTCTCAGGTGCTGCACGGCCATGCAAAAGATTCCCGGATTCAGCGCTGGGCAATACTCCACGCCTGGTTCTGCGCATGGGATTGCGTTTTGTGCGCGGATTGCAACAAGCCGCAGGAGAAGCTCTGGCGCGGGCAAGAGAGCGCGGCCCATTTATTTCGACAGAGGATTTGGCCAGACGAGTGCCGGAACTGAGCCGGGCGAATCTGGCCATGCTGGCCAAAATTGGCGCGCTGAACAAGATCAGTGCGGAAACACAACTGCATCGGCGTGACGCACTGTGGCAGATTGAGAAAGCCGCAAGGCCGGTCGGGCCGCTGTTAAGAGATATTGTGGAACCGGATGAGCCTTCACCTTTATCCCGGATGGATCTGGAAGAGCGCCTCATTGCCGATTATCACGGGACGGGTATGACCGTTGGACCGCACCCCATGGCTTACCGTAGAAGCGTGCTGCAGACAATGGGAATCTGCTCGGCCGCGCAACTGCGTGGACTGAAGCACGGCAAGGCGGCGATGGTCGCCGGATGTGTGATCACTCGCCAAAGGCCGGGCACCGCCAAAGGATTGATCTTTCTTACCCTGGAAGATGAAACCGGCAACTCCAATATTATTGTTTCGCCGGACGTTTACAGCAGCGATCCTGGAGTGGTGCTGCATGAACGCTTCATCAAAGTCCGGGGCACCGTACAAAATCAGGATGGAATCGTGCACCTGAAAGCGGAACAAATTCTGCCGCTGCAGGTTACCGCGGCAGAGACCTGCTCGCACGATTTTCACTGAGCGCCCGCGATCATGCGGCGCGCGATTTTCTTCAGCTCTGCAGGAAGTGCAATATACTGAAGTACCAGTGCCGAGAAGTGTCATCCTGATCACGTTGCGCCTCGCAATTTTGCTGCTTTGTGCAGGCGCTGCATTTTCGCAGGCTGCTACGCCTGCGGATATCAAATCCAGTCTGGACAAGGCTGCGGCGCTGAAGTACGACGGAAAGGATGCGGACGCCGGCAAAATTTACGAGTCGCTCTTACCGCAGCTTCGCGCCGCAGGACCAAGTCAGCAACTCACAGAGGTGCTGGGCAACCTGGCCGATATCGCCGATACCGCCGGAGAGTATGATCGCGCGCTGGATTTGGCTCATGAAGGCGTGCAGGTCTGCCGAAAACTGGGCGATATCGGGTGCGAAGCCAAATCTCACAATGATGCGGGGTTGGCTTACCTGAATGCGGGTGAGTATCCTGAAGCGGCATCAGAACTGGAAACAGCGCTCACGCTCAGCACCCGGGCAGGCGATGCGTTAACGTCAGTCCTGGTGCTCAATAATCTTGGAAACGTCGATTACTACCTGGCAAAGTATTCAGAAGCATTGCGCAGCTACGAATCTGCGGCTGCACTGGTTGAGAAGTCTTCAGGCGAATGGACCATATCATGGCGAAAAGTTACCCGGCTGAATCTTGCCACACTGTACCAGCGGGTTGGGAATTACCAGCGCGCCATCAGCATCTATTATGACGAGCTCAACAAACCGCATGGCTTGTCGGTCCGCGAAATTGCTCACGTCC
This sequence comes from Candidatus Angelobacter sp., assembly GCA_035712465.1. GTDB lineage: Bacteria > Acidobacteriota > Terriglobia > Terriglobales > Acidobacteriaceae > Angelobacter. The sequence goes on from DASTAS010000018.1 coordinate 278,393, forward strand.
TGGCAAATCTGGGGATTCTCTACCGGCGATTAGGCGATGCTCCGGCAGCGCTGAAGAATTATCACGACGCCGAAACCTGGTATGCACAACAGAAAGATACTGACGGCGAACTGGGAGTCATCAAGAATATTGGCATCGTTCTGGGGCTTGATCTTGGACGCCTGCAGGATGCGTTGAAAACGTTTGATCGCGCCCACTCCCTCGCGGAAAAAACCGGGAACCAGCGGGAAATCATGCAGGCCTTGCTGTACCGCGCCGAGACGCTTTACCGTATGGACCGTCTTCCCCAGGCGGAGAAGGACTTTGAAGCGGCCCGGAATTATGCGGTGCAACTGGGCACAGCGGAAGAGCAATGGAAGGCGCTGTATGGCATGGGAAAAATCGCCGTGCGCAACGGCAGGCCTGAGCTTGCGGAGCAGAGATTTCGAGCTGCCATTGAGAACATCGAAAGTCTGAGGTCCAAGCTGCAACTCAGCCGGTTGAAGACAGATTTTCTTGCTGACAAGCGGGATGTCTACGACGCACTGATCAAACTTCTTCTCGAGCGTAATGACCTCCCTGATGCCCTGGAGTACATGGAACGCAGCCGCGCGCGTGTTTTTCAGGATCGTTTCTACAGCGCGAAGCTCACACCGGCGTCGCTGAGCTTGAGTTCTCTGCAGGCTCGGCTTGGGCCGGACACGGCTCTCATCGAGTTCTGGACCGGAAGCGATGCCGTAGCTGCCGTGTGGGTAACGCGCGACTCTGCCGGAATCACCCAAAAGCGCTTTTCTCCTGCGCAAATGGATAACTTTGAGCAGGAAGTATCCGGCCTTCCCGGTAACCTGCAACAGGACTGGCAAGCGAGCTTTAAGAAGATCGGTTCCGTGATTCCGGATGGCATTGCTCCGCTGAGGCAACATCAGTACAAACATCTTCTGATTGTGCCGGATGGGTTCCTGAGTCTTTTCCCATTTGAATTGATGGCCGATGCCTCCGGCTCTCCTTTGCTGGAATACCATGACATTACTTACATGCCGAGCGCTGTTCTACTGCTGCGCCGTGCTCGAGAGATCAAGCGCATCAGGTTTCCCTGGCAGGAGGAGTTGGTGGCGTTTGGTGATCCTTCTGTCGTCGGCGCCGGAGAGAGCTCTCTGCTTGCTGCGAAAAACGGAGAAACTCTGCAGGCCCTGCCCAGCTCCGGAGATGAGATTCGCGCTATTGCTGCGATGAGCGCGGGCAGGACAAAGCTGTATCTAACCCAATCGGATCAAAAAGCAAGTTTCTTTGCGTCAGCCCAGACTGGTGCGCCGCTGCTGCACGTCAGCACTCATGCAATCGCCGATATGGACAATCCCGAACGGTCGCGGCTGTTGTTCTCACCTGATGAACCGGGCGAGCCCAACAATTTTCTTTTTCTTAAAGAGCTGTATGACCTGGACTTGCGAGGTGTCAGCCTGGCAACTCTATCTGCATGCGACACTGAACGAGGGCGACTGGTTCCGGGAGAAGGCGTCCAGGCTTTTAGCCGCGCCCTGCTGGCGGCTGGCTCACTTTCGGCTTTAACAACGTTGTGGCGGGTGCCGGATCAGCCCACAGCGGAGTTCATGGAGCGCTTTTATTTTTTCCTGCTGAAGCAGCATAAATCGAAGGCTGAAGCGTTGCGGCTGACTAAGCTGGAATTCCTCCGCTCCGGAACGGAGCTAAGCCATCCGCGTTTCTGGGCAGCGTTTGTGCTGAATGGCGATGGCACAGAGCCAGTGCCCAGATTCATACCATGGCAGGCCATGCTTTCACCTTTGCTGGTAATAGCGGCCATTGCTCTGCTGTTCTTTCAATTCAAGAAAAGAAAAATCAAGACTGATTTGAGACATTCAAAAACGAATGCGGTGCATGCGGAGCAGTAACAACTTGCTGCTGGTATCAGTCGGAAAGTGATATATCAATCATACATCCCATCGATAAACCACTGGTTTGATCGATAATCTTGAAAAATTCGGTATAACCCGTTCCCGTCGGCGCCAGTCACTTCTACATCCCATTCATCTCGGCTCCATTCCCTGTCTTTATCCCACCACGACCCGTTTTTACGCCAGGGTCCAGACGCATTCACAACAATATTCCTTCTGCCCTGAACCCTGACGCTGGCAGGTACATTCCTTTTCAATTCGACCTTGGTAGGTAAAGATGGGCGATAAATACGGAATGCTATGGTCGGGCCGTTCACTCGTCGATGCCGTTTATGTTCGATCTCTCGATAAAACGGCCGCACTTCAAAGCTGTCTGGCTTATGGGAGTCTTGGCTCATGGGAAACCCTACCAGACTGCGGCCTGACTCATCCTCTTCACCCACAAGCGCGCGAAGCCTTGCTATGGTTACTTCCAACTTTGCTGGGTCCGGCGCACACGGCTCAAACAGCCCTGATTGCACAACCCTGATCGGTGCGGGAAACGCTTCAAGCGTCACCTCTCTTACCGGCGCGTTTGGAGGATGCTCAGCAAGATCGAGCTGCACGAGTTTCAGCAGCAACTCTGCATCCTGTGTTGGTACCGGCAGCTTCAGCGTCCTTTGATAGATTGCTTTTTGCCCGCTCAAAGGTCGGTCTGACTGCAGCTGCCGTTCCGAATTTACTTCCAATTGCAACTTGAGTTGCACATGGTTGGTCGCCAGCGCTCTCACTGTTAAGCGAGCCATCACTTGTTGGAGCAGCCTGTTTACCACAAAAGACAGTGATTCCAGCAATTCCAGCGGCTCTTCCACTTCCAGACTTTCCTGAAAATCGGTGGGCGGTTTCGCAGTGACGAGCTTCCTCTCTATTTTTCCTCGCGCCAACTGCTGTAATTGCACGCCGCGCCCGCCCAGGCGTTGTACAAGAGAGCGTGTCGGCAACTTTGATAATGACAGGAAATCATAAATTCCCCAGTTGTCCATCGTAGCTGCAATTTCCGTCTCTAGCTGCAGCACTTCGATCGGCAGGCATGCCATGCGCAGTGTTTCTTCTCCAGCCGGAATTACAGTCACACCAGGGATGGCTCGGGCGGTATGTAGCGCTGCATCTGGGTTCGCCGCCAGTGCTATCTGAACCTGGAGGCTGCATTCACTTGCTCGAATCGCAAGCCTCTGGCCAATTTCCATTGCTGAACCCAGCAGTCGTTCTGCACCTGTCAACTCGATAATAATTGTTCCCGGACAGGTTGATTCAACAATGGGTGAGGCGCTGTAGCCGCAATCCATCAATGCCGAATGGGCTGCGTGCTCTTGCTGAATTATTCTCTTGAGCAATTTCACGTTCGGCAGCGCCTCTGCCCGCAGCTTTGTCATCCCATTTTCAACCCCTGCAGACCGGGCCTGCGCGTTTAACGCAACCACTCTCTGCAGCGACTCGGCGCCATCCAGAACCGCAAGACGATCTTTTTCATATGAAATATCTGACCGAATCCGCACTGCAGCTTGCACTGAAAAATCCGGAACGTGAATACAAGCATATAAATGGCTGTGTACCATCTTCTCACTTATATATTGACACTTCTGTACATGCTAGCCTGGCCTGCTGGGCTGGCTTTTTACCCACCGTAAAGTCAATCTTCGATTCGATGCTTTGTAAAATGTTCATATGTGCCGGATATTCATGCACCCTCACTCTAGGGTATTGCGCTACGGACAATCTGTTTCCGCCTGTTCGTACTTCATCGTCCACTGGATTTATATCTTTATGTGGCGAATAGCTGTCAGTCAGATCCCAGAGCTCCTGTAACTGAGCATTGCTTTTCTTTTCCGGCTTTTTGGGAGGCCCTGGTATGGAGAAGTCCTCAACGCTTCCCGCTGCGTTGTTTGACCAGGATGCTGAACCGTCATAGATGCGCAGTTTTACCCCGAGAGAGCTACACGCTATAGGAGAGCTTGTCAAAAATACAAGCGCTGTTTGAGTCTCGTGTGCAACGCGAGCAAATCGGAACCATGTTGTGAGTGGAACCTTACGTAAGCGAGCCTCATCGATGCTGCTCAGATCAACGGCAATAAGGGCAAAACCTCCATTGTGCAGCAGAATATCTGTCGCTTTAAATGCCTGCTCGAGTAAATTAAGTTTTTGTGATTGCTCTGATTTTGCATCATTTGCTGAGCTGCTCTGCCCTTTCTGTTGCCGATCCGTCTCTTTTACATCATTTTTATGGTAGGCGTTGTGATTTGCGTGATAGGTGTCGCGAGTTGCGCGATAGATATCGCGATTTGCGTGATAAGTGTCGCAATTGTGTGCACTACTTGATCTATCTTTTCGACCGCATTTAAATGATTGCAACTCATGCCCCCCTCGTTTTTGCTTGCAGCGTATCCACAATACTTTATCGAGCACTATTCCCGCAGCCTCAGTTCTGAGGCAATCAAGAGAACCATCTGTATCCACCACAGCACAAGGGAAAGCTTTTCTTGTAAATGCTGCGAGTATATAAAGTAGTAAAATAATCTTTCCCCAAAATATCCTTCGTGTCACCCATCTTGGCTGGGACGAGTCACGCATCGGCCCTGCATCACACTCCAGTCTCTCCTGCTTCTGTCCCTTTTTCGAACACGCGACCCTCTGCTTAGAAGGCAGAGGGTTGGAATGTTAGGCTGAGGGTCGCATCGGTTTGGCCAGCCGCAGACAAGGCCGGACTCCTTAGAAAAGCGTAATTGAGTAAAAACCGATCTGGCATTCTGACTGGCGGAATCCGCACTCCTTGCACTGTCGACGGCCGTAGTGGCTCTCTCGATTGCATCTTTTTTCCGGTTTTCGATTTTCATCTTTACCTCCTCTTTTGGGGACCCACATCATTTATCGGTAAAGCCGCGCTCACGCCGACGCCGCCCCAACTGTGCTGTACATTCAGTGGTCCCTTTGTAAATCCGCGCCTCACACCGACGCCGTACTTCCCTGCGCCGGACAGATCGCCCGCAGCGCTTCCGCCTTGGCGGAGATCCGAATCCGCGAGTAATACCGCGACATCCGAATCGACTGATGTCCCGCGATGGAAATAATGGTTTCATCCGGCGTGCCCGACTGCAAATGGCGCAGCTCTATCCCCATCGCCGACGTATTATTCGTCAGCGACACCGCCCAGTACGCCACGCTCCAATCCGGCCTTTCCGCCACCACGCGGAAGAATCTTTCTTCCTCCTCCGCGGTCAGTACTTTCGGCGGCGTCCAGTTCGGCAGCGGCAGCGGCCGGTAATGTTTCTGGATCAGGTCCCACAGGTCCGCATACTTCAGGATCTGTGAGAGCGTATTGATTTCATGGTTTACGCAGGACGGCCCGGCGCCCTGGCGGCGTTGCTGCTGGTACTCCAGCACGTGCCCAATGTGAATCTGTGACAGCAGCAGCCCGCCAAACACCTTGCTCAGGTTGCGGATGTACCACTCGTACATCTCCATCGTCCTCGGTTTCCTGGTATGCAGTTTCTTGATCTCCAGCCAGTGTTGCGCGGCATCATCAAAACTCAGCGTTCGAAATTGAGCCGGTGTAACCGCCTTGAACGACATCAGAGCCCTTCCTTTTTTTACTAACCGGGGCCCGATGGCGGGGAGCCTGTTCCCCGGCGACTTGGGTATGCAAAATTCTAGCCGTATTCGTTTTGTTTTCGCTACAACAAAATGTAGGGTTCGGGGCTCTTACGTAGGCGAAGATATGGTGTATACACGAATTTAAGGGCAGCCGGATCTGCGTGTTTTCCGGCACAACCCATCCCGAGCCGCACCATTCTTGCTGCAGTTCCGGAATGACACCCCTCAGGAACACCGCATTGGCGATCACCAAATTTCACAGCATCGACGTCGTTATGAACGGGTCGATCCCAAACAAGCATGAAAATGCTTTTGTTGTCGCTCCGCCATTCGACTCCGCTCCGGCCTACGGCGTGTGGAATTGATCATAATCAGTGTACCCAGCACTTATTCCTCATCCCGGCGAGCCGGGACTCGGAAACGTGCTGGGCTATTTTCTTTCGCGCCTGTCGGCGCTGTACTCTTGCGTTACAGGCCTTCGTAGCTCCCGGCTGCATTTTCGCGAGAGTTGCTCATGCCATAAAACAAGCCCTTTCAGCTCACAGGATCTTTCAGCGCCATGCTCGACGGCATCAGCGCCAGCACGCTCTCCGGGGTCAGCTCTTTCCCGGTAGCCAGATGGATGGCTTGCATCACCACGCCGGCCAGGTTGCCGAACAGCAGCGTCAGTTGCTCCACCTGCTGAGCGTTAAAGCTGCCGCCCGCGCCCGCGGCGGCAATCAGCTTTTCCACCTCCACGGCCACCGCGGTCAGCGTGCCCAGCACCGCCGTCGCGCTTGCGATATTGAAAGTCAATCCAGAATTAGCGGCCAAGTTGCACCTCCCTGCTCGAAGCAAATTTGAGATCACTCGTTGCCGACTGTAGCGGCTTCCTCTCGGCGGCCAGCGCGCCCAACACGCTCGCACGCGCAGAACGCGACTGCGGCGCCAGCCGCATCACGCCGTCAGGAGCAAACAATCTGCTCATCGGCGGAGCGGTACCCAAAGATTCAGACCCTGAAGCAGGCTTGCTCCCGGTGTTTGCGCTATCTGGCAATAAGTTCCTTACTGCATCCAGCAGCGCGGGCAGTTGCGCCAGGTAGGAAACCACCAGCGCCTGCTTTTCCGCGATGCTCGCAGATTTGTCTTTCGCCACTTTGGCCACAGCGTATCCGGCAAAGGCTTCCACGCACGCCGTCTGCACCTGGCGAGCTTTCTCAATCGCCTGCTGCGCCGCGCGCGTCTGCGGCAAATAAAACTGCGCCGGATCGAACGCCGGGTCGCCGGGATTCGCGCTGCACGCCTGACGAATGTCAGGATCAAAATGGTTATAGCCGGCCACGGCGCAATCAATCACAGCTTTGCCCGCCGCCAGGGTCGCGTATGTGCTGCGCTCCCATGAGTTGTAGCAACCGCTCGTCCCAATCATCATGGGCAGCAACAACGCCAGGGCAAGCACACGCGTGACTTTCGTCAAGTCGGCCGCCGGATTCGTCCCCGGCAGAGGCGATTGCTTCATGTAGAGATACACGGCCTTGGCGCCGATCAGCGCCGCCAGTGACGCGAGCCGCGCCAGCCCGGCGCGGGAAAAGTTGAATGCAGAAGGATCAAGCGAGCTTGCAGCCACGCTGGTAATGAGCGAACTGGCTACAAACACGGCAAGTCCCTTGAACCAGGTTTTCAGGTCCATGGAGGATCACCTCGATTGGGATATTTGGAATTTGGTAGTTGGAGATCAGCCGTTGGCTATTGGCTTTTGGCTATTTCTCACCACGGAGGCGCAAATAAAGCAAAAACAATTGGCCGCTGATGAACGCAGATCAAAATCTGGCACGGGTTAGCAAGCGACGGTTTTTAGGTCTGTTTCAAAATCATCTGCGTCTATCTGCGTGTATCTGCGGCTTATGTTTTGACCTTTTTCCGTGTCTCCGTGCCTCCGTGGTAGGTTTTAGGCTTTACGCGGCCGCCCGCTTCAGCCAGCCCTGCAGGTTCCCCGCCTGGGCCGGGTTGATGGACGCCACATGAATGTAATGTTGACGGCTCAAGTCGCACAGGAGCTGGTAGTAAGCGATGGGATCGAGGGCGTTGATGGCGGCCAGCGATTTGTCCCCCATCACGCCATCTTCCTCCAGACGGAACATCGGTACCAGCGGCTTCAATTCGGCATAAGCCGCGTCTGCGCCCAGTGTGGCGTCCGCTTGTTTACCATCAGCATCTGCTTCAGGCGCGACGGCAAATTTTCCAGCGGCCGCATCAGCTTCACCCGATGCGCCTGACTGGCCGCTAGCAGTTTTGCTCGCCGCTGCCGCTGCCGAGCCTACAGGAACCGGCAGCGCCACCCGGGCTGTGATCATGCCGTTCGCCGCGCGCTGCGCATAATTCGCGGCCTGATGGACGCCCATGTTCACCGCCATATCAAAAATCTTGCTGGCCACATTCTGGTTTTTAATTTCGTCTAACCACAGCCAAGCCTGGACAGAGCAGAACGTGAAATTCGGTCCGATCAGCCTTTCAGCTCACAAATGGAGATTAACAGCATGGCAAATTTTGAACCGGCTTTTGACTTTGTCATCTCCGGAGCGTTTTGAAAGCCATGCTGTTGCGCCAATACCTGCCAGCCCAATTAACAGGAATCCAGCTATCCAAAACTTGTGATGCTGTGCCTTCGGGGGCCTTAAAGCCACATGCACCCCCATATAGCCCAGGACAAGCTGAGTGAGGCAAATGATGACCGTAAGCAGTATGTCCATGGCGCAAAGTGTGTCATTTTGCACCACCTTGCGTCAATGCGATGATTCGCCCAAAGGCAGCGAGTTTGGCTTGGCTCGACACCCCGATATTCGCCAAGGCCTCACGGTCGGCCGCTGAGGTTCACGATTTTTCCGGCTGATACCAATTGACAGCATACGGACGGGCCGAGCGCGTGAATGCGAATTGGCTGCCCGCGAACTCACGGCCAGGATCGACCAGGCGTGATGTCCTGCTGGTTTTCCTGGAGTGTGCCCAGGAAAAGATGATCGGGGTTTACGCAGTAACGAATGTCGCATTTTATGACAAATGAAAAGGCCAGGCGGCACATCATGTTCATTTCATTTTGACGCCGCTCGCGAATGAACATGGAACGTTTGCGTTGGCCGAAATAATGAACGGGATCAAAGGAGCATCTTCCCACACGGTGAACAGAAGATCCGCACCGCTCCGGCAAGGTCACGGAAGATGCCGGCGGACGTACGCGCTTCGGCATTGCGGGGAAGTTTCATCCCGAGCTCAAGGAAGAGTTCTTTTCCGGGCCGGGCGGACGTGTCAGATTTCAAGTCCTCGATCTCGCGGCGCGTGGCCAGGTCATTGCGCACCTCCCACTCCAGGTCAGAGATGCGCCGCTCCTGTTGCGTTTGCACGTCCTTGAGATGAGTGCTGCTCTCAACATACGCGCTGATGGAAGACCACGCCAGCGTCAGAATAGCCAGCGCCAGCCCGATCTTGCCCGAATTTTCCTTGAGTGAATGGAGCATTTTGGTCATGGGATAGTCCTGAAAAAACTTGAAAACGTTGACGCTAAGGCTCGATGGGAGATCCCAGTGCGCAAACTAAATGGTTTTCCTCATTCAATTGTCCGGGGTACCGAGGGTTTGGGCGCTTCCTCGCATCCTTCATCCTTACCTTGCCGGGATGTGGCGCTGATAACGGAGGAAGGCTGATAAAATCAAAGAACGATGAAGCAAGTCTTCCGCAGGGCTCTTGAGCGCTTCAGCCGTGAGCGAGTCATTACCCGTCGCCTTCCGGTTGATTTAGGGCGCGCAAAAATCTTCGTCTCACCGGACGCATCCCTACAGTTCTGGTACCCGCGATGGTCCGCCAAAAACCGCGACCTCATGGATATGGCCAGTAAGACCGTCAAGCCCGGGAACGTCGTCTGGGACATCGGTGCAAACGTGGGTCTGTATTCGTTCGCGGCCGCATGGGCAGTGGGAGAGCAGGGAGCGGTATATGCCATTGAGCCCGATGTGTTGCTATGCGATCTGCTGCAAAAATCCTCTGCGTCCTTATCCTCTGGATACGCCAAAGTAAAGCCTATTTGCGCTGCGGTTTCCGACTGCCTGGATTTGGCAGAACTTCATATTGCCAATCGCGGCCGATGCGCAAACTTCATCGGCAAAGGCAGCACACAGCACGGTGGCACGCGCCGGGTGAATCTAGTTCCGACCCTTACGCTCGACTGGCTCGCGGAACGCCTCCCTGCCCCCGATGTAATCAAGATCGACGTTGAGCGCATGGAAAATCGTGTTCTCGCCGGTGCTTCCAACGTCCTCGAACGCCATCCACGAATCGTATGCGAATGCGGTAGTGAACTATCGGGCGAGGTTACACGCATCTTTAAAAAATTCGGCTACTCGCTCTTTGATGGCGACAACTCGTTCGCGCCAGTAGATCACGCAACATGGAGCACGTTTGCCATCGCTACTGCGGCAAGCACATCACATGAAACGTCCATGCTGTCGTTGCCGAGTGTGAGACGGTAATCTGATTCGTCGCTTGATGAACCTAAATGGCGAATGGTGGTTGCAATGGTCCAGGGTTGGCCTGCACCGATACCGTGCTTGATGCAAGGGCCACACTTACTGGCGCGTACCGCAGAAGCCTCGGAATGTACGGTCTGAAAAGCCTCGCCAAGAATGTCCTGCTAAGCTAGTAGGGGAAGCAGTGATACTTTGCCCCCAATGTTCTATTTTCAAGGGAACGCGCCACCATTAGTGATGCTCACCGCATACTGAGTGGTTGAGGCTTGGTGGCAATGGGACTTATTGAAGCAGTCCAGCTCCCGGAATTATTGCCATGGCCAAGTATTGCAACCGTCTGAGTAGCCCGTATTTCCCGTTAAAAATTTGAGGGGACACACTTCCTGTGTCCGACGGCATCGTCCCAGTGGTGATAACGATCTGCCCAACCGCATTCGTTCGGCCGTTGTTGTTTATAGAGGAGCTGCATCCAGCCCCGATAGTACATGTCGCGGTTGGAAGGTCTTTGGGACGCTTCGCCAGTGCGCCCGTTCCCGAATGGTAAAATCTCATAACCATGCTCTCTGAAACCCTTCGCACCGTTCTCCGTCCTGCCTATCGCAGGTTTTGGGTTCTCCCGCGACTGCATCGAACATACAGGGAACTTTCAACTGCTGAAACTTTCTCTCGCATCTACGCCACGAAGGCTTGGGGTGATGGATCTGGGTCGGGATCGCGTGGCCGGGCAGCATCAGAGTATTGTGACTACGTCTGCAAATTTATCGAATCTCACAGCATCAAGACCGTTGCCGATCTCGGGTGCGGAGACTTCCACGTTGGCAAAGAGATAATCCGGCGCACTGGAGTTGCCTATTTCGGGATCGATATTGTCCCTTCGCTCATCGAATCGCACTCAAAAGAGTTCCCCGGCGCATCATTCATATGCGCAAACATCATTTCAGATCCATTGCCAACTGCGGATCTGTGCCTTGTCCGCCAGGTGCTTCAGCATCTTTCTAACTGTGAAATTGAATCCGCCCTGCGAAACATGTCCACTTTTCCTCTTACTCTCATCTCAGAGCATGTCCCGCTTAAGCCGAAATCATTCAATCGTGACAAACCACATGGGCCTGACGTTAGAACCTACTGGCGCTCCGGCGTCTACGTGGAAAAGCCTCCGTTCTCACGTTCGTTTTCCGATTCATGGGAAGTTGAGATTGAGCCCGGCGAGTTACTGAGAACCGTCCTTCTGCGCACCATCTAAAAGGCCTGGCTTCCTGGCGCGAAGTCAATGTTGTAGCTGCTTCCGGCTGTAAGTGCCACGCCGTTGTTGTCCCATGCTAATAACAGGTCGTCCCTGTGGTTGTAGACACCCTCACCGTCGCTCGCAGATCCCAGGAACCGCCACGATTCCTCAGAGTGGCCGGGCACGTGGTGCTACCAATCGATATAGGCCAAGTAATTGTCACAATGCCCGATGATGATGGCGTACCCGCGGGATTAAGGACAACGGATGAATGCATGAAGTTGACGCCAAGCATCGTGCAGTTGCCGGTACCGAGACCTGTGCTCGTGCATGTTGCGGCGATCCCGCTTGACCCTGATCCGGAAAACACGTTTTCCGCTGGAATGATCGTAGCGCCCGCAGTTGCAGTGATGCCTGTTTTACCGGACGGGACATTGATTGTGTTGTCTTCCAGCCTTGCGCTCGTAGTGTCATGCAAGCACACGACAGCGCCGGCCGATGTATCGTTTAAATTGTTGTGCAGCAGAAGTGGGTTGAGGATCTCTCCAAACGAGGTGATAAATTCAACCATGCATCCGCCGGGTGTTCCTGTACCAGTCGGCTGCTCAAACTGATTGTTTTCCAGCATTGGGTCAGTGGCCTGCTTTATCACAACGGCTCCTCCGAGAAGACCACCACGATTATTTGCAATATAGAGGTTTCCTGCTCCAACTCCTTGCGCAACCTGAATACACGGGTTGGTGCTGGTGCTAGCATTGTTGCAGTTGTTGTGGATGATATTAAGGCCATCCACAACCCCGTGAGCGCTAGAATCCGCTCCGATATTGATGCCGCCTTCGAACGTGTTGTCGCGGATGACCCAGTCATATCCGCCATTCACGATTGTGGTATTGACGTTTATGTCCCAGGCCGTCGTTGATCCGCCGCCGTGTCCTAAAAACTCCATCGGCTCTACCATCAGCTTGTTTATGGAGTTGGTAGTGAGATTCACATCCAGGCCGTCGCTTACCAGAGCCAGACCGGAAATCCATATCGCTCATCAGCCAAACGTCATTTGGCTAATGTTAGTCGATGGCGCGAGCGTCCACACGGGACCCGTTGTGGAATCTACCTCAACCACATGCTGCCCTGCGCCGATTACCTTCAAGGCGCAGGTCTGAGTGATGTTTGCCCCAGTAATGTGAACCGGAGGAATGATTACCGTGGTCCCAGCTTGTGGACCGCCTAGCGCAACACCTCCTGCCCGGTTGAGGTGTCTTTCACCGTCACCCGGTAGTAGGTCCCGGTGGGCAAGGTGGCTGCCGGATTCGGAACGGTGAATGACGCAATGGCGCCATTCGATACCTGCGCGCAGTGGGCGAGTAGGTGTCAAAGTTGAACGTTCCGCCCGCGAAGGTCACGCCGGTATTCTGCGGCAAAAGGTTTTGCCTTTCTCAAGAGTTACCAACTACCAATTTGGAGATTCATTCATGCGTAAGCTTCTGCTTTCCTCCGTGTTCCTCTGTGTCCTCTGTGGTTCCGCGTTTTCCCAGAATCTCGCCACCGTCTCCGGCGCAAATATTGAAGACCTGAACGGCGCAAAGCTGGCCAACGGGCAAATCTGCTTTCTGGGCACCGATCAGGGCGACAACCCTATTTCGTTCCAGGTGGGCGGCGGCGGGCAGGCGCTCCGGCGTCAGTATGGTTGTTGCAAGCATCTGTAATGAGTTGTTGCAGCCCGGCTGATTCGCCGGGATTCTCGCCGGCGCCGCTGAGCGGAAACAGCGTGACAGGAAATCTGGGCGTGACAGGCAATATTTCGGCGAGCGGAACCATTGCAGGATCGAACATCCCGGCCACCATTCCGGGCACAGGCTCGTGTACGAACGAATTTGTATCTGCCTTGAACACGGCAGCCCCGCCCACTTGCAGCACGGCCCCGCTGACCGCCCTGGGCGACATCTTCTATGAAAGCAGCCCAACAGCATTAGGCAGGGTGCCGGGAAATACAACAACCACAAAGCGGTTTTTAACTCAGACCGGCGCAGGTATTCATAGCTGAGGGTGAACTCCCAGATTGGGTTCTGAAAATTCTGCACCCGCACTTCGCGCCCTGCCAGCGATTCCTGTATCTCAGTGGAGAACGTCGGCGTCGTGGTAATGGACCACGATAGCCCGCGGATTTTCGGGAAGAGTACGTTGCTCATAAAAGTAGGAATGCCGTCCTCAGGCGGCCCGATGAAAGTACTTTTTGGACTTAAAACCAGGCTTGAGAGCATCTGGTGCGGTCATGAATTTCAGGCAGTCCTTTTTCTCAACACGCGTCCCACCTCTTGGCCAATCAGATTGGCGTGACGGCGAAGATGGGCTTGAAAAGATTCGGCATCCACGGCGCTCACGGAATGATTTACAACCACGGTCACGCCTCCGCCGCCTCCGCCTTCAATCACGCCGCGCATCCGGTCGGCCACGCCGGCCGGCAGAACCATTTCATTGCGGTGCAGCATGGTGAGCTGCTCTGCGGGTACAAGGTACTGGCCGCCTTCCGCGGAACCAAATGCCGAAACTGCGGCAAACGTGCTCGCCGCCGCAATGGGAGCTAGTATCGGGCCGATGAGGGGCGTGTGAACAACTGATTCCCATGCGGCCTTGGCGGCGCTGTAAGCCGTGCGCTCGTCTTCTTTTGCGTGTGCCGCCTGGCTCGCCTGGTCTTTGGCTGCTTCGGTTTCCGCGTTAATCGTGAGCTCCATCAGCTTGTGTTCGGCAAAAGACATGAGTTGTTTTTCCAGGCCGTCGATGAATTTGGTCACCATTCCGTCCACCATTTTCACCCAGGCCTGGCTGAGCGTCTGGTGTCCACTGACAATGCCGTTGATGAACGTAGTGAAGGTGCCCGAAATTCCCTTGAAAGTCTGATCCCACAATTTGGCCCGTTGCTGCTGGGCCTCCGCTTCTTGCGCTTGTAACTTCTTGTGGAACTGCTCAGTTGCCTGGATGATCTGATTGGAATTATTGTTGATTCCAGTCATCAGGATGGAAAGCTGCTGGCTGTTGAACTGCTGCGCGGAGGCGTTGATGGTGGCAAACGATTGCTGGTAGTCTGTAATTACCTGCTGGCTCGCGAGTTGAGTTTTGTCAATGCGATCTTTCTGAGCTTGGACAGTGATTGCTTGCTGTTCATTCGCCTGTTGCCTCATCGGTCCCAATTCGGAAGCTTTCTGTAGTGAAAATATCTTTTTCAGATTCCGCATCTGCTTTTCAAAAAATATCAACTGCTGCTGCGCGACTCCAAGCTGGATGGTCAAAGCGGGCAGTTCTTCCTTAGCGGCTTTGGCCACCCAAGAATCCCGATCTGACGCTTCATCCTTCGCCATGAATATCTTATTGCTGAGGTTTTCTACCTTCTCCTTCGCCTGATCAAGCTGGGGCTGCAGTTCTCCAATATCAATCGCCGTGTTCTGCGATGCCGTTTTGCCCAGCCTTTTGTACTGCTCGTCGAGATTGTTGATACCGGCAGCAAGACCTACGATGGTTTGGTTCGATGAACGGAGCTGCGCATCAAGCGCTTTCTGCTGGTCGGTATAGATGAAGTTATCAGCAATGACCTTGCTGAGCTTGTCTGCAACATCGGCAATCGTCCCCGCGAATGCGACGACATCAACTGGGCTGAGCGCGATGTCCACAGCCAGACCGAAGGCTTTGGTCGCTTCTGCGGCGCTGCTCAACGCGCCTTTAACATCTCCACCAAGAACGTCGCTGAGGAGTTTCGCCGCGGTCTGGCTGCGGTCCAGACTTTCCCTAAATTGATTCAGCGTCTCCTCAGCATTTCCGGATTGTGCCTGTATCAACAGATTCAAGGTGGCATCAGACATCAGTTCACTCCTGGACAGCGCTTGTCGCGCAGCAAAAAAGGCAGCCAGCAGGCTGCCTCACAAGACAGGTGGAACGGTACACTGTACGCGCGTCCGCCCTCAGCACGCTTTTGGAAATATTGGCGTTCGCGAGTTCTGCTTACTCAGCAGAAGAACCGTCGCATCAAAAAACATTCTTTTAAACCGTGGGCTGCTTATTGCCTTACTGGCTGGCGTGCTGCTTACGGTCCTCTTCGTTCATCTGCTTTATGATTGCATCGCCTCTGGCAATAATCGAATTGTCGCACGGCTTGCCCGCCTCGTCAGGATCGGCGCCGTGAATGAAAATCTCTTCGGCTGCTGTTCTGCAATCGGACAGGGCCTTCTTGCTGGCTGGGGTGTCATCGAGAGAGAGATACTCGTCCCGATAGAAGGTTAGGATCTCCATAGCGCGCTTGTCATTTGCAGTTTTCGCAGCATACTTCATTTCTATGAAAGCACGTGAGAGGTCAGCCCGGAGCACCGGAGCGCCATCTTCCGCCTGCTGGATCATGATGAATGCGGACCGGCCCGACTTTTGGAAATCCGTCGACAATTTGCTGCAACCCAAGAAAAAGGCCAAGCCCAATATCACCGGCACCAGACGCTTCATGAAAACCTCCTGCCTTTAGCGGCCTTGCAGTTCCGTGTGCTGAAAAAGCGAAAGCATAGCAAACCGCAGCAGGCAACCGCAACAGAATTCGTCGAGGCGTTAACTTTTATACAACGGCGGGAGTTTCTTCTTGACGCTTCCGCCGGCAGCGATGATAGCTTGCGCTAGTTCCTCAAAGTCGCTTGACGCTCTGCTGCTCTTCCTTGAGCGGCTGCGGCTTAACCCAAGATATGCGGCAACAAGAACATGCGTCGGCGGATAGTCCTGCCAGTAGGTGAACAGATCGTTGGCTTCCCACAAGGTCAGCCGATCAATTTCTGCAAAGGTCCATCCGGTAGCGGTTGCGATATGGCCATAAACGAATGGCCATTCCACTAAGCCGGTACCGGAACCGCTTCCCCCGCCGGCGCCTTCGTCAATCCGGATACTTCAAGAACAGCGGTGAGCAGGAGATTGAAATCCTCCAGCGTGAGTCCGTTTTCCAGTTGGTCCACTGAGAGGTCCTGATGCACCTTGCGCAGCGAATTGGAAATAACCGGCAGGAACTTAAGCAACGAGTTCAAGCCCCTGGGTTGGCCCTCGAGCGATTCAGCAGCAATCGATTCCATCCGGCGCAGGTCGCCCAGCGTAAGTGAAGATACTGTGAGCTGTCCCAATGAAGTCGACACCACCTGTTGTTTGAGCATGAGTTCCTCCTGAATGAATAAAGTCAAAGCCAAAAAAGCGGGCCTGGGGAACCACCCAGGCCCCGTGCGCCATACGCGGCAACGCCCGTACCTCTCCGGCATTGGGCGATACCGCGGCGCGCCACTTCAGCCCCACCACATCATCCCACCCGTCCAAAACCGGGCCTGTCGGGGACCCGCCATAGCATTTTCGAAAGACTCCTGCGCTACTCTGCGGAGTACATATCCGCTACCTGACCCGCCGCGTTCGCAAAAGCCTCAAAGTCGAATTCCGGAATCAGGAAGTCTTCCTGCTTGGTGGCGAAGCTCAGCTTGGAAGCAACCACCGAATAGAGCAGGATGGAAAATTGGTTGCTGTTGTACGCGCTCTCCAGCAACACCTGGACGGTCGGGGCAAAGCCCATCAACTGATTGGTAATGTTGAGCTGCGTGCCGCTGCTTGCGGCCGTGAAGGTGTATGAAATCAGCACTGATGCGCCGGTATCGGCAGCAGCAAAGGTGTAAGCGCCGGTGGCCGCATTCACGCTGTACTGCCCGGCGGCGGGGGTGGCAGCCACTCGCGTCAGCGGCACGCCGGCATTGGCGCCGGATGCATAGCGCACGCCCCAGTCCTGCTTAAAAGTTGCCGCGTTCGCAACCGTCACCTGGAACGGCGTGGCCGGAACCGCCGCCGCTTCGTCCAGTGACGTCTTCACCATGCCCGTGCCCAGGGCCTGGCCGAAGAACAGGTCATTCAGCATTTTGCCGTTGATGGCCGCGAACTTGGCTTTGCCGCTGATCTTGGACTTGCCCCGGGCCACGGCCTCAGGAAACTGTTTCTGGCCATAGAGCTGCTTGGTGTCGCCGGAAATGTCAACCGACACATCCTGCAGCGTGCCGAACTTCATCGGGGTGGGATTGGGTGCGGTGTTGCCGCCGTTGGGAAATCCAAACAGCGCGCCTGAACCAAACTGATACATGAGTAACTCTCCTTTAAATTGTGGGAGCGGTTGAATCGCCGACATCGCACGTGATCGCCGGCATCGCGCGAGATCGCACATGACGGCTTCTGCATTGCAGATGGCATCTCTCGATTTGTCATCCTGAGCGAGCACGAGGCGAGAAACGAGTGAGTGCGAGTCGAATGATCTATGTATCTATTCTTGCGGTGAGGCGATGCCACAGCAATGTGCAGTGCATAGATCCTTCGACTCGCCGTCGCATCTGTTCCGGCTCGCTCAGGATGACAATGGGTTGAAAGAGTCGGCGATTCCGCGCGATCTTCTCGGTCTTCGTGGTAGGTTTCGAATTACGCTGTAGTAACTATCTCCACCGGCACCACCGCCATCGCCATTGCGCCCTGCACGTTCTCCACGATCTCAATCTTCCCTTCTATGCGGCAGTGCGAGACCAGTCCGCCCAGCGATTGCGCCAGGCCGGGAACGGCGGTGCGAATAGCGGCTTCTGTGGCATCAAGCAACGTGTTCAACTCGCTCGAAGGGATGGCGCTCGGGTCAGTGTCACCGGTTGTGTACAGAACCAGATCAATAGTTACTTTCCAGTTGAGCGGCAGGCCGTTGACCGCACTCGCAGCCAGTTCATCCTTCTGCACTTGGTAGAGCGCCGGACGGTCCGCGGGCGAGATCTGGCTGGGGTCTTGCCAGCGCCGGCTAACCGTCTTGAACGGCCCCGCCGGCGCAAGCAGGGCTCCCTGCAACACGGAAAACAGCGCGGAATAGATTTGTTCACGAGGAAAGTTCATCTAGTCACCACCAAGGGATATTTCACCGAGGAGACGCGGAGGCGCGTAGAAGATCGCGCGGAATCGCCGTAATCGCAACCGTGATCGCGCATGATCGGAAAACAACAAAAGTCAATCCGCGTTCATCCGCCTTGATCCGCGGTAGGCAGTTGCGTTTCTCCGCGTCTCCGCGCCTCCGCGGTGGATCCGAATTACGAACTGATTGAAGCGTTCTCAATCGCCTGCTCCACCAATCCCGGCAACAAATCCTGCAGGTCCTGGAGCGCGGGGCGCAGATACGGGCGCGGCGGGATGTAAGGACGTTGTCCGTTCGGCTTCTTAAAAGGCGGCTTCCTTCCCGCGTAGCCGCCATATTCCTGGATGTAGGCGTAGCGTGTGTCAGCTCCGGCGCTGATTTGCAGCGTCATGCCGTCGCTTGTGACTTGAAAATTTTCGAGCACTGACTTGAACAGATCGCCGCTACGGAAGCTCAGCACATCTCCCGCAGGGCCGCGTTTAGGCGCGTTGCCGGCAAAATATTTGATCAACGCCAGCGAGAATGCCTGATACAGCAGCGGCTTCAGCTCGCGATACACAGAAGCTATAAGGCGCGGCGGCATCGCCGCAAGCCGTTCCTGCACCTGCTGCAATGAGGCCTGGTCCATTTCAACTTTGATCATCGCGCCAGCCTCCGGTATTGGTTGAAAATGCTGAGCGAGCGCGGCGGCACGTCGCTCATGTCGAACGCCAGCGTGACCTGCCCGCCCATGCTGCTCGATTTCTCGCCAATGTGGGTGCGCTGGCGATAGGCGAGCGCAAAAGCTTCAATCGCCGCCTGCTTCAGGTCCAGCGGCACGCTGAGATAGCCGGCCGTGTAGGTGATCTGCACGTTCTGCACGCCGCGAGTGAAGATGTAGCCGCGCAGAAGAACGCGCCGTCCATCCCAGAGAAAGCCGGGAAGCCACGGCTGCGGCGCCTGCGGCACCGCATTGCCATCCACAGTTACGCTGCTGACCGAGATCACAGGGAAGCTGCGCGGCAACAGGCGATCAGAGTCATTGCCGTCATAGGTTTCATTCAGCGTCCCCAGCACCGAACAAAGAATGTGCGAGCGATTGATGTATTGCAGCACCTGCGCGCTGCCATTGGTGATCAGCGCTTGCAGAGTGACGTCGTCATTGTTGCCCTGGTTCGGCAACCAGGCTTTGAGATCGGCAAGGGTGCAAAGGTCATCAGGGGCTGCGGCCATGGACATTTTTCCTTTTCAAGAGAGATCAAATCCACCACGGAGAAACGGAGACGCGGCGAAAGACAAAGACCTACCGCGGATCGCGCGGATAAACGCGGATTTGGGAAGGCAGTCTTCAGTAAAGCATCTGGTTGGATCGCTTGATGAGGAAGCTGCGTTCCCATTTGCCGGCACTCAAGGAGGAGGGACTTGGGCGTCGGTGCAGCGCAGGCAGGACCTGCGCAACGCGATTGATGAAAATTGAAAATCGGGTAATCGGGTAATTTGACCCAGAACGCCAGCAATTTTGGCAATTACCCGATTTTGGCAATTCCGGCGATCTCTCTTATCCGTTGCCCACGTTCGAGATCACGCCCAGCGAGAAGGGCGCGCGGCACACCAGCACTTCATCGGCATAAACGCCGTAGACGTACTGGCGCGATACGAAGGGCCACTCAATCTGGTAGTAATCGCGGCGGCAGCGGACGGAATTCACTGCGCCCACGCCGGACAGCGGATAGGGAATCTCATTGGTCTTGAAGAAGATGGTTCCCGGCGTGAGGTTCGGGTGGATGATGATGTCCAGGAACTGCTGCGTGAATTTGTTCCAGTACTTGGCCACCGACGTCCCGCCCATGATGGCCGGAGCATCGCCGTTGGGACCGTTGGGCACGGTGAAGCGGAACAGCGGAGTGCCGCCCGCGCTTACCACCTTCTTGTTGATGTTGCGCGCCTCCTGCGAATTCACCCAGATTTCATCCGGGCTCATGCGCTTGTTATCCCAGAAGGACTGCAACGCGGCGTCGATTTCCACGATGCCGTTGGCGCCGTCGCCGGTGAGAGCGCTTCCGTTCAGCGACTGCGTGTAAGCGCCGGAGCCGGGCTTGTACGCCTGCGTGATGAAGCCGTCAAAGACCAGCGCATTGGTGGAATTGTCGGCGGTAATGCTATTGGCCAACTGCGTGCCGGTCGCATTCGCGGAGAGCGTTACCGCATTGACGTTGGTAATCGCCGCCAGCTTGGCATTCCCAGCCGAGGTGCCCAGGAACCAGGCATAAGCAACGGCGCCCGGAACGGCGCTAACCGTGGCACTGATCGTCTGATTGCCGCTGGTGGTGGTGATGGCATTAGAAGCCGGGCTGACGTTCGATGACCCGCCGCCGAACTGCGTGGTGCTGCCATCAATATTGTTGCGGGTAACAGCTCCGGGAAGGCCGCCGGCGATGGTGGAATTGGCAAAGCCGCGCGCCGTGAGAGCAACGGCAAACACCAGGTTTCCAGCCTGGGCCGTAATGGATCCGCCCGAGCCCAGTGTCGCCACCGGAGCCGCCGGAGTTCCCAGCGCGAGCGAGGCGTTGCCGTTGAGCAGCAGACTTTCTTCGCCAATCATGACGGCGCGCAGCAGTGATTGCACCACTGTGGCCTTGTTGTCGAATTCCTTGCCTCCGGCCCAAATGGCTTCCCAGTCAATCGAAGATTCAAGTCCGATACCGGCATACGACGCGACAAAATCCTGCTCGCTGATCTGGATCTCGCCGGAGCGCTTCCCGGGCGAAACGCCCATATCAATGTTGGTGACGTTCACGCCGGTCACGGCCTTCCAGCGCGTGGCCAGGTCGCCGCGATCGCTCACCTCGCGCGGCAGTTTGTTCCGCAGAGGCGTGAGCACGGGATAAAGTTGCAGAGCCGGGCCGCTGAGATCGAATGCATTCAGGTTGGTGGCCTGACTCAAAGTGGTTTTGCTCAAGGCGGTGATGTCCACCTTGTTCAGCAGATCGATAGTCTGCTGGGACAGATCAGAGAACATGATGTTAGTCCTTTAGATTTTGTTTGGAGTTAAAGCCATGGGCAGATCGGCACTTCTTGGAGGCGAAGGCAATTGCCAGAAGTGCCAAAATTGCCAAAATTGACGATTTAAAACCCTCATCTGCCCCTCACGAGATGAGTAGGAAATGAACAAAGTGTCAGCCGCTGTCATCCTGAGCGGAGCGCCGCCGATTTGCTTTGGGATCTGCCAAGTGATCGGCGCGAAGTCGAAGGACCCCGACGATATGTCCTCCGCCATGCTGCTTCAGGGAGTTCGCTCGATGCTCGCTCAGGATGACAAGAGATTTGCAACCATAGGACGACCTAACTGCAGCGGAGCAGATCCCTCACGCGTCTCATCTCGCTAACGCTCGACTGCGGCGGTTCGGGATGACAACCCTAGCGCAGGTAAGCTGAAGCGCGTTGCGGATTCTGCAACGCCTGCTTGAGCAGGTCGTGGACGCTCTTGTCGCTCTTCTCGCTCTCGGCAGGTTTGCCGGCGGAGCGTGCCTCATCTTCCTTGCGGACAGTGAATGTAGGCACGGCGGCGCGTGCCACGCGGGCAGACGGTTCCTGAACGGTGACCAGCTTTTCCAGCAGCGCGACCAGGTTGGTCAGCGATTTCTGGATTTCCTGGTTGTTGCTCTCCATTTCCCCGCGGAGCGCGGCCACGCTCTTCTCCACCTCCGCGATCTTTGAGAGCGCAGAAGTGGAATTGGCGTTGGCCTTCTCCAACTGGGCTTTGAATTGGGTTTCTTCTTTTTCCTGCATTGTGTTTTGCTCTCCCGTTTTGTTTTCCGGACACACATCGCCCGAATCTTTTTTGAATTGCGCTCTCGCCATCATGGCCGCGTTCGCCTCGTCGTCTGAATCGAGCAGTGCGCTCATGTGGGCGGCGGCTTCCTGGTGGCATTCGGCCATTTTGTCCAGCGCTGATTGAATAGCGTCAAGGTGTGCGAGTGTTTCCCTTGAATGTCTCGCGCCGATTTTCTGCACCTGAGATGCTGGTGTGGCACAGCCGCCCTCGGCTGTGCATGCTGGTGCCGACACATCCATGTCCCCAAGCGCAACACGCTTCTGGCTGAATTTGCGCACTTCGCTCGAACCATCAGTCTTGACTGCGGTGAAGTGCGCGCCCGGGACACATGGGTTATCCACCACGCTGATTTCCACCGGATTGGCGGTGAAGCGGGTAAACTCGCCGTCTTTCCACGTCTTCACGTAGCTCCCGCCGATGCTGAAACCGGTATAAACGCCCAGCTTGCACTTCTGCCAGGCAGTGTCGTCCACGATCTTGGCGCCGACGCGAACCTGCCTGAGCTGATCGTCAAACTCAAGCGCCACCAGCTTCCCCACCGCGCTGGGCGCGTGCATCTCGCGCACGTTGCCAAGCGATTTTCCATCGCTGGCTTTTGCGATCTCGTCCGACCACGATTTGAAGTACGGCTTGGAAGATTCGTAGTCGAAGATTTCACCTTCCTTATCCACGACCTCGGCCGTGGCCACGCCCCAGACTTCACGGCGGGCCTCATCGATTTTTGCGAGCTGGGCAAAAAGTTTCATAAGACTCCTTACCGCGGATTGCCGCGGATGATCGCGGATTTAAGCAAAAAGCCTACCGCTGATGAACACTGATGATGATGATCCAGAAGAACTGGGGAGGAGTGGTGGAGCTGAAAACAAAGCGCCGCTGCGAACGAAGCAGCGTGACTGAGTCGTAACCTATCTAGTCTTTCGAAAATACAACCGGAAGCCCCAAATATCTGTCTGCGCGAGAATCGGAGCGCCGCTAGGCGCGAATGAAAATAGCCCGGTACGCAGCACCGAGGCGCAGCCGAGGTGCAAGTGCCGGGTACAGGTAAATTAACGACAAGAGTCCCGCCAGGGACGATTGAAGATTAGAATGCCAAGCCTATGGCCTACCACACCTTCGCCAGCATCCTGCACTACGTATTCTCAACAAAGAATCGCGAACCATTGATCGCGCCAGAAATGGAATCACGCCTTTGGGCATACATGGGCGGAATCGCACGCACGAACGAGATCAAGCCGCTGGCAATCGGCGGCATGCCAGATCACGTTCATGTCCTGCTCTCTCTTCATCCCAGCGTAGCCGTGGATAAAGCAGTTCAGTTAATCAAGTCCGGCTCTTCAAAATGGATGCACGACCAAGGCCACGGCTACTTCGCCTGGCAGACTGGGTACGGAGCGTTCTCGATCGGCATGTCACAAATGAATGCAACCGTGCGTTATATCGCGAACCAGAAGAAACACCACGCAAAGAAGAGCTTTGCTGAAGAATGGAAAATCTTCCTCGACCGCCACGGTCTGCAGGAATATGCCGATTGATTTCAGCCGTCCCTGACGGGACTTGTGTCCTTTATTTATGCTTACCCGGCACTTGCACCTCGGCTGCGCCTCGGTGCTGCGTACCGGGCTATTTTCATTCACGCCTTGGGGCGCTGGCGCGTGACAAACCTTCGTGCCTTCCGGTTGCACTTCGTGAGAGGCGCAGAATTGCGGAGGCCGCCGGTTATCCGCGTTAATCCGCGGTTAATTGTTTTTAGAGCCGTTAACCGGCACCAGCCCAGTGGCGGTGACCACGCCATTGCCGGCGCCAATCGGGTGCTTGCCCAGTTGCTCGCGGACTTCATCGATGGAGAGCACGCCGGCGCGGACGTAAATGTCATCAATTTTTGCCTGATCGAGCGAGTTGATGGTGCGGTCCTGGTCCCAGACGAATTCGATATCGCGGTAGCCAAAGTAGCGTTCCACAATGAAGTTGATCGTATCGGCCAGGTAACACAGCACGGGCGCAAGGCCTTCGGCGGCGGCCTGCTCCACGCTCGTCTCAGCGGTGGCGCGATTCATCACGGCCACGAACTGCTGCGGTGAGAGACCGAAGGCGTAGCAGACGATACGCGTGATCCACTCATCCAGCGCGTCCTTGAGCATGGGATCGCGCGTGAACTGGATTTCGCCACACTGCGGCACAAAGGTGATCCTTCGCCGCCGGGCCGAGTTCCCTGCCAGAGCGCTGTCAAACCACTCCTGAAACTCGCTGATCTGGTCGGCCGACCACTCCTTGGGCGCCTGCGCAATCGCCTCGGGCACGTTGCCCTCAGTGTAGTAGTTGAGCAGGTGCATCTGCCGGCGCAGGCCGATGTTGATGGTGAGAATGATCTGCTCCACCGGCGAGAAGCCGAAAAACTTGTGCGAGCGCACATTGCGCGGCCGGTAGATCAACTGCTCTGAGGTGAAATCCACCGCGGGCAGGCCTTTGAGGATCTGCTGGTAGGCGACGGCCGGCGGCGCAGGCGTGCGGCCCATGGCGTCGATCTTGCGGGCGATGGTCGCGCCATCAATCACTTCAAGCGCGTATAGCGGCTTGCCCGGCGACCACAGTTCGCCATCGGCGCCGGCCAGAGGCGCGAGCGCCGGAGCATCAAGCACCAGCAGATCTTCAAGAAGCAGCCGGATCCACTGCTGCCACGTGTGTTCGCCGTCAGGAAGAGCAAAGAAGCGAGTTAGTTGTTCAATTGCGCTCGAATTAGCGGCGTTGGCGGGCTCAGGTGAGATGTTGCGGCGTCCCCGGCCGGACGAAATAGATGATCTCGCCCGGAACGACCACGGCATGCGACTGACCTGGTCTTTGCGCGTCTCAATGCAGAGCCGGACAAGGTCGAACGAGTCGGCCAGTGCGCGCATCTGGTGAAACGAGATGGCTTCGAGGTTCCGGGGCTGGATATTGATGTTGTAGGCGACCGGATAATCGGTGGTGCGCGGCGGCGTACCTGGCGGCGCGCTGGGCGGCATGGGCAGGTCGGGCCCAAACCATACGTCCCAGGCGTTGCGCAGCCTGCGCCCGACGCGGGCAAGCATGCCGCTGTCAATTGCGCTGCTCCTGCCGTTTTGTGATGGATAAGACATGTTCAGGCCTTCCCGATTTGTGCGCCCAGCCTGGCGCAGGCTTCAACAACAACGTTCACAAGGGCCTCTGTTTCTCGCGGTGAAAACGCCGGCTCACCGTCAGTCCACGTGCAGATCCCAGTACGGTCCATGATGTATTCGGCGATGGAATTCATGGCAACCTCGACAGAGTTCTTTCACCGCGGAGGCGCGGAGACGCGGAGGAGTAGGAAGCTAGTAGCCGACAATGACGCGATCGGTGCACGTGCCCGCCGTGGCAACGTCATTCTTCTCAAAGAAGGAGACCGCGAGCTGAGGCAGGCGCACGGCGGTAGCCAGCGTGCCGCTGGTGACGTTGGGAGCCAGTTCGCTGGCCACAAAAGCCTGCTGCGCTCCAGCAGCCATCCCGGTGGCAATTGTGTAACTGTTGTACAGAGTGAAGGTTGGATTCGACTGGCTCTGGTCGTCGGCGGCGTAGACGTTCATCACCAGATCGAAGTTTTGCGTGCAACTGGCAAAAACCGTCATCTTGGTCGCAGCGCCCATGCGAATAATGTTGGTGTTCGGCGTGGCTCCGCCAACGGCGGCGGGCAGAGTCACCGCGCTGTGCGCCAAATCCGCCGGCGAATACACCAGGTGCGGCATGGGACGTGGAACCACAGGTTTGCCGTCTTTATCCAGCTCCGGAAACTGGCTGGAGGTTTGCGAGAAAAGAACGCCCGCCACCAGAAGCACCAGGGCAGCGGCAATGAGCCGAAGGCGATTGTGAGTCACAGAAAGCTCCAGCGCCAAAGTTGAAAACCTACCACTGAGGCACGGAGACACAGAGAAAAGCCAAAGTCTGGAAAATCTTTCTCTTGGGAAAGTGAAGGAGAATTCAACTCTCGCTTTGACTTGGGCACACTTCAAGTGACCGGGTTTCACGTCGCGAGCGGGGAAAGCAGGTACACACGTACTGCTCACGAATGAAACAGGGTCACCCGGAGGCGCGCGGCAGATGCGGCTTGCGCGCGCCGCCTTGAGGAATCCCGGGCTTGCAATATGGGCGTCCCGGCGAGAGTGCAGACGTTGGGACCTCAAAGGATCCGCCGGGCTGCCCCGGCGCACTGTTGATTGCTCAACCGTGTCATTGTCAAAGTACACCAGGTCGCATGCCGCTGTCAAGAAGAAAATACAAATAAGTTGAAATAATTCAGCCATTTGATAGGGGCGGTCCATACGATAAGCGTTACCGAGATGTATTGAAGCCCGCAACCGAGGCCGCCGGTCTCACTCCATATCGGGTGGACGAAGATCCTGCAACGACTGTTCTGATTGAGGACATTGAAAAGGGCATTCGGGAGACGGAGATATGCCTCGCTGATATCACGGCTAACAATCCGAACATCTGGTATGAGGTGGGCTTTGCTATTGCAAATGGTAAGCCAGTGGTTTTGATCTGTGCCGATCCTCGGCCAGAGCCGTTTCCTTTTGATATCAGGCATAGGCACATCGTGACGTACCGTCTCCACTCGATGAGTGATTTTGAAACGCTCAAATCTGAGGTGACGAGTAGGCTAAAGGCCCAAGCCAAGAAAGCGGAGGCACTCCAAACGGCTGCAACCATGTCAGAAATGCAAACTACGGAAGGTCTATCAGCCCACGAGATAGCTGCCATGGTCACGATTATGTCTGATCGGTCAACACCTGAGGAGGGTATCCAACCACACAACATTAAAAATAAGATGAGCAACTCTGGCTTCACAAACATAGCTGCGAGTTTGGCACTCGAAAGCCTCTCCAGAAAGGGAATGGTTGAATATTTCCAAGATCATGATTGGGATGGCACCCCGTTCACAAGTTGCCGGTTGACGGACAAGGGCGTTGGATGGCTGCTGCAAAATCAGGAGCGATTCCGGCTGAGACGCGACGAGGAGAGGCAAAGGCCGAGTCCATCTGCGGAGATCACCGACGAAGAGATCCCATTTTGAAATTTTGGCTCCGTGCGGTTCATGGTGCAGTAGATCGAAAACGAGGAATTTGGTGCCATCTGCTGCGCTGTAAGTTATTGCATTCACGTTTTATCGCAGTCTCGACCCCCACTACTCACCCCAATTGTCTTTCCTTTTTGACTCAGTGACTTGGAGAAAATTCGCATGGTTCACTGCTGTCCATTTGCCTTCAGCATCTTCGCTGAAAGTCACTTATTACCGCGGAGATAGGTCTGGACCTGCTTGGTCAAGCACATGGACAGCCGTATCCGGTCATGCAATGGTGATGAAGATGTTTTGGTGGCCAGTCGCTCTCAACTTGCGCGAACGCCTGGCTGTCCTGCGTGCCAATCGACATCTACTGGCGCAGGTAGACCATGAAATGGCTGTGCGGGTCTGGTTTTCCACATCGCGTTCACACGCGCTACCCGGTTGAAGCGTAAACTGTTGCGGTTGGAAAAATCCAGGGTAAAGGAGAAAACCATGGCCCCAGCCAAGAACCCTATTCCGGAAGGCTTTCACACAGTAACCCCGAGCCTGGTCGTGCGCGACGCAGCCAAAGCAATTGACTTTTACAAGCGGGCTCTGGGCGCGCAGGAACTTGTCCGCATGCCGGGCCCCGACGGCAAGATCATGCACGCCGAAATCAAAATTGGCGATTCCATTATCTTCCTCTCGGACGAAATGCCCCAACCGGGCAGCCCTAAGTCGCCGCAAACACTGGGTGGCATCACCGGCACCATTCAACTTTACGTCCCCAATGTCGACCAGGTATTCCAGCAGGCCATCACTGCGGGCGGAAAAGAAACCATGGCGGTCACAGACCAATTCTGGGGCGATCGCTGGGGAAGCTTCGTCGATCCGTTCGGCCAGAGCTGGGGTGTCGGCACCCACAAAGAAGACCTCACCGCAGCCGAGATGAAGGACCGCATGGAGCAATTCTTCTCCAGCATGGCCAAACAGAAAACAGCCTAAATTAGTAAATCCATCACGGAGGACGCGAAGAAACGCTGAGGAACGCAACACTTGAGCGCCGGGTTCCAATTTGATTGGCATCTTTGGCATTCCCGGCGATTTCTTGTGTGGCAGCCCGATCCGCTGCGGGAACCGGATTCTACTTTTTCTTCGTGCCCCCTAGTTATGTTTTGAGTTTGGATTTTTTCGCAATCTTGTGATTGGCTGGCATCTCTTCCCATGCTCAGCGTATCTCACCTGCGTCGCCACCCGTGTAACCTCAGGCCCCTATCGCACTCTTTACAGTTGACAAACGCCAACTGGCCGAACGGATGAACAGCCCGGGTGTTCTCGGCTCATGATGCGCAATCGCCGGGATTTCCCCTGCACCCCGGCAGTCCAGCAGCAAAGTTTGGTACGTACTCGTTGTGTATTTCTGAAAGGAGAATACGTTTCATGAACGCAAAGAAGTTTATCGCAGCAGGCACAGTGGCGGTGATGTCACTGTTTGCATCTGTCGCTTTCGCACAGGCAGGTGGAGGCGCCGCACCCACTGATCCGCAGATTGTGGGCATCGTCACGGCCGCGAACCGCATTGACATCATGGGCGCGAAGCTGGCGCTCAAAAAAACCAAGAATGACCAGGTCAAGCAGTTTGCCCAACAAATGATTGACGACCACACCAAACTGCAGAGCTCGGTCGATAACCTGGCCAAAAAGCTGGGCGTAAAGCCGGCAGCGAGCGCTACCAGCAAGTCACTGCACACCGCAGCCAAAGCGGAGATGAAGAAGCTGCGCGGGCTGAGCGGCAGCGCCTTTGACAAGGAATACATGGACCATGAAGTGGCGTTTCACCAGCAGGTGATTGATGCCGCCAGCAAGGTGCTCATTCCCAACGCTAAGAACGCGCAGCTCAAGTCGGCGCTTGAGGGAGCGGCGCCCATGCTGCAGGGGCACTTGGATCATGCCAAGCAGATCCAGTCTTCGTTGGGATCGTAAGGTCGCAGACAAAGACTGGAACTGATGATGCCGTCTCTCACTCAATTCCCCGGCACACGCTCGGTTCGCCGGGGCGAGGAAAAGGTGTGGCGTGTGCGGCAGCAGATCGCTGTGGTGATTCTCCTGTGCGCATCCGGTGCCGCTGCCGCGCACCCACAGAGATCCGCATTATTGGCGGGCGCGTTCGCAGGCAGTTTGCAGTCGCAGCAAGGAGCCTCTTCAAAAGCAGGGTCGCAGCCGGAGCCTCAGCCGGCTGCGGCTGTGCCTTCGCAAGCCGCGGCTGTGGTGGTCATCAAGAACTTTCAATATCAGCCCGCTCAACTCAATGTACGCGTGGGACAGACGGTTGAGTTCAGGAATGAAGACATCTACGACCACACCGTCACGGCCGATGACGGCAGCTTTGATTCCGGCCTGATCAAAGGCGGCCAAAGCTGGAAATTGACGGTCACAAAGCCAGGCACAATTCCCTACCACTGCGCTCCCCATCCCAACATGAAAGCCGTACTGGTGGCGAGCGCCGAGGGAAAGCCGCAGCCATCAGCAGAGCGCGCGCAAGGGCCCTCGCCCACGTTTAACCCTCCGCGTTCGCCGAAGGAATTTCATCCCATCCTGGTGAACTTTACCGCGGCGCTGCTGCCGCTGGCATTTCTGAGCGACCTGCTCGGCCTGTGGTCAAAACGCGTGTCGCTGCACAACGCGGCGGCGTGGATGGTGCTGTACGAGGCCATCATTACCCCTGCTACGGCCGGAGTTGGCTGGTGGTGGAGGAGCCAGTCCGGAGGAGCCTTGCCCGCGAATGTGATTGCGATACATGCGTGGCTCGGCACATCGCTGGCCGTCATCTTTATATTGCTGGCGATCTGGCGCTGGCGCCTGCAGAAACGCGATGGCGCGCCGAACCTCGTCTATATGGCGATCGCCGGGATCGTTGTGCTGGCGCTGATCTATCAGGGCAGCCTCGGCGGCCTGATGGTATTTGGGCGCTAACGCACCTGAAGCCACCTAACCTGTTCCCCAGTGACTCTTGACCGCCAGAGCTCTGAGCTATTTAGCTGCCAGGGCCAGCAGGTGCTTTGCGCGTCGGCGCGCGATGTTGAGGACCGAGTCATCGTCGACGATTGACTTCAAGGTAGGAGCGATGACTTGTATCTCAGCCAGGTTGTGACTGTCAGCGGCGTCTTCCATTGCCCTCAGTTCATCTTCGAGCCCCAGCTTGTCATATTTGTGTTTGAACTGCAGCTTGCGGCCGAACTCGATGGTGGAAGAGATGCTCTGGAACAATGCGGTCAACTGTTGGATCGCCTTGTTCTCAGAGTGGTTATAGACAGTCTGAAAATGGCGGGTCTGGTCCGCATAGGTCAGGATCTTCTTGCCGGTATTGGCGATGGGATGCGCTGTGTAATCAAAATTGCCATTGAAGTAATTCGCCTGCTGGGCCCATTTGAAAATTCGGCGAGCGTCGTTGGGGGACATGGTGAAATCCACCGTGTAATCAGCCTCCTTTTCTTCACGCGGCTGAGCCGGCTTCAGCGGATTGCGGGAGAGATAGCTGGAAGGGCCATCCGCCTGTGTGCGGACGATGAACTCCTGTGGCGTGACCTGGGCCCAGACCAGGTCAAAAGAGACCGTGGGGACACGCGGATTGTACTGCTTCGCGTTCTGCGATCCAGGACTTGTGGCAGCCAGCGCCAGCAGCACAACGGTCATGCAGAAGCTTTTCATGAAATCGGTTCCTTCGTTCCCGCTTTTTTATACCGCTTCAAAGTTGAAGCGGTATGAATATGACAGATGGCAATGGCCAGTGCATCGGCTGCATCGGCGGGTTCCGGCGGCTCGGGGAGGCTGAGCAAGCGCATCACCATGTCCTGCACTTGATGCTTCTCTGCTCTGCCGTAGCCCACCACGGCCGATTTGATGGATAACGGGGAGTACTCTGCCACCTCGAGTCCGGCCGCGGATGCGGCCAGCATGGCTACACCGCGTACCTGGCCAAGTTTGAGGGCGGATTTTACGTTCAGAGCGTAAAAGACCTCTTCAATGGCAACAACTTCGGGCTGGTGTTCGGCGATGAGGTGCGAAAGCTGGGAATAAATATGTTGCAGCTTTACAGCCATGCTGTCGCGCGGGCGCAGATGGATGGCGCCGGCAGCGCAGGAAAACAGCCGATGTCCGGGTCCTTCTTCTACCAGGCCGTAGCCTGTGTATTCGCTGCCACAGTCAATGCCCAGGACGCGCATGAATCGAGTTTACAGCATTCAGATTCGCATGCATTCTGAGATTTTTTGCTCCGAGAAATACACGATTCCTGGTTGTCGCCGTGTTCGGCTTCGCATCAATCGCCACTTCATTCAGCATCCACCGATTCCGTCACGACCCTTGACACGTGAGGGGGCATTGGTTCGAACATCGGGGCGTCTTAAAACGCCAAACTCCTGCGGCTTTGCCGTGAGTGTGGCAAAATAACAGGTCGTGCATTCCTACTATATAGTGCTGGCTGTGTTTTGGATCGGTCTGGGCGCTCTCTGGCTTCGCCGCGCCTGGGTGGGCGTCAAGGCGCCGCTTCTAAAGACGCTGTTTCACCCGGAGGGAGAACCTGACACTTCGGCCGTTCGCCTTGGCAACGCGGTATTGGGAATTGCAAATGTTGTTCTTGGAACCGCGTACCTGCTAATTCTGATTTTCAAGCAGGGCCACCTACGCTGATCGCCGCCTCACGCATTTCCACTCCGCGTTTCATGCGTTCTTCGAGCGTTCCCGTGGCCATCAGCGCCAGCATCCTGAAATCGCAGATGAAGGACCAGAAAGGATGGCCAAAGGTCGCCGGCTTGTTGCCTTCGATCAGAAAATGTCCCGTCCAGGCGAAGCGAACGGTGGAGTTGGCGCTGGCGGGACATTCATACTCATGGCAGGGATTGTACTCTACCCGCCAGCGGGACGCCCGCTTCAGAAAAGGCAATCCGCAAAATCCATTTGCATTGAATGTCGCAGTGCGATAGTATCGTACTCGGTTCTTCATGGAACCGATGCCCCTTACTGAAGCAGCCCCCTGGCGGTCTTTCACTCCTTCGGCCAGGGGGCTTGTCTTTTGAATCGTTTCCAATAGCGCGCTTGCGCGACATCCTATCCGCCCCCACGGGGTGTCGATCGAAACTCCAAGAGCGCGGCCGGCCATGTCTGCGAAAATGGCGATAGCAGCCAATGTATGTCGCGTTAGCCATTCTGGTCCTGATCGTGCACGCGCTCTTTATTCTGTGGGTGATCTTCGGCGCACTGCTGACTCGCGGACGCCCGTTGTATGCGGGCCTGCACATCACATCCTTCGTATGGGGCCTGCTGATTGAAATCCTTCCCTGGAGCTGTCCTTTGACCCTGGCGGAAAACTGGTTCGAAATGCGTGCCGGCATCGCTCCCTACCAGGGAGGATTTGTGCTGCATTATCTCGACGCTCTGGTCTATCCCAATGTGCCTCCTCTATTGCTGATCGCCGCCGCCTCAGTGGTGTTCGCGGCCAATGTGGCGATCTATGCACGACGTTGGCTGGCGCAATGAGATTTGGGCGCTACACTCTTTTGCCATTGCTGACTTCATCGAATGCGCTGCTACTCTGCCCGCAAAAGATCCTTTTACAACACGGATCCTCCATGGGCATCGGGAAATTACTCCCGTAAACCCCGCTCTGCAAATTGAGAAGGATTGCAGGGTTGGATTAAGGCCCGGTTGAAAGGGGCCGGCAGCCCGCTACGGCGGAAAGCTTTCCCCAAAATCGGATTACTACCAACGTTGTTTTCAGCGCAGAACTTCACGATGAAAGAGTCATCGGGTGGATTGATCCAGAGCGATAACGACTCGACATGAACGTTAGTACAATAGCAAAAAATTATTAGAACATGCCAAGAACTGCCAAAAAGTACCATCTTGGACATTAAAGATAAGGCCTCCCGGACGTAGTCTTATTTGAGACAGATTATATTTATATGGTTTGTTCACATATATATACAGCCATCCTTTCGTCTTCCGACTGATGATTAGAATATTTAACGCAGCACTAATCCGTACCTAATCGCGCCCACTGATACTCACCCTAGAGGCTACCGCCAGAGTGGCCTGTGTCCAGCGGCATGAAGGCTGGAGCCAAGTTTGTGAGGAGAACAAAATGAAACCGTCTTCCGGGACTACTCGGGCTTTTGTGCGCATCTTCGCATGGGTAGTCGCCATAGTCGTGGCCCTCGGATATTACGGCCGCGTACGCGCGCAAAGTGGCGGCGATGGCGACAGTGGCACCTTGCCGGAACAGGGAATGGTGATCCCGCTCCGGCCGCTCGCAGCATTGTCCAGCGTTCCTGTTCCCCCAGTATTCGGCATGGAAGGTATTCTCGCCGATAAGACCGCTGCGATTGAGTTAGGTAAGGCCCTATTTTGGGACATGCAGGCCGGCAGCGACGATGTTCAAGCCTGCGCAAGCTGTCACTTCAACGCCGGAGCGGACAGTCGCGTCAACAATGAGGTCAATCCCGGAGCTGACGGCACCTTCCAAATGGGACCTACCGTCAACGGCGTTCAGGGTCCGAACCATCACTATGTAGCAGGAACCGCCGGAGCGGGTTTCGGTGGCTATCACGACGGCGATTTTCCTTTCCACAAAGTTTCCAATCCTGATGATCGTTTCTCAGTAGTCTCTGACGTAAACGACGTCTCCGCTTCGCAGGGTTCGTTTCCGCTGACCATGGGCAAGGTCATTGTGGGCCAGGTCGGAACCAACGGGCAGATACAGACGGGCGGCACTAACACCCTTCAAAATTTCAGCGGAGCTGCCGGCCCCCTCGTAGGACCGACTGGCGATTCAGAGGCTCTGGCAGGAGGACTGAATCAGAGGTTTAGCAGCCCGATCACTCATTTGAGCGCCTCAGCCGGGTCACAGGTAGGCACGGCGCCTGGCGATATATCGAGCGTTGAACAGGACAATCTGATCAACGATCCAATCTTCTCTTATCCTGACCCCGCTGATCCCAGCAAGCGAATTGAAACGCGCCGCACCGGTGGACGGAATGCTCCCAGCGTTGTGAACGCGGTATTCAACTACCGCAATTTCTGGGATGGGCGCGCACAGAACGTGTGCAACGGACTGGATCCGTTCGGCGCACGCAACAACAATTCCGGCCTCCTGGTGATCGATGGCAGCGGCAAACTCGGACCCGCTCATGTGGCCATGCAGAACTCGGCTCTGTGCTCACAGTCGCTGGGACCGATCCTGAGCAACGCGGAAATGTCGGCTGACGGACGCGATTTGCGCCAGGTAGGCAAGAAGCTTCTGGCCCGCGTGCCGCTGGCCAAGCAGATGGTTGATCCCACGGACAGCGTATTGGGCCCAATGTCCAATGCTCCCAAGCCGGGGCTCAACACCAGCTATGCGGCGCTGATCCAGAAAGCCTTCCTGCCGGAATGGTGGCAGTTTGCTTCACACATCTGCCTGGCCTCCGATGGCAGTACAAGCGCGGCCGATCCGGCCAAGGGCCAGAGCTGCCCCGCGAATACCTCCGACTACACCCAGATGGAATACAACTTCTCGCTCTTCTGGAGCGTAGCCATCCAGGAGTATGAGAGCACGTTGATCGCGGACCAGACTCCATTCGACAAGTACATGGAGCAGCAAAAGACCTACAACCTGGTCGGCGACGGACATACCCAAAGCTTCACCGTTCAGCTTGACCCGGGCGTTACTCCGTACACCGTGTCAGTGATTGCTCTTGATCCTCTGATGGATTTCACCGATCAGGACATGGCGTATGCCTTCGATTACGGCGATGGACGCATCATGGGGGTTGGGTTGGATGATGGGGAGATCGATTACTCCACCGGCAAGCTGACGCTGCTGTTCGGCATGCCGCCCACTACCACGTTCCCCGTGAAAATCAGTTACTCCACCGGGCCGACCCCCTTGACCACAGGCCAGCTTCGCGGCCTGCTGCGCTTCCAGACGACTGGGCGCTGCGTGAACTGCCACGGTGGTCCGGAGCTTTCCAACGCCTCCGTCGGGACGGTGAGCACTGTGGGACCGTCAGAACGCATGATCATGGCCGATATGCAGGTCCGGGTCTATGACACCGGGTTCTACCACATCGGCGTGCGGCCGACATCAGAAGATGCCGGACTCGGCGGAACTGATCCGGACTCGAACGCGCCGCTTTCGGAATCGGAATACCTGCGCGAACGGGTCTGCAAAGATCCCTCGCAAACCATCCAGATTCCCGGCCGCCCGGGCGATGGCATCTCCATTGCGCCGCTGAGTTGCGGAGACATGACTGCGCGCAATGGCTTCTTCAAGGCGCCGCAACTGCGCAATGTCGGGTTGACCGCTCCTTACTTCCACGACGGCAGCCAGCTAACGCTGGAACAGGTGGTTGAGTTCTACAACCGCGGCGGCGACTTCAACTTGTTCGGACCGGAACACCAGTTCATGGATGCCGATATCGACATGATTGGACTCACCATGCAGGACAAGATCGATCTGGTGGATTTCCTGCGCAATGCGCTGACCGATCCGCGCACCGCCAATCAATCCGCGCCGTTTGACCATCCGCAGTTATTCACACCCAACGGGGCGGTACACGGACCCGGTGGATACCCGGTGGAGAACGATCCCGATCATCCCGGACGCGCGAAAGATAACTTCTTGGAAATTCCGGCAACCGGAGCCAACGGTGGCAAGCCGCAGCCGACTTTCCTGCAGAACTTATTGGGGGTGCAAAGTGCCATCCCCAACTAGATTCCATGAGCCAACAGCTTCCAGCCGCACAGCAGAGCGGCTGGAAGTTACCGGCCTCCCCTCAGCAGTAGAGCAGTTCAAGACCATGACACGGAAGGACGACGGAAGGAGCATCAGAATGACGGGACAACAAACAACCAAGATCTTCAGGGTGGCCGCGGTTGTGGCTCTGCTGTTGGTGGCAGGACTGGGAACGAGCATGTCCGCCCAGACAAGCAGCCTTAATCCGGTTCCCTGGCCAACGCCGCAGGTGATACCTCCGCCGCTGATTCAGGAGCCGGCTTATCAGACCCGGCCGGCGGGCGTTCTCCTGGCCGGGCAGATTCAATATGCGTCACTGGACTCGACGCCTGGGCTGTGCAACAAGGACGACAATCCGACGCCGACGCCGGACAATCCTCCCAAGCCCGATAACTGCAAGAGCACCGGCGGCTGGATCGAAGTCAACGATGAGTTGATTCGCGTCCCGGCCGGCACGGTTGTGGTCTTCCCGAACACGTTTCTCACATGGGAAGAAGTCTTCGAAATGAATCCCAACACGCACCAGACCGATCCGGTATATCAGAGCGGGTTGGCGATGGCGGATACCGTCCGGTTCCCGGGAACCTATCAGGCCACCATCGACATGAATATCGTCAACGGCCAGCGCATCGCGGGCATTGTTCGCATTGCGCAGGACGCGGCTGACATGTTCTCCGGGTTCATTGAAGGAATCGACTATGGCAACGCGACACTGATCGTGAATGGACAGAGAGTTCAGATCAACGACCCCCAAATCACGATAACCGTTCCCAACCCGGACGGAACCCCGGCTCTCGATCCGACCACGGGCGCGCCTATCACGCTGGTGAAAGGCCGCTACAGTATCGGCCTAACGCCTCTGTCAGCCGGACTTAGCTCCCGCACGGACCCTGATCCGCGTTTCACCGTCGACCAGGGAAATCCGACCGTCGCCGCCGGCACAGGCTACCCGATGTGCATACCGGTAGTGCCCCCGGCGACCTATGACGTCAACAACAACCCGTATGGCGTCGCCCTTGCCGGAGTACAGGATCCGTATGTTATGACGGCACCCGCCGGATTCACTTACACCGGGTATGACGATCCCCAATGCCCTGAAATCAACCGCAAGCGTGATCCATTCGGCGGAGGCATTTTTACCAGGTTCACGATGAATGCGCCTGGCGACCCACAAACGGCTGACAATCCCTACCCCCAGGATCCTTACACTGAAATGCCGTTTGAAGTTGGCGATTGGGTTGATGTCATCGGCACCCAGGAAGATAATCCGCTCACCGGCCAGCCGTATATGACGGCAACAGAGGCCGTCGGCAACGTGGGGGTGTTTACCGCTGAGGGCGTCGATCCAGCCTACCTTGTCGTTGAAGTGACCATTGAGGGCACTGCTTCCCTGCCCGATCCCAACTTCCCGCAGGAAGCCGGCGTCCGCACCAGGGTCGAAGGCATGACCACGGATTGGACGCGTCCGGTTGACGTTTCCCCGATTGACTACGATTGCAACGGGAATCTCACGTTCCGCGAACCTGCCTGGGTCACGAATTTCCCCGTTGAACCCGGCCCACCGAACATCGGCAAACGCGGCCGTTGGCGCGCACGCTTCCCGCAGGGCGGCAACTTCCAGCCTCCTACGCAGAACATTGGCGCCCGCGTGAGCGGCGGCGTGCTGGGCAAGAACAAGAGTGGCTTGGATACAGACGAATACCAGTTGCCCACAGGCTTATACGTTTACCCCGAACTGCTGGATCCGGGCAATCCTCCTGTCGCGCTTAATTTTGATGATTTCCCGTTCCTGACCAACGGTTCCGGACCTCTGCCGTTGCTGGGCAGCGTGTTTGACAGCATCCAGGTGCAGTTGGGCCTGGCCGGGAACCCGTTCTATCCAAACCAGAATCTGACGGAGGTAAACCCGTTCCCCTATGACACAACTCCGCCGATCACCTGCTTCGCTGGAACCGCGAGTTCCGTTGCGCGTGCGACGTTCAGCTCGAATCCGAATCCCCCGTTTGCGGGCGTAGCGGTCACACTGGATGGAACACTCAGCATTCCGGCGAGCGGGCCTTTCCAGTGGTCGCAGATCATCAATCCTGGCGACCCGACGGTCACTATCCAGAATGCAAACTCAGCCAAGGCAACCTTCATCGCTCCCACGGTCGCGGGTACGCAGAACCTGACCTTCCAGTTGGTTGTGGGAGGAAACGGAACCGTGCCGGCTTCAGCGCCTGCGACGGTGATCGTGCCCATCGCGGTACCTCCGTCAGGAACAGCTCCGGTAGCCACGCTGACATCTTCAGCGAACGGCCCGGTCGCGGGTGGAACGGTTGTGAAGCTCACCGCAAGCGGGGTTGACCCGGCAGGCGGCACGCTCACGTTCACTTTCGGCGCACCGGCGGGAATCGCGCTGAGCACACAAACGGTTAATCCGGACGGCTCGGTGAGCGTTACCTTCACCGCTCCTCCAGTGCCGGCGCTTACGGCTCCGCTACAGTTGGCGTTCAGCGTAACCGCGAAGAGCTCGGTCAGTCCATTCCTGGTCAGCGCCGCAGCGACGACCACGGTGGCTGTCACGAATCCAGGCGCCGATATCATCCAGATCGTGAACGCGACCTACCGCACGAAGAAAGCGCGTCTGGATATCACGGCGACAGACTTCACACCCGGTGTGACCTTGACAGTCACTCTGGACGTTATTAACCAGGCAACGGGCCAACCGATCTCGTTGGTGATGGGCCCATCAATCCCGGCAGCGGCGGGATTCTTCAATGTGATCATTGGGAACGTACCGTCGCCGAACCAAATCACCATCACCTCCAGCGGCGGCGGCATATTGAAAACCGGCGTCACCGTCCTGAGGTAACACAAACCAGCGGCTGCCGGGCTTCCGGCCCGGCAGCCGCCAGCAAATTAGCGGGCTGTAAGTTCAGCAACTAGCAAGGAATTTAGCAGCAGACGAAGAGAGGAACCTAAAATGACTTCGAAACTCAAGCGAGCCCCGGGCAAGGAATTGGCTCAACCCTCCAAGGAGAGGTCCTTGCTGACTCGCAGCTTCTGGAAAGCATTTATCGCCATGGCGGTGGTAGCTCTGGTATCCGCAGTCCAGGGTCAGTCCGTCGGAACAGGAACCTTCAACAACAGCGTTCAGATTGGAACCGCGGGAATGAACCAGCCCATGAGCATGGTTCGCGTGCGAGTACCCAACGCGGCGAGTCCAACCGGGTTCACCACCGACTGGTGGGTCTCGGACAGCGTAAACGGCTTCTGCCGGCTTAGTCCCACTGGCGCTCTGGAGCTCAATACCTGTGATATCAGCGGCGTCTTGCCTGCCACCGATTACCAGGCGGAGACCTTCGGAGTCAATGGCACGAACGGCTACATCTTCGTCGGAGCGGTTGGTGGAGTGCGGCGTTACAGCTTCATCCTTAGCGGGGGCCGCACCGCAATCAACACCACTGACGTCTTTGCCGGCCCTGGATCGCTGTTCACAAACAATGAGGCGGTCACGGGAAGGCCGGCACAGCTCCGGGTCAACAGCGCTGTTCTGGGCCCTGACGGCAAGTTATACATAAGCTTTTTCGGCAACACGGATATATGGCGCGTGCTGAATCCGCTTTCACCCACGTCCACGCTCCAAGGCAACAAGATCGAGCGTGTCGGCGTCACCGAAGGCACCGGTGGCCGCGCCACCGCCATGGCCTTTATCGGGCACGACCTCTGGATGGAAGATGTGGGTTTCATCAATCGCATCCAGAATGCTGATCAGTGCTTCTACACGTTCCCCAAGTGCAATGGCGTAATCCAGTTCCGGAACCTGTTTGCCGAAGCGGGCATGGGCTCCGACCAGTACTTCTCGACCATTCCCGACGGCCGTTGGCTGTATTTCGGCAACGGCAGCCGCGTGGTGCGCTATGACACGACCACGCCGGGGCTGATGGAAGTATGGAACCAGCAGGGCACGCTCGTGAATGGCACTCTCCAGCATTATTCTTTCATCAGCGGCCTCACCTTTCTGCAGCCCATCAATCCGCTGGACCCCAATACCGGCACCAAGCCGTTCCCCAATCTGCCGGCGGATGAGGTGACCCTGTCGGACGGCAGCATCGTAGCCGATATGACGGTGGTGATGGATCCCTTTGTCAACGATCTCTTCCCGCCGAACGAGCTGATACCTCCGCGAAACAACGCCGGTATAACCTGGTGGTTGCAGGCCTCGCCCACACTCTCTCCGGAAGCTTTGTGCGATGGTCAGGCAACAACTTCGTTCATACAGAATCCTCCCCCCTGCGCCATCAGCCCGAATGGTTCGGCAGGACAGGTTGCATCCGTGAATCCCTCCGCCGCCAAACGGGGGATTCTGCTGGCTTCCGGCATCACGCATCCAAGAGGGCTGCTCTGGTTGAACAGCAACTGGTGGGTGTCCGATGAAGCCCTGGGATTCTGCCGTATTGATCAGAACCCCATCACCGGCGCCGGCTCATTAAGCAACTGCTTCCAGGCAGATACCAACTTCTTTCCTGGTCAGCCTGCGGCTTCTGCTCCAGATGCCACCACAGGACAGCAAATGGTGTATGTGCCGGATGCTTCGGGCTTCACCTCGAACATTTACCGCTTCATCTTCACTCCCGGACCGGGAGGAGGAACCCTGGTGCTGAACGGCGTGCTGGACGGCACTGGCAGCAAGAAGGGCACCGTCGTTCAGAGCGTCGCATTACCCGACGGTCCTTTCAACCAAGGCTCCCTCTACATTCTGTACAGTGACAGCGGCTTCGTGGAGAAGATCACCAACCCTGCTACCGCTCCGGGAGCTCCACTGGAGGTTGCACGGCTGTTCAACGGCCTTGGCGGAATCAGCATGGCTTTCAACGGTAATGACCTCTACATCTCCGAACTGGGTCCGCCGCCGATCGCCGGACAGTTCATCAAGAAAGGCGATGTTACCAACTTGCTGAAGGCAGAGCCCTTTATGGCTCAAGGAACTGCCTCACCGGTGAAGCGCGCTATTGCCAGGTTGCAGGCGCCTCAGATCATCGAAGAGAACCCGGGTGGATTCATCATTGGCCCAGCCACGGTTCGTCCGGCCTGTCTGCCGCCTCCGGGTGTAGTGCTCTCACCCAGCGTACCGGATGATCCGGCAACCACACCGGCAATCTACATGGGCACGCTTGGCGTCACTGCTGATGGCGTCTTCAATCCCGGTGTCACCAACGGACTTGCAGAGGACCCAGAAGTTGATCAGTACGACTTTATCTGCAATGTGCAGCAGCTTTGGGTCACTGATGCGGCCGTGGATCCCCTGCTCAGCACCAATGTTCCAATTGGCGCCGTTACTGCCCTTGGAATCAGTGGGAACGACGCTGGTGCGATCCTGGCGATTGGCGATGACCCCTCCATCCAGGTTCCAAACCAGACAAGGCAGAGAGGAATCATTCGCAAGACTGGACCTCCTTCAACCACACCGGGGGTGACCGGCCAAGGACACGTTTACATTGTCCCGTAACAAAGCAACCGTCTAACCGAACACTCAGGCCGGCGAAAACTTCGCCGGCCTTTTTCTTTTTCGCCATCATCCGCCTGCAGGCGCAAATTCCGTCCAAGAACCATTTGGATTGACTGCTCTATCTGGCCGAACTATTGGAGCCGTTAATCTTAATTATATAAGAATAGCTACCTTAGTCTGGCCGTT
The DNA here is from genome assembly GCA_035712465.1 of Candidatus Angelobacter sp. Taxonomy (GTDB): domain Bacteria; phylum Acidobacteriota; class Terriglobia; order Terriglobales; family Acidobacteriaceae; genus Angelobacter. The sequence continues at coordinate 319,848 of DASTAS010000018.1, forward strand.
TAGTGGCGTATTCATTGAATACAAACGAGCTAGCCAAGAGCTATTACCTGAGTGCCGCAGATAGCAAAAAATGATTGCGAGCCAAAGAAATACCCGGTATGCTCAGCGCAACCAGAGATCTTGAAAATCGACGATTCCGGCTGAGCTATCGATTAAGCAGGCGACGTGGCAATCCTGACCGTTGGGAGCCACTGGCGCAGCGAATGTCCAGGCAAGTCCCCCAGACAACCAAAAGCTGGTCGTCCGAGAAGCGCGCAGTAAACAAAAACTGTGCTTCTGGATACCTGTGTTGTTGATATGGAGAGAGAGATGAATGCTTCTGTGTCGTCGCGCGTTTGGCGTTTCTTGGGACAAATGAGCGGCAAGCTTCCGGGTTCAGTTGCAGCTAAAGCCGGCGTTCTTCTGGCGGGCACCGCGTTGCTGTGCTCTGCGGCGCATGCGCAAAGAGTCATCACCACGGTTGGCTCGGGAACCACGCCTTCGGCAATTGTGGTCAATCCCGTGACCAACAAGATCTATGTAGCAAACACCGCCAGCAACAACGTGAGCGTGATCGACGGAGCTTCCGATACCGTAGCCACTATTCCGGTCGGGACCTCACCTGTTGCGCTCGCTGTGAACACGGCGACCAACAAAATTTACGTCGCCAACAACGGCAGCTCCAACGTGAGCGTAATCGACGGGGCAACGGACGCGCTTGCGGCCACAGTCCCAGCGGATACCAATCCCAGCGCGATTGCAGTGAATCCGGTCACGAACAAAATTTACGTTACCAATAGCGGGGCCAATGATGTGACCGTGATCAACGGCGCCACGGACACCGCAGGAACTCCGATCACCGTCGGGACCGCTCCTAGCGCAGTTGCCGTGAACCTGGTGAAGAATAAGATTTATGTAGCTAACAGCGGCAGCGGAAATGTGACGGTGATTGACGGCGCGACCGGTATTGCAGGCGCTGCACCCATCGCAGCCGGAACGCAGCCAGCCGGCATTGCTGTTGATGCGGTTACGAACAAGATCTATGTTTCCAATGCGGCCGCTGCGGGCGGCGTAACCATCATCGATGGGGCCACAAATACCACGGCCACCGCGATCGCCTCTGCAGGCTTGGCCGTGAGCGTAAACCCCGTAACCAACAAGATCTACGTCGCTACGATTGGCGCCGATACGATAACGGTGATTGACGGCGCTACCAATGCAGCTTCGAGCGTCTCTGCCGGCCCATCCGTTACGCATCCCACCGCTCTGGCCGTGGACGTTGTCACGAACACTATTTGGGTCACGAACGGCGGAGGGGCAGTCGGCGGACTGACGCCAATCAATGGCGCAAACAACGCAGCCGGAATCACGCTGATTGTAGGCAACGGCCCTGCTGCGGTAGCCGTCAACCCGGTGACGGGCAGGGTTTACGTCGCGAATGGAACCAGTAATAACGTATCGTTAGTTGACGGCGCGACAAACGGCGCCGCTACCGTGGCAGTTGGCAATCAACCCGCAGGAGTTGGCATCAACCCGGTCACCAACAGAATCTACGTTGCCAACGTGGCTGATGACACTGTTACTGTCATCAACGGAGCCAACAACAGCACCTTGTCGCCGATAACCACGGGAATCAGTCCCAGCGCTATCGCCGTAAACCCGATTACCAACAAAATCTATGTGGCCAATGTGGGCGACGGAACGGTGACAGCCATCGATGGCGCTACCGGCATTCCAACTGCTCTCACCGTCGGCGCCGAGCCTGAAGCGCTGGCGGTAAACACGGTCACGAATCAGATTTACGTTGCCAACACACTGGATGGCACCGTTTCAGTGATTGATGGGGCAACGAACGTCGTTTCAGCGCCAATTACGGTTGGAACTGCGCCTCTGGCGGTGGCCGTGAACAGTGCGACCGACAAAATTTACGTCGCCAACGCAAATGACAACACAGTAAGCGTCATCGACGGCGGTACTGATCTTGTTACTGCCACCGTTCCTCTTGGCGGGTTCCGCCCGAATTCGATAGCCGTAAACCCGATCACCAATAAGGTCTATGTAGCCAATGAGCTCGGGAACCCCAATGGCACCGTAACCGTGATCGATGGCGCGAACAACACTGCCACTCTTGTGCAGGCCGGTAATACTCCGGTGCAAGTGGCCGTCAATCCGATTACGAACAAGATCTACGCGGCCAATTTTAATGGTGGAACAGTGACTGTTCTCGACGGCGCGGCGAATACCACAACCAGTGTGAACGTTGGCACCCGGCCTGCAGCCGTCGCAGTAAACACCGTGAGCAACAAGATCTACGTCAGCAACAATACTGCGGCGACTGTAAGCGTTATCGACGGAGCTACCAACAATGTTGCTACAGTTGCGGTGGGAGTCGGGCCGAAGCCGCTGGCCGTCAATCCGTTGAGCAACACCGTTTACGTCGCTAACCAGGACAGCAGCAGCAACAGCGTGACGGTGATTACGGAACAGCAGGTACAGACGATTCCCTTGACGACCAGCATCACCCATCTGGCGAACAATACAACCAATAGTCCCACGCCCAGCTTTACCGTTTCCGCAAGCAGCGGCTTCTCGCCTACAGCGCCGCCAGTGAAGGGCATCTTCTTCCAGTTTGACTCCTGGCAGGGGCCGTGGACCGCAGCGACAGCGGGCGCAGGGTCCTTCAGCGTCACGGCGCCGGTCCTTACCGCTGGCACACACATTCTCTATGCCTATGCGGTGGACGGTCAGGACTCCACCTCCACGATCACAGGTACGGGGAGCAGCCCCCTCACGGGCACAATCACCGCTTATTTGTTCAACGACGCGGCAAGCGCCGCTTCCACCACCACCACCCTGACTGCGTCCCCAAATCCTTCAACCGCGGGGCAGTCTGTTACTTTCACTGCCACTGTTACCGCGTCCGGCACGCCGACCGGAACTGTAGATTTCCGCGACGGCGCGACGAAGATTGGGACCGGAACACTGAGTGCAGGCGGCGAGGCGACGTTCGCAACGACTGCCCTCACCGCAGGTTCGCACTCGATTACCGCAGTCTATTCCGGCGATTCTAATTTCTCTGGCAGCGTTTCTGCCGCTTTGACTCAGCAAGTGAACGGGACGCCTACAACTACGGTGGTAAGCTCAGCACCCAATCCCTCCACTGCTCAACAGACAGTCACGTTCACCGCCGCTGTAACCAGCGCGGGAGGAACACCGACCGGCACAGTAACGTTCCTTGACGGCGCAAACTCCATTGGAAGCGGGTCACTGAATGCAAGCGGGAACGCAACGCTCTCTACATCAGCGCTGGTGGCAGGTAACCACTCCATTACAGCGGTCTACCAGGGCGATGCCAATTTTGACCCCAGCACTTCAGCCGCGATCACGCAGACGGTGAACGGCATCGCTACGACCACCACGCTCACGTCTTCCCCGAACCCGGGGGTGTTCTTACAGTCAATTACGTTCACGGCAACGGTAAGCAGCGGCCAGGGCACGCCCACCGGGACAGTCACCTTCTCTGATGGCCTCGCCGCCATCGGCACAGGCACGCTGAATCCAGCAGGTCAGGCCACATTTACCACGGGTGATCTCACCGTCGGTCAGCATTCAATTACGGCGTCCTTTGGAGCGAACACCACATTTGCCGGCAGCACCTCGGCGCCGCTGACGCAATCGGTGACGCAAGCGGCGACCACAACAGCCATAAGCTCGTCGCTCAATCCCTCGGGCGTGGGACAGCAGGTCACCTTTACCGCGACCGTAAGCCCCAACTCCACCGTGACTCCGACAGGCACGGTGATATTTAACGATGGTACATCCGCGATCGGCTCCGGCAACCTGAATCCCCAGGGGCAAGCGACCATTACTACTTCCACGCTGGCGCTTGGAGCGCACTCGATCACCGCGAATTATCAGGGCGACACCAACTTCAGCAGCAGCGTTTCCGCAGCACTGTCGCAAACGGTAAGTGTTCCGCCTGACTTCACTATCGGTGGAACCAGCGCGAGCTCAACCGCGACCACGGTGATCGCCGGGCAGTCTGCCAATTACACTCTTCAACTCGCGCTTGCGGCCGGGGTAACTGGCTCAGTCAACGTGACCATTTCCTGCACGGGAGCGCCAACGCAGGCTACCTGCACCGGTCCGGCTTCACCCGTGCTCGTATCCGGTTCGACTCCAACGATCGTGAACATTGGCGTAACCACTACGGCGCGCGCGTTAACATTGCCGCCCGCCTCGCAAGCGCCTCGCAACATGTTCGGGCTCGGCTCGGAAAGCTTGATACTGGCGCTTCTAGCATTGCTTCTCTCGATGCTCATAAGCAGCAGCACCTTGAGATCAAAGGCTGCACAGGCTTGGACCATGACCGGCGGTGCACGCATGCCGGCAAAGAAACTTGCATACATCATGCCTTCAGTCGTTCTATTCGCGGTTATGGTAATGGCAACCGGCTGCGGCGGAGGAGGCGGTAATCCGGGCCCCGTTCCCACTCCTACTCCCACACCCACGCCTGTTACCGGGACGCCGGCAGGCACGTACACACTCACAGTGACCGCGGTTTCCGGCAGCGTGAGGCACACGCAGCCCCTGACCCTCACGGTGCAATAGAAGAATGTCTGGAGCAAATTGGAGCGGGTATCGGCCATGTTCGGATCTGGAATAAGAATGGTTCGTGGAAGGCTCTCACTGAAATCGCAGCCGGCAAATGCATTCGTGTTCACCGTGCTGCTATGCCTGATAGCGCTGTCTGCAGGCTGCGTAATCTCACCCCGCAGAATTGTCGGTGTCGGTTCGCCGACGCCCACTCCGAATCCTGGTTCGCCCTCACCCACTCCCACACCGGTTCCCGGAGCTCCAGGCAAACTCTACGTCGCGGACTCGAATAACAACTCGATCCTGCGCTTCGACAACGCAAACACCGCGGACGGTAATCTTGCTCCCGCAGCCACCATCTCCGGCGCACTTACCTTGCTGAATTCACCGCACCACATCTTTGTGGATTCAAATTCGGATACGCTCTATGTCGCCAACCAGGGCAATGTGCTGGCATTCGATGGTGTGAGCACCAAGAGCGCGAATGCCGCTCCGCGTTCCATCTCCGGCAACCTGACCGGGCTGACTGCGCCGGTGGACGTCGGAGTGGACAGCTCAAAAAATCTTCTCTACGTGGCTGACGGACGTGATGTGTTCGTGTTTGCCAATGCGTCCACGGTGACCGGCAATACCGCCTTTGAGCACGATATTCACGCCGGCTTTGTGATTTCCGCTCTTTTCGTTGACAGCGCGAATGATCGTCTCTATCTTGCCGACGCGGCGACCAACACCATTGACGTATATGACGGCGCCAGCGGCTTAAATTTAACGGTTCCTCCCACACGAACCATCAGCGGCACAGCTACGCAGCTCAATCAGCCTTCCGGAATCGCCATAGATGCGCTCGGCAAGCTGATTATCAGCAACAAAGGCACCACCAGCACCAACAGCAGCATCACGATTTATGTCAATGCCGCGGGGGCGCAAGGAAACATTCCTCCTCAGGTCACCATTACAGGCGCCGGCACAACTCTGAACGCTGCCGGGCAGATCGCCGTCAACAATTCCAGCACGCTGGTTGAACTCTTTGTAGCTAACGTCGCTGGTGGAAATGTGCCCATCTTTTCCGATCTGGGAGCGAAATCAGGCAACGTTTCACCGAGCAGAAATATCAATGGTTCAGCGACCGGCCTTTCTGCTTCCGGCATCGGCGGCATCACCCTGGATAGCAACCGGTAGAAACATACTCTAAGCCATTCATGGGTTATATTGTGGTGCGACTGGAATTCTTTCGCGTGAAGGAAGAGAAGCTCTAGACAGCCCCAGAGCTATCACTACCACCCTGCATCCACATACGTGCAACCCGGAACAAAAACTATAGCTTTAAATTTCCCTTCCGCCTTACAAGACCTTAAGTCTTAAGTCAACAGGATTAGCATCTTTAATTCGCGCTTAATGTCGTGCTAATCGCCTCGCCTCAAGATACTCACGGACTCAAGTGGTTGAAGGCGATTATCGCGTTCGCTCCCGCCTGCTAGCCGCCGAAGCCTACCTTCCGGGAACTTGTTTCAAGCAATACAGACAGACGGGTCGCTTTCTTTTTAAGACCAAAAACAGATTAAGCAAATTAATGGCTCTCTAACTGTTTTCTAACGCACGGAATTTAGTCTGCGCATATCTCGCACTACGACGTATAGGGCGTAGCCAAGCCATATTCCGGACTGCCCCAGGCTCGTAGCGCATTTTGCAGCACTGGACTTGATTCAAGGCACAAGTCGCGCTCCATGAAAGCGCGAATGGAGAAGCTCAATGGTTTCCGCAAGGTCGGTGGTTCTATCTTTTTGTGCGAGCGTGGCGGCTCTGGCCGCCCTGTCGCTTGGCGCGCAACAGGCGTGGCCCAGCAGCGAGGCGCTCTCTACCGTCGACATCTCCTTTGCCTCAAATCACAACTTCCAGAACAGCACTTTTCTGAACTTTGGTGGCGAGACGAAAACGGCGGATGCCGCCGTCGAGCCGGACGGAGTTTCGCAGTTTTCTCTGCAAAGCGGGATGACAACAGATCTGGATCGGTTCGCGGAACCAGGAATTTCGCCGGCGCTGCGCGCCGGCTTTGCATTGCGCCGGGCAAGGCGCGGAGTGGACGTCATTGAGTTCTAAAAAATTTCTTTCGCGGTTTCTTTGGAGGCAAGCCATGCGGGCGGCTACACACAAACAAAGTTGTGCCCAGACTTCCGGGGCGAACGTTATGAAGCAACACGCCATGAAATCATGGCTTCTCGCGGCGCTCTTAGTCGCGTTCGCAGTGGCGCTTCCGTGCATGGCACAAACCCAGAGCGGCTTTGTGTATGTGAACAACCAGGCGACCAGCAACACGGTTTCCGCCTATCAGGCAGGACCCGCCGGCACCCTCACGCAGCTCCCTGGTTCGCCCTATTCAACCGGCGGGATCGGCTCGAACGAGACGTGCTATGGCCTGAGCCGCATGGCCGTGAGTACCGTGAACAATCTACTGTTTGTCGCCAATGGTGGCGATCTTTCAATCACGCCGTTCCAGATCAACACTACCAAGGGGCTGTTGACCAAGACCACGGGCGCCCCGTTTAAGACTCAGCTGACAGCCGATAGCTGCCAGGGGTTCTCGCTTGCGGTAACACCAGACGGACAGTTCCTTTTTGCAGCCAGCAACGGCCAAATTCAGACCTTCGCAGTCGCCGCGGACGGCACGCTTTCCGCCCCAACGAGCGTTCCGGCCCTCACTGCGAACTGCTGCTCTCCAATTACCGGATTGAGTATTTCACCGGACGGTCGTTTTCTGGCCGTTTCCAACAGCACCAACGTTTCCATGTTCACCGTCGCCGCGGGTTTGCTGACGCCGGTCCCGGGTTCACCTTTCGCCAAGCTCGGTTCGGGAAACTTGTCCGCGCTTGATTTCAGCTGCCAGGCGGATCCTAATGGGAACCTGCGGTTGTTTGCTGGAGAAGCGATACTCAATCCCACCGCTGAAGGCTGGCTCGTCGATCCCAACGGTGTTCTTACCCCAACGGCGGCTTCGCCATATCACAGCAGCGGCACCAATTCCAACGTGGTTCTGCTCAGTCCTGACAACACACTGCTGTTCCAGAGCAACCAGTCCAGCAACAGTATCAACTCCTTCGTCGTGAACCCGGACGGCAGCCTCATCAATTCCGGGAAGTTCGGCGGGGTTGGCCAGGTGCACACACCCGTGGGAATGGCCATCGATCAGAGCGGCACGTTCCTTTATGTTGCCGACGACCTCTTCGGTGTAGCGGCTTTCCGAATCGGTGATGGCGGTATGTTGCAATGGCTGCAGGATCTCGGCATCAATCGTCCGGCCCAGATCCATGACGTAGCTGCGTTTCCGCCGCGTTCCTGCGCGACCGCCGATGTAGTTCTCGGCGTCGACGCTCCGGCTTCCCTGGGCGCCGGCGTGCCGCTCAAATACAACGTTACGGTAACAAACAATGGCCCCGCAACTGCGTCAGCCGTGGTTTCAGATATTCTGCCGCCGGAATTGTCCGCGGGAGGATCCGTCCTCATTGTGAACCCCAGCGGGGCGAGCCGCGACAACACAACCGGCACAGTCACAATCACGACGACAGTCCCGCATTCGTTGCTACCCGGCGATAGCGTTACGATTGCCTCAGTTGCACCTCCAACATTGCCCAATCCGTACCAGCAGGGATTCTTCCTGAATGATCCCAGTTTTAATGGCACTTACAAAGTAGTCTCAACGCCAAGCCCAACCACGTTCACCTACACACAGTCGCTCTCAGCCGCGCAGTTCCCGACGCCTACACTCCAGATTGTCGGGACGAATGGTGCGCAGCGCATTGGCGACACCGTAACGATCACGACCACACAGGTCTTCCAATTGCCTGCCGGGACACCGATCATAATTTCGGGAGTGGCAGATGCGAGTTTCGACGGCAGTTATGTTGTCGCGTCGCAGCCTACTGCTACAAGCTTCACCTATCTGCAAACCGGAACCTTGCCGGATGCAGCCAGCGGCGGCGGGGTGGTCAGCATACCCCTTGCTCCGTCTCAGTCTGATGTCGCGGGTGGCGGCAATGTGAGCAGCCCGGCCTGCCAGATCACGCAGGGCACAGGCGCATGCGGAACGGCAACTTTTGCGCCCCATCCGCCCATCGTCACAGCGATCCGTTCCAACAATGTCGTGACGATTACCACAACGGTTCCCCATCTGATGACCGTCGGCAAGAAAGTCACGATCCAAGGCGTTGCCAACACCGGCTTTAACGGAACATTCACCATCACTTCTGTTCCCTCCCCCACCAGCTTTACCTACAATCAGACAGCGGCGAACGCCAGCAGCAGCGGCGGACTGGTAGTCGCTCCCGGGTTGGTAGCTCAGTTGGCCACGCTCCCGAACCTGACTCCGAACGAGGTCCGCAAGCTTGTAATCACTGGAACAACGCCGGCCAGCATGGCTACCGGCACGGCGGTTTCAAACCGGATAACCATCAGCAACTTGTCCGTCATTGATAGTCCTTCGGGAGATACCACAGTCACGAAAACTGTGACCATCGGCGTTTCCAACACAAGTGTCCTTACAGTACCAACGGCCACAGGACCTTTCGGCGGCAACGCAACCGTAACGGCAACGCTGCTGGACGGCAACGGTGCTCCCATTGTGGGCGCAACTATCGGGTTCAATTTCAACCAGAACAACAGCCACTATAACGCGGTCACCGATGGCAGCGGCGTAGCAACCACCACCGTCCCGCTTGGCTTCACCACGGTGGGCACGCACACCGGTGCATTCACGGTTACTTTCGGTGGCGATGCTCTCCACACAGGCAGCAGCGCAACCGCAGATCTGATCGTTACAAAGGCGGTCCTGACCGTGACCGCGGATAATCAGACGCGGCTCTATGGCGATCCCAACCCGCCGCTGACCTACACCATTACAGGGTTTGTAAATCAGGACACCATTGCGGTAGTAAGCGGTACCGCGAATTGCACCACCACGGCAACCCTGACCAGCCCTGTGGGAACTTATCCCATCACCTGCACGCAGGGCACATTGAGCGCCACGAATTACGACTTTGTATTCGTGCCTGGCACTCTCACAGTGACCCCCGCTCCTCTGACCGTTACGGTGGATAACGCCACGCGCGTTTATGGCGATCCGAATCCGACCTTCACTGGCACGATTACAGGCATCAAGAACGGTGACAACATCACCGCGACTTATAGCACCACGGCGACCATCACCAGCTTTGTGGGGACGTACCCGATTACCGCGACTCTCTCTGACAACGGTACCGGAGCGCTGACCAACTACATCGTCACAATCAATAACGGAACGCTGACAATTACTCCGGCGCCCCTGGTTGTGACTGCGAATAACGCGGGCCGGCTCTATGGCGACCCGAACCCGCCATTCAGCGGCACAATCTCGGGAATCAAGAACAACGACCCGATCACCGCGACCTATACCAGCCCTGCGACTGAGACCAGCCCAGTTGGAAGCTATCCGATTATTCCGACGCTCTCTGATAACGGCACCGGCACGCTGGTGAACTATATCGTCACCACCAACAACGGTGTCCTCCTTATTACCCCGGCTCCGCTGACAGTGACTGCGGCCGACGCAACTCGTCCCTATGGCCAGCCGAACCCGGTCTTCACCGGAACGATCGTCGGGATCAAGAATAACGATCCGATTACGGCGACCTACAGCACTCCGGCCACCATCACCAGCCCAGTGGGAACCTACCCGATCATCCCCACCGTTTCCGATAACGGCACCGGTCTGCTGAGCAATTACAGCGTCACTCCGGTGAACGGCACTCTCACCATCACCCAGGCGGTCCTCACGGTGAATGTGAATAGCGCCAGCATGATCTATGGCGATCCGCTTCCGGTCTTCACCGGAACTGTAACCGGCATTGTGAACGGGGATAACATCACGGCCACTTTCAGCACTACGGCGACGTCAGCCAGCCCGGTCGGCACTTATCCCATCACGGCCACACTATCTGACAACGGTACCGGCGCTCTGGCCAACTACTCCATCGTGATCAACCCCGGAGTACTGACCATCAACCCGGCTCCGCTGACTGTGAACGTGGACAGTGTCAGCCGCCTCTATGGTGATCCGAATCCTGTCTTCACCGGCTCGATTTTTGGAATCAAGAACGCTGATCCCATCACGGCCATCTTCTCCACCACGGCCGATCCGACCAGTCCGGTGGGAACGTATCCGATCAACGCTACTTTGTCCGATGGCGGCACGGGCAAGCTCACGAACTACACCGTGACCATCAACCCCGGCACCCTGACTATCAACCAGGCTCCGCTGACTGTCACGGCTGATAACGCGAGCAAGCTATTTGGCACCGTCAATCCGCCACTCAATGGCGTGATCACCGGTATCAAGAACGCCGACCCGATCACGGCGACCTTCTCCACCACCGCGACTGCGACCAGCCCGGTGGGAACCTATCCGATTACTCCGGCCCTGAATGATCCGGCCGGCAAGCTCACCAACTACATCGTGACGACCAACCCGGGCAGCCTGACCGTGAACCCGGCCCCGACAGCCAACTTCCTGTTCGTCAATAACCAGGCGGCTGCGGGCAACAGCATCAACGGCTACTCGGTAGCGGTGGATGGCACGCTGACAGCCCTGGCGGGCTCGCCGACTCTAACCGGCGGTCTGGGCGCCAATGCGGTCTGTTCTTCAGTGAACCGCCTGGCCCTGAGCGTCGGCAATAACCTGCTGTTTGTCTCCAACGGCGGCGATCAGACGATCAGCGCCTTCTCCATCGATCCGACCAGCGGCGCGCTGACGGCGGCGGGAGCCCCGGTTCCCTC
>DASTAS010000019.1:0-55206 GCA_035712465.1 Candidatus Angelobacter sp.
CTGGATGCTTCGCCGCAAACTCACCCTGTCCAGAGAGCCCATCAGGCGCACGACATATCCAATGTTGTACAGCGCCTGATCTGACTCGAATTGCTGTAAAAACCACAGCCGCTGCTGCGCAAACGAAAGCGGAAACAAACCAGTTCTATCCGCTTGAGTGATGGCAGGGAATTGGTTTTTCGGGTTTTCTAGTTGCCAGTTCTCAATCCACTGTGCTAAACCGGCAATCGTGGACGCGGTAAATAGAGTGACAAAAGTAAGTTCTACTTGAAACAGCTCTTTAACCCGGGAGATGACCTGTGTAGCCGATAAAGAATCACCTCCAAGACGAAAAAACTCATCCATGATTCCAACCGGACGGACCTCAAGGACGTCTTCCCACAGGTTCTGAAGCTTGCACTCCATCTCGGTCTGAGGTGGAACATAAGGTGAATCCACGAATCGCGATCTTGCCCGGTTCTTCCGGATGAATTCAAGGACAGCGCTGCTGCTCGTAGATATCTTTACAATCCGAGATGTCAGTGCAGATTTGTTAAATTGCGGCTTATGACTCGCAACCGTAGCCGGCGGGACAGGTGCATGGATTTCAGGCGATGGCTCATAGCGGAGTTCTAGCAACCGGGCAGCATCAAAAACGAAATACATCCCCTGAACGGTTTCCTCTTTTCTGATGGTTGCATCGGTTAGACCCTGCAAGAAATTGAATGCGGGTTGGTTCTTGGCAGTCTTCGAAAACTGAATGCAAACCTCGGGAAGTCCTCTTTGTGTAGCTATTTTCCCCAAGTACGACATCATGCGATGTTCAACGCCTCGACCTAAAACTCGGCAACTCAGCAGAAATGTATCAATTTCCAGCGCCTGATTGTGGGACCGGAACAGGCTGACCCCCACGAGTCCATATTTCCCAAAACGGTCGCAAACACGGGTTACCCGGCCCTCCAGTTCGCCGGAATCCAGCAGATTCCTTAATTCTGTGACGGTACGGCGAATGGTGGTCATATTAAATTGGTTGGTGCGCATCGTGAGCTCTTCGATTCGCAAATAACTTTCAGCGTCAGGATCAGAAACTGCCACCTCAAGCCGAAGGCCCGCTAGAAAATCAGCGAGCGTATATGCGCCTTTACGAAACGCTTCTCGCTCTGCATGCTCGCGGTACATCTGGGTTCGCGAGGCGGCTTCGTCAGTTCGCCTTGGAGGATCGAGGGCCCATAACCGGTTCAGGAAATCTGGAATCGAGAATGCAGATTCCGGCAGTTTAATCGTGAGAACCTCCGGCAACACTTGTCGCATCTCACTGCATTCCAGCGGATCATCGTCCAGAAAGGCAAAAGCTTCAAGGCTAAGATTCAGTTGATGGGCCAATTCACGGAAATTGTCAGGTTTGCGGTTCCAGTTGATTCGCGATGCTACGAAATGCTCAGGTTTCAGCGGCATCTCCGGATGCGCTTCAAATACCGCATCGACGTCCGCCTGATTATTCTTACTGCACAGGCACAGAAGCCGCCCTGCCTTTTGCTGCTCCAGCATGAACTCTTGGAGCTTGCTGTGGCCTTCCGTCAGTTCAATTCCTGATGGGCCCTCTTCTCCGCAAATCCCTTTCCAGAGTGTATTGTCACAATCGAGTACGATAACTTTTATGCCAAATAAGTTTTCTGCCAAACAGATCCTTCGCGAGATGATTGTGCCAAGCTCTGCAAAAAACGATTCCGTATAAGGAATATGGCCGAGTCGTTCCCGGTATGGATCATAAATTTCGGTCGCCTCTCCTCTAAACAGGGTTTCGGACGCATCCACGATTTCCAGGCGGTCTCGTCCCGCGAGTCGCTGTAGTAAAGATTCTTTCCAATGGGCGGCCTGCGCAACAGGTTCGGAGTCTGGGCAAATGCACACTAAATTAGACACCTTGGTCATGTCTACCGCACTCGACAGAGCAGCGGCCAACTCGGCGGCATCCCCATCTTGGTAGCTCATTACATCCGAAAGACGAAATAGAACCACATTTAAGCCCCGGGCATTTCGCGTTAGTGGGCTGTTCGCATCAAGCAGTTCCTGAAATAACTGCGCGTAACTAAACGTAAGCACCGCCTGCACATTTAATTCAGTCAGCCAACATTCAAGCGACTTGCGCACAGGTTCAGAAACAAATGACGCTGCAATATACACAGTAAGCGGCGGCGACAATTCGCCTGCTTCCCGCGCAGGAACTGCTGCTGTACCGACGCTCATGTCGGATATCTGCATCCTCGTGAGTTTATTAAGGTCATTACCACTTGACTGCGAATTCATAGCTCCTGCCTCTGTATTCAAGGTTTTGTATGTCGTTTTGTGGATGACAACATCAGACACGCCATAGATGGCAACGCGGGGATAGAAGACACAGTCCTCTAAATGGTGGATTTCGACGCATGGTATAAGAAAGCACCTGGCTACCTTGATACCACTCCGCGTGCAATAGTATGAAAGAGCGGCGATGTAAGATCAGGCCTGGTGTCTATATTTCCATCCGCAATATCGACAACTCTCTGAATATCTTCAGACACACGAGAAAGGAAGGAGCGGACTTCAACTAAGAACTGTCTAAAGACCTTTTGCTTCACCAGATTTTCAGTGGAAAAGACCACGCCATCTATCCCTTCCATGGTGAAACACCCGGCGTGGTCCCGCTGGGACTTTTCACCTTTTAGAATGGCAACCTGAGGTGGAGGCCCGATAAACACTACCTCGCCGCTTTTCTCAACAAAACTGTTCACCGCCTCTTGAACTCCCCCCGAACCATCGCAATAATCGTCGAAAATCATCGGGCTTCCCGGCTGCAGCGGCGGATAAAATGTATTGATGCATTCCTGAGTAGAGCTGTACAGATCACAGTCCACATGCACCAGGCAGAATTCGTGTACGCTGGATAATTGCGGGAATGTCTCTGCAAACCAACCTTCCTTCACGACACAATAGTCTGATAGGTCGTGAATGCGAATCAGATCATTTACCGACTCGATATTGCTTCGCATCGAGCCGGCACGATATCCGGTATCGTGGCTGCGGTCCGGCTCGGGAAGTCCGGAGAAACTGTCAAACATATACAGTTTTTTTCTCGCCCCGAATTCCCGCAGCACAGCTGCCATGAAAAGGCTTGTCCCGCCTTCGAAAACGCCACACTCAGCGATGTCGCCGGGCCGCAAGATTGCCTGTTCCAGATAGCTCAGGATGCTTGTAGCCCGAAACTGCTCCAATACTGAATGACGTGAAAATTGGGGCCACAATTTTTTTAAGAGCGGAGGCTGTTCTGAATGTGCATCCTGCAGCAGTGCTTCCACAAACTTTGCATTGCCGGCAAGGCCAGCGGTTACAAAATATGTAAGCGCTAGCAAGTCCATATTGGCCGAGCGACCTGAGAGTGGCTTGCCTTCCCTAGCGGTTTTCATTTTCATATCTTTCGTGCCGAGGATACACCTCGCCGGGTAATTTGTTGGATACAGGTCTCCATGATTACTCTTTCCTGACTGAGGCATCTCCTACTGCTTTCCTCGCTTCGCTGGTTCAAAGAAAGACGCGCCGTACCATCGACGGGAGTATTGGGCCAAGATGTTCTTGAATGATGAGTGTGGAAAGTGGGGATTGTGCCTGTTAACAGGGCCCAGAGGGCCGCTACGAAGTAGCGTTTTTGAAATAACCGCCGCTCCTACAATCCGAGACCAAACGCGGCCTGCAGGTTCATGTACGAGTGGCGGATGGCTTCATTCAACCCGCAGGGCTTCTAATGGGTCCATACGGGACGATTTTAACGCTGGGAAAAAGCAGGCTGCCGCCGCAATGATACATAGAATTACACTGGCCATCATGAATGTCACAGGATCGAAAGACGTAATCCCAAATAACATGCTCGAGATCATCCTTGACACCATGAAAGACACTGCCAGGCCTACCGCGAGCCCAATGGCGACGAGCAGCATTCCTTCTCTCATGATAAGTTCCAGCAACTTACCCCGGGTTGCGCCAAGAGCAAGCCGTAATCCTAATTCTCGAGTCCGTTGACTGACTGAATAAGCAATCGTCCCATAGATCCCTATGGCGCATAGCAGCAATGCTAAGAATGCAAAAGC
The DNA here is from genome assembly GCA_035712465.1 of Candidatus Angelobacter sp. Lineage (GTDB taxonomy): Bacteria > Acidobacteriota > Terriglobia > Terriglobales > Acidobacteriaceae > Angelobacter. The sequence goes on from DASTAS010000019.1 coordinate 4,101, forward strand.
TCCCACCAAAATCAAGCTGAGTTTCCGCGAAGTCAAGGTAGATGAGAGAACATCTTCCATGGTACGCATCTGTTGTATTGCCTGATTCGGGTTCATGCCTTGGATGACCTTGCGTATGGCCATAGCCTGTTGGGTCGGCTCGCCTGAAGTCCTCACGAAAATGCTCATTCCTGCATAAACGTGATTGGTTTCATCCTGGTAAAAAGGCATATACAAAGCAGGCTTTGCAGGCAGATCCAACGCTCTCTGTTTGACATCCGCCACAATCCCGACAACTTCGCGGAAACGGGCCGGGCCAATCGCTTTGCGTCCCGGACCCAGATAGGAAACGGCTATCCGTTTACCGATGGGATTCTGGTCAGGCCAGTAGGTTCTTACAAAAGCTTTATTGACGATGATAACCGGAGGCGCATCCGCATTATCTGCCAGGCTGAAAAACCGTCCTTGCTCAAGAGAAGTACCGATTGACTGGAAAAAATCCGGGCTAACCCAGCAGCCCTCGACAGAAATAGGATGTGCTGGATCATTAGGCCGGTCGCTGAAATCAATATTCGTCGTAGCCGCCTTTGCTCCAGGCAAACAATCTGCAACGGCTGCATGTTTCACACCCGGCATATGGGAAAGATTCTCCAATAATTGGTTATAAAATGTTGCGCCGGTTGCATCGTAATAGTGCGTTCGCAAATAAGCGGTAAGCAGGTGGTCAGGCACAAACCCGGGATCTACGTGTTGGACCAGCCAGAAACTCCGCAACAGTAAACCGGCCACGATTACAAGCACAACGGCGCAGCTGACTTCAGAAATCACCAGAGCGCGGAATCCCCGTGGCCGTCCGACGCTGGCCCTCCCCGATTTCAAGGTGACATTCAAATTCAGGCGGTTGTACATCCCGGCGGGTATCCATGCACAGACGACACTGAAAACGATGATGACCCCGATCATCACGCCTAAAACGGGAATATTGATGCCGATCTGCTGCTCACGCGGAAGACTAGTTAAACCAAAACTCTTCACGAAATGGACTATATTCACCGCCAGAACCATTCCCAACCCGGCACCGATGCTCGCCAGAAGCAGATTTTCGGTGACAAACTGCTTCAGAATACGTTGTGGCTTCGCACCGAGGCTGAGGCGTACGGCAACTTCAGACACCCGTTCTGACATACGGGCTAGCAGAAGATACATGACATTAATGCAGGCGATGATCAGGACCAGCAAAGCTGCGCTCATGATGAGTTTCAGTTGAGTACCTATCTTGCCGGTCAACTCCTCTTTCATCGGGACTAGTTCTACAGAAAGATTGGGGGGTTGCTCGGGCGAGCGCGTCAGGATTGAAGTCAACTCCTGCTCGGCCTGTTGCCGGGTAACTCCTGGTTTCAAGCGCGCGTAGACGGTCAGGAACTTGTTCTTGCGCCATTGCATGAACTCGTAATCCGGGATCACTTTAGCCCATACATCGATATCGGAGAATACATCGGGCAAATCCGGCATCACGCCGATGATCGGCATGGATACCCCCTGAAGAGTAATGCTACGGCCGATGACATGCGGATCTTTGTTGAGCTGCTCCACCCACATCCGGTGAGAAATAACAACGGCGCCACTGTCGATGTGATATTCCTGCGGCGTATACAAGCGCCCCATCAGAGGATGAATGCCTAGCAAAGGAAAGAAGTCTTTGGTCATCGCCGTGACCTTCAGATTTCTAGGCTCGCCCTCTCCTGTGAGCGTGTAAGTGAAATAGGGAATAACAGCGGATACTGCTTCCAACGAGCGGGCATTCTCGCGAAGATCGTCAAAATCCGGCCCGGAGAGCCGCAGTTTAGCGGTTTCATTGTGATTGGATATTTCATGCACCACGTACAACTGTTCGGGGTGATCAAACGACAACGGGCGAAGAAGAACGTTTTCCACGAGCGTGAAAATTGCTGTGTTCGCTCCAATGCCAAGCGTGAGAGTCAGGACAGAGATAACAGTAAATGTGGGATTGCGATACAACTGGCGCACACTGTAGCGTAGATCCTGCAATATCATTGGGCTCTCCTTAACAGAGCGAACCGCGATTCAGATAAAACATGGCGTTCACATTTTGCGGAACATACCATGTCCCTGCCGCCGTGAAATTATACATCTTCCTCTGGGAAAAGGTGAGCTCTACGGCCCGGACAGACCAGCGTAGAGAATTTCGTGTGGAACTGCGGCTTAACCGGCATCGAACTACCTCTCCTGCGGCATCTCACACGTTTGTGCGTCCCCCATAACCGGTCAAACAAAGGCGGACCACCTCCGCGATTTCCAGCTCGGGCCCTGCGATTAGTTGCTTGATCACGTCACAAAAAGCTGAAAGAAAATATTCCATGCCAGGTTTATCAAAGATATCGTTTCCGTATTGAGCGATTAATCTGAGCTCACCTGGCGCGGGAACTAAAACTAACCGCAAACCCAGGCCGCCCGTATTGGCTGGCATCTCACCGCGACCAATCACAACCCCGCCCTGAGGATTTGGTGTTTTCTCAATGTTCTGCTCAAGCACAAATGTCATATGAGAAGCCCAGTTAGAACGCATGGAAGGCCACAATAACAGCATGGGTACTTCCTGATTGGAGTGTGCCTCAAGAACAACTGTCCTTACGTGCTGCACCAGGTGAGAGACTTTCCACCTTGGGTTTATCTCGATTCCCAGCAAGTGCCCGGTAGCCAGCCAGGAAACCAAATGCTCAGTTTGAGCAACCGTCCTGTTGGCAAAAATCCCCCAAATTCCAATTCGGTCCCTGCCTGTAAATGCCGAAAGGATGAGGTATAGCCCAGCAAGGAACAACATGTACAAAGTTATGCCGCAGTTTCGGGTAAAGGAAATGATTTCTTCGTGCAGCCTAGAGTCCGCCATCACACATTGCACTTCGGCAATTTCCACCGGAGAACTTGGCATGGGCCGGGCAAACGGTAATTCGGTTATGTTCAGGAGCTCAAAATCAGCCCATTTTTTTTCCCAATAAGCCAGCTTGCGATCAAAAAATCCTGCTTGCAGTTGTTTGCGCTCCCAATAGGCGAAATCCGCGGATTGCAAGGGCGTGGACAAAGATGGAACATTTCCGCTTTCGAAACCATCATAAAAAGCCTGCAACTCGCGCCTAAAAATATCGAAACTCCAGCCATCACATAAGATGTGCGGCATGGCTATGATCAGAAGAGTTTCACAAAGCTCGAGTTTTACCAGAATGGCGCGCATAAGCGGGAGCGTCTCATAATCGAATGGAGTTTCAAATGCCGTAGCAGCGGCTTTCCAGAATTCAGCCTTACGCCGCGACGGTTCGAGGTCCGTAAAATCCAGGATCTGCAGGGTAAGTGGAAAGGCCGGGTGAATGGTCTGCTTGAACAGGCTGCCTGCGGAAAGATACTGTTTCAGCGCTTGCTTGACTTCCTCCTGCCTCGCGCTTTCCTTTTCCTGCATACGGCTTAGCGGTGCGGAAATCGAGGTGGGCAGTTGCGAAATCTGAATTCTCTCAGGATGCGTAAAAGTTGTTCTTAAGATTTCATGGCGGTCTATGATCCTGTTGAGGGCGTACTGAATAGCTCCAACATTGACCTCTCTGGAAAAGGAAAAAACATCTGCTACCGGAAAAGGCCTAGCTTTTATGGACCGCACCGAGGTCCACCACTCCTTTAATAACCGGCTTTCCTGATTGATCGATATGGGGAGGATTCCGTCGCGAGGCGCAGGTTCAATCATTTCCACAGAGGAGGTTTCGGAGTTGAGCGCCATTTGGTTCAAAGCTTCCACTAAAGTTTTGACCGTGGGATATTTAAAAATAGTCTCAATAGATACATGTAAACGGAAAAGCTGAGAGGCTCGGCCAGCCAGTTTCATGACGAGCAATGAGTGGCCACCGCAATGGAAGAAGTTGCTGTTTATTCCAATCTGCTTCACGCCCAGGATGTCAGCAAATACTGAACACATGATTTCTTCCAGAGGTGTTCGGGGAAGGCCGATTTCAGGGGCTTCGCCTTGGAGCGCCTGCAAAGCCTCCATATCCAACTTGCCATTGGCGTTCAAAGGAAATTGCTCTAAAAACGCAAACACGCTGGGCACCATGTGCTCCGGCAATTTCTGATAGGCATACTCTTGCAAATTCCCGACCAGTTTACGTGTTTCCTTTGTCACTACGTATGCTGCGAGTCTCTTCTCTTTCGATTCATCCTCTTGTAAGAGCACAGCAACGTCTTCCACGCCTGGATAATCACGCAGCACCGCTTCAATTTCTCCTAATTCGATCCGGAATCCACGCAACTTGACTTGACGGTCCCAACGGCCGAGAAATTCCAGAATTCCGTCTTCCATATACCGCACTCGATCTCCGCTCCGATAGAGCCGTTCCCCCTCTTGTTTTGCGAAAGGATTCGGGATGAAACGTTCCGCGGTAAAGTCCGGTCGCCGCAGATAGCCGCGGGCCAGTCCTTCTCCCGCTATGTATAGCTCTCCAGCAACTCCAACCGGCACAGGATTCAAATTCCTGTCTAAAACATACACCTGAGTGTTAGCGATGGGACGTCCGAGCGGTACCGACCTTGTTGGCCACTCCTGATCCGTAACTGAGTACCAGCAGGTAAACGTCGTATTTTCCGTAGGGCCATATCCGTTTAGCAGGAATTGCGGCTTTCCCGCTTTCAAAACTCTGCGGACACAATCCGGGTCTGCTGCTTCTCCGCCAAAAATCAGGAACCGCATCGTCACGAATGCATCCGGCGCCTCTTTTGCGGTGTGATTGAACAATGAGGCCGTCAGAAACATCGCGGTAATGGATTCCTCTCGGATGTGGCCGGCAAGCATCTGGGGAGAAAGAGCTGCTGCTTTGTTAATCCCTACAAGACAGCCGCCGTTGAGTAATGCTCCCCAAATCTCGAAGGTGGCGGCATCAAAGGACGTGTTCGCGATCTGCGCTACCCGGTCTTCTGTGCCCAGATTGACGTAATTTGTGTTTTGCACCAACCGGGTGATTGCCTCGTGCACTACCAGAATTCCCTTGGGAGTTCCGGTAGACCCTGAGGTGTACATGGCGTAGGCCAGGTTCTTGCCGTCCACTTTTAGTTCCAGATTTTGCCTGCTCTGCCGCGCAATCCTTTCCCAGTCCTGGGAAATTTGAATACATGTTGCATCTCCACCCGCCTGTCTCATCCCCTCCGGCAGGGGGCCGTCCGTCAAGAGCGTCCGTATCCGCGCATCTTCCAGCATGAATTTCAGCCGCTCTACCGGATATGCCGTATCCAGCGGAACATAGGCCGCTCCGGCCTTCAAAATCGCCAAAACCGCTATTATCATTTCGGGGCTGGCTTTCATGTAGATGCCAACCGGCGCTTCCTGCTTTACACCCGACCGCAGTAAATGCCGTGCCAACTGGTTCGCCCGGCTGTTCAGATCCTGATAGCTGAGCTTCTCGTCTCCGTACTTTACGGCCATGCTCGCTGGCGTCTGCTCAGCCTGGTATTCAAATAATTCGTGAACCGCCTTATGCGAGAATGCTGTTTCTGTCCGGTTCCACTCTTCGAGCACCCTTTGCCTTTGTTCCAAAGAAAGTAAGGGTAGATCAGTGATTTTCTGGGTTGGACACAAAAGGATCTCCCGGAACAAATTTCCGAAGTGTTGTACCATCCGGCTGACAGTATTTTTTTCTAAGAAGTCTTTGCGGTAGCTGAAGATGGCTTTGAAGTCGCGGTTGCTCTCTACAAATGCGACCGTAAGACCAACTTTTTCCTTGCCCAAATCAACCTGTTCTTCCGTGACCGTCAAATCGAATAAGTTCCACTGTGCTGGCGGAGTATTCTGGAATGCCGCCATTACCTGAAAAAGCGGCGGCTTGCTCAAGCTTCTTTCGGGTTGCAGGACCTCGACCAGTTTCTCAAACGGCATTTCCTGGTGAGCGTAAGCTCCCAATGCTGTTTCCCGTACCCTTTGCAGCAAGTGCAGGAAGTCGGGATTGTTTGACATGTCCGTGCGCAACACGACCGTATTGACGAACAGGCCGATTAACCCTTCAAGTTCTATGCGGCTTCTTCCTGCCACCGGGGTGCCAACAATAATGTCCTCTTGGCCGCTGTAGCGCAGCAACAATATCTTTAAAACTGTCAAAAGAACCATGAACAGCGTTACACCCTCACGCCGGCTCATCTCACGCAAAGCATCGATTCGTTCTGGTCGAAAATAGAATTCCTGTTGCTCCCCGGCCGAATCTCTCTGCCTGATTTCAGGCTGCGATCCTATGTGCCAATGGTCCGGAATCGCCTGCAGACGTTCTTTCCAATAGGAAAGATAGGTGGCCAGCTTTTCTTCCTGCATCCACTCCCGATGCCATATTGCATAGTCAGCGTACTGTATCGGCAGTTCCAGCAAGGAAGGATCCCTCCCCTGGCTAAGCGCGCCATAAAGCTCCTGCAACTCCCGCGCAAATATTGCGATTGACCATCCATCGCTCACAATGTGGTGCATGGTTATGATCAACACATGATCGGTTGCGCTTACTTCTATGAGGGCTGCCCGCACCAGAGGAGAACGTTTTAAATCAAAAGGCTTCTGTATCTCTTCTAGGATCAAGCGATAGAGCTGCTGTCCGTCTTCTGCCGATGGCGCTCCTATTTTGCGGATCTCAAGCGGGGCTGCCGGATTGATGACCTGCACTGGATTTTTTCCAATATCTGTATCTGTAAAGCTGGTGCGCAGGATTTTATGCCGGCGCAAGATCTCGTTAAGAGCGGTTTGCAAACACACCAAACGGAGTCGGCCTTTCAAGCGCAACACGAGCGGGAGATTGTATAGGACCTTGTCCGGCTCAAATTCCTGCAAAAACAGCATCCGTTCCTGCGCATAGGATAGCGGGGCACAGTTGCTCTCTTTGGGTTCGAGCGCCCGGGTTTGCGGCAGGACAATGTCTGCTTGCTGGAGTAGCTTTGCGATCCTGGTACGCTGTTCTGGGGAGTATTCTGAAAAAGATCGGTACATGAAACCACCTCCAGCTTGCGGCAGCACAAAATCATTTGTGCACTCGGCAAAGCAGAATAAACAGGTCAAACAGCGATGGGGCCGGAAGAGGAAGAATTCTTCCAGGGTGCTTCTGGACAGGCGTGTACAGGCGTGTTCCGAACAGACTGAAAACAAGGTGCGAACAAAAGCATGGGCGTGTTACGCAGTATTTGCTGCAGGACTCGATCCTCCTTCCCCTGGTGAGGGAGACATCGTCTGGACCTCCTGAAATGGCTCCTCGGCTTTCCGGTGAAATGACGTAAGCAGTCATGCAGCCCGCCAACAGCCTCCATCCCTGCTCGAATACAGGCACGACCAGCGCTTCCTTGAACCGGACTACCACCTGGATTACACAGGAAACTGCCCTTCAATCTCTCAAACAGGAATTCCATGCTGCATGGGCGAAAGCGGCAACGTAAATGGACTTTGTGCTGACATACTTACTCTCTCGGAGCAAGGCTGGGGCTTGAAGAGGTGAATCCTGCCGGGAAAATCAGGGAAGCTATTGGCGCTTTGCCGAGCCGCTCTCTACGGTACCGCCTCCGGAATCTACCATGTAGATTTCCCTACCGCCTGCAACAAGTACGAAGTAGAGACTGCCCGTAACTCCGCTGTTCGGAAATACCAACTGCACCGCGCCGGTACAATCCCGGTCTACCGAATAGGTGCCCTTGAATGTGCTCTTGTGGATCTTCCCATTGACGCTCTGGATCCCGGTCCCTCCAAATTGCCCGCTGCCATTGGCGCTGAAACGGCCCACCAGGACATAAGTACCCACGGTCATGTTTGTTCCTTTTAATTCGAACCCGTAGCTTCCTTTGATGCTCTTAAGCGAGCACTCGCCCGCAGAGTGGGCAGAGCAAAGCGGAGCAGCCAGAAACAGGGCCGCCAGATAGACAGCTAATCGATTGAGCATTCGGATTCTCCTTGTTGTGTTTGCAGATTTCGAAATAGCCCGTATCACGATCGTGACATGCACCCTGAAAAAGAGGAGGTTGGCGGTTCGATGTCCGAGAGAGGCAAAATCCCAACGACTTGCCGTCCTTCCAACGCTGCTTTTCGAATCCGGGTTGCTTTGAACTTTAAACTCAATGCGACTCGCTGGGCGCCTGCCCCGTGCCGCCCCTTGACCGGGGATTCAGCATCGACAGGATCCGGCGGCAAAGCGGCTTGTAATCCGCATTGCCCCCGCTCGTATTGCTAAGCAGGATTATGCCCGTACCGGTGGAGCGGTCCATGCCGAGATAAGAGGTAAAGCCCACCCGCAGGCCGCCATGCCCTACGGCGACAAAGGCGCTGCCCTCATTTCGCGCTACGCTGAACTGGATACCATCACCATAAACAAAGTTGGCGTCCGAGACCACCACTCCCGTGAATGCCCGCTCCAGGCTTTCCCGTGACAGGACGGAGTCAGGTCCGTCGCCAAGCTCGAACTTCATGAACTTTGCCAGGTCGTTTACGCTCGAATAGAGACCTCCGACGGGAAACAGGTATCCGAATTCCGTATTCTGCCGTTGCGGCGTGTCAGCAGGGAGATCGAACCCGCCAAGGAAATACCCAGTGGCTATTTTGGTGTTCGCGCGATCGGTAAAACCAGTCTTGCTCATGCGCAGTGGCTTAAGGATTTCCTGTTCAATATAATCTTGGAATTTTCGTCCCGCTGCACGCTCCAGGGCGGCGGCAAGAATCGCATAGCTGACGTTTGAATACAGGCGCCGTGTGCCGGGCTCATACACATACCGCGTATGCGTCAAGGTATTGTGCAGGTCCTCCTCCCATTGATCCATCGTGCCTTGAGCGTCGGGATCATTCACTGAAAATGGCGAGGCCGGAAGCCCGGCGCTCATCGTGGCCAGTTGCACAAAGGTGATGGGGGAGGACCATGGATAGGGGTTCGCAATCTCCTGAATATCCGGATAATACCTGGCCACCGGCTCGCTGAGATGTACGCGCCCGGCATCAGCCAATTGCAGCAGCATTAACCCGAGGAACTGTTTGGTGATCGAACTGATTGGATATTCCGTATCGGCGTTGGCAACGACTTTCTTTCGCTCATCTGCGTATCCGTAGTTTCCAGTACAGACCAGCTTGCCGCCTCTTACGATGCCGAAACTTATGCCCCCTCGTTTATCTTTTAAATATTCCGCGTGCAGAAGAGCCTCCACCTTGGCGTACGGGCTGCCATGTGCGCTGTTCCCGCGATGTGCCGGCTGCGCGATAACGCTTTGCGTCCAGGCCAGCGGCCCAAAACTGAAAGTGCAAAGAAGGAGTTTACCAACCCAAGATGATCCACGAGTGAGCGGCATGATCGAACTATCTCATATGTTCTTTTGGTTTTCCAGGCGCATTCGGCGGCCGCAAATGGAATCAGCTTCAGATCACCTCCATTAAGTCATGAGTTTTGCTGTCAGAGCTTTCCGTCTTGAACAGTTCCTTGAGGAGGGTAATGTAGGGCAGGCCCTCTATGACAGTTTTCAGATCGGCGCCAAAATCAATGAAACATGCGATTTCATTCACGCCGGCATCTATCAAGCTTTCAACAACTTCTTTGCATGATTCCACGGACCCGATCAGCGACCTAGAAGTGATCCACTGCTCGTATCCGCGGTTCAGAAGGAAATCCATCTCTTCCGGCGAAAGCTTGTCGAAGTCCACTCCCCGGCCTTCACTTTGGACCATGTTGCGCAGCAGTCCCAGCGAGGATTTCAGATACGCGAGAAAGGGCTCCCGTGCCGTTGCGCGCGTTTTGTCCACGTTCTCCCCGATCAGAGTATGCAACAGTACAGTCACGTGGCCCGAGGAAGGATCGTAGCCATGCTCAGCCAACGATTTCCGGTAAATTTCAATTTTTCTTTTTACTTCCGAAATGGGTTGTTCCTGCAGGTTCGTAAGCATTCCTCCGCCAAGCTCGCCCGCCAGGGCGTAAGTGTTTGTGTTCGTTCCCGTCAGCCAGAATGGCAAATCACGCTGAGCCGGCCTGGGGAACAATTGCACCTGTATTTCCTGGCCGCTGCCGCTGACAGCGCGGAACGGATGGCCCTCCCAGAGCGTCCGAACGTCGTGGATGCCGTTTCTCATCAGCTCATATCGCTGGTCCCAGCACTTGGGCGCAAGAGCAAAATCATTCACATGCCATCCGGAGGCAAAAGAAACGCCGACGCGTCCTCCGGAGAGGTTATCTACCACCGACCACTCCTCGGCCACGCGAATAGGATTGTGGAGCGGCATGACCACGCTCCCGGCGCGCAAGCTCACTCTTTCGGTCGATCTGGCAAGGGCCGCGGCAAGGATCGAAGGATTGGGAGAGAACCCGCCGAAGGAGTGGAAGTGGCGTTCCGGAAGCCAGACCGCGGTAAAGTCGTTTTCATCCGCGAATCGGGTGCCCTTGAATAAAAGATCATACTTGTCTGATTGATAATCCTTTTCATATCGGCCAAAGAAATAAAGGCTGAACTCCAGCAATCTCTTGCGCTTCTCCGCGGCTTTTACTTTTTTCGCGCCTGCGGAATTGTTTTCGTTTCTCTTGGGAACAGATGTATGGCTGTTCCGTGCGGCTTCCGTTTTCATCGCAGGCGAGCTGCTGATGGAGCACACGACGGTGGACTTCTCCTGTGGTCCGCTTTTCAGTGCAAGACTTCTGCCCTCAATGAGCCCGCCATTCCGCAGATCAAGCGCGCTTAGCACAATGGCGTCGCTCACCGCCCTGATGTCCTCTTCAGTATGGGCAGTGGAGAGGAAGTAGTTGCCGCCTTCCCATGCGAAAATCCCTCTGTGATTCAGGTGATAAACAAACAGGTCAGTCACGCGCTGTTCAAAGTCGTATTGCAGCCTGAAGAGCGAGCCGAATTGAACGGCTTTGAGCGGCAGCACTTCCCGCGAAAACCTTTCATTCAGTTCCCGCGCCAGTAACGCGGTTCTCTCGTTCAGTCTCTCCTGCAGTGCCGCTCCTTGTTCCCGCAGATGTCTGCCCACGGCCTCGACTGCGGCCATGGACAATGGATGCTTGAAGTAAGTTGCAACACAATAGGTCTTTTGCGCCGATGGTGCGGAATCATCGCCAAATCGCCAGCAGCCTCCGTCAAAGGCGTCCATGAACCGGGGAATGCCCGCGATCACGCCCACCGGCATGCCACCCCCGATGACTTTGCCGTATGTCGCCATGTCCGCCTTGATCCCAAACAGCCCCTGCACACCGGCGGGATGCACGCGAAAACCTGTGATCATTTCGTCCAGGATGAACGCGCATCCCGATGCTTGTGTGAGCTTTCTCAGCTTCTTTAAAAAGTCCACCGGCACAACTTCCGGATGACGGCTTTGCACAGGCTCCACCAAGACCGCGGCCACATCGTGAAGCTGCGAAGCCAGGTACTCCAAGTCATCAGGGTTTCCATATTCCAGGATGACCAGGTTTTTGACGGCTTCCGGCAGAATCCCCAGCGCGGCGGGAACTGCGTAATCCAACCCCTGCCTGCGCACGCGGCGGGCGTAAGTCATATCTGACCAGCCATGATACGAGCCGGCAAACATAACTAGTTTATTTTTGCCGGTGACGGTGCGCGCTGCGCGCACCGCGGCCACCACAGCGTCTGTGCCGGAGTTGCAGAACAAAACCCGTTCCAGGCCCGTCAACTCGGCAACCATCCGGGCAGCTTCGCCGGTGACGGCGAGTTGAGGCCCCAGGGGTATGCCGGTGGCCATGCGCCGTTCCAGGACTTCAGTGAGGAATTTGGGCGCATGACCGAAAAGATGCACGCCGAAGCCCATTGTTATATCGACATACTTATTGCCATCGATATCCCACATGTGTGCGCCCGCCGCCCGCTCCGCAATTATCGGATACACAATATTCTTCCATCGCGGATTGAATCCCGCGGATCTGCGGCTATCCGCCAGCCAGCTCCGGCTCTGCTCGGCAATTTGTCTGGAACTGGCGGTGCGAGCATTGTATTGTCTGATAAAAGCATCGAGGTACTGCTCCTGCTCTCTCGTAAATTGTTTCGGTACCTCGGAGGCAAGGCCGTTTTCCGCCCGTCGAAACCCGGTGTTCATCATGCCGGGTACATCCGGAGTATCAAACCCCCTTGTATCCCTCTGGTCTTTTTTTTTCTGGGAAGATTCGGAGAATGAATATGCATAGTGTTCCTCTTGCATCGGGGTGGCGGGAGCATTCGTCGGCTGGGCGCAACCGTTGCGCCCCAGCATCTCCAGTTGCTGGCGCATAAGCGCAAGCTGCTGCTGCACGATGGCTTCAAGACCGCTTTCCGCTGGCGTCGTGGCCGGAGGTCGGTTAGGGCCCACGAAAACAGCGGTTTCAGGAAATGGGGCCACCGCGCAGGCCGCATCCGGCTGCAGGAACGTCTCAAGGCCTTCCATCCCAACACCTCCCGTCACAACGCCTCCGATGACCGGCTCAAGCGGAGCCTGCTGGACAGTCTGCGCAGGCGCATGGACCAGTTCTGCCAGCTCTTCGGCTTGAGCCGTCAACTGCTCGTCAATGTATGCCGCCACTGCATTCAGGGTCGTGATCTCGCTGAGCACCTGCACCACCGAAAGCTTTACGCCCAGCCGCTTTTCGATGGACTGAATGGCCTGAATCAGCAAAAGGGAATCGATCCCCAATTCGAAGAAATTTGCATCCGCCGAAATGAGATTGATGTCTCCGCCGACCAGTTCCTGGGCAATCAGTTTCAGCTTCTGCAGTATGCCCTGGCGCCGATTGATATTGCTTTTGCCGATTCCTAAAAGCTTCATTGTCTCCACCTGCCTGAGTTCATCTTGTTTTGCCGCTTTGCTGCTCTCCGTTTCCGCCCGCACCCGGTAATCATGCATGTGCGGTTCGGCTGCCGGGGAGACCTGCGGTTCAATCCAGTACTGCTGCCTGTCAAAACGATAGGTAGGCAGCAGCACCCGCTGGAGCGGCTTGTCGTAGGCCCCCTCCCATTTCATATTCATCCCCATGGACCAGAGACCCGCAACCGCCTTGAGCCAGGATGGATATTCCTGCCGCTGGTCATCCATGGTGGCAATGGAACTGAACAATGCGGCGCCGCCATGCTGATATGCCGGATGCTGTCGGCAAAATCCGGTCAACGCTGTGCCTGGTCCGACCTCGACCACGACCTGATTGGCAGTCCCGAGCAGTGTTTCTAGGCATCTGTTGAAACGCACTTTTTCCCGCAGATGCTCTCCCCAGTAGCGCGGATCCTGCGCCTGTTCATTGGTGATCCATGTTCCTGTCAGATTGGAAAGAAATGGGATGCGTGGGACCTTGCGGGGAATCGAGTTTAGGAACGTTACCATGGGCTCAATGGCCGGATCCATCATGGACGAATGAAATGCATGGGAGGTGCGCAGCTGCTTGCAATAGACACCGGCAGCCCCGAGTTCCTTTTTCAGACGGTCAATACTTTCGGTTGTGCCGGAAAACACGCAGGCAGAAGGCCCATTGACCGCGGCAATGCTCACGTCTTGGTTGCAATATTTTTGACAATCCTGCTCGCTCAGCCTGACGGCGAGCATGCTTCCCGGAGGGAGCTTCTGCATGATTTGCCCGCGGAAAGCAACGAGCTGCAAAGCGTCCGGCAAGCTAAAGACTCCGGCGAGGCACGCAGCAACATACTCGCCCACGCTATGTCCTAGCATTGTCTGGGGAGAAATTCCTAGCTTCATCCACGTGGCGGCCAGCGAATATTCGAAGATAAACAGCGCCGGCTGCGCAATCTCCGTTCGGGTAGCATGATCCTGGGGGAGCAGCGCTTCGGAAAGCAGCAGAGGCTTCAGGTCCATGCCGGTGGAGGAACGCAGCAGATCCAGGCATTCATTCATCTGCTTTGCGAATACCGGCTGATTTTCATGCATGCCGCGCCCCAGCCCGGCATATTGGGATCCCTGCCCGGGAAAGAGGAATGTCAGCGGCCGGTCCGCTTCTTCAGAACGGCTGGTATGAAAATCGGATGGTTGCCGGCGTTCCAGCATGGCAACGGCCTGTGGAGAATCGGCGCAAACAATTGCGCTACGGCATGGAAGCTGCCTTCTCCCGGCTTGCAGCGTATAGGCGACATTGCTCAGATGGAGAGAAGGATGGCTCCGCAGATGTTTGGCCAGGTCATTTACCATCCATTGCAGAGACCTCTCAGACTTGGCCGAGAGTGCCAGCAGATAATGCGACTGCCCCAAGACGCTGGGTTCGATTGCCGGTGCCTGCTCCACCACTACATGCGCGTTGGTTCCACCAAGTCCGAAAGCGCTTACCCCCGCCCGGCGTGGGTGTCCATTCACCTTCCATTCAACCGGAGAGGCGTTTACATAGAAAGGAGTCTCGGGAAAGTGAATCTGCGCATTTGGTTTCGAAAAGTGCAATGTCGGAGGTATGATGCCATGCTTCAAAGCAAGAACGGCCTTGATGAATCCGGCAACTCCAGCTGCCGCATCCATGTGTCCGATGTTCGATTTGATTGAGCCGAGCGCGCAAAAACCGCTTTTGGACGTGCTTTTGCGAAATGCTTGCGTCAGAGCAGTCACTTCGATCGGGTCACCCAAGGCAGTTCCGCTGCCATGAGCTTCGACATAGCCGATGGTCTCAGCGTGCACTCCGGCGGTGGCTTCCGCCTGCGCAATCGCATCCAGGATTGCCTGGCACTGGCCGCTGACGCTTGGCGCCGTAAATCCGATCTTTAAGCACCCGTCATTGCTGATGGCCGAGCCACGAATCACCGCATGGATCACGTCGCGGTCTTCCAGGGCATCTTTCAGCCTCTTGAGCAGCACCAGCCCCACGCCATTTCCGAAAACGGTGCCGTCTGATCTGTTATCAAAGGGCCGGCAATGCCCATCGGAAGAAGAGATTCCTCCCTGCAGGTACATATATCCATTTTCCTGCGGCAATTGGATGGAGACTCCGCCCGCCAGCGCCATGTCGCATTCGCCGGTGAGCAGGCTTTGGCATGCCTGGTGAATGCAGACCAGCGACGTGGAACAGGCCGTCTGAATATTCAGGCTGGGCCCTCTCAGGTTCAGCTTGTAAGAGACCTTCGTTGTCAGATAATCCTTATCATTGCCGATGATCGCCGGCAGCGTCGTGGACATCCCTAACGCCGCCCAGGTCGGCAGCACGTTCTCAAAAAAGTATGTGCTCCACGTCGTACCCGCATAAAATCCAATGCGTCCGGCATATGTCTCGGAGTTGTACCCTGCGGCTTCTAGTGCTTCCCATGCACACTCCAGCAGTACCCTGTGCTGAGGATCGGTCAACTCTGCCTCCCGCCGGTTCATGCCGAACAGCGCCGCATCGAAGCACTCCACATCTTTCAGGACTCCCCGGGCCGGCACGTAAGCGGGATTTTTCCGCAGCCCCGCGCTCACTTTGTTTCGGGCGAGCTGCTCATCGCTGAAGGAGGAAATCGTCTCCACTCCCTTGATCAGGTTCTCCCACAACTGTTGGAGATTTTCAGCCCCGGGAAACCGGCCTGACATGCCGATGACTGCAATTCCGTTTGCTATTGGCATCTTTATTTCACCTTTTATCTTTGCTGCGGATGTTGCTGGCGGCTGGATTGCCTAAGAATGCCGAACTCAATGCGCCGAGTAGGGAGGGGACGGAGATTACGGGTGTCTATACCGACTCTGTGTCTGCAATGGCGATTTCGCCGGTTTTTTTCCACCACTCAAGGCGAAGCGCGGCCCTCCGCGCCTCCAAGCCGGATTCATCCTGGTAGTGCACGGGAACGTTTTTGCCTTCAAATGCCAGATAGGCAGCCAGGCTTCTGATCGTTGGATGAGTAAAAAGTTCGAGGATGGAGCATTCCACGCCTGTGGCTTGCCGCACCTGATGACTGACTGGAATGAGCAGGATGGAGTGGCCGCCAAGGTCGAAGAAATTGTCATTCACGCTCACGTCCTCGATCTTGAGCGCTTCTTTCCAGATGTCGGCGAGAATGGACTCCATTTCCGTGCGCGGCGCTACCGTTTCCCTTTTCACCTCCAGCGCAGCTGTCTGTGGAATAGGCAACAGTTTGCGGTCCAGCTTCCCATGCGCGTTCACGGGGAACGACTCCAAGCTGACATAGAAAAATGGAATCATGTTGGGAGGAAGTTTTTCCGAAAGGACAGCGCGGATATCGGAATCCGCGAGTGCGGCCGGTGGTGTCAGGTAAGCGATGAGTCGCTTGTCTCCGGGCGCGTATTCATGAGCAAAAACGTGGGCCGCCCGGGCGATCCCGGTTTCCACCAGCACAGCCTCGATCTCACTGAGCTGCACGCGATGCCCGCGAACCTTGACCTGATCGTCTACCCTGCCAAGGCATTCCAGATCGCTTGCCGGCAAGTGGCGCGCCAAGTCGCCCGTACGATACATCCGCGCTCCCGGCTCTTCCGTAAGCGGGTTCGCGACAAAGCTTTCCGCTGTTTTCTGCGGGAGCGCGCAGTACCCACGTGCCAGTCCTTTGCCCCCAATGTAGAGTTCGCCCACCGCTCCGTACGGTCTTGGCCTCATCATCCGGTCTAGAACATACACCTCGGTGTTCCGGACAGGTGTTCCTATCCGGCCCGCATCTGCGGGGGTCTCGATCTTTCGCGCGGTAGACCAAATCGTGGTTTCGGTAGGCCCATAAACGTTCCATAGCTCGATGTTGTGCTGCAGCAGGCCCGCGGCCACTTTCTCCGGCATGGGCTCGCCGCCGCACAGCAGCTTCATGCCGGGCGTGCCGCTCCAGCCGGTCGCCAGAAGCATTTCCCATGTGCTGGGAGTTGCCTGCATCACCGTAATTCCTCTCTTCAAGCATTCCCAACGACATATTCCGCCGTCTTTTGTCGCGGCTTCTGTGGCTATGACAAGCTTTCCGCCTGTAATCAGGGGCAGCATGATTTCCAGTCCGGCAATATCAAAGGTCAGCCTGGTAACGGAAAGCAAAGCATCCGTTCGGGTAAAGCGTAGGAAGTCGCGCATCGAAAAAAGCAGGTTCACTACAGACCCGTGTTCAACTTCCACTCCTTTGGGCCGTCCTGTGGAACCGGATGTATACATCACATAGGCAAGCTGCTTTGCGCCAGCCACGGCCGGCGGCCCAGCGCCATTGCGGCCTGCCAAAAGCTCGGACCGCCGCGGAATGCTCTCGATCTGGATTTCAGGTATGTGCCCATGGACTTTTGCTCCGGTCGGCTCCTGGGTGATAACCAGTGAAACTCCCGCATCCTGCAACATATAAAGAAGGCGTTCCGCGGGAAAGTCTGGGTCGAGCGGCACATAAGCGGCGTTGGCCTTCAGGATTCCCAGCACGGCAATCACCGCTGCCGCGCTACGGTTCATCAGTATCCCTATGCGCCGCTCCTGTGCTTCCGGTTTAGCGTTGATCGCTTCCGATTTGCTGTTGATCAGAGAGGCAAGGCCGCTGGCCTCGGCGGCAAGCTCCTGGTAAGTCCATTGCTGGTCCCCTTGAATCATGGCCACGGTGAAAGGCGTCTTGCGAACGCAATCTTCAAAAAGCTCGTGAATCATCTTCGCTTCCAGGGGGTACTCCACACAAGGAGCAGAAGAAATAACGCAAGCCGCTTGCTGTTCGCGGAGGGTGGCGGAAATCCGGGCCAGCGGTTCCGACGGCATCTCAGCCATGGCCTGCATCACAAGCCGCAGATTTCTGAGCAACTCTTGGACGACCATCTGGTGCGTGCGGCCTGAGTCGTATCCCAACTTTAGCTGCAAGACTTCTCCGGGAATTACGGTCAGAGTAAACGGATAATTGGTCCTCTCCTGCAGCTTGACCTCGGAAATGGTAATGTCTTTGCTGCGCTTTGCCGGCGTTTTATTCACAGGATAATTTTCGAAAATCACAAGGCTTTCAAATAATGGCGTGCCCCGGGGAACCTGGCTCCAGCTCTGGATAGTTACCAGGGGCGCATGGCCATGTTGCCTGGCTTGGACCTGCGATTGCTGGATCCGCAGAAGCCAGTCGCCCACATGCTGCTCCGGCAAGAGCTGGACTCGCACAGGAAGAGTGTTGATGAATGGGCCGACAATCCATTCCTGGTAGGGAATGCCGCTCTCGCGCCCCGAAGTGACGGCGCCGAAGAGGACGTCCTCTTGCTCCGAGTAGTAGTTCAATACCAGCGCCCACGCGCCCAGTACAATGCTGTTCACGGTAAGCCCGTGCTCTCGGCTCATCCTCTGCACGGCTTGCATGTCTTCCGCCGGTATGTACTCCCTTTCCTGCCTGTACTCTCCCGTTGCGGCATTTTTGGGAATGATCCCCAGCGAAGTCGTCGTATCGATGCCGTTCAGGTAGTCGCGCCAGAACAGCTCCGTTTCATGCATGCTCTGCCGCTGCAGCGACAGAATATAGCTTTTGTACAAATGTGGCGGCGCAAGGCGAGGCTGTCTGTGCTCGGCGGCAGCAGAGTATATTTCGAAAACTTCATTCATGATCAACTGCAGGGACCAGCCATCCATGATCAGGTGATGCTCGACTACCAGCAGCCACCATTTTTCCGGGCCGAGCTGGGCGAGCGTGAGCTTCAGCAGGGGAGCCTGGCCAAGATCGATGCCAACGGCAAGCTCCTTCTTTACCTGTTCGGCTTGCAGCAGGGAATGGCGTTCTTCCGGCTGGTCGCTCCAGTTCAGCTCCTGAATGTGGAGTTTTCTGTTCCTTTGCACCACCTGGACAGGCCGTCCGGCTGTCCGCCATACAAAAGAAGTCCTCAAGATGGCATGCCGGTCCACGACTCTCTGCCATGCGCGTTCAAAATATTCAAGGTCGAGACTTCCTGATAGCACGCAATTCCATTGCTGCAAGTAAACGTCATTTCCAGGCTTGTACAGGCTGTGAAACAGAATTCCTTCCTGCAGAGGCGAAAGCGAATAAATATCTTCTATATCCACATCCGGCTCGTGCGGCTGCGCATGGGAATCGTCTGATTGTGGCCGCCGGGCGGCCTCGAGGCTCTTCTGGCGACAGAGGTCCACCGCCCCCTCAAGCATACGGGCGAAGTTGGCTACCAGCCCCTTGATCGTGGATTCGTGATGCACGTTGCCGCTATATCTCCAGCTTATCCGCAGTTTCCCTTCGCGGATGATGGCGACAATATGAATAAGATGGGTGCGCTCGTCCTGCTCTGCCTGCGCCGGACCGGCGAATTCGGGCGCCGACCCTTCAAAAAGCTCGTTTGCTGTAAGGTAGGCGCTGGCCCGCCCTAAGTAGTTGAAGGAAATCTGGGGTACCGGGAGTGCAGCCAGTTTCTCGCGCAGAGCGGGATCATCCGACAGGTATCGCAGCATACCGTATGTGTTCCCCTGGTGCGGCACTTTCCGTAGCTGATCGCGTGTGGCGAGAATATTGTTCAGCAGGCCCTCTGCTTCTGGCAGCTCAATGCGGACTGGATACAAAGAGGTGAACCAGCCTATCGTATTGGAAAGATCCATGTCAGAGCCGAAACTCTCCCGTCCATGTCCCTCTAACACAATCCACAAGCCGCGTGTCCTGGTCCAGTCCTGGCAAGTCACAACCAGGATGGCGAGCAGGATGTCCTCCAGGCTGGCATTCAGGGAAGAGAGAGACTGAACGAGCAGGTCTGTATCTTCGAGGCTCAGATGCCAGGACAAACTTTTTTCCGAGCCAACTGTGTTCCCGCCCTCCATCTTATCGACCGGCAATGGTTTGAAAACCATGTTGCCGAGCCAGTAGCCGGCATCTTGTCTGTACTCTTCTTCCCGCGCCTTCTGGGCAAGAAGGTGCGCCCATTCCCCGTAGGCAGCCGAGTGTCTCGCCAACGCGGGCGCTTCGTTCCGCGCAAGCTGGAGATAAACTTCGACCAAGTCTTGCAGCAGTATTCGCCAGGAGACACCGTCTATGACAAGATGATGCGCAATGATGAAAAGCCGGCCCGGCTCTTGTTGGCCAAGATTGAAATAAAGAAACCGGATGAGGATGCCCTGGAACAGATGAAGCGTGGCTTGGCAGCGGCTGGTTTCGATTTCCATGGCCTTGATGCGCCAGTCAGGCGAGTAATCCGAGTAGTCGAACGCAACAAATGCGTTTTGCCCGGTCTGTTCCACCTGCTGAACCCAGCTTCCGTCCCGGTGGGCAAAGCGGCTTCTCAACACTTCATGCCGCGCCATGATTTCATCGACGGCCCGCCGCAGGATAGTTAACTGAATGCCTGGCCTAAGCCTGAGACCAAGGCTCTGGTTGAAGTGGTGGAACGTAAGCCCCTTCTGCTCGAAGAACCAGTGCTGTATGGGAGTCAGTTGCCATTCCTCCATCGCGGGCGCTTGTTCCCCGATTTGCGGGGGATTGACCATGCGTATGTTGCTTCCGAGCTCGCGGACGCTCTGGTGTGCAAAGATGTCCAACGGATATACGTCGAGCCCGCACCGTCTGGCCCGCGAAGAAGCCTGGATCGCCAAGATCGAATCACCGCCCATGTGGAAAAAATTCTGGTCAACGCCTATCTCCGCGACCCCAAGCACTTCCTGCCAGATTTCCACCAGCAGGGCCTCTGTCTCATTCGCGGGAGCAGCTTGCTTTTTGCGTTCGCTTGCGGCCTCAGACGCCAGCCGCGTCAGGGTTGCCGTATCAAGCTTGCCGTTGCTGGTGATCGGGAGCTTGTCAATGCGGTGGATCTGCGCGGGCACCATGTAAAACGGCAGTTTGCCTTCCACGAAGCTCCGGAGCTCATCCGCGTCGCATTCCTGAGCGCCGTTTTCGTTCGTCGCAAAATCCAGCAGAAGAGGCTGCGATGCCGCGTCCAAGGCGGCGCTTCCCTGCTCGGAGGCGCGCTGAACCACGAACGCTGCCAGTTGCTCTCCAGTCTCGCCCACCTTCCGCACCAGCACCGCAGCTTCGCTCACCGCCGGATGCTCGCATAATGTGGCCTGTATTTCCTCCAGTTCAATGCGGTAACCATACATTTTGATCTGGTGGTCCAGGCGTCCAAGGAACTCCAGTTCGCCATTGGCATGGCGGCGCACGCGGTCGCCGGTGCGATAAAGCCGCGAACCGCTTTCTTCAAACGGATTGGGAACAAACCGTGCGGCGGTCAAATCAGCTCTGCGCACGTAGCATCGGCTGAGCCCGCTTCCGCCAATATAAAGCTCTCCATCCACCCCGATCGGCGAAAGCTGCAGGGCACAATCGAGAATGTACACCTGGACGTTGGGAACGGTCGCACCCAGGCTCAGGCTGCGCTTCGCCTCTGAAGTGGTCCCGCGCCACCAGTTGGAGTTGACCGTCGTTTCCGTTGGGCCATAAATGTTGACAAGCTCGACCGGCAGTTGCTTCCACGTATCATGCGCGAGCGCCGCCGAGAATACTTCGCCGCCGCATACCAGCAACCGCAAGGAATCGCACCGGTGCAATCCCACTGTATCCACAAACCCGCGCAGCAGCGTCGGCACCATTTGCAGGACGGTGACTTTGTTTTCGACAATCGTCTCTTCCACCGCCTCAAGGTCCCACAACCCGCCCGGCCTTAATATCACCAGGCGCGCGCCGGAAACCAGGGGTGCAAAAAATTCCCATACCGAGACATCGAAGGTCATCGGGCTTTTTAGCAACACGCGGTCATGCGGCCCGAGTTGGAATTCATGCTGCCATGCCTTTACAAGGTTGGTTAAGGCGCTAAGCGGAACGGAGACGCCTTTCGGCTTGCCCGTCGATCCCGATGTGTAAAGAACATACGCCAGGTGGGCGGGATCAAGCGTGTGATCAAGGTTGTTTTTGCTCTGCCTGCCGATCTCAGGCCAGCACGACTCCAGATTCACGATCTCCGGGCCGCCCGACTCAAGGCCCACCAGTTTTGCAAGTGCAAAGTTGTCCGTAAGAAGCACGGCGATTTCGGCATCGCGCAAAATGAATTCCACGCGTTGCAGCGGCCATTCGGGGTCCAGTGGAACATAGGCCGCGTTGGCCTTAAGCACCCCCAGTATTCCGACCACCAATTCATGGCTGCGTTCCAGCATCACCCCTACGCGCGATTCCAGCCCGAGACCTCTCTCGCCGAGATATCGCGCCAATTGGTTGCTGCGTTCATTAAGCTCCCGGTAGCTGACCTCCTCAGATCCCAGGCTTGCGGCTATCGCGTCAGGAGTTGCTTGTGCCTGCGCCTCGAACAATTCATGGACAAACGCGGAACCCGGAAACAGCATGTTGCTCATGTTCCAGTTCTCGAGTTGGCGCAGCTCTTCGTTATCCAGGAAGATCATGGTCGAAAGCGGAGCATCAGGGTCCTTTGTGGCTTTCTCCAGGAGGTTCACAAGGTGTGCGGCGATGCGCTCCATCTTGGCCGCCTCAAACAAATCTGAGCGGTATTCGATGAAGCCGGACAAATTGTGCTGGTTCTCGGTAATGCTCAGCATGAAGTCAAAGCGGGGGACCGAGCGCGGGGTCTCCAGGGACGTCACTTTCAGGTCCGGGAAATGGAACGGCACGGCGGGGGTGTTATTCCAGGTGATGACGATGTCAAAAAGAGGATTGCGGCCTGTCTTGCGCTCCACCTGCAGTTCGTCCACCACAATGTCAAACGGCATATCCTGGTATGCGTAAGCGTCCAGGGCCGTCTTGAGGGTTTTTCGCACCAGTTCACGGAAACTCAGGTCTCGGCCGAAATTGAAGCGCAAGGCGACGTTATTGGCGAAGAAGCCGATCGTATTCTGGAATTCTGCCTTAACGCGATTAGCTGCCAGGGAGCCGATGACAATATCGTCCTCGCCGGTGTACCTCGTCAGCAGAACCTTCAATGTGCTCAATACCGCGACGAACAGGGTCGCTCCTTCGTGGCGGGCAAACTGTTTCAGCAGTTCATACACACTGGGAGAAATCCGTATCGGGGTCCTGGCCGCGCATGGGTTCTGCGAAGCTTCGCGGCTGAAGTCAATCGGCAATTCTGTGGCTGAGACTCCCTGAAGCTGCATTTTCCAATAGTCGAGCGCTTCGGCAGCACCCTGGCCTTGAAGAAACTGTTTCTGCCACAACGCGTAATCCGCGTACTGATACGGCAAGGCCTTCCTTCCCGCAGAAGCGCCGGTGGAAAACTTCGAATAAAGTTCGCTGATTTCGTGGAGCAACAACGGGAGCGACCAGGCATCGCAGATGATATGATGCATCGCGACCAGCAGAATATGTGAGTCCTGCCGCAGCTTCAGCAATACCAGACGCAACAATGGCGCCATATTTAGTTCAAAGTGGCTTGCGGATTGCTCCTTCATCAGATCCTGAAAAGCTTCCTGCTGGGCATCTTGAGCTTCCTGTGAGAGGTCGATGACATAGGGCGAAATCTCCACGTCCGACTCGATGACCTGAATAGGATTATCCCCATCCAGCAGAAAGCGGGTGCGCAGGATCTCATGGCGCTTCACCACCTCGTTAACGGCGCGTTCCAGGACGTCAACATGAAGAGCACCATCCAGCTTTAGCGCAAACAGCATGGTGTACGCCGCCGTCCCGGGGTCGATCTGCTCCAACGCCCACAGGCGTTGCTGCTCGTGCGAGAGCGGCGCCGTATCTGATCCAGCCTCGCGGCGGACAATGGCGATCTCCTGGTTCTGGTGGCCCAGATTCTTTTTCAGGAGTTCAGCTACATTCGCCAGGGCCGGCCGCGCGAAGATTTGCCGGATGTCGAGCTTGGCCCCGTAGTCGCGCTGGACCATCGCAATGAATTTGAGCGCCAAGAGGGAATCTCCGCCCAACTCGAAAAAGCTGTGCTCCCTGCCGACGAATTCAACGCCCAAAAGCCCTGCCCAGCAACCCGCCACCTGCTCTTCCAGCAGCCCGGCGGGAGCGGTGACCTCCGCGTCCAGGCTCAGTTCCTCTTGGATCACCAGCTTGTTCCGGTCCAATTTGCCGTTGAGGGTCATGGGAAGTTCCGCAACAACGGCAAAGGCTGAAGGAATCATGTAAGAAGGCAGGCGGTCTCTCAGGAATCCGCGGAGTGCGCTAAGGTCTGTCCCCGCCCTGCTCAGGACGAGATAGGCAACAGCGCGCCTTCCCTGCGGATTGTCTTCGGCTGCTACGGCAACGGCGCGAATGCCGGGATATTCGCGGATCGTTACTTCAATTTCGCCCGGCTCGATCCTGAATCCACGGATTTTGATTTGTTTGTCTTTTCTGCCCGAATATTCCAGCAATCCGCCCGGCAACAGACGACCAATGTCCCCGGTCCTGTAACTGACGCTGCCGTCCGGACGTGACAGGAACGCCTGTTTCGTAGCGTCTTCATCGTTCCAGTAACCCAAAGCGAGGTTGGGGCTGGTGATCTCAATCTCTCCTGTGCCGAACAAGGCGGCCTGCTGTCCAATATCATTGACCAGGGCGACTGAGGTATTGGCGACCGGCCAGCCCAGCGGTAGGCTGGCGCGGGTGACGGTCTCCTGCTTGTCTGCGGGAAATTGCAAGGCAACCGTCATCTCCGTGGGGCCGAACCCATTAACAAGGATGCATTCATCGGAAAAATGGCGTCGGAACAGCTCTAAATCGGAGTGGAGCGCTTCTTCGCCACCCAGCACCACGCTGCGCAAGTAGGGGAACTGCTCTGTTTCCCTCATGCCCCCGCAAAGATAGCGGAACACTGTGGGGGTGGAATGAAAGACCGTTATATTTTTCGAGCGGAGATACTCCGCTATATCATCCCCGTTCATCTGGCGGAGATCAATAGGATAAAGCGCGGCTCCGCTCAGCAGCGCTCCAAAGATGTCCATCACCGCCGCATCGAAGCAGTAGGAAGAGAACAGCGTCATCCGGTCTGAGGAAGTAATGCCCGTGTTCCTGACATAATGATGGATATGATTTCTTACGTTCCGCTGGTTCTGCACCACTCCTTTCGGACGCCCCGTGGAGCCGGAGGTATAGAGAATGTAGGCCAGGGAATCGGAAGTGCATTGGTTGGCAAAGGGGCCTTCCCATTCCGCAAGACTGCCGGTAAGAATGAGGCGCTCCGGTGAGCCCATCAGCAGCGCTGCAAGCTCCGCATGCTCTGGCTGTGTCAAGATGATCTCAGCCCGCGCATCCTGCACGGTGAATTGCAACCGCTCCAGCGGGTATCTGGGGTCCAGAGGGACATAGGGCATGCTGGTGCGAAGCGTTCCCAGCATTGCCACAACGGCTTCAGAAACCTCGCTGAACAAAAGCGCCACCCGGGTCGCGTGCGGAACCGCCGATTCGATCCGGGACGCGACAGTCATGCTCCTGTTCCGGAGTGTTCTATACGAGATTTCCCTTCCCGCGTCATGGATGGCCGTCCTCTCTTCATTTTGGGCCACAACCCGGTCGAATACAGCCGCAAGAGATTCATCTTCTGAAGCCGTCAGGCGGCCGGCGTCGGCGAACGCAGCGGGAGTTCTCATCTTTCTTGCGGGCGGAGCAAGCGGGATGTCCTGGATGAGCATATCGAGATTGCCGGCTGTCATGGAAAGCACACCGCTCATGTGTTCGGATATCTGCTGGATCTGCTCAGGCGCAAACAGCCCGGCATCATAAACAAACGACAGGACCACCTCATTTTTGCGCTCGTATACGTATAGGGTGATGTCGAATTTTGGGGTCGGCAGCACCGGCATGAATTTGCTGATAATAAGCCCGCCGATCTCGACGCTGCGTTCCGGCACGGAAGTGTGGTTGAACATGACCTGGATGGGTGAAGTCCGGCCAGCCAGGTCCGCTGTCTGGATGATATTTTGAATGGCTTCAAAGGGAGCTTTCTGGTGCTCATATGCTTCCAGCACGTTTTTTCGCACCGCCGCGAGCAATTCCCGGAAAGACAGCTTCCCCGATACCTCGGTGCGCAGGACGAGGATGTTCAAAAACAATCCCACCAGGTTTTCAAATTCCGTCCGCGTCCTGCCGGACATGGGGACGCCGACCGGAATGTCGGTTTGTCCTGAATAGCGGGCCAGAATGATCTTGAAGACGGCCAGCAGGAGCATGAAGCTGGTGATCCTCTGTTCACGGCAGAAGCTCTGGATCTGGAAGCATAAGGCGGGTGGCAATGTGAGGGAAAGGCTATCGGCCCGGGAAGGCAGTCCCGCTGTGCGGACTTTCTCCGTGGGCAAATCGAGCGAAGGCAATGCGGTAAGTTTTTTTTGCCAGTAGTTCAAATCCTTTTCGAAGTATCCTTCCTGCATCCACATCCGCTGGGAGACCGCGAAGTCGGCGTACTGGACTTTAAGTTCCGGCAATGTCGGCGCCTGCCCACTCACTGAAGCGGCATAAGACAAGCCAAGCTCGCGGAAGAGAATGTTGGCCGACCAACCATCAAATACGGCGTGGTGCACCGTCAAGACCAGCGCGTGCTCGGCGCTGCTCAAGCGATACAGGCGCGCCCGGATCAATGGTCCCTGGTCCAGCGCAAAAGGCCGCTTGATCTCCTCCGTAGCCCACCGGAGCAGTTCCTGTTCGCTGTCCGCAATATCCTCAAGCGATTCCATCTGCAGCTCGCAGTCGGCGGCGCTATGAATTCGTTGCACGGGCATGCCGTTGACCGAGGGGAAACTGGTTCTGAGAATCTCATGCCGCTGCACTACATCGGTAATGGCTTTTTGTAATGCGGAACAGGAAAGATGGCCCGACATGCGAAATGCAAGCGAAAGGTTGTAAGCCGGACTGCCCGGATTGATTTTGTCAAAAATCCATAGCTTCTCCTGAGCGGAAGAAAGTGGGATGTCCACGGCGCGGTCGGCGCGAATAAAAGGGCGTTGACGTTTCATTGGAACTTGCCTTCCCTTAGGAGTAGCGCAGCCTGCAGTGGCCGCATTCTGTGGCTTGAGTTAAAAGTTGAGTATTTCAGAACGGAAGCATTGCTTAGTAGTTATCAGGAAATAAAATGGGTGATGTATCACGTGTCAAGCTGCTCAAGGTTTCAAAACGAAACCCCAGGTCCAGGGCGCGGGGAATGATCTGGCGCACGGCTTCCAAGGTGACGCTGATGTCGGGATCGGGAAGCAGTTGCCTTCCATCATGCAGGCAGATGATGGATCCGTTTTCCAGCCGGCTGGCCACCTTATCGACAACCCGGTCCGCCGGCCAGGCCCAGTCCATGCCAATCACGCTCCAGAGCGCGGTCGTCAGGCCCAGCTCGCAGGCGGCACGTTCCAGACCAAACCAACGCAATCCGAACGGAGGACGAAACCATGCCGGAGCTCTCCCGGTAACTTCGCCGATGATTTCCTGGGTGGCTGCAAGCTCATAACGCAGAAACTTTGGCGACTTGAACAGTAGACGCGGATGCGAATAGGTATGATTGGCAATTTCGTGTCCGTCGGAGACCGCTTGCAGCGTAACTTGCGGCAGCGCGCGCACGTTCTTTCCACATTGAAAAAAAGTCACCGGGGTGTTCCATTGCCGCAGCAGCTTGAGCACCTCCACGGTTCCCGAACTGGGTCCGTCATCGAATGTCAACGCGATCGAACGCCTTTCTTGCCCTTTGAGGATTGCGGCGCCCAGCCACTTGCAATCCAGATCGTGAACGGCATGCCACAACATTCCCGCTGCATAAAGCGCGGTCCCGCCCGCGATGCTCCCCCAAACCCACTGCTTCATGCCATGATTCCATTTCTCAGGCGTAACCCAACTGCGCCTGTCCAATAACCGCCTCGTAAGCGCCACGGGTCGCCTCCGCCATCATCTGCGATCCAAAGACCGAACGCACTTTCAGAGCGGCGCGCGCAACCAACTCTTGCGCAAAGTTCCTGTCCGCCAGAAGCCTGATGGTGGCCGCGGCCAGCGCGGGCACGTCCACGGTATAAGGGCCGCTCTCGTGGGTGTGCACCGGAATGAGCAACCCTGTCTGCTCATGGTCTACAATCTCGGCAAGCCCGCCTGTGGCGGTTGCGATCACAGGTACACCGGCAGCCATGGCCTCAATAGCGGCATATCCAAAGGGTTCATACAAGGAGGGAACCAGCGCCAGGTCGGCGGCTTTATACAAGGCCGCGAGTTTGGGACGTGGCAATTTTCCCAGCAGCATGATTTTTCCGCCGGCCTCGGGACTTTCCTTGATCTGTTGCTGAAACTCGTGCGCGAACTGCTGTGAATCGGGGTCTCCGGCAAAGACGTATTTCACGTTCGGAATTTCTCTCGCGACCTCGGGGACCGAGGCTAGTATCGCGGATACGCCTTTCTGAGGATTCATCCTTCCGGCGTACAAGATGATTTTTTCGCCATTGGGCGCGACCGCCGCTTTGAGCTTCTGCTGTTTTTCAAGCGCGGGAGTGTCTGCTGCGAAACGGTTCACATCCATCCCGTTATAAACCACGCGGATTTTGTCATCGGGTATGCGATGGGTCTTCTGCACAATGGCCCGCATCGAGTTGCTGACGGTAATCAGCATGTCTGAATTGCGGAAGGCAAAGACTTCCTGTTCAACGATCTCAGGATCAGGCGCCTGGCCCCACCACCGCTCCGCCGGCTCCGATACGAAATGAATGGTCGTCACGATGGGCACACGCAGGCTTTGCCGAAGCTCGTAAGCCGCTGGAAACGTCAGCCAGTTGTAGCACTGGATCACATCGGGAACCCCGAACTCAGGGAGGATCGTCTTCGTGGCGGAGGCGGCCAGCTCTTTGTTGAACTCCAGGATGGACTTCGTAATCGACTGCGTGCTGCTCCGCGCCGAGGAATGCGGCAACAGGCAGATCGTACGGTTCTCTTCCCAGATGATCTCTCCCTTCCCCAGGGTGCACGCCACTACGGCAACACTATCGCCGGTGCGGCTCAGAATTGCCGAGAGCTCCTGCACATGAGTGCCTACTCCGCCGCTGATTTCCGGCGAGTATTCCATCGACAGAACAAGAATCTTCACGTTATCTACGCTAATTCCGGTTGAACTTTGCTGGATTGCAATGCGCCGGCACTTACAATTCGGCAAGCACCTTGAGCACGCGCTCTTTCTGGGGATCCTCATCCGCCTGAGAGACGAGCCGGGACAGCCCGCTGACGGTAGGAGATTCAAACAACTTGCTGATGGATAAATCCACCTGAAACTCCTCGCAAACCTGGTTCATGAGCTTAATGGCAAGCAGCGAGTGGCCGCCCAGATCAAAGAAATTGTCTACTATCCCGATCCTCGCGACCCCCAGGATGGCTTCCCATATCTTGATAATTCTTTTTTCCGTCTCATTCCCCGGCGGAACATATTGCGTGGAGAGTTCCGGCCTGGTGTGCTGGGGATGCGATGCATCGCCGGGACTGATTTCCGCCCATACACGCAGGCGGTCTCGCAGGCTGCCTGTGGCCACAATCATATGTCCGGCGGGGGCCCGCGTGACAATCCTGTGGAAGGCTTCCAGGGCTTCTTCCGGAGTCATTGCATATTGGTCGACGCTGGTCCGGTACTCGAATTTTTTTGTCTCTCGCGGCCAGGGGTCCCAACTGGCGCTAATCCATCGGCCATCTTCCCGCGCCATCTCCGTAGCGAACGAGTCCATGAAGGCGTTGGCGGCGGCATACGTCAAATAGCCGAGCCCGCCCAGCACTGCCGCGTTCGATGAAAACAGGACGCAAAAATCAATGTCTCTCTCCGCCAATATCTTTCGCAGGACGCGCGCGCCGCCGGCTTTCGGCCTGAACTGCTCTTCAGACTCCGTCCTGCCAAGCTCTTTATAGCTTTTGTATAAGGATGTCCCGCTCGTGATCCCCGCGGCGTGGATGACTCCATTCAAGCCGCCAAACCTTCTATAGGCTGCATCTATGGCTGCGTTCATCTGGTTTTCATGGGAAGCGTCGGCCCCGAACACCAGAACTTCAGCCCCAAGTTCCTCAAGCTTCCGCACTGCCAGGATCTTCGAGGAGAGAACATCTTCGACGCCGTTCCTGTCGATGTGCGCTTGCCATTCGTTGCGGGGCGGAAGCGGATTCCTGGCTGTTAATATAAGTTTCGCCCGCGTCTCTTTCGCCAGATACTCGGCCACGAGTAGGCCCACGCTGCCCAGGCCGCCGGTAATCAGGTAAATGCCGCCGGGGCGCAACTTGCGCATGTTCTGGCTTTCCTGGTCAAGCGGGATTTCCTCGTAGCTTTCAACCCATCTGCTGTTTCCGCGCAGGCATACCACCTTTTCCGTGGAGGCGCTCATGGCTTCCTGCTCCACCCTCCGGACAAGCTGCAGATCAGCGTATCCCCGGCCGCCTCTGCAGCTTACATCGACACAACGAAACTCGAGGGATGGATTCTCCTGGGAAATTACCAGACACGGGGCAGAAAGCGGCGCTTTCGCGGAATTCACCCGGCATTCTCCGGTAATGTCCCTGTACTCGCTGGTTAGTACGGTGATCTTATATTTGCCTGCCTCTCCTGTTACGGGAACAGATTGAGCAAGATAAAGCAGGCTATAGTAGCCGTGTTTTTGCCAATATTCGAAATCGTCCGTTTCCGTTTCCGGGGCGGAGCCAATGCTGAAACAGTGCACAATTTTTTCGGGAACAGGTGCTGCTGCTTGCAAATCGCTGAACAGAAGCTGATAAGACTCTTTCTCTTCCGGACGGATGCTATAGGTGTGTTCATCCAGCTTCGAAAACTTCTCACCCAGCTGAACAGTAATAACGGAGTGCCCTGCCTCCCTCAGACGAGTGGCGAGCATCGGACCAAACCCTGCATGGTCGGAAAATACAAGCCATGATTGAGGGCCGCTGGTTTGCCGGGGCATTTTTCTAGCGCTCAATTTCCAGGAACGCGCATAAAACCAGTCGGAAATATTTGTGTTCTTGACAGGGGCGGCCCCCGCCTTGTTTCCTGCCGGGGCAGTCCCTTCCTGGAACGCCTGAGGCCGGGGCTCGATCCAGTAGCGCTGCAAATCAAAAGGATAGGTCGGCAGAGAAATGCGCCTTCGCACCTCATCCTGATAATAACTTTTCCAGTCGATAGCGGCTCTGTGCAACCATAGGTCCCCGAGGCTGCGCAACAGGTGAAAATGATGCGGTTCATCGGATCTTGCCGAAGGCAACGAGCTCAGCACAGGCAGCCCGGGAGAAAATGAACTCTGCGCCAATTTACCGAGGCTGTTCCCCGGGCCCACCTCCAGCAGAATGGGCGGGTGCTCATCGATGATGGTGGCGAGTCCCTGATGGAATCGCACCGGAAGCCGAAGATGGCGCACCCAATACTCCGGCGAGGTCGCTTCTTCTTCGCGGATCCACTCGCCTGTCACGTTGGAAATATATTTCATATGGGGCGGCTGAAAATCCACTTGCGCCAAATATGCCGAGAACTGCGCCAGGACGGTCTCCATGAGAGTGGAATGGAATGCACGAGAAGTCTCAAGCCTGTAGCAGGGTATCTTTCCGGCCTTCAGCTTTGCTTCCACTTCTTCTACCGCGGCCACCGTTCCGGACAGCACGCATTGTGAGGTGGCATTGATCGCGGCCAGCGACAGCTCATGTGTTGTCAGTGCGGAGGCTTCCTCTTCCTTCAGGCCCACTGCAAGCATTGCCCCCTCGAAAGTCTGCTGCATCATCCGCCCACGCAGGACAACAAGGTCCAACGCCGTCTCCAGGGAAAAAACTCCAGCGAGGCAAGCCGCAACGTATTCACCCAAACTATGTCCGATCATCGCCTGCGGACGGAGTCCCCATGCCATCCATTGCCGTGCCAGGGCATATTCCACGGTGAACAGTACACACTGCGTCAACCAAGTCTGGTTCAATTCCTGCTCCACGCGTTCCTTTTCAGCTTCTTTTGGATACAGGATGCGGCGTATGTCTGTGCCATTCAGCGCATTTTTTAAATGGTCCGCGCAACGGTCCATTTCTTCGCGGAAGATGCGCTCCTGCGCATACAGATCTTGCCCCATTCCGGCGTATTGCGATCCTTGTCCCGGAAACATGAAAACCAATGGGCTGCACGCCTGGTTCTGGAAGGTGGTCCGGACCCGCGCCTGATCTTCCAGAGCTGCGATGGCGTCTGCCTTATCGTTTCTGCAAACAACAGCTTTGCAATGAGGAAAAGCCGCGCGTCCCACGGCCAGAGTAAAGGCTGCATCCGCCAGGCACGCATCTTCGGTCTGACGGAGATGTTCTGCCAGGTTCCTGCTTAGGTTCTCCAGCGCAGAAGCGCTTTTGGACGAGAGCAATAAGAGCTGCCACGGGCGGGAGCCGCTCGTCCGGCTCAGTGGCGGAGCTTCCTCCAAGACGACATGGGCGTTTGTTCCACCCACGCCGAACGCGCTGACTCCAGCGCGCCGCGGAGACTCGCCGCGCTTCCATTCCATCAGGCAGTCCACCACGAAGAACGGGCTGCGCGAGAAATCGATCTGCGGATTGGGTTTGGTGAAATGCACCGTGGGGACAAGCTGATGGTGACGCAGAGAAAGTATGGTCTTGATGATGCTGGCGATTCCAGCTGCTGCATCCAGGTGGCCAAGGTTCGTCTTAACCGATCCGATACCGCAGAAACGTTCTTTGCCGGTGCTTCCACGGAACGCCTTGGACAATGCCTTCATTTCGATGGGATCGCCAATAGGTGTGCCGGTGCCGTGCGCTTCTATGTAGCTGATCGTTTCTGGTTGCACCCCTGCGGTGGCGAGGGCATCGAGAATGACACGCGTCTGACCTTGGATGCTGGGCGCGGTAAAGCTGGCCTTGGCGCTTCCGTCATTGTTCGTGGCCGATCCGCGAATAATTGCATGGATGCTGTCTCCGTCTTGCAAGGCATCTTCCAGCCGTTTCAGAACCAGCAGGCCGACACCGCTGCCGAATACGGTCCCTTCGGATTTCTCATCAAATGCCCTGCACCGGCCATCGGGCGACAGGATTCCGCCCCGCTTATAAAGGTACCCGGTCTTTTGCGGCACATTGATCGCGACCCCACCGGCCAGCGCCATCTGGCATTCATCGATAAGGAGGCTCTGGCAGGCCAAATGCACCGCTACCAGGGAAGTGGAACACGCTGTATGGACCGAATAGCAGGGGCCCCGGAGATTCAGCTTGTATGAGACCCTGGAAGTAAGGAACGCCATGTCATTCCCCAGCCCGATCTCAAATGCGCCCATGGCGCCCGCCACTTCAGGATTGGAATACAGATTGAACAGGTAGCTGCTGGTCCTTGCGCCGGCAAATAATCCGATTGCTCCTTCATAATTTTCAGGGTTGTATCCGGCGTCTTCCAAGGCGCTCCAGCAGCACTGGAGAAAGACCCGATGCTGCGGATCCATCATCCGCGCTTCAGTGGCCGTAATTCCAAAAAATGAGGCGTCAAAAAACTCTATTTTGTCCAGAAATGCTCCCGCTTTCACATAGCAAGGATCGCTTAGCGCCGCCGGGTCCACGCCTGAAGGCTCCAGTTCTTCTGCGGACAAAAAAGAAATACTGTCGATGCCCTGACGCAGATTTTCCCAGTATTTTCTGGGGCTGTCTGCTCCTGGAAAATTACACGACATTCCTATGATTGCAATCTCTGAACCATCGAACATCGGCGAATTCTGCATTGTTTTTACTCCGGACCTGCGCAAAACCTAAGGAGAGGGCCGAGGGAAATGGCCGAAGCCATCGCACCGGTCATGGATTTTTTCTCTCTTCATGCCGCTCACTGCCGTACGCGCGCAACGGGCTTCGTTTGAACCGCAGCCGGTTTTGCCGAGTCTTTCGCGCGGCTGCCCTGAAGACACCAGCTTGACCGGAAGCATTCGCGCAATCCGCGACCAAACGTTCCACCAGAGAGCGGGCGCGGGAAACGCCTTGCTCCGCCCGTATCTTCTCCCCGACTTCCGCCGCGCGCGCATAAAGCCTTTGATCGTTCAGTGTCTTCTGGACGGCCGTGGCCAACTTGGCCGCGGTCAATTCGGCAAAAGGGACCACGCCGCCAGCGCAGCCCAAACCGTGCACCAGTTCGGCCCACAGCGGCTGGTCCCCGATGTGCGGAACTATGACGGAAGGAACTCCGGAGCGCAGTGCCGCCGCGGTAGTTCCGGCCCCTCCGGCATGCACAACGCATGCGGACTGAGGAAACAACGAGGTGTGCTGGATGAAGCTCGCGCCGAGCACTCGTTCCGGAAGGGCGCCATTCTTTGCCAGCCCACTCCATCCCTGTTGAATCACAGCGCGGCAACCCGCCTGTTCTATCGCTTTCAGAAGAAGGGCTGTTGTTGCCTTCGGGTCAGGATGCGCGATGCTGCTGAATGTAATCACGACCGGACGCTCACCCTTCGCTATAAATTCAGCCAGCTCTGGGTCCGGTACAGACCCCGCCGTTTCCAGGAAGAAAAAGCCAATTACGCGATAGTGAGGTGGCCAATCTTCGCTGGCCGGACGCAGATACCGGCTGATTGCGTAGAGCGCCAATTGAGGTGAATTGGCGTCGACGTGAAAAGGATCAGTAATCGGCGGCAAGCCGTACCGGGCACGAAAAACGTTAATTACACCGGCAGCCTCTCGGCGAAAGATATCCGGCTGCTTTCCGCCAAAATGGTTCATGTGCACCGATACAAAAGGAATGTCGGTGAGTTCGTGCAGCATCAGCGAGGCCGGCTGCAGGTGACCGCTGATAAGAACATCCGCATCGTGACAGGCCCGTTGCAGTTCCTCCAGCATCTGCGGCAGCATTGCGGCCAATTTCGAGAGAGAGTCGCGAAACGAATTTACCGGATCGACACCTTTCAGCGCGTCCTCGGTGTCTTTTCGCTGCAGTCTCGCATAATCCAGGTCCCAGCCAATGGGACTGAACTCAATCCCTGCCTGCTCCGCATGAGAAGAAAAGAGAGGGGCCAGAACGAGCACGGGATCATGCCCGTTCTCTTTCAATTCACGCGCCAAAGCGATCAACGGCTGTATATCACCCATCGATCCGAGGTTTGTCAGTACCGCACGCATATCCAAGCCCTCATCTACATCAGCACGACGCCGTGCGATCAGATCGCAACGTTCTTCCGGCGCTCCCTCTGCTGATAACTTTTCCGGCGCGCCGCTCGCTGCTCCCGCTGCCGGTCCTCCGCCTCCGCGGAATTCTTCTTTTCCGATTGCTGCTCTTCCAGCAGATCCGCGAGCCCGCTGATCGTAAGGCTCTCATACAGATGGATTACCGGGAGCTCAATCCCGAACTTCTCCCTCAAGCCGGCGACCACCTGCAGCGCTAGAAAAGAATCTCCTCCCAGATCAAAAAAGTTGTCATGGATTCCTACAGGAGAGATGCCAAGGACCTTTTCACAAATGGCCGCAATGCCCGTCTGGATCTCGGTCACCGGGGCATGATAGGGATTTTTAAGCTCCGGACGCGGGTGCAGGTTCAAAGCAGCATCCCGCGGAACACTGCGATGTTCCAGTTCGACTTGGTCCATTGCCGCCTTGCCGGCTGGTTGCGCCTGCTCGATAACTATTTGTTTCCGCGCGCCTGCCTTGCAAGGCTCAATCCAATAGCGTTGGCGCTCGAAGGGATAGGCCGGCAGGCTAACCCGGTTTCGCTGCTCGTGGAGATAATAAGCGCTCCAGGCAATTGGGACGCCGGCCTGCCATAAAGTTCCCAATTTAAGCTGCATGACATGATCAGGAGAATCCGGAGGCGGCAGCAGAGCGGCAACCGTGGGCCTGCTGAGCACGTCTCCGTGCGCGTTGGCCATTCTGCCCAAGGCCTGTCCCGGACCAAGCTCAAGAAAGACCCTGTTGGGCTCCCGCAGCAGCTCACGCATGCCTTGCGAGAACCTTACGGTCCTCCGCAGGTGCTGGACCCAATATCCGCGGTCCGTCGCTTCCGCCGCCGTGATCCATTTGCCTGTCAAATTCGATAGATATGGAATTTGCGGCGGCTTCAGCGCGATGCTATCAAATATTCCGGCAAAGGACCGTAAGGCCGGATCCATCATGTGGGAGTGGAAGGCATGCGACGTCCGCAGGCGCTGGCATCGAACGCCGTCCGCCTGTAACTGCCGCTCCACGCCATCGATTGCGGCTTCTTCGCCGGAAAGAACGCATTGCCCCGGCGTGTTGATCGCAGCTAACGATATCTGAGGCCCCACAACGCTCTCTGCTTCATGTTCAGGAAGCGCGACCGCCAGCATGGCCCCGCGAAGAAGCTCCTGTATGAGCTTTCCGCGCGCGGCCACCAATTTCAAGGCATCTTCCAAGGTAAACACCCCAGCGATGCACGCTGCCACGAATTCGCCAATGCTGTGCCCGATCATGGCCTGTGGCCGCACTCCCCAGGAGATCCAAAGCTGGGCCAGCGCATATTCCACTGCGAACAATGCCGGCTGCGTAGCCCTGGTTTGCGCCAGCAACTCCGCGTTTGCCGTCTTGTCCCCTTCCGCGGGATACAGGAGCTGTTCCAGATCAAGGTCCGTCTCAGGCCGTAAAATACTGGAACATTGCTGGATCAGCTCCCGAAACAGCCTCTCCCGTTTGTACAGTTTCGCTCCCATCGAAACATATTGGCTTCCCTGGCCAGGAAACATAAAGACGACGGGCCGATTTTGCCGCTCCTCGCCGAATGTATGGACGAATTCAGGATCGCCGTGCTCCATGGCGTTAACCATGTCCGCGATGTTGCGGCCAAGCACAAAGCGCCGATAAGGAAATAACTTGCGTCCCACCTGAAGCGTGAAAGCCGTGTCCGCCAGGTCATCCTCCGGATGCCGCTTCAAGTGGTCCAGCAAATTGCCGTTCATGGTTTCCAGCGCGCTTTGGCTACGGGCCGAGAACGTCAGGACGCGCCAGAGCCGGCTTGGAGAACCCGGTACCACCGAAGGAGCTTCTTCCAGGACCGCGTGGGCATTGGTCCCTCCCACACCAAAGGCGCTGACTCCGGCTCGCCGTGGCGTGGCGGCGCGCTTCCACTCTAGCAGCTTTGTGTTCACGAAAAACGGAGAGGCATCCTGATCGATCTCCGGATTCGGCGCCTCGAAATGGAGCATAGGAGGAATCTGCCTGTGCTTCAGCGCAAGTACAGCCTTGATCAGTCCTGCGACTCCCGCGGCGGCATCCAGGTGCCCAATGTTGGTTTTGATGGAGCCAAGCGCGCAGAAATTTTTCCTCGCAGTGCGCGAACGAAAGGCTTTGACAAGCGCCTGGAACTCGATTGGGTCCCCAAGTTGCGTACCGGTGCCATGCGTTTCTATGTAGCCGATGGTATGGGGTTCGACCCCCGCATTGGCCAGGGCCTCGCTGATCACCTCCGCCTGGCCGCCGATGCTCGGGGCGGTATAGCCGACCTTGAAAGCTCCATCATTGTTGATCGTTGAACCCTTAATGATGGCATGGATGTGATCCCGATCCCGCAGTGCGGCATCGAGTTTTTTCACCACGATCACGCCAGCACCGCTGCCGAAAACGGTTCCCTGAGCATTCTTGTCAAACGCCCTGCAATGCCCGTCAGGAGAGGTCATGCCAGCTTCGGTGTATCGATACCCGTGCTTCAGTTTCAGGTTAACGGAGACACCGCCCGCCAGCGCCATGTCGCATTCGCGCCGCAAGACGTTTTGGCAAGCCAAATGTACGGCAACCAGCGACGTTGAGCAGGCGCTCTGGACGGTATAGCTGGGGCCGCGCAGGTTTAGCTTGTACGATACACGGGTGGTCAGGAAGTCATGACTGTTGGCCACATTCATCTGGACCAGATCGAGCGACTCGTGCACTGGGTTCTGCATGAGATTGCAGAGAAGGTAAGTATTCATGGTTGCGCCGGCGTAGACACCGACCGTGCCCGAATAGGAATCGGCCGCGTATCCGGCATCTTCAAACGCCTCCCAGGCGCATTCGAGGAAGATCCTGTGCTGAGGGTCCATGATTTCGGCTTCGCGCGGGGGAATGCCGAAAAAAGGCGCATCGAACCATTCCACCTTCTCCAACACGGAGACCGCTTTCACAAATCGTGGGTCCTGCAACTCTTCCGGATCGGCCCCGGACAGTTCCATGGCCTCGCATTCTTGCGGCGTGAGGAAGTGGATGGCTTCCACACCGTTGCAGAGGTTCTGCCACAGGGTTTCCACGTTGGGAGCAGACGGAAACCTGCCAGCCATCCCAATAATGGCGATATCGGCATTTTGCATATTGCTATTCATGGATTGAAGCAATTGCCGGGCGCAAATGGACCCGGATTCAGGACAGAGCGGTTTGCGCTTCGTGCATCTCGCGCCGCCTCGCCCCGCGAATCCTGCTCTCCTCGTAAAGCGGCGAAAAACCATCTCCACCGCCCAGCAACCTACTCAAAGCACTAATCGTGGGACCTTCAAAAAGCATCAGGACGGAAAATTTAATTCCCAGCTCTTTATTGATACGGGAAATAATCTTCAAAGCGATGAGCGAGTTCCCGCCAAGGTCAAAGAAGTTGTCATTTCTTCCCACTTTTTCGATGCCAAGAAATTCCTGCCATATTTCCGCAATTTTGTTTTCCATCTTATCCGCGGGCGGCACATAGTCAATCCCCAGTTCCGGACGCGTATGCACGGTGGACGCTCCCTGGATGGAGGCATGGCTGCTGCCCCGTCCTTCGGCATGGACCCACATCCGCATTCGCGCCGGCAAGTCGCCGGTGGAAACCACGATCTGGCCGGCGGGCGCGGACGCAAGGATCTTTTCCAAGATGGTTATGCCCTCTTCCATGGTCATAGCATATTTGTCCAGTTCGCCCGCGGCACGCATCTTGAAATGTCCGTTGTCCCAGCGGTCCCAGTTCACGCTGATCCACTGGGTATCACTCGCGCCATCCATGGCCTGGGCCAAAAAGTCCAAACTTGCATTGGCCGCGGCATAGCTGCATAGCCCCATGCCGCCCAGCACGGAAGCGTTGGAAGAAAAAAGCATGACGAAATCAAGATTGCAGTCAGCAAAGAGCTTCTGCAAAACCCGCGCACCCTCGAGCTTGGTCCGGAATTGCTCTTCGCTGTGTTCCACGATGCTGGCTGAAATCAACTGCACCACGCCTTTCCCGGATTTCCCTGCCAGATGGAAGATGCCGTTGATGGTCCCCAAGCGCTGCTGCCCTTCGATGATCACTTTGGACATTTCCACGGGATCGGAGACATCCGCGTGCAGGACCAGGATTTCCGCGCCGGCTGCCTGCAATCGGAGCAGCTTCGAGATCTTGTAGGCGTCCGCTTCCTCCGCGTGCTCCGCGAGCCAGTTTTCCCATTCCTGCGGTGGAGGCAGCTCATGCAGGCTGGTCAAAAGAAGCCTGGCCCGTGCCGAGTGGAAGAGATAGTCGGCAAGCACCAGCCCGATCTTGCCAAGGCCGCCGGTAATCAGATAGATGCCGCCTTCGCGGAACCTTGAGGTGGCGCGCTCCGGACCGGGAAGCGCACATTTTTCATAACCCTGGACATATCTCCGGTCCTTGCGATAGGCAATCACGGGATCGGACGAAACGTTTGCCAGAATTTCTCGCGTCACATACTTGATTTGCCTGGCAACTTCACGGTCAGCTTCCGTGGAGCCGAGGTCAATCAGGCTGCACCCGAGCGATTCGATTTCTTGGGGTATTACCTTACATATTCCTGAAAGCAGCGCTTTGTCCGGGCTACCCTTGTCGGCACTTTCCGCAATTTGCGATCCGTTTGTCACCACCCACAGGCGCGAAGGGCTGGAAAGGTCCACTTCCGCAATGGCCTGCGCCAGAAACAGCACGCTGTAAAAGCCATTTTGGCGGTCTTCATCGTTATCAGCAGGACCGGCGTTCAAGCTCCAGGCATGTACCATCACGTCAGGCAATTGCCCGGCTTCACGCAATGCTTCGAAAAGAAGGATGTAATCTCCGGGTTCGCGAACGTTCGCCTGGTAAGATCTGGCGGAAACCTTATGGAACTCAGTTCCGGGAACTACCGTGATGATATCCTTGCAGAAAGAGACCAAGCTTCCCGCCAAGCCTTTTCCCACAGGTTCATTGTCACGCATAAAGAGCAGGCAGCGATGGGGGCCATTGGCAACCGCGGGCGGCAGCGGCGTTCCTTTCCACGCCGGAGCGTAAAACCATTGGCTGGGATCGAACTGTTTGCCGGAAGCGTGAAGCTCCCCAGCCAGCATCTTGCGGGAATCGATCCAATATTGCTTGCGCTCAAACGGATAGGTGGGAAACGGAGCCCGCGACCGCTCTTCTCCCGCATAAAAGCTCGTCCAGTCCGGCGCAATGCCGGAAGCCCAGAGCTTGCCTAGGGCTGTGAGGAGGAACTCGGCGTCATTCTTCTTCTGATACGGATGCCGCATCGAACTGAATATAGTCGTGCCGCTATTGGGAGCAAGCTGCCCTTTCGCCAGTGAAGACAGGGTATGTCCCGGCCCCACCTCCAGCAGCACGCGGTCGCCGGTTTTGCAGAGCTCCGCAATGCCATCGCCGAACAGTACAGTAGACCGCAGATGCTGAAGCCAGTAGTCCGGATCAGTGGCTTGCTCTCCCTTAATCCAGGTTCCCGTCACGTTGGAGATAAAAGGAATTTTAGGAGGATGCAGTTGGAACTTTTCCAGGGCCTCGCGAAACAGAGGCAGGATCGGAACCACGATCGCAGAGTGGCTGGAAACGTCAATTTGCAGCTTTCTGACCTCAACCTCCTGCTCAATAAGCTCTTTTTCGACCTGCGCGATTGCCTCGGTGGTCCCGGAGAGCACGCAGTTTGCCGGACCATTCACCGCCGCCAGCCACAGGTTTTCATGCAGCAGCGGCTCCACCTCTTCTTTCGACAATGAGACGCCCAGCATCGCTCCCTTGGGCAGCTTCTGCAGCAACCTAGACCGCGTGAGCACCAGCGATAAGGCGTCTTCCAGAAGAAGGACGCCGGACAGGCAGGCTGCCACATACTCTCCCAAGCTGTGCCCGATCAGCGCGTCCGGGCGAATGCCCCATCTCATCCAGACCTTTGCCATGGCATATTCCACCGCAAAAAGGGCGGGCAGGCCGATCCCGGTTTGCCGCATGATGAACGCAGCGTTCGTGGCTGAATCCGGCCCAGTGGTTTCGGGATAAAGGTGGGATTTGAGGTCGGCGCCAAGCTGGGGCTTCAACAGCTCAATACAGCGGTCCAGCTCTTCGCGAAAGACCGGTTCCGATTGATAAAGATCAAGCCCCATGTTCACGTACTGCGAGCCGCCGCCGGGCAGCATGAACACTACAGTCCGGCTGCCCGACTTCTGCGCCTGCGAAAAAATCTTCTCGCTATCCAGGCTCTCCAGCGCCGCCACCGCTCCTTCTTTGTTTTTGCAGACCAGGGTCCGGCGATGCTCGAAGACGGTGCGGCCAACCTGGCTGGTGTATGCGATATCGGCCAAATCAGATTCCGAATTGCCGTTGAGGTACTGGGCCAACTCCGCTGTCTGCTGCTCCAACGCATTCCCGGTCCTGGCGGAGAGCAGAATAAGCTTGTATTCCCGCGAAGAAGCCGTCCTGCTCATGGGCGGCGCTTCCTGCAGGACCATGTGGGCATTGCTTCCCCCGATCCCAAAAGAACTGACTCCCGCTCTTCTGGGCCACTCTCTTTCCTGCCAGTGAGCGAGCCGGGAGTTCACAAAGAACGGACTATCCTGGAAGTTAATCTTTGGATTCGGGGCCTCAAAGTGCAGGCTTGGAGGCATGAGCTTATGTTTCAAAGCCAGGACGGTCTTGATCAGGCCGGCCGCTCCGGCAGCTGCATCCAGGTGCCCAATGTTTGCTTTCACCGATCCGACGGCGCAGGTCTGCCGAACCAGGGAGCTTGTCCGAAAGGCGTCGGTCAGGGCCTGAATTTCGACTGGATCGCCCAGCGCAGTCCCAGTTCCATGGCATTCCACATAGGCAATACTCTCCGGCTCAACTTCCGCAATAGCATGCGCCGCCCGGATCACAGATACCTGCCCGGCAATGCCGGGCGCCGTGTATCCCGCCTTCACGTTCCCATCATTATTAATAGCGCTGCCTTTAATGACGGCATAGATATGGTCGCGATCCTGCATCGCATCTTTAAGTCTTTTTAATACAACGATTCCTACGCCGCTGCCAAAGAGAGTGCCTTCTGCCTTGGCGTCAAAGGCCCGGCAATGTCCGTCCGGCGAAGTGATGCCGCCTTGCTGGTATAGATATCCGGTTCTGGCAGGGACCTGGACAGAAACTCCCCCAGCCAAGGCCAGATCGCATTCATAGCTCAAGAGCGCCTGGCAGGCCAAGTGGGCAGCCACTAGCGACGTGGAACAGCCGGTTTGGACCGTTACGCTTGGACCACGCAAGTTCAGCTTGTAAGAAACGCGGGTGCTGAGAAAGTCCTTGTCATTTCCAATCATGAGTTGGAGATTGTCTTCACAATGCGGGTCGCGGAATAACGGCAGCAGGTTGTAGAGCAGATAGCTGCTGAGGCTGCAGCCTGCATAGACGCCGACCAATTCATCGACTCCAGGCCGATATCCCGCAGACTCCAATGCTTCCCACGCGCATTCCAGGAAAAGCCGCTGTTGGGGATCCATCAGTTCCGCTTCTCGAGGTGTATAGCCGAAAAATTCCGCATCGAATTGTTCCATACCTTCAAGGACCGGCGCAGCCTTGACAAAATCAGGGTTGCCGTAGGTGGACCGGGGAATTCCCAGGCACTCCAGTTGCTCTTCAGAAAAGGTGGAGATGGACTCAGCGCCGTTGCACAAGTTGCGCCAGAAGTCTTCCACGCTGCGGGCTCCGGGGAAGCGTCCGGCCAGCCCTATGATGGCCACTTCCAAATCAGGGCGTATCCAATTGTCAGCGTTCCCCATTAAACGACAATCCTTGCTTTAGGTGTGTTCTTGCGTTGAAGCATTGCCTGCTTGTGCCTGGCGGCCCGGTCGCTGGCGGCGGAAGTATCATGATTGGTGGCTGTGCCGTGAAGATATGTGGCCAGCAGGCGTATGGTCGGGTGCTCCAGCAGCTTGATCAGCGAGATATCCTGCTTGAAGCGCTGCATAATCTCTCTCTGGACCTGGACCATCAAAAGCGAGTGCCCGCCCAAGTCAAAAAAGTTATCGTCGATACCTGGATCGGAAATTTTCAGCAACCGCTTCCAGATCTCTCCGATGGCCTGCTCCGTCTCATTGCGGGGCAAAACCACATCGGTCTCAAGCTCCGGACGCTTCGTGCCCAGATCCGGCAGTTTTTTCCTGTCGATTTTCCCACTGCTGGTGAGAGGAAGACTTTCCAGGAAGACAATCCGGGAAGGCACCATGTATTCGGGCAGCGTCTGCCGCAGAAAAGCCTTGACGCTATCGGCTTTCATCTCACTGGAGGAACGAGGGACTACATAGGCGATGATGGCCGTGGGGTGGCCCGCCAGGTCGGCAAGCACCGCGCATTGGCTGATCTCCTGGTGCTGGCTGAGGGCCGCTTCAATTTCGCCCAGTTCTACACGGAAGCCGCGAATCTTGATCTGCGCGTCTCTTCTTCCGGCAAATTCAATCGACCCATCCGGCCTGTAATGTCCGATATCTCCTGTGCGATACAGGCGGGCGCCGGCAACGGG
This sequence comes from Candidatus Angelobacter sp., assembly GCA_035712465.1. GTDB lineage: Bacteria > Acidobacteriota > Terriglobia > Terriglobales > Acidobacteriaceae > Angelobacter. The sequence goes on from DASTAS010000019.1 coordinate 47,441, forward strand.
GGAAAAAGGATCGGCAACAAATTTTTCCGCGGTCGCCGAAGCGGAATTCAGATATCCTCTGGCCACCGCGCTGCCGCCGATACAGATTTCACCCCGCACGCCCGCGGGAGCAAGCCCGCCGTGGATGTCCAGGATGTAAATGCTGGTATTCGCGAGCGGCCTGCCGATGGGAACCGAACCCTTCTCCGCGTCCGCTTCCAGCGAATACGCTGAGGACCAAATCGTGGTTTCAGTGGGTCCATACATGTTGAACACCCTGCACTCGGGCATGTTCAGGCGGACCTCTGCCGCAAGCTCGGCGGGAAGGCTTTCCCCCCCGAGCAGCAGCACGTTCAGGGTGCGCAGAAGCTCCAGGTTGGCTGGATCGGCAAGCAATATTTTCATCATGGAGGGCGTGCATTGGAAGAAACGTACTTGGACGGCATCTTCAGCTGTGGCCCGGGGAATGAATTCCACCGGCCTGGAAAGCTCCATGAGTTTATCGACTTCATGCAGGCTCGCCAGGACGGAAGCCGAAGCGATCCCGAAATCGATCAGGCACGCGATTTCATTGACCCCCAGTTCCTTGAGCCGCTCCACCAGAAACCGGCAGCTCTGCACGGTCCCGAACAGGGCGCTGGTTTCAAAATACCTGTCAAAGGCAAAGGAGAGCAGATCATCCATGTCCTGCGGCTTCATGCCCTCAAGGTCCACATTGAGCCCTTCCGAGCGCACCAGCGTATTGATGAGATCGACGGAAGAGCGGAGATAGTTCTTGAAAGGGGCGCGCACCTGTTCACGCACCGCATCAGTGTTGCGGCCAAGAAAGGTGTGCAGCATCAACGTGACCTTGCCCGCCTCAGGATCATGCCCGCTCCCGAGCCGCGCTTTGCGGTAGCCGCGGATATTTACGGCCAGCGCTTCCACGGACTGGCCCAGCAAATGGGTCAACACATTCGCGCCGATTTCCCCCGCGCGGCGGAAGGTTTCCGGACTTCCCGCAGCAGTGATCCATATAGGCAGATGTTCTTGGAGGGGCCGGGGATAAATCCTGAGTTCAACCTCCTTGCCGCTTCCACTCGTCGCCCGTATCGCTCCGCCGCTCCACAAGCGCTGCAGGGTCTCGATCCCACGAAACAGGCCCTCTTTTCTTGCCTGGTAATTTTGCGGAGAGAGCGCGAAGTCATCAGCATGCCAGCCGGAGGCGAAGGCCACGCCCACCCTGCCGCCCGAGAGATTGTCCACGACTGACCATTCTTCGGCCACCCGGATAGGATTGTGCAAGGGAAGCACTACGCTCCCGGCACGAATGGCCACACGCCGCGTAATCGCCGCAATCGCCGCGCCGGTCGTTGAGGGATTGGGAAAAATTCCGCCAAATTCATGGAAGTGCCGCTCCGGCGTCCAGACGGCGAGATAGCCGTTCTTATCGGCATGCCGGGCGCCTTCCAGCATGAGCTCATATTTGTTTCCCTGGTCGGTCTGGTCGACGCTAGCAAAATAAAACAGGCTGAAATCGATCGGCGCTTCGGCCTTTGACCTGCCTGCTCTTACGCCTTCCAGCTTGAACTGCTCGGGAAGAAGGACGATCGAGGCCCCGCGAGTCAGCGGCCATAACAACTCAAGAATAGAAATATCGAATGAAATGCTTGTGGCGGCAAAGAACTGGTCACCGGCATTGCAGGCAACCATATGGTCCAGGGCCTGGAAGAAGCTGCTCAGGTTCCGGTGGGTGATCATGACCCCTTTTGGCATGCCCGTGGACCCCGAAGTGAACAGGACATAGGCAAGATTATTGCCGCTCAGACGCATCGGGGAGGAGGATGCGTCCTGGCCGCGGTCCGGCAGAGGCCGGTCCAGATAAATGATCTCCACTGGCTCCGGAAAAATGTTGCGATCAAGTTTGGCCTCGGTAAGCACAAGCCGCGCGCCGGTTTGCTGGAACATGGCCGCCGCGCGCGAGGCAGGGACCGAGGGATCGATAGGAACAAAGGCCGCGCCGGCCTTCAGTGTTCCAAGAATGCCCACCAGCAGCGCGGCGGAGCGCGAAGCGTAGATCACCACTGGAACATCGAGGCCCGCTCCCCGGGAGCGCAGATACTCCGCCAGCGCATTCACCTGCCGGCTGAGATCGGAATACGTCAGAGCGCTTCCCGCCGCCGACACCGCGATGGCGGAGGGCCGGGCCGCAGCCTGCTCTTCGACAAGCTGGTGCACGCAAGGATCGTTTTGGGGATCTATTTCATCGCACCGCGTAAGCACCTTCTGCTGCTCCGCCGGGGTCAGGAGCGGGACATCGCAAAGACACATGTTCGGCGCGCCAGCTATCGAGGAGAGCACTCGCTTATAATGTTCCGCCAACTGCCGGACAAAGGGTTGGTCAAAAAGGTCAGAGTTATATTGGAAGGTCCCGCACAGCACGCCATCCACTTGGGCAGCCACCAGAGTCATATCCAGCTGCGCGGTCCGGTTCTCAAATGCCATCGACTTCAACTTCAAAGGGCCGAGCTGCAATTCTCCGCCCGGCAAGCCCAGCAGGAACCGCTCCAGGCCACGATGTTCACGCTTTTGCGCGTGCTGAAAGGAAAACATCAACTGGAAAACAGGAGAGTGACTGGCGTTGCGCTCCGGCTGCAATTCTTCCACGAGGAGCGCAAATGGATACTCCTGGTGCGCAAGCGCGCCCGCAAGTTTTGTCTGCAGCTCTTGCACGAAGCGGCCCGCCTCCATTTCCGCCGACTGGCTTGTCCGCACAACGATCTGGTTCATCAAAAGCCCGACCATGCGGTCCCATCGCGGAGATAACCGGCCCGAGGCCGGACTGCCGGCGATCACTTCACTCTGCCCGGTATAGCGCCCAAGCAGAAGATGGAATGCCGCGAAAAGCATGGAATAAAGGCTCACGCCCAGAAGCCGCGACTGCGCGGCAATCGATGCGGTCACAACAGGGTCCAACCCGAAATGGAAAGATGCACCGTTGTAGCCCTGCACAGCCGGACGGGGCCGGACCAACGGCAATTCCGTAAGTGGGAGATCGCCCTGCAACTGCTCATGCCAATAAGCTCGCGACTTGAGTCCCCTTGGGCTTTGAACCATCGCGCTTTGCCATTGCACATACTCGCGGTAGTTCCCCGGAGGCGGCATGGCAGGAGTGGCCCCGCGGGAAAGGGCTTCGTACTCCAGGCCCAGCTCTTCCAAGACAACTTCCAACGACCAGAAGTCCACAATGATGTGATGAAAGACGAAAAGAAGGATGGACCGTCCGGCGGCCTGGAACAGCGCCACTCGAAACAATGGCGCTTTCTCCAGGTCGAACGTCCGGCAGCTTTCCTCTAAAAGCTTTCTTTGTAGTTCATCTTCCGTAGTCCCTTCAGCATTTTCGATCTGAAAAAGTACTGCCGGCTCCTCCAGCACCTGTTGATAGGGGCCCTCTGTTCCCGTCCGGATGACCGTGCGCATGGCATCATGGCGCTTTACGATCCGGTAGAGAGATTCCTGGAAAATTCTTTCATCGAACTCCGGCCCTGTCTCCGCCGCAACAGAGATGTTGTAAGCCGCGTTATCGGGAGAGAGCCGCGACAAGTACCAGATTGCTGATTGAGCGGAAGAAAGCGGATAGCCGGACGTAAGCTGCGGAGCTTCCTTGCCCGCGGCTGCTTCTGGTGGGGGAGCTTCAAGAATGATCGCGGCTAGCTCCGCCAGGCTCACGCCTTCCAGCACCCGGTTCAGCGGGATCTCTCTTTGCAGGTCGCGGGCGATTCCAGCGACGAGGCCGGCGCCCGCCAGCGAATCAAGTCCCAGACTGAACAAGGATGCATGCTGGTCGATTGAGTCTTCAGGAACCGGCAGCACCTGGCCGGCAATCCGCTTCAGATATGCCTCAACCCGGGAGCCGGTAAGCGGCGCATTCAGGGGGGATGTATCTTCGGGGAGTCCGTTCTTTTCGTTCGAGGGAGATGCGGGGCGGGCGGCCTCTTCAAAAATGGTCTTCAGCCTATTTTCCAAGAACATCGTCTTGCATTCCTGGCGCCTGATCTTGCCGCTGGTTGTCCGGGGAAGCACACCACTTCTTACAAAGACGAATTTACCCACCGCGAGTTGGTGCTCGGCGAGGATCGTTTCCCGCAGCTTCCTGGAAATTTCACTGAAATCCAGGTTTCGATGAAGTGACTCCTGCACGATGACCAGCGTTTCTTCGGTCCCCTCGCTCACGGTGAATGCGGCGCTCAATCCTGATGCAAAAGAGGCATCCGACTGCGCGACCAGCATTTCAAAATCCTGGGGATAAAAATTCCTTCCCCGGACCACAATCAGGTCCTTGTGGCGACCGGTAATAAACAACTGGTTTTCAGCCATGAACCCAAGGTCGCCGGTGCGCAGGTAAGAAGCATCCTGGCCGGCGATCTTGCTCCCGAACACTCCTGTCGCCGTCTGGTTCCAATATCCCCTTGCTACATGCAGACCTGAAACCCAGATTTCACCCACTTCGCCGTGGCCGAGTGGGGTATTGGATCCGGGAACAACAATGGCGATCCCTTCCTCGATGGAGGGTACGCCGCAAGCGACCAGATCGCGCTTCCTTCCGGAACCATCGTCAGTCACGGCGCGATCCCAGGCGAGTTTCTCCGGAGAAACAGGCTTGATGAGGGGCTCGCTTGCCGGCGGCTTGGCGGAAACCAGCAGAGTTGCTTCCGCCAGTCCATAGCACGGATGGAATGCACGCCGGTCAAAACCGCAGCGGGAGAATTTTTGTGCGAAGCTCCGGATGGTATCAGCCCGCACAGGTTCGGAGCCGTTGAACGCAACTTTCCAGCGGCTGAGGTCTAAATGACGGATTTCTTCTTCACCGATTTTTTCCACGCACAGCCGGTATCCAAAATCCGGACCGCCTGAAATGGTCGCCCTGACTCGCGTGATCGTCTGCAGCCACTGGCCCGGGTTGCGCAGGAATGTCTGGGGAGAGAGCAGGACACAGCGTCCTCCCGCCCACAATGGCTGAAGCACCGCTCCAATCAGTCCCATGTCATGGAACAAAGGGAGCCAGCTCACGACAACTGAAGATTGATCGGTTTCGAATGCCCGCTGTATCATCTGCTGGTTCTGGATGATGTTGCCGTGGCTGACGATGACCCCCTTAGGAGCGCTGGTTGAACCGGACGTATATTGCAGAAAGGCAATGTCCTGTGAACTCAACCGAGGCTCGGTCCATTCATTCGCCAAACTATCGGGCAGTTCCTCCGTGCAGCACCAGTGGCTCTCCGGAATTGTTTCGCTCAAGGAACCCGGAGGCCCTATTCTCGAGAATTGCAATCGTGTGGTAAGACCGGCGGAAGGCCTTGCGTCATTGCAGATTCCGGTGAATGCCTGGTTCTTTCTCCCGGCCCGCGGAGGATAGGCTGGCACGGGAATTCTGCCTGCGTAAATGCCTCCAAAAAATCCGGCAATAAAGTCCGGACCGAATGGATAAGCAAGCACTACACGGTCGCCCGGATTGGTCCGGCTGTGCAGCCACGCCGCAATCACCCTCGCGCGACGATCGAGCTGTTCGCGAGTGATCTCAAGGCCGGCGTTCCCTGGCTCAGCGGCAAATGCATACAGCGCCCGCGCAGGGTCCTCTTCGGTTTTTCGGCGTAACAATTCTAGAAGCGTCGCGGGCAGCGCTGTATTCATAATGTGCGGAGGAAGGTACTGGCGGAGTGGCGTTCTATCGGTTACAGCAAGGCAAAGCCAACATCAGCAAACGAAGACAGATGAAACCACTTGGAGGATCAGGGCAGGCTGTCGCCCTTTTAGTCCCAACCCGCTCATTTGCAGGGGACCGTGATTACTTTCCTGGTTGCAATGCCGGCGCTTCAATAGCCCCGGCAAAATGATTGCCTACCTGCAATAGCTTGCTTCAGACCACTATCGTGAGTTGCTACTCAGGAAGCCCAAGCAAGATATGGCCGGTGTCCGGTTGGTGCCGTATGCACTAGCTCTATATGCCTATGATCAATCTCGACTGAGATAGATCGCCGTATAAGGTAAATAGACAGAATGAGATAGCATTGATTGCCATAGCCGCGGACCGTGCCTTCCAAGCCGGCCAGCGGACCATCGGTGATCCTGACCCTAGCCCCAGCCGCCAGATACTCATGCGGTTGAACTTTGGAGTTGCTCTTGCTGGCCCGGGCAAGGGATTGGATTTCACTATCGGGAATTGCGACAGGCTCGCGTCGTGTCCCCACGATCCTGAGCACGCCCGGCGTCATTATGATCGGCGACAGCGCCTCAAGACTGAAGCGGCAGAACACGTAGCCCGGAAAAAGCGGCATCTGCACTTCCTTCCAGCGGTCAGACCATCTGCGCCGGGAAACATAAACCGGCGCAAAGTATTCATAGCCTTTATCGCCCAACGCTCTTGCGATTACCATCTCACGACGCGGGCGGACCTGGACAGCAAACCAGGAGCCTTCATACCCATCCAGTACCATGCCTGACACTCCGTTGACTCCCGCAACAACATCTGCCTGGATATGAAAAGCAAATCATCGTGCGGTAGCCACTCTTTCTGGATTGTTTCAAAATAGAGGGGAGTTGACAATAATCTAGTTCTGACTTAAGTCTGCCGTACGATAATGAATAAATCAGGAGAATGCAATCGCATCAGAAGTCGATCAGAACTCATGCCGATGCCTTATAGTCCTCGCTGATGGTCGCACATGAATCCCGGTCGCACCGTTCCAACTCAGACCAGACATATTCTGCGATCTTCCTCGCTATCGCCAGCTGCGTATCGAGATCGCGGCGGAATTCTTGGTCCAAAACCCACCCTTGCAGGACCTGGCCGGTTTCCGCGGAGACGATCCGCGCGTTAACCCGCAGCTGCGCGCCGTTTCGCCTCACGCTGACCCGAAGCGCGTGCGTCATGACGCCCGCCTTCCAATAAGATTCGGCCAGCTCGCCGGAATTCGAGTTTTCGGTGATCATAAAATTCTTGCCGGTATATATCGTTAGGCACATAATAATTTCTTCGCGCAGCGCCTCCACATACCGCCCGACGCCGGGTTGCTCGCTCAGATCCATAAAACGGTCGATATTCAGAACGATCGGACTCTTCAGAAACGGAAGGGCCTCAGACGGCTCCGGCTCCGCGGGTTCGGTCACGTTGGGTTCGATCACATGGACCGGAGCGATAAAACGATAACCGCGCCGCGCCGTCGTCTGGATATACCTGGAAGACTGAGGACGATCGCCAAGCGCCTGCCTTATCTGCTTAACACATGAATTAATGCTGGTTTCAAATTCGGTGAACGTTCCTCTTGTACAGATACATTGGCGGATCCTCTCCCGGCTAAGAAGTTCGCCCGCATGCGACAAAAATTCAAGCAGCAGCTTCGTGGCCTGAGGCCTCAGCGGGATCAGCAGATTGTCCCTCAGTAAATCTCCTGTTTCCATGTTCAATATGAAATCCAGAAACCTGACCAGATGGGCCATTTACAACTCCTCTTCAGCAGCCCTGACTGCACTCGCAAGACTCTTCTTGCGAGAATCGGATATATAACATAAGTCACACATGTTCTGGAGACAAATATAGATTTGTGATGAACCTGTAACAACACTTGTACCAAAATGAAACTCTGGAACGCTGACCTCATCAGGATTAAGCTAGCAGGGTGCTGAAAAAGTACTCCCAAAGCAGAGCTGAGATGTGGTAACAGAAAGCATGCGAGGAAGCGATCAGCAGCAGGGCGAAGTATTCAGTTATTTGTCACCCGAGAGCCGAGTGCGGAAGGATCATCCGCTGC
>DASTAS010000020.1:0-2002 GCA_035712465.1 Candidatus Angelobacter sp.
GAACAATCGCGCCGCGGTTCGGCAAAATCATAATGAGACCCTCGGCATGGAGCTGCCGCAGAGCTTCCCGGACGGGAATCCGGCTCACCTGGAATTGCGTTGCGATGACATCCTGTCGCAATTGAGAGCCTTCCGGGATTTCGCCGCGAATAATGCGATCACGCAATTTATCCGCCACTGCGGAAGTAAGCGACTGGCGCGGGATGGCCGATTCAGCGGCACCGGCCAGATCTCTCGGGAGAGGCTGTGACATTAGATACTTACCTCATCAATCGTAAACAAAAGAAGTTCAACATTTCAGGCAGCCTCAAGTATCTGGATAACGTTACGGATTGAGGCATCGGCTTTGTAGAGAGCGGTTTCGAGTTTGCTCTTGGGCCGATGTACGGGATCTGGCCGATGCCGTAAGAGGCTGTTTGCCAGAGGTCCGCAAAGGCGCTGGTGAAAGAGGATAAACAGTAGCGCGACTTTGACGCCCTTGTCGGAGAGGCGATAGGCATAGCGTCGCCCGTCGCGTTCCACCAGGCCGTGTCCCTTCAACTTCCGCAGGTCGTATCGAAGCTGATTCAACCGGTAGCGTTCCGCAGGGATGCCGAAAGTGGTGAGGACGGCGGTGTGGATCTGAGCCGAGCGCCAGCCGGCGACGGCGGTGCCGTTGTGCAGCAGGACTTCCAGCAGCCGGATCATGCGGATGTCGTGGATTTTGATGCCGGGGAAGCGCACGGTCCCGACAGCAATGGGCAGCGCCAAGCGCTGGAACAAGGGGAACTCCACATGCACGTTGAGCCATTGCGCCTGAAAAGCGGCGAACCGGTCGGTGACGGCCAGAAACTTCGAGCGCGCCGCCGCCAGATGGTCGAGCCCCTTTTTCAGACCGAAGTTCGCCAGATTGTTGGAGCAGATTTCGTTGCGCAAGAAGGTGGAGAACTTCTCGTACTGCTTGACGAACGCATTCCGGCAATAGGCACGAAAAACGTGATGCCCGTGCTCGATCTGTTCCAGCGCCGTATTCAGCTTGCCTCCGCTCCTGCGGCCGATGCGCGTGCCGAAGATTTCCGAGATTTTATGGGCCGTCAGATGCCAGAGCCCGATCTCGCAGCCCCGCTCGAAGATCCTGTGGATCGGAAAATGACGCTTGAAGATGAAATTCCGGCAGTATTCGATCTGGCTGACCGCATAGAAGCGGCGCAGGTTCATAGCCGAGCGCTCGCGCTTGGAGAACTTGGGACCCAGGATCAGAGTCCAGTAATCGAGGCGCTCCTGAATCCGGTCGGCAGTAAAGCGGTTTGCCGCCGCCTGTAAGGCCTCGGGATCGGAGACCGAAAGAAAAGCGTTGTCGTTCTTGCGGAATTTCACTCCGTCGCGATTCAATTCCTGCTCGATGAAGCTATGCCCGTTCAGATAATACGTAGCCTGGAAGGGGAAAAACGAGGCCATCCGCAACACCATCGGCCCCAGCGTCTCGTCGCGAACGTAGAAGTAATAGTGCGTGAACCGGCTGCGCTGGCGGCCCAGGATGCGGTGGTTCGGATCGGCGGTGGGAAACTTCGGCACTGCGGAACGGAACGTGTTGCCCTGTTCCATGCTTTTCAGAATGAAGAAAACCCCATAACGCTTCGCCCGTTCCATGCGGCGCAAACAGGGCCGCACGTAATCTTCTTTCCGCACACCCGCTTCTGCCCATTCGATCGGGATGCAGTGATTCCGCGCAAACGCCTCCACCCACCCTTGATAATCGTTGGTCCGCCGTGACAGAACCTCTTTACCGACCACCGGCTCGCCCACCACATTCCGGAAGAAATAAACCACCTGCTCAGGACGCGACAGCCCGCTCAGATATCCCTGAACCACCACCCGATCAAAACAGTGGTATACAAAAACCAGCAGGCTGCCAAACAGCTTTGTGAACGTCTCCATCGGTCGCCCTCCTCGACCTTGCCTTGACAACAAGATCATCGGACAGGCGGCCGATGGTTTCAAAATTTCAAATATCTTTGGCTAG
>DASTAS010000021.1:0-5796 GCA_035712465.1 Candidatus Angelobacter sp.
GGCAAGTCCAGCCGTTCCGGGATGCCTTCCAGTTGCTTTCTCCAATATTTCAGCCCCTCTTCCAGGCCTCCGCTCTCCAGCTTTTTTCTTTCCCACAACGTGAAATCCGCATACTGCACCGGCAGCGGCTTGAGCGGGTTCTCCTGTCCTTTCCGGTAGGCTTCATACAATTCACCCAGTTCCCGGTTGAATACTCCTTCCGACCATCCATCGGAAATGATGTGGTGCATGGTCTGCAGCAGCACGTGCTCGCGCTCGCTTAGCCGTAAAAGCCTGACACGCAACAAGGGTCCGCGCGAAAGGTGGAACGGCTCAGCCCCTTCCTGTTGCAATGCTTCGGCTATCCGCAGCCTTTGCGCCTGCTCCTCCATTCCGCTGAGGTCCTCAAATGCCATCTCCACTCGGGATTGCGGCTCAATGATCTGGACCGCTTCCCCTTCGAACTCGGCAAAGCGCGTGCGCAGGGTTTCATGCCGCTCCACAATCGTCTGCACGGCCTTTTCCAGCGCTGTCCGGTCCAACTCGCCGATCAGCCGCAGCCCCACCGGCATGTTGTATTCCGGACTTATTCCCTTTAATTGGTCAATGAACCATAGCCGTTGTTGTGCATAGGACAAGGGAGTTCGGTCCGGGCGGACAGATTGCGCCAGAGGCAGCGAGTGCGTTTTGCCGCTGGCAAGATATTGGGCCATCTTGCGCGCTGTGGGCGATTCGAGCAGGTTTTTAACCGAAATCTCCACGCCAATAGTGGTGCGTATCCGGCTGACAAGACGGGTTGCGAGCAGCGAATGGCCTCCCAAGTCAAAAAAATTTTCATCAAGCCTGACATGTCCCAGCTTTAATATCTCTGCCATCAGGTCGCACAGGATTTCTTCCTCAGGCGTATGCGGCGCATCATCATAAGCTTCATCGGATGCGGCTTCTGATTTTGGGAGTGCTTTCCGGTCCACCTTACCGTTCGGTGCAAGCGGCAAAGAATCCATGAAGACGATGGCCGCCGGCATCATGTAAACAGGCAATCTATCGGTGAGCTGTTGCTTCAGGCTTCGACCATCTATTCCGCTTCCAGGGGAAGGCACTACATAGGCCACCAGTCTTCTGTCTGTTCTGGATACTCCTTCTTCCACCTTCACAGCTGCTTGCGCAACACCATTCAGCCGGACGATCGCCGCCTCGATTTCGCCCAGTTCGACGCGATAACCCCGAATCTTGACTTGATTATCCACGCGGCCCAGGAATTCCAGGTTGCCATCGGGCCGCCACCGTCCCAGGTCTCCGGTACGAAACATCCGCGCTCCGGCGTCTCCATAAGGGTTAGCGATAAATCGTTCAGCGGTCGCAGCCGGCCGGTTCGTATAGCCACGGGCTAGTCCCGGTCCGGCAATATATAAATCTCCGGCTACCCCAATCGGAACGGGCTCCAGACCTTTGTCCAATAGATAAATCCTGTAGTTCGGCGCCGGCATGCCGATTGGCACCGTTGGATTCAATTGCTCCTGCTGCACTTCGTACCACGACGCGTCTATACAGGTTTCGGTGGGCCCGTATGCGTTCAGGATGCGAGCGGCGGAGCGTTCGCGGAGAAGCTTGTTTGCCAGTGTGGCCTCTATAATGTCTCCGCCCATGATCAGGATGTCCGGGCAGATCTGCTTAGAGTTGCTCCAGTGCTCCGTAAGTGCGACACTCATAGGAAGCACTGTAGGAGACCAGTCATTCACCGAACCGGCAAAGGTGTCGAGATGATCGCGGAAATCATGAGGAAATATGACCGCGGTGCCGCCCCCGCAGAGCGGGTTCCAGATTTCCTCTGAGATTGGATCGAAGCTAATGGGACTGAGAACGGCATAGCGGGTGGATGCTGAGATATTGAAATATTTGTTCAGAGTGAAAATCTTGTTAACCAGCGCCCGTTGCGGGACTACGACCCCTTTCGGCCTTCCCGTCGATCCCGACGTATATACCACATAGCAGGCACGTTCCGGACAATACGCCCGTCTGCCTATCATATCCTCAACAACGTCCCTGGAATCCCGGGCCAGGCTCTCAAGCACTTTCGGACTGTCGACCATGATGTGCGGACATTCATAAAGCGGAGAGGGGTACAGCGTATGCGTTGTCACCACACATGCCGGTTTGCTGTCTTCCAGGATCACCGACAACCGATGCTGCGGAGCATTGGGATCGATCGGGACATAAGCGGCTCCTGCTTTTGCGATTGCAAGGACAGCCATAACGAATTCGAGAGAGCGGGGAAGTGACAATAAAACCAGATCATCAAGATTGACACCGCATGCCATCAGTATCCACGCAAGGCGGTCAGAACGTCTGTTTAGTTCCTCATAAGTGAGATGGTCTCCGTCACACGTTGCCGCGACTGCGTCAGGCCGTTGCAGCGCCTGGCGCTCAACTAATTCCACCAAGGAGGTTTCCGGCACTTCGTAAGACGCATTGTGCCAGCCTGCTAGGATATGGTCTCTTTCTTCCCGGCTGAGCAAAGGAAGCGAACGGATACTCTGGCCGACGTCCTCCCCGATTGCCTGCAGCACCCGGCTATAATGCCGTGCTATTTGCTCGATGCGGCCTTTGTTGAACAAATCGCCGTTGTACAGCCAGTACAAACGGATCGCGTCTTCGTTTTCCGCCAAGGCATTGAGCGCCAAATCCACGGGTATTCGCGGCCCCGTCGTCCCAATGTGTCCTACTTCCAGTTGTGCCAATCTGGCCGGTACAGAGGGCGCATTCTGAAAGGCAAAGACAAGGTGCAGGATAGGAGTGATGCCTGCGCTCCGCGCCGGGGCCAACTCCTGGACAAGCCGCTCGAAGGGAACATTCTGGTGCTGATAGGCTTCCAGGGTAGTTTCTCTTACTTCGGCCAGTAGTTCCTGGAAATTCAGTTCCGGGGCGATCCGTACCCGTGTTACCAGGATGTTGACAAAGAATCCGATCATTCTCTCCAGTTGCGGATCCTGCCGGTTCGCAATCGGCGATCCAACCGCGATGTCATCTTGTCCGGTATATCTCCAGAGTAATACTCCAAAGGCAGCCAATAATGTCATGTAAAGCGTGGCTTGACGATTGCGGCTCAGTTGCCTCAGGCTCGCGGAGAGTTCGGAACGCAATACGGTTTCGAATGTCTCGGCCCTGAATGTTTGTGCTTTATGACGCGGGCAATCAGCCGGCAGTTCCAGGCGCTCCGGAATGCCCTCCAGTTGCTTCCTCCAATACCGCAGCCCGGCATCGATTTCGCCGCTGTCGAACCGTTTCTTTTCCCATAAGGTAAAATCGGCATACTGAACAGAGAGGGCTTTAAACGGGTTCTCCCGTCCTTCCCGGTAAGCATCGTAGAGTTCACCCAACTCCAGGTTAAAGACGCCTTCCGACCAGCCATCCCATGCGATATGGTGCACCGTTCGCAGTAGAACATGATCGCGTTCATTCAAATGTAAAAGTTTGAAGCGAAAAACTGGACCACGCGCCAGATCGAAAGGATCTTTCCATTCCTCCTTCAACTTTTCTAGAATGCAATGCAGTTGTAATTGTTTGCTTAAATGGCTGAGATCTTCCAATGGCAGGTCGATTTCGGCGGGCGGCTCGACTATCTGGAAGGCTTCTCCTTCCGCTTCACCGAAGCGGGTCCGCAGGCTTTCATGCCGCGTTACGATCGTCTCAATGGCTTTCTTCAATGCTTCACGATCAAGCCGGCCCCTCAACCTCAATGCTTGCGGCACATTGTATTCCGGACTTCGTCCTTCGAGCCTGTCAATGAACCATAGTCCCTGCTGCGCAGAGGATAAGGGCAGGCGCTCAGGCCGGGATTGCTGTTGCAGTAATGGCCGGTTACTGCCGGCATTTTTTAATTTTTTCGCCAGTTGTTCCGCCGTTGATGACTCGAAAACGGCCCGAACAGACAGTTCCGCTCCCAACATAGTCCGGATCCGGCTCGTCAAACGCGTTGCCATTAAGGAATGCCCGCCCAACTTGAAGAAGTCGTCGTTCAAGCCCACACGCTCGAGGCCAAGAACCTGCGCGAAGATGTCGCATAATATCTCCTCTTGGGGAGTCCGGGGCGCCAGATAAGTCGCCGTCTCGGCATTGGAGTCAGGCAGAGGAAGCCTCCGCCGATCCAGTTTCCCGTTCGATGTCAACGGCAGCGACTGCATGACAACGATCGCTTGCGGCACCATGTAATGCGGCAGCTTACGGCCCAGATATTTTTTCAGTTCCCTGACCAATTCCGCGTCATGCAGGCTTTTCGCGGGTGTATTGGTGAGGCGTCCGTAACGCGCCTCCGGCAGGTCGTCGGTTCTTTCCGCTGCATGCCAGCGGGGACGAAAGATCGCGGTGTAGATGCCGTCTGCCTTGAAACGCTCCCAGATAAGTTCGATCCCGAACCGTCCTGCAAGCGCCATCACTTCATTCAGGTCTTCCGCTGAAGGCTCACAGACTCCATCCAGCAATTCTTGAATACTTGTTTCCCCAGCCGCATTTGCCAGTGTCCTTACTGTGGCGGCTATCTTAACCACCCGGCTATCCGGGATGTCCCGAAGGCCGATGGAAAGTGCTGGAGTTCCAAGCAGTTCCTGTTCCACTTGGGATTTCCAGCCTCCTTCCTTGTCCCAGGAAATCCATCGATCGGGCTCCACTCTCTCCTCGCGCTCTCCGATTCGAAGCATCACGTCGTAACGGAACCGGCTTACTTCATTGTCGTAATTTCCGGCTTTCAGCAGAAATTTCACCCGGCCCAGACCAGGGCGCCTCCAGGCTATCTCCTGGAATAAGTGGGGATCGATCAGTAATTCTTCTTCGTCCCGGATTGCCTGCGCAATTTTGCGCCTGATCTCATCCACCGTTGCGGCGGGACTGGCTTTGTGTATCTGAACCGAGGCGTGATAAGCCTCCAGCAACGGTAGGCTTCGGATGTCGCCAAAGAAAACATGGCCTCCCGGCCGGGTAACACGAGCCGCCTCGCTCAAGGCCTTCATGAAATATTGAATGTCCGGAAAATATTGCGCCACCGAGTTGAGTACTACCAGGTCTACACTCGCGTCTTCCAGAAAACTCAAATTATGCGCTTGTCCATGCTTCAATTCCACATGGCGCAGATCAGGTTGGGCCGCTACATATACGGACAACTGTCCCAATACGGAGTGTGAAAAATCCAGGCCTGTGTAAGCGGCGCAGCCGGGCGCCAAGCGCGTCAGCAATAGTCCGGTCCCGCATCCGACCTCCAGTATCCGTGCAGCCTTACACTCTTTTACGCGGTTGACAGTCTCACGCACCCAGATTTCCATCTCTTCAGGCGCGAACGGCTGGCCAGTATAGCTGTTGATCCAGCCCACAAGGTTGAAAGCTCCAAAGCTTTGACTAGACTCTCCCTGGATCGGTTTGTAGGTTTGTTCCCATACCTGCTGCCATTGATCAATCTGTTGCGTGCGCGCTTCATCCTGTTCCGCTGCGCTTTCCGCAGGAGTCACATACCCGATCATCCGTAACTCCTCGCGATCTGCCTGTATGATCACCGCAGCGTCATGCACCCGCGGATGAGTTTGCAAGACAGCCTGGACTTCTCCCGGTTCGATCCGGAATCCTCTGATTTTTACCTGATCATCCGCTCGTCCCAACAGTTCTAGTGAGCCATCCGGTCTCCAGCAGGCGAGGTCGCCGGTCCGGTACATCCGTCCTCCCGCTCCGCCATATGGGTCGGCCACAAACCGCTCCGCCGTGGTTCCCGCCCGCCTCGGATACCCACGCGCCACTCCCGCTCCCGCGATGTACAACTCCCCACTCACTCCAGCC
>DASTAS010000022.1:0-208618 GCA_035712465.1 Candidatus Angelobacter sp.
AAATAATAGAGAATGATAAACGACTGGCGGTCCCATCGCGTGATGCAAACCGTGCCCGCCTTTACCGCCGTTTGATAGAAATATACGGTGCTGATCCTTATGTTGAACAAGGAGATTTTTCGGAACGACTCCTAACGCTCGTTGACAAGATAACCGAAAGTCATGGAACGATGGATGAGCTTAAAAGATCAACGCAAGTGACAGAGCTAATTTATGCGCGTGACATTAAACAGCTTTATGAGACGCTTAGTGCCTATTTGCAAAAGCTCGATGGAGTTTGGCTGCTAATTGACAACTTGGATAAAGGGTGGCCGGTTAATGGTGCACAGCCGGAAGACATTTTGATCTTAAGGAGTTTGCTGGAAGCTACTCGCAAGTTGCAACGTCAATTCGCTAAGAATGAGCTAGGCTTTAATGTTGTAGTCTTTATTAGGAACGATATCTACGACCACCTGCTGAACCAAACGCCTGACAAAGGAAAGGATACAGCGGTGGTTTTGGAATGGTCGGATGCAGAAGCCTTCCAAGAGATCATTCATCGTAGGATTATCAGCAGCACAGGTCACAAAGAGCCCTTTGACCAGTTATGGGCCGCATTCTTCGATACACACGTGCAAGGAGAGGAATCCTTTTCTTACATATTGAATCGGACACTCATGCGGCCCCGTGATTTATTGCGATTTCTTCGGGAATGCGTGAGTGTAGCTGTGAATCGCAATCACGATAAGGTGTTGGAACGAGACATTCTTCAGGCTGAAAAAACCTATTCAGAAGATCAGCTCCAAGAAGTGTCATTTGAGCTGCAAGACATTTCTTCGGAATTTCCTGACGTGCTGTATGGCTTTATTGGGGCACCTGTGACTCTTTCAACGAAAGATATTGAACAAAGGTTAAGCAGTTCGGGAATTCAAGAGAAAGACATGACCAAGGTGTTTCAGCTTTTACTGTGGTTTGGCTTTCTAGGAATATTGGACAGAGCTGCCGAAGAGCGGTTTTCGTATCAGTATCACTATGGCGTTGAACGAATGTTGAAAGAAGCCAATACGGCCCCAGTTTTTGTGATTCATCCAGCTTTCAGAACCGCGCTCGGATGCGAAACGCGAGTTTAGAGTCAGCTCCTCAGCCATCTTTTGACCATTCAAGACCGTAACGGTATTACCAGCATCCGGAAAGGCGTGAAAACCAAAATATGGAAACTGAGAGATTAGCCGGGGAGAGCGGGGTATTAGTTCGCAAAATGCGCGACTACTAATAGTGGCGATGCAGTAGGCGGCAAGCGGCGCATCTTCAATTTCCTTTGATTCTGCGTCGATAAAGGCTTATGCAAGCCTTTGAAAACAGAATACTTCCCCCCTCTCTCTTTTCTTCAAATTGCACAAAGCCCTAAAATCCGGTTCGGGACCAGGTGGTCGGCCACCTGGGACAACCATGCGGAGAGCGGGATTTTCGGCTGTTTTGGGGAAAAGAGAGAGAGGCGAGCATATGAAACCTTTGCGGTCGGCTGGCTGGTGCCGATTTCGGCAAAGTCATGGAAAACCTCGCGACACGCACGGCTATTTCCAAAGAGGGTTAATCTTGCATCGATGCTGACTCAGACCTTAATTGGAGGTCTTGCAAGAGTCGGTCAAATGAATTCTTGTAGGAATCGGGATTTCTCCAATTACGAAAGTCCCCAATGTTCCGCGCACGGCGAATGTCAGATGCCCAGGCCTGATTGGTTTCCATAACGGCGTCGTCCAGACAAATCGGCAGCAAAACAGTTCTACGCTGCTGCTTCTCTTTTTCAAAGGCAGTTTCAACTTCCTTCTCAACCCATATGCTGTTCAATGAACTTTCTGAAAGAAGAATAAGCAACTTGTCATGCGAATTAATTGCTTCATCGAAGGAAGATCTCAATTTCTCACCAATCCTTAGGTCTTTAGGGGCAAACCAGCAGCGCACTCCCATTTTTTCTAGATCGGTATATAAACGTTGTGCAAAGTCCAGATCCTTAGTTGAATGGCTTATGAAGCAGGAATAGAAGTTTCCCCAAGGAGCTTCTTTGTTACGTTTCTGAGCTTGGTGCTCGAGCATTGCGACAATCGTGTTGTTCATTCTCTCGGTCTGATTCTCCATTAGCGTGAAGAGCATCCCGAATGCAACGCAGAACGTCGGCAGGTTCCAAATTACGCTGTTTAGACCTAGTCCGATGAGACGTGATGAAACTGGAAAAGCAGCACCCCATACAATGAAGGAGATTGCGGTAAAGATCACGCCGGGTGAAAAGCGGCGGAAATTTCGCAGGTATGCCAAGCCGGTTGCATAAAAGAGCCCAAAGAGATAAAAATCAATTCCATCATTTGGGCTGCCTTGCAGGGTGCGATAAATTACCCATCCGCCATACGGCAATAACACACCCAACAAATACCGGTGCAGAGTCTTCCAGCCGTAAAACCGCATGGCTTCAACTGCTCCATAAATACCGCTGATCAGCAGGAGCGAGACGTACAACGCGGTAGCGCGAACGCCGATAATCAGGCCCGTGACGTAAATCGTGGATGCCAAATTGATGCAGAAGATGAACGCCAGGCGCCTGTACCGGTCGAGAAACACCTCAGTCACGGAAAGTAGAAAACAAGTTCCTGCTGCGATCAACGTAAACGTCTTCATCCAATCTGTAAGCTGACGCAGCCAAATGTTATAGTTAGCTATGATTGGCAGTGCGGAATGGATGAAAAGTGAAATCCAGCCGAGCACCCACAAGCCGATTCTTTTTTGCCGGTCTATAGTGTAAATCCAGGCAAACATGCCCACGAGAATTCCAATTAGGCAGAAAAAAGATATTTCTTCAAATCTGGGCATCCGCTAACTCGGTGGAAATGTGATTTGACGACGCAAAGAAAAACCAGCCGCAATATCAATATCCCATGTCACGCCGATTGGGTCTACGGGTTTTGTGGATTAGCAAGGTGCTCCTAATGAGGCATCACGTAGGCGGCGGGCGGCGCATCTTCAATTTCCTTGAATCTGCGCCGATAAAGGCCTTTGTAAGCCTTTGAAAACAGAAAACTTCCCCCTCTCTCTTTCTCCCAGAAATTCAAAAACCCTAGAATCTGGTTCGGGACCAGGGGGTCGGAGGTTCAAATCCTCTCTCCCCGACCATTCTTTCGTTTTTGCCCTTTCAAAGATCAGGTCAAACGGCTTTCTATATGTGGGATAAAGACTTGCGCCATCGATGCGGCAGTTCAAAAGTACCTTTTTCAGCAATTGCCCTTGTTCTGCCGGATTCTGCGTAACATACAGAAAATACGCCTTGTTCGCGAGTTCCAAAATCCTTTTCGCATTCAGAAGTACATCCGGGCTGGCTTGTTCCAAGCCTTGTATGGCCATCATGACCTGTTGCTCCTCAAGCTGCCACTCGGCGGTTTTGCGCTGCCAAAATTCCTCTGAGACCTTGCCGTCCAGCTTGTCGATATACATTTGATCCATGCGCTTGCGAATTGCTGCAAGGCGCTGCTCTAGCTTCTGCCGCTGTTCCTTCTTCTTGTTCTCTCCGTTCACATGGGCTTGAGTCAATTTGTTTTCGATGTCGGTCATGACGTCATCGGGAATGTGGATGTTCTTGAGCACTTCTACCAAGCGCTGTCCGAGTTCCGCTTCTCTCATGCGCGGGAGATCGCATTTGCCGCGATAGCCGGTGCAACGGTAATACGTATATTTGTTCTTTTTGAATTCCGCCGTTACCATGCAGTCGTCATAAGCGCAGGACAGCAGCCCGCCGAACGGAAAATCGTGCTTGTGGTATTTCGGCTTGTTGTGTCCGTCTAAAACATCCTGCACGCGCTGAAACAGCGTTGGGCTGATGATGGCGGGTTGCGTGCCCTTGTGTTGCTCTCCATCCCAAGTGAAATAACCAATGTAAAACGGATTCCTCAATATGCCGTCGTGGATATGGCTCTTGGCAATGGACTTGCCCGTTTCCGTGCGGATGATTTTTCTGACATCGGACAGTGAGCAATTGCCTTCCGCATATAGCTCGAAAATCCGCTTTACCACTGCCGCGTTTTCGGGATGAACTTCAATGGTGTGGTCGATCTTGTTATTGCGGTATCCGAAAGCGGCGCGTCCTGGGTAAATGCCCTGTGATGCCTTTTCCTTCATCCCTTTCTTAACTTCTTCGCGCAGGTTCTCAATATAATTGCGGGCAATGAGAACCTGAAAGCCGTGCATCAATTTCACCTGTGACTTGGAATCTTTGTTGAGGACGTGACCTTCCTTCGGCAGATGGATTTCCACGCCTAAATCTTCCAGCGTCACCGAATCGCGGAAGTTGCGATAAAGTCGGTCGGTTTTCTCGACAATCACAACCCGGCACTGCGGGTGCTTTTCAAAGAAGCGCACCATCTCCCCAAATTCTTTGCGGCCCGGATTCTTGGCGGTTTCAATGTCCACAAATTCGCGTACAATTTTGATCTGGTGTTTCAGGCAATATTCACGTAGCAATTTCAACTGTGCGGGAATGGAAAAGCCCTCGCGCTCCTGTTCACGGCTCGAAACCCTGGCGTAGATGACTCCCTGCTTGATTGGCGTTGTCATAAAAACCTCACATCACTTTTGTTCCTTCAGATCGCCTTTGGATGGCCATTTGTATTTGGCTGCGGCCTCGGCGAATCCTGAGGAAATCTGATACGTTCTCGTCGGTTTGGCCTGCCGGTAAACTGTGCGTTGTACATACACCCGGCGCGGATCAATGTCGAACATCAAAGCCACTTTCGAGATGCCGGAAAGCGTGCCGGCCAGCCCCTTATTACTCTCAAGCTCCAACAGGTCGCGCAGCTTGTAATCCTCGGTCCAAGCATCTGTTCCGTACTCCAGCAGCTTAGCCAATAACCGGCGCTGTTGGGAGCGGATTCTTGCAGTGAATTGTTTGAAGTCGTCGTTGGACCACGGCGCATCCGCCCTTGTTAGGGTACTACCGTCGAACGCGGCAATTGCTTGTTGGGCATCTTTGAGAGTCCTGCAACGGATGGTTTTGCCGTTGTATTCGATCTCGTAAGAATAGGACATGCGGGGCTCTGCGACTCTGGGCAAATCATAACACATCATGTGTGCTGAAATCGATTCCATTAAGCCGCTTTTTTCTGCTGGTCCCATTTGTCGAGAATCAGGAAAAAATCAAGGATGGCATTCACCTCGTCTTGACTGAGCGAATCGGCAGCTTTGGGGAGCGCATGTGGTGGGCGTTTTTCAGGTGAGGACTTGTCCGCCGAAGAATCCTCGAAAAAGAAGGATGGAATAACAACTGCCATGACACTGCGCCGCGTTGCAGCACGTTCGCTCGCGATTGCTTCTCACGCTGCTTTTGCTGCAACCCAATTGCAGAGTAGGGGTACATCGGCAGAGGTGTCCAATACCTTTTTGCGGCTCATTTATGACTTAGGCGCATAGATCGGCAATGCATCGAGAGAGGATACGACAGATAGAGCAGATAGGGAGGTTGATGCATTTAGAAATCCAGCGGCGGGTGTTCAGAGAGCGGGCCAATCGAGATCATAGGTTTGTTTGCAATGGCCCGTCCTTTCCGTGTAGCGCCAAACAGCATTACCGCCGTATGCCAACGCCTCAGCATTAAGCACTTGTACAGGGGTCGCATTCTTGATCGAAATTGGATGCCCAATGTGAACATTGTCAGTACCGATGATTATTCTCAATGGATCATCTTTGGCGAGTCCATGGCTGGACAGATATTGCTTCACCGTAGCAACGTTAAAAAGTTTCTCCTCAATATCCACATTGCCCGAATTAGCCCCAGTTTCAAAGTTGCCGATGTTGAGAGTTAAAAGATCGGGGAGTCCGGGTCGCGGGAGAATATCTACAACGTTGTCTTTAATTGTCCATGTATACCCCGGAGCCGCTGACAGGATGAAATCAAGTGCCTCACGTACTGTCCAGCCTTCGAGATTGAAAACGCGCTTTTGTCCCAAGACGCTATCCTGTCCGTTGCAATTCTCGGCCTCAATAATTCCTCCAGGAATATGGTTGGTTGCAAGAATGAATGCGATTGCATTCGCCGGTGCAAGCGCGTTGTGTAGAGTGGGTGCGTCTTGAATTTTCGCATCGAGTAAATGGTCAACGTTCGAAGCTGCTCCCAGCTCTTGCGCGCACGCGTATTGAAACAGCAGCAAAGACGCAACTATACCGGTCACCAATTGGATGCTTTTCATGGTTTCACCACTCCTGTTCTCTCAAACAGCGTACCGCTGGCCGTCAGTGTCACGATTTTCCCGGCTGTCCAAAAATCAAGGCTGGCGATTTCCCGAGGGCCCGTACCTTGAACCGCCAAATCGATTGTGCTTCCCATTACGGCGCGGGTTGTGTCAAGACTTGGAGAATCCTGATTGGCCGGAGCCGCGCTGATTGAGATTATCCGGGACACCCGGAAAGTCCCACGGGTCCACTGGATCGGGCTATATTGCCTGGGGGGCGTGGGCAGCAGTTCACCGGCTCTGCTTTGCAATCTAACCCAAGGGATCATTCGGATCGAAATATGCAAGGCGCAAAGATTCCGAATCAGAGGGAATATCTAGTGGACGAGCCAGTCAACATTGAATTCGTTTTCCTTATCACAATGTCTCTCATAGTACCGCCATACCGCATGACCGTCCTGGCGTGCAATTGCATCGAGTGCTTGGCGTACGGTCACATCATGTAATTCGACATGGATAATCGGCTCATCCGCTCCGATCATGCGGCCTTGCTGCACAGTCCTTGTAAGGTGGAGAGCAGCAGCCTTATTCCTGACCTCTGACGTTTGTAATAACAAGCCGCTCACGGCATCTATTAAATACTTTCCATGTAGTGCATTCAAACTGCTGATTCGAGTATCCAGCAACTCAGCCCTGAGGTTCCGCTTGGACACAATAATCATGTCATCCTGGACATGCCATCCGTAGCGTGAATCGAGGCCAACAACGTAATCGAGTGCCTGCCTAAGAGTCATTCCAGATATTTTGAATGTGTAAGGGGAAGGATCATCACAAGTGAAAGAATCCACAATCCCGCCACTAAGATGCGTGCGCTCTAGGAGAAGAGCAACAGCATTGGGTACGGAAACATTATTCAACGATACATTTGGGGCGCGGGTCTCAAGATTCAGGCTCTCTTGAGACGCCAAGCCCATTGGCAGCAGCAATAGTACGATCATTATTATTAGTCGCATAAGTCTCTTATAGCCCTACGGAGTAATTGTTGTGACCTCTTCCGTTGGAACCCCATTATAGTTTCCATTCTGAACCTGAAACAGAGTGTTCCCGGTAAAACTTTGATCGCCCACAGTAAAGATAAAACTTTGGTTCAACGTCTTGTGCTCATCTGGGCCGAGGCATTGGGGAGAATCGTGGAAAAGCGCATGAATGTCCGGAATTATTCCATCACTATTGCTCTGAATATTCTGCGATGAACACCCAGGACTCGTACATGAAGGAGTCAGCAATTCCGTAACCGATATCACGCTCCGAATCGGTTGCGGCGGGCTGTCTTGATCCATGATTTGAAAGGCATAGTTCCTATACACGCCGCATGAATTTGTCGCCAATACCGTTCCTGGAAGTGTTGTTATATTTCCATTATTAACGATTTGAAGTGTTCCATATCCCCTGCTATCCGTGAGCTGATTCCCATTTGCATCGGCTATCGCTACCCCCTGCAAATGCTTTGGAATTTGAACGAAGAACACAAACTTGCTATTCGGGGCGCTCGTTCGGGTGCCAGACTGCACCAAAATAGGAACTGGGCCACCCTTCGCATTGGCTGCGACCTGAACATCGGCCGTGATTACGCCGACAGTATCGTCAAAATTTAAATCGCTAATCGCGAGATCAGTGTCAGGACTTCCCGGCTGTCCAAGAATCAAGGTTGGCGATTTCCCGAAGCCCGCTACTTGAACCACCAAATTGATTGTGCTTCCCACTACGGCGCGGTTGTGCAATACCTTGAGAATCCTGATTGGGCCGGGGCCGCGCTGATCGAGATTATCGGGACCACCCGGAAAGTCCCAAGGGTCCAATGGATCGGGCTGGATTGCCTGCGGCGTGGGCAGCAGTTCGCCGGCTCCGCTTTGCAAGCTGGCCATGAGGTCATTCGGATCGAAATAAGCAACCGCTGTCACATTCGATAGTGGCAATGTTGTTGTTTGATTCCCGGATGCGTCGAAGCCCACTATGCCTGTAGGAAAAGGGTCTCCGAAGGTCGGGTTGACCATCCCCAAGGCAAACAGCCCTCCATTACTCGGCGCAAGGAGCATCTGTGCGCCGTTCTGTCCGCCTGGATTAAAGTTCCATTTCTGTGCGCCGGTATTGGGATCAAAGGCGACTATGGCGAAACCGTCTGTGCCAAATGCCGTGTTGTTGTCACCCAGCACTAAAGAGGACTCTTTAACAAAAGTCGTCCATTGGTTTGTGGGCAAAGCCACTGTGTAATCGGTAGCTGCTCCCACGTTGTTGATGTGCTGCATGACCGCCTGGAAATTATTCTGCCCTGTGATGCCGAGCCGGGTGTCATTTCCCGTCCAAGAGGCAAGGACGCCTCCTTGTCCATCGGGGATGACTTCGCCGGGGTCGTAGAACGAGCCGGGATCGCCGCAGTTCTGCATGGGATCGCAACCGCTGGCATTGAAGTTGAACGAGTTCACAGGTTGTCTGGACGAGGAGCCGTCCGGCTGGAGGGTTAAAAGCTCCAGCTTGTTCTGCTCACTCACCGCGATTTCGCAAGTAGCACAGCCGACGACATTACCTGCGTCCGTCTCGTTATAAAATTTGGTCTGGACAAGCGTCTGTACGGAACCATCGGGCATGACACTCAGGGGTCCAATAACAGCGCCCAAACTCACGTCCGCTAGAGGAAACGTCGAAGTGCCGGTAGACCGCGAAAGCGTGAAATGTCCCGGCGGCATCTGGGCCGTGAACTTTACCTGTCCGGTGGCATTATCCAAAGCAAGAATGGTGGAATTGAAGCCCTCAATAAACTGGCCGTTCGCAATGGCAAAGGCTGTTAGGACTTGTTGCTGGACGTATACGGTGCTGTCCGGGCCAACCGCGAAATTGCGGTCGAAAAAGCCTGGCCGGGCTGGATTGGAAAGGGACGAATCGTAGCGCCATGTCTGCTGCCCGGAGTTGTCGAGCCGAATGATCGAATAAAACTGTTCGGGGAAACCAGAGAAAAAGTAATTCATCTGGACAAGGTTGATGGTTCCACCGTTGTTGTCCGGCACCGTCTTTTGCACCACCGGAAATATATTTGTGATCTGGGTTACGGCTGGCAGAAACCAGCGATGCGATTTTCCTCGCTTCCAGTTCAATACCGCTGGCTGCAAGACTGGCCGGTTCCAGCCGCTTCGCTCGATGTAAGCGCGTTCCGCCGCCGCGAGAAGGCCCGCATTCAATCCCGAAGGCTTCCAGGGTAAGAACAGCGGAAGATTCTTTGCCGTGGCCGTTGCCCCGGCAGCCACCTGCGTTACCCACAATTGTTGCCCATCGGCGGTGAACGCCCGCAAAGTATTGGAACCTTCAAGCATGAACAGGTCGGGATCTCCGAGGTTGAGCGGATTGCCGCGCACCATTGAGTTCACGCGGAAATTGCCCGGCAGCGGGTCCACGGCCCACAGCGGCACTCCGGGCGGCAAACTAGTTCCCGCGTACACGTTCACCGTCATGCTGGCGCTCAGGCCGTTAAAGCTGGCGGTAATCGTTGCCGTGCCTTGCCCCAGAGCGGTGATCTGCGCCGGAGTTCCCGGCGAAACAGCCGCTACGGTAGGATCGCTGACCTCCCAAGTTGCGCCGGGAACAATCTGACCAATATCCCCGACAAGCTGCACGTTATGGTTTTGGCCTTGAAGCAAGTTGATCTGGGTCGGCGTGAGAAAGAGCGCCTTGGGTGGCACCAAGGGAGCGCCGAAGGTCACGGCAAGTTGCGTATTGGCCGTGTTGCCCGCCTTGTCCGTTGCTTGCACCTGGATTGTGTTCGCGCCGGATACGAGCGTCAGATTGCAAGTGAACGAAACCGAGGAAATATTCGCGGGCGCTCCGTTGCAGGTAACGGTGGCAATACCGGAAAGGCTGTCGGAAACCGAGCCGGTAAGCTGAAGGTTGCTGTTCGTAACCGTTGCGCCGTTCGCGGGAGAGGTGATGCTGATTGCGGGCGGCGTCAGGTCGATATTGACGCTCAGGCTGGCGCTGGCAATATTCCCTGCTTTGTCCATGGCCGTTCCATCGGCGCTCAGGCCCGCGCCTTCGCTGTTCAAGGCAATAGAAGCAGGACAGGAAGCGATGCCGGATAAGGCGTCGGTGCAACTAAAGGTCACGGTAACCGGGGAATTGTTCCAGCCTGCTGCGTTGGGAGCGGGCGCGGCACTCGCAGTGATCGTGGGCGGCGTCTTATCGATGCTGATGGCCAAGGATGATGTGGCGGTATTGCCGGCGTTGTCCACGGCCGTACCGCTGACGATCTGACTGGCTCCCTCGCTGCTGCGCAATGTGGAGGCGGGGCAGGCGGCAATGCCCGAAGTCTCGTCCGAACAGGCGAAGCCCACATTTACATCGGTGTTATTCCAGCCATACATGTTGGCGGCAGGATTGGCGGTTTCGGTGATGGAAGGCGAATCGCTATCAACTCCGATCAGTGTAACCGTGAGACTCGAACCTGGCTGGCCGCGTAGTTCGACAGAGAGCGTATTGCTGCCGCTTACGCTAACGGCACGGTCAAGAGTGGCCACGTTCTCATTGAAGTCGCTCGGGCCAAATACTTGAATTCCATTGAGAGAAATGGCCGCGCTGGCCACTCCCTGATTTTGGATGTGCAGCGTGTATTGCGTGCTTGGGTTGAGCAGCGAAAAAGTGCTGGACACGGCTTGCGGTGCCCCGGTTTGCCGCGTATAGGACTGTGTAAATGCGTTCCATGTGCAAACAGGCTTTCCGCATGTAGAAGTGGTCACGGTCGGCGCTTGGGGAGTGACCTGCTGAGCAACGGCAAGGGTAGCCGTTGCGCCGAGGATCAGAGCGACAACAAAGAGGAGCGGTTTACATGGAAATGAAAGGCGGCGTAGAGCGACGAACATCAGAAACCTCAATCGAGAAATTGCGCACTTGCAGCAGAGGGGGAGACTCCGATACTTACGAGTGAGTAATGCAGAGTTGTGCCTGATTGTAAGTAGATTCTCGTCGTGTAGCAAGACGAAAGTTCCCCCAACCAGCGATAGGTTTGGAATAAGCGTGACTGTACGGTTCTCGGGCAGCGGATAGCAGAAAACGCCACCAAAAAGTCGAAGGCGCTACCATAACCGCCTTGACTTTTGAGCATTGCTGGATGTTTGTTTTGTCTCTCCTAAAACGCCAGCGCCGTGAGCGCCACGATTTTTGACGTTTTTCTCCGCAACCTATGGATTCTCCGCAGGTTGCGGGACCATTCGGGCGCGCAGCGCCCGCAGCGCCATGCACATGGATGGAGTGTCAAAATTCACCCGGTGCGTAGCACCGCAAAACAATCAGGACGGATACCGAAACTCAAAACGAACATGAATGGCGCTGGCATAACCAGCCGAATTGACAAGGCAAAGCCGGGCGATTAACAGGCCGAACAATCGCCGAGAAGTATCGGGTAATCACGTGGGGCAAAGCGTTCAGGAGAAGCACTGAGCTATGCGGCCAATGTTTCATGCTATGGTAGCAGGACACCCCCTGTTGAGCTTCCTGCGTCGGGCGACGGTAGGAGTGCTCCGGGGCGGGCGCATTGAGCAGCGGTCTTCACAAGCGGGACTGTTATTCAATGCGCCCTTTTCGTGGGATCATGCAGAGGAAGCGGCCTCTCCGCGCTGAGGATGCAATTTCGAACCATGGACGAGACTACAGGCGAGGATCGCGGGCGCGCTGTCAAGCCCTTACGCCAAGGGGGCGTAACCTCGCGGCTTCGCTTCGCTCCGGGGAGCATTGACTGTCCCGTGACCTCGCCGGTCAAAGGCATCCCTCTGTGGTTCGGAATCCCCTCTCTTCGGCCTGAGCAGCAGGCCCTTGCTTCATGAAGAAGAGAGGGCAGTGATGGTGAGGGAGAGAGTTTTCCCCTCATTATTTTTTTCTTCATTTTTCCCATAGCTGGAAGCAGGACCGGAGCGCAAAGGGGAGCGGGTCAAGGGCGCGCTGGGGTTTGGCGCGTTCATGGAGCGAAGCGACACCCTTGACGCGCTCCCGCGCTCCGGTAGAATCTCGCCGGGAAAAATGAAGGAAAATGCCGGACGAAGGAAAACTGTTTAGCCGCCGCGAATAGGGGCCTTTGGTGACTCCCAAAGCGATAAGAAATTTCTAATGTTCTGAAATCGGAACAAGCTAGGGATGGGGGTTGTGCATCTTGCCTCAAACAGCGCCTTAGAACCCGCCGATTTTCTCCGATTTAGATTCCGATACTGGTTGTGCCAATCGTGCGTCAAATGCAGGGTTTCGGGCGCGTAAACACCCCAATCCGAATGCAATGGAACGTTTCGTCTTATGAGTTTTTCAAATATAAGAATTTTCGGCAAAGCTTGAAGAATTTCAGCTTGGGATATGTAAAACATGAAGTCGCAATTTAGGGCGGTTCCGAGCAGTGGTTTTCGCATAGAATCTCATGCTGCATCCGCAACTCGCGGTTATGGAGAGATTCTGATGAGAGTGAAAGCGAAAGTCATGCTTGCGACTTTGGTGGTATTGCTGGGAACGGCGTTTGCAATGACCGCGCCAATGGACGGTCCCGATCCCATTTGTCTGCCGGGACGGCCCTGCTCGGCTGCTAAATAAACTGCGGATTCCGTACATACGGGGCCGCAGAAAGGGAACGAGCTTCTGTGGCCCTATGAAGGATTATCTCAGCAGTGTGGACTTGGCAATCTGGATCGTCCTGATTTCCAGTCAAATCGTTCTTTGCTTTTGCAGCTTGAGCCGGGGTCTTGCCCGCCGATTGCCCTGGTTTACTCTCTACATTTTCGTGTCCACGGCAGAGAGCTTGTGCCTGTTCGCCTTCGCCTTTCTGGCCAGTTACGCGACTTATTACCATGTCTTCTATCTGGCAGGTCATCTGGTATCGGTGGCTGCCTTTCTCACTCTGGTTGAATTTGGCCGTCAAGTCTTGCCCGGACTGAAGTTGCCGGACCGGGAAAAGGCTATCGCTTGGTTGCTGGCCGCGCTCGGCATGGTTGTGCTTTTCGTTGCTGCATGGCCCTTACGTTCAATTGCGAATGAAAAGAAAATCGAGGTTGCCGCGTGCCTATGGATCGCGGTCGCCTTCATCTTCACGGCGGGGTATGCGCGTTACCTCGGATTGCATTGGTCACGGCTGCTGGGCGGGGTGGCCTTCACTCTTGGCGTACTGTACCTGATCGACGGCGCTACCAAAGCAATCATTGGTCATTATCCTTCGGCGTTGGTCTTGCCCATCCGGCAGTTCAGAGAGATTACGAACATTTTGGCGGTGGTGGCGTGGACAGTCGTGGTCGTGTCGCCCTGGGGTGAGTATGAGATGACCGAAGAGACGCTCTCCAAGGCGAGAGGAATTATTGGCGGCGTAGAAAGCAGCTTGCGGCGATTTTCGG
Organism: Candidatus Angelobacter sp.; assembly: GCA_035712465.1. GTDB lineage: Bacteria > Acidobacteriota > Terriglobia > Terriglobales > Acidobacteriaceae > Angelobacter. Next base: position 13,589 of record DASTAS010000022.1, read on the forward strand.
TGGAGGAATCCAGGTGAACGCGAGTGGCGCTAAAGCAGCCGTGCACGGGCCTTTAGACGAGCTGGTCTTGAAGGTCACTCATCTGGAATTGGCGGAGTGTGCGACTCTTGCGGAGTTCAAGGAAGGCGTTCAGACGATGATAAGGAACCTTGAAGCGACACTCGCAGCTCTTGGAGTTTACACCCCATGCGATAAGCAGGTTCGGCGTGCGGCGGAGAAGGTGAAATTGAAGGCGCTGCGCCTTTTGAAACTCTGTCGGGACATGCCGAAATGTTTCGATGATTCGGAAAAATGGAGGGAAACGGCGGCCACGATGATCGTGAATTACGAACAATTCCGGATTGAAGCCGGTCACTTCTACCAATTGGCGGTTCCGCGGTCGAGCTTCGGAGTGCTCCGAGCAGCGTTGTGACAAGAAAATGATGCCCAGCCATAAAAAGCAAATCGTTCGCAGTCAGAGGAACGGCCTTCGCCCGGCGCAGTCTGTCGGGGCGATTTTGCTGGACCTTCGCAATGCCTTGCGGCGGGCTGAGCGATGCCGGCTTGAACTCAACCGGTTGGGGTACTCGCAGCAGCGCTGGCAGGAAATTGTAAAGGAAGTCGATCCCGAACTGCGCTTCATGGTGAGGCCGAAAACGCTGGACGCGATCATCGCGTACCTAAGGAGCGAAGGAAAGCCAATCGAAAGAGAATCGTTGGTGAGGGTTCTGAGCGCCCAACGTGGCGGAGAAGCGCGGCGCATCCGGCACTCGGTCACCGCCAACCTGAACAACCACAAGCTTGTGCTCTACGGCGGAAACAAGATCGGCTTGCCGGGATGGAAACACAAATCTGGTACAGGGAATGAAAGGACTTAATCTTGAGCGCACACCCCCACTTACCACCAACGAAGCCAGGCGGCGCTCCACTGGGGCCGAAGGCTGCGCCGGCCCCAGTGTTTGCAATCAAGGCGCAAAAAATAAATTCGGAAAGGAGTTGAGACTCTTTCGGATTCACTATCACGCTTCGCAGAGGGTTTTATCGCTGTATGGCAGAGGAGCAGATACACGCGTTTTATCACTCGGGAAATTAATACTTACGGATGGAGAACACATGAAGGCTTCGAATATTATGATCGTCGCTATAGGGTTAATTACAGGTTCCTTTTACACGGCGGCACAAATCGCACCTACTGGAGCAGGGATGAAGGCGCTTGATTTTAAATCGCGCGGAGTAACCCTGACCGTTCCCAGCGATCCTGAGTTTGAACAAAGGGTTGAGCAAGGCCTACAAGAAAATAGCAGGAGCGATGCTGTCCATGCGGTCAAGGGAATCTCAGCATTATTGCGAAACACCACCAACAAAGCCATCATCGGATATGCATTACGGTGGCGATTCACGTACCCGGACGGAACCAGCACCCTGCGGAGAGTTACTTACGTTCAGCCAGGAGCCCTGTTGGACGACGGTCATACGAAGCACCCTTCGAGCGTGGCCACCAGCACAGTCATCGCTCCTGGTGAGTCGAGGCTTATTTCGGAAGTCGCGAGCCTCGGAGCCCATTCGCATACGAATCTTGCCGGAGATTTGCGGGTTCTTCAGCACGTTGATGAAATCAATGCGCTCGCCAACCGCAGTTCCGAAGTGACGGTTATGGTCGATGCCGTTTTATTTGATGACGGCTCGTTTATAGGACCGGACGAGACTCATTTCATTAAGAATTTTGTCGCGTCGTTCGACGCCTTGCAGGATTTTTACAGAGATTTAGTCGCTTTGAATGACTCTGGAAAGGCTGAACGCGAGATCATGGAATGGGTCTCTAAGCAGAATACGGGTAATACATATCCCCTTAGCCAGAGCGAGTTCGAGCGTGCTGTCGCAGCGAATGAGTTTGTGGCTGTGGCGCAACAGTACGGATTTAGTTCCGCAATCCGCCTGGCGCGATCAAAGATTTTTGTCCGCCACCCAAATTTTGTGAGCAACCAGTAAGATTCCGGTCAACTGATTCGCACCGCAACATAGGGCTATCTGATGCAATCCGAGGATAGGTGAAAGAGCTATGAAGAATAACTGCAAATTTAAGGCAGATGCGTTGAAGCGTTCCATCATTGCAACCCTGATCTTCAGCCTCCCCATGCTGATGTTAACTCGAAAGAGCAGCGCCCAAATAGTGAGTGTATTAAAGGGCGCAAGCTGCTCCGATGGGCCTGTAACTCTCAATGCGACAGATGTTCCGTTGCTGGGAGCTCGTTGTGATAGCGCAGGGGTATGTGGTCCATCAAACCCTTTTTCTGGAATCGAAATAATTATTGTCTCTCAATTCACGTGTGATTCCACGCCTGTTGATAACTTTGCTTTCAGCAATGCGAAAGTGGGCGCAGGTATTACAGCCAATGCAGTTGCAACAAGCGTGTTCTTCAAAAGAACTGTAGGCACAGGTTTCGGTACTGCCGACTGCGTTTCTGGAGAGAGCGGCCCTTCATTCGTTAACGATCCTGAAGGATGCTCTCCGCCCCCTCCACCTCCGCCTCCGCCTGATCCAACAGATTGTCCATCGGATAATGGCGATCCTCAACCGATTTGCTTTACAGACTGTAGTTGTCCTTCCCCGATCATCGTCGATACTACCGGCAAAGGGTTCCACTTGACCTCTGCCAGCGATGGCGTGTTGTTCGATATAAAGGGAACCGGCAATCCTCTTCGGATGGGATGGACAACCGCAGGTTCGGGCAATGCCTTCTTGGCATTACCGGACAGCACCGGCGCTGTTAAGAACGGGACACAACTCTTCGGCAACTTTACCCCACAGCCGCCATCCTCCAGTCCAAATGGATTTCTGGCGCTCGCGGTTTACGACAAACCCGATCACGGCGGGAACAATGATGGCGTGATTGACCAAAAGGATCAGATATTCTCATCTCTCCGCTTGTGGATTGATGACAACCACGACGGCGTCTGTCAGCCGGAGGAACTGTATAAGTTGCCAGATCTCGGAGTGCTGTCCATTGATCTCACCTATACGCTATCGCACAGAGTTGACCAGTTCGGCAACGTGTTCCGCTATCGGGCGGATGTTAACTCGGGAATCCCTGGGAAGGTCAGCACCGTGGATCGAAAGGCGTTTGACGTATTTTTCACTATCAAGTAAATCGCCGGTAAACGAGCGATCCCCCACTGAAGCGCAGCCGGGTACATCTCCGGCTGCTTTTTATTTGGGCCTTTGCCCGCATTCTCATTCCCTTTAAGCGCAGAGTTGGAATCATCCGGGGGGTATTGCTCACTTTTTCAGCGATGCCCTATTGAGCCGTTAAATCAAAAGTTCGCAAATCGTCCGCTAGGGCCGACCAATTATTTTCAAGTAGATACACGCCTATCAAGTCCCTAAAAATTCTGCCGGGGGTAAAAACGCGACACCGTAGGCCTCGTGGGTTCTCCAAGGGAGGTCTTCGTGACAAAGCACCAACAAATCCAAATGAGGGATTCGGGATAAAATTTTCGCTCAAAAGGAAATTTTCGATTGTCGTATGTTTAGGATTCAAGCCGACCGCTGGGCAGCCTGCACCGTTGCACCAGCTGTCTCCATTGCAAATCACTCAGGCTGGTTATCTACTGATTCTCTGCGGAGATGGAAACGTAGAGACATCTGACCTTTTGCTTAACAAATGCTTCGTCACTTGTGCTTGTTTGTAGCGTTCCGGTGCATTGCTTGCCTTCCGTTTCTAAGGCACCAGTTTTCGCTTTGAATTCCGCATAGAGATCATTGCGCAACAGAAGCCTCCGCCCATTTATCACAGTCAACGAGTAATCGTTCATGACGGCACTGTTGTAAAGATGCGAGATGTCGGACCAGAATCCATGAGATTCAATCACTTCAGGCATGGTTTGCTGTAAATACTGATCAAATACCTCGTAGCCATGATGAGCGAGAAAGGTGTTTGCCAGCAGGGCGGAGTCGAACACCTCCAATCTTTCACAACAGAGAGTTGAACCTCCGATATCAGGCAGCAAGATCGAAAGGCGGTGGCGGTTTACTGACCGACGCAATATATCGGCATCAATTCCGGTCTTTTCTATAGCTGAGACTGACGGCAGGTCCACATTCTGCCACGCCTGTTTCACACCCTTCATCCACAATGGAAGCTGAACTAAAATACAAGTACAAAGAGCCGCCACCCTCCAGTTTGTAGATTTCATCTGACGTTGCAGAAAGAGACACGTCGACAAAAGAAGAAAAGGAATACAGGCCAAAATCATTCTGCCGTCATATCCCCAGTTTCTCCCAAAAACGATGCCGAATAGTATTCCCGCAAGTGCCAGAAGGAAAACAATGCGCTCCAGAGAATTCGTCGACCTATGGAACGAGACACGAAAGGTCGAGATTATGGTCAGCGCAACTGCCAAAATGATGTACGGTCTGTACTCGACTTGATAGGCGGAACTCAGGAGGGTTGGAAGGCACGCAAAATTCAACGCGGTCACACCAGCCACAAACAAAGCAACGGTCGGTGGTCGATGGGCCCAAGCTGGCGTTGCTATGCGAAACCCCTTCGAAACGCCGTTCACAATCGCAACTATCAATACGACAACTAGTATGCCTTGCAGGACGCGCAGCAATTCGCAGGTTGCTGCAAACCGAGTCTGAAATTGAGCAAGCCATGCGTGTGGTGGAGAATACGGGAACCGCATCTTGGCATAAACCGTGTTTGGCATCCATGCACGAAATCGCAGGTAACGCCAGATCTCCAGACACACGAACCCGAACGATGCGGCGATGGTCAGATGCAGACAGGAACGCTGCCTTCCTGCGAGTAAAAGGCCGGCTGCCAGGAATAAAATCAAGTATGGCGCTTCAAACCTGGTCAGAATCATAGCCGCGCTTAGAACCCAACATGAAATCCAGGTCCTCTTGCCGGATCGATTCTCGGTCAGGAGATAAACAAGACACAGCAAGAAAAGCATGTATAAGTTCATCTCCATGCCGTTGACCGTCTCGCGCATTGCAGGGACCATAAGCGCAAGCAGGATTGTGCATAGGTTTGCCAATTCCTTTGTAGCCAGAAGCCTCGAAGCGATATACTGAAACACAATCAGGGAAAGGCAGAATGAAAGAGCGGCAAGGATCTTCATCCAGGCGAGAATTGCCGCTGGATCATGGGACAAATACCTTGGCAGGGTCAACAAAAGCATCCATGCTACAGAGGAGAACCCTTCAACCTCTGCCGAGACTGGTGTCAGTGCCAGCCGACCAGTATCTGCATATGTGCGCGCAAACGAGGCAGTGATTGCAGCATCATCCCAGCCCCCCTTCAGGCGAACCAGACCAAGCACAAGAGCGAGTAACGGGATTGCAAATACAACGACCCATGTAAGAATTTTCAGGGCATCCGATAAGGTCTTGGGCGAAGCAGAAGCAGGCGCTTGCGACTGGGATGAATAGGCAATTGACTGATCTGCGCAGACTGCTATACCCATCGCTATTCCTTTGATCGGATCAGATTTTTTAAAACATTTGAGAAATCAGTTAAGATTCAGTCTGCTTATCTTGGTCAGCTTTACAAAGGGCCTGGAGTTGAATTTTTAGCGTGCGGGTGCTCACGTTTGATGCGTGAAAATAATTGGCATCTAGCTCATTTATATCAAAATCAGAAGCCTTATTTTGAGCAAATCACTTGAAATCGAGTGACGATTGGAGCCGCGACTTTAGTCACTCCTGCTGCGCGCTCGTGCAACGAAACCTAGCGAACGGCGGACTGGTGCAAAGGGCGAAGGGCTGCGATATCGCCTTCACTTCCGATGCCGTGGGGCAAAGTCTGCTCGACTCTGAAATCGATTCTTATGACCCGATCACAGGAAACGCCGCGTTTTGGGTTCGCATCCCGATCCTGTCGCCCGCCGTAGATACCTCTTTCTAGGCGACTACGGCCGCGTTTTATCGTGACCCGTTCGGGAAAGCGAGTTGAACAGCAGCTATCCTCGAGCTATCGGTTAAACCGCTGAATGTGTTGTCCCATGCTAGTGGGATAACAGCGTACCACCTATCCTCGCCGTTTATTTCCACCCATCACCTTGCTGCACGACATAATGCGCAAAGACATAGCGCCATGGGATAAGAGGAATAAAGATAACAACCATCAGTACGGCTTTGATGTCCGCCGCTGTGGCTGCGTCGATTTGATGGGCGGACCACAACGGCAGTGCAAAGGCTATCAAATAGATCGTTTTCCAGGTCAGCTCAAACAGCAAAATCGGCAACATTTTCAACGGGTATCGAAGCCCCAGTGCAGCGGTCAGCCCGAGGCCGGCGAGCAAAGCGAATTGGATCCCGCGTGTTGCGGCGAACTGATTTGTGTGGTGGATGACGTGCGGCCAATAAAAGACGCCGAGGCCCGCGGCCATGATGAGCTAGGCGAGCCGCAGTGTGTACAGCCGAAACAGCGAGACCTCTGGGGTGGTGGCGCGTGCCATCACCGCATCGGACGGAACGGAGCGCCCAACAGCCCAGTTCATGGAGCCATCCTAGCCCAGAGCAGGCAAGCGCGTGTGCACACGTTGGCAGGTTGAAAAGCTCAATGGCGGAGATGGAATGTTCGAAATTACCGCGGCCCAACCTCTCGGGCGCTTCGCGGATCGAAAAACCAGGAGGACTTTATCCATGCTAAGTCTACGTAAGGTATTCCTCGCCGGCACACTCCTGTGTACCATCATGCTCGCGGCTCCGGCGCAACCTGCTACAACCTCGAGTATGTCATCCATCCGTCCCGCCAACAGCGCCATCACGTGCATGCCCGGATTGGTGTTAAGGTGCAACCAATTCGGCTGCTTCTGTGTAAGACCCTGAATGTAAGAACGCGAAACCGGATTCGAAAAAATACCAGAAAGGCTACACGCAGGAAGGGATTGGTGGCGGCGGAGGGATAGGCATTGACCCATCGGCAGCCATGGAGGTGGCGGGGCCAGCGCTCAATGCGACGGTGATTGCGGCCAGAAATAGCAGCGTTGCAAATATTCTTTTCATCTTGAAAACACTCGTTTTCTAATTAAGCAAACGTGTCATCGGTTGCTTATTTTATTCAGAGCGCTCCTAGTCCAACTCTTTCTGGCGTCAGCCGGGCGAGACGCGGCATGCCGAGTTGCTACGTCCGTCCAAATTGAAGCGTCTAAGAGAGATTTAATAAAAAGGTTGGCAAGGGTCGTGGGAACACAGCTCCACGATTTTCATAAGCCCGCGCGGAGACAAGGCAGGGGATTCGCCTTGGAAGAACACTGGTGAACGCAGATCCGGGAGGCGCTTTTGAACTTCGTTTTATCTGGGCTAATGGAATACCGGGAAAGCAATCACGCTGAGTCGCAGGCTTTACCTCAGCGGCTAAAGCCGACAGGTTAGCATCCGCGGCCGCAGGCATAAATGCCTGCTCCGCCACGAATAAACCCATAGGGCATTCGAGGTGCGGAAAGGAAACTTTGAGCACAGATGAAACACAGAGCGGGGAGCAGTGATTGTTTGATTTCTTGACTTGCGTTTGTCTGCGTTCATCTGTGGCGAATGAATTTTAGGTGGCCTCATTTTTGTTTGCGAATGAGGATGCCGCATGCGTCGGCCATTGCGGTGGGATCGGGCATGTCAAACTGCATAACGATTTGCCCTCCGCGGTGTTCGTCCACGGCGATAACCAGTTTGCGGACGGGAGGATTGGTTCCTTCTTTATGCTTCATGAAGTGGCCGTACAGAACGGTGTTGAGTTCGATTACGGAAGGATAAATCGCCGTGTGATCTTTGCTGATGCCCCAATCCTCGGTGTGCATTTTTCCATCGTCCAGCCGGTATTGCACAACCGCGTGGTCTCCAGTGCGCTCTGCGACGGCGGAGAGGAGCATGTACGCGTTGAGGAGCTTGCCGTGAGTATAACCGCCATTCACTCGTTTCGGTTTGCCAGGCTCGCAGTCGACAATGAAAAAAGGAAGAGCAGCCTGTGGCTTTTGCGGCGGAGTAAGAAATCTGCCGGGGAGAGTGAATTCTGCATACGAAGTGCCGCGGAGTTGGTCGGTTTTGTCCTCGCGCTTCCACGGAAAAGAGATTTGAGGGACACAGGATGACGCAAGACACACTGCGGCAAAAACCGCGGAAAAGAGTTTTGGCATGGTGGGAAATATAACAAACGCTGCACGATGGGATGAAAATTTTCAGAAGCAATTTGTTCGTGTGCAAGGGCGCGGCGTTGCCGAACCGGCAACGGCTCCTATAAAATCACAGGTTCCTTTCCACGCTTCGGCGGCATAAGCAGATCAAGAATGAAAATCCACGAGTATCAGGCAAAGACAATTCTCGCAAAGCATGGCGTAGCTGTCCCGCGCGGTGAGATGGCGTTGACGCGCGAAGAGGCTGAGGCCGCGGCCAAGCGGCTGTTTGACCAGGGGGCAAAAGGCGTGGTGGTGAAGGCCCAGATTCACGCGGGCGGACGCGGCAAGGGTGGCGGAGTAAAGGTGGCCAAAAATCTGGACGAAGCCAGGAGCTGGGCTGACAAAATCCTGGGCATGCGTTTGGTCACGCACCAGACCGGTCCGGAAGGAAAAATTGTTCAGCGGCTGCTGATTGAAGAGACGCTTCCCATTGAACGCGAATTGTATCTGGGCATTGTGGTGGACCGCGCGACGGCCCAGCCTGTGTTCATGGCGTCGGCTGCGGGCGGCATGGAGATTGAGGAGGTCGCGGCGAAAGATCCCCGGGCGATCATGAAAGAGGCGATTGATCCGGCGATCGGGCTGCAGCCGTTCCACGCGCGCAAGCTGGCGTTTGGCCTGGGACTGAAACCTGAACAGATCAACGAAGCGGTTCGCTTTATGACCGGGCTTTATCGCGCCTTTGTCGAAACGGACGCATCGCTGTGCGAGATCAATCCGTTCATCACCACCACGGATGGGCGGCTGTTTGCGCTGGATGCAAAGATCAACTTTGACGATAATGCGATGTTCCGCCACAAAGACTTGCGCGAGCTGCGGGACACCAATGAAGAAGACCCGCTGGAAGTGGAAGCGTCAAAGTACAGCTTGAATTATATAAAGCTCGACGGGAATATTGCCTGCATGGTGAACGGCGCCGGGCTGGCCATGGCGACCATGGACATTATCAAATATGCGGGCGGCGCGCCGGCGAATTTTCTTGACGTCGGCGGCGGAGCCAACGCGGAGCAGATCCGGCATGCGTTTGAAATCCTGCTGAGCGACAAGAGCGTGCGCGCCATCCTTATTAATATCTTTGGCGGAATTCTGCGCGTGGACACGCTGGCCAACGGCGTGGTGGAAGCCGCAAAGGCCACCAATTTGAAGCTGCCGCTCGTGCTTCGCTTGGAAGGCACAAACGTTGATCAGGGACGCGAGATTCTGAAGAAGTCCGGGCTGAACTTCCAGGTGGCGGAAACCATGAAAGATGCTGCGGAGAAAGTTGTAAGAGCTGCTGGCGCGTAACACCCGAGTGTGAATCGGCGGCGAGGCCGGCTCCCGCCGAGCCGCCTGCTGCAGGCGCCTCAACGACACTGAGGCAGAGCAAGAACTGCAAAGCGGTTTGGAGCGTAACGACAGTGGAATATGGCGCGGCGGAGAAAGTGGTCGCAGCGGCGGACGCTGATTCGCAATACATATTAAAGAGAAGAGCTCATGGCCATTTTTGTAGATAAATCTACTCGACTGATTGTTCAGGGCATCACCGGACGCGAAGGCACGTTCCACGCCAAAGGCGCGCAGGACTATGGGACCAAAGTTGTCGGCGGCGTGACGCCCGGAAAAGGCGGCACCACGCATCAAGGCTGGCCCGTGTTCAACACGGTGCAGGACGCCAAAGAAAAAACTGGCGCGAATGCGACCGTCATTTTTGTTCCGCCGCCGTTCGCGGCTGACGCCATCATGGAATCCGCCGAAGCCGAGATGCCGTTGATCGTCTGCATTACGGAAGGCATTCCCGCGCTGGATATGGTTCGCGCGTATGAGTATCTGAAGCTGAAAGGCAAGTCGCGGCTGATTGGCCCCAATTGCCCAGGGATTATTTCGCCTGGAAAGTGCAAGATCGGCATCATGCCGGGGCACATTCACAAGGAAGGCAACGTGGGGATTGTTTCACGGTCGGGCACGCTCACCTATGAAGCCGTATATCAGCTCACCAGGCGTGGCGTCGGGCAATCGACCGCAATTGGCATCGGCGGCGATCCGATTATCGGCACCAATTTTATCGATGCGCTGGAAGCATTCAACAAAGATCCGGAAACGGAATCGATCATCATGATCGGCGAGATTGGCGGTAATGCGGAAGAAAGCGCTGCGGCTTACGTGAAGCAAAACGTCAGGAAGCCGGTGGTGGCGTTTATCGCCGGGCAGACCGCGCCTCCGGGACGCCGCATGGGCCATGCCGGGGCCATCATCTCCGGCGGGCACGGAACGGCGGCGGAGAAGATCCAGGCCCTTGAAGCGGCGGGAATCGCGGTGGCGAAATCCCCGGCGCAAATTGCCGAGACGCTGATCGAGCATTCACCGGTGAAGGCATCAAAGTAAGAACCATTGAAGCTAGAGACCATCGAAGTAAAGACCGGAAGGAGCAACCAACAAGGAATGGAAACTTTGCAGCGGACTTTTTCCATCATCAAGCCGGATGCTGTAGCCAAAGGCGCTACGGGCGATATTCTGCGTATGATCCAGGAGCAAGGATTCCGGATTATCGGGATGAAGATGCTTGAAATCAATAAGGACCAGGCCGAAGGCTTTTACGCCGTGCATGCGGGCCGTCCTTTTTTTGGTTCCCTGACCACATTCATGTCGAGCGGACCGATTGTGGTGCTGGCGCTGGAGAAAAACAATGCCATCGCCGATCTCCGCAAGTTGATGGGTTCAACGAATCCCGCCAACGCCGAGCCGGGAACGATTCGGAAAAAGTGGGCCGAAAATATTGAGCGCAATGCCATTCACGGCTCTGATGCCGACGATACGGCGCGTTTTGAGTTGAGCTACTTCTTTGCCGGATACGAACTGGCAAAGTGAGCTAATTTTAAAACAGCGCGAATCACAAAATTAAGCGAGACTCCAACCGGGTCTCGCTTTTATTCTCGAACCTCTGTTGCTTTGCAATCAAGAATGCGGAGGCCCTAATTTCTAAACAACTCCTTTATTCTGGACAGCACCGCTTTTATTCCGCGCGGTCTCTTTCCGCCGGTTCGGTGTAGAGTCCATGTCACTCCATTTCTGCAATAGAAGCGTACGGCTGAATTCTGTAAACGGAAGCTCTTACCGGCTTCGCGTCCTGCCAACTCGAGTTCGCGATTCCTGACATCACCTGCACCTGACATTACTGATACATCTCCTGCTGACGCCTTCTCCGCTCCATGTCTTTAGAATAAGTGGTCGCTAAGCTCTTATCGTTACAGTCGCGAAATGCTCTCGCAAACCTCAAGACATTTCATTCGACCGGAGTGTAGATCTCGCGGGTTCGGGATTCCACGATGGTATCCAGGCCGCCATGCACGTACTGCTTGAAATACGGAGCTTCGCGGTGCGCCTGCACGGCAGCCTGGTCTTTGTAAACCTCGTAAAACAGAAACCTGCGCGGATCATCGATGGACTGATGGCCGACGTATTGCACGCACCCTGGTTCTTTGCGCGAATGTTCCTGAAGAACACGAATGTATTCTTTGCATTGCGTTTCCGCGCCCGCCTTCACCACCATATCAACCTTCAGCACAATCATTTTGCCCTCGCGATTTTTTCCGGCCGGGCAATCAACTCAGCTTCAAATTCCGGCATGAAAATAGTCTGGTCCCGTTCCGGACCGGTGGACACCATGCCGATTTTCGCTCCGCTTTCTTTTTCCAGGAAACGGAGGTACTGCTGCGCTTTCTTCGGCAGCTTGTCAAAGCTGGTAATGCCCTGGGTTGAGGTCTTCCAGCCGGGCAGCTTTTCATAGAGGCATTCCACCGTGTCAAAGCCGGTCGCCAGCGCGGGAAGCGACTCCGTTTTTTTGCCTTTAATCTTGTAAGCGACACACACCGGAATCTCTTCCAGGTGATCGAGCACATCGAGTTTGGTTACCACCCACCAGTTCACGCCGTTGATCATCTGCGCATAACGCAGGACCACAAGATCCACCCAGCCGCAGCGTCGCGGACGGCCGGTGACCGCTCCGTATTCGTTGCCGCGGGCCCTCAACTCATCGGCGATCGCGCCATCGACTTCTGTGGGAAATGGACCGCTGCCCACGCGTGTGCAATAGGCTTTGGTCACCCCAACCACGTTCTGAATGGCATTCGGCGGAACACCCGTGCCAATCACCGCCCCGCCGGCGCTCGCGCTTGATGAAGTCACGAACGGATACGTGCCATGATCGATATCGAGCATGGTCGCCTGCGCGCCTTCAAACATGATCGATTCGCCGTCGGCCAGCGCCTGGTTCAGCAGCAGCGCGGTATCGGCAACAAAGGGCGCGATCTTTTCCGCTGCTTCCGCGTATTCGCGATACATGTGGTCAGCGTCCAGCGGCTCGGAATTGAACAGCGCGTGCGCGATCATGTTCTTCTCACGGCAGGCATTCTCAATGGTGGCCTTGAGGAGCTGTGAATCGAGCAGGTCAGCCACGCGCAATCCGCGCCGGCCCATTTTGTCTTCATACGCCGGGCCGATGCCGCGCGAGGTGGTGCCGATCTTTACACGGCCGGGCGCGTTTTCGGCGCCCATCTCGATCATGCGGTGATAGGGCAGGATCACGTGCGCCCGGTTGGAAACGAACAAGTTGCGATCGATCTTCACGCCCGCCTGGCGCAGCATGCCCACTTCTTTGAGAAAGGCAAGAGGATCCAGCACCACGCCATTGCCGATCACTGCGCGGCAGCCCTTGCGGAGCACGCCGCAAGGCACCAGTTGCAGCACAAATTTCTTGCCGCCAATCACCACCGTGTGCCCGGCGTTGTGCCCGCCGGCATACCGCGCCACCACGGAAAAACTGTGGGAGAGCACGTCAACGATTTTGCCTTTTCCTTCGTCGCCCCATTGAGCGCCGACAATTACCGCTGTTCTACTGCGCTTCACTCGATGCACACTCCTCGCCCGCAATGAATTTCTCAAATTTTGGAATTCCAGGATTCTTTGGACGGGAAATTTCTGGTGTTACCCATAGATTTTATCAAAAGAGAGCCCTCGCCATCTGCTCCAATGCATGACGAGCAAGAAAGCTAGGGCTAAAGAAGCAGCCGACAAGCCTGACGGAAGATATGCCGAAGCACTTGCTTGTAGTTAGGCGTTCAAGATTACTCAACCGGACTATCAACACGTCTCATGCAAAGTTGGCGATCGCCGGTTCAGAGAGTGCTTTAAATCGCCAGAAAGACGGGTACCTTAGTACTCGTTCAGATTATATTGTCAATGTTTTGCAGGCAATTTGCGGTAAACTGATGCAGGTTCAGAATCCTCTGTGAACCGACGGGTACATCCATGGCGAGAAAAGGACGGGGGCCGAAAGAGGAACTGCCGGACCTGTGGGTAGCGCCGCAATACAGCCTGAAAGGTCCTCGCGGCGAACGCGCATGGGAAAACCGCTCCGGCGGGCCGCCCAGCAACAGCCGATACCTCGAACTTGCCGATATCGCTCTTGGACTGAAGAAGTCTGCGCAGCGCAGGCTGCGCGCGGCCACGACTCACGAGACTGTCAAGAAAGAGCCCTACCTGCCGCCGAGTTGAGATTGTTGAGCGCTGGAGTCGTCTACTACTCGCGCTCGCAGCACGAGTGGCGTCAATACATTGCTGATTGTCCTATTCAATTCTGACCGCACCGGGTCCTGCCTTGGGGAATCGATCAAATTCTGCCGGGTCATGACCGGGAATAATAAGTGTAGTCCGGGCGGCTAGTTGCTTCATGCGGTCTTGCGCACGCAGGTTGGATTCAGCATCAAGCGTCTGTGCGATGGGCAGGTGCTTGTCCAGGTTCTCGTAAAGATACATGTTGTCGCTGGCCAGGATCACCGTTCCCTCGCGAGTGTTCACTCCCAAATATTGCGATTGCCACGTGTGTTTGCCGCCGATATAGCCGGTGATCCCGGGCAGAATCTTTTGGTTATCACCGTTGACGAATGTAAGCCGGCCTTCCAGGTTAAGCTTCACTGCGGCAAGCACGTCATCCTTGTCGATTCCGCCGTGCGTATTTTTGTGCTGCCATGCCTCGCCCGTGTAATAAGTGTATTCGTCCTTCTGCATCCAGACGCGCGCATGGGGAAAAAGATCCATTCCATCCGCGTGGTCCCAGTGCATGTGCGTGATGATCACGTCCGTGATGTCCTCCGGCTTTACACCCAGCCGAGCTACTGCCTTTGATGGCTTCACGAAATCCTTCACCTTCCAGGCCTTGAAGAACTTCTCATGGTAAAAGCCGGAGTCAACTAAAATATTGCGCCCGTTGCCTTTCACCAGCCACACGATCATGGCGAGATCAAGCTTGCGGCCACGATCCGCTCCTTTCACCAGCGCCGAAACAGGAAAGCCGGGCAGTGTGGCGTAACGAATGGCGTAAATTTTATATTGCGGAACAACGCCCGGCGCCGCGGCTGACGTACGTGGCTGATCGGTCGTCTGGGGAAAGACGGCTGCTGAAAGCAAGCAGCAGATGGCGAAGCTTAAAGACAGGACTCTGTTTCTGGATGGACACATTTATGTTCAATTCCTCTGTGGCTGCGTTCTGATATTTGCGTTCCGACGACCAGCCAATTTGCTGGAATGATAGTGCAGAATGCTGAAATCCTGAAATGGCACTTCTGCGCGGGATGCCCGTTCCTGGCCACAATAAAGCCAATTAAAAAGGGGGCGCAGTTCGCTCCCCGTTTAACTTTTACAAAACATTTTTCAGGGCTGAGCAGAAAGCCGCAGTGATGCAATCTCAACTGCGCTGAGGTCTCGCCATTCTCCCGGTGCAAGCCCTTCAAGGCGAAGATCCCCTATTGCAACTCTTACTAAGCGCAACGTGGGATGCCCCACCGCGGCGGTCATGCGCCGCACCTGCCGGTTGCGTCCTTCGCGCAATGTTATCTCTATCCACGCTGTGAGGACTGTTTTGGGCGCGATGGAATAGGCGCTGCCGAAAGGCTGCTCTTATGACACTGACCCTTGTTTTTGGGAGTCTCGGCAACCAGCGGAAGCTGGCTGCTCTTATGACACTGACCCTTGTTTTGGGAGTCTCGGCTTTTACGGAAACGGATTGGCGGGTTGCGAGGCGGAAGGCTGGGCTCCTTCTCCAGAAGATGAACCTTTGCGGGTCGCGCGCGATAGCCCTGGATCGTGACTCCCTCGCGCAACCGGCGCAACTCATTTTCGCCGGGCACGCGCTCTACCTGCACCCAGTAAGTCCGGGGGTGTTCAAATCGCGGATTACTGAGACGGTGCTGCAACGCGCCATCATCTGTCAGCAGCAGGAGCCCTTCACTATCATGATCCAGGCGCCCAACCGGATATACGTTCCGGACGGGAATGAATTGGGCAAGGGTTTCCCGCTTTCCGGAAAACTGGCTCAATACGCCATAAGGTTTATGAAAGATGATGTAGCGAAAAGCCACCCTTCAGATTAGCTGAAACATGGGCTTCGAGCTAAGAAGCGGAGTGGGCAAGGCGCAGCATGGAGATGTCCGGGCATTGCGCAGAGCTCTCTCGGATTCCAACCTGCTTGGCGCGCATCCGCTTCATTAACTGAATGCTCCAGTTTGTCATGTAACGAACTTACTTTCCGGCTGGTGCTTGAGAACAGCCGATTGCCACCGGAAGCTATTTTTGTGGCATCGTGCCACGTCTAGAATGCAGCCGGATCTGGCGCTGCTTTACGCTAGAGCCAAAAGCACGTAACCGGCCCCGGCCCACAGCGCAAAAAATGTAGCCGTGAGACCGATGCGGAACCAGGAACTGTCGAGTATGCGATTGTTTTTGCCGTCAAACATGCCTGTTACCAATCCTCGTTTGAAGAACGACTTTGTTTGTAAACTTGCTGTCGCTCTGATGAAAAGCATGCCAGTTGCCAAAATGATGGCAGGCCGCAACTCATTGATTTTCAAGAGAACTGCTACAACCCGGGAACAAATCCAAGGTGAGAGGAGTGTTCGCTTTCGAAGAGCGGCGTTCGCTGGCGCACACAAACATGAGGGCCTAACCATTTCTCTTGATCGCAGTCTAACTCCTCAAAGCGCAATGAGCGCGCGTGTGGGAGCCCTCGTGCCGGTATAGCCTTGAAGTAAAATTAAAGAGTGGCGTCTCCGATTCAGTTGCCGGCCAGGAACGCTCCCGGCCCCAGTCTTGTATCGTTCTTTACCGATGTACGAAAATTCCGCAGTGATCCGCTCCGGAGTTTTCTTGAGTACACGCTGAAGTATGGCGATGTAGTTCGCTATCGCGGACTATGGGTGACGTACCAGATCACGCATCCTGAGCACATATTGCAGATACTGCAGACGAACGCAGGCAACTACCGCAAAGGACGCGATTACCGCATTCTGAGGCTTTCACTCGGTGAAGGCTTGCTCACCAGCGAAGGATCGCTTTGGCAGCGCCAGCGCCGCATGACGCAGCCTGCTTTTCAGAGCGGCCAGATCGCCGGATTCATGCCCATCATGGAACAGCAATCCCTGGCCATGCTCGAAAAATGGGAAGCTTACGCTGGCGGCACGGTATTCGACGTTGTGCCGGAGCTGATACGCCTGACTCTCAACATTGTCGGCCACGCCCTCTTTACCACCAGCCTCGATTCTGACCTGGATTGCATTCAGGACACGCTCAACGTAGGCCGCGAGTATTCCGTGAAGCGTGCCTGGTCTGTGGTTCGCATTCCACAGTGGCTGCCGACACCGGGGAACCGGCGGCATCGCAATTCTCTGGCCGGCTTTCATGCTGTGATTGATCGCGTCATCGCGGAGCGTCGCTCGTGCAGCCAGCCAATCGCGGATCTTCTTACCATGCTTATGCAGGCGCGCGATGAGGACGGCTCGCAAATGTCGGCCCGGCATTTGCGCGATGAAGTTGCCACCCTGCTTACAGCGGGGCATGAAACCACCACTCTGGTGCTTGCCTGGGTGATTTTTCTGATTTCCACCCGGCCTGAGGTTGTGGAGCAGATTTCAGCCGAACTCAGCTTCCTCAACGGCCGCGCTCCCGCCTACGAGGACCTTGCCCGCCTGCGCTTCACCCGCATGGTCGCCGAAGAAGCCATGCGTTTGTATCCTCCTGTCTGGGTGCTTTCGCGCACCGCGGTGGAGAGTGATGTAATCGGCGGCTTTCAAATTCCTGCCGGATCAGAAATACTGATTTTCCCCTACGTCACGCACCGCCATCCACGCTGGTGGGATGACCCGGAGAAATTCCAGCCAGAACGGTTTCTGCCCCGGAACACATCCGCCCGGCCGCGCGGGGCATACATTCCGTTCGGCGCTGGCCCGCGTACTTGTGTGGGCCTGAATTTCGCGATGACGGAGATCCTGGTTGTGCTGGCTTTGCTTCTGCAGCGATTCCGTTTCCAACTGGCGGTGGAACCCGCTGAGATTCACGCAGAGCCTTCGGTCACTCTGCGGCCAAACCCGGGCGTGCCGGTGAGATTGCGCCGGATCTGACAACTGCGGGAGCAAGCCGTGCTCGCATTGAGCCAGCCCGATATGGCATGCTGTTGCTATGAAGAATAAAAACAAACGCGAACTGGAAAAGTACTGGGCCGACCAGGCGGCCAAGAAAACCAAAGCAGCCAAAAAGAAAACAACGGCAGAGGAACCGAAGAACCAGGCCGAATCGCCCGAAGCGGCGGAATCTTCACAGAAATAGGCAGGGTGCGCAAAGTATCAATCCTTTGCGCCCGGTTCGACCTTTCTGGAGATTCCTCTTATACTCTCTGCCGTTATGAAACGCCATCTGCTGCTAATCGCGGCTTCCCTCTTGAGCTCCTGCCTGGCTATTGCACAATCAAGCTTCACAGTGGGCACCGCCAGCGCCGCTGCCGGACAAAAAGCCTTCGGCACGATTGATGTGCCCGCAGGCGAGGATGCCGCTGCTTCTATTCCTGTAGCCGTGTTCCATGGAGCCAAACCCGGACCGGTGCTTGCGCTGGTTTCAGGCCTGCATGGAACCGAGTACGCTTCGATCATCGCTCTGGAAAAATTGATTCAGTCTCTTGATCCATCGCAGCTTTCCGGAACGGTAATCATCGTTCCGCTGGTCAATATTCCGTCCTTCGAGCAGAAGGTTCCTCATGTGAATCCCGTGGACGGCAAGAGCATGAATGGGTTTTATCCCGGTAATCCGAATGGATCGCAGACGGAGCGCGTTTCGTGGGCAATTACACAGCAGGTCGTAGAGCGCTGCGATTACCTGATCGACTACCACGGCGGCGATCTCGATGAAAACCTGCGGCCCTATGCCTACTGGCCCAAATCCGGCAATGCAAAACAGGACGCAATCACCCGTGACATGGCGCTCGCCTTTGGCCTTGACCACATCATCGTGTGGAGCGATCGTCCCAAAGATCCAAAAGCTTCCCGTTATCTCGACAACACCGCGAATACCCGCGGCAAGCCGGCCATTGCTGTTGAAGCCGGCTACTCCGGAACGGTCAAGCCCAAAGACGTGCAGCTTCTGGTGGACGGCAGCCTGAGCGTAATGCGCTATCTGAAGATGCTGCCGGGAAAAGCTACGCCCGTACAGAATCCGGTATGGATCGGCAAAGTGGATACAGTCGAGAGTGAGCAAACCGGCATCTTTTATCCGCTGGTACAACGCGGAACCTACGTGGCGCAGGGCATGGAGATTGGATATGTCACGGACTGGTATGGACGCACGATCTATGAAGCGAAAGCTCCGGTGGCCGGCGTGGTCCTTTATATCTGCGGTGTTCCTTCCATGAAGAAAGGAAACGCTGTGGCCAACATTGGAGAGACCACGACAGCTCCTTAACCTCGATCAGTCCTCAACGTGCCTGGCCTTCCATCGATGATAGAAGTGTGTCAGCCAGATGGCTCCGTCATGAGACCAAAAAGCAGAATCGCGATACAGGTTGCGTGCGATGGTGAACAGGTAAGCCTTGACTGTGGCTTCGCGTATCTTGCCCCGTGCCGTCCAGGCCCGGACAAACGTATCTGAGGTGATGTCATCAGCCAGTGACGCATCACCGCACAGAAACAATACGAACCGTTGCACCTGCGGCGCGTAGCTCTGATAAAGACTGTGGAAGTCCGTCATGCGCTGTTGAATCGTAATAGGTACGGATCAAGCGCTGGAAAATTACGGAGGGGCAGTTGATCTTAGCTTCGCTGCGACCTGATGGATACGCGGCTGAGCGCGTACATCAGTCGGCAGGTATCAGAGAGTCAATGTTCCAGGGCAGTCGCGCTTTCAGGGATTGCTGCAGCCGCCTTTCCTGCTCTGATGAAATTCCCCTGAATCTCACGCCGCTTTTCCCGGAGGTATCCGACCATATGATTGTTCCCAACACATGTAGGACCTCATCGGTATCCGGCAAGGAAAAGTTGACGCTGACGGTGCCGCCCTGCGGCAACGGCTCCGGGCCGGCCAGACACAAACCCGTCTGGCTCAAATTGGCGATGGAGGTGTACGGCAGCGGCCGTTGCCGGCCGCGATATTCGAGTGTGCCTGCCAGAGGCTTGAGCGCCAGGGTGTGCCGATATGCCGCAGAGCGGCGGCGGGCCATTGTGGTGTACGAGGCTCTTAAACTCCTGCCTACCACATCGAGGCTCAGTGGTTTGGCTAAAGTGAAATGAATTCGCCTGTCGTGGAGGTCGCGAGAATGCTGCGTCCCGACAATCACCATTGAGATCCCGCGCCACCTTGTGTTCGGCTGCAGGCACGCCAGTTGGGAAGCGCCTGGAGCGTCATAGTCACACAGCACCAGGTCCAGCCTCCGCCCGCGGATCCACTGGTCTGCCTCGGCCGCGGTTTGCGCGCAGTGCAGCTCAATGCCGTATGTCTCGAACAGCCTCCTGATGCCCTCGGAGGCGCATCGGTAATTGCTAAGAAATAGCGCTGAGAATATCTTTCTGGTGCAGAAGACCTCCTGCGTGGCCTCGAATGGCGCCGAGCCGATCGGCAGGATCTTTTTCGCAGTTGCTTGCTGCAAGAGTTATATCTCCACTCCGGTCCGGTATGGGCGCGAGAACCGCAACCATATTTGTATCCTCACAGCGGCCATACGCCATCGGGCAAAGCCCATGGAAGGTGCACGGGGCTTTTACTGAGGTTAGTATCAAGGCGACTCTTAATCCTTTCGTCCCCCGTGCTACTGGAGCATGAGGGAGCAAAGTGATTGAATCAAAAGTTACTTGCGGGCTTGAAACGGTATGCCGAGAGTAACTGCTGCGCCAATAGTGCGTGTGCTAACCTCTTTTCATTGTCCGGGTGTGCTGGATGTGTATTTCCCGGAAAGCAAGCAAAAGCAAAGGATTGCCGCAGGAGAAAAGGCCCGTTGCGAGCTTTTGAAAAAGCGCCCCCCGATGTTCAGGAGATCCTGACCAAGCCCATTCGCGATCTCGGGCTCAGGCTGGAAGGTTCTCCGCTGGAGCGCTTCATCCAGCAGCTCTACCGTGAGCTTGAGCGCAAAGGCCTGAAGAAGTTCCGGCCCGCATGTTATCTGACCGACGAATGGGGATGCCCCTCCGGCGAGCCGGTGATTGGCATTCCTTTTTATCTCGCCGATCCTAAATTGGCAAATCTCGAAAAAGAGATGAACGATCTCGAAGACTCGCGCCAGATCATGATGTACCTGCGCCATGAGGCGGGACACGCCATCAACTATGCCTACCAGCTCTACAAAACTCCGGAATGGAAGCAGGTCTTTGGTCCCTATCGCAAACCATACCGGGACGCTTATCGTCCCATTCCATTTTCGCGGCGCTTTGTGCGCCACCTGGAGGGCTGGTATGCGCAGAAACATCCGGATGAAGATTTTGCGGAAACATTTGCCGTGTGGCTTACGCCCGGCTCACGCTGGCGGGAACGTTATAAAGGATGGCCCGCCATGGAGAAGCTGCTGTATGTGAACCGGATTGCCAGGCAATTCGGCAATGCGGACCCGTTGCGGCCGCGTGGACGCACGGATATTACCGTGGAAGAGATGGAAACCACGGTTGCGGATTTTTACGAAATGGAGCTGAGCCAGCAGCCCTCCCCGGGAGACTTGCCGCTGGATAGCGATCTGGAAGATATCTTCAAGGTGGGCCGTCGCAAAAAAACCGGCGTGCGGCCCGCTGCTGAACTCTTGCGTGAAAATCGCAAGTCGCTCGTGGACAAAGTAACATACTGGACGGGCGTGCAAAGGCCATTGGTGCGCAAGTTGGTGGACGCAATTGAAACTCGTGTTAGCGAACTGAACCTGCGCGCCGACATTCGCATGGAGAAAGAGTATCTGACGGAAATCACAGTTTACGCGACGGCGCTGGCCATGAATTACATCACGCGGGGGAAATTTGTCCACAGCTAGTGTGTCGGACGGGTATCCAGCTCTCAAGGCAATCATTTCAAGCCAAGATGCGGATTGGAGCGAAGCGACAGAACAGACAGCAATGAACCGGCCGGGAGAAGCCAAACACGCGCTGAGCCCGGCTGCAACAGGAGCATTTCAGAGTCTAAACAACACAATTTCAGCAAAGCGGATTGGAGCTAAGCGACAAGAATAATGGACACTAAACTCAAAGTCGGCGTTCTTTACGAAACCTGGGGGCACGAGGAGGCGCCTCCGGAGCCGGAAAAGAAGAAGCGCCGCCCCGGCAAGCAGCGCAAAAAGCGCGAGAAGCACGACTACGAAGAAATCTTTGAAGCTTTGGAAAAGCTGGGACACGAACCCAGCTACGTGACCCTGGATGGAGAAGACAAGACGCTCACGGCGCTCGCCCGCTGTGAAGTAGATATCTTTTTCAACCTGGTGGAGTCCTACGCCGGAGATGACACCAAAGAGATGCAGGTGGCCGGATACCTCGATCTTTTGGGGAGGCCATACACCGGAGCCGGCCCGCAGGGACTTTACCTGGCGCAGGACAAAGGACTGGCCAAAAAACTATTCGCATTTCACGGCATTCGCACGCCATTCTTCGCCAGTTGCTACCAGGGCACGCTGGAGCACGCGCACGACATCAAATTTCCGCTGATTGTGAAGCCGGTGTTCGAAGATGGATCGCTGGGAATCGACCAGGGCTCCGTGGTGGATAGTGTGAAGGAGTTGATGCAGCGCATCCATTATGTTCAGGAGGAGTTCGAGTCACCAGTCCTGATTGAGGAATACATTGAAGGCCGGGAAATCTATGTCGGCGTGCTGGGCAATATGCATCCTGAAGCTTTGCCGCTGATCGAGCTTGATCTTTCCCGGCTGCCCGCAGGCATGCCGAAAGTCGCCGGTACGGAAGTGAAGTGGGAGAAAGACAGCGAAGCCTACAAGGTTACAAAATCCGCACCGGCAGAAGACCTGGACGAAAAAACTACGGAGCTGCTCAGCAAGACAGCGCTCTCTGTGTACCAGATCCTCAAGCTGCGCGACTATGGGCGCATCGATATGAGGCTCACGGCCAAAGGTGAAGTGTATGTGATTGAGGCGAATCCGAATCCCTGGCTTTCCAGCGACTCAGAGTTCTTTATGTCGGCGAAAAAGTCAGGACGGTCTTATGCCGATATGATCGGCGAGATCATCGAGTTCGCCCGCTGTGACCGCCGGCGCCGCGACCGCGTCCGCTTCACGTAAGCTGATGGAGGCCGCCTCCATCCTTCCTACGAGCCGCCAATAAGCACGCCAGCCAGAAACACCAGGATTCCGCCGATCACGACCTGCACGGTCGCGGAGACCCATGGCGATTCCATGTAACGGTGCCGCACCCAGGCAATGGTGATCAATTCAGCCAGAACAACAACAATAGCCACGATGAGCGCGACCGTGAAATTTGAGATCAAAAATGGAAGTGTGTGTCCGATTCCACCCAGGGCTGTCATCAGGCCACACACCAAACCGCGTATCCATGGATGGCCGCGTCCGGTAAGACTTCCATCGTCGGAGAGCGCCTCGGCGAAACCCATACTGATGCCGGCGCCCAGCGAGGCGGCCAGTCCGACGAGAAATGCAAAATGCGATTCATGTTTGGCAAAAGCCGCGGCGAACACCGGAGCCAGCGTGGAAACAGATCCATCCATCAAGCCAACCAGGCCCGGCTGCACAATTTGCAGGACAAACAGCTTGCGGTTGGCCTCCTCTTCCTGGCCTTTCGCGGTTGCATCCAACTCGCTTAGTTCCTCGGCGCGATACTCGTGCGAGCGCTCCTCCTGGGCCAGATCGTTCAACAACTGTCGGACGCTGGCATCTTCAGTCCGCTCCGCCGATTTCTCATAGAAGCGCCGCGTTTCCACCTCCATGGTTGAAGCTTCACGGCGCACGGCATCCAGCCGTAATGGCTTGGTCAGCCAGATGGGTTTGCGCTGCACAAACCCCTTTACGTCATTACGGCGAATCAGGGGAATGTGCTCCCCGAACTTGGCTTGATACAGCTCGATCAGCCGCCGCCGATGCCCGGATTCTTCTTCGCGCATGCCGGCGAACATCGCCGCGGTGGCGGGAAAATCCTGCTTCAACTCTTCCGCGTAATCGGCGTAGATGCGTTCATCTTCTTCCTCCAGCGAAATTGCCAGGGCAAGGATCTCGCGCGCGGTGAGACTCTCAAAGCTACGCATAGTTAATCGGAAATTGTAAATGATCTACTTGTGTGGCTTGCACCGTGCGGCTTGTTTAATGAGTTCACCTGAATCAAGCGGCAGTGAGCGCATGGATAAGCGCCCCGCACCTCATCGGCGTGCTCGCGTGCGCCCGCGCGAGGCTGGCTTGCGCGCCGAGCCCGCTGCAACAAGGCCTTCCATGCGCTCACCACGTCCAAGATCTTCCGCGGTGTGGAGCGCAGCGACCAAGCATTCAGCATCCGTGAGGGCGAGGCCGACTTGCGTGCCGAGCTCGCTGTAACAGGAGCATCGATGCACTAACCACATGGAAAATCCTTGGCGGTGTGGAGCGCAGCGACAAGCATCCAGCATGCGTAAGGGCGAGGCCGGTTTGCGCGCCGAGCCCGGTGCAACAAGGCCTCCATGCACTTACCACGTCCAAGATCTTCCGCGGTGTGGAGCGCAGCGACAAGCATCCAGCATGCGTAAGGGCGAGGCCGACTTGCGTGCCGAGCCCGCTGTAACAGGAGCATCGATGCACTAACCACATGGAAAATCCTTGGCGGTTTGGAGCGTAGCGACATAAATAAAAGACGCGGCTCCGGAACAAGTCCGGAGCCGCATGCGTAAGCGGGCTCATCCACTTAGTACCTCTTCGCCGCTGACGGTCTTGAAAATCCATGTGATTGCCGGCGGCTTACCCGCTTACCCCCGAGGAGATCAGCCGACGCGTAATGCACAAGCGCATCAGCCGTCCGTCACCCCCGGAAAAAACCAACGGGTTGATAACCCTTGCGGCCGGCCGGTGATTGATTGTTTGCGAACCGACCGGCAGCATGGGGGCTGGTTAACCTACCACATCCATGGGACGCATCATTTCATTGTCTTCGTGCTCCAGGATGTGGCAATGCCAAACGAAGCGATAGCGATGTCCCGAGATAACTTGCGTTCCCGTTGGCAGATCGAACTTCATTGCCAGCTTGGTGACCGTACCGGGATAGGCTTTTACCACGTCCTTGTAAGCGTTTTGCTCTTCAGGCGCGGGCGCCTGTGGTTTACCGGTGAACACGAGTTGACCTGTGTTGTCGAATGTATCCTGGTCAAATGGCTGGCGGCTGATGATCTGGAACTGCACCAGGTGAATGTGCTTGGGGTGACCGTCGCCGGTATCGTTGATCATGTTCCAAACCTCGGTGGACCCGACCTTTGGATCCTCGGTGACCGGATCGTCCCAGTTCTTGTTATCCAGCAATCCAATGATGGGGAACCCGTCCGACTCGCGATCAAGTTCGGTCAGAACGAGGTCGCGGCTCCTGTCGGCCTTCGCGGGATCGAAGTTCATGGGAGTGGGATTGAGTACAAAGGGAATCCTGCTGGTGTCTTTCGAGGAGAGCGGCTTGGAGACACGGAACATCATGATTTCCGTGGGAACCACTTCGCCTCCGCCCGGGTAAGGAGCAGGTCCGTCATTCTTCAGGACGAAGAACTGTCCTTGTTTACCGGTGAAGTCGACAATGACATCAAAGCGCTCGGCGGGAGCCTGAAGCAGCGTGGTTAGGGCAACCGGAGAAGGCAGCAGGCCGCCGTCCGTTCCGATCACGAAAAACTGCGGTCCAGCCATGCCGTGCGGGGAGCCCGTGGAATCGGTGCGCACGAGCCGCATGTTCAGGAATCGGGCATTACAGCCGTTGAGCATGCGGAGGCGATAGCGCCTGGGCTCCACGTCCAGTACAGGCCACACCTTTCCGTTGACGCACATGGTGTCGCCAAAGAACTCGGGAATCCAGTACTGGTGCGTTCCGCCATCGGCAATCGGGTAGAGCAGAGTGCCGTCGGGATTGAAGAGGCGGTCCTGGATCAGCATGGGAATTTCGAACTGTCCCTTGGGAAGATTTAAGGAGTCTTCCACGGCGTCACGGATGAGGTAAATGCCGGCCAGTCCCATGATCATGTTCAGGCGTGTGATGCCCAGCGTATGGTCGTGATACCACAGCATGGTGGACTGCTGGTCATTGGGGTAAACAAAAGCATTGTCCGTGTAAAGCAACGGACCGGTTACTCCGTCAGGGGATATCCACGCTTCGGGGTAGCCATCGGATTCCGGCAGGATTTTCGCTCCGTGCAGGTGGACAACATTGCGCACCTGAGGTTTGTCAGCTTCCGCGCCATGGACCGTGGGATCGACAGGCAGCGGATGGGTGGTGGGCAGAGCATCATTGTGGTACTTGATTTTCACCGGCACACCGCTCCGGACTTCCATCGTCGGGCCGGGCCAAATCCCGTTGTAGCCCCAGATGGGCGTGGGCGGCAGATCACGATGCACCTTCTGAGAGACAGGCAACATGCGTATATGAGTGAGGCCATTCGGATCGGGTCTAATCACCGGTGGAATCGGCAACTGATCCACGAACTGAGCAAGACCGTTCGTGGCCGCTGTCTTGAGCTGGTGCAGCGGGTGTGAGACGTGTCCGTGGAAAGTAATGCCGCCTTGCGTGTGCACGCGGGTGTTAGGAGTCTGAGCAGAGGAGAACGAAGGCAGAACCATACCAGCCCCGGCCATCGCTCCCAGTTTGAGAAGATCGCGTCGACTTTTCTTCATTTTTAAGGGTTGCTCCTGGTAAGTGGAGACACACTTCGGGCGGGACAGTCATAGGCCGGGAATCGCGCTCCGCCGTCTGCTGAATCGCGCCGAGGGTGACGCTCGTTATCATTCGCGGCCTGATCTTTTCCGGAAGAAGGCCGCGAAAAGTGAGTAGAAAGTAGCCGAAAAAATAGAGGGCAATCTAGAAAATTAGGAATTTTAATTTTCCGGGAATGCGACAAAATAAGGATTCTCTTAACAGGAACTAAACAGTAGGTCTCGGCTTAATAAACTTGAGAAATGAATCTGGATTCTATTTGATTATTAAATGGATGCTTATCGATTGTTAGCCGCAACACGGCGAAAATATTAGCATTCTTAATCATTCCGCCTTTCTGATTCCGTACCCGGCGTGGCAATCACTCACATTTCGTTTGTTTTCATTTACTTAGTACAAGAGCCGATTCTGCCGGAGTTCATTTTTCTTTCCGCCTGAAACGATCACAGGATTGCCTGCACTTAGTTACAGGAAGGCAACAATGGGAATGGGGCGCACAGCAAGGGTGATGGATGGAGGCGGGCGGGGCAGCAACACACCCCGTCCAGAGCCATCATCTCGCGGTGCAATCACGAGAGCCTCGTCTGCGGATTCCATAATCACCGGGTTGGAGCGTATGTGCGCTTCGGAGTGGAATGGCTGTCGAGCTGATGGTAGCCCCTCCGATGTGAGGCTCTGGATTACCGCCTCGCTACTCGCGCGTCTAGGTGAGCTCCCGTCTGCATACATCACCAGCATTCTGAGAAACAAGGTCGAAGAGTCACTCGACTACGTTGAGCGGGTACACATTCCAGGATCAGGCTGGAGCGAAACTGGGGCCGAGAAGGCCGATGTCCTTACGACTTCCTGGACAGTCATCGCGCTGCGCTCTCATCGGCGGCCCGTCCCCGAAGGGGCGGTCAATTTCCTGCTGCACTGCCGTCAGGCAGACGGAGGTTTTTCCGCATACCCTGGAACCGAACCTGCGCACACCCCAGGCAGCCCTGAGATCACGGTAACAGCGTTACGGGCATTGAATACCTGCGACCGTGCTGCAGGAGATTTTCTCGCGTCTAGCCTGCGACATGAACTCTCTTCGAAGCTGGCCCATAAGTCCTCGCGGTTTTACATGTGCTCGGAAATTCTGGATTGGGACGCGGGCCTGCCTCCATGGCCTGTTCTACACCTTGTTAGTCAATCTGCGGTCCTATTTGATATGGAAGGGCCCTACGAACAGGCGCTCTTGGTACGGATATTGTTGCGGATGCGTAATCAGCGGGCGTGCCTGGCTGCCGCCGCTCTACGGAGGATGCAATTGGCGGACGGATCATGGCCCGTCCATGGCCTGATCGCACCGTCAGCCCAATCAGCAGCCAGTCCACTTTCGAGAACTGAGACAAGACTTCTTACTTCGGCTACGGCGATTTCTGCACTTGCCATGCATGCCGCGCAGCAGGGTTCCTATTCCGCCTCTGAAATGCCCCAATTCTCCAGGCAGGGGGGAGAATGAGAGAACCGGCTACGTTAGTTGGACCGGCAAAGACACGGTTCAAAGCGCTCAAAGCGCGTCCCATGGTCTACCGTTTTCCCGTCATAGCGCAATCGCCCAACAGGCAATCCGCCGCCACGGCTGCAGTATACTGGGGGAGCACTGCCACCGTGGAACTCTACCCATTCAATCAAGATTATCTTTTGCGGCTGCGGGCGCGTAGCGCCGAGACAGAAGCTCATTTTGTCGAGTATTTCAATACCCTGCTCAAGGCCAAGCTGCGCAGCGACGGCTATTCCGAGGCTCCGTTAAGCGACATCCGGCAGGAAACACTCTATCGGGTATTGAAGGCCATTTATCTGGACAAAATTCAAAACCCGCAGAGCCTCCGCTCTTTCGTCTATGGGGTATGCGAGCGCGTAGAGTGGGAATATGACCGCGGCGAATGGCGACAGGGGCGGGACGAAAACGATGAATTTCCCAACATCACTGACGAGCGCACTACCGCGGATGGTCCCGCCCGCCAGGCTGAGTTGCTACAGACCGTACGCTGGGTGCTGGAGAGGCTTCCCGAGAAAGACAGAAAAATTCTGATCGCGCTTTTCATGGATGAAAAGGAACGCGATGAAATCTGCCGCGAATTCGGAATCACACGGGACAACCTGCGCGTTCTGCTCCATCGCGCACTGGCCAGCGCCAGAAAGCTTTTGAGCAAAGGAGCGGCCAGTTAGATCAAGACAGGAATAAAATCATGAGAACGCATTCGATGAACCACCAACAGGCAGTAAACGAACACGCGACGGAGCGTTACCTGCTCCGCGAAATGACCGCTGAAGAGCGCCGCGCTTTTGAAGAGCATTACCTGGACTGCGCCGACTGTCTGGAAGCCGTTACTTTTGGGGCGGAATTTCTGGATGCCGGCCGGCAGATCGCTCCGGAGATGAGTGCACGCTCGGCTGTCCGCGTACCCTCGTGGCGCGAGCGGCTTCTGCCCGCTGTGTCTGGATGGTTTCGTCCAGTTCCCGCTCTGGCCTTTGCTCTGTTGCTCTGTTTTGGCGGCATTGCGTATCAGGCCAACACCATCCATCATCAACAGAAAAAAATTGCGTCCCTGCAGGATTTGCGGCCGGACTTTCGTTTTTTATTAACAGGGGAAACGAGAGGGGAAGCCAGGATCATCAGGGTGACGCACAACGCGCAACTGAGCATCGAGGTCGAGTTCACGCCGGGCTCAGAATACACGCCGTACCGCGCTGATCTGCTGTCAGCCAATGACAAGGTCAAATATTCGATGCCACTGTCGGTGGCCCCGAATGAGGACTCTATATCCTTCTCCATTCCCGCTGCCCAGCTGGATGCCGGTAATTACTCCGTGATCATCCGGAGAGAGAACAAAGCCGGCGCCAGCAAAGACCTGGCCAGCAAATTTGTACTGCAGTTCACAGATTAAGAATTTGCTAAGAAGCAACTTACTCTGTACCTTACTGGCAGGTTCAAAGGTCGCAGAATTTTGTCTGGCCACAAAATCACCGGCTGCATAGCCAGCCGTGGTTGCGGAACTCTCACTCGGGAGGGAGAAAATGCCTGTTTGCGCGCGCCACTCGCAATGGATGTATCACGGATCTGCATACGGAGTCTCAGGAGAAATTGAAAGACCATTTCGCCATGTCATACCAACCCAGGCAGCCACAGTTCTGGGAACAAGCGGCGGACGCGGCATGGACCGCGTCGAGAAATTTAACCTGGAAGGTGTGATCTCTTTCGACGCTGCCTATGTGGAGGTGGGCGGCAGTTTTGACGACTGTCACGGCCGACACACCAGCTATGCCAGTTCCACCATTGAGAATCTCAATATTTTGAATGTCGTTACCGCCGACCGCGTCGTGTCCCGGATAGCCGTTTATTCACCGAAAAGCGATGAGCCAGGGGATTTCACCTTCAATATCACGGGCAGCCACTTTGATAACCTGCGGATCGCCGGTCATAAAATCGATGTAAAATTGGCTACTCGCATATTCCATGAGCACGATACGCATTCGAAGATTGCCGATGCTCACAAAAAGGGCCATCTTGATGAATGGCTCCTCGGCAATAAATTCAAAGACAACGAGCTGCCGAAACTGGAAGAAGAGTACCATGCGCTCGGCGGCATGTCGCAAGTGGTAAAGGCATGGAAACAGAAGAGCGACAAGCGCAATACCGACAACATGACCTTCTCGCCCGTAAACCACGCGGAGATAGAGAAAGGTATTGGAAATACGGAGCTGCGCTGTTTTGGTTCGTTCATCTGCGTGCCCAAATTCGGGGTTGTGCGCCTTGCCGAACTCTCTGCCCGGAAACATTGCATCAATCTGGTGATGCTGCGAGTGGATATGTGCTCGACCGGAACGGGAGGCACTACGGGAGGGGGCGTCGGTGGTGGCGGCTCTCATCCTACAGGTGGCACCTAGAGTTCTGCGTCTTAGTGCTCGCATTTCTGCTAGGTTTAGGCTGTCGCAGCGACAGCTGGCAAACCAGATATGAAGAGGCTCAACAGCAGCTTCGGGATGGAGATTCCCATGCCGCCATCACTCTCGTCAGCGGTGGCTATGCGGCACTACAAAGGCAAGATCGTGTCCTTGCATGGAAACTCCGCTTGTTGCATGCCCAAGCTTTGAACAGGCAGGCTGATAAGCCAGCTGAATCTCTTTCGCTACTCGCAAATGCACCCGCGAACCTTCCTCCAGATCTTCTGGCAGATATAAATATCGCCAAGATCTATTCCTTGTGCAGTTTACATAAGACGGCGGAGACGGAAGTGCTGCTCGAGCAAACGGATGCTCTCGTCGGAGAATCACGTAAACTGCGCGCCCAGTTGACCTATGCTAAGGGCGACTGCGTCGCCCACACAAACGCCAATCAGGCGACTGCGTATTTCCAAAATGCGGCAAAGATCGCTCATGGTAGTGATGGCTACTTGGAAGCTCGGGCACTCGTGTATGTCGGATATTTGCAGATGTCAGACAGGCGCTATGATCAGGCGATCGACTATTTTAAGGAGGCACTGGGTCTCACGACCTCACCTTTGTTGAACCAAATGGCGCTCGGCAATTTGGGAGAATGCCACGCCGACCTTGGTGATTGGACGACCGCAATTTCATATTCACAGCAGGCGGAAACCCTTGCGGCCAAAATAAGTGACGCTCTTAGAGACCATGCAAGGTGGTTAATCGACCTCGGGCGGGAGTACAACTCACAAAATCAGATTTCCGATGCAGAAAAGTCATTGTCTAACGCGCTCGCGATTGCCAACAGCACAGCAGATACAGACCTGAAATTTAGGTGCCTCGTGAATCTCGCCATGCTCTCAATGAAGCAAGGCGACCAAGAGCGCGCCGAAAATTACATAAAGGAAGCCGATGATCTACACCTTCAAGGGCCACGGGAGCTGTATGTTCTACTCTATAAGGCAGAGCTGTTGCAAAAGCAACAGAGGAATGAAGAGGCAAAACCCCTTCTCGAAAGCATTCTGCTGCAAAGACCTACTGGCTATGTCAAATATGAGACTGAAACGGATCTGGCAACAATCTATGTCGCTCAGAAGCGGTTCAGCGCGGCAGAAAAGATGTTTCGCGCGGGAATCTCAACCGTGGAGAACGAATTCGCGCAGATTCAGAGCGATCAGTTCCGCATCTCCTATCTTGATTTCAACCCTTTTTACGACGAATACATACGCTTTCTTGTTGACCAAAAGCGTCCGCTGGATGCGTTGAGAATCGCTGAACACGGGCGCTCCCGTACATTGGCGGTTGATCTCGGGCTAAATCCGGGAAAAGATTTGAAGCTTCCCTCAATTCAAAACACATTGCGGGCGAACAAGCATGTGGTGCTGGCCTATTGGTTGGGGTGGAAACCAGAATCATATCTGTGGGCGATTACAGGATCTGAAGTGAAACTTTTCAAGCTCCCGCCAGAAAAAGAGATTGACGATGCCATCGATGCCTACAGCCAGGAAGTACTCGATATTAGCTCGCCGGGAGAGTCCAGGCTCGGCGAGAAGTTGTACGAGATGCTGGTTGCACCCGCCGAGAAATATATTCCCAAGGGCGCAATGGTCATAATCATCCCCCACCGGCGGCTCTACAAGCTGAATTTTGAGACCCTGGTTTCACCACATCCCAAACCGCATTTCTGGATTGACGATGTTTGCATTCAGAATGCCAGCTTCCTCGCCGCGATTGAGGGGCATTCGCGTAAGGGAAGAACCTACTCGAAGGATCTGCTGCTGATGGGAGCGCCCGTGCAAGCCAGCAAGGATTTCCCTGGTCTGGCGCACGCCCCTGAAGAAATCGAAAAGGTGGCGGCACATTTTCCGCGCTCAAAGGAAACTGTCATTGATGGAGCGGCAGCGACCCCGGATGCTTACGAATCAAGCGATCCCGGCCAATACCGTTTTCTTCACTTCGTAACGCACGGCACGGCCAGTGACACCAATCCGCTCGATTCCGCCATCATCCTCTCGCCCAGCAGCGACGGATACAAGCTGTACGCGCGTGACATCATCAAAACCAAAATTCATCCTGAGCTGGTGACCATCTCAACCTGTTACGGAGCGGGTACCCGGCAATATTCAGGGGAGGGGCTGGTCGGACTGGCTTGGGCGTTTATGCGCGTGGGAGCGCACCAGGTCGTGGCCGCATTGTGGGAAGTAGATGACGCAGCCAGCGCCGATCTGATGAATCACTTCTACGGTGAACTCACCCAAGGAAAATCCGCCGCAACAGCACTGCGCGACGGTAAACTGGCAATGCTGCATTCCAGCGGGGTGCGCAGAAGACCTTTTTACTGGGCCTCACTGCAGCTCTACACAGGCCGATAGATTCTTTCAGTTGCTCCGTTTTCTCCCCATTTACCATTAACCCCCGCCTTCAGCCAGCGCTTTGCGACTTCAAGGGACTCAATGCGCCCGCGCTCCGGAAAATGCAAATCCGCGCGCCGCAATTCCCGGCAGGGTGACCGGTAATCTGCCTCGGGGTTGCAACTCGCCGAAAAGTGCTTTCACCGCGCTGACTTCAGACGTGGGAGCAGCTGAGAACGTACAGAGATAATTTTCAATAGAAGGAAAGCTGGGCGCGATATAGGGATTGCCCATCGCCACCACCGCGGTTTTAGGTGCGGCCAGGTCCAGTATATGGTTCAGAAGTTCGGCGCTCGCGCCCTCCAGTCCAACACTATTCACCAGTTTTCCATTGACCATCACCTGCTTGCCCGAAACCGGAGAGAGAAATGTTGCAACGACTACTTTGGCGGCATCTTTCACGGCCTGCAAGATGGTCCCGGCCACAGGAAATGCGAGACGGGGGTCAACGTAGAAGACGGTAGCATCCGCGCGTCGCGCGCGCAGTGCATTCTCAAAGGCCCGTCCCGGTCCGAGGTGCGCATGGTCAGTCATAATGACAGCCACCACCTGAGTGGTGGGTTCTACCGGAGCACTGGCATAAGCCCCCTCGGTGCGAGGCGGAAGCAACCGGGAGAGTGGCAGCACTTTACCGTTGTTGCGCACAAGCGTTACGGCCTGATCCGCCACCTGCTGAGCGAACTGCATGTCCTCCGGCTTGCTGACGAGGTAAGGCACCTGCTCAAGATCAACCAGGCGCGCTTTATTCAGTCCGACGGAAGCTTTCATCTCCAGGATACGCAGCACGGAATCGTCAATTCTCGATTCGGAAATTTCTCCGCTGCGAACTGCTTCAACCACACCGCGAAAAGCGCCGTCCAGATCGCTCGGAAGCAGCAGAACATCATCCCCTGCTTTGACCGCGTCCACCGCAGCCCGTCCGGCAGGGTTGCTTAGAGTCGGCGGATAGAGCCCGGTTAAGCCACGCATATCCATTGCATCCGTGACAATGACGCCACGAAATCCAAGCTGATTGCGCAACACTCCGCCGATTACCTTCTCAGAGGTGGTAGCAACCTTGTTCGGGTCGGGTTCGAGGGCGGGAACGCTCACGTGCGCCACCATGACCGCGTCCGTTCCCGCGGCAATCGCCTGCTTAAAAGGCGGAAGTTCCACGCTCTGCAGGCGGGCCAGATCGGCATCGACGCGGGCAACGCCGAGGTGCGAATCGGTGCCGGTATCGCCATGGCCGGGGAAATGTTTTGCCGTCGTCAGCATCCCATGCGCACGCGCTCCCCTGATAAAGGCAGAGACAAACTGCCCCACAACCGCCGGGTCTTCACCATACGAGCGGGTATTGATGATGGGGTTGTTGGGATTGGAGTTCACGTCCGCGATGGGGAAGTAGTCCCAGTTGATCCCCACCGCGCGGGATTCCTCGGCTACAATCGCGCCAAAGTGTTCGGCATTTTCAGGATTTCCAGTCGCAGCGAATGCCATGGCATCGGGGAATATTGGCACGCCATCCATGCGCATGGTCAGCCCGCGCTCAAAATCGGCGGAGATCAGCAAAGGCAGCCTTGAATCGCGCTGCAACTGGTTTGCCATAACCGCCGCTTCCATGGGAAGGCTCTTGAGCAGGAAAGGCCCGTCCACCCGGATGGTAAGCAGCACGGTCCCGAGATGATATTTCTGCAGTTCCTGGCGAAACTGCTGGTATCCGTCGCTGCTGAAATTTTCAAAATTCATGTAATAGCGGACGCCGAACATCTGGCCGACCTTCTCTTCCAGAGACATTTTCTTCAGCGTCTGCTCTGCCCAGTGGCGGCCATCTTTGGTTAGTTCAACCGGTCCCGGTTTTACATAGCGCTCAGATGCGGTGGCGAACACGGAAAATGAAGTGATGAGGACACACAAAATCGCCGTGCGGTACGGGAGCATGATGATATGAAGATATCAGAACAGCTCGATCGTGCTGGCATGAATCCGCTTGACCGCAGGCAGGCACAGGGATTGCGACGTCGCACAAAAGATCAACCGGCGGATTCTGCCCTGTCCGGCGCACCTGGAGCGACTTCCAAAATGAATAATTAAGACGCGCAACTCCACAGCGCGGCGTGGCAATACTAACTGAAACAAGAAAGTCCGAAACCTCCGCCCCGCTGCCGAATCTATACGTTTGTCTGAAAGTGAGTCTTTCTTATGTTCTGTTCCAGAAATCGCCGCAGCCAGAGACTATCCGCTGGTCCACACGCTACCTCCAGCGACTTTCAACGGATCTTTTCCGAAGATATGCCAGGCCTGCACCTGCTCGCGTATCTGCTCACTGCGGACCATCAGCTTGCGGAACAGATGTTTGTGGCCGGGCTGGAAGACACCATCAATGGAAACCCGGTGTTCCGGGAATGGGCAAGGTCGTGGAGCCAGCGGGCAATCGTCAAGCGCGCGATCAAGACAATGGCTCCTTCCCCGAAAGAGCCTCACAGCAGCTCAGTTCCCATGGATCTGCATACCGGTAACGAAGAACTGGATGCGCTGGCGCGCAGTACCGCCAACCTCTCCACCTTTCAGCGCTTCGTGTTTGTCCTGTCTGTTTTGGAGGGCTACTCCATCATGGAATGCGCCGCGCTGCTCTGCTGTGCGCCAGCCGACGTGATTGCGGCCAAAGTGGATGCGCTGAGGTTGGTTGTGGTTCATGACCACGCCCGACCCGAAATACCCGAGCCTCTACTCAACCGTTGGAAATCACTCTTCACGCCCGTGCAATTCTCCTGAAGTATTTTGCCGTTTAGACTCACGCATGGACCCTTTGACCGCTTTAGGAATTGCCACGCGTGCGCCCTCTTACCGCTTGGGAATTGCCACCGGCGCCGGTTGTAAGCTATTCTTGAGCAAGCGAACTCCGACACGGAGAGGTGGCCGAGTGGCTGAAGTTGAGCCGCTTTGCCGGGCGTAAACGAGGCGCAGCCGAGCGGGAGCCGGCAGGCGAAATCCCGAACGCTTAGCGTGAGGGGGCTCCTAAGTAATTTGCAGCAAGAGATTCTGCTCTACCGACACGGAGAGGTGGCCGAGTGGCTGAAGGCGGCGGTTTGCTAAACCGTTATAGGGGCTAACACCTCTATCGGGGGTTCGAATCCCCCCCTCTCCGCCAGATTCTTCTTTATCTTCAATCCGCGCAACCGATGAGAGATCCCTAGCTGTTTCTACATCGCTTCCGGCAATTTCGGCCTCCGTGCGGACAAGTACCCGATCGTCATTGTTGTTACGTCAGCAGCGGTTCACTTGAAGGGTGGCGCTTGCTGCCACCCTATGGTTTTTTACTCGTCTAACATACGGTCTCTGCCGCCGTTGGTAAGAATTGAGGTGGCAACAGTAATGAGTCGCCCGCCCGTCACCTGCTCTGCTTCTTTCTCGTTGAGTTTCCGGGCTCCGCGGCGGACAAGTACACGATTGTCATGGCTGTTATTGTTCTGTGACATAAATGCCTCCTTTTTTGCCTTCTCCGAGCACCTGAAGAAAACCGCGTTCCATCGCGGTCTTGTTTTGCGGCGGCAGCAGGATCTTCATAGGGCATTGACGGCCTTTCTTTAAAGGGTGGCGCCGGCTGCCACCCTCTTACCCTGAAGTGGAGAGGCCGCCTTTCTTTTTATTGGTCGAGCCCCTCGTCCCTGCCGCCGTTGGTAGGAATACAACTGGCAAGCGTCAGAGCACCACCTGTCACCTGCTCTGCTTCTTTCTCGCTGAGTTTTCGCGCGCCGCGACGCACAATTACCCGATTGTCATTGCTGTTGTTCTGTGACATGAATGCCTCCTTCATTTTTTCCTTCTCCGAGCACCTGCCAAAAGGTCGCCCTTTATTGGTCCAGCATCGTGTCTCTGCCGAGGTTAGTAGGAAGCGCGGTGGCAAGGGTTATAAGTCGGCCGCCTGTCACCTGGTTGGCTTCGTCATCATTCACTTTCCGCGCGCCTCTGCGGACAAGTACCCGGTTATCATTGGAGTTACTGTTCTGTGACATGAATTCCTCCTTTTTCTTTTTTCTGCCTCTCCGAGCACCTGGGCAGAGCAATAGATGAAACAGTTCGCGTTGATTCGCGTGAAGCGCCCGAGTTGAATCGGCACGCCTTAACGGGATCAGAAAAGAGTATAAAACCGCTCCGCCGCTATTCAACTCTGCTCTGCGCGGGTGAGGAACTTGAGTTCCAAAATGGAACGGAGCGTGGCGGCCTTTTCAATGATCTTTCCTGGGCCGCAGAGCCGGATGCGCATTCCCGGACGGTTGTGAAGGTACATGTAATCACCCTCCGCACCTGCAAAACAGATTCCTCGGCTTCACTGCGGAACACACTCCGAACACCAGACCACCGGATTACCCGATCCCGGCGATTTCTTGACCTCACCTGCTAAGCTTATGTTCAGCCGTGATTACTGACGCGCTCCACAAAATCGCCCATCATCGCCATTCGCTGAGCAGGGAAGAGGCCCGCCAGGTGATGGCCGAAATTCTTTCCGGCAAGACCACCGACGCGCAGATCGCCGCGCTGCTGGTCGCGCTGCACATGAAAGGCGAGACTGTGGAGGAGATCGTCGGCTTCGCCGAGGCCATCCGGGCTGTGGCGCAGCCCATCGCGAACGGAAACGGAACGGCCCTGGACGTGAGCGGCACCGAGCGTGAAGCGCTGGTGGATACCTGCGGCACCGGCGGCGATGCCAGTGACACCTTCAACATCTCCACCGCCAGCGCGCTCACCATTGCGGGAGCGGGCGTGCGCGTGGCCAAACACGGAAACCGTGGCATCACCTCCAAATGCGGCTCTGCCGATGTAATGGAAGCGCTCGGCGTCAATATCGCCATTCCGCCTGCGCGCATCGCCCAGTGCCTGGCTGAAATCGGCTTTGCCTTCATGCTTGCGCCTGCCATGCATTCGGCAACGCGTTACGTGCAGCCGGCCCGCCGCGAGTTGCGTCCGCTGCGCAGCGTCTTCAATCTTCTGGGACCGCTCACCAATCCTGCCAACGCCTCCGCCCAGGTGGTAGGCGTCTACTCTGAAGATCTGGTGGAAAAGCTGGCCAACGCGCTGCAGATGCTCGGGCTTGACCGCGCGCTCGTCGTACACGGCGCTGATGGGCTCGACGAAATCTCCATCTGCGGCCCAACCAAGATTGGCGAAGTTCGCGGCGAGTGGGTGCGCGTGTATGAAGTCACGCCCGCCCAGTTCGGCTTTAAGCCGGCTCCGCTCAGCGCGATCATCGGCGGAGATACCAAGGCCAACGCCGGCATCATCTGGAGCATTCTCGACGGAGAAAAATCTCCTCGTCGCGACATCGTGCTCATGAACGCAGCCGCGGCGCTGGTTGCCGCTGGCAAAGCCGACTCGCTCAAGGACGCCATGCCCATGGCCGCCGCGTCCATTGATTCCGGCGCCGCCAAAGCCAAGCTCAACGCCCTCGTCGAATTCACAAACCGAGCGTAGCCTCTAAGCCCGCGTTGCCATGCTTTCCAGCCCACCCGTATTGCGCCGCATTTGCGCATGGGCGTAGGCTACGAATTTTTTGGAACGCACCTTGTCAAGGCGAATAAAAGGCGCTATGATAGCTGGACGTGGCTGCAGTCTTGCTCCGGCAACGGGCAGGGCGGTAGCCGGGATCTTTGACAATCAGCAGTTGCAAGCTGGCATCGGCGCCTGCCCGGCCATTTTTCGGGCGTGCCTCGCCCCTGCTCCGGCACCCTGAGCCGAGGCGATCAGCAGAGGGCCGCAGCCGAGGCGAGGGAGAACAAAGGCGTGGGTGACCCAAGCAAAATCCTGGGTTACCCAGTGGAAAACTCTGGGTGATCCAGTGGAAAACTTGGCGTGACCCAAGGGTCGAGGCTGGGTCGATTTCCGCTAACCCCATTTGTTTGCAACAAAGGAAGGAAAACACCCGGCACCCCCGGGCGAAAGTGAGCTGAGACGATCATCAGAGGGCCGCAGCAATTAATGCATCAGTTGACCGTGTGATTGAAACTTCGTCAGGAAGGTTCAGGGCAGCTCGCGTTTCTTTTCAGGCTCGTGGCGAGGCAGCGTACTGGCGTTGGTCCTGGCCTCCGGGCAAAAGATCGCAGAAGGAAAAGCCGTCGCGTTCAACGCATTCGCCGGTGCTGACGGGAATCTCGCGGCTGAACATGGGGCCGGCGTAGACGCAGGTATGGAATTCGCCGTTTTCGCCGCAGGGATCGATGCCGGCGGGAAGATCGGCGAGCAGTTGCCGGTTGAAGTCGCGGCCGGCGAAATCCGGCGAGAGCTTCTTCGGGTCCACGCAGACGAGCTTGGCGCGCAGGCCGGCGGCGATCATCTCTTCCGCAAGCCGGCGCGTGGGAATTTGCCATAGTGGGAAGACCGGCTCAAGTCCGGTGCCCTGCAACTGCCGCTCGCGGTAGGCACGTATGTCTTCTAGAAAGAGGTCGCCGAAAGCAATTGCGCTCACGCCCTGGTCAACCGCGGTGCGGCAGACGCCCTGCATAATCCGCTCGTAGTCGGCATTGGAGCAGGGCCATGGCAGCGGGACGGTAACCAGAGGCAGACCGGCAGCTTGAGCCTGTTGTTCGACGATTTCGCGGCGGGTGCTGTGCATGGCAACCCGGTCAAAAGCCGCATTGATCGTCGTCAGCAGTCCGGTGATTTCGTAGTTGCCCTGCTGACGCAGGACGTGCAGAGTCCAGGCGCTGTCTTTTCCGCTGCTCCAGGAGAGCATAACTTTCTTTTTCATTGCGCTCCATCATACGGCGACGACACGGCGCAAGAAAGGCCACCTTTGCGGGATGTGATTTCGCACATGCCACACAGCCCCCAAAATGCGCGAAAATGCTAAGCTTCTAAACAATGTCCGCTCCGAACTCAAGGTTCGTCCGTGCCTGCCGTTGTGAGCCTGTGGATGTGACGCCGATCTGGCTGATGCGCCAGGCAGGCCGCTACATGGCGGAATACCGCGCCGTGCGCAAAAAGCATTCGATCCTGGAAATCTGCAAGACTCCGGAGATTGCCGCGGAAGTGACCATCACGGCGGCGGAAAAGCTCGATGTGGATGCCGCCATCATCTTCGCCGACCTGCTGCTGCCATTGGAAGTGATGGGGCTGCCGTTCCGCTTTGAAGCCGGTGAAGGCCCGGTCGTGGAACGCCCGCTACGTACAAAGAAAGATGTTGACGCGCTGGAAACGCATCGCGCCGCCGAACTGGGCTATGTGGCCGAATCGATCCGCAAAGTGGTGAGGCATTTTGGCGAAAAGCTGCCGGTGATCGGCTTCTGCGGAGCGCCGTTTACGCTGGCCAGCTACATGATTGAAGGCGGCGGCTCGCGCAACTACGTTCACACCAAGAGGCTGATGTACACCGACGCCGCGGCGTGGCAGCAACTGATGCGCAAGCTGGTGCAGGTGCTTGCGGCCTATGCAGCCGATCAAGTCAGGGCCGGCGCCGACGTTCTGCAGATCTTCGATAGCTGGGTGGGCTGCCTGAGCATGGAGGATTATCGCGAGTACGTGCTGCCCTTTGCCCGCGAGCTTGTGCAGGCGCTACAGCAGAATGGAGTTCCGGTCATCTACTTCGGCACGGATACAGCTACGCTGCTGCCGTCAATGAAAGAAACGGGAGCTGACGTAATCGGCGTGGACTGGCGCATTCCGCTGGACCAGGCGTGGAGCAGCCTGGACCATCGCGGCGCCGTGCAGGGCAATCTCGATCCAGTGCTTCTGTTCGCCGATAAGAGCGAGTTGCGCAAGCGCGCGGATGCGATTCTGCGGCAGGCCGGCGGCAGGCCCGGCCACATCTTCAATCTCGGCCACGGAATTCTGCCGGAGACGCCGGTAGACAACGTGCGCGCGCTGGTAGATTTTGTTAGAGAGCTGAGCGCGAAGTATTCAGCCGGAATGTCTCCAAAGGACGTAGCGACAGCACAGGAGGGAGTGGAGGGAGCAGTACGATGAGCGCGCAGAAAACGGCAGTCTTGCTGCTGGCGCATGGCAGTCCCGATTCACCGGATCAGGTTCCTGAGTTCATGAAGTGCATCACGGGCGGGCGTCCGGTGCCCGATGCAGTCATTGAGGAAGTGCGGCATCGCTATGCGCTGATCGGCAAATCTCCACTGACGGAACTCTCACGCAAGCAGGCGGAGGGCGTGCAGCGTCAGCTCCCAGTTGCGGTTTACCTGGGCATGCGCAACTGGAAGCCATTGATCGCGGACGTGGTGAAGCAGATGATGACTGATGGCATTCAGCAGGTACTCGCCATCTGCCTGGCGCCACAGAATTCATCCACCAGCACGGGCTTGTATCGCAAGGCAATGATGGCGGAAATGAAGCCGGAGATCCAGGTGCAGTTCATCGAGGCATGGCACGATCATCCCGGCCTGATCCAGGCCTTTGCCGAGCGGCTGGAGCCGGCATGGCGGCGCGCCAGTGAAGAGATGGGACGTCCCGTGCCGGTGATCTTCACCGCGCACAGCGTGCCCACGCGCACGATACAGGCAGGCGATCCTTACGAGCAGCAGGCGAAAGAAACGGCGCGCCTGGTGGGAGAAAAGGTTCCGGGACTTACGCCGGAGCTGCAGCAGTTTGCCTTTCAGAGCCAGGGCATGTCTGGAGGACCGTGGCTGGGGCCGACCGTGGAATCGGCCATTCTGGACTTCAAGAAGCAGGGGCACAAAGGCGTGGTCATTGCGCCCATCGGATTTGTATGTGACCACGTGGAGATTCTTTATGACGTCGACATCGCGTTTCGTCAGTTTGCCACCGAAGAAGGCATGAAGCTGTGGCGGCCTGAGTCGTTGAATGATTCGCCCACGTTCATTTCCGCGCTCGCCAATCTGGCGGCTAGCCGGCTGGGAGTGGCGGCAGGAGAGCTGCAACAATCGCGATGAAACGAATTGCCATTGTCGGCGGCGGCATTGCGGGGTTATCTGCAGCTTTCTACCTGGAGCGTGCGCGCCGTGGTGGCGCAGCCATGGATTGGCTGCTGCTGGAGAAATCCGGCCGCGTCGGCGGGGTGATCCGCTCCGAACAGCACGAGGGATACGTGCTGGAAGCCGGGCCGGATTCATTTCTTACCATGAAGCCCGCCGGAGCGCAGTTTTGCCGCGACCTGGGCATCGCCGATCAACTGATCAGTTCGCATGATTCCGATCGCAAAACTTATATTGTGGTCGAGGGACAACTGACGCCCATCCCCGAGGGGCTGGAATTCATGGTGCCTACGCGCATCGGGCCTATGGCCAGCACGCCGCTGTTTTCCGCCGGCACGAAGATGCGCATGGCAAAGGAGCTGTTTGCAAGCGGAGGCAATCAGAAGCAGGACGAATCGGTAGCGGACTTTGTGCGGCGGCACTTTGGCCAGGAGATGGTAGACCGCGTAGCAGAGCCGCTGCTGGCCGGCATTTATGGCGGCGATATCGATCAGATGAGTGTTCGCGCCGTGCTGCCTCGCTTCGCCGAGATGGAGCACGAATCCGGCAGCCTTGTCCGAGCCACGCTGAAAGGCCGGAAGGCACGAGCTAAATCGACTCCCAAGCCGCAGCCGCTGTTCACTACTCTGAAGAATGGATTGCAAGAGATGGTAAACGCGGCGGTGGCGGCGCTGCCGGTGGACCATGTGCGCCTGTCGCAGGAGGTAACAGCGGTGGAGCGCTGCGGCGCCGGCTGGGTGGTGAAAACCGAACAGCGCAGCGAGCCGTTTGACGCGGTGGTGATGGCAACCCCGGCTCCGGTGACCGCGCCATTGCTGCGCGAGGCGAATCCAGCGCTGGTCGGCGGCCTTCGCCAGATCAAATACAGTTCTTCCGCGGCCGTGGTGCTCGGCTATGACCGCCCCATTACGTTGCCGCCGGGCCACGGATTTCTGGTGCCGCGCACCGAAGGCCGCAGCATGCTGGCGTGCACGTTTATGCACCGCAAATTCCCCTTTCGTGCACCGGAAGGCGCGTCACTGCTGCGCTGCTTTGTTTCCAGCTCGCGTGTGCCCGACGTGGAGCACCGGGACGATTACTGGCTGCTCTCCACCATGCTGGCGGAAATCAGGCAAATTCTTGCCGTTACGGAGACGCCGCTCTTCGCGCACATTTATCGCTGGGAATGCGCCCTGCCGCAGTATTCCGTCGGCCATCTCGAACGCGTGGCGGAAATGGAAAAAATTCTGGATGAGACGCCCGGGCTGCACATTATCGGCAATTCATTTCACGGGATCGGCATACCCGATTGCATTAAGTCAGGCAAAGAAGCCGCGGAGAAGCTTGCTCAATAGCTCCGCGCCCGGGAGTTGGCTCGATGGTTGGCGCACTATAGAAGCGGCTGATTGCCAGGACGCGTGACGTCGTCGCACGGCGGGGGAGGAGAAACGTGGCAAAGCGTAAAACTGTGACAAAGCGCAAACCTGTGGCAAAACGCAAGGCAGTGGCGAAAGGCAAAGCGCTAGCAAATGCAGGTCGCAAAGCGGTAGCCAAGCGCAAAGCCGTGACAAAGCCTAAAGCCAGACAAGACCGGGAAAAGAGAAGCGCGGAAGACAGGATTGAAGAGTTGAAACGCCGCGCAAACGAGCTCTCCGGCGGCGAGATGCAGGTTGAGACTCTGGACGACTACCCAGAGGAGACGGAAGAAGCATTCTGGAAACACGTGGTGGACTATGAGGAGGCGCCGTGGACCACTAACTTCCAGCAGCTTGAGAACGCGGGCGTGTCATTACCCGCCCCAGAGTCGCTCAACGATGAGGAGCTAACGGCGAAGCTGTGGGAGGTAATCCAGAAGCTCGCGTTACTCCATGTGTATATCGAGCAGACAGATCATCTCAGCGACCGCGAACTCTATACCCATCTCTGGACCGATTCCCTGCGGGAAGAAACCAAGGCGATGGCG
Source organism: Candidatus Angelobacter sp. (assembly GCA_035712465.1). GTDB lineage: Bacteria > Acidobacteriota > Terriglobia > Terriglobales > Acidobacteriaceae > Angelobacter. The sequence continues at coordinate 57,108 of DASTAS010000022.1, forward strand.
CTGGCCGCCGGTGGCGCGTGGCATATTCAAATACTCGGCGGCTGCAGCGAGGAAGATAACCAGCTCTACCTTAAGTATTACGCGGACGACGACTGGCGGCGGCAGTGGCACAAGGACTTTCCTGAAGATTCCATTCCCACCCACGAAGATCCGCCTTACGACCGCGACCGTTTGCTGCCCAAGCATGATTACGACGCGCCGATTGGCGGAGAGCCGAATTGAAGCCCGGAACTGAAAGTCCCTCTGAGACCTTCCCGGCTGGCCATGGCCCGAGCGTCTAGTCGGCGCGATACGGATTTACCTCCGTAAGGTTCAGCGGCGGTGAAGAGAAATTTCGAATCCGGAATGAATGCATTCGCTGTTGAGTTCTGAACAGTCAACACTCAGGTAGAGGCTGGGCATCCAAAAGGCGTTCTTTAAATGGCATTAACCTGAACTGCTGCCCGACGGGAGGCTGTCTTCCATGGTGCGACTATGATTCACTTCGATGCTGCACATCAAACCGTCCACTACCCTGATGATCGCCGCTTTCGGATCTGGGTTCGCCCTTCCATTCTGATCGGAATTGTCGTGGCTATTGTCTGCCTGGTGGCAGCCGCGTGGATCCAGTTTGCCGTGGCCGGTCTGCCTCACATCCCACCCGTCGCCCAGGTCTATCCGAATAACTTCTCAGGCCCGCACGGATTTCCGCTCTGGGTGCGCTACTGCCATTTTTTCAATTTCTTTTTTGTGATGCTGCTGATTCGCAGCGGCATATCCATCCTGATGGACCATCCTCGCCTGTACTTCAATGACGACTGTACACCGGGGAGCGAATGGCTGCGGGTTACCCCGCTTAAAGTTCCTCGCGACCGCATCTGGACGGCGAAAGACGACGCCCGCTACATCACTCCGCTGGTGGGCACGCCTGGTTACCGGCACACCATAGGCATTGCGCGGGTCTGGCATTTCATCAATGTACATGGGTTCATTCTCACAGGGATCATCTTCATTTCCATGCTGTTCGCCACCGACCAGTGGCGGCGCATCGTGCCCACTTCGCCGCTGGTGGTTACCCAGTCATGGAGTACCTTTGTGCATTACGCAACGCTTCATTTGCCGCCGGAGCCAAACGGCTTTTATGGCTACAACGCCTTGCAGCAGATTGCCTATTTCACGGTTGTTTTTGTGTTTGGCCCGGCGGCGATTCTGACCGGCATCAGCATGTCACCGGCGGTGGTGAATCGCTTCCCCTGGTACGCGCGGATTTTCGGCGGCAGGCAATCTGCCCGGTCCATCCATTTTCTCACCATGCTGAGTTTTTTTGCGTTTCTCGTCGTTCACGTCACCCTGGTAGCGATGACCGGCTTTGCGCGCAATATGAACCACATCGTCCGCGGGACCGACGACCTGAACCCTTCAGGCATGTGGTGGGGATTTTTCGGGATCGGTATTGTCGTCTTCTCATGGGCGGTCGCGCACTATCTCTCCTGGAGTTATCCGCGCAAGCTGCAGCTTGCTCTTAAATCCGTGACCTATCCAATGCAGCTCCTTACCCTGAACCGGTTGGTCCCACACGAGAACTATTCTGAGCAGGACATCTCGCCTTACTTCTGGCCGAATGGAAAGATGCCGGTGAGAGCGGACTGGAAGCGCCTGGCGGAGCACCGTTTCGACGACTTCCGGCTTCGTGTGGGCGGACTGGTGGAAAATCCAGTGGAACTTTCGCTCGCGGATATCGAGAGGCTGGGCCAGGTGGAGCACATCACCATGCACCATTGCATCCAGGGCTGGAGCGGCATAGCCAAGTGGGGCGGCCTTCCGATGCAGACGCTTATTGCCCTGGTGCGGCCTAAGCCGGAAGCCAGAGCCGTCGCGTTTTTTTCTTTTGGCGAGGCGCTCTACGGCGGTCACTACTACGATACCCAGAGCATCGAGAATTTATTGAAGGCGGAATGTCTGCTCGCATCGCGCATGAACGGACAACGGCTTCCCGAGCTTTATGGCGCGCCACTCAGGCTGCGTGTCGAAAACCAACTGGGATATAAGATGGTCAAGTGGATTGAACGCATTGAATTCATTCGGTCAGAAAAAGAGTTGGGCAAGGGAGAAGGCGGTAAAAATGAAGATGACGAATATTTTGATCTTCTGCCTAACATCTGATTGGGGCGTGGATGGTGGGCAACTTTAGCAATGCTTCACAGCTCCCGCTTGTTGGCTCGTCCGACTGCGCCCGCACAAAGAGGCAAATCTTCCATGAGTAAAGCAATTGAGAACTTAGAGGCGGCTCAGAAACGCGCTATGGCCATCCGGCCGAAAGTGGGCGGTTTCCCCTACCTGGCGGAGACACTACGGCGCGCAGGCGTGAATCGAAATCTGTGGTTTCTGCCGGCCTGCCAGAGTTTGTTTCTCACCAATGACGGTCCTGTGGTGAGCCAGGGCACGCCGTTAGTCGCCGGCAACAATGATGTCCCCGCGTTTGATCGTGATGCCTTGATTGCGGCGCTGCGGACGGACCAGGCCGGCAAAAGCACGTTTCCGGAATTCCTTGCGGCTTCGTGGCGAGCCGGGGTCGTGCGTTACGATGTCGACTTCGCGGCGCGAACGGTAGCCTACTACGGCTGCAACGGAGAGCAGTATGTTGAAGCCTATCCCGGTGTCGAGATCGATTCATAGCTCGCAAAGGCGTATTACCGGCAAGCACGAAAGCAATCGGAGGAGGCGAACGGCGGCAACCCTTCTTCACAGCGGCGTCGGGCGACCTGGCCTATTTTTGTCCTCGCGGTGTTTGTTTCCGCGTCGCTTTTTCCCGCAGCAACGGAGTGAACGTGACTCCGACCAGCAATCCTTCCGGAGTGATGAAGCGGCTCACAGTCTGGCCCCACGGCTCCTTTCTGTTCTTAACGAGCATTCGATAGCCTTGCGACTCAATCTCCCGGGTTGCGCCTTCGACATCGGCCACATCAAACTCAAGCCAGGCTTGCGGCTGAGGAATTCCATCGGGCCAAGAATCCTGGCCAAAGCAGGATTGCGCCGCCTGCGCAAGCGGCCAGAGCGCGAAGCTCCTTGCGCCATCCAAAGCTTCGGTGTGAACGTAGCCGTCATTCTCGTGTTTGAACTTGATGCCGAGAACCTGGCTGTAGAGCTTTCGGCTCGCGGACGCTTCGCGCACGATCGGTCCAAAGCCGGCAATGAACAACACCTTGATGTTTTCCATTTCCAAATGCGCCTCCTGTCTCACATTTTGGATTCGGTTCATGCATGTCGACCAGATGGTAAGCAAATAAACATTATGAGCAACGTTTCAGAGCCAGCCCTTTTCGCGGGCAATCCGCGCTGCTTCCACCCGATTTGCGGCTCCTACCTTGCTGATCGCTTCGGAGAGATAGTTCCGGACCGTGCCATCACTCAGGCCGATGCTCGCGGCAATATCAGCGGTGGTCATGCCATCGGAGGCCAGCCGCAGAACCTGGCGCTCGCGGTCGGTCAATGGATCGGCTTCAGTCCAGGCTTCGCTGGCGAGTTCCGGGTCGATGACTCGCAGCCCGCGATGGACCCGGCGAACGGCATCGGCGAGTTTTTCGGCCGGCATGTCTTTCAGAAGATAGGCGGATGCTTCAGCTTCAAGGGCGCGGCGCAGATAGCCGGGCCGGGCGAATGTGGTGAGGATAATGACGCGAGTGCGCTGGTTGCGGCGCTTGATTTCTCCGGCGACCTCCAGCCCAGAAAGCTCAGGCATTTCGATATCCGTGATCAGAACATCAGGGCGCTGCTGGGCAACAGCGTCAAGCGCGAGTTTACCGTCGCGAGCGCTCGCGACTACCTTAATATCGGCTTCGAGTTCCAGTAAGGCGACTAGAGCCCCGAGTACCATTGCCTGGTCCTCGGCTATGACAACGCGAATCGGCTCTCCACGGGCGGCGCTCACGAGCTGTTTTCTCCGCTGCCCAATGGCAGGCATACAGCCAGGCTGCAGCCTTCGCCCACACGGCGGGTGACGCTCCCGCCAAGAGCTTTGGCGCGTTCACGCATCCCACGCAATCCGCTGCCTTCCTGATCGTCTCCGCCGCAGCCGTTGTCAGTTACCTCCATCGCGCACTGACCGTCGGACACGCGCAGTCGAATCCTGCAGGTGGTAGCGTTTGCGTGGCGCACCACGTTGGTAACCGCTTCACGCAGTGCGAGTGCCATCGCGTTCTCCTGCGCTGCCGGAAGAGCCATGAGGTCGGCCTCACAATCGACTGTGAGGCCCGCTGTCTCCAGAGCCGCACGGGCGCGGGCGATCTCGGCGGCCAGATTGCCAGCCCTATAGCCGCGAACTGCCTGCCGCACTTCCAGGAGCGCATTGCGCGAGACTTGCTCCAGATCGCGAATTTCCCGCCGGGCGCGAGTCGCATCAACATCGAGCAATTTGCCGGCAAGTTCTGACTTGAGCACAATGAGCGACAATGTGTGCCCGAGCAGGTCATGGAGGTCGCGAGCGATGCGCTCCCGCTCGGCAACTTTGGCAAGACGCTCAATTTCGTCATAGGCCAGCTTCAGCTTCGCGTTGGCAATCTTGCGCTGCGCATCATGGATGCACATGGCGCCCACGAAAACAGAGAACACAATGGCGGTAATCCAAAACGGGGCTGGGAGGCGCAACAGGAATGACTCAAGGCCCACGATCGCCACGATGACGCCGATGATGCTCCAGGCGAGACCCGCCGTTACCTCAAATACGGCAGCAGCAGCGGCATAGATAAAGAACACCGCCGCTCCCGGATTCCACGCGGCGTAGATCACGCCCAGCGCGGTCATTCCCGCAACCGGCCATAGTGTCTTTTTTCCACAGAGCCAGTAGGCTGAGAAATAAAGAGGCAAAAAGACGGCAACGCCTATACCGGTCAGCACCCATTTCAACGGGCTGGCGTGTGCTGCCAACGGGTATACCAGAAAAAACGAAAGATAGAGCAAATACCCGTATGGCAGCCAGCCGATGTCTTTGTTATCAGGAAGAAGTCGCATTAGCTACTCCTAATTTTAGCCGTAAGTTTTTTGTTCGTCCCGCTGAAAGCCCAGCCACGCCAGCCCCAAGCCAATCATTGTGGAACCCGTAAGGCCCAGCATGTGTCCCATGATGCTGCCGTGACCATACCCGAGCACCATAAGCGCCAACTGCCCGAGATGGTAGGGCGGTAATAGCGGCGCGATCCTTTGCAGGAAGTGCGGCAGCATGTTTACCGGCAACCATAGGCCGGAACAGAACGAGAGCGGCAGATAGAGAAGGTTTACAATGGCCGGCGCTGAATTTGGACCGGAGAAATAAGCAATGGCAAGGCCCAGCACGCAGAACGGAATGGAACCCAGCACGAGCACCACAAAAAGGCCGGCAGCCTGCAGGACTGAAAGTTGTACGCCGCCCGCGGTAACTGCCACCGCAATGAGTGAAAGCACGATGGCTACGCTGAAGGTCGTACATGTAAACAGCTTGGCGACGAAATACGCTGATGGCGGCATGGGACTGGCGCGCTTAACCTGCAGCCATCCTTGCCCGCGCTCGGTCGCCACTCCCACGCCGAAGCCGAAAAGAGAAGCGCCGATAACGCCGAATGCCCCGTAGCTGCCCAGCAGGTAACGCGAGACTTGCAGCCCCTGTCCGCCCTGTTTCCCGAAGATCACGCCAAACAGCACGTAGAACATGACCGGAAACGCAATGCTTGCGATCGAATACATGGGAAGCCGCAACATTTTGAGCAGATCGAAACGAGCCTCATTTACATATGCCCGCCAGGGAGACGAGGCTCCAGGCGCCGGGTATTTTGAAAGGAGACTGGCGTAGGTACTCATTGATACACCTCCTGGGTTGATTTCATGGTCGTTTCGGAATGGGTGAGAGCAAGAAAGGCGTCATCAAGGCTGGCGCTATTCACTTCAATTCCGGAGAGTGAAGGGTCGCGCGCGAGCAGTTGGCGAATAACATCATCAGGATCGGAAGCGCGAACTTCGAGCGCGCCGCGATTCTCACGAGCGGAAAGCACTCCGGGCAGGAACTTCACATCAGTGATGGTGAGTGCGGTAACGCATCGAATCAGTTTGCCTCCGATACTGGCTTTGATCTCCCCTGACGTGCCTTGGGCAATGATGGAACCATGATTGATGACGACAATTTCGTCGGATAATGCGTCGGCTTCTTCGAGATAGTGTGTGGTCAATACAATCGTCTTGCCGCGCATCACCAGATCACGAATCCGCTCCCAGAGCGCGTGGCGCGCCTCAACATCAAGGCCCACGGTTGGTTCGTCCAGTAGAAGCAGGTCCGGATTGCCGCAAAGGGCCAGCGCGAACAGCACGCGCTGCTTCTGCCCGCCCGATAACTCACCGAATAGTCTTCCTGCCACGCTTTCCAGGCCGGCGCAGGCCAGCGAATCGGCCAGCGCGAGCGGCTGCGGGTAGTAGCTGGAAAAAAGTTGAATGTGCTCACGCACGCGCAGCGTGTCCGGCACCTTGGCCACCTGGAGCATGGCTCCCATGCGCATACGAGTGCTTGACTTGCGTGGATTGCCTCCAAAGACCGTAATGGTTCCGCTGGTGGGCCGCGTCATGCCGAGCAGCAAGCGCACAAGCGTTGTTTTCCCGGCGCCATTAGGGCCGAGCAGGCCCACGACGCGGCCTCGAGTTATGTTCAGGTCAAGGCACTTTAGAGCCGTGACTTCGCCGAATTTCTTGGTGACTCGCTCAACCCCGGCCACCACATCTTTGTTCTGCCCCATCGCTCTCCTCCATCGGTGCTTTTTAGGCTGAGAACATCATGCGGAAACTCGCGGAGATGAGGTAGTGGCGAACGTCATAGAGTGCGTATGACATTCGTCATATGAAACGCACGAACGCGAGCGATTGGAGCACCAAAGGCGATGCGTACCGGTTGTGGCACGCGACAGGTAAGTATCTTGCTCGCCTGCTGTAAGGGCGTTCTGCGAAAAAGCTATCCCCGGCCCGAGTTCTGGAGGAGACCAATTTCAACGCGCGGGTGAAGGAGTTACTGTCGATCGTCTGTCGAACTCAAAGCGGCGGAAACTTTGCCGGTGGGCGGCGATGGTGCGTTGCCTGTTCGTATGCGTAGGCATATTTTATCAACGCGCCTTCGCTGAAAGCTCTGCCCAGAAATGTCAGCCCTGCAGGCAGTGAACCGTATGTGAACCCCATGGGGACGGTAATGGCAGGAAAGCCGGTCTGCGGCGAGAGGATCTGGCTGTTATCCCCTGCCGGGCTCTGCATGTCACCAACCTTACGTGGTGGATTGCTCCAGGTTGGATAGATGATGACGTCCACTTTGGCGGCGTCCATGGCGGCCAGCATGGCGTTGCGAAAGGCGATCTTCTTCGGGTTATGGTAAACGTCGAGGCAGGGCGGCTCCTGCGCCTCGGTTTGCGTTTTAGGCCGGATCGATTCCTTCAACTCCTGTTCAATATAGGGCAGGTACAAGCCTGAGTGTACGATCTCCGCCAGAGTCTTGTAGCGGGCATTTTGCGCGTGCACGGCAAGATAATGGTTCAGGTCGGCTTGAAAGTCGCCACACCAGATATCTTTTGTGAGTTTGTCAAAATCAGGAATCTCGAACGGATCAACAATCTCGGCGCCTTGAGCTTTCAGATCGCGAATGGCCGCTTCGGTCAGCTCCTTAACTTGCGGATCGGTGGTGGGAGTATCAATGTACTTGCGAAACACGCCAACCCTGACACCGCGCAATCCGTTCTTATCCAGAAACTGCGTGTAGCTCTTCGGTATTTTGCCCTGAGAAAGTTTGGTCACTGAATCTTCGGGATCGTAGCCGGCAACCACATCGAGGAGTGTTGCGGCATCTTCGACAGACCGCGCCATCGGTCCGCCTACGTCATTGCCGCTAAATAAAGGAATGATCCCGTCACGGCTGGTCAGGCCGATGGTAGGCCGAATGCCGACAAGGTCATTGTGCGAAGACGGGCCGCGAATTGAGTTCCCGGTATCTGTGCCGAGCCCAATCTCACCCAGATTCGCGGCGACAGACGCCGCTGTCCCGCCGCTTGAACCGGCGGGCACACGATCCAGATCGTAGGGATTGCGGGTAATGCCACCCATGGAACTCACGGTGACGTAAGGGCTGAACGCCCATTCGGCCATGTTGGACTTGGCCAGAATAATCGCGCCAGCGTTGCGGATCTTCTTCACCATGAAGGCATCCTCCGCCGGAACAAAGCTCTTCATCGCCAGCGATCCGCCCGTAGTCTGCAGGTCTTTGGTGTCGTAGTTGTCCTTCACAATCATCGGGATGCATTCGAGTGGACGGAGCTTATGGGTCGCTTTAAATTCCCGGTCTTCACGGTCTGCTTCCTTCAGAGCATTGGGATTCACCAGAATCAGCGAATTCAATCCCGTCGGCTGGTCGTAAGCGCTGATGCGCGCCAGATAGGATTGCACCAGTTCATGACAGGTGATTTTGCCGGTGCGGATTGCCTTGTGGGTGGCAGCTATGGTGGTCTCAGTGACGTCAAAGCGGTTGCGACTGCGCGCCCCTATAGAAGGGATGAGCAGCAACAGGAAAACCAAAATGGAGACAGGCCGGCGGAGACGAGTGATAGCTGTCATCTATGCAGTTCCTTCCCTTTGCGGAGGTATGCAACCGAGTTGCCAGAGAGATTACAAGGAAAGAAATGCTAACACATGATCTCGGAGTGTCCCGCCATCGCAAACCGCACTCTTCCTAAGGGATGATGACGATGCGGCGGCCCTGCGGATCACGTTCCCATGCGGCATCGATTGACTTGAGCGGAATAGGAGATGTGTCCAGATGAAGCTTTCCGCTGGCAGCAGAAGCGAGAACCTGATGGACTGCATCCACCATCGCACTGCGATTGGGAATCCCGGCGGTGCCAAGAATCGTTAATGCGGTGCTGCGCAGCACTGCGGCTGGCAATGAAATAGCCGGGCCGGCGCTTTCCCCAACTTGAACAAGGCGGATCTCAGCTCCGATTGCCGCAAATTTCCTGTTTGTAATTGCGGCGAGGAACGCTTCCGTCGGCTTGCCCCAGAGATAGTCAATGACAACCTGGAACCCGAACTCGCCTGCCTCTCGTATCATGGATTGCTGAATGTCCTCCGCAGGTCGATCCAGTTGAATTGTGCCGTCCGCGCTGGCTTGGCGGAGTGAATCCAGTATCGGTTGGTTCCGTCCCGCAGCGACAACCCGCCCCGCGCCGAGTAGTTTGGCTATGCTGACAGTTAATCTCCCCGCGATTCCGGTTGCGCCCAGGATAAGGACATTTTCTCCGGCAGCGAGCCTGGCACGTAACGAAAGCGCGAGCCACGCAGACACCGCGGGGTTGACGATTGCGGCGGCAACTTCGTCATTCAGACCCTCGGGCACAGGAAAGGTAAATGCTTTTGGTACTACGGTGCGCTGTGCCATCGCGCCATAAGGCGGACGGCAGCCCCCGAAAAATACCCGCTGCCCATCTTCGAGATGTCCAACGCCATCAGTGCCACAGATACAGGGAAATGCGCGCGCAGCCGCGTAATGCGAGCCATTCGCTATCTGCTTATCAACAGGTTTAAGCGATGCGGCGTGAACATGCACAACCACCTCGCCATCGCCGGCGACCGGTTCCGGAAATTGCTCACATTGAGGACGCGTTCCAAGATTGTGTAGAACAGCAGCATCCATGGGTGCTTACCTGCCTGATTCTTTCTATTCCATGTCGCGACTCTGGAGCCATCCGGCTGACTGCCTAGGCGATTTTTTCCGCTGGAGAATTGTACGCGCTTGCTTCATTCAGGAGCTCAATAACATCGCCATTCAATTTCAGCTTTGTGGCTTCCACCAGTTCGTTCAACTGCTCAATGGTTGTCGCGCTGGCAATAGGAGCAGTGATGCTGGGTCTCGCCATCAGCCAAGCCAGGGCGACTCGTGCCGAGGTTGATCCCAGCTCCCCCGCGATGTGTTCGAGAGCTGCCACAATTCGCAGTCCGCGCTCATTCATGTATTTCTGGACAAACTTTCCCCTTGCGCTCTTTTCCAGGTCCGCTGCTGTCTTGTACTTTCCTGTGAGGAATCCGGCAGCCAGGGAAAAGTAGGGAATCACGCCCAAGCGTTCCTTCACGCACAAGGGCTCCAGCTTCACTTCGTAATCGGCGCGGTCGTAAAGATTGTAATTCGGCTGCAGGCTCTCATACCGCGGGTAGCCATTTTTGCGGCTTGCCTGCAATGACATCTCCAGCCGTTCGGGCGTAAAATTCGAGGCTCCGATGACCCGCACCTTCCCCTGCTTCAGAAGCTCAGAGTATGCCTCCAGGGTCTCTTCCACCGGTGTGCCCGGATCATCGCGATGAGATTGGTAAAGGTCAATGTAGTCCGTCTGCAGACGACGCAGAGACTCCTCGACTTCGCTCAATATGTATGTCTTGGCTAGTCCTTTTCTTCCGGCCACCTCGGACCCGACCTTGGTTGCGATTAACACCTGCCCGCGGTTGCCGCGCTCCTTCATCCATTTGCCGATGATCTCTTCTGACTCTCCACCTTTGTGGCCTGGCACCCATGTAGAGTAGCTGTCGGCTGTGTCGATAAAGTTGAGCCCGGCGGCAATGAAGCCATCCAGCAGCTTGAAAGAAGCGCTCTCATCCACCGTCCATCCAAAGACGTTGCCGCCCAGACACAGGGGCGATACTTCAAGGCTGGAATTTCCAAGTCTGCGCTTTTTCATGCAAGCATTCTCCGTGGCAAACTTCAGTTAGATGGCGCTCCCTGAAGGCAGTGCCTCTTCTTTTTGGAACGTGAAGCACTCAGCCCTCAGCGTTCAGCCCCTGCGACACAGTTGAGGTGAGGAACATAATCCCGTGTTCCGGCTTTATCTAACAGATCACAGATTACCGATCTCTGCTGCGGGGCTGAAAGCTGACCACTGAGTGCTGAATGCTATGGATTTTTCGGCTTCGGCCGGGCATAGTTCTCCATTTCCGCCGTCCATTTCAGGAAGCGCCCGAGCTGCTTGCGTTCACGGAACAGAAACCCCCAGAACTCCAGCAAGCCGATCTTGTCCATTTTGAGGCCGGAATACGTTTCCATGCGCCAGCGCAGGTAAGGACTCCGCCAGGGCGCCAGGCGATGCCCGCGTGTAGCATTCCAGAGAAAGCGCATCAGTTGTCGCATATCCGGCCGACTCTCTTATGACCCACAGCAGTTTAAGTTGCGAACTCTGCCAAAGTTCTCTTCCGGCTATTCATGATCCGGCAACGGTCACATTCACTTCGCTGCCCCGGTTGGCTCCAGCCAGCCTCGCGGCGGAGTCCTTGTTGGCGGAAATCTCGAGGAACCCCGAACTACCCAGAATTGCGAACACTTCGCCGGGCTGTCCGGCTGCGTAGCTCGTGCACAGCTTGCTCACTTCCGCCTTGCCTGCCGTCATTTTAAATGCGTGCGACGAGCCGTCAAATATCTGTGGAATATCTCCAGGGGTGATATTGGTGATCAGGTTGCCAAACTTGTCGATTTTGAGTACCACACCTTTCCAGGTGTTCGCGCCCGCGGGTTTTGGTCTGGGAGCGGCAAAGCGCGCATAGTCATTGATTTCATCCCCAAACTTGGCCGTCTCGACGCCCTTGCTCAGATAGGCAGCCACCGGAGCGAAGACATCCCGGCCATGAAATGTGTTACTGACCGGTTGCCGGAAGTAATGCTCGGCGGTGATATGCCGCACCGTAACTCGTTCCTCCCGCTCATAAACAAACGATAGAACCCCATTGTCGGGCGCAACAAACAGATATTGGCCGGCGTTCACCACAATGGGGCGGCGCTGCCCCCCCACTCCCGGATCCACCACCACCATGTGGATGGTGTCCGTAGGAAAGTAACTGTATGCCTGTGCAATGGCCATGGCTCCGTCCAGGATGTCGAACGATTGGATCCCGTTTGTGATATCCACGATGCGGGCTGCAGGGTTGATGTTGTACACCACTCCCTTCATGGCGCCCACATAGTGTTCCGTCAAGCCGAAATCGGTCGTGAACGTGATCATTCGTTGCGCAGGCACAAGCATTAGCTCCCTTCAACCTGTTTATGGCGATGGGCCGAAGGTATCGCGCCGCTTTGTATTTAGTCAAGTAAGGTGGCGGGAAAAGGTCTCACCTGGAGACTGCACTAGCGGCCAGCAGCCGTGAGCATCAAGACATGCACTTTGTTGTTGTTCTGAATTCGGAAAATTTTCAAGCATGGCGCTTCGTGACGCCTGTGCTCGTTTAAGTTGTTTCCTGCTTGAGCAGTTTTCCTGCTCGTTGCGGAGGGCCCTCTTCCGGGAAAAAGCAAGGAGAAGTGTATTGCAAGCATCTGCAAACATATTCCCGGTCCGGGGCGAAGCATTATCTACCTGCAGTGTGTCTGGCCAGCCGTCTGCAGTCTTTCCTCAACCAGACTTTGCCGGCAGTTTCCGCGATATTTCGCCCTTGCCGCCGCTCGACAATTTGCCCTCCCCACCACCATACGGGAGGCTAGGCACAACCAGATTGGGTCTTGAACCCCAGACGGGGGTTTAGCGGAGTTTTTCATGGGTAGTGCGATGCGGGCAGTTCCTCAGCAGGAGTATTCACGTTCAGGCCTCTCTCTATTGATTGTGGGTGATGACAAATGGATGAGAGAAGTCTACAAAAGCGTTGCGGAAAAACTCGGATTTAGCGTCCATGCCGTAGACAGTGCGGTTACGGCCCTGATGCAGATGGCCACGCGCCCGTCTGACGTCGTGCTGCTTGATCTTCGCCAAACTTCGGCAGAGACCCTGCGCCTGCTGACCAGAATCAAGAAACTGCAGCCGCGGTCTGAGGTGCTGGTTGTCGGCATGCCGAACGAAAGCGATCCTGCTCTGCAAAAGAGCGGCGTCTTTGATTTCCTGCACAAGCCCTTTAACACGGACGAATTCAAAGCGCTGCTGGAGCGCATGGCGGCGCGCGCGCGCGAGCGCAGTTTCGCGGCACTGTACGTCAACGGCAATGGCTCTGCCCTGATCAGCCAGTCTCCTGAAATCCAGAAGCTCATCCGAATGATCCCGCGTGTGGCCTCCAGCCGGCTGCCGCTGCTGATCATTGGCGAGAGCGGCACGGGCAGGGAGTCTCTTGCGCATTGCATTCATGCCGCTTCCGATGAGCCGTCCCGTGCATTTGTGCGCATTGAATGTGCCTCGCGTTCACAATCAGGGATTGAAGCTGCGCTGTTTGGAGCCCAGCGGCCCGCTGGAAGCACCATATTCCTCGATGAAGTTTCCGAATTGCCCCTCGAACTTCAGGGCAAGCTGGTCCGTGCTTTACAGGACCGCGAAATCCGGGTCGCGGGAGGAGGCTTGCCCGTGCGCTTTGAGTCTCGCCTGATTGCCTCTACCCGCTTCGACCTTGAGCCTGCTTCGCGCCTGGGGACATTCCGCCGCGACCTTTACCAGCGGCTGAACGTCGTCAGCCTGCGCCTTCCCTCCTTGAGGGAGCGCAAGGACGATATTTGTCTGCTCGTCAGGCATGTGCTCGACAAAATCTCGACAGAGCGGGGCCGCACCTACACCATCTCCGAAGAAGCCATGAAGCTGTTGCTCCTGCATGACTGGCCAGGAAATATAACGGAACTGGAAGGTTGCATTCAGCGCGCCACGTCGCTGAGCGCTGATTCTGTAATCCAGCCGCAGGACCTGCCTGCCTATTTGCATCCTCCTGTTCGCACTGCTCTTGCTGACCGGGTTGCGGACTTTCCTGAAATTATCCCGCTCGCCCAAGTCGAGAAGAACACGATTCTGAATGCGCTGGAGCGCCTGAAAGGCGACAAAATGGCCACCGCCCGGCTTCTCGGCATTGGCAAAACTACGCTGTACCGCAAACTCAGGGAGTACGGTATCGCAGAGCGATGGATGACCCGCCAGCCAAGTCAGTAGAACGAAGCGCTTTCCTTTCTTGTCAGGAAGACAGCATTGCGCTTTACTGCGCGCTATGGAAGCTGTGATAGGTTGAATGACGAGTCCTTCTCAATCTATGCAGCCACCCAAAGCCCGAATTGAAAGCGTCAGTGAAGACCTCCACGGTCGTAAGATTTCTGATCCGTTTCGCTGGCTGGAAAAAGCCGGGTCCCAGGAAACTCGCGAGTTCACGGAAGCACAGAACGCCTACACAGAAGCTGTGCTCAGTTCCATTCCCACAATAAATCGTGCTGCTTTGCGGCAGCGGCTTGAGGAATTACTCGCCATCGGCCGCGCTGAGCCTGCGAAGGTCGGCGGTAATTTCTTTTTCTATCTGCGCCGCGATGGCCGACACAACCAGCCGGTGCTTTACGTCCGTGAAGGAGTCCACGGCGAAGATCGGGTCCTGATGGATGTAAACACGCTGGCTCCGGATGGGACTGTAGCGCTGGACTGGTTTTATCCTTCGCGGGATGGCCGGCTGCTTGCCTATGGCACGTCGGCCAACGGCTCAGAAATCAGCACTCTTGAAATCCTTGAGACCACTGCGGGCACGAAGCTGCCGGAAAAAATCGAGCGGACGCGGGCAGCCAGTCTGGCATGGCTGCCGGACAGTTCCGGCTTTTACTACACACGTTATCCCCGTCCTGAGGAGGCGCCTGCCGGAGAAGAAATGTATCACCGTCACGTCTTCTTCCATCGCATTCGAACCGGAAGCGCCGATGGGCTAAACGATCGAGAAGTCTTTGGCCGGGACATGAACCCGGAATACTGGCCGTCAGTGAAGATTTCTCAGGATGGTAAATGGCTGCTGATTCGTGTGGACCAGGGCTGGGTGAAAACCGAACTCTTCCTCAGAAATTTGAGCGAGGAGCGGAGTCAATTTGTGCCGGTTGCAACGGGTAAGGAGTTTATCTACGACGCGGAAATCTTCGATGGCGAACTCTATATCACCACGAATGAAGACGCGCCCCGGTATCGCGTGCTGAAGGTCGCGTGCGCGCATCCGCAGAGGCAGAACTGGCGCGAGATTATCCCGCAATCGGGGGCCGTCATTGAAGGGACTGAAGTCATCGGCCGGCGGTTGTTCGTACGCTACACACGCGACGCCATTTCCGAGCTGCGCATTCATGCTCTCGATGGCGCGCCCATCGCGGAAGTCACGTTACCCGCTCCAGGCAGTATCTTTGCTCCTCTCGGCGGGAACTGGGACAGTCAGCAGGCGTTTCTGGGCTTTACCTCGTTCGCGATCCCACCGTCTGTTTTTGAGGTGTCACTCGACGGCAAAGTCGCTCCATGGGCGCAAGTGGAATCGAGCATTCGCCCCGACGATTATCAGGTTGAGCAGGTCTGGTTCAACTCCAAAGACGGCACCCGCGTTCCCATGTTCCTGGTAAGCCGAAAAGGGGTCGTGCGTACTGGGCACGCGCCTACACTGCTTTCAGGTTACGGCGGTTTCAACCTGGGGCGCACGCCTGTATTCAACCGCAATGCCATGCTATTTCTACTGGAGAGGGGCGGCATCTATGCCGATGTGCAGCTCCGGGGAGGCAATGAGTTCGGCGAAGAGTGGCATCGCGCCGGCATGCTGGAGAGAAAGCAGAATGTATTTGATGATTTCATTGCCGCCGCTGAATACCTGATTGGCAAGGGCTACACGGACCGCGATCATTTAGCGATCCAGGGCGGCAGCAACGGCGGGTTGCTGGTGGGAGCGGCCATCACCCAGCGTCCCGATCTCTTTCGCGCCGCAGTCTGCCAGGTCCCTCTGCTCGATATGCTGCGCTATCACAGATTTGAAATTGCCCGGCTGTGGATTCCTGAATATGGCTCGTCGGACGACCCGGAGCAATTTAAATATCTATTTCAATACTCGCCCTATCATCACGTGCGCGAGGGCGTCCTGTACCCGGCTGTGCTGTTCATGACTGCGGAGTCAGATACGCGCGTGGACCCGATGCACGCAAAAAAGATGGCGGCGCTAATGCAGTCGCTCTCCGCGAATGGCAAAGACGGGAATGAGAATCGCCCAATCCTGCTTCGCGTCGACACGCGAGCCGGCCATGGCGTGGGAAAGCCCATTGCCAAACTCGTGGACGACGCCGCGGATTTTTGGACTTTCCTTTTCTGGCAGCTTGGAATTCAGAATTGAACCGCGTCATTCCGGCGGTAGACTTCTGCGAAGGATGAGCGGGAGTTGCCGGGCGGCGGAGCTTTGCGCTTCATGATAGGATTTCCCGCGCTGAAAAAGGACCCATCACAATGAAAAAATTCATTTCTTTTCTGCTGCTTGTGCCGGCTCTGTCACTCTCTGCTCTGCTGCCCTCACTCTGCGCTGCGCAGGCATCGCAGGAAACAACCGAGGCCAGGCAGGCCCAAGCTGCGCCGAAAGCCAGGATAGAGAAACCTGCGGTCCATGAATTTGTAATTCCGAACTTCCACACCGAAAGCGGAGTCATCCTGCCGCAAGCGCGTATTGTGTATGGAACCTATGGCCATCTCAATGCAGCTCGCGACAACGTGGTGCTTTTGCCATCGCACTACATGGCCGACCACACCGGATATGAGTGGCTGATCGGTCAGGACCGCGCGCTTAATCCGGCCAAGCTTTTTCTGGTTGCGACCGAACTGTTCGGCAATGGGCATTCATCCTCGCCCAGCAATACGCCGGAACCGTTTCATGGCCCGCGTTTTCCCATCATGACCATTCGCGACAACGTTGAAGCCGTTCACCAACTCCTTACCCAGGAGCTGAAGATCACGCATCTACGCGCGATCATTGGATTTTCCATGGGAGCGCAGCAGGCGTTCCAGTGGGCAGTCAGCTATCCCACATTTGCCGATCGCATCGTGGCCACGTGCGGCACCGCCAAGACGTGGCCCCACGGCATCGTGCGGCTCGAAGGGCAGATTGCGGCTCTCACCGCCGATGCGGCATTTCAAAATGGAGATTACAAAACCGAGCCGAAGAAGGGGCTGGAAGCATTTGCCGTGGTGTGGACTGGCTGGCTGTTCTCACAGGAGTGGTGGCGGGATGAGCTGTGGCGGCAGATCTCGCCGCCGGGGGCTACGTTCGATTCGGTGCTGCACGAGTTCCGCACAAACTTCATACCCGGCGCGGACGCCAATGACCTGATCCTGCAGATGCGCACCTGGGAAAAACACGACGTTTCCATGACCCCCGGCTTTAACGGCGACATCAAGAAGGCACTGGGTTCCATCAAGGTCCCATTCCTCTACATGCCGTCTGAAACCGATCTCTATTTTCCCATCGGAGACTCGCGTTACGAGGCGCAGTTCATGTCCACCGTGAAGTTGACTCCGATTCCTTCCTTATGGGGACACCCCGCGGGCGCCGGAGCGGACCCCGCAGACCTGAAGTTCCTGAATGAGAAGATCGGCGCTTTCCTGCGTGAAGGCCGGTAGGCTTCCGGCGACGAGGACTCAAAAACAAAAGCGCCGGCAGGAACCCTATTGGTTCCCGCCGGCGCACGCTGGTGAAATGCTGATTACAGAATGTTGACGGAAATGTGAACGCCCGGATGTACTGGGCTGCACATGAAATATCCGCGGTCATCGTGGTCGACGTAAACCTGATCGGAGTAGCGCCAGCCCGGAGGCAGCGGACGGGCAATCACAAACCAGTAACCGCCATAGTGGAAACGGGCGTGACCGGCAACGATCACGGGGCGCACGATCACAAAGCGGTGTTCACGTCCAAAATGCCTGTGCCAATTGTTGTCATCGATGCGCCGGTAGTGCTCGAAAGCCTCATGGCGCTCGAAAGCTTCGTGACGTTCGACGGCTTCATGCCGCTCGACGGCTTCACGCCGCTCATGTTCTACGTGGTCGCGACGCGCTTCCTGGCGTTCCCATCCTTCATGGCGGCCATGGTCTTCATGCTCGCGCGCTTCAGGCCGTGCGTGATCGTCGTGGTGATCGCGGGCATTAGCGTGGCCGCGATCTCTATCTCTGTCATGCCCATCATGATCGTGCTGAGCGAATGCCGGCACGGTCAGGCCGACCGCAAAAACCAGAATCGCAGCAAAAATGTATCGAATCAGTCTCATCAGGTAACATCTCCGTTGGCCAGAGGATTACAATCGGACTGCATTATCCCGTCTATTGGCCACCTTGTCTCCGGCACCTTGGGACATGTACGAGAGTAGAACCCAGACTCCTTTCTGTAGTTGCGCGGGGTGCGCAACATTCCCGCAGTCTGGGCCTCTTAAGCTGAGAAAATGAAGGACTGCATGTGCAATGCACCCAATCCTGAAATGCCCGTTCCTGCGCTATTGGCAAAATGGCGACCTGGTGCTGGAACTGGCAGATATTGCTCCGCACCCAATCCACAAGGTACTGACTTATTTTTTCCGCATGCTGCACAACGATCGCCGGGAGGAACTCGGCCGTATTAATCTGCGGGCTCAAAATAATCTTCACATTGAGTTGTATGCAGGGCACATTGAATACAGTGTGCATCCGGCCTATCGCGGGCACAGATATGCGTCGCGGGCAGTGCGGCAATTGATCCCGCTTGCCCGAAGGCTTGGCATCGACCCGATCTGGATCACCTGTGATCCGGACAATATAGCGTCGCGGCGAAGCTGTGAGTTGGCGGGCGCGAAACTCGTGGAGATTGTGGATGTTCCGGAGCGATGCATCATCCACCGCAATGGTCACACGCGAAAATGCCGCTACCGCCTGGATCTATTCGAGGCCGCTGCTCATCCAATGGAAGGCTAGCAGGCCGTTGCCTCGCAGGCATGTCTGATGGGTAACGGCTCATTTACAATCTTCTGTTTGCCTTTTCACGATTTTCCTCATAGGGGAATACGACTTTGCCAGAGACGATTTATGACGTTGCCATCATCGGCGCCGGGCCCGGCGGGTACACGGCGGCTTTTCGCGCCGGCCAGCTTGGACTTAAGACCTGCATCATCGAGAAAGACGCGAAGCTCGGCGGAACCTGCCTGCACGTGGGCTGCATCCCTACCAAGGCCCTCCTGTTCCATGCCGAGGTGTATGACCATCTGAAAGCGGCGGAGAAGTACGGCATTGACGGTCTGGGCGCGGGCAAGCTCAACTGGAAGACCATCCAGGAGCGCAAGAATTCCATTGTTGCCAAGCACACCAAGGGGCTTGATTTTCTGGTGCGGAAGAACAAGGTGACAGCAGTGCGCGGTTTCGGCGTCCTCACCGGGCCGGCGAAGAACGGAGTGCACACCGTGGAGGTTACGGGCGAGGGAGGACAGAAATCGCAGATTCAGGCGAAGAACATCATTCTGGCCACAGGCTCGTATGCCCGCATGCTGCCAGGCCTGCAGCCTGACGAGACCATCCTCACCAACATTGAAGTCCTGAGCCTCTCCTCGATCCCGAAGTCCATGATCATCATCGGCTCCGGAGCCGTCGGCGTGGAATTCGCGTCTTTGTACCGTTCCTTCGGGAGCGAAGTCACCATTATTGAAATGCTGCCGCGGCTCGTTCCCGTGGAAGACGAAGAAGTCAGCAAGGAACTGCTGCGCAGCTTTAAAAAGAAGGGCATCAACTGCTTCGTCAGCACGAAGGTGGAAAAGGTTGAGAAGACAAAGAGCGGCGCTGTGGTTACGTTCGCGCCTGAGGGCCAGCCGCAGCAGAAACTCGAAGCCGAAAAAGTATTGATCGCGGTCGGACGCGGCCCGAATACAGAAAAGATCGGGCTGGAGAAAAATCCTAAGATCAAAACCGAACGCGGCTACGTGCACGTGAATGAATGGATGCAGACGGGCGAACCCGGCATCTACGCCATTGGCGATATTGTTGCCGGGTATCCGCAACTGGCGCATTCAGGCTCCATGTGCGGCATTGTGGCCGTAACGCACATTGCCGGCAAACCGGCCAAGCCGGTAAATAAGCTGCGCATTCCCGGCTGCACCTACTGCGAGCCGCAGGTCGGCAGCGTAGGCTTGACTGAGGCGAAAGCCAAAGAGGCCGGCTATCAGGTGAAGATTGGGAAATTTCCGTTTACCGCCAACTCGAAGGCCAGCATCATTGACAATCACGAGGGGTTTATCAAGGTAGTCTCCGAAGCAAAGTTCGGCGAAATTCTGGGCGTGCACATCATCGGTCCTATCGCGACTGAATTGATCGCCGAATCCGTTGCCGTCATGGAACTGGAAGGAACGGTTGACGACCTGATGTTCACGGTCCACGCTCATCCCACAGTCTCTGAAGCCATGCTGGATGCCTTCAGTGCGGTGGAGGGGAAAGCAATTAACATCTAGCAGTTGGCGCTCAGCAGTCAGTAGTCAGCATTCAGCTCTGAAACTGTTTGCCGGTATTTGGGGTCTTATGTTTGGTAGCAGATCTCGATTAAGAGCACTGGCTCGCGCTGCCTCACTGTTCAGAGGCTGAGTGCTGAAGGCTGATTGCTGAAGGCTGCTTGCTGAGTGCTGCTTTTCACAACCATCCTTCTCTCTGGGGCTGGAATCCCATTTATTGGAGGGTTTCTCATGCCCATCGATCCCGTTTGCAAAATGCACGTGAACATCAGCGAAGCCACAGGCAGCCTCGATTACCACAATGAAACCGTATATTTTTGTTCGCTGGACTGCGAAAAGAAGTTCGAGAAAGATCCGGACTTTTACATGCGCCGCATGAGCGACGAAGAACAGGTCGCGAGCTGAAGCGCTGCGCAGTGTTGTTTCACGCGCTGATGTTTAAAATAGGAGCATGCCGCTCCGCGTCATCAATGTGATCTACCTCGGGCGGATTGATTACTCTACCGCCCTAAGCCTGCAGCAAACGCTGGTCCGTCTGGTCAAAGCGGGCCGCATCGGGCACACGCTGCTCCTGCTTGAGCATGCGCCTGTCATCACCCTGGGACGCAATGCGAGCACGCAGAACGTCATCGCATCCCCTGATTTTCTAGCCAGCCAGGGCATTGAGCTGTTTGAAACCGACCGGGGCGGCGATGTCACTTTTCACGGTCCGGGACAGCTCGTAGGCTACCCCATTTTTGATCTGCGCGCGTTTCAGCCCCGCATCGGCGCGGTCGAGTTTGTGCGCAAGATCGAGGAGTCACTGATCCGCACCTGTGGCGATCTCGGCGTAGTCACCGGCCGGGTGACGGGACTGACCGGCGTCTGGACGGAAGATGCCCCGCCCGCAAAAATCGCTGCCATCGGAGTACACATCTCCCGTGCCGTTACCTCTCACGGCTTTGCCCTGAACGTAACCACCAATCTCGACTACTTCAAGCTGATCGTGCCCTGCGGCATTTCGGACAAACCCGTGACCTCCCTCGCGCTGGAGATGCAGCGAAACTCGATCTCGAACCGTAAAGAGCCGCCAGATCTCCAGCAGATGGCAGAACTGGTTTCACGCCATATTGGCCGGATCTTTGAAGCACAGACACTGTGGCTGGATTCTCTCGATGCGCTGCTTTCTGCGTTTCCCGAATCTGCGCCTTCTAACCAGGACACGCCGGCGCGCGCACCTGAACCGATTCGAAGATTGGCGGGAGAGGAAGACATTTATTTGGCGTAAGGAGCGGGCCAAAGCCGGATATTCCCGGGCGTTTCATGCGGCCGCGTGAGTCACTGAATCATGGTGGTTGCCAGGGCCTGACTTGGCTGGCTAGTGGCTGCCTCGTCGGCCAGAGCGCCCATGGCCTCGTCAAAGCTGGTCGTAAGAGTCATCAACCGGCCCTGCTTCAATACGAGCAGGACGTCGCAATCCTTGACTGTGCTCAACCGATGCGCAATGACAAACGTCGTCCGTCCCCGAATCAACTGTTCGGTGGCCTGCATGATTTCCTTCTCGGTGTGGATGTCAACCGCGCTGGTTGGCTCGTCGAAGATCAGGATGGGCGCGTCTTTGAGGAAGGCGCGTGCGATGGCAAGGCGCTGGCGCTGCCCGCCGGAGAGCCGGCAGCCGCCCTCACCGACCCTGGTGTCATATCCGTCCGGCAGGGCCATGATGAAGTCATGCGCGATGGCTGCTTTGGCCGCTTGCATGATTTCTTCCCGGCTGGCGTCGTGGCGAGCGTAGGCGATGTTCTCCGCCACCGTGGCCGAGAACACTACCGGCTCCTGCAGGATGATGGAGAACTGGCGGCGCAGGTCGGCCACCTTGTAGCTTCGCAGGTCGCGGCCATCAAGCTGGATCTCTCCGCAGGCCGGATCATAAAACCGCGTGAGCAGGTTAACCAATGTGCTCTTGCCTGATCCGCTGGGCCCGATGATGCCCACTCGCGTGCCCGGCTTGATTTCAAATGAAACACCGTCCAAAGCGCGACCGGACGTTGGGTATTCAAAGGTAACGTCGCGGAATGCGACTTCGCCCACAGCCCGATCCAGCGGCACGGCACTGTGCGGCTCCGCCACTTCCGGAGCTTCATCCAGCAGCGCCAGCGCGCGACGAATGCTCACCATCCAGCCCTGCAGTTCCGGCAGTTTGCCGCTGATGGTGCGCAGCGGATCATAAAGCTGGGTCATGTAGGCCATGACCAGCAGTAATTCGCCCAGAGTAAGCACGCCGGACTGCACATGGCGAACCCCCACCCACATGGCCGCGGCCGAGCCAACGGCAATGGTTGTTGTGATCAGCACATGAAAGCCGGCCTGCATGGATGCGACCTTGACCTGCTCTTCCATGCGATGCCGGGAGCGCAGCTTGAACCGGGCGTCTTCGAATTGCTCCTGCCCAAAAGCCTTGACCACGCGGATGGAAGACAAGGCTTCATACATTACCAGCATGGCCGAACTGTCCAGCTTCTTGATCCCGTCCCAGCCGGTGCGCGCTCGGCGGCTGCATTTGCGCGTCAGGTAGAAGAGCAGAGGCGCGACAGAGACGGCGATCATCGCCAGCACCCAGTCAATGCGCAGGGTGACGTAAAAAAGAGCAAAAAACGTGAATGACGAGCTGACCAGCGGCATCAAGCCCTGAATGAACACATATTGAATGGCGGGCGCGTCGTTCTGAATACGGTAGGCGACCTCGTTCGTACCGCGACGATCGTGGAACAGCAAGTCCATCCGTTGCACGTGCCAGAAGAGCCGGGTGCGGAAATCGAGCACCAATTTCTCGCCGGTGTAGGTCTGTAGCAGCCAGGAAGCGAAGGCCTGCAGGTTGGTAATGAGCGTCAATACCAGCAGAAGCCCCACGGCAAGCCCCAGATTGGCGGTGCGGGAGCCGTAAGCCCACGAAGGCAGCAGGATTTGTACCGGATGCGGCAGCGGCTGTTTGCCGATGACATTATCGACCGCGATCTTGAGCGGATACGCCAGCAGCAGCCCTATAGGAGCACCCAGGGCACTGAGAAAAAAGATGCCGGTGAGATGGGGCCAGTAAGGCCGCGCAAGATTCAGCAGTCTGCGCGCTGTGCTTTGGTCGCCGGCAATTTCGTAGTCCATTGATACTGAGACACTCGTACTGGACCGGTTCCAGCTTTCCCTGGCCGGTCAAAGGAGAGATTTAGACGAGCGCTGACTGCATGTTAGCAAGAGTTATGAAGAGGTAAGTTCCTTTTTGGAAAAGTAATTTGAGGAGAACCTAGGGGCTTTCCAGTAAGAGAGCCTGAAGCCGATTGGGTAATTA
Organism: Candidatus Angelobacter sp.; assembly: GCA_035712465.1. Classification (GTDB taxonomy): domain Bacteria; phylum Acidobacteriota; class Terriglobia; order Terriglobales; family Acidobacteriaceae; genus Angelobacter. The sequence continues at coordinate 80,603 of DASTAS010000022.1, forward strand.
ATTGCACGCTTGACCGCATTTACCCAATTACCAGATTACCCAATTCTTCCAATCGACTTCAGTCGTCCGCGCTGACCTGCGGCTGATCCGCGCCCACTTCCTGCTCCTTGTACTGCAGTTGATAGAGCTTGTAGTAGATGCCGCGCTGGGCCAGCAACTCCTGGTGGCTGCCGATTTCGCGCACCTGGCCTTTGTGCATCACGATGATCTTGTCGGCGCGCTGAATCGTCGAGAGACGATGAGCGATGATCACTGACGTCCGGCCTTCCACCATGCGGGTGAGGGCGTCGCGAACGCGTAGTTCTGTTTCGGTGTCCACGCTGGAGGTGGCTTCATCGAGCACCAGGATTTTGGGACTGTGCGCCAGGGCACGGGCAAAGGAGATCAGTTGCTTCTGGCCGGTGCTGAGCGTGCTGCCGCGTTCCAGCACAGGTTCTTTAAACCCCAGGGGCAGGCTGCGGATAAAGTCGGCAACGTTTACGCTTTCTGCGGCGGTTGTTACCTCTTGGTCGGTGACCCATTTCGAGCCCAGGCGGATGTTGTTTTCAATGGTGCCGCTGAATAGAAACGGGTCCTGCAGGACCACGCCAAAGCGCCGCCGCAAATCTGCGACGTCCATTTTCCTGATATCAACGCCCTCAATGCGAATAGCGCCTTTTTGAATGTCATAGAAGCGCATCAGCAGAGAAATGATGGTTGTCTTGCCGGCCCCCGTATGACCGACGATGGCCACACTCTCACCCGGCTCAATGGTGAAGGACACGTCGCGCAGCACCCAGTCGAACTCAGCTGCAGCGGCATGAGGATGGCCGTTGTGCTCGGCCGCATCGACCGCGCCGTCGCTCTCTTCTACTTCCAGCCCTTCCAGCCTGCGATAGGCAAACCACACATGATCGAACTCAATGCGCCCCTTGCCTTCGGCTTTTAGCGGCTCCTCAGGAGAGAGGATTTCCGCCGGAGTATCCATCAGCTTGAACACGCGTTCGGCTGACGCCATGGCAGACTGCAGAATGTTGTACTTTTCGCTCAGGTCCTGAATGGGCCGGAAGAAGCGTTGCGCGTACTGGATGAATGCCGTTATGGTTCCGAGAGTGACGGCCCCAACAAATACCTTTAGTCCTCCAAACCACAACGCAGAGGCAATCGCGATGGTGGAGAGCAGTTCGACAACGGGATAATAGACTGCATAGGCCCAGATGGCGTCTTTATAGGCTTTCATGTGCTGGGCATTGATGCGATCAAATTGCTGCAAGGAACGCCTCTCGCGATTGAAGAGCTGCAGCACCACCATGCCGCTGATGTGCTCCTGCAGGTACGCGTTGATGCGGGCGATGGCCACACGGATGCGCCGGTAGGATTCCCGCACGGACTTGCGGAATATGGATGTCACCCAGAAGATCAGCGGCAGCACGGCAAACGTGATCAGGGCCAGCCACCATTTCATCCTCAGCATGACGAACATAATGCCGCCGAGAACGAAGACGTCTTCAAAGATAGCCACCACGCCGGAGGTGAACATTTCATTGAGCGCGTCCACATCGGTGGTAACGCGGGTCACGAGCCGGCCGACGGGATTTTTATCGAAGAAGCCCACGTGCATATGTTGCAGATGGCGGAAAATCTGGCTGCGCAGGTCGAACATTACCATCTGCCCGATCCACTGCATCAGGTAGGTCTGCACGAATTCGAGGACAAAATTGAAGAGCAGGGAAGCGAGGTAAATTCCGGCAATCTGCCCGATGCCGATCCACGGATTCGGGTTGAGCCAGCGGTCCAGAAACCAGTGGTGCTTGCCGGCGGCGAACGAGAGGTACTTATCGATAACCGTTGCCGTGAGGAACGGCCCGATCACGTCCGGCCCAAGCACCACCTTCAGCAGGATGGACGCCAGCGCGACAATGGTCTGCCACCAGTACGGATGCAGATAAGTGAGCAGCCGCTTCATCAGCCGGCTGTCATATGCTTTTCCTAGTACCTCTTCTTCCTGCGCCATGGGTAAACTTCTATTTTATCGTGAGGCGGTCAGGTCTCGTATTTTCCCCGGCTCGCTTCCAGAATGTACCTCTGGACGGCAGAGGAGAACTGCTCAGGTGGGGCGGAATATTGGATCTTATGCTTTTCTATTCACTTGCGGGCTGCCGTTCAGAAGCGGAGTGAGGAGTGAGCTTCCGTTGAAGGAAGACCGGCGTGCGAAGGATTCGCACGCCGATTGTGTTCAGAATGTTGCCAGTTCAGCATCTTGCCAGTTCAGAATGCCCCATCAAATGCCGCGAACAGGCCCTTGCCTGTAGCCTGGCGCGCGATGCTGCCGAGATCAGTAAACGAGTTGACCGTACCGGTGACGCAGTCACCGATGCATCCGTCAGCGTAGCCGACGAGCACGCGGCCCTGCTGGTCGACGGTGGCGTCGATGAAGTCGAGAAGATTGCGGTCGTTGCCGCAGGTTGTGCCGGCGAGGCAGATGGAGCCGCGCTGCACGGGATCGTTCGGCGTGGCATCGACAAGGGTCCAGGTGAGGCCGCCATCGTAGGTGTGCGCGATGTAGAGATGCCACACGCCAGTGAAGTTGGCGGTGTCCTGCGCGTTGCCGCCGGTGGGAGTGCCGAGGAAGGCCAGCGCCGCTCGGTCGCCGTCTCCGGCCACCATGGCAGGAAAGGCTACGTTCTGTATGCCCAGCGATGTGCCAACGTCAGTGATGCTGGTCCAGGTGGCGCCATGATCATGCGAGACTGCGACCATAGGATGTCCGTTGGCGCCGTGCCAGCCCAAATAGACCGTGTTGTCAGAAGCGACGGCGACGGAAGGATCGCTATCGCCTGACGAACTGCCGGGAATAGTGTGAATGGTCCAGGTAATTCCATTGTCCGATGAAGAGATCACAGCGGCCGCGCCGTTGCAATTCTTGTTGGGAACGTAAGCGGTGCCGTCCGGGCCCACTTTGATGTGGCCATGCAGGCCGCCGCAATCCGCCAGCGTGTAAATGGGGACGGCAGCGCCGTAGCTGAGCCCGCCATCGACGCTGAGCGCGCAGGAGGCATCCACCACATCCTGTGAACAGTAGTAGACGGCGTGCGAATATCCGACGCCCAGAGGGACCGGCGCGGGAGCAAACGGCCCTCCGCCGATGGTCTGGTGATCAACTCCGGCGGGAACGCCGCATCCGACAGCCGGCGTGTAATTCGCGCCATCGTCATTACTAAATGAAGAGAGGCTGCACACGCCGGCAAGCTCGGAGACGAACGTACGGCCGGTGGTGTGATCGGTGAACAAAATCGGGTCGAGCGAAACTACCGAGGACGTTACGGGACTCACGTTCTGCCATGTGGCGGTATCGCCCGAGATGGTGACGCGGTCTGTTTCCAGAATTGCCTGGAACATGATGGCGCCCGTTTTCCAGTCGGCCCCAATGGAGGGCTCGCCGGCCTCGGCCGCGATGCCTGCAGGCGGCACAAGAATCTGGTAGGTGGGGGCGGTGGTCTGGGCGGTGAGCGAGAATCCGGTAAAGAGGATGATCAACAGCAGCGGGCAGGTGAGTCTCTGTCTTTCCACGGTGGCTCCTTTATAGAAACGTTGGGCGACCCGCCCCGGAACGGCGCGCCAGAGATGTGATTGAAGTTTGTGATGCTAAGAAGAAGGGGAGAGATGGTCACCAGAATTTGGTAAGTGGGTAATGCGGTGATTGGGTAATTCACGATTCATCAAAAGCAAACCAGGAGCTCACCACCGTGACACGAAGCGAGGAAGGGAGGCGGTTTTTGCGGCTGATCCACGCGCATGGGACCTGTTAAAAATCGCCGGAATCGCGCGTGATCGCCGAGATCGAAAGACAAAACCTATGCAGTTGATTGCACCTATTTTTCTCAACCGGAACATGGGACCGCTTCCGACCCAACTCAACAGAGAACCCTTGCCTGCATCGAAGGGCAACGGGCAAATTGCGCGCCAGCAATCAGAAACGCACAGCCGGGGAGGCTGTGCCACACGGTCCGGTGCCAGTGCAAAAGAAAAGCGCGGCGTGAACCGCGCTGGAAATTACTCATTACCAAATTACCCGATTAGCAATCTTTTTACGCGACTCCCATTTCGGCGGCGATGCGCTCGGTGACGAACGCCTCGATGACATCGTGTCTTTTCACGTCATTGAAATTGGAGATGTTAATGCCGCATTCCATGCCGTTGCGTACTTCACTGGCATCATCCTTGAAGCGCTTGAGCGACCCGATCTTGCCCTTGTAAACCTGCACGCCGTCACGCACCAGGCGAACTTCCGAATCGCGCTTAATGGTGCCGTCGAGCACGTAGCAACCAGCCACAATCCCGACTTTTGGCACGCGGAAGGTCTCGCGGACTTCGGCGCGGCCAAGGTAGGTCTCCTTGATAACAGGCTCGAGCAGGCCGGTCATGGCTTTCTTGATCTCATCCTGCAGTTCATAAATGATCGAGTGGAGGCGAATATCAACCTTTTCCATCTCCGCCAGTTCCTGCGCCTTGCGTTCCGGACGCACATTGAAGCCGATGATAACTGCGTTGGAGGCTGAGGCCAGCAGAACGTCGTTTTCGGTGATGGCGCCGACGCCGCTGCGCAGGATTTTGATTTTGACCTTCTCGGTGGAGAGGCGCGTCAGCGTGTCCGAGAGAACTTCAGCGGAACCGCCCACATCGGCTTTCAAGATGATGGGCAGCTCTTTCACTCCTGCATTCTTAATCTGCTCCGACAGTCCTTCGAGTGAAAGCTTGGAACTCTTGGCCAGCGTGGCTTCACGGGCCTTTTGCTCACGATACTCGGAGATTTGCCGGGCTTTCTCGCGCTCGACCACCAGCAACTGGTCGCCGGCCTCGGGTAGTCCTTCCAATCCCAGCACTTCGACCGGAGTGGAAGGCGGAGCTTCTTCCACCAGGTTGCCGCGATCATCAAACATGGCGCGGACCTTGCCGAAGGTGTTGCCGACAATAAAGTTATCGCCGATGCGGAGCGTGCCGTTCTGCACGAGAACAGTGGCCACGGAGCCACGTCCGCGATCAATTTTTGCTTCCACGACGGCGCCGCTGCCCGGACGCTCAGGATTGGCCTTGAGCTCGCCCAGATCGGCCACGAGGCAGATCATTTCCATCAGCAGATTGAGGTTGGTGCGCTTCTTGGCGGAAACGTCGACAAAAACGGTCGTGCCGCCCCAGTCTTCCGGCATCAGGCCGCGATCGGCAAGCTGCTTCTTTACGCGATCAGGCTGCGCTTCCGGTTTGTCGATTTTATTTACCGCAACGATGATCGGCACCTTGGCTGCCTTGGCGTGGTCCATGGCTTCGAGCGTCTGCGGCATCACGCCGTCATCAGCCGCAACCACGAGCACGACAATGTCAGTGACCTTGGCTCCGCGAGCGCGCATGCGCGTAAAGGCTTCGTGACCGGGCGTATCCAGAAAGACGATCTGGCGGCCAAAGGCCGGCGAATCTTCTTTGCTAATTTTGACCTTGTAAGCGCCAATATGCTGCGTGATGCCGCCGGCTTCCCCGCCGGCGACGTCGGTTTCGCGAATGGCGTCCAGCAGCGAAGTCTTGCCGTGATCGACGTGACCCATGATGGTGACCACCGGCGGACGCGTGACCGCGCTCATGGCGGATTCAACCGCGCCGGTCATTGCGGCCATCTCCTTCGCCGTCTGATCTTCAAAGCTGATTTCTTCTGATTCGGCGCCGAAGTGGCGGGCCAGCTCTTTGGCCAGATCGGAGTCGAGGCTCTGGTTCACGGTAGCCATGACGCCCTTCATGAGCAGGCGGGCGATAAGGTCCTTGGCGCGAACGCCGAGTTTTTCGGCCAGATCTTTTACGCTGACGCCTTCACTGATGGTGATGCTCCGCGTGATCGGCAGCGGCTCATTGGAGAGAGCGAGGCGCGGTGGCGGAGTAAAGCCCTTCATCGGGCCTTCCTTGGGCCCATGTTGATAACGCTGGCCGGGACGGCGCCCAGGAGCGCCGGGGCGTCCCGCGGGCTTGGCCGGCAATCCCGGAGGCGGCAAGCCTGGCGCACCACCCATTCCTGGGCGTGGCGGATATCCTGTGCGAGCCGAGCTGGTGGGATGCGGTCCTCGACGCTGATCGCCTCCCGGACGGCCATACGTAGGCCGTGTACCCGGTGCGCCTCCCGGTCCCGAGGGACGGGGGCGCTGGAAGATCGGCTGTCCGCGAACGACTCCACCCTGCGGACGACCGCCCATCGGCCTTCCTGGCTGTCCATGAAATTGCGGACGCGGCTGCTGAGATACGGGCCTCGGCGGAGGGGCCGTGTATACCGGACGCGGCCCCGTTTGTGGCGTGATCATACGCCGCTGTGGAACGATGGGCTGGCCGGGTGTCGGCTTGGGCGGTGTTCCCGCCGAAGCCGGTGGAGCGCTGGGCTTCGCCGCTGTCGGAGATGCGGGTTCGGAGCCCGATGAAGGCGGTGCAGCAGGCGCTTTCGTCGAAGGTGCTGTTACTACCACTGCCGCAGGCTGTTGCGGCTGTGCCGATGGAGGTGTGACCACCACGGCTGGTGGTGCAGCGGGCTTTTCAACTTTTTCCTGAACCGGAGGAGCAGGTGGCGGCGCAACAATCGGCGGAGCTTGGCGCGGGGCCGGCACCACCACGGGCCTCTCCGTCACAGGGGCTTTGGCAGCCGGCTTTTCCGGAATAGAAGGCGAGGGTGCGGGCGGTTGCGCTGCAACGGGCGGCGTCTGCGGTTTTGCCGGCGCCGGTGCGGGCGACTTCACAACTGTCGCGGGCCGGGGCGGAGGGGTTGGATGCTCCAACTCCTGCTGCCGCTGTTTGAGCAGCCGCATCACATCGCCCGGCTTGGAAATCTTGGAGAGATCGATCTTGGGCTTGATCTCTGATTGCGCAGATCTCTCCCTGGAGGCAGCGCCGGATTTCGCGGCAAAGTGCTTCCTGATCTTTTCCGCTTCGTCGGGCTCAACTGAGCTTGAGTGAGTTTTCTTTTCCGTAACGCCTACTTCTTCCAATACGTCCAGAATGGCTTTACTTTTGACTTCAAGCTCTCTGGCCAGGTCATTGATTCGAATTTTCATCCGTTCTCTAGTTTCCTCCGAGGATTTCCCGCTACGCGATCATATCGACCTCACGGCTTTATTTTTGTAAAACATTTGCTGCTTCTTACTCAGATTCTTCTTCACCAGCAGCGGCCGGCGCTATGTTCTCATCTTGCGCATCCGGCTCGCCCTGATGCGCCTCATTTGATTGCGGCGCTTCGGCCGCACTGGCCGCTTCCTGCGTTTCCGGAGCCTCTTCAGTTGTAGATGAGCCCGGCGCGCTTTCCGACTCGGCAGAGACTTCAGCCAGTTGCGCTTCTCCGGCCGGTGGCTCTGCTGCGGAGGCGGCTTCAGCGCCGGCTTCCGGCGTACTCTCGGCTTCAAAGCTGGAGAAGTAATTATTGACCGCAATACTGATTTTTTCCACAGTTTTAGGGCCCACTCCGGGAACTTCTTCAAGCTGTTCCGGCGTCATATCCGCCAGGGCCTCGACGGTGGTAATGCCGGCCTCATGCAGTTTTTCAATGAGTCCTTCACCCAGGTCCGGCACACGGTCCAGGGGCGTGGCCGTCTGAGTGACCATAGAGGCCATTTGCTGTTCCACTTCCTGGCGCTTCTCTTCTTCGCTCTTGATATCAATCTTCCAGCCCAGCAGCTTGGCCGCCAGCCGCACGTTCTGGCCCTTCTTGCCGATGGCCAGAGAGAGCTGGCTGTCATCCACCACGACTTCGAGATGCTTTTCCGACTGATCAACCACCGTCACGCGGCTGACTTTGGCCGGCTGCAGCGCCTTCTCAGCGAAGGTGACCGGATCTTCGTGGTACTCAATGATGTCGATCTTCTCGCCGCGCAGTTCGCGGATGATCGATTGCACCCGCATGCCCTTCATACCCACGCACGCGCCTACCGCGTCAACGTCCTTGTCCTTGGACATCACGGCGATCTTGGTGCGCTCACCGGCCTCGCGCGCAATGGCCCGGATCACCACCGTGTTGTCATAGATCTCCGGAACTTCTGTTTGGAACAGGTTCTGTACCAGTTCCGGAGCGGCCCGCGAAACCACCACGGCGGGGCCTTTCGAGTTCTTGTCCACACGCGCCAGCACCACGCGCACGCGCTCGCCAATGGCGAACGATTCGAGCCGCGACTGGTCTTTCTTCGGCATGCGCGCTTCCGCCTTGCCAATATCGAAGATCACGTCCGGGCCTTCTATGCGTTTGACGGTGGCGTTCAGCACTTCACCCACGCGGCCGATGTATTCGTTGTAAACCGTGTCGCGCTCGGCCTCGCGCACTTTCTGGAAGATGATCTGCTTGGCAATCTGGGCGGAGATGCGGCCGAGCCCTTCGGTTGACTTCAGGAAGCGGACCTCTCCTCCGACTTCCGCATTCGGATCGATGGCGCGCGCTTCATCCAGGGAAATTTCCAACTGCGGGTCCTCGATATCGTCTTCCGAGGGAAGAATCGACTTGACCGCATACACACGGATTACGCCGCTTTCCTTGTCGAGTTCCCCGTGCAGATTTTCCTGGCTCTTGTCCTTTTTGCGTGTGGCCGCAACAATGGCATCTTCCACCGCACTGATGACAATCTGCGGATCGATGCCTTTTTCCCGGCTTAGCGCGTCAATGACGTTGTAAATCTCGCTTGCCATAAACCTTCCTGTAATTCCTCTGTAGCCACCAGCAACTAGCTTCCAGCCAGGTAGCTGTACATCCGGTTCGGAGCGTATTCAGCTCGTTGAGGAGTCCTGCCCCTCAAATCTTCCTGGCTTTCCAATCGCCGGATCTTCCGACCACCCGATCACTCAGATTTCCGGCACCAGATTGGCCTTTTCCACGTTCCTGAGCTCAATCTGTACCTTCTGTCCCGGCTGCGCGTGCCCGGGTTTCTGCTTTTTGCGGGCAATCGTTTCCAGCATTAACGTGCCGTCGCTAAAGCTTTCCAGGCGGCCTTCAAAATGCCGGTTCCCGTTGACCGGTTCGCGCGTAGTCAGCTTGACCCGGCTGCCGGTAAATCGGTCGTAATCTTCCGGCTTCAGCAGTTTGCGGTCGAGTCCCGGCGAAGAAACTTCCAGCGTGTAAGGGCCTCCCGGCACCGCGTCTTCCACGTCCAGCACGGTGGAGAGGTCGCGGCTTACGTTGGCGCAATCTTCGTGCGTGATGCCCTCGGGCTTGTCGATGGTCACCCGCAGCATGCGCGCTTTGCCGCCGCCTCGCAGATCAGCTTCCACCAGTTCAACGCCGTGCATCTGTGCTACTCGCTCGGCGATCTCGCGAATTTTCTCTCCGCCCGGCATTCAAACCAGCACCCGGCAACTTTTAAGGCCGGCCGGTTTCGGATGTTCATCCAAAAATAAAGTGGGCGTTCCGCCCACTGGTACGTTCGCCATCGAATTGCGGAGGCTAAATCCTGCAAGCCTCGTGCCGAAACCAGCTACAACAACTTATGATACGCCGCTTTGGACTAAAAGACAAACTGATGGAACGCAGGTAAGTGGTTAACTTTTAAGCAGTTGCCGTTCTTCCCACCCTATTTTTCGATGCAATGGAGAGCTCATTGGGTTCAAGCCCGAGCCTGCTTTTTGTAATTTTAAGCACATTCGCACGCTGGAGATGGATGCGAGCGCCCCTGGAAACCAGCGTTGCCACGTCTCAGGCAAAAAACCGAATCGCGCTGCACCCGACCCTAGCGATAAATGCGATATGCCTCGAGGATGTTGTCTCGCAACACTCAGCCGTCAGCATTGAGCAGCGACGGTGTGAGTGCTATTGAGAAGCTCACGCCTGCGGTCTTCAATCATCACTTTTGGCAATATCGGCGATCCTGGCAATCGAGCGCAGCGGCTGAATGCTGATGCTGGTTCCTTTTTCGGGTATCATTTGCGGATGCAATAAGGGGGCGCTATGTTCAAAGGTTTCAAACAGTTCATCATGCGCGGCAGCGTGATTGATTTGGCCGTGGCCGTGGTCATCGGCGCGGCGTTCGGAGCTGTCGTCACATCTTTTGTCACCAATGTTCTGAACCCACTTATTGCCGCCATTGTCGGCAAGCCGGATTTCTCCGCATTCAAGGCCACACTCAATGGCGGTGTGATTTCCTACGGCCTGTTTCTAAACGCATTGATCAGCTTTCTGCTCATCGCGCTGGCCGTATATTTCTTCATTATTGTTCCCATGAACGCGTTGAAGGCGCGGCAGGCCCGCGGCCAGGCGCCGCCTGATCCAACGTCGAAAAAATGTCCGGAGTGCCTGAGCGAAATTCCCATCGCGGCCCGCCGCTGCGCCTTCTGCACTTCGTCTGTAAGCACGGCGACCGGCGTGTAGAGCATCGTTCCCCGTTTGGCCATGAATGTACGCTGTTGCCAGACGCAGGAGCGCCATCCGGCTATACCTTAATGGAGGCTGCCCACTACTTTGGGATCGTGCTTTTTCGCCAGCCCAACCACCGGAAAATTGTAGAGTACGCGATCTAAACGAGATCGGAGCCGTTCATCGCTCGAACGGGGCAAACGTCCAGTTCGCTGCCGTGCATCTACGTATCCAGAATAATGAGTCAGAGCAGCCCGAAATTGAGTTACCCGCCATGATGTGTTGGCATGGCGAAAGTTTTTAGCTTCTCCAACCGGTGCGTACCCAACGGCATTCAACTCAGGCCCATCACCAACGCCGCGCTCGTCGATTTTTTGCTGGACCTCCGGCCAGATCGGGGGCGAAGACACGATGTGCGGATGAAAGCGGCGTTGCTATAAGAACTAAGAGGAGGAGAGTGTGTTCGGCAAAGTAATTCGTTTAGACCAGAGAATGGCTTCGCGGGAAGCGGCCGCCAATGATCCAGGTCCAACCAATCCTGAACTGGATCGTCATAATCCCAGCGCGGTTATACCGCCAATTACGGACGCGGGTGCTGTACCGCAATTTAAGTACTCATTCTCGATGGCCCACAAGCGCCTATACGACGGCGGATGGTCCCATGAAGTTACGGCCCGCGAGCTTCCCATCTCCACCACACTGGCCGGCGTCCTCATGAGACTCACTGCGGGAGGAGTGCGTGAGTTGCATTGGCATACAGCGGCCGAGTGGGCCATCATGTTATACGGTGAAGCCCGCATCACCGCCATCGACTCGGATGGCAAGAGCTTTGTGGCTGATACGGGGGTGGGCGACTTGTGGTACTTCCCGCCGGGAATTCCCCATTCCATTCAGGGCTTGAAACCTGACGGAGCCAAGTTCCTGCTGGTCTTCGATGACGGCTACTTCTCTGAGCATGAGACGGTTCTGCTTACTGACTGGGTGGCGCATACGCCGCTTGACGTGCTCGCAAAGAACTTCGGTATCTCTGAAAAGTCATTGCAAAACCTTCCGAAGGAGGAACTGTTTATCTTTCAAGCGGAGCCTCCGGGGAGATTATTGGCGGATCGCCGGGCCGCGGCAGGCTCGCTGGGCAGCTCACCAGTTGATTTTGTCTTTCGCGCCGATCAGCCGGCGGTCACGAAACAGACCAGAGGCGGGAATGTGCGCATTGTCGATTCAACCAAGTTCAAATTATCGACCACTGTAGCCATGGCCCTGGTTACAGTGCACCCGGGCGGTCTGCGCGAGCTGCACTGGCATCCCAATGCGGACGAATGGCAGTACTACATCAGCGGCAAAGGAAGGATGACGGTTTTTGCAACCGGCGGTCGCGCCCGCACGCTGGATTTTGAGACCGGAGATGTCGGCTATGTGCAGAGGACCTTGCCGCATTACATCGAGAATACCGGCAAGACCGATCTTAAGTTTCTGGAGATGTTCAAGAGCAGCCACTTCCAGGATCTCTCGCTATCAGAGTGGCTGACCCATACGCCTCCAGAGTTGGTGATGGCGCACCTCAATATCGACAAGAAGACGCTCGACTCATTACCGAAGGAGTCGCTGCCGGTTGTGCCGGCCTGAAATCTCGCTGTCCCGTGATAGATTCTTGACGTGTCCCTCGCGCAGCAGCTTGAAGAGCTGACAAGAAAGCTCCACGCGCTCGTCCCTGCCGAACGCCTTATCGTGGTTGAACGGTCGATCGAGCAGCTCCAGGCTTCCGGCATTGGGGAGCACGCGCTCAAACCCGGCGCAAGCGCGCCCGCATTCGAACTCTCCGATGGCGATGGGATGCTGTGGCGTTCAGAAGACCTGCTGCGCAGCGGGCCACTCGTGATCGTCTTCTATCGCGGACGCTGGTGCGCCTACTGCAACACGCAACTAGCGGCGCTCCAGGAAATTCATGCCCAGGTTGCGGCGGGGGGAGCATCGCTGGTGGCCATCTCTCCGCAGACGCAAAAGCATTCCTATATGACCCGCGATATGCACAAGGTGCGCTTCCCCGTGCTGAGCGATCCTGGCAATCAACTGGCGAGCAAATTCGGCCTGGTATGGCGTCTGTCGCCCGAACTCCAGCAGATGTATGAAGCCATTATGACGAAGCTGCCCGGCTATAACGGAGACCAGAGCTGGGAACTACCGCTGCCGGCGGTGTACATTGTGCAGCCGGACGGAAAGATCTCATACGCTCGGGTGGATGTGGATTGGCGGCAAAGACCCGAGCCAGAAGAGATCCTCAATCAACTTCGACGCTGATTCAACCACAGAGGATACAGAGGAGCACAGAGGGAGAACTTATTCCCAGAGAAGCGAGGAATCTGCTCGACTGTTCTCTGCGGCGCATGCCAACATAAAGCAGAAAACACGGAAGAAGATGTGTCCCATTCCTCCGTGTTTCTCTGTGCCCTCTGTGGTAAAGAGATCTACATCCGCCCGCGGCTCGCCGGCGGCACAATGCCGTTCATGCGCAGGTACTCAACCATCTGCCCGTATTCGTCGGCGGCGTGAATCACCGTGAACGTCGCAATGAACAAGCGCGGCTGCGTGCCGCGGAAGAAGGGAAGTTCTTCCAGCGCGTTTTGCGCCGTGAGCGATTTGGCGGCGCGATGCCCGACCTCAAAAGAATCCTTGAGGAACTTGACGATTTCCGCTTTGGACTTCATCTCCTCCGGACCATTCGGCCCTTTGATATTGGCCGGCATTTTCTCGCCTGTGAGCATGCCCCAGAAGCGGTAGTTGGCCGTTGCCGTGTGCTTCACCAGCTCCGCGAAGGTGCGCACATTGCCGTAAGCCGCGCCCTTGATGTTCAGGCTGTTGGGGGTGAAGTTGTATTTGTCTTCCGGCATGGCTTCGGCCACGCCCACCACGTTCTTTTCGTAAGCGCTGACTTCGCGATCCACCACGGAGGCAATGGTCGCCGGCTCAGACGCGGTTTGTGCCTGCTTGGCGGGCGAAGCGGACTTTGCCGCCATCCCGCCCTGGGCGAGTGCGCCCACGGCAAAGCTCAGAACTGCCATGAGTACGAAAACTCTCAGTTGCTTCATTTCTGCATCTCCTCAAGATCAATTAGTGCAGCGGAAAAACGATATCATGCCGCGAGGGTCTAACCACAAAGGGCACAAAGGAACACGAAGAAAATTTCTGTGATCCGCGATCCTTGAAAACTTGCCCGATATTGATGAGAGAAGAGCGAAGCGCTCAACCTCTCTAGTTCTATCGTGTCGACGGTGACCCACTTTGTGTTCCTTCGTGCGCTTTGTGGTTATCCGTTTGTGGTTAGGTTGCTATTGTTTCGGTTGCGGCCGGCTCGGCGGCGGAACGATCCCATTCATCCGCAGGTACTCCACCATCTGCCCGTAATGATCGAAGCCATGAGCCACGGCAAACGTAGTGGCAAAAACTTTGGTGGTCGGTCCGAAAAACGTCTTCACGGTCTCTGATGAATTCTGCGCGGTCAACGACTGCGCAGCCCGATGTCCGGCGGCAAACGAGTCTTTCAGAAATTTGATGATGTCAGCCTTGGTCTTGATGGAGTCCGGCCCGTTTTCATTGGAAATGTCATACGGCGGCTTTTCTCCAGTAACGGCCGTGTACAGGCCGAAATTGGTTGCAGCCACGTGCTTTACCTGCTCGGCGAACGTGCGCACTTTTTTGTAGTCGCTACCCGGAATGTTCATTGCTTCAGGGCTGAAGTTGAACTTGTCTTCCGGCATGGCTTCCGCCACCGACACAAACTCCCGCTCTTCAATCTTGATTTCGCGATCGACCGAGGAAGCAACGGTCTGGGCAGGCTGAGCCGCCTGTGTTTTCGGCGCCGCCGCGGGCTGCGCCTGTGCTCCCATGGAAATTCCCATCATGCATATCCAGCAGAGTGTGCTCAAGAACCTCATCTTCAACTCCTCTTCTTTTGTCTCTGAATCTCTCTTCAATGAGTTCTAATTCGAGTTCACAATCATACGCGAGCCGTTACCTTTTCCCCGGTTTGCAGCCGGTACCAGGGCGCAACAGCCAATCCTGCCACCAGCGCCACGGCCGCAGTGGTCATTGCGAATTTTACGCTCGCATGTGTCGCCAGGACGCCCCATACAATGCTTCCCAGCGCGAAGCCTCCCTGCAGCACCAGAACGTACATGGAGAGAACGCGGGCGCGCACCCAACCCGGACACACGAACTGAATTACCAGATTCAAGGTGGCCAGAATGCTGAGATAAGCAAAGCCGGCGGCAGCCGCGAAAGCCGAAGATGCTACCAGCGTGTTCGAGCGCACGAGTCCGAAAAGACCCACGGCAAAGATCACGCTGGCTGAAATGGCCACCGCGTCGAATGAAAATGTGCGCCGCGCACGCGTCAGCAGAAGCGCTCCGGCAGCAGCGCCCAGTCCAAAGGAGGCCAGCATGGCGCCATAGCCGGTGGCGCCGAATCGGCTTGCGACCAGCGGCAACAGCGCCCAAAAGGCGCTGCCGAATAAAGAGAAAATCATGAGCCGCACCAGCACTGAGGTGATCCTGCGTTCCTGGCGCGTATAGCGCACCCCGATCAGGAGCGCGCCGGAGATGCTGGTGATCACCTGTCCCGCGGGCCGGACCGCCGGTTTCCAGCGGTACAGAAAAAAGATCACACCGAAAAAAGAAAGGGCGTTCAGGAGAAAGGCTGTTCCCGAACCAGCCGCTGCAATCACCAGTCCGCCAATCGCGGGGCCTACTGCCCGCGCCATGTTGAATCCGGCCGAGTTCAGGGCAATGGCTGAGCCCAGTTTGGCAGGCGAAACCAGGTCCGGCATCAGGGCCTGCCACGCGGGTTCGTTCATCACCGCGCCTGCCCCGAGCAGGAAAGTAAACACCAGCAGCAGCGTGGGCGTGACCGTTCCAGTAATGGTTAGAATGCCGAGAATGAGCGCGGCTGCCACCATGGAGCTTTGGGTAAAGAGGAGAAACTTGCGGCGATCCACCAGATCGGCCAGCACGCCTGCGGGCAGCGCGATCAGCAGCACCGGCAGGCTCAACGCCACCTGCACCAGCGACACCAGCATGGGCGAGCTCGTAAGGGAGGTCATCAGCCAGCCCGTCGCGATGTTCTGCATCCAGGTTCCGGTATAGGAAATGACAGCAGCCATCCAAAGGCTGCGGAAGAGTGGCTCGCCGAGAGGGGCTAAAGGAGAATCATCGCCGGCAGGCGCTGCAACCTGGGAGTATTCATCCATGGCGCTCGCGGGCCTCGGAGGAGCGGCTGAAGGCATGACAGATCATTGGACTTGCGCTCCGGCAATCTCGTGAGCAGGATGTCCGGAAAACGGCCATTCGTGCCGCCGCCAGGAACGAATCATATAAAGGATAAGACCAACAATGATAATTACCAGAGCATAACGAATTTCTTTCATAAATCCGGGACGCATGAAAAGAATATAGAGAAATCCCGCCATGGCCAGCACCGCGGGAATAGGATAAAGATACATCCTGAAGGGCCGTGGAAAATCCGGCCGGCGCGCGCGCAGCAGTAACAATCCAAGAATTTGTATCAGGAACTGCACCATGATCCGGATCACCACCAGCGCGGCAATCAGGTCCGCCAGGCGGAACAGGCAGAACGCGGCGGCCACGCAGCCCAGCGTCAGCAGGGAAACATGGGGAAAGTTGTGCCGGGGATGGAGCTTGGAGAATTTACGGAAGTAATTGCCGTCGACCGCCGCGGCGTAGGGCACGCGCGAATAGCCCAGCATCAGCGAAAACACGGAGGCGAACGCCGTCCACATGATAAGGAATGTCCCAAATGTGGCCACCCAGTTTCCAAAGGTGCGTTGCAGCACGATGGAGGCCACGTAAAAGCGCGTTTCCGAGGCAGCGGCTTTGTCCAACTCCTGCCACGGGACCACGCCAAGAATGCTGACGTTCATTACCATGTACAGCACGCCCACCAGCAGAATGGAATAAATCACCGCGCGGGGAATGTTGCGCTCTGGCTGCCGGACCTCGCCGCCGACAAAGCAGACGTTGTAGTAACCCCAGTAATCGTAGATGGCAATCAGCATGGCCGCGCCCAGCCCGGCCAGGAACGCATGGTCGCCATTGGCCAACGGGTGCGCCGGAAAGCTGAATGCGCGGGCGGCATTGAAATGCGTGATCCCGGCCACGATCACCAGCAGAATCGCCCCGATCACGCCCGCCGTAAGATACCTCGCTACCCTGCCCACCACTGAGATTCGCCGGTACAGCAGGAACATCGCAAGCAGGCACACGGCCATGGCAACGAAGGTGGCGTTCGTCACCAGCAGGCGGAATTCAAAACTACCGAGAAAGGAAAATCCCGGCAGGCTGAGCAAAAAGGTTTTGTCCGCCAGGACATGCTCCAGAGACGGCCATACATACACGGCGTAACGGGCCAGGCCCACGCAGCCGGATGCAATGGAGAGTGGCGCGCTGAAAAGAAGCTGCCAGACAAACAGAAATGACATCATGCGGCCGAGCTTTTGCGCGCCGTAGCTTTGCTTCAGGTACTCATAGGATCCACCGGCCTGGGGCATGGAAGCGCCAAGCTCTGCCCACACCAGCCCATCGCACATGGCGAGCAGCGCGCCGAGAACCCAGCCCATCATGGCAAGCGGGCCGTGCATCGCCTGAATAATCAGCGGGATGGTGATAAACGGCCCCACGCCGATCATATCGAGCATGTTCAGCGCGGTGGCTTCACGCAGGCCGAGCTCGCGAACCAGGTTGGGCGGGCCGTTTTCTGTGGTGAGAGAGTTCATTTTGTCAGTGGGATTGAGTCAGAGTCTTATCGCGTCTTTTCTCCTGAACACATGATCCCGAACCCGTGCGACACCCAAGCTGTGTTCTTGGTTGGTTTCGCGTGTGCAATTCTATGGAGCAGGACATTGCAATCGGCAATCCGACCCGAACGCGCCATCCATCTACTAGTAGTGAACGCGTCCGTTATCGATTGTTGAAGCATCTGCTCTGCCAGCGATTACCAAAACCAGGAAAAGCGTCAAATCTTGCCTCGTCGAATCTTGTAGAAAAATTCACCTTGGCTGGCACAGCCGAGGGCGGCTGTGCCACAGTTTCACGAAACACGGCAGAATTGCTCACCTTAAACCTCTCAAGCAAATTGGGCGTTCTACTCCCCTAATGTCCCGCGCTGAGCAGATTCACCATCAGGCGCACAGCGCCGGGAACGCCAGCCGGCAACTGGCGGAAGAATGCGTAGCCGGAGTAGATGTAAATTCCTTTACCGTAATGGGCCAGCAGCAGCCCGCCTTTGCGCGAGGGCTCGCCCGGATCATTGCAGGCAAGCAGGGGTTTGAATTGCGGGTCCCAGTCTGACATGAAGTAAAGTCCGCGTTCCTGCACCCATCCATCAAAATCTTTTTCTGTGATTTTGTTGGGATAAGAGAAGACGCGTTCCTGCGGCGCCAGAATCTCCACCGGTTGCTCTTCCACGGACACGCGTTCCCTGCTCATGGTGGCGGGATACGGCGTGTAGTGGCCTTCGTTGAAAGTGCCGGTGCTCTGGTTGTACTGCACGATCAGAGTTCCGCCGCGCTTCACATAGTCGAGCAGACGCCAGTTCTCCTGGCGCACGTCTGTTCGTATGTCATAGGCCCGGATGCCAACCAGAATGGTGTCATAGCGGCTGAGGTCGCCGGAGACCAGTTCCTGCGGCGAAATGAGGCTGATGTCCACGCCCAGCCCGCGCAGGACAGCGGGAATCTCGTCGCCTGTACCCGTGATGTAGCCGACTTTGAGCCTGGGCGGCAGCTTCACGTCCACCGCCTGAACCTTTTCTGTGGCGGGATGATACGCGTAATAGGAATCAAGGTCAGGCCGTGTGATGAGCTTGAATCCCTGGGCGTATTCTTTTCCGTTGTATTCGGCTTTGGCCGTGACCTGGTATGAGCCTTCGCGCAGGTTCTGCGGCGTGATCTCAAAACTATAGTTGTTTACGTCGCCATCATGGTTGAGCGTAACCGGTATTGTTTCGGGCTGTACCTTCCATCCTTGCGGGATTTGCAGCCGCAGCGTCGCCTTGACCGGACCCTCCACATTGCTGCGAACATTCACCTCCACCTGTGACTGCTTCGGCGAGCCCACGGGCGCGACAATGACCGGTGTGGTCAGCAGAACGGATACCGGCGGCCCCACTGCGAGCGGGCGCTCCGACTGTCCAAGCGCGGGATCGATGAATTTGATTTTGGCCACGGCGCGGGCAGCACTCACTCCCTGAGCTGTCGAGAAACTCGCGGTCACGTGTACCGGATACGGCGCCCACGGAAGGGTCAGGTATTCGGGTTGGCTGATGTTGTAAACTGTGTCCGTTTCCGTGTCGCGGCGCCAAAAGTATGGCTCCGTGTATTTTGCATTCTCCGGGACAGAGACCTTGAACTGCACGGCATCAACATCGCCCGGGGAGAGCGGCTTGCTTTGGTCCTGTTGTGGCGTCAACTGGGTCGCACTCCAGCCGCTCGGAACGCTCACGCGGAAATCGCCCGGCGTGATCTGTACTTTGCCACGGTTGTAGAGGCGAGCCGTCATGGTAAACGTCTGCCCCGGAACAGCCATGCTGATTGTCTGCTCCATGCGCGGGAAATACGATGGTCCCGGTGGCGGGCCGGGAGGATCAACCGTGACTTCAAAATAAATTCCCAGCGCTTCATTTGCTGCTTCACGGAACTGGTCGAGCTTGGTCTGCAGTGACGATTCGAGTCCGGCCTTTGCCGCGGCGGATAATTGCGATTCGGTCACCTGATTGAGGAGTTTCTCCGTAGCGTCGCGCCCCGCGAGCAAAGGCGCCGCACATGCGGTGGGATCCTGGATTGAGAAACGCCTGGTCGCTTCATCCACATCTTTTCCCAAAGACGCAAGTGCAGGCCTCAAAAACGGCACTTTGGATTCTTCCGACCCCAGCCGCGCGGCCAGTCCGGTGAGCGATGTATCGATTCCATCGAAGAAATCCTCTTCGTGTCCCGCGGGCTTCGGCAGCGTGGAATCGATGAGCTTGTAGTACGTGTAGTGATGGCCGGGAGGCACGCGGATTCCGCCGGTGCCCTGCGAAGTCTGGTGCGCCAAGCCTTCAAGAGCGAACTGCGTGTAAGACATGCCGAGCACGGGGGTGTATTCACCCGGATCCAGCTTCACCGTGTAATCTTCGTCCGCGACTTTCAGCCCTTGGAACATGCGGGGAGGATTGCCCAGGTAAAGCTTCTTCGCCTGCCACGGCAGCAGTCCTTCTTTGATCTGCTCGGGGAAGCGGCTCGGGTCGGCGGCGGCGCGGAAAGCTTCGCGCGCCAGGATCGCCGATGCCTGATGATGGCCGTGGCCGTCGCGCGGCGTGCCGCTGAAACGGCTGGTGACAATATCCGGCTGGAACATGCGAATGGCGCGCACCACATCGCTGAGCGCGATCTCATGGCCATGCCACTTATTGAACGTTTCTTCGGCAGTCTTGGAGAAGCCGAAGTCGATCACATGGCTGAAGCGCTGCTGCACGTGGTAATACTTGCCGGCCTGAAGCAGTTCCAGCGTGCGCAGAATGCCGAGCTCGTCCGGGCTGGCGGTGCCAAACTTGTTCTGCCCGCCTTCGCCGCGCGTGAGTGTAAAGAGCATGGCGGAAACGCCCTTGCCGCGCGCCTCCATGGTGAGCATGCCGCCATCTTCATCATCCGGGTGAGCAACCACCTGCATAAAACGCGCCGTGGTCTTGAGCTTTGTCAAAAGCTGGTAAAGATGCAGCGCGCCGCGATCTTCGGGCAGCGGCTGCGTATCTGACTGTGAAATCTGAACGAGCAGTAAAATTGCGAGTGCGCAAGCCAGCGCGCGTATAGGCCTGACGGGGTTCAGGGACATGGGCAGTATTGTCGCTGCTGGAGCATGTTTGCGCAAATCGCGAAAAGGAAAAATCCTTCATTTCGGCTGCCGGTCCAGCAGCTCGCGAATTTTGCGCGCCAGCTCTTCAAGCTGAAAGGGCTTTTCCAGAAGCGCGTCGCGCGTTTCAGGCGAGCCGGCATTCTCGAAGACCTCATCGGTAAACCCGGAGACGTAAAGCACCTTTATGCTGCTTCGCATCTTCTTGAGCTCGAGTGCAAGCTGGCGGCCGTTGATTCCCGGCATGACCACGTCCGTAAGCAGAAGATCAATCTCGCCCGCGAACTGCCGCGCCACTTCGATGCCTTCTTCGCCGCTGGACGCCGGCAGCACCTTGTAGTTCAGCCTTTGCAGGAACTCACGAGAAAGCTCCAGCAGATGCGGCTGATCTTCCACCAGCAGGATCGTCTCGGCGCCTCGCAGCGAGTCAAGCGACTTCCGATTCACCTCCGGCACGTCATCTTCGGTGAGCCGCGGCAGATAGATGCTGAACGTTGTACCCGCGCCAGGCTGGCTCTGCACAAAAATGGCGCCACGACTCTGGCTCACGATGCCATAAACCGTCGCCAGACCCAGCCCTGCGGCTTTGCCGAACTGCCGCGTGCTGAAGAAGGGCTCAAAAATCCGCGCCTGCACCTGCGGATCCATGCCCACTCCGGTATCGCTCACGCGCAGCAGCACATAAGGGCCGACAACAAGCCCCGGAAGCTGGTGAATGTCGCCTTCGGCCAGGTCCACGTTGTGAAGAGTCAGCTCCAGCTTTCCTCCGTGAGGCATCGCTTCGCGCGCGTTGACCACCAGGTTGGCGATGATCTGCTCCATCTGCGTTGAATCGGCTCGTACCCACGCCGGGGCAGGGGCGGAAACGAACATGGTTTCAATGCCCTCGCCCAGCACCCGGGCCAGAACCTTCACGGTTCCAGCCACAACCAGATTCAGGTCGAGCACCTGCGGCATCAGCACCTGACGGCGGCTGAAAGCCAGAAGCTGGCGCGTCAGGCTGGCGGCCTTGTTTGCGGCAACGCGAATTTTCTCCACGTACTCGCGCGCCTGATTGCTTTCCGCAAGCGGCTGCAGTAGTTCCGAATATCCCAACACCATGGTGAGCAGGTTGTTGAATTCGTGCGCGGTGCCGCCCGCGAGCCGCGCCAGCGCTTCCAGCTTCTCCGCCTGGCGAAGCCGCTCTTCCGAGCGATGCAGCAAGTCCTGCGCGCGATGATGCTCAGTTACGTCGCGCACCACGGCGATCACGCTGGTATCGCCTTCGGTGCGGAACGGGCTCAGGCTGATCTCCACCGGAAACAGCGTGCCGTCCTTTTTCTGCGCGTGCAACTCCAGTCCTATTCCCATGGGACGGCTGCGCGGGTGCTGCGCATAAGCTGACCGATGCTCCCTGTGCGCGCCGCGCATCCCGGACGGAACCAGCATCTCCACATTCTGCCCATGGAGTTCATCGCGGCTGTAGCCGAACATGCGTTCCGCCGTCTCATTCGCGAGCGCAATGCATCCGTGGCTGTCAATCTCCAGAATGGCATCCGGCGCAGCTTCCAGCAGCCGCTGAAAGCGGCGTTCCGCGGCGAACCTTAGCGCGGCCTGATCCACACCCGCCCTCTGGGCCATGTCATAGAGCACGGAGCAGCTCATCAGGAATCCGTCATCAGCATCGATGACCGCGGTTGAGTTCAGCACGACGGGAAAGAGCGTGCCATCCTTGCGCACAAAAACCAACTCCACGTCGCGCGCCGATCCCTCTACCTTGAGCTGCGGAAACCCGTGATGGAATTTGGCCTGGCCTTCCTCCGTCAGCAGCTCCTGGACTTTCTTTTTTCCCACCAGCTCTTCTCGGGTGTACCCCAGCCAGGCAAGCTCCGTGTCATTCACCTGCAGAAACGTGCCATCCGCGCCCACACTGTGGAAGCCGACGGGTGCGCGGTTGAAGAGCAGCTCAATCGCGTCGAGCGATGCGCTGGGGACAGTCCGGCGAACCGGCGCTGTGCCTAACTCTTCGGCATGGCTTTTCGAGCTGTGGGAAAAAGATTCCATCCAACCTAAATTTTAGCCGTGATCCTCTCTCAGAAATTTCGAAGTTTTGTAAACACCGGTGAACATTAACTTAGTAAGCCATGGAAAAAAGCCCTACCTGCCTGCTTTGAAGCAAAGCCGGATTCCCGGGCGAGAGGCCTTGACGGATAACTCCCGCAAATGTCCCGTCTCTCCTGCGATGCGCGGCTACACGGTTTCTACCTACTCTCCTGATCACGTGCGATCTCCCCCAGCTTGTCACGACTCCGCCTTGAGCGAAGACGTGCATCACGCTGCGAATTCGGCCCCCCTCCCCCTACCTCAACTAGGATTCTAAAAGACTTAGGCCAAGTCACCCCGGAGTTGAGGTGCACCCCTGAGCTGTAGACAGATTTGAAGTGTCACACATGTCATTACTCCCGGTGAACTCCGTCACCGCTTTCCCCGTGACATGGTGTTCGATGTTTCGCCGGTTGCCGGCTGTCAAGAAATGCCCAAATTGTCAAAGACCAATACGCACCGTCCCTGGGGACAGACGGACTTGAAGCCATATCACTTCAGGCATATGGCCAAAATCTATTCAAGTTAGCATTTTTCTTCGCCCCCGTCACGCGCGAAATAGTACATCTGGCATCTGACAAGGCCGCACAAAGCGGGCGTCCGAAAAACCCGCAGTCGTCGCTCGCATTCGCTCAGGATTTGGCAGGCTGGGAGTTGTGTTCAGCCTGCGGATCCTCGCGCCGTATTGGGCAAGGCGGCTTGGCAAAAACCACGCTGCGCGAGTTCCAGGCGGATCACGTTTCTTTTAGAAGGGGCTCCTGGCGAGGTTCTGAGTCCACAAATGTGCCGCGACGGAGCGCTCGCTCTTTTAGCAGCACGAAAAAGACCGGAAGCAGAATAAGCACATGAATGCTTGAAGTAATCATGCCGCCGACGATCGGCGCGGCGATGGGCTTCATCACGTCCGAACCGATGCCGCTTTCGGCCAGGATGGGCGCAAGGCTGGCGATTACAGCGGTAACTGTCATTAGTTTGGGGCGGAGGCGGTGAACGGCGCCCTCCACGACTGCGGCATGGATCTCGTCTCTGGTGATGGGCACGCCGGCTGCTATTCTGCTTTGCAGCGCCTCGCGGAGATAGACGACCATCACAACTCCGGTCTCCACTGCAATTCCAAACAGCGCGATGTACCCAACCCACACGGCTACGCTGAAGTTGTAGCCGAGCAGCCATTGCAGAACCAGACCGCCTGTTAGCGCGTAGATGGTGGGGAAGATCAGGATTGCCGCTTCCGCAACCGACCGAAACACCATATATAGCAGGATAAAAATGGTGAAAAACACGATAGGCAGGACGATCTTCAGCCTCGCCTTGGCGCGCTGCTCGAATTCGTACTCGCCGGCCCAATGATAGCTGTAGCCCGCTGGCAAGCGGAGTTTTTGATGAAGCAGGTGTTCTGCCTTATCAACAAAGCCGCCATAATCGCGCGTGTTGAGGTCCAGGTAAACGTAAGCAGTGAGCGCGCCATCCTCATCGCGAATCATCGCCGGTCCGCGAGAATAGGAAATCCGCGCGATTTGAGCAAGGGGAACCTGAGCGCCTTCAGGAGTGGCAACGAGCATGCGGCTGAGTTCGTCCAGGTTGTCCCGGAAATCCCGTTCGTAACGCACGTTGATCGGATATCGCTCGCGGCCTTCCACGTTCTCGGCAACATCCTGGCCACCGATTCCTGATGTGATTACGCGCTGCACGTCGGCAACGGTCAGACCATAGCGTGCCGCCTCGGCGCGATTTACATCGATGTTGATGTAGAACCCCTGACCAACCTTCTCGGCAAACCCGGAGCGCATTTCAGGGAGACTGCTCAGGATGTGCTGGATCTGAGCGGCAACATGCTGGAGTCGATCGAGATTCGGTCCTTGCACCTTCAAGCCGACAGGGGTCTTAATGCCGGTCAATTCCATGTCAAGCCGATTCTCTACCGGCATGGTCCAGGTGTTCGCCAGTCCCGGGAACTGAAGCCTGGAATCCATTTCCGCAATCAATTTTTCGTAAGTCATCCCAGCGCGCCACTGTTGCCGGGGCTTGAGCATGATAGTGGTGTCGTACATGTCGAGGGGAGCATTATCGGTCGCGCTGCTCGATCGCCCCACCGTTCCGAAAACGCTTTGCACTTCCGGAAATGTGCGTATGATCCGGTCCTGCTCCTGCAGCAACTGGCTGGCTTGTGTGACAGAGATTCCGGGCAGCGCATTCGGCATGTAGAGCGACGAGCCCTCAAACAACGGCGGCATGAATTGACTGCCCATCCTCCAAAACAGCGGAATTGTGATCGCCAGGAAGAGAAGGTTCAAGGAGATTGTCAGCTTGCGGTGATGCAAAGCAAAATTCAGGACCGGCAGGTAGAGCCGTTGCGTCAGGCGTGCCACTGGGTTTTCCGATTCGCGCCGTAGGCGGCCACGGACGAAGATCGGCATCAGAGCGGGAACGAGGGTGATGGCCAGAAGAGATGAGAATGCCACGGAGAGTGTCTTTGTCCACGCCAATGGCCGAAACATGCGTCCTTCCTGCGCCTGCAACAGGAACACAGGAATAAATGAGACAACGATGATCAACAGTGAATAGAAAATTGCCGGGCCGACCATCTGCGCGGAAGAGATGAGTAAACGATAGCGTTCCCTCGCGGGCAGGCTGAAATCGCCATTACCTGTACGAAGCGCCGCCTGAGCGTCGACCACATGGCGATAGCCGTTCTCAACAATCACGAGTCCGGCATCAATCAGAACGCCAATGGCCAGCGCCAACCCGCCAAGTGACATGATGTTGGAGCTTACGTGCAGGTAGTACATGGGAATGAAAGACGCAATCACGGCGACCGGAACGGTGAGTATCGGAATGAACGCGGAGCGGAAGTGGAAAAGGAAAAAGATGGTGACTAGGCTGACAATGATTGCTTCTTCCAACAGATCGCGTTGCAGCGTCTTGATGGAAGCCTCAATCAATCCGGAACGGTCATAGCCGGCAACGACTTCAACACCTGGAGGCAGTGATGGCCGAATTTCGCGCAACTTCTGTTTGACGCCATTGATCACGTCCAACGCGTTTTGACCAAAGCGCATCACTACGATGCCGCCGACGGTCTCGCCTTCACCGTTCCAGTCCGCCGCTCCACGTCGAACATCCGGGCCGAACGCCACGGTTCCGAGATCACCGATCCGAACGGGTGTGCCGCTTTTTGCGTTGACTGAGACGTTGGAGAGATCGTCCAGCGAGCGCAGATAACCCAGGCCGCGAATCATGTATTCCGCGCCGTTCGCCTCCAGCACATTGCCGCCGACCTCGTTCGTGCTTTGCTGCACGCGATCAATGACCGTGGAAAGTGGAACGCCATAGGCCAGCAGCTTATTGGGATCAAGCTTGACCTGATACTGGCGTACGAAGCCACCTATGCTTGCAACTTCGGCGACCCCCGGAACGGTCGCAAGCTGGTAGCGCAAATACCAGTCTTGCAGCGAGCGCAGATCAGCCAGGCTATGCCGGTGGGAGTGGTCCACCAAAACGTATTCGTAAACCCAACCAGCGCCGGTGGCGTCCGGGCCGATCACAGGATGAACGTTGGCGGGCAGACGTCCGGTGAGCTGCTGCAGGTATTCGGTTACACGCGAGCGGGCCCAGTAAAGATCAGTGCCGTCTTCGAAAATAACGAAGACATAGGAATCGCCAAACATGGTCTGCGCCCGGACGGCTTTCACGCGCGGCGCGGCCAGGAACGTAGTGACCAGCGGATATGTCACCTGGTCCTCGATGATGTTGGGCGGCTCACCCGCCCATTGCGTGTGAATTACAACTTGCACGTCGGAAATATCCGGCAATGCATCCAGCGGAACATGTTGCAGAGACCAAATGCCTGCGGCCACTAGCAAGACAGTTCCAGTGAAGACGAGGAAGCGGTTCTGGGCGCACCATTCGATCACGCGAGAGATCATGCCTACATGCCTCCCGTCGCGTTCACGTTCATCTGCTTGCTTGCGAGCGTCTGCCCGTTCTTCTGCCCCGTGATCGTCACCTGCCAGGTTCCGCCACTGCCCAACTCGCCTGAACCTTCATACAAGCCGTTGCCTTTATCGGCCAGCGTGGCGGTTGTTTTCATTGCCGCCATTCCCATGGCGGGCATTGCCGGCATGTAGAACGTGACGGTGATCTGCGCGCCCGCGATGGGCTTGCCGGAAGCGTCTGTGAGCTTTACCCGAAACGCGTTCGCTCCTTTGTGCGGTGGCGAAGGTTCTGTGGTGAAATCGAGATTCGCCGTTTGCTGCGGAATCGATACAGCAGCGGTCCCGCCAGCGCCGCCGGCGCCCGGTGGAGGCGGAGCAAACTGCCCAATGGCCGCTTGCAACTGAGCTTCAGAATCGATCAGGAAATCGGCGGAGGAGACGATCTGCTCGCCGGCTTTGAGCCCCTTCAACACAACCAAGTTGTTGCCCACACGCAATCCGGTTTCTATCTCGCGCGGCTCAAGATAGCCGTTGCCGTGGTCTACAAATGCAATTTGGCGCGTGCCGGACTGCAATACACCAGAGAATGGAACAACCAGTTGCGTCCCGAGCGGTACACCCAAATCAACATTGACGTACATCCCCGGCTTGAGCAGCAATCCGGGATTTTCAAACACCAGCCGGACGCGTACCGTGCGGGTTGCGGCGTCCACCTGCGGCAGAATCTGCTGCACGCGCCCGTGAAACGTCCGGCCAGGATAGGAGTCGACAGTGACTCGCGCCGGATCGCCGGTCTTGACCCGTCCGATATCGGTTTGAAACACCTGGGCGTAAACCCAAACCCGCGAGAGATCGGCAATTGTGTAGAGCCTGGATTCCGGCTGAACAAATTGATTGGGCAGAGCGTTGCGTTCGGTGATGTAACCGGAAACAGGCGATTGAACAGTTATCTCACGCTGCGTCTCGCCAGTTTTCTCCAGGCGTGCTATCTCGCTGTCAGAGACGTTCCATTGCCGCAGGCGTTGTCGCGCCGCGTCGAGCAGCCAGTCAGCTTCGTTTGAAGCCGTACCCCTTTGCGTGCCGGCCAAGGTCTGACGGTTTTTCAGCGCGAGCAGAAACTCCTGCTCGGTGCTTACCAGGTCCTGGCTGTAGATGGTGAACAGCGGCTGTCCTTTGCGGACATATTGGTAAGTAGCGTCCGCAAATACCTTCTGAATCCAGCCTGGGAAGCGCGTCTGAACATATGCGAGGCGTTCTTCATCCACCTCCACATTGCCGGTGACGCGGATATCGTCCTGCACCGGCCGTCGCTTCACCAGAGCGAACTTCACGCCTATGCTCTGCAGCCTTTGCGGAGAGAGCTGCACAGTTGAGAGGTTCGGAGCCGCATCGCCGGCCTGGGTTGTCGGCAACGCGGCATTCGCCGGGGGGGCGGTCGCGTAAGAGGTCTCCGATGCTGGTTGTGATGGCATCCCGCGCGGCTGCCGCACGAAATAAACGAGCGCCGCTGCGAGCGCAATTGCGAGAACGGCGGTAGCGAAGAAGGCCTTGCGGTAGTTCATCGCGTCACCTCCGCTGAAATGGCCGCCGGCGGCCCAGCTCGCGGGATCGGAGCGCCCACGGCCAACTCCAGTTCCGCCATTCGCTGCTCAAATTCGGCGAGGGCTCGGAAGTATGCATAGTCCACGTCAAGTGTGGTGTTCTGGCTATCGAGAAGGTTAAGGATGTCAGTCCGATCGTTCTCATAGGCAATGACGGTGGATTGCAGAGTCGCTTCCGACTGAGGCCGAAGGGAATTTTGATAGAGATCAACCAGTCGCTTGGCAGAATTCGCGCGGACCAGCGCCTCCTGGATCTGCCGAAAGACGGCCAGACGCATGGCATCAAGTTCCGCCTGCCGTTCCTCGACCGTGGCCTGCGCCTCGTTGATCTCCGAGTCGTGCTTGCGGCGATTCAGCCATGGCAACGTCATCGATCCTTCAATCATGTAATTGTTCCGGAACTGCGAGCCGGCCGGCATCAGCATGTAGCCGGCGTTTGCGGAGAAGTCAGGCGTGTATTGTTTGTGGGCCAAGGCATCAGCATCCTGCGCCTGTTTGATTGCCGCTGCAGAAGCCATCAGGTCAGGACGGCTGTGAACTGCAAGCTGCTTAAGCTCCGCCAGGGTCGGGATATGTGCGGGAACTGCCTCTTGTCCTGAGACTTCGAGCGGCGTGTCCGGGCTGCGGCCGAGGAGTGTATTCAGCGCTGCCCGGCTCAGGTCAGCATCCTGTTCGATCATGATCAGGTGCTCGATGAGCTTAGTGAGCCCGATCTGCGCTTTGAGAACGTCCTGCTGCGGTACCTTACCCACCGAATACTTGATCCGAGCCGACTCAAACGCCTGCCGGGCGATGGCAACTTGCTGATCGTGTACTCGCAGCTCATCCGCTGCGCGCATCAGGTCATAGAAGGCTTTGCGGACCGCGGCGGAGATTTCCTGCTTCCTGGCCTCCAGTTCGGCTTTGGCAATGCTGGTCGCGTCCGTTGCTATTTGCGAGCGCAGCGCCCGCTTTCCCGGTCCGGGAAAGCTCTGGCCAATCATGAACATATTCATTGCGGCGTTGTAGTCCCACGGTTTCGCGAACGGTACCTGCCATCCGCGATACATCACTGAGGGATCATCAAGCGAGCCGGCGCCCGGAATGTGAGCTTCCGCCATCGCGACCTTTCGCACAGCAACGTGAATTTCCGGATTGGCTTTGAGAGCGATCTGCTCGGCTTCATCGAGCGTGAGCGGGCGCACATTGGGATCGCTATGTGAATGCGGCTGCGGGAGCGCACTAAGCGCAGCTTCATAGGGATTGTTTGCCGCAATTCCAACGCCGGCAAAAATGCAGACAAGCAGGCAAATGAGAAAGGCTTTCATCGTTCCTCCACATGTACAAACAGCCAGGGAAAAGGCACACCACGGGTGTGTGCAGGAACAAATGAAAGCTGGATTAGATTCTCAGAATGGAGGCTGTGCCTGGCGGGCTCTCAGGTGGCGGGTGCAACTCAAAGGAGGAAAATTCCTGAGAAATCGCCCGAAGCTGCGGCAATTCGCAGACGACGATTGCGTTCGAAGCCGGGGCGATGAGCTGCGCAAACGATGTGATCACCATCGACTTCGGCTGGCTTACTTCTTTTTGGCAGCAGGGATGAGATGAAGACATATTCATCGAGCCGCACTGCTGCGCCATATGCTTGCAGCAATTGCGCTCGGCAGTGGTCATCTCCGCGCCAGGAATCAGGCAGGACATGGCCGGATACCCGAGGAGCAGCAAAAGCAGCAGAACGTCAACGAATTTGTGAGCGATTCTCACTCCAGAATCACATTTTACACGCCTTGGTCTTTGAAACGCGTAAAGTTCGGAAACGCGTAAAGAACGACTGTCGTCTGGTTCAAAATCGCCGGCGTCGCCCTCAGGCTTGAGCGCCTGATCAAAGCTACGCAGCGCCACACACCTGGTGGGCCTTTACTTTTCCGTCACGCCGATATCATCTCCGGTTCAAAAACTGCATCTTACATCCTCGGGAGGAACCTTGCCGCCAGCCCGTCAGCCTGAAACGCGCCTGAAAACCGGAATTCCTGGTCTAGATGACATTCTTCACGGTGGCCTTCCAAGAGGCCACCTTTACCTTGTGGAAGGGAATCCCGGCTCGGGAAAGACCACGTTTGGGCTTCAGTTCCTTCTGGCCGGCATTGCCGCGGGTGAGCACGCCTTATATGTAACCCTGGCGGAATCACAAGCCGAACTGGAACAGGTGGGAGCGTCGCACAGGTTTGATCTTTCCGGAATCGAGATCTTTGAAGTGAATCCTCCTGAACTGTCGTCCGCATCCCTGGAGCAGTACACCGTCTTCCACCCCTCTGAGGTTGAACTGGCGGATGTAATGAACTCCATTCTGGAGCGGGTCACCAAGACCAAAGCTGCCCGCATTGTTATCGATTCCATGTCGGAATTGCGCATGCTGGCCCGCGATCCCTTGCGCTACCGCCGCCAGATCATGACCCTGAAGCAGTTCTTTATGGGACAAAATACGACTGTCCTGCTGCTGGATGACCGCTCAGGAGAAGGCACGGATACGCAGTTACAGAGCATTGCCCATGGAGTCCTGCGCATGGAGACCCTGGAGCGCGAGTTCGGCGTGGTTCGGCGGCAGTTTGAAGTCCGCAAGTTGCGGGCCTCAGCCTTCCGGGAGGGGTTTCACGATTATGTAATTCGGTCCGGCGGCCTCAACTTCTTTCCCCGTCTGGTGGCCGTGGAACACAGCCAGAAGAATGTGGATGGAACTCTTCTCTCCAGCGGCATCGATGAACTTGACCGGCTTCTCGGAGGAGGCGTGTCGCGGGCGTCCAGCACGCTTTTGCTAGGCCCGGCCGGCATCGGCAAGTCCACACTGGTGGGTGTTTACATGGTGAGCGCCGCTGCCCGGGGAGAGCGAGGTGTCATCTTTGCCTTTGATGAGGTGACAGAATCCATCCTGGTCCGCTGCCGCGGACTGGGAATTCCCCTGGACGACCACATCAAGAAAGGCCTGATCCGGGTGGTGGAAATGGATCCCGCCGCAGTATCGCCCGGCGAATTTGTTGCCCAGATCCGCATGGAGGTTGAAGAAAACAACTGCCGCCTGATCGCCATTGACAGTCTCAACGGCTTGTTTCATGCCATGCGCGAAGAACATGCCATGGCGGTGCAGCTCCATGATCTGATTGCATACCTGAACCTGTCCGGGGTGGCCAGCTTCATGATTCTGGCCCAGTATGGCGTGATCGGTTCCCACATGACCGTGCCGGTGGATATTTCCTACCTGGCGGACAACGTCCTGCTTTTCCGGTATTTTGAAGCACGGGGCACCGTCAAGCAGGCCATTTCAGTGGTGAAGCGGCGCAGCGGACCGCACGAACGCAGCATCCGCGAGCTCCTGATGGGGGCAAATACAATTCAAATCGGGATGCCTTTGCATGATTTTGAGGGCGTGCTCACCGGCACCCCGCGTTATGTCGGCGGCTCAAAACCGCTGCTGGACAAGGAGTAGCTCTCACATCCTCTACCGTGACGGAACCGAATCCTGATCTTCGAATCCTGGTGCTCGCGCGTATTGGGCGCGACACTGAGCTGCTCTGCGCAGCCTTGCACCGCCGCGGGTTCACTTGCACTGCGGTTTCCAGCCAGGATGATATCTTCCATGAACTGAAACTGGGAGCTGGTGCGGCCATTGTCACAGAAGAGTCTCTGAACGGAGCGGCCGAAAACTGGGGCCGGCAATTGCAAGCCCAGCCGCCATGGTCTGATCTCCCGGTAATCATGCTCACCGGGGCGGGCGGATCCAGGTTCACGGCCCGCTCTCCTCTGTACCGCAGTTACAGCAGCATCACGCTGCTGGAGCGTCCTGTTCGCTCAGAGGTCCTCTTGAGCGCGGTGGAAGCTGCGTTGCGGGCGCGTATGCGTCAGTATGAGGTGCGCGATTACATGAACCGCCAGGCGGAATCTCAGGACGCCTTGCGGAGGACAGAAAAGCTGGCTGTGGCGGGACGGATGGCCGCCAGCATTGCTCATGAGATCAATAACCCTTTGGCCGCAATCACCAACCTTCTTTTTCTCATGTCCACCAGCCAGGATTTGGAAGCGATCAAGAAGTACAACGCCATCGCTCAGGAAGAGCTGCGGCGCGTTTCCGATATTGCCAACCAGACGCTTCGTTTTTATCGCGCGCCAAAGCCTCCGGAACAGGTCAAGGTATCTGAGGTGGCTGATTCCGCGCTGGCGCTCTTCCGCTCCAAGATGCGTACCCAGGACATCAAAGTGCATCGCGACTACGCCGAGCATGCGGAGATTACAGTCTCTCTCGGCGAGTTGCGACAGGTGCTTGTCAATCTGATTGCAAACGCGATCGACGCCTTGCCGAAAGGCGGCAATCTCCGTCTGCGTACTTCATCCGTTCGCAACCCCAGGGATGGAAAAAAGGGCGTCAGCATCAGTGTGGCTGATGATGGCCAGGGG
This sequence comes from Candidatus Angelobacter sp., assembly GCA_035712465.1. Taxonomy (GTDB): domain Bacteria; phylum Acidobacteriota; class Terriglobia; order Terriglobales; family Acidobacteriaceae; genus Angelobacter. The sequence continues at coordinate 112,869 of DASTAS010000022.1, forward strand.
ATTTCGCCGGATGCGCGTAAACGGCTCTTCTCACCATTTTTTACCACTAAAGGCACCACCGGGACGGGTCTTGGGCTCTGGCTAACGCGAGATATTCTGGAGCACCAGAGGGGCTATATCCGCTGCCGCAACCACCATTCTCCGCACGGAGCAGTATTTAACATCTGGCTGCCCATCTCTCCCCCCGCAGATGTCGCAACTCCCCCAGTCGAAGCTCGAGCCAGTTAGTCGCGGCTGGTCCGTGTACGAGCCTTGCCAATGTGCCGCAAATTACGCGATAATAACGGTTTCCGGCCCCAGCGAGCCGATTACCGGGCTTGGCGGGGACGTTTGTCCCAACAGGAAAGGATTTAAGCTTACAGTGCTGATGATAAGACTGGCGCGCATCGGTGCGCGCAAACAACCGTACTACCGCGTAGTGGTGATTGAGAAAGGCCGGGCGCGCAACGGCAGGTCGCTGGAAATTGTGGGTTTGTACAACCCGCGAACCAGTCCGGCCACGTTCAACGTGAAGCGAGACCGGATCGATTACTGGGTTTCCAAGGGCGCTCAGCTTTCTGACACGGTGGGCCGTCTGCTCGCCAAATCGCCCGTCGCGGACACTGCGGGCACCGCTGCATAGTTTTTTTGTTGTCTTCCCGGCGTAAAAGCAAGAGAGAGTGTACAGGCCCCAAGCATAGTCGAGTGAAGGAACAATCCTATGACCGAAGCGGTCGGCGATATGCGTACGCTCGTGGAGCAGATTGCTCATGCTCTGGTGGATGCTCCCGGTGAAGTTGAGGTAACAGAAGTTGAGGATGGCGACGCCACCGTGCTGGAACTGCGCGTGGCGCAAACGGACCTGGGCAAGGTCATTGGCAAGCAGGGCCGAACCGCCAAGTCCATTCGCACCATCCTCGGCGCAGCCAGCATGAAGCTGAAAAAACGCTACACGCTGGAAATTGTGGAAGATTAACGGATCAACCACAAAAGGGCACGAAGGAAGGCATAGGTTCTGTCCTGGCGGGCTGGAAGAATCCTGCGCTTCCACTCCGTATCCACCGCCGAGGCAACACGCCTGCGGTTGGAATAGTCAGGGCATGAGCACTCTGCGGGTTTGAAACGGCTGAACGAGACTGAAGAATTTGTCACCATCGCCAGGGTGACCAAGACCCAGGGACGCATTGGCGAAGTGGCTGCCGCGCTGTTCACGGATTTCCCCGAGCGGTTTGCGACGCGCAAACGTCTGTTCGCGCTGAGCGGAAAGGGCAATACCCGCCGCGAACTGCAGCTTGAGAACCACTGGTTCCACAAGGGCCAGGTCGTGCTCAAGTTCGCGGGAGTGGATTCCATCAGCCAGGCGGAAGAGTTGATTGGCTGCGAGATCCAGGTGCCGCTCAGCGAGCGCGCCGTTCTCGAAGACGATTCGGTTTACCTGAGCGATCTGAAGGGCTGCGCGGTTTTTGACGCCGGGCGCGAGATCGGCAGGATTGAGGATGTGCAGTTCGGCAGCGGTGAAGCGCCTCTGCTGGTGCTGAAGGGCGACGGCGAAAAAGAATTTCTGGTTCCGTTTGCCGCCGAATTTGTTGAGAGGCTGGCCGTGCCGGAAAGGCGGCTAGATATGAAGTTGCCGGCCGGACTGCTGGAAGTGGATGCGCCGCTCAGTCGCGAAGAAAAAGACGAGCAGCGCCGCAAAAAAGATTGAGACCCGCCGATGAAGTTCGAAATCGTAACGATTTTTCCGGACTTTTTTCGCGGGCCGCTGGATTACGGCATCGTACGGCGCGCGCGCGCAGCCGGGCTGATTGAAGTCTCGTTGCATGATCTGCGCGGCTTCACCACGGACAGGCATCGCACAGTGGATGACCGGCCGTTCGGCGGCGGAGAAGGCATGGTGCTGAAGCCTGAGCCGCTGTTCGAGTGTGTGGAGTCGCTGAATATTCAGCCGTTAAACGCTCGGCGGGCCGGCGGGGCGGAAGAGAGTGTGATCCTGCTTTCGCCGCAGGGGCGGATGTTCACGCAGGCAGTAGCGCAGGAGTTGGCTGCTCTGAGACGGATCATAATGATCTGCGGCCGTTATGAAGGCGTAGATGAGCGCGTGTCTGAGGCGCTGGCAGACCGCGAGATCTCAGTGGGCGATTATGTGCTGAGCGGCGGTGAACTGGGCGCGGCGGTCATCGTAGACACCGTGACGCGGCTGCTACCCGGCGCCTTGGGCAATGAAGCCTCTGCCCGGCAGGAAAGTTTTACCGTGGGAGCGCAGGCTGGCTTGCCCGTTGTCGCGGAGGAAGTGAGCGCACCGGACAGCACATGCGGCTCCGGTGGGTTGCTGGATTATCCGCATTACACGCGGCCCGCGGAGTTTCGCGGCATGGCAGTGCCGGAAGTGCTGATCGGCGGCAACCATGAGCAGATCAGGAACTGGCGGCGCAGGAAAGCCCTCGAAAAAACGTTGCGCCACCGGCCGGATTTGTTGGATCGCGAGACGCTGAGCCAATCGGATAGAAAAGTTCTGGAAGACCTGGAAGCAGAGAAGGAGAGAACAGGCCATTAGCCTTTAGCCATTAGCACTTGGTACGTGCTGTTTTCAGCAGCCGTTGCCAATTGCCAATTGCTATTTGCTAATTGCACAAAAAGGAATTTCATTATGTCACAACATCCCATCATGGAAAAACTGGCCGGCAAGCTGCAGCGCAAAGACTTGCCTGAGATCAATCCGGGCGATACGGTTCGCGTTCAGGTAAAGATCAAGGAAGGCGACAAGGAGCGCGTGCAGGCGTTTGAAGGCACGGTGATCTCGCGCAGCAACGGCCCGCAGGGAAGCTTTACCGTCCGCAAGATCAGCTTTGGCCAGGGCGTGGAACGTATTTTCCCCTTCAACTCCAAAGTGTTGGACAAGGTGGAAGTGGTGCGCTCCAACCAGGTGCGCCGCGCCAAGCTGTTCTACCTGCGCGGGCTCCGAGGCAAGGCCGCCCGTCTGCGTGAAGTGGATACGCGCACCCATGCTGCGGCAACCGCAAGCACGGAAAACGCATAACACTCTTTTGTGAGCGCCAGCAAGCCTGAAAAAACTCTGCGTGTAAGCCTCTGGGCGGGATACGAAGACGCTCTCGCCCTCATTGCTTCGCGCCTGCCCGTGCATGCGCGCAAGTACGCCCTGGCCTCGTGGCACACGGACGTCACCGACCATCGCTGTATTCATGACGCATGGATTGAAGCCGTCGGTGTGGTCGAGAGCGGCTCCGGTCCGCGCAAAGAGAAGCGCGCCATGGGAATTGTGATCAGGCTGTTGAGCGCGCAGCAGGACCGGCACCTGATTCTCAAGCTGCCCGGCGTTCGCCGCTACGTGATGGAGCGTCCGCTCGTCGAGGGACAGCGGCGCGAGGTTGCCGGACACGGCGACGTTCTCGATGATTCCATCACTCTCACGGCAGATGGTTCCATCCTGTATTCGCTGCGCACGGAATTTGGGCGGCTTGAAGTCGAAGCAAAAGATATAGAATTTTCTCAACAGCCCGTTTAGGTGCAGCCTTGGCTCCTTCCATTGATCACGCTCCATCAGAGTTATTTGAGGGCGGATATTATTCCATCATCGATGGTGAGAGCTTTGTTGTCGTGCGGGTGCTGAAGCTCGATCCTGAGATCGTGCACGTGCGCATCTGCAAAGAGCATTTTCCGCAGCGCCCGCGTTCCGTGGATCCTGCCCGCCTGACGCTGGGAAGCGTTTACGACAGCGACGGTTTCGGTATGGGTCACGTGCCCTTGCGGCTGGCGACGTTTTGTGATCGTGAGCCTTTGTTTATCACCCACGCTGAGGTGAAGCCCGACGAAGTGGAAGGCTACGAGATGTGGAGAGATGCGGACGGAGACGGAGGCGTTTGGGAATAATGCCTTCCGGCGCCGCGAAACCCGCTCGCAAAAAGCGCAGAAAAATTCCTGTCCCCATCAACCCTGAAACCGGGCTGCCGTACTCCAAAGGCACCATGAAGATGCGCCTGCTTAAGCGGCTGAAGTGTACGCAGAAATTTGAAAAGCTGGCCTGGGCCGCCGGAGCAAAGCTGGTGGCCGGCGTGGATGAAGTCGGGCGGGGATCGTTGTTCGGTCCGGTGGTGGCAGGCGCGGTGATTCTTGAGCCGGATTACCGCATCAAAGGCTTGCGCGACTCGAAACTGCTGGATGAGAAGACGCGGGAAAAGCTCGCCGCGCGCATCAAAGATCACGCTGTTGCCTGGGCCGTAGCGGCGGTGGACGTGGCGCGCATCGATCAGCTCAATATTTACTGGGCTTCACTGCTGGCCATGAAAAACGCGATTGCCCAGCTTGCCCCTGCGCCAGACCATTTGCTGATCGATGCTGTGCATCTCGATCTTGACTGTCAGCAGACCAACATCATTCATGGCGACGCGCTTTCCATCTCCATTGCCGCGGCGTCCATTGTTGCGAAAGTTGAGCGCGATGCGATGATTCGCCGCTGGGCCCCGGTATATCCGGAGTACGATCTGGCCTCGAACAAAGGCTATCGCTCGCCCAAGCATCTGGCCGCGCTCAAGGAGCACGGTCCCACGCCGCTGCACCGGCTGTCGTTCGCGCCGGTGTGGATGTGTAACGCCAGCCTGCAGGAAGAGTTTGCCTTCGTGGAAGAAGATGAGGCTCTGGAGGCCGCGGCGGAAGAGGCGTAACCTTCTTCAGAGCCCAGTTTTGGCGGCTTCTTGCTTCTGCTCGAATATCAGGCTGAGGTCAGCCGGACGTGGCGCTTTTGATCCTGAGCTGCCTGTATAGCTTCCGGCAGTGGCTCGCGCCGGTAAAGTTTTGCCGTATTGCGAACCACAGAAATGAACAGAATGAGCAGCATGCCTGAAATGCCCATGGTCCCACCGATATCGAAGATGCGATAAGCCCGCCCGGCCAGGTGCGCCATGCTCTTCCAGAAGAGAATGAGGTTTCCGGCGCACAGCAGCAGCCGCAATTCTGTTGGCCCCATTTTGAAATACGAAATCTTGAAGTCGCCAAGCGTGTAGCTGGCCAGGTAGATTTCGACTGAAAGCATCAGGTAAGCGATGAGCAGCCCCAGTGCGATGCACGGTGACATGTAGCCTGACAGCGCCAGCCCACCGAGCAGAAACAGCGCGCTGAAGGCGTCCACAATATGGTCAACATAGAATCCGTACCGTGGCCGGCAGCGGTTGCGAAAGCGTGCCAACGTCCCATCCAGGCTGTCGCCCAGCCAGTTGATTGCCAGACAGACGATCACGAGCACCAGCCCAGCGCGATTGCTGCGCGACCACCAGTAGCCGGCCCCGGCGCCGGCCATCGCCGCCAGCCCCAGGAGCGTCAGGTGGTCAGAGTTGATCCACGACGGGGTGCGCTCCGCGAGCCAGAGCAGTGCTTGCTTTTCCAGCGCGGCGAGAAAGCTCTGCTGCGTCCTTTTGGCCTCGCGAAATCGAAGAGGTTGATGATTCGGCATGATTGTAAATTCCTCCATGCGCCGGATCATGCGTTACAAACGCGCAGCCCAACAATGCACCGCGTGTCGTTTGCGGGTAAATTCAGCATCAATAGGCAAGTTATTGAACGCATTCGGATTATCTGCAGAAAGAGCGCACGAGTGAGGTCCAGTTGAGGAGTTTTCCACACGGCAGGCATCCGGTTCGCGAGCAGATTACATCAGAGTTGTTGCTCAAATTGTGCATTCGTGAGCTTTGCAAAGGACTTTGCAATCTCAAGCAGCGATGGTTGTAAAAAATGAGAAGAAACTAATACTCAAAGAGCGCTACTTCTTGTCTTGACACGAGGGAAGAGCAAGTAGAGAATCGTAGGCACTTTTAGCAAGACACCCCCGCTGTTGATGTTGAGTCTTTTTTGGCCGTACCTGAGTAGTCCCGCAGTAAATAAAATTCTCCCGCTGGAGAAAGTGATGAAACGCCTGGACGAGGGCGCGGCAGATTCGCGGCGCCAGGACAGGATCATGATTGATCGCGCCACGCGCCACGAGTTCCGTGTGCCGTTCCGTTACCGCATTGCCGGCAATGAGGACTGGTCCCACGGAGAAACCATCAACATGAGCGAATCCGGTGTCCTGTTTTCTTCTGACGAACTGCTGGAGGTCGAAGCCAGCCTGGAAATCACATTTCAGACTACCGGAGCTCTGCTGCTGGAAAGGGCCACACGCCGCGCGCAAGTGGTCCGGCGGACACTGAATAACTGGCCGGAGACACGCCTTATTTTCGCGGCCAAATTCTGCTTGTAAATCCCATTAGACCACTTCACTTGGGCCAGAATCTCTGCCCAGAGCTGCATCCTATTTCTGAGGAGAGATCCCCGGCAATAGCATTCCCTGATTGACCGGGAGCGGCTGCCAATTCATACTGGACGGCTGGCACGCAGAATTGTGATGTTGAAGGCGAAGGTATATGGCTTCAGAAACGGATCCCAAACGGAAAGCGTCTTTCGAGCGCTTTGGCCGCAGGCTGGACGAGGAATTTGGCGGTGCCGCGCGCAAGATGGAACAGGAGAGCGAGCGCGTGATCACCTATCTGAACAACGAGGTGGTTCCCGCCATCCGCAATCACTCCTCGAAGGCGTTGCGTGTGGCCGCGGAGCAACTGCAGCGCCTGGCCGAATACATGGACAGAAACCGCTCCAGCTAGCAGGGCTCGCTCTTTTTCTCGTGGTTCTGGCCGGCTGTGGTACGCATCACCATCCGGAAACGGCGCGTGTGCCTCCACCGCCCCCACCTGCTCCTTCGCCGTCAGCCAGGGCATCCGCTCCATCCCCTCCGGTTTCAATTCCCACACCCGCTCCGCATCCGTCCACGACTCCGGCGACACGGCCACGGCGGGAAACTGATGAAGGCATCATTGTTCCACCCAACGCAAAGGTCCTTTACACGCAGGTGGGCTGGGCAAGCTGGTACGGGCCCGGTTTTGATCATAAGAGGGGCGCGAACGGCGAAGTCTTCGATACCACCAAGATGACTGCTGCGAATCGCACGCTGCCATTGAATTCGATTGTCCGCGTAACCGACCTGAAGACGAATGAATCGGTGATCGTGAGGATCACGGATCGTGGCCCGTTCGTGGGTGATCGCATACTGGATCTCTCTCGCGCCGCTGCGCGGCGGCTGAGCGTTTTTCAGCGCGGCGTCGCACTGGTTCGTATGGAGGTCCTGGAAACACCCGCTTCCCTGACGCACGGTGGTCGCTGGTGCGTGCAGATTGGCGCTTTTCCGGACCACGAAGAAGCGGCAAGGCTGAAACGGAAACTCACGCGCAGATACCACACCGCCAAAGTCCTGCAGTTCACCAGTCCCATGGGAGGAGACTGGCTGCGCGTGCTTGTATCCAATGATGACAAGCAGCGGGCCGAATCGCTCATCCGCGAGACGCACACCGACGCGGCCAAGTACCTGGTCAGGATGGATTAGTCCGGCGCAGCGGTGTTCTTGCTCCAGCTCCGTTAACAGAAACTTGCCGGCGCCACGACGATGCGTCTGATTGTTTTGATCCCATTGCCTTGTCGATCTGCTTCGTCTTAATTGATTGCCCTGGAAAAAATGAAATCGTGCGGCCAGTCCTGTTTGTAACCGTGTTGCCGGAGGAAGGTGGCCAGCTGCGCCCAGTGGCGCAGGCTGTGGAGCAGCGCATGAATAAAGATTTTGCGGCGGCTGGCTGTAAGCGGCCCCGCACTGCGAGTGGGGAACGTCAGCGTTCCATCCCAGTCAGGATCGTTGGCGGCTACGGCAAAGCTGCGCAGGTCTTCCAAACTTTTATGTCCGAGCAGGAAAAGATCATCGCCGCTTTTTCCGCTCAGCGCGTCATATTCGGTGATGGGCAGGTTTAAGAGCCGTTCGGCGTAGCGCATCTGCACCGCGACAATATGCAAAATAACCTCGCGGACATTCTTTGTTCCTGCAATATCGCAGGGCGCTTCCAGCGCGGCCGGGTTGGCCTTGAAGAAATCGCGCCAGTGGTTCGTTTCTTCCGCGCAATAGTCCAGCAGTTCGCCAAAGCTGAGTCCGCGCATAGCATCGCCTCGTCAAGAATATAAAACAAACCGGCGCGATTGCCGGAATTCCGGCCATTCAAATCTCTGCTTTTCAGCCGGGAGCGCGAGATGTGGCGGGGAGAGACTGCTTCCTTCAGAACGCAGATAAGAATGACGGGAGAGTGCCGGTAAAGGCGCCGCACGAGAGATGAATCGCAGTGCTGGGAACCTGATTCGTTATCCATTCGGCGAACAAATCCGCAAAATTCTCTTGACAGTTCGCTTTGCGTTCGAGATACTTTCGCTTGTATGGCTATCACGAAACGGCAACGCGAAGTTTACGACTACATCCACGACTTTATCCAGAAGAATGGCTACTCGCCTTCGTTTGAAGAAATCGGCAACGGCCTGGGATTGAGCTCACTTGCGACGGTGCACAAGCACGTATCCAACCTGGAGAAAAAGGGGCTGCTCAAGCGCGATTACAACCGCAGCCGCTCGATTGACGTTCTCCCGGTGCGGGGCTTGTTCCGGCGACAGCCGCAGAAACCGGCGGAAATTGCGCTGCCCCTGATGGGCCGCATCGCTGCCGGCCAGCCGATTGAGGCCGTGGAAAACCCTGAGACCATTTCTCTCGGCGATATCACCCGCTCGAAGGACGTCTTTGTGCTCCAGGTGAAAGGCCAGAGCATGCAGGACGAACACATCATGGACGGCGATTATGTCCTGGTGGAGAAGGGCAATACAGCGCGCGATGGAGAAATTGTAGTTGCGCTGGTGGAAGGATATGACGCGACCCTGAAGCGCCTATATCGCGAAGGCGACAAGATCCGTCTCCAGCCCTCCAATGCCACCATGAAGCCCATCATCGTTCCCGCCAAGTCGGTCCAGTTGCAGGGACGCGTGATTGGGGTGCTGAGAAAGTACTGAAGAACGAATTGGTAATTGAGTAATTTGGTAAGGTGGCAATTTCGCCCCCCGTTCCCGAGGCGCATTCGCCGGGCCTAATCGAAATTACCCAATTACCAAACTACTTAATTGCGAAATCTGTTTGGGCGCCAGCATCTGGCTTGAGCGCAAGATTATCTCTCCACGATCGCATTGGAAAACGCAGCGGCCATTGTGTCGCCCCGGCCCTCTTTAACTTCCATTGCGATCGCGTAGGGTAGAAAGCGGTTCATCACGCGTGCGTTCTCCTGGGGAGTATACATGGCTCCAGTTGTTCCTGTTCCACGCGGACCAGAAACTCGCGGAAGTCGGCGAGTTGTTTCAAAGCTTTGCGTCCGTCCGCAGTTGGTGCGCGCATGAGCACCATGAAAGCTCTATTCAGAGCGACCGCTGACAGGAAGGCCAGCACAAACCACTTTGCTGACGGCATGGCAAATTCGGCAATCAGAAACCCGGGCACAATAAAAAAGAACAGCAACAGCACAACGGAGGTAGTCCGCTGGACGGCTGAGGGACGCGCAGGGCGTGAGGAGCGGGTAAAAGCGATCACAGCCCCGGCAATGCTCGTGAACACCAGAAGCCAGAGCGTCAGGAAGGTTGTTGGCGCTTTCGGGCTGTTAACGAAAAATGACCTCGCCAGCCCGAAAATGAAAGTAGCAACGATTCCGGCGAAGACGTAGCCAAAGTTCCAGCGGAAATACAGGCCTTGCACGCTCTTTCGGAAACTTCCCCGAATGGCATCAAGAGCGAGCTTGATCTGGAATGAGGATTTCGAATCAATGATCACAATGCGCCGTGGCTCGCGCGCTAGTTCTGCCGCCACACCCAACCCCCGGACGCGAGTTGCTGGCTGGAAATCCGTTTGACCGCTTCGCGCAACTCTGCTGTGGGCTGCGCTTGGCGTGGCATCTCGCCTGCTACAGTCTTGGCCTGCATCTCCTGACTGAAGAGTGCCTGAACCAGAGCGGCCTCTTCCGCCGGACGCGCGATTTTTTCCTGCAGCAGTTCCAGCCGGTATGTCTTCTCTTGCGGCTGAATGGAAATCACCCCCTCTGCAGCAAGATTGGCGAGCACGGCCGCAAGCGTGGTGCCGTCACTGCCACCTGTGATGATGTAACGGGCCACTCCGGGAGAAACGCCAGCCGGAGGTTCATATTGTGGAGCCACGTTTTCAATTTTCGGGTCCTTGCCTGCAATCGCCCAGCACACAGCGTAATAGGCAAGCAGCACCGCCGGGAATATGAGAAAGCCCAGATCCGGAACGGAAACCAATGCTGAAAACAAGGGAGTGAAGGCCCGTTTAAAAGTGGGCTTCGCGGATTTTACTTTTGTTTGTTCTTTCTCGATAGAACAAAAAAAAGCCCGGCCACAGCCGGGCGTTTGCCTGTTGAAAATCTTAGCTCACGTGCTTGTTGAGCGCCTTTTCGATCACGTCCCGGGCAACATAGCCGACGATCTGCTCCTGCACCTGGCCGCCCTTGAAGATGAGCAAGGTGGGAATGCCGCGAACACCGTAGCGCTGCGGGGTTACAGGACTGCGGTCCACGTCCATTTTTCCGACCTTCACTTTGCCCTGATACGCCGCGGCTACCTCATCTACGATTGGGGCCAGGGCTTTGCATGGGCCGCACCAGGCAGCCCAGAAATCCAGGATGACCGGCCGGTCGCTTTTGAGAACCACCTGGTCGAAGTTTCCGTCTGTCACTTCCAAAATAGCGTCGCTCGCCATGAATCCTACCTTTTTGTGAGTTTCAATCAGCCGGGAGGCTAGATTTAGCACTCTCAATCCTAACAAAAGATTAGATGTAACTTCCCCAACGAAGTTTCATTCCCCGTAAACGCTGATCTGCAAAGCAGATACAGGCCACTACCGTTGACTTCCCTCAGACGGAGCTGCCGGTAAGGTTACCAAAGTGACGTGGACGAGGGGCCAATCTGATTCTAGACTGCTCTCGGTGGTAAGGCAGTTCTGGGGGAGGGCTGCCTGGCGTCCTGCGAACCTTCGCAGGACGCTTGCTTTTGCGCAACAATTTCGGCCATACGCGGCTCTTGGACCTCGGCTCTGAATCGCTGAACGGCTGAATTTAATCCGATCACGCTGAGTGATATCCTCATAAGTTGGCCCTTTAATGGCGACCGCATCTGAGGGGCGTCAATAATTCACACGTAAATCATGAGCACTCATACAGAACTTCCAGATACAGAGCAATCCCAACAATCCCAGGAACGCGAGCGTGTCTTCAACCTCTTCCGCCGTTGGGGTTACATGGATGCGAACCTGCATCCTTTCGGCGGCCCGGTCGGGGGCGGCTACCCGGAAATCCGGATTTCCGGCGAGGGCGCTGAAGAAGCGCGCCGCATTTATTGCGGAACCATGGGCGCCGACTTTATGCACCTGCCTCAGCCGGAACGCCGGGAGTGGATACAGCAGCAGATGGAGCGCCCACAGCCGCAGAAGATCGATCGTCGCTGGCTGGCTGAGCGGCTGCTCCAGGCCGACCTTTTTGAACAGATCCTGCAGACGCGCTATCTCGGCACGAAACGCTATTCCGGCGAGGGGGCCACAGCGCTGATTCCGTTCCTTGATACGGTGCTGGAAGCAGCCGCGTGCCACGGAGCGACGCATGCATTGATGGCCATGAGCCATCGTGGCCGGCTCACTGTGATGAGCCTGATTGTCGGCATTCCCGCGGAGTTCGTATTCGCCGGCTTTGAAGACGTGGACCCGCGAAGCGTGCTCGGCGGCGGCGACGTGAAATACCACCAGGGCGCAACAGGTCAGTATCAAACACGCAGCGGGGTAACGCTGCGCATGCATCTGGCCTCCAATCCCAGCCATCTGGAAGCTGTGGACCCGGTGCTACTGGGCCGTGCTCGCGCCAAGCAGATGCACGCGGAACCGGATGGCGATAAGAAAATCCTGCCCATCCTCATGCATGGCGATGCCGCGTTTGCCGGGCAAGGGATCTGGGCGGAGACGCTGAATTTTTCCGGTCTGAAGGGCTACAGCGTCGGCGGCGCGGTTCATGTAATCGTCAACAACCTCATAGGTTTCACCACCAATCCGGGCGAGCTGCACACATCAAGATTCTCATCGGATTTGGCCAAGCGCCAACCCATCCCGATTTTCCATGTGAATGCTGAAGATCCTGAAGCTGTGTTGCGCGTGGCCAAAATTGCGGTTGAATACCGCTACCGTTTTGGCAGCGACGTGGTGATCGATCTGATCGGCTACCGCCGCCATGGGCACAGCGAGGTGGATGATCCCACCATCACCCAGCCTCTGCTTTACAAGAAGATCAACGAGCATCAGCCGCTGTTTGAGATCTACGCGGCAAAGCACAAGATCGATACCAGTGAAATGTCTGCGCGGTTCCGTGAACACATTGATGCCGCGTACGACAAAGCCGCAAAGATGGAGAAAGCTCCTGTTCTCCGCAAACTGCCGGAGTACTGGGACAAATATGTTGGCGGTAGGTATAACCCGGCGATGGAAGTCCCGACGGCAGTTGCAGAAGATACGCTGCACCAAATTACGGAAACGCTCACCAGCTATCCGGAAGGCTTCAACATCCACCCCAAGATCAAGAAGCTGCTGGAACAGCGGCATAAGATGGGCAATGGAAAGCTGAACCTGGATTACGGAATGGCGGAAGCGCTGGCATTCGGCTCTTTGCTGCGCGAAGGGATTCCCATTCGGCTCTCCGGTCAGGATGCCCGCCGCGGTACCTTCAACCAGCGCCACTCGGTGCTCATCGACACGGAAAATGAGCAGGAGTATGTTCCGCTTTGCCATGTTGCTCCGGACCAGGCCTGGTTTGAGGCGTATAACTCGATACTCTCGGAAGCCGCTGTGCTTGGATTTGAGTACGGCTTCAGCCGCGACTATCCTGACGGGCTAACGCTGTGGGAGGCGCAGTTCGGCGACTTTGCCAACGGCGCACAAGTGATCGTCGATCAGTTCCTTGTCGCCGGCGAAGACAAATGGGGGCTGCTCTCCGGATTGGTGATGCTGCTGCCGCACGGTTACGAGGGCCAGGGTCCGGAACATTCAAGCGCCCGGATTGAGCGTTATCTGCAGCTCGCGGCCAAGGACAACATCCAGGTGGCGCAACCGTCCACGGCGGCGCAGTATTTCCACTTGCTGCGGCGGCAGGCGCTACGCAACTGGCGCAAGCCCCTGATCGTATTTACGCCCAAAGGCATGTTGAGGCATCCTGACGCGGCCAGCCCCTTGCGTGAATTGAGCAACGGCAAATTTCAGACCGTGATCCAGGACCCGGAAATAACCAGCGGCGATCGCATTATCTTTTGCACGGGAAAAATTGGGCACGAACTGCGGCGCGAGCGCAAACGGCGCAACGGACAGCGCACGGCCATCATCTTTATCGAACAGATGTTCCCATTCCCTGCGGCTGAAATTGAAGCCGCTCTGACGCAGCACACCAATGCGCGTGAGTTTCTGTGGGTCCAGGAAGAGCCGGCCAACATGGGCGCGCTCTTTTTCGTTTTGCCCCTGCTGGAGCGGCTGCTGCGCGGCCAGCGTTTGCGGACCGTCAAGCGCTCCTGGTCATCCACTCCGGCGACAGGCTCGCACACGGCGCATGAAATGGAGCAGAAAACCCTGCTGGAACTTGCGTTTGCCGCGTTCTGAACCTCCTCACCCTGTGACCTTGCCGAGGGTTTAAAATAAGGTCTTTAACCGAAGGACTTAAAAATTCAAGGAAGGTGATTCAACATGGCACAAGGAACGTTAACGGCCCACGAAGTACCCGCGCTGCCTTACGCATATAACGCGCTGGAACCCCACATTGACGAACAGACCATGCACCTGCACCATGACAAACACCACGCAGCCTACGTGACCAAACTGAACGCCGCGATCGAAAAACACCCTGAACTGGGAAGCAAGAGTCCGGAAGACTTGCTCCGTAACCTGAGCGCGGTGCCGGAAGATGTCCGCTCGGCCGTCCGCAACAACGGCGGCGGACACGTAAACCACACTATGTTCTGGCAGATCATGGGCCCCAAAAAGGGCGGCGCGCCTACAGGCGCCATTGCAGATGCCATCAAGAAGACATTCGGCAGCTTTGATGCGTTCAAGGAAAAATTCGAGACCGCCGGCGCCAACCAGTTTGGCAGCGGTTGGGCATGGCTGGTGAAGACCAAATCAGGCGAGCTCAAAGTTACATCCACTCCAAACCAGGACAATCCGGTGAGCAATGGCGAGTTCCCGCTTCTCGGCAATGACGTGTGGGAGCACGCCTACTATCTCAAATACCAGAATCGCCGTCCTGAGTACCTGAAAGCGTGGTGGAACGTGGTCAACTGGGATGAGGTCAACAGGCGCCTGGCCCAGGCTGACAGCTTCTTCAAATAAACACGCTCGTTCACGAACATTGAAGCCGCTCTTCGGGGCGGCTTTTTTAGTGTCTTAGCACCAGATGAGGACTGTTCATAAGACCTTCGTTCCCTCGTTCTCTGCTTCCAGCCGTGCCAGACTATGAGGCTGGTAAAAGCGAAATGTGGCAAGAGCTGTTCAAAGACGTGCGTTACGGAGCCCGGCTTCTCTTGAGGAGCCGCGGATTCGCCCTCACGGCCGTGCTGATGCTGGCACTGGGAGTGGGCGCGACCACGGCCATCTTTTCGCTGCTGGACCCGCTGCTCCTACGCAAGCTTCCAGTTGATCATCCTGAAGAATTGGTTGCACTGGCCACGTCCGGCACCATGGGGACAGCCAATGAGTGGCAGTCCGGAACGATTGACCGCTTTCGTTCTGAAAAACGAGTCTTTGCCGGGGTGCTGGCGTTTGCGCCTCTCAACACGGAAGAATTCGTTCACGATAATCGTCCCCACACCGCGCGCGGCCTGCTGGTTTCCGGCAATTATTTCAATGTTCTCGGCGTGCGGCCCTACATGGGCAGCTTGCTTACACCGGACGATGACAGCGGCGCGTACGGCAGCAATAACGTCGTACTCAGTTATGACTATTGGCAGCGCGAATTCAGAGGCAGCCAGGGGGTCGTGGGAAAGATGGTCCCGATTCGCGACATGAGCCTGATCGTGGCCGGTATCACGCCGCCTCAATTTTTTGGGGCTGTCATTGGTGAGAAGCCCGATTTTTATGTCCCTTTGAAGATGGGACGTCCGCTGAAAGGCGAGGGCACGGAGATACCCGGCGACTGGGTCACTATCATGGGGCGTCTGCAGCCGGGCCTTAGCGCTGCCCAGGCGCAGGTTGCGTTGGAACCGATGTTTGAACAGCTTGCGAGCGAGTCGGGTATTCCTGAAGTCGAGCGTCGCCAGATGATGGCGCGTCTGCGGGTGCTGCCGGCTGAGCGCGGAATTTCAAAGATCCGCGAAAAATTATTACTTCCGGCGCGCCTGCTGATGGCCATATCGGGTCTGGTTCTGTTGATTGCCTGCTTCAATGTGGCGAACCTTCTGCTTGCCCGCGCAGCGGCAAGAAGGCATGAAATTGAAATCCGGCTGGCGCTCGGCGCGGGACGGTGGCGCACCGTTCGGCACATCCTTACTGAAAGCGCGTTGCTCACCGCGGCGGCCACTCTGGCGGCGTTGGGCTTGGCGTATTGCGTCAATCGGATACTCGTGGCGGCGCTGAACCGGCAAGCTCATGCTTTTTTGTCTGCTGGTCTAAACCTGCGAGTTCTGTTGTTTGCGCTTGCAATCGCGTCGCTCACGACGCTGCTCTGCGGCCTGGCGCCTGCGCTGGCCGCAACGAGAAGAAATCCGAACCTGCGGCCCGGCACCCTTACCGCGACGCCAAGGCGGCTGGGCAATGCATTTGTACTCGGGCAAGTGACGCTTTCCGTGGCCGCGCTGATTGCAGCCGGGCTGTTGCTGCACAGCCTGATCAATCTTGAGACCACGAAAGTCGGCTTTGATCGTGACCAGGTGCTGACAGCCACGCTGAGCGGCAACATTTACGGCAACACGCCGGCGCGCATTGCCGGCTTCTATCATCAACTCCTCACAAAGGCCGGGGCGTTGCCCGGCGTTCGCGCCGTAAGCCTCTCCAGTTTTCCGCCGATCAGCGGGCGCATGTTCGGAATCAATGTTGCGGTTGAGGGCTATACGCCTGAGCCAAGCGAGGAACTGCACGCCTTTTTCAACTCAGTGACACCGGATTACTTCGCCACCATGGGCATTCCCCTGCTTCAGGGCCGCGATTTTTCTTCTTCGCAGGACGTGGAGGGAGCGCCACTCGTGGGGATCATCAACCGCACCATGGCGCGTCATTTTTTCGGGGATGAGAGCCCCATCGGCAAGCATTTTCAAATGATTCCGGGCGGCAGTCGAGGGCCCATTGAAATTGTCGGCGTGGCCGGCGATTCCCGCTACAACGATGTGCGCGAGAAGACGCCCGACTTTTTCTATTTGTGCAAATCTGAATCGGCGCCAGGATGGGCTGTGAATGCCACTTTAAATGTTCGTTCTGCCATTGATCCCGAAAAGGCGCTGGCTACTCCTCTGCGCGATATCGTTGCCTCATTGGACAACGAGGTCTCGATCACCAGCATGAAGACTCTGCGCGAGCGCGTGGATGAATCATTGCTTCAGGACAGGCTGATTACTGCGCTCTGCGGCGCCTTCAGCCTGCTTGCCCTGAGCCTCGCGTGCATCGGGCTTTATGGCGTATTGGCTCTCAATGTTGCACGGCGTAGCGGCGAGATCGGTGTTCGTATGGCTCTTGGGGCCACGCGGGGAAGAATCTTCCGCCGCGTCCTTGGCGAAGGCATGCGGCTCGTATTTGTGGGGCTCGCGCTTGGAGCGGCCTCCGGCCTCGCCTGTGCCGGGTTTTTGCGCAGATTGTTATATGGGGTTGAACTGGCGGACCCGGCCACCCTCGGTGGAATCTGCCTGCTGCTTCTCGTCGCCGGACTGCTGGCTTGTTATCTTCCTGCGCGCCGCGCCACCAGCGTGGACCCGATGATTGCGCTGCGGAACGAGTGAACAGCACTTCTCACCACGAACGCATCATGACGGGAAGCGGTCCCAAACGTGCATGAAAATGCTTTCGTTATTGTCGCTTCGCCTGCGGCTCCGCTCCGGCCTGCGGCAGCGTGGAATAGTTCTTCAACTCACTTACCCAGCCTTACGGCTTCACTCGCGATGCTCGCTCGCCTCAGGCTGGGCTATTCTCTTTCGCGCCTGTCGGCGCTGCACTCTCGCGAGTGGCAGACCTTCGTAGCTTCCGGAAACTTTTTCGAGAGAGGCACGGAGCCACAGAGAAAGGCAATCATAGTTTCTCTCGGCCAAAACCTGTGGTACCCGGTCACGTTCGCATGCGAGCCACGATAGCCACCATCCCTCAAGGTGCAGTAGTGGCTATTGCTACACAGAAGGAAGACTGATTGTTGACCTGGGTTTTATCCGTGTCTCTGTGCCTCCGTGGTGGAATTTGTTTTCAATGCGTCTCTACCAGCGGCAGCTCAATAAAGCTCTCCTGCATCGAGCCCGGTCCGTGATAGATCCGTTGTGTGGCCTTCTTGTAGTCGCCCGGCTTGGCCCAGAAGATGTTGGGAACGAACGTCTGCGGGTTGCGATCGTAAAGCGGGAACCAACTGGATTGGATTTGCACCATGATCCTGTGTCCGGGCAGGAATACGTGGTTCGCTGTCGGCAGCTCGAATTTGTACAACAAAGGCTGGCCGGGCGTGATTGGATGCGGCTTCTCCAGGCTCTCGCGATAACGTCCGCGAAAGATGTCCATCGATACCGCGAGCTGATAACCGCCCATCTCCGGCTGGTCCGCTACTTCATCCGGGTAAACATCGATGAGCTTTACCACCCAGTCAGAATCCGTTCCGGTGGTGGAAGCGATGATATTCGCCACCGGCTGGCCGCTGATCTGCACCGGGGACGTCAGCACATTGGACTCAAACGCCAGCACATCGGGCCGGCCGGAGGCTTCGCGCTGATCATCAACCAGCCACAGCGGCCAGGTGAGCCCTTTATCAATGTCATAACCAACCGCGCGAGTTGGACGCGCGCGGAAGGGAACCGGTTTGGCGGGATCAGAGACGTATTCGTCGTATTGTTTGTCACCGACTTTCGGAGCGGTAAAGCTGAGCTTCAGCCCTGAGCGGAGATAAAGCGGCGTCGGCTTGACGCTGCATCCGCGGGCACAGCCTGAGGGCCATGAAGAAAGCCTCTCCCAATGATTCTCGCCGGTAAGAAAAGCCGAGACAGGAGCCACATTGGCCTTGGGCGCGCCATCTTTCAAGTACTGGGCCAGGAAGGGGGCGAGGATGTGCTGGCGGAAATAGAGGCCGGTATCGCTGTTGAACTTCAGAGCGCCCAGCGTGCTGCCGTCTCCGATCTCCTGCCCGTGGTGCCACGGCCCGAGCACCAGAAAAACTTTGTCATTGTTGGTATCTTTTGGTTCAATCGCCTTGTAAACAGCCATGGCGCCGTAAATATCTTCCTGGTCCCACAGGCTGGCCACCAGCATCACCGGGACTTTTAGCGGCTGCGCGGCGAGGATCTTATCCATGGCCTGCTCCTGCCAGAACGAGTCATAGCTCGGGTGCTCAAGGACCTTCCGCCAGAAGCCGACCTGTTCCAGCCCGTGCTCCCTGCCAAGCTCCCCGACTGAGCCGGCGTGCATGTAAAGGTCGTAGTCGTCGTAGTAGCCCGTCCACCACTTGGCGTCGTTGTTGAGTGTGGCCTCCTGCTCGTAGATGTAGGGCATGTTCTGCTCGCGAAACGCGCCGTTGTGGAACCAGTCATCACCGCGCCAGCCGTCCACCATTGGGTTCATCGGCACGGAGACTTTCAGTGCCGGATGCGGATGGACGAGCGCCATCAGCGGCAGAAAGCCGTCATAGGAAATGCCGATGATGCCGACCTTGCCGTTGCACTCAGGGACATGCTTTACAAGCCAGTCAATGGTGTCATATGTGTCGGTGGAGTGGTCCACCGGCGTGGGATTGAGCGGCCCGTGCAGCGGCCGGTTCATCACGTAATCGCCCTCAGAGTTGTACTTGCCGCGCACATCCTGGACCACGCGAATGTATCCGCCCTCCACAATTACATCTGTGGCATTGTCATAGCCTTCGAGAATCGGCCCGAGGTGCGAACTCGCCGCATGGCTGGTGAGCTCGTCAGCGTTATAGGGCGTGCGTGTGAGCAGGATGCCTGCGGGGTGCGCTTTGGTCGCGGTTTTTGGGACCAGGATTACCGTATGCAGCTTGACGCCGTCGCGCATTGGGATCATGACTTCCCGGCGAGTGTAATCCCAGCTCTCGGTGAGAGGTTTGAGTTCCGAGGGCGTTTCGCTGGGATAATCCGGATATTTGGCCTGTGTCCAGGCGGATAACGGGTTCAAGGCAAAAAACAGAGCGATCAACGTGGCTGTGCGGAAGAATTTGGTGAGGTTCATGTGAGCTCGCCGATTATAAGTCCTGCGGCTGCGCGCGTCACGCGGAGAGTGCGCAGCATCGGCGGATCGCCCGCGTGTTAAACTTAAGGGTTTGCCCCGAGTTGGAAAACTCTTCATACAGGTTTCTCTTATGTCACAAACTACTGATATCGCAATCGTGAATGGTGCGCGCACACCCATGGGCCGCTATTGCGGCAAATTGCGCGACTTTACCGCCATGGAACTTGGCGCCGTGGCCAGCCAGGAGGCCATCCGCCGCTCCGGCGTCGAACCGAAGGAATTTGATCATGCCGTGTTCGGCAATGCCCAGCAGACATCGGGCGACTCGCTCTACGGTGCGCGTCACGTGGCGCTCAAGGCCGGCCTGCCCATTGAAGTGCCGGCGCTGACTGTGAACCGCATCTGCGGTTCGGGTATCCAGTCTCTGGTTTCGGCGGCGCAGATGATCCAGTTGGGCGAGGCCAGCACGGTGCTTGCCGGCGGGATTGAGTCCATGTCGCAGGCGCCGCACGTGATTCGCGGGGCGCGCTGGGGCTTCGGTCTGGGCGAAGGCAAAATGGAAGATTCGCTCATGGTCGCGCTGCTCGATAGTTACTGCGGGCTCTACATGGCCAACACTGCCGAACTCTACGCCTCGCAACAGGGCATCACGCGCGAGATGATGGACGAATTTGCGCTGCAGTCGCAGCAGAAAGCGGGAGCGGCCCAGAAGGCCTGCCGCCTGGGCGAGGAGATCACACCGGTTCCGCTGAAGAATCGCAAAGGCGAGCCCACGGGTGAGATGTTCGACAAGGATGACCACCTCCGTCCTGAGACAACAATGGAAGGCTTGGCCAAGTTGAGGCCGGCGTTCGGAAAGAACGGCACTGTGACTGCCGGAAATGCCAGCGGGATCGTTGATGGCGGCGCCGCTGTGGTGATGATGACTCTGGATCAGGCGCAGAAACGGAATTTGAAACCGATTGGCCGGATCGTGAGTTGGGGCATAGCAGCGGTCGATCCGAAGATCATGGGCAGCGGTCCGGTCCCGTCCTCCCGCGCCGCGCTGAAGAGAGCCGGGCTGAAGCTCGAAGACATGGATCTGATCGAAGTCAACGAGGCTTTTGCGGGGCAGTATCTGGCAGTTGAAAAAGAACTGGGCCTCGATCGCAGCAAAGTCAACGTGAACGGAGGCGCGATTGCGCTCGGGCATCCATTGGGTGCGACGGGCACGCGCCTGGTGCTCACGTTGCTTTACGAGTTGCGCCGCCGCAAGGGGAAGTATGGCTTGGCGACCGCCTGCATCGGCGGTGGGCAGGGAATAGCGATGATTGTGGAGAATTTGCGGGGATAAATCCAACCACAAAGGAACGCAGAACCACAAAGGCCCGAAGGAACACAAAGACAAGCAGATGAAAACTCGCAGATCATAATTCAGAACCAAAGGTCTGGATCTGCTCTGTGTCCTCTGTGGTTCAAGGTTTGTGATCTTCGTGTCCTTTGTAGTTAAAAGAGGGGAAGAATGCAGATAAAAAAAGTCGGTGTTCTCGGTTGTGGCCTGATGGGCTCAGGCATTGCCCAGGTCAGTGCGACCGCGGGTTATGACGTGACGGTGCTCGAGCAAGAGCAGAAGTTCCTGGACAAGGGCTTTGCCGGGATTGAGAAGTCGCTGGCCAAATTCGCCGAAAAGGGCACGATTAAAGAGCCGGCCGCGACGGTTCGCGCACGGATCAAGGGCAGAACGGATCGGAGCGCTCTCGCCGATTGCGACATCATTATTGAAGCCATCATTGAGAACGTGGATGAAAAGAAGAAGATGTTTTCCGCGCTGGACGGGATTGTAAAAAAGGACGCCATCTTCGCCAGCAACACTTCTTCCATTTCAATCACGGAAGTCGCCGCTGCCACGAAAAGGCCGGACAAGTTTGTCGGACTGCATTTCTTCAATCCTGTGCCTCTGATGAAATTGGTTGAAGTGGTGCGTACGATTGCCACAAGCGATGAGGCTTTCGAGACCGCATTTAACTTCGGCAAGAGCCTGGGCAAGGTGCCAGTGCGCACCAGCGACAAGACCGGATTTATCGTAAACCGCCTGCTTGTGCCTTACCTGCTGGATGCTATCCGCGCCTATGAAGAAGGCGTAGGCTCGATTCCCGATATCGATAATGCGATGAAGCTGGGCTGCGGCTATCCGATGGGGCCGTTCACGTTACTCGATTTTGTCGGCTTGGACACGACGTACTACATCACCCACGTAATGTTCGATGAGTTCAAGGAGCGCCGCTTCGCTTCGCCGCCCTTGCTCAAGCGATTGGTGATGGCCGGATGGTACGGGAGGAAAACCGGCAGGGGCTTTTACGATTACAAGGATCCGAATAATCCGGTACCGTGCTTTTAATAATCCCGAGCGGAGCGAGGGAACCCTACAATCTTCGAGTCTATGAAACGCCAGAAATGCTATTGGGTGTACATAATTGCCAGTCTAAGCGGGACTCTTTACACCGGTTTGACAGACGATCTGAAGAAACGCCTCAGAGAACATCGTTTGGGTTTGGCCGATGGGTTTACGAAGCGTTACAAGGTGCATCGTCTTATGTATTACGAATTATTTAGCAACGATGAAACGGCGGCGGCTCGTGAGAAACAGATCAAGAAGTTCCGTCGAGAAAAGAAGATCGCCCTTTTCTCAAAGAGTAACCCGCATTGGGAAGACTTGACTGCGAAAGTCTCGCCCTCCTGGAAAGACATTTTGATGTAGCGGTCATGCGTACTGCAGGGGTAGGGTTCCCTCGCTTCGCTCGGGACATGTAACACTATGGAAAACGTCACACTCGAAAAGAAAAATCACATTGCCTACGTCACCGTTGATCGCCCCAAGGTCCTGAACGCGCTGAACGGGGCCACCATGGGAGAATTGCAGGAAGTCTTCACGGAACTGGCTGCAGACGCGAGTACCCGTGTGGTCATCCTGACCGGTGCGGGAGAAAAATCATTCGTCGCCGGCGCTGACATCAATGAACTGGCGAAAAACAATCCTGTGGAAGCGAAGGCCTACACGCATCGCGGCCAGGCGGTGCTTGATCTTATTGAGAACCTTGGCAAGCCTGTCATTGCATGCATCAACGGCTTTGCCCTGGGAGGCGGCTGCGAAATTGCCATGGCGTGCACCATGCGGCTGGCCAGCGAGAACGCGAAGCTCGGCCAACCAGAGGTGAAGCTGGGAATCATTCCCGGTTATGGAGGAACGCAGCGTCTTCCGCGGCTGGTTGGTACTGGCCTGGCCATGCAAATTCTGCTCACGGGAGAAATGATCTCCGCGCAGGAAGCCCATCGCATCGGTCTGGTGAATGAAGTTGTCCCGGCGAACAGGCTTATCGCTCGTGCTGAGGAGATTGCCGCCAAGATCATCGCCAACTCACCCCTGGCGATCCAGTACTGCATGGAGGCAGTCAACCAGGGCCTGAATATGACCCTTCAGGAAGGATTATTCCTGGAAGCCACGCTGTTCAGCGTTTGCTGCGCGACGGATGATAAAAACGAGGGAACCCGGGCATTTCTGGAAAAGCGCCCCGCGAATTTTCAGGGTAAATGAGCCGTCCTCCGCTCATCGGGTCGCGGCACTTGCCTGATAGGTAATAAACATGACGCGATGAATAAACGGGAAGCGGGAATTCTACTGATCGGACTCGGCGTTGGCCTCATCCTCGGGATAAGGCTCGGGCTAGGTTCTCACCTCGTCGTATTGCCTTCTTGCTTGATCGTTGTAGGCATCATCCTTGTGTCCCAACAAAGAAAAGCTCAAAAATCAACCTGACCCACTACCGATCGCTCGAAGTAAACTGGACGCCGAAGGCTTCGACAAATGGCACTGCCAAGTTTGCGGCCATAACTGGAAAGGCGAGTACGTTTAACGCATGATCAAGGGCATCACTACCATCCGCAAAGCAGCCGGCTCAAAACAGCTCGACAAGCTCGCCGAACTGTTGGACGCGCTCGGATTTGAGCGCGCTACCGGTTGGAAGACTCCGCGTGGGCAGGGCATTGTCTTCATAGCGCCATTGGGTCAGTTGGAATTCATGGCAGGCAAAGAAAATCTGCACTCGGATATCTGGGTGGAAGTCAGCGATCTGGATTCAGCGCGGGCACTATTGAAAGATAAGAAGTTCAAGATCGCAACCGATGTGCGGGAGACGGCGTGGGATTCACGGTTTCTGATTGCCGAACTGGCCAGGGGCGTAAATATTCTCTTCTGGCAGAAGAACCGGGCGAAGCAGGATGCGACGGAAGGCGACCTGAATGCCTCCGGAATGCGTTTTGGCATTGTGGTGGCACGCTGGAATTCGTTTATCACGGAGCGGTTGCTGCAGGGATCGCTGGACGCGTTGCGCCGCAGCGGTTGCAGCGAGAAGGATATTGAAATCTTTCGCGTACCCGGATCGTTTGAGATACCCTCACAGGCAAGGGCCATGGCCGAAACCGGAAAATATGAGGCAATCATCACGCTTGGCTGTTTGATTCGCGGCGAGACCACCCACTATGAACATATTGCGACTGAAGTGACGCGTGGCATCGGACAATCGGCCCAGGAGACTGGCGTCCCTCATACCTATGGCGTGCTTACCTGTGAGAACCTGGAGCAGGCGCTGGATCGCGCCGGACTCAAGGCGGGCAATAAAGGCTACGAAGCCGCTGTCTCCGCCATTGAAATGGTGAGCCTCAAGCGCAAAACCGGCGGCGCTGTTTCCCGCCAGAAAGGCCAGGCGAGCTGAGGGTGGGGACGCGGCGCAAAGCACGTGAACTGTGTCTACAGATGCTGTTCCAGCGGGACATGGGCAAGCAGTCGCCGGAACAGGTGCGCAAGACGTTCTGGGGTGAGCGCCCGGAAGTGGATGCTGAGACCCGCGATTTTGCCGACAATCTCTTTAGTGTTGCCGTCGACGATCAAAGGGGAGTCGACGATCTGATCCAGAAGCACGCGCAGCACTGGAAGATGGACCGCATGGCGGCGGTCGATCGCAACGTGCTGCGCACCGGAGTAGCGGAGTTCCTCTGCTATCGCAGCACGCCAAGGCCCGTGGTGATCAATGAAGCACTGGAAATCGCGCGCAAGTTTTCCGCGCCCGAATCGGTCCATTTCATCAATGGGGTGCTCGATTCCGTGGGCAAGGAGCTGTCACGGCAGTCAGCTTAGCCCTGGCGATCATTGAATTTCATTGGTTCGCTGAAGCAGCGCTTCCGGGCTTCATGTACTTGTCAAACCAATCGACAATCCTTTTGAGTGAATCGATCTGATCCTCCCTCTTGAAGAAGCCGTGGCCTTCCTGCGCGTAATAGTGCACCGCAACGGTCTTGCCCGCTTGCTTGAGGATGTTTAAAACCTGGTCTGCCTCTTCCTTAGGGACGCGAATGTCGTTCTCTCCCTGGAGAACCAGCAAAGGCGCTTTCGCGTTGCGAATGTATTTGATCGGGGAGGCGTTCTCATACACAGCGCGGTCTTTTTCAGGATCGCCGAGTAAGCCTTTCTCGTACTCCTGCAGGAGCGGATCAGAGCTCTTGAGCATCGTGAACCAGTCAATAATGCCGAACTCTTCCACCGCTGCCGCCCAAATGTCGGGCACCTTCCCAATCGCCATCAAAGTCATAAAGCCGCCGTATGACCCGCCGGTGATGCCGATTTTTTTCGGATCAACATAGCCGGTGGCAACCAGGAATTTTGTCGCGTAAACCTCGTCTTTGAGATCGCCGCCGCCCAGGTCTTTGATGTTGGCCTGCTGGAACGCGATACCGTAGCCGGTAGAGCCGCGGACATTGGGGCCGATGCAGATATAGCCGCGCGAAGCCAGCGCTGCGGCGCGGGTGTCAAGAGAATCCAGAATTTGTCCCGTCGGGCCACCATGGGGGAGGACAATGGCGGGATTGCTGCCGTCGCGCTTCAGGTTAAAAGGCATCCACAGATAAGCGCTGATAATCTGCCCGTCAAAGCTCCTGTAGTGTACGAGTTGGGCCGGCGGAATGGACTGCGGGCTCAGGCTGGCGATGGATGAATATGTAATCTGCCGCGGCGTCCGCGTCCGCAGATCATAGATCCAGAAATCGCCCACACGTTGGCTATCCTGATGTGAGACCAGCAGACGTGTGCCGTCAGGAGAGAAAGCTGTGGGCAGGCCGACGCCGAACGTGAGTCCTTGAGGGAACGGCAGTTTCTGGGCTTGCTGCTGGCCTACCCTTTGCACGTAAAGAGTGGTCTGGCCATCCTGGTTGATGGCGTAAGTGAGTTGGCGCCCGTCGGGAGAAAAGTCGCCCGAACCGGCCTCCCACTGGGTATCCGTTACCCAATTCAGCTTCTTTGTTGTTGTGTCGAGCAGAGCAACGTTGTTGTAGCCGCCCTTCTGATTTGAGCTGAGCAGAATGAGTTTTCCGTCAGGGGAGACGCTTGTTGCTGTGATCAATATCTGGCCCTGGTGCGGCGTGAGGTCTTCAACCTGTCCGTTGGCCACATCAATGCGATAAACACTGCTGTCACTGAACTCGACATTCATCCGGTTGGCGAAAATGAATCTGCCGTCGCGGCTCCATTGCACAAGCGCCCACAGATGGTCGGGAGATTTTTCATGGGTTAGATTGCGTATCGCATGCGTATGCCAATCCATCACGGCGATGTCAATCGTCGGCGAAGTCTCAGGTTTCAGTTCGAGGGCAACCATGCTGCCGTCAGGAGAAAAATGCGGGCTTTGTTCGGCAATATGCGGCGTGTGAGTGAGGTTCAGCGGCTCGCCGCCATTGCTGGGAACGGCATAGATGTCCCAGATTTCGTGGCCGCCAACGTCCTGCTGGTAGACAATCCACTTGCCGTCCGGCGACCATACGGCTGAAGTTTGCCGATCATCCGACTGCAACAACTGGATGGGCCAGCCGCCGTTCGAGTTCATCTTCCACAGATTGAGGCGGCCAGTGAAGTTCGTGGTGAAAACCAGTTCCTTGCCATCGGGCGACCACGCGGGGTCGGAAATCCGGCGCGAATAATACAGGTCGTCAATGGGGACGGGGCGCGCATCGGGATTGGATGGCGAAATGACGGATTGAGGATTTGTGGGCTGCCGGTCCTGAGGGCCGGATGCCACTGACCAAATCGATGACAAGAAAAAGAGCGTGAGAGCGACCAGTTTCCGCATGTTACCTCCTGCTGAATCCGGACCCGAGAAGCTTTCCATTGTACGGCAGTGAGCATTCTGCCTGCGCGCGACTTGGACAAATTAGCAAACCCTTTACCAGCCACGAGGCGATTTATCAGAAAAACTGCTGCCCAAAGTTGGTCTGAAGTGAGCTGCAATTGCGACACGCACCCAAGAGCCTCGCCCGCTACTTTTCGATAAAGAGGAGGGAATCAGCTCCAGTTGGCGGCGGGCTGGAGGGCGGGAATCCCAGTTCCGGGCCCTGTGAACCTCTTGCGGCCAAACGCGTAGCGATACGCGTCGTGGTATTTCTCACCAATCGCCGTGCTGTTGCGGGTCTCAACCAAGTGTGCGCGTCCGGAGGCTGCCAGGGCCATGCGGAATACAGGATTGCGTCCGAGAAAGGCAAGCCGGAACGCGAGATCGCGGGGACTGCCATGGTCATACCAGAGACAGCCTTGTCCGTCAGGACTGACATCGCGATTCCTGGGTATGTCGGCGGCCAGCAGCGTTTTCCCGTGGGCAAGAGCACGCAGGCAAATGTCGTTGGGGCGCCGAGCCGTACCGGAATGAGGGGGCGGCTCGCCGCCGGCAATAATCACGTCTGCCTTCTGCCACGCCGCTGCGCAATCTCCCGGCGCCATGAGGAAGACCTTTTCGCGAATTCCCAAACGCGATGCGCACCTGCTGATTGAGTCCCGCAAGTGCTCGGTCTCGGCGCCCTGCAAGAGGAAGCAGAACTGCGGATTCTCAGGACTGGTCAGGGCCATACTCTCAAGCAGCATGATCTGGCCGGCCTGGAGCTCGACCGCGCCCGGCGTTGCGAACTCTGGAAACAGGAATGTAACAGCGTCAGATGACAAACCGAAGCATTGCTGAAGAAAGTCTGGTGCGGCAGAATCCGGTAGCGGAAAGTGTTGTTCCAGCGACAACGGCTCCGGAATAACGAAGATGCTCTCAGAAAGCGCACCTCGTTCCTGCGCTGCCTGCTGCATTCCCAGCGAATGCACAATCACGGCGGCAGCGCGCGCGAGGACAAATTGTTCGGCCACACGGAAGGAGCGCCCCATCCAGCTCCCGGCTTCGCACTGCCCCGCGGATATGGCGAGTTCCTCAATGCATTCATGCAGGTCGTAAACCACTCCGCCGATATTCCGTACAGCCGCCATTCCGGCAGAAAATGAATGCGCATGGACAATATCGGCCGCAGTTTCCGGCGCACAGTCAAGAAGTGATTTGCGCCAGTTGCGTACGTCCTGCCAGGAGCGCAGCAGTGACAGCGAGCGAGGCTGGTCCTGGCCTCTACCTGAAAGATACAACTCAGCGCTGCCTTCCCCGGCCGGCGTGACAATGTAAGGCCGCATGCCGGCGGCAACCTGACCTTCCACCACAGGCAGAACATCGCGGACGTATTCGCAGGCATGAATTACACGCCAGGCCCTTGGGCGCCCGAATTCCTTAAATGCGCTCTGCGGCGCACGCGAGCCCTGGTCGGGGCTGGATGGATGCATACCGCTGAAACCCATGCAAGTCCTCAGGAAACTTCTTTTCTGGTCTGCTCGGCAAGTTCTGAATACGCGACCACGCGATTGCGTCCGGCGTGCTTGGCGGCGTACAGAGCGGCATCGGCAAACTCGATCAGATCTCGCTTGAACTGGGCATCGCTGTCATAGCCGGCCACACCGATGCTGATCGTGAGATGCTGAATTTCATGGGGCGAGCCGGCAAAAAATTTGGCCTGTTCTACGGCGCGGCGCAGGCGCTGGGCTACATAAAGGGCTCCGGCCTGAGTGGTCTCGGGAAGAATGATGACGAATTCTTCACCGCCGTAGCGCGCCACTGTATCCACTTCGCGCATGTCCTTCATGAGAATTGAACTCAGATCGCGCAGCATCTGGTCACCCACGTGGTGGCCAAAAGTATCATTGAGGTGCTTGAAGTGGTCGATGTCGATCATCAGCAGCGCGAACTTCTGCTTGCGGCGTTCGGCACGTTTGAACTCCAGCTCAAGCTGCTGTTCAAAGTAACCCCGCGTCCTGAGGCCGGTCAGGTAATCCGTAAATGCGAAGCGCAGAAGTCCTTCGTTAGCGTACTCACGGCTAAGAAGATTTTCGGACACGAGTGACAGGATCCAGAGGAGCTGGGCATCATCGCGCTGATAGGCATCGCATCGCGACGAAAACAATTGCATCGAGCCCATGACGCGGTTGCTGACAAAAAGCGGCACTGCCAACCCGGAAGCCGCGTCCATCATATCCAGCAGGGCATCCGCTTGAACGTGATGGCCCTCGGTGATCAGAAGGGGACGGCCATACTTTACGGCCCAGAGGTTCACGATGTTTCCCGTGGAAATTTCGCTTGCCACTTGTTTGCCTTTGGGGAACCCGCGCACTAGTCGGAGTTCCATTTCCTCGGCGCCCTCATCCCAGAAATAAACCAGCATACGATCAAACGGTGAAATCTCGCCGGCCATATCACAAAGCAGGCTGAGAGTGGCCTCAAGCTGCATGGGCAATCCGCTCAGCATACTCAAGCGAAGCACCACGTTGAGGTGTTGCCATCGGTTCCTGATTGTCAGCTCATCCAGCTCGGAAAATACTTCAGCAACAAACCTTTCCGGCGGAAAAGGCGCTGGTTTTGTAGATTCGTTTGAGGCCATGGAGCGATTGTCTTCTCAAGCAGCATGTGCAACAGCGCATGCAACTGTGCCATTTGAGATGCTTCCAGTGGGCTTTGGGGAAACTTACTGAAGGTCCTGCGCGGTCTGCGCCGGAATTGTTCCTGATGCGACAGCTAAGGACGGGGTACAGTGTCCGAGTGGGCAATGAACTATTCTCAAGCATCCATTCGGTGTCTTAACTGCCCGCGGCGCAATATGAAGAGAGTTTAAGCTCTTTGGGTAACAAAGACTTAGCTCCGCCAATCTGCGCTCCGCTTTAGCTTGTAAGATGGAGGCAGGGGGCGCGACAGATTTTTTTAATCTCATGCACAGTCTCTGTTGCATTTCATCACTGATAGTCATACGATAGTGGTGGCGCTTGGAAAACCCGCCGACGCCCAAGATGAAGATGAACCCGACCCCTCGGATTGTGGTTCATCGGATGAGCTCTTCGCAGTTTTCGCCCGATTAGACAGACAACAGACCGGCCCAAACGTTTTTCCGGACAGGAGAAGCAACCCTCATGGCATGGTACGCGTACTGCATTGTTGAGCAACAAGCCTTCCAGAATGGTATTCGAGCCCGCCGTCCAGTTCCCGTTGAAAATCTAAGGGGTATTGCTGACGCCCAGACCTTTGCCTATCCAAGCGGCGAATTCTCTGTGATCGTGAGTGAATACATTCCCACCGGCGACCTCGGACAGAAGGCGCTGCTGCAACACGCGCATGTGGTGAGTGAATGCTTCAAGCGAACAACTGTGTTGCCGTTCCGATTTGGCACCGTCTTCGACACGGATGATGCGTTGCGTCGCGCCGTGCGCCTGAACCGGAAGGCATTTACTGAGAACGTTCTCAAGTTGAAGGGAAAGGCAGAAATGCACCTCAAGCTGCTGGTCAAGGATGGGTCTCTGCGCCAGGCGCTGGAAGAAATCGAGCTGCCCGCCACGGTTGGAAGCGAGTATTTGACCAAGCTGCGGGAGAAAGCAGCGCGGCATCGCGAGCGTCAGACTAAAGCGCGCGCCCTCTCAGTGCAAGTGCACAAAATATTTGATCCGCTTGACCAGGATGTCTGCTGCCGCAAAGTGGATTCAGGCGGCATGCTGATTGATATTGCCCACCTCATCGACCACAAAAAGGTGCAAAAATATCAGAACCGTTATCAGATGGCGACCCGCCATCTTCCTGGTGTTGAGGTGGTGATGAGCGGCCCATGGCCTCCGTACCACTTCATTTCTGGAAAGCGTTCTTCCTGATTCCGTACGGTTGGCCACCCATTATCAATTTCTCGTCCATGGCCTAGGTGTGCTTTTGTGTACCTATAAAGGGTACCTTTCCGGCCATCCCGCTTGCTTTGGGCATCCAAATACCTGAAAATGGAATCGAAGTACAATTATCGGTGAGCTTTTAAGCTTGCTCATAGCTGCCGCACGAGTCGCAATCTGTCCCGCCCTGGAGAAGCAATGAACCATAGGACCCGCGTGCTGATTGTTGATGATGACCTGGTGATGGCCAAGTACCTCTCTTCCCACCTGTCACGCCGCAATTTTGAGGTGAGCGTTGTCTCCAGTGATCAGGAAGCCTTGCGCGTGTTCCGTGGCTTTGATCCGGTTCTGGTCCTGGTGGATACCTCCATGAACGGGGCTTCCGGAACGGAAATCCTGCAAAGGCTGAAGCAGATCAAACCGGGCGTTTCCGTGATGGTTCTTTCCGCCAACAAAGATCCGGAGATGATTTTCAAAGCTTCCAAGCTGGGCGCCGATGACTACATCAGCAAACCTGTGGACCCCAAGGAGCTGGATGTACGCATCTCGCGCGTGCTCGACAACCAGCGCTTATATCATGAAGTGACGCAACTCAGAGAACAAGTGCGGCGGCAAAGCGATTTCACCATGCTCTTTGGAACCAGCCCAAAGATGATGGAAGTGAAAATGACCATTGAGCAGGTCGCGGACACGACGGCCACAGTGTTGATCAGGGGGGAGAGCGGCACAGGCAAAGAAGTTGTGGCCAGGATGATTTATGGCGAATCAAGCCGCTCAGAAAAACCCTTCGTCAAGGTGAACTGCGCCGCCATTCCGCATGAACTTCTGGAAAGCGAGTTGTTCGGCTACGAGCCCGGCGCCTTTACCGGAGCCACCCGGCAGAAACTGGGAAAATTCGAACAGGCCAATGGCGGCACTATTTTTCTGGATGAAATCAGTGAGATGCATCCGGCGCTGCAGGCCAAATTGCTGCACGTTTTACAGGACCATGAGTTTTCGCGGCTCGGCGGCAAACGCGATATTCAGGTGGACGTGCGCGTTCTTTCGGCGACCAATAAACCGCTGGAGCGCGCCGTGGAAGAAGGCGTTTTCAGGGAAGATCTTTTCTACCGGTTGAACGTTGTCAGCATTCATATTCCACCGTTGCGGGAGCGGCGGGAAGAGATACCGGTTTTTCTTGAATATTTTCTGGAAAAGTACAGCGCCCATTACGGCAAGCAGCCATCAAAATTCGGCGAGTATGCTGTGGCGCGCATGATGCAATATGCCTGGCCGGGGAACATACGCGAGCTTGAAAACCTGGTGAAGCGGTACGTGATTGTGGGCAATGAAGCGCAAATCATTCGCGAACTGGCAACCCACAAACCGATTGTCGCCGCTCTCTCAACCCCGGCTGCAACTTCCAACGCCCAGCCCATGGGCACTGCGCAGCCGGCCAACGCCCTTCCGATGGCCGACCTTGAGATGCCGTCACTGCTGGAAATCGGACGGAGAGCCGCCATGCAGGCCGAGCGTGAAGCTATTGAGCGTGTTTTGGCCCAGACGCGCTGGAACAGACGCCAAGCTGCCAAGATCCTGAAAATCAGCTATAAAGCCCTGCTGAATAAGTTGAAGGCGATCGAGGAGCAGAACAAGGGACAGGCTAAGCAGTTGGAAGCCAAGTAGTGGAATCAAAATACCACAAGTTTAGGCCGTTTCGCTTAACCATCCTGCTCTGAATTGATCACGTTAATGGCGGATAAATTGACTGTTATCAGTGTTTTGAGCGGTAAATGAGACTTCCCACACCGGCGCAGCCGCTTTTGGTTCCTGAGTTGCTTTAACCATAGCAAACAAAAGAGGCCGTAAACAGAATGACTTCAACCCTATTCCAAGTTGTTCAACTTTTCCATAACGAGCATCCTGGCGCAAGCCTCGGACTCATCTTGCATCGCCTTCCCTGAGATCTTCCCTCCCTCCCTTGCCTCTTTGTGAGCGGCTCTGGCGAGCCGCTTTTTTCTTTTGCTGTGGCGCCGTGCTCGTCAAGTCAAATCACAGGCAAAGCGTAAATGGCGACGGAACATGGCATACCTGCATCTAATCTTGTTCTCGTAAATTGACGGGTACTTGTAATGGCGAATAAGATGACTCATTCATTAAAGGACATGGAAAAAAAGAGGCTGGAGCAGTTCAAAAAAAGACTGGAAGAGCGTCAGCAGGCGTTGCGCAAAGCAGTAAACCGCACGGAAGAAGATGGTCGTATCGCCGACCAGGAGTCGGCGCAGGATATAGCCGACCGCGCCGCGAACTCCTATACCAAGGAGTTTCTCTTCTCCGTCAGCAACAACGACCGGCAACTGCTCAACATGGTGGAGTCGGCGCTGCAGCGCATGCGTGAAGGCTCGTTTGGCGAGTGCGTAAGCTGCGGGAATGAGATCAATCCGAAGCGGCTGGAAGCCGTACCGTGGACTCGCTACTGCATTGCGTGCCAGGAGAAGAAAGAACGAGGGCTGTTGGAAGAAGCAGTAGAGTAGCCGATGCCAGGGAACAAGCATAAATGCAAAAGGGAAACAGCCGACCGGCCATTTCCCTTTTGAAAAGTCGTTCCTTGTCAGTACAGGTTGAAGCTGATCTCCAGGCCCATTTCCACTGCCACCGGCCTGCCATCTTTCTTGCCGGGATCAAACTTCCAGAGCTTCACAATCTGCAGCGCACGTTCATCAAGTCCCATTCCAAGTGCGCGGACCACGCGAGCATTGTGTACGCGACCATCAGTACCAACAATCGCGCTCAGAACCACAACGCCCTGATACTTCGCTTTTCTGGCTTCTTCAGTGAATTCCGGTTCAGGAGTGTAAATGGCCTGTGGAGCGCTTACGCCGTTGCCTACATGGAAGATTCCAGGACCTACGCCGGGACCGCCGTGGCCTGCACCCACACCCCCGCCGTCACCGCTGCCGATTCCGCCGGTTACACCAGTTCCATTGGAAGCAACCATAAGCTTGGAGAGTGGATCGCCGATCTGAGGCGTAGCGGTGTACTTAAGGTCTGCGGCAACTACCGTGGGCTCAATCATGAGCTTGCTCTTCTGGGTCTGAACCACTACGGGCGGCGTAAATTGTTGCTTGGCTACGCGAGGCGGGGTACCCGCAGAAGCCTTCAGCTTGCTCGCATCGCCACCACCGCCGCCACCGCCATTGTGGCCAACATGTTCCGGGATATACGGCGCCAAGTCGATTGAAGCAGTATTTGCCGGCCGTACAATCGCGGGCTGGATGGTGATATGGAAAATCCACAATACCAGAAGGACAACCACGGTGTGCGTTATCACAGAAAACACGAAGTTTTGCGGACGGACCTGATACTGTCCGTATCCGCCGCCGAACAGGGTTGTCATCCCAGGATCAACGGCCTGCACTTTCGCGAACTTGGCCACTTCCTGTTCAGAGGGGGGATCTGGTGGAGTTGCCAGCTCCGGGGGAGCTGCCTGTTTAGTATCGAGCGGAGACATGTTTTTTACCGTTGAGAATCAGTATAAACGGCTTTGCTGCCGGAGGCTGGGATCAAAATCACTTAAGTAAAGGTACTCAGGACAATGTCCTTTCGAACCATGTCTAGCGATGAAACATCCCGGTGATTATTCTCTTCAGCTTTCCGAAAAAGCCCCTCCTGTGTTTCTTTGCCGGCACTGGGTTCTGCTCGGGTGCAACCTGAGCCGGACGTGCCTCACTTATAGACACCGCTGCCGGTTTTTCGGGTAGAACGACAGGATCCACCCTTTCTTGCACAAAATATAAGTTGGGCAGGCTGGAGAGCCTGATCTTGGCGACCGAGTAGGGCTGTATTTCACCAGTGTTCCTGCCGCTGTAGACAAACGGGGTATCTACTTCCACGTGAACCTGGCCCGGGTGGTCCGCCGGAAGTGGCTCGGTCACCTCCTTCTTGTTGACGGGGATCGTCCCCGGTGTGACTTGCGGCTGCGGAAGCGCCGCTGTCTGCGGCGAAGCAGCCGCCTGCATGACTGGCGGAGGTTCCGGACATCCGCAGGTTTCTGCTGCGGCAAGAGGGGTGTTGCCGTTCAGCTTGCCGCCGTGAAACAGCATGGAATCCTGCGGCCGAACGCGAAATGTCGCCGAACTCATCAGCTCTGAGAAATCGATTGGGCCGGTATTGCCGGGAAGAGTTTTGACGCACGTGTCGCCGTGTTCATTGGCTCCTACGGCGAAATGGTACTTGCCGGGGCCGGGAAGCTGAATGCGGAAATCAGGGGTGATGAGGAAATCTGAGCCGCTCTGCAGCAGGGGGTAATCGAATACCAGGCTTCCGCGGCTCATGGCGAACATCAGACCCAAACGGCCGGAATTCACGGTGACGGAACTGCGGGGGCAGAGCGCCACCTGACCGCCGCGATAGAGTTTCAGGCGCGCCGTGGCAATGCCTGCTGATAGTTCTGAACCTGCCACCACGCTCATCCCGGAGCCGACCGGCTGCATCAGTCTCGCCTGACCGTCTCCGGCATACAGTTCCCCGATTGGTGCGGGAGCTTGCTGTTGGGCGGCGCCACAGACCGCTGCCGCCGTGATCATTCCGAAAGATACCCTGCGCAGGGTCTTTACCGATAGAAGGTTCAGACCAGTCAACCTCTTATTCCAGGAAATCGTACTTTTCGATCGCCACGGCAATGCCCTGCCGGCGGTCCTTATTTTCGTGTCGCAACACGCGGCCGGAGCAGCGAACACGGATTGGCTCGGCGAGCGTGATTTCGCGAGGCAGCGTCATGAGGAACTCGATCGAAGCTCCCTCCGGGAACTCTGCATCCACGTACATGAATACTCCGCGAGAGCTGACGTCGCGCGACTGCGCGGGCAATTCGGAACCAGCGGTAGCCGCGTAACTCACGGTAATGGGCAGCTCAAGAGCGAAGCGCCGTGTCGAGCGCTTCTCCGGTTGCGGCTGCGCCATGCTGGTCCTCCTATTGTGATAGTTCGACGATTGGGAAGATTGTACCTCAATGCAGGCATTGCATTCGAGCACGGATTTCAGTCGCAACGCGGCCGCTCACAGGGAAAGGAAATTTTTGAGCAGCAGCCGGCCTGATTCAGTGAGCACACTTTCGGGGTGGAATTGCACTCCTTCCACGGGGTAACGGCGGTGTCTCAGTCCCATGATGACGCGGGCGCCGTCTGTTTCGCGAGTCTCTGCGCTGATTTCAAGTTCGCTGGGCAGGCCTTTTTCCGCGACAATCAGCGAATGGTAGCGAGTGGCGGTCAAAGGTTGAGGCGCGCCGCGAAACACCGTTCGGCCGTCATGCTGGACTTGGCAGACTTTCCCGTGCATCACTCGGCGTGCGCGAACCACGCTTCCTCCAAAGGCTGCCCCAATCGCCTGGTGGCCAAGGCACACGCCCAAGATAGGCTTCTTCCCGGCAAAGCGGCGGATCAGCTCAATGCTGATGCCTGCTTCTCGCGGCGTACACGGTCCCGGAGAGACAACGATGTGGCTGGGGTTGAGCCGCTCGATTTCCGCCGTTGTGACTTGATCGTTGCGGCGCACCTCTACGGTCTCTCCCAGTTCACCCAGATATTGCACCAGGTTGTAAGTGAAAGAGTCGTAGTTGTCGAGGACAAAAACCATGCTGCTAGTTTAGCCCAGAAGATCTCCGGCTGCGGATGGGCAGAAGTTATCCTGCTATTCGTATGCCAGCGCATCAATTGGGTCCTTTTGGGCCGCCTTGAAAGCCGGGTATATGGCGCCGATCATGGCGCCGACAATGGCAAGGATGGCGGCGCGAAGAATCCATCCGCCCGTCAACTGTACGGGCATGGTCGGGACCGAATGGCGAATCCCTGCGGATACGATGGCGCTCAAAATCAATCCCACTACGAATCCGGCTACGGCCAGCAAGAGCGTTTCGCGCAGGATCACGCGAACTATATAGCTCTTTGACGCGCCCAGCGACTTCAGAATACCGATTTCCCGCGTGCGCTCCATCACCGCGGTATACATGGACTGGAAAATCACCAGGAACCCGATGACCATGGCGATCCCGATCACAATGTCGATAAAGTTGGAAAGCATGGGAATGTGATTGGGAGAGAACAGGCTGATGACATCCCGCATCGTCATGATGCTGTAGTCGGACATGCCGGGGATGTTCTTAAACTCATTGACCGCCTGGTCGGCATCGGCGGGGTCATCGAGCTTGACGTAAAAGGCGCTCGCCTTCCCGGGAGCGTCAATCAAATCCTGCATGGTGGCCATCTCAATGAAGCGCCGCGCACCCCTTCCGTTGGGCACAATCCCGGAGACGCGGAAATTGTGATTGAACAGGTTGATCACTGATCCGACCTTGGTGTGGTTGGCGGCGGCAAACAGATCGTCGACAATGATGTCATACGGCGCCTGGAATGGGCCGCCGGCAATGTAATGGAACGGCCCGCCTACAGCCTCAAAAGATTTGAGATCGATGCCGTAAATAATTTCGATATTCGTGGTTGACGTCACATGCATCACCACCGGCGCGACCGCGACCACATGGGGTTGTTTGGCGAGCACGTCGGCGACTTTCACCGAAACCGAAGCGCTGTTGAACGCATTCATCATCGATGATCCCGGCGGGCGGACCATGACGTCCGCGCCGATGCCGCCCTGGCGTACCTTCTGGTCGTTCAGCATGCCGAGGGAAAGGCCGACAATCAGCAAAATCATGCTGACTTCAAAGGCCACAGCCAGAATGCTGATGATGGAGCGAATCGGCCTCTGGGCCAGGTTGGAAATAATCATCCGGTTCATGATTTGTTATTTTCCCCTTACAGAAAAAACCGCTTGCCTTCCGCTACCCCGCCGGTAATTGAGTAAAGACAGAACTAGTGGTGTCTCATGGCCGCCGGCTGGTTGCCGGCGCTGACATTTGCCTGGTCCACATTGATCAGTTGCGAGCCCGGCGGCTGCTGCAATGAAAACTGGTCATCGCGCAGAGGCACGTTTGTGGAGAGTTTCGTGATCGTCAGGGTGATGGCATATTCTTCAATCGGGCGCTGGATTTCAACCACATTGGGAATCATGATCCCATTGTGCTCGCTGAAATTTTCATAGTGCGCATAGGTCACAAGCTGTCCCTGCTCGTTGTAGATCCACTGTTCATGCGGCAGCAGATCGGTCCGGCTGAACACGATGCGGCGGGAAAGATAATATCCGTGCCCGTTGTTACGAATTACCACCACGATATAGTCGGGCTGAATGGCGTCTTTGTGTGTCTTGGGATCTTTCACCATCTCCGTACTCTGCTCCAGCACGGCGATTGCATTTGGCGGACCTTCAATGGGCCGGATCAGCAGCGCGTTAAAAATGTCCTGGGGCCGGAGGTTGGCCAGCGTCTCATTGCTGTGTTTTACCGGCGCCTTCTGGGCGGAGCCGACATAGAACTTGTTCTTCGGCGGAATGGACAGCTCAAATCTCGCGCCATTACTCACCATGTCAAACATGCGATTGCGTACCAGCGGCACCAACCCTATCATGCGCAGCATCTCCGGCTTGCGCACCAGTACGTATCCACTGAAGGTCTCATATTCCGTGACTTTGCCCTTCTTTTCGCCGCCGGTGGATACGCTGAAGTCCACGTTGGCGCTCAGGCTGTGCAACCTCGAGTCATTGGCATTGATCCAGTTGACCAACTCCTGCAGTGATGCCTGTTTCAGGGTGGCCGTGCTCAGCCGCGTGGCGACGCTTCGGGTTCGGAACAGGCATCCCGTGAAAAGCGCCGCGGAAAAAAGAACAAGGAATAATCTGTTGCGTGAATGTACGAACATGAAAATAAAAATTCCATTACCGCAGTTGACACTTTAAGTATATCGAAGGGAACCGCCGCCGAGGGGTTGGTTAAGCGTGGCAAGGCACGGCAATCGACGGCAGGTCTTAACGGCTCAGGGATTGGGCAACCGCGCGACGATAAGCGGCGACGTTTCGCTCGTGTTCCTGCATGGTCGCGGAAAACCTGTGGTGCCCCTGGTTATCGCTCACAAAATACAGGTAGTCCGTTGTGGAAGGGTGCATCGCGGCAAGCAGAGACGCTTTTCCGGGATTGGAAATAGGCCCCGGCGGCAGCCCGGTATGCCGGTACGTATTGTAAGCAGAATCGTATTGCAGATCAGAGCGGTAGATCGCGCCACGATAACGCCCATCCAGCAGCGCCGCGTAAATCACTGTTGGATCCGTCGAAAGCGCCATGTGGCGCTGCAGCCGGTTATAAAACACGCTGGCCACTTCAGGCCGCTCCTTTTCCACGGCGGTTTCCTTTTCCACCATGCTGGCCATGGTCACAATGGAATGGAAATCCTGATGCAAACCAATTTCATTTGCCGCCTGCCGGAAGCGGTGCACCATCACGGCGGCAATATCGTGCATGGACTGTGTGCGCGTGAACCGGTATGTGTCCGGGAAGAGATAGCCCTCCAGGCTGGTGGCCTGGGGGTCAAGATCACGAATCAGCGATGTGTCGGTGCGGACTTCCCGCAGAAAATCCTCATGCCGCCCCAGTCCCGCCTCTTCGAGCGTACGGGCAATATCAAAGACGTTGAAACCTTCGGGAATGACGACAAAATGTACGTAGATGTCGCCGCGGACCAGGCGGTTATAAACATCGCCAAGCCGTGCGCGATGATCAAACGCGTATTCGCCGGCTTTCAGCGCTTTGTGCCCGTGAGTGTAATGCCAGAGCAGAAAGGCGTATTGGCTGTGGATGATCCCGGCCTTCTTCAATTCAGCCGCGATGTGCCGCGCGGAAGAACCCGGCTTGAGCTGCACCAGCTTCTGCTCGCTCGGCCCTGCCGGCAACAGCACGGCATAGGCCAGCAGCGCCGCCGCCACGATCACGCCAATTCCGAAGATTCTGAAGAAGAACTTGATCATGCAATCTGGTTTTCGAGCCTGAATTGCTAAAGCCTATTTTAGCTTTCATCCTGCTGAGTCAGTTCCTCTCGACAGTGCAGGTCCCGTCCTTGATTGACAAACCAATGTACATGCACCAGAGATGGGCAAGGCGCAACACTCGCGCCTGGATCAATCCCTGCGATTGGTGCAGGAACACGCGAGCAAACCCGTTCCCATTTGTGCAGCACCGGATGCTTCTACACGGTTAGACACTCCCCGACAGCCTGGAGTTGCAGACGGAGCGGTTCAGCAATAGTCGAGAAAAGCTGCGGCGCAAGGGCAGGAGCCGCAAGCTTTCCTGCCGTTGTCCCTCAAGCTGTTGCACAGGCACTCCTGCCATGCGGTGTTCTGTTTGGCTCTCTCGTCTCTCCATGCCTCTCTCGGAGATGCAACCGGGAGCCGCGAATATCTGTTACGAACCAGAGCGCGAGCGCCGCAAGGCGCGAATGAAAATAGCCCGGTACTTGAGCACCGAGGCATAGCCGAAGGTGCAAGTGCCGGGTACATGTAAATAGAGGACCGCAGTCCCGTCAGGGACGAATGAAAATAAGTTGGCAGGTTACGCGTCAGTCCTCCCTTGGCGGGAGGAGGACCTTGCGATCCAGGTTTTTGGCAGGCAGCTCATTGTTAACTTTTTCGCGGAGCTGTTTGTGGCTACCTTGCACGACATACCTTGCTAAAGCCCTCGGCTCAATGCATGAAGGCCGCAGCTTCCATCAACAAAAAGGTCCCGGGTTGCTGCCCCCGGGACCTCGATCATTCCATGTGGATGGTCACTGAACTGTTATGGTTCGCGCGTTTTTATAAATTGCGCCGCGCGAGTCCCACGCCTGCACAACCACGTGATGACCTCCCGGTTTGACTGCGATGCTCGTATCCAGGCTCGCTGATTTCGTGAAGTAAACCGAGACATTGTCGACATAGATGCGCATGGCGGTGATCGCAACCGTAGATTCGGCGGCCGCGGTAACCCGTACCGGAGAGCTCATTGTGCTGCCCGCTGCCGGGCTGCATACGGTTACTCCCACTGAAGCGGCCGTGCAAGCAGAAGAGCTGGCGAGGCCGATGAACCCGTCCGTCATGTCAACCGCCGTAGCGGCCGATCCGGGATAGGTCCTCATTCCCAGTGCATCCATCACCGTGCGAAGCAAGTTGTTATGTTGGTAGAGTTTGCCCGACCTGTACGCCTTCTTCAAGCCGGGGCCGGCCATCAACGTTGCTATGTGCCCGCCGCCGTGGGCGGTATCTGTATCCACCGATTCATCAAAGACAACGATCAGTATCCCATCCTGCTGGAATTGCTTGTTGCTGAGCAATGGAGTGATATTTGCCTTCAGCCAGTTGTCCGCCGCAGCCAGTGTCCCATTGTGCGCGTCGTGGCTTACGTTCGGGATGATATAGGAGAAATCCGGCAGGGCATTGTTCTGCAAGTCGGCTGCAAATCGCGTAAACGGAACCAGGTTGAGCTTTTCCACGCTGCTGTTCCGCACGTCAGAGAAGAAGGAAAACGGGTTGTGACGGCTCACATACGCTCCTGTGTTCCCTCCGGTGTAGCCCACGCTCGGCAGGCTCTCAGCGTAGCTCCTCCAGGTTTTGCCCGCGGTGAGCATGTGGCGAACGATGTTGTCCTGGGTCACAGTGCCGGTGAACGAATCATTGTTGGTGATGATTTGACCGGTCGTCATCATGAAGTAATTGCCGATTGAGGGATGCGTGTTCGCGTAATACTGCGTGAAGAGCACGTTGTGGGAGGCAAGGCTGTTGAAGAAGGGCATGGAACTGTTGCCGATGACACTCGAGTAACTGTGGTTTTCTTCCACCACAACCACTACGTGATTTGATTTTGGAACCTGCGCGGCAGCAAGGGCGGACAGAACACACAAAGAAAGCAGGGGAACGATCTTTCTCATGCGTAGAGCTCCTTTGATTTTGGATTTGACCCTTCGGCTACTTACGGCGAGGGATAGATGAGACTAGCCGGGCGGGTAAGCCTGACACGATAGAACGCGAACCGTATTTCATCTATCAAAAAGCCTCCACAAGTGCTCGACTCTTAATCATTCGAGCGGTCTATTTACGGAATAGACCTTATCTAGGCAGCCTTCATCTACTCTGGATATGTCCTTTGGAATCCAGCTACTCTGGATGCTGCAGCTACGCAGCGGATCTGGTTTTCCACCTGAGGTAAGTGCTTTAACCCGCTAGAACTAGAGATTTGACCCATTGTTGCGAAAGCAGACGCGGCTCAAAATCCTTTGCAACTCACTGAGACTCACTTGAAAGTCAACGCCTCTTCGTCTTTTCTTGCACGCAGTTTGTGGTTCGTGTGGGCCCGGTGAAGTCAGGTAGCCAATTCACTAATCATTCGGAGAGCGTATTGTCCCCTGCAGATTTTGTTTTCACACAGTCCTCGCAGCGATTGCAGGCATTGCTGCGCCGCAACTATCAGCAAGGTAACGGGGCCTATGGGTCCAATACACCAATCAAGAAAAAGTCAGGCGGACAGGCGCTCAGGTTGGCGCTGTGCCTGATGGGAATTTTGTTGTTTGCCGCCGGGATGCAGGCGCAGGTCACCATTACCTCACCAGGCGCAGGATCAACGGTTGCAGCCCCGATTCACGTCACCGCCTCCGCCAAATCCACCCATGCCATCACCATGATGCAGATCTATTTGGACAACGAGAGTGTGTATGCAGTGAGGGCGGCGTCGCTCAGCACCTCCGTTTCGGCCTCGGCCGGAAGCCACCACCTTGTGGTCCAGGCGTGGGATTCAGCCGGCAAGATACTCAAGGCTTCAGAGACGATCAGCGTGGGAACATCGGCCACTACGACGGTCCTCAAAGAGATCCAGCAATGGACCGGTTGGCGTACCTGCGGAAATTGCGGCAACACTGGTGCAGACGGGGCGCTGGCGAACTATTCCATGGTCCGCGGTATCAGCTTCCCGACTCTCAGCGGCAGCTCTGCCGAATTCAAGATTGGCGGCACGCATCCCTTTGCCGATGGCTACTGGTATTTCCGCCAGGACACAGTGAGCAAGGCTTTCAAATCACTGCGCTATGAATTTGACCTGTATGTTCCGTCGGGCTTGCAGAACGCTCCCCAGGCAATTGAGTTTGAGTGCCAGGAGAGGCTGAATGGGTATGTTTACAATTTCGCCTGGCAGGCCTTGTATCCCGGGGACGAGTGGCGGGTCTTCAACTACACTTTGAAGCGCTGGGAAAATTCTGGAATTCGGCTGACGCGCTTTACTGCGGGGAAATGGCATCATATTGTGGCTGAATACCACAATGATCCGGTTACGCACACGACTTACCATGACGCTCTGACCATTGATGGCGTCCGGCACCCGCTGAGCATCAAACACGCGGCAACCCGGACGACTTCCGGTAACGACTTCACCAACGCATTCCAGTTGGATCTGAACGGCACTCCAACACCGTACAAGGTCTATGTCGACAATATGAAAATCACTTACGTCAAGTAACAGCGGACGGAGAAAGTGGCGGTGTGGAACGAGCCTGCATTCGCACGGAGTGCCGGCTCGTTTATTTTTTCCCTTTGGGCACGTCCATCACGATGTCATGCCTGGCCTGGCATTCGCTGGCAGGATTCATGTTGGCCACTCCAAAGAGTTCGCCCTTGGTCGCATAAAACTGAAGCGGAGCGTTCTTGGGCTTTTCAGGAATCCCGGTAAACCGGGCCTTTCCTTCAGGGTCCGAATAGACGCTCATATCCAGCTTGTGAAAGCCGCCGAATCCGTATGCAATGTGGACTCTGATGAACGCGGTGGAGATCGGCTTGCCGCCGGTGTCGACTACATGCAGATCGATGGAGCACGGCCCGGCGCCGCCATCCATCAGGTACGGGTTGGGATTTTGTACCGGCTGGCTCCCGTGCGGCGGCGTGGCTTGCGCCTGGGAACCGGTTTCCGCCCAAGGCGCAGGCGCGTTCTTAACTTCTGCCCGCGAAAGGAGGCCTATCCACAGGCCCGCTGCCGCCAGCGCGAGAAGACAAAACAGATAACGCAGTGAATGATGACGTCTTGTCATTTGTAAAGAACCGTAATCTTTGTTGTGAGCAACTATTCTCAATTATAAAGTGCATGCCGCAAGTGCGTGGTTTTTTAAAGGGCAGCGCTGAGGGCATTCCGTCCGCTCGAATCCATCACGAAATGCAGCGACTATCGCCGTCCGATTGGACAACGGGGGTTTGATGGGGATGGCGATGCCAATCAGTACTAATTCCTGCGTGACTTTAGGCGAACAAAATGCTAAGTTAACGGGTGGCTGGCCGGCTTGATCGGCTAGCTATCTCCGCCCCAGGGCGGAAGGGGAAAAAGATCTTTGACAACATAAAGCGATTCGGCAAGTGGCAATTCGCGTTTGGCTGCAGACGCCCGTTTAACTCCGGGGTGGCTCACCGTAAGTCCTTTAGAATCCTAGTTGAGCTATGGGGTACCCCTTGGGTGTGTACTGATGATAAGCATCGGGGAACCAATCAAAGCGCCCGCGGACGAGCCGACGATTACGTAGAAATTGTCCCCAACCGTGCAGTTCGGTCATCTGGAGCTCGCTCCGTGGGCTTCCCCGCCGAGCTTCTCCAGGACCTTCAAAATCGCGCCGACCGTGTTCCAGTTGCGGATGGTGCCGGGCGAGCCGAAAAGCTTGTCCATCTGGTTGAAGCAGCGGATGGCCTTCATTTCTCGCCGGTATAGGCCGAAGGCGAAGCGCTGGTGGATGGAGACGATCTTCAGCAGCCATCGGCCCTCGTCAGGAATAACGATGGGCGTGCAATGCGAGGTCTGCGGCGGTTCGGCGAGCACGTTCACGAAGCGAACGATATCCGGGCGGGAGGGCTCGCCATCAAAAGGATGCGCTGCCACCGCCGCCAGCAGCTCATGGCCCGCGCAGATCATGACGTGAGTCTCAAAAGGCAAATGCCGGAGCAACTCGGCGCGCAGCCGCTTTTCGCTGACCGGCTTCGTGACCACAAAAGTTCCGGCGGCGCCAATGTTCACCACCCCGTACTGCTTCAACTCGGTGGCCAGGGCGCTGGGGCGGAACGTCCTATGCCCGCCGACGTTGACGCCTCGCAGAAAGATGACGAGTGCCATGGGGCATCAATTATAGGAGTCTCAGCGCCGGTATTGTTGGTCGCTGACTTTTTCCATCCAGTCGACCACTTTGCCGTCCTTCTTTTCCTGGATGGCAATATGCGTCATGGCGGTGGTCGGCGTTGCGCCGTGCCAGTGCTTCTCGCCGGGCGAGAACCAGACCACGTCGCCGAGCAGTATCTCCTCGACGGGGCCGCCTTCGCGCTGCGCCCAGCCGCAGCCGGCGGTCACAATCAGCGTCTGGCCGAGTGGGTGCGTGTGCCACGCGGTCCGCGCTCCGGGCTCAAAGGTTACGCTCGCGCCTTGGACCAGCGCGGGTTCGGGCGCCTGAAAGAGAGGATCAATGCGCACAGTGCCGGTAAACCAGTCGGCTGGCCCTTTGCCGGAAGGCTGTGAGCCCGCTTTTTTGATTTCCATCTTGAGCCTCCTTCAGCAGGCAGAATTTGCGGGCAGG
Source organism: Candidatus Angelobacter sp. (assembly GCA_035712465.1). Lineage (GTDB taxonomy): Bacteria > Acidobacteriota > Terriglobia > Terriglobales > Acidobacteriaceae > Angelobacter. The sequence continues at coordinate 157,732 of DASTAS010000022.1, forward strand.
ACTTTCTCCAGGAATTGCGCCAGCACCTGCGCAAACGCGCCGGGATTATCGCCTTGGACCGTGTGCCCTGCTCCGCCGATTTGGGCGAAATGTCCGTCCTTGAACTCGCGCGCCAGCTTTTGCGCCTCTTCACTGCTGAAGACATCGCTCATGCTGCCCTGCACAATGAGCGTCGGGCAGGCGATGTGGCTCGCGTACCGGAAGCGTTCTATTAGCCGTTGCCGCTCTTGCTCGCGGTCGCGCCCGTGCCACATGCGAAGGTCAGTCTTCCGCGTCCATTTGCCGCTCGGGCTCTGGCGGAAATTGTGCAGCAGGCTGCGACGCAAAAGCCGGGGATCGCGGCGCGGGTTGAATTCAATAGCTTTCTGAATCACTTCTTCGAGCGAATCCAGTTCCGCCGTTTGGGTGACAAAGTCAACGATTCGTTTGGCGCCCTTCCCCAGCATACTGGGCCCGGCATCCACCAGTACCAGGGCGGCGAGCCGATCGCTATGATTGAAAGCATAGTTGAATGCGTTGAAGCCGCCCATGGAGTGGCCCACCAGAACGAACCGGTCCAGCGCGAGCCGGTCCACCAGCGCTTCAATATCGCCGCGATGAGCATCACCGCTGTAATCACCGTCCTCGGCCCACGCGCTTTCACCGTGGCCGCGCTGGTCGATGGCAAGGCAGTGATAGTGTTGCCGCAAGGCCAGGCACACCACGTCCCAGGTGTGCGCATTGAGAGCCGCCCCGTGAAGAAAAACGATGGGCCGCTGGCCAGCCGTGCCCCAATCGAGATAGTGGAGCCGCATTCCGGGACGCGCAATTTCGAGCGGTTGCGGCAACACAATCTCCGCCTCTATGCCGGAGATTTGCGCCGCCAGCGTGAGATGCTCCAGCTCTTCTGCCTGTCCCATCGCCGGATTTCCGGTTGGTTGAACTTCGCTCACTGGCTCCCCGCAGTGCTCCATGGATCGTTAAATATAGGATATTTAAATATACATCCGGAGCTGCCGAATCCCCGCTTGACAGCGATCCTGACTATCTGTTACAGATTGTAACGTTACAATGGCTAACACAAAGACATACGCAAGAAAGCGACTCAGGCGGCTGGGCGAAGTGGAGCAGGCCGTGATGGACCATGTGTGGTTGCATGGACCGTGCTCTTCCGAGGAGTGCCGTGACGCGTTCGCCGCAACTCATCCCATGAAGGAGTCCACCATCCGCACTGTATTACGGCGGCTGGAGCACAAAGGGTATCTGGAGCATTCCGTCAGCGGCCGCACCTTTATCTACCGCGCCGCGGAGCCCCGCCAGAATGTGGTGGCGCGGGCCGTCAAAAATATCATCGACCGTTTCTGTGGCGGCTCGGCGGAAGAGTTCGTCATCGGCATGGTGGATAACAAGGTCATCGATCGCAGGCAATTGGAACGCATTGCCCGGAAAATTTCTCAGCAGAAAGAAGGATAGCCATGAAAGTCATCGCGACAGATTTGCTGAAATGGCTGGCTGAACCTGCGCTTCGCTCACTCGCAGTGGCGTGCGTCGCTTTGCTGGTGGTCGCTATGATTCCGCGGAAACGCGCAGCACTTCGGCTGTATCTCTGGACAGGTGTTCTGTATGTGGCACTGGCCATGCCGCTTCTCAGTCTTTTTCTGCCGCGACTGAAAGTGGCAATACCGGCAAGCGCCCGGCCGGTTGCGCGTAATGCTGCTCCCGCATTTCCGGCAGCAGCGCAAGTCTCGCCATCCCACCCAAAAAATCTTGATGACGGCGTTCTCAACCCGCCGCACCGCGCGGGGCAACCGAAAGCCACCCAGGAGGCGGGCTTAGCTTCTGTCTCGCCCATTGCCAGTGAACCCGGAACGCAAGCTGCCACTTCAGTACCTTCTCCTGTGACGCCTGCACGTTCGGTGAGCTGGGAAGTAATCGCTATGGGAGTTTATCTTCTCGGATTTATAACCTTGCTGGCGCGACTTTTGCTTGGCGTCCGTGGAAGCCGGCGGTTGGCGCGCACGGCAGAAGATGTTTGCCCCAGATTTTTTCCACGCAAAGGTGAAGTCGAGGATACACACATCTCTCTGGCTGTGGAGTTGATCTTCTCTCAGTCTCATCGCGCGGGACTTAAGGTTCCACCGCGCCTGAAACAATCGGCTGCGCTTCTGGTTCCGGCGACGTTGGGCATTTTAAAGCCGGTGATTTTGCTGCCGGCTGTATGGCGAGAGTGGCCACAACCGGAGTTGCAGGCCGTTCTGGCCCATGAGATCTCGCATGTGCGCCGCCGCGATGCTTTGACCCAGCTTCTCTCGCTTCTCCATCGCGCCATCTTCTGGTTCAGTCCACTCGGCTGGTGGCTCCATCGTCAGCTCACGGATTTGGCCGAGCAGGCCAGTGACGAAGCTGCACTTGCCGGCGGCGCGGATCGCAAGTTGTACGCCAAAACGCTCCTCGGATTTTTTGCGCGACTCGAGTCAGTGCCGGGCCGAGTACGCTGGCACGCGCTGTCAATGGCCGATCTCAGCGGTTCCGGCAACGCGGAGCGGCGTGTAGAGCGGATCCTCGCCTGGCAGCGTGTAACTGCCATGAAAAAATCATTCGTCATTCTCCTTGTCGCATTTGCAGCGCCCGTGATCTTGCTGGCCGCATCGCTGCACCCGCTGGTCAGCTACGCGCAGGTTGAAACCAGCCCCCAACCATCTACTCCGCCCCAGGCGGCCGTCGCGCTTTCTTCGGAAGCGCCCGAGGCGGGATCATCCCCGCAGTTGCGAGCAGACAGGGTAGATCTTGCAGACGCCCAGGAGGCCGCCCGCAGCGCAAACACGAGCGTCATGCTCTCAAGCCGGGAAGTGCAGTCTGACCAAGACGCTGTGCCAAATGCCCAGAAAGCTGCCCACGCCGCAGAACAATCCGACCGAAGCGCAAACACAATCAACATCGAAGGCGGCTCTCTCAACATCGGCTCCGGCCCGCGCTACGTGATGATGAAGGCCAACTCGGACAGCGTCTCCATGTCTGGTGATAATGAAGACCTGCAGCACGCGCGCAGGCTGCGCGAAAAGATCAAAGGCGATTTCATCTGGTTCGAGCGCGACGAAAAATCCTACGTCATCACCGATCCAGCGTTCCTTGCTCGCATCAGTGCGCTCTTCGCTCCCCAGGAAGAACTCAGCAAACAGCAGGACGCGCTCGGGAAACAGCAGGACGAACTCGGCCGCCAGCAGGATGCTCTGGGCGCGCAGATGGATAAAGTGAAAGTCAAGATACCGGATATCAGGCCGCAACTGGAGCGCATACGCATGCGACTGAAGGAGCTTCAGGAGAGCGGCGCGACACAAAGCGAACTGGGCCGCATTCAATCGCAGATTGGTGAACTGCAGAGTCAAATGGGAGGTTTGCAGTCAGGCGCAGGCCGGCAGCAATCAGTGATTGGCCGTCAGCAGAGCGAACTTGGCCGCAAGCAAGGCGAACTGGGAAGGCAGCAGGGTGAGCTGGGACGCAGACAAGGCGAGCTTGCGCGCCAGGCATCACGGGAGTTGCGCGGCATGTTCGATGACGCTATCTCCAAAGGAATCGCCAAACCGGAATGAAGTATTTCACGACGCACAGCGAGGAGTAACCGATCCATGCAATCGAAAAATTCATCGCGATCTCATGTTCGAGTTCTGGCAAAGGCCAGCGGAGTCATCCTTGTTATAACCTCTGCGCTCCTTGCGTCTGCGCAGGTCCCCGCGAAGTACGCGAATGACACTTTTACCGTCATCGCCCGGAACGACCACGGCAGAATACACATGCATCTCGACGGCAGAGGCGACCATTGCTGGGCGACCAGTTCCGATGACCGCGGCATTGGCGTCAGCATGGGCGATGAACTATGTACATCTGAGGCCGAAGATGTTCCCGATAACGCGCTGTTATGGGCGAGGGTGATGCCGGCGAAGATCTCGTTCCGCATGAGCGGAAAATCGTACTCCATTACCGACCCCACCACGGTAAAGAACGTCCGCGGCCTTTTCGATCCTCTGCTCAGCATTGAAGCGCAGCAATCCGAACTCGGAGCAAAGCAGCGTGCCCTGGGTGAAAAGCAGAGTGAACTCGGCCGGCAGCAGAGAGAGGTGAAAGTCAAGGTTCCGGATATGAGCGCCGACTTTCAGAAGATTGAGGCCGAGGTACAGCGCCTCAGCTCTCAGGGAGGCACGCAGGATCAATTGGGCGAGCTCCAATCCGAGCTGGGCGATCTGCAGAGCCGCATCGGCGACTTGCAATCACACGCAGGCGACGCGCAATCGAGGCTCGGCGATCAGCAATCCGACCTTGGGGATCAGCAGTCTCAGTTTGGTGACCAGCAATCTGCGTTGGGTGACAAGGCGCAGACGCTGGCTGTCGAGATTGCTGGGAAATTGCGAGCTACGCTAACGCAGGCGATCAATTCCGGAGTCGCCAAGCCGGAATGAGGAACCCGGGGCCGTGGCGCGAATCCCGCGAATCAGTCCTAAGCTGCTGAATCGAAAGCAGTAAGGCTCCGCGACCGGCGCACGATCAAAATTTCACAGTTTTCTTTCTGTCTGTTGTCGATTTCCTCCTGCTCGCCCGTCGTTCAGGCGAAGGGCAAAGGGGCGAGCCAAGCACCCTGCGCCGGAGGACACTCGACAATGAAACTTTCAAGCATCGTCTTTTCACTTCTGCTGCTGGGCGCTGTGGCCGTGGCAGCCAGTCCTGACAACAACCAGGTGGACGCCCAGACAGCGTTCGCCAAGCTCAAGACCCTCGCGGGCACGTGGCAGGCCCAGACATCGAAAGGACCGGCCCAGGTTAGGTATGAACTGATTTCAGGCGGTTCCGTCCTCATTGAGCATGACAACATGCCCGGTCATGACGAAATGCTCACTGCCTATCACCTCGATGGCGACAAACTGGTCCTTACTCACTATTGCATGGCTGGCAACCAGCCGCATATGGTCGCTCGCCGGTTTGATCCGGAAAGCGGCGAACTAGACTTTGCTTTCGCCGGCGGCACAAATCTCAGCGCCGGTCCCGGCCATATGCGCGACCTTCGATTGCATCTGATCTCCGCCAATCGCCTCGATGCCGCGTGGAATTTCCAGAAAAATGACAACAGCACACACACTGAAGACCTGCATTACACCCGGGTGAAGTAATTTTGTTGGCGGGCCGGAATCGGTCTGTCCCGCCGCTCATCCAAACGGCTAACATTTCCCAGGATGTTTCGAGGAGAAAGACATGCAATATCTGCTGCTGATCTATGAAAATGAGAGACGCTTTGCCCAGGGCTATGATAGTGGCGAGCTGAACGAATATCGCGCCTTCGGGCAGGAGTTCTCGAAAAACATCAAGGGCGGCAACGCTCTTCAGCCCACGGGCAGCGCGGTGACTGTGCGGGTTCGCGATGGCAAGGCCACCACAACCGACGGACCATTTGCGGAAACCAAAGAGCAGCTTGGGGGCTTCTACCTGGTGGAAGCCCGTGATCAGAAAGAAGCCGCGGCCATGGCGGCCAAAATTCCCGGTGCGCGCTTCGGGTCCATTGAAGTACGCCCGATTATGAGTTTTTCCTAAACCGTTTTGCGCTGACCACTGCGAATTCTTGACGCAGAAAAGAACAGGAGAAGAGGAGAACAAAGATGCGCTACATGATGCTGATCTACAAAGATGAAACCGCGGAACCGCCTTCACCGGAAGAGAGCCGGCGCCGGGTCGATGGCGTATGGACAGTCATTGACGAGGCCACGCGGCGTGGCGTTCTGCAGGGCTGTGAGCCGCTTGCGCCCACCAGTACGGCCACGACGATACGTACGCAAAATGGCAAAGCCCTTATTACGGATGGCCCGTTTGCTGAAACCAAAGAACAGCTCGCAGGCTACTACATTATGGACTGCAAAGATCTCGACGAGGCTCTGGAATGGGCCGCGAAGATCCCGACCTGCGGAGGCCCGAACGGATGTATTGAAGTACGCCCGCTCCCCGGGCTTCCAGCGCGCGAAGAGGTCATCGCCGAAGCAGGCGCCAGTAGCCACAATGGCTGACCTTCGCAACACCATCGAGTCAGTCTTTCACCAGGAATCGGGGCGGATCATCGCCGGGTTGATCCGCCTCTCCGGTTCGTTCGATCTGGCCGAAGAAGCCATGCAGGATGCATTTGCGTCCGCGCTGGTTTATTGGCCGGAAAAGGGATTGCCGGAAAATCCCGGCGCGTGGATCATGGCCGCCGCCCATCGCAAGCTGATTGACTACGCTCGCCGCCAGCGCACCCGGCGCGATAAGGAAGATTCGCTCGCCTATGAAACGGAGACAGCCATCGTGCCACAGGAATCCATCAGCGATGATGATCGGGAAAACTTTCCCGACGACCGCCTGCGGCTGATCTTCACTTGCTGCCATCCGGCAATCAATGTTGAGGCACAGGTTGCGCTCACCCTGAGAACTCTGGGCGGCCTCACCACACCAGAGATTGCCCGCGCATTTCTTCTGCCTGAACCCACCCTGGCGCAACGGCTGGTCAGGGCCAAGCGCAAGATACAGGAAGCTCATATTCCCTACGAAGTTCCCCAGCCAAGCAAGCTGCCGGAGCGGCTGGCATCAGTGCAGGCGGTAATCTATTTGATCTTCAATGAAGGCTATAGCGCCACCGCGGGCGACAGCCTGATTCGTCGCGATCTGGCATCGGAAGCCATCCGCCTGGGCCGTGTGCTGTGCCAGCTCATGCCCGCGGAAGCGGAAAGTCTGGGCCTGTTGGCGCTCATGCTGCTGCATGATTCCCGCCGCGAGGCACGCACGGCGAACGGGGAACTGGTGCTGCTCGATGAGCAGGACCGGTCTCTTTGGAACCGCGCCCAGATTGAAGAAGGCTTGCGGCTGGTGGACCAGGCGTTGCGCCTGCGCCGCATTGGGCCGTACCAGTTGCAGGCAGCCATCGCCGCGCTGCACGCGCAAGCTACCACACCGGAAGAAACCGACTGGAAACAAATTGCCGCGCTTTATCGCGAGCTCTCAGTACTGCAGCCCACGGCGGTTGTGACTTTAAACCATGCGGTGGCTGTCGCTCTGAGCGATGGCCTGGAGAAAGGGTTGCAGCTCATCCAAACGATCGGCGCTTCCGGAGCGCTCGATTCATACCATCTTTATCATGCCGCGCGCGCCGACCTGCTGCGCCGCGTGGGACGGCACTCTGAAGCCGCAGAGGCCTACAATCGCGCACTGTCGCTTACGGCCAACGCGGTGGAGCAACGTTATCTGGAACGTCGGTTGCGAGAACTTTCTTCCACCTCGATGGCTAAGTAATTTCTTCAGGGGGTCTCGGATTGCTCCGCCTTGATTGCGCATTAGCTCGCGTGAACGTTCTTCCTGCCAAAAATTCCTGAAATTATCCGCTTGACACGCAGGCCGCTCCCAGTGTATTTAACCAATAGGTTATTTAACCATTAGGTTTAATACAAAATGTCCGACCAGCTCAGTTCAACGTTCGCAGCTCTTGCCGATCCAACCCGCCGCGCCATCCTTGCGCGGCTGGCCTCCGGCGAGGCCTCTGTTACCGAGTTGGCCCAGCCGTTCGAAATGAGCATGCCGGCCATTTCCAAGCACTTGCGTGTGCTGGAGCGAGCCGGGTTGATTGCCCGCGGACGCGAGGCGCAGTGGCGTCCCTGCCGGCTCAAAGCCACTCCGCTGCACGATGTGGCTAACTGGGTGGAGCACTATCGCCAGTTCTGGGAGCAGAGCTTTGACCGCCTGGATGAATACCTGCGTGAGCTGAAAAGCAAAGAATCTAGAAGACATTCAAAGGAATCGAAGGAGAAACGTCATGGCAGCAAGCACGGAAAAAAGTAGCGCCGTGGTGAGCACCTCTGAGCGGGAGATCGTGGTTACTCGCGTTTTTGATGCGCCGCGGGAACTGGTTTGGGAGGCCTTCACTGACCCAGCGCAGGTGGTGCTCTGGTGGGGGCCGAAAGGCTTCAGCACCACCATCCACGAGATGGACCTGCGGCCCGGAGGCGTATGGCGACACACCATGCACGGGCCGGATGGCACGGATTACCCCAATAAGAGCGTCTTCATTGAAGTGGTCAAGCCGGAGCGAATCGTTTACTCACATGGCGGCGGAAAAGCAGGCGGACCGGGCGTGAGTTTTGAAGCCACTTGGACCTTCGAGGCACAGGGCGATAAAACCGCTCTGACTCTGCGGCAGGTATTCCCGTCGGCTGAGGTGCGCGAACGGATCGTCAAAGAATTCGGAGCTGTTGAGGGCGCCAAGCAAACGATGGGTCGGCTGGCCGAGCACCTGGAGCAAAACGAATTTGTCATTTCGCGCACCTTCGATGCGCCGCGCGATCTGGTGTGGAAGGCCTTTACCGATCCGGAGTGCATGAAGCAGTGGTGGGGACCAAAAGGCGCGAAGGTGATTGCCTCAAAGATGGATCTGCGGCCCGGCGGAATTTATCACTACGGCATGCAGACGCCAGACGGTCACGAGATGTGGGGAAAATTCGTGTATCGCGAAATTGTTCCGCCGGAGCGGCTGGTGCTGGTCAGTTCCTTTTCCGACAAGGAGGGTAAGCTCACCCGCCATCCCATGAGCCCCACGTGGCCCCTGGAAATGTTCTCTGTGTTTACCTTCACGGAGCACCAGGGTAAGACTACCGTGACAATTCGCTGGTCGCCGCTGAACGCGTCGGAACAGGAACGCAAAACTTTTGCCGAAGGCCACGCTTCCATGCAGCAGGGCTGGAGTGGAACCTTCGAACAGCTTGCCGCATACCTGGCGACGGCGTAAACGAGCAAAATGTCCGGCGCGGTTCCGAGTACAACTGCGCCGGACTTCAACCCGAATCAAATGGAGGACCAAATGCCCGCTCAAGGAAATCCCGCACAGACACCGAAGACTGAAATTGAGGTCACGCGCGTAATCAATGCCGAACGGGCCATGGTTTTTAAGGCCTGGACAGACCCGAAGCAACTCGCCGCATGGTGGGGACCGCGCGGGTTCTCAAGCCCTGTATGCCGCGCCGACGCGCGCCCCGGCGGTGAGATCTACATTGAAATGCGCGGCCCGGATGGCGTTGTCTATCCAATGAAAGGAACGTTTCAGGAGGTTGTTCCGCCCGAGCGAATTGTGTTCGTCAGCGCCGCGCTGGACAAAGATGGCAAGGCGCTTTTTGAAGTGCTCAACACCGCCACTTTCACCGAGCAGGGAAAGAAGACCACTCTTACTCTGCATGCCCGCGTGCTCACGAAGACTGCGCTGGCCGACCAGTATCTCGTGGGAATGGAAATTGGCTGGAGCCAGAGCCTGGACCGGCTTGCCGAGTTCAACGAGACCGGCCGCATCTCTGGGTGATAGTATGTCCCGCAACTTGCGGGCTGAGGGAGCATGCGCTTTGCTCAAAATCTAGCTTGTTCCAAACTGGAGGCTGTATGTCGAAAGGCAAACTGATTGCGTTGTGGGCGGTGAGCGGGCTGCTCGCCGCGTTGTTCCTTTTTGCCGGCGGGATGAAGCTGGTGATGCCCGCGCAGGTCAAACCGATGTTCGTGCAATTTGGATATGCTGCATGGTTTGCCACCTTCATCGGTGTTTGCGAAACACTCGGCGGCATCGGCCTGTTGATTCCCCGTCTTGCCGCGCTGGCCGCCGGCTGTCTAAGCGTGATCATGGTGGGCGCGTTTTATACGCTGGCCTCTCACCACGAGTACAACCAGGTGGCTACGCCTCTGGTCGTTCTGGTATTGCTGATCGTGGTCTGCTATGCCAGGGCGAAAGCAGCTCGCGGCAGCGCACCGGCGCGGGCGCTGTCACAAAGCAATTAAACTGGCTGATATGTGCAGGAACATCAAAACGCTTTTCAACTTTGATCCGCCCGTTACGGACGAAGAAGTGCGGGCGGCATCTCTGCAGTTCGTGCGCAAGATTACAGGGTTCAACAAACCCTCGCGAGCCAATGAAGCCGCCTTCATGAGCGCGGTGGAAGAAATCGCCGGGATCTCGGGCCGGCTGCTTCACTCGCTTGAAACCATGGCAGTTCCGAAGAACCGCGAGGAAGAAGCCGCAAAGGCCCGCGCCCGCGCCGCTGAACGCTTTGGCGACTGACCGGCCTCTTCCCTGCACCTTCGTCATCCTCCGTGACTCTACCGGGCCGATACAATAAGGCCCTATGGTGGAGACTGAACTCGCGACTGCGCGCAAGCCTTCACGCTATGCGGTAGGGCTTGTCCTTGTTTTTGGGCTCATCACCGGCGTTCTCATCGCCCTCTTTGCGGCGTCGCTTGCCGGGCATGCCACATCTGGCCCGCTGGCCCGGATCTGGTCCGCCATCGCCGGGCGCAACACCATCATCATGAGCCAGGGCAGCGTGGTGGAGCGCATCCAGCGCCTGCAGCGGATGGAGACGGTCGTCTACAACATGGATAAGATCGTGAGCGGGGAAAGGAGCAATCCCTTACTGCCGGATTTCCTCACCGGCGACCGCATGCTCATGATCGTGCATGGGCAAGTAATAGCCGGCATTGATTTCGGCCAGTTGCGTCCGTCCGATGTTCAGATTACCGGCAAAAGCTTGCGCATCCATCTGCCTGCTGCCCGCGTGCTTCTGACGCGGCTTGATAACGAACGGACGCGCGTCTACTCGCGCAAAACCGGGCTGCTGGTTTCCGTGGATCCCAATCTGAAAACTCAGGTCCGGCAGGAAGCCGAAGGAGAACTGCTGGAAGAGGCTTCCAAAGGCGGCATTCTCACCAAGGCCCGCGAGAATGCGCGAACCACGCTGAGTAGCATGCTGCTGGGGCTGGGATTCGAAAAAGTCAAAATCGACTGACGCTTGAGTTACTCGAGCCAACCAAGGGCCGGTCTTGTTAGGATGTACGGTCGAGAAGAATGGTATGCAATACACCAACCTTGGTTCCACCGGCACAAAAGTCTCCCGCATCTGCCTCGGATGCATGACCTACGGCTCCAAAAAATGGCGCGAATGGGTCTTGGAGGAAGAGGAAGGCCGCCCATTTATCAAGCGCGCTCTTGAACTGGGCATCAATTTTTTTGACACGGCAGATATGTACTCGCTGGGCGTGAGCGAGCAGATCCTGGGGCGGGCGCTCAAGGACTTTGGCCCGTCGCGCGACCGCGTGGTCATCGCCACCAAAGTTTTCTTTCCTCTGGGCGACGATCCCAACCAGAAAGGCCTCTCGCGCAAGCACATCCTGCATGCCATTGATGATAGCCTGCGCCGCCTGGGAACAGACTACGTTGACCTTTACCAGATCCACCGCTTCGATTACGAGACACCAATCGAAGAGACACTTGAAGCGCTGCACGATGTGGTGAAAGCGGGCAAGGCGCGCTACATTGGCGCCTCATCCATGTATGCCTGGCAGTTTGCCCGGATGCTTTACGCCTCAGACCGCCTTCGCCTTACGCGCTTCGTCACCATGCAGAACCACTGGAATTTGGTGTACCGCGAAGAAGAGCGTGAGATGGCGCCGCTCTGCGTGGCGGAGGGTGTGGGCATGATCCCCTGGAGCCCGCTCGCGCGCGGGCTGCTTGCGGGAAATCGCCGCGCAGGGACGTTGCGTTCGAAAGCGGACGATTACGCGAACAAGCTCTACACGCGTGATGCCGATGATCGAGTGGTGGACTGTGTTGAAGAGGTGGCGAAGCAGCGTGGCGTGCCTCCGGGGCAGATAGCGCTTGCCTGGCTATTGCACAAGCCCGGCGTCACCGCGCCGATTATCGGCGCGTCCAAGCCTCATCACCTTGAAGATGCAGTGGCTGCTCTCAATATCCAGCTCAGCAAACAGGAGATTGAAAAGCTGGAATCGGTGTATGTCCCGCATCCTGTGCTGGGCCACCACTGATTATTCTCGAGCGAGGATACCGAACGCATCAGAACGCGACAGAGTGCCGCGCTGGGTGATGTGCATGCGCTCGAACAGCATCTGCATGCACGGTCCGGCTGGAACTCAGGACAGCATTCGCGCTCGCGCTGGTGCTCAGACCGTCTGAGTTCCTGAAATTAAGAATCAGTCGCGGGTTTTTCTGCCCAGCAGCAAACCAACCAGCAGACCCAGGCTGAACGACCCTGCGGCTACCGAGCATACCACCGTGAGCGGTCTTGACTTGATCTGGTGGCGCACGTCAGCTGCGCGCTCTTCCGTCGCGAATTTCACCCGCCGCGCTCCGCGTTCCAGGTCCCGATAGGTATCACCCCACTGCTCTTTCACTTTCACGCTGATATCACGCGCCTTGTCAGCGATTTCCGAGACATTGGCTTTAATCTGTTCTCCTGCGCGGGTAAATGATTCAGTCTTCATGATGCCAAACCTCCTGTTTCACAAAGATTGTCGCGGCCAGCGCCGTTGCATAACCAGCGCCAGAGGTAGAATGCGCGCCGGCAGAGTGCGTTCCGGGTCGCTTCCGTCTAAAAACTGCAGGCTAATAGTATGACAGAGGAGAGGGCTGCTGATGAGTGCTCCCGCCGCAGATCGTCGGCCGTGAAGCTGCAACCGCAAGAACCCGCGTTGGAATCTCTGCTGGGCGCGTGCTCCAGGAATGCTGGCCCTCTCCGGGTTCCTCACACCCTGGCGAGAACAGACTGAAGCCGGCGGCCTTCGAAATTATCGGTTACGGGTTTCTTCGCGGTAGTTGTTACGGATTTTTCAGCACCAGAGGGGGCTGGTCATAGAGCTGGATATTTAAGGTAAGCGACTTGCGCGCGTTAAACGCCTTCTGGTCGACAGGAAAGGAAAACACGGCCACGCCGGTATAGGCGGTTTTCGGCGCGATCTTCAGCTCTTCGTGCAGCGGGTCCGCGTTGGCTTCCATGAGAGGCGGAAAAGCCTTGAGGTAGGTTTCTGCATCGCCCGACGGGGCCGCGTGATCCGTGAACTTCTTGCCATCCGCAGTCTGCAGTTCGAGGTCAACATTCCTGATCCAGAGCTGCTTATCGATAACATTGTTGATCTTGGCCTGTACCGCCACCATCGTGTTGCCCTGCTGATCGACACTGGCGACCTTGGTAATGGCCCCGCTCATCACCGGTTGCTGCCGGTTGACGAATGCAACCACCGCAAGAATCACGGCCACGGCGACGGCTGCAATCACCACCGGCACCATGGGCGGCAGCGTCCACTTGGCGCGGTCGAACTCCTCCGTCATGGGAACGTGCCCCGGCGCGTATTGCGGGGCCGGAGCAGAACCCTGCTGGCCGGCTTTCGGCGGCTGGGGAGGATTGGCGTTTTCAGGCATAAGCGCAACTCCTGAAGCAAAAGAGCATACTCCGTGAGATGCCGGATGGCGAGCAGAAGCTGGAAGGTTTCATGAAACAGCAACTAGCACCGGCTTGCCCCGGCGCATGGCCCTGGCGAAGTCGGCGACGGGCAGGGTGTTCAGGACGTCGGCCTTCGTCAGCCAGGCGCGGCGGAGTTGTAGCACGCCGTAGCGGATCTTCTCCAGATGAGAAGTGTGATGCGCATCCGTGTTGATGACGAACTTCACGCCCCGGGATTTCGCCATGCGCAGGTGCAGGTCGCGAAGGTCCAGGCGATCAGGATACGCATTGTGCTCCATCGCTACACCCGCCTTGGCCGCGGCGGCAAAAACTTTGTCACAATCAAAGCTGTATCCGTCCCGCCGCAGCAGAATCCGTCCGGTAGGATGGCCGATCACGGACGTGTGTGGATTTTCAATCGCGCGCAGCAGCCGGTCTGTCATCTGCGCCTGGTCCTGGTTGAAATGCGAGTGCACGCTGGCGATCACCAGGTCCATCTGCTCCAGCACGGAATTGGAGAGATCCAGTTCGCCTTCGGCCAGAATATCCACTTCAATTCCGGCAAAGATCGTGATGCCGGCAATTTTTTTTGCCGCATTGCGGATGCGCCGTATGTGCTCTTCCGCGCGCTTGTCATCCAGCCCGTTGGCAAAAGCGAGATTTTTGGAATGATCGGTGATGGCCATGTATTCATAGCCGCGCTCGCGGGCAGCCAGCGCCATCTCCTCGATCGTGCATTTGCCGTCGGTCTCCACTGTGTGCATGTGTACGTCACCGCGGATGTCAGACTCTGCGATCAATTTCGGGAGCGTGTGATTTTCCGCGGCTTCGATTTCGCCGTTATTTTCACGCAGCTCGGGCGCAATCCAGTCGAGCCCGAGCATTTTGTAGATCTCTTCTTCCGTCTTTCCGGCTACGCGTTTCTCGTCTTCCATGCGCACCAGGCCGTACTCATTCAGGCTGTAGCCCTGCTTAAGAGCGCGCTGACGCAAAGAAACGTTGTGGTTTTTTGATCCGGTAAAGTATTGCAGCGCAGCGCCAAAAGATTCCGGGGGAAGCAGGCGCACATCCACCTGCATGCCGCTGCGCAGCTTGACGCTGACTTTGTTCTCGCCCCTGGCCAATACCTCCATGATGCCGGGAAAATTCACGATCTGCTCAATGACCTTCTCGCGCTGCATCTCGCTGGTGCAGCAGTTTCCTGTAACCAGCAGGTCCAGGTCCCCCACAGTTTCCCTGCCCCGGCGAAGCGATCCCGCCGGAGTGACTTTATCCACACCGGGCAGCTTCTCCAGCAGGGCAATCATCTTCCTGGCAATTTCATCGGCAGTATCGATATGGAACCGGCCGGTCAACTGGCGAAAGCTCTCAATGGACTTCAGAATTTTTTGCTCCGTTTTCTCGCTCAGCCGAGGCAACGAACGTAGCTTTCCCTCCTGCGCCAGTTTTGCGACGCCCTCCACATCGCAAACCTGGAAAGCGTCCCAGATCAGGGCAATCGTCTTTGGCCCGAGGCCGGAAATCTTCAGCAAGTCCAGCATGGATGGCCGGTACTTCTTCAGCATCTGCTCATGCATCTCAAGCTTGCCCTGGCTGAAGATTTCGCGGATGTTGGCCGCCATACCCTTGCCGATTCCCGGTATCGCCAGCAGCGCCTTTTGGTCCTGGTAAATTTCAGAGAGCGGCTGGTCCAGGGATTCAATGGCCTCGGCGGCGCGGCGGTAGGAACGGATACGAAACGGATCTTCCGCCGCCACTTCCATCAGGTCAGCGGTTTCATAAAAAATGTTGGCAATCGATTTGTTGTCGGTCGGGGTGGCCACAGCTCCCGATTTTAGCGCAGCCCGCGAATTAGCGAGGCTTCGAACCTGGCGGCTTATTGTGTGCGCGAATGGGAAGGGGGCGCACTTCGACAAAAGGAAGTGCGATATCCGCTGTTCTGCGCCCGAGCTTGCCTGAAAAAATCTGCTATGGCCAGATGCCGCACGGAGCCAGTATTGCCATCGCTTTCGCGGCATTAAAAGCTTTTAGTTCAGGTGGCCGTTTTCCATACGGTGCAGGGTGTATAATTAAGTTTCCCGTTCAGTGGGATTCACCAGCGGTTAGCGAGCCGGTCCAGCCTTCAAAGCGACAACCTCTCACAGAAACCAGTCAATCTTCTCAGCAGGAAATTTCAAAGAATAAGGAACAACAAATGGAACAAGGAATTGTGAAGTGGTTTAACGACGCGAAGGGATTCGGATTTATCACCCGCAACAGCGGCGAGGGAGACGTGTTTGTACATTTCTCCGCGATCCAGTCGAGCGGGTTCCGCAGTCTGCCGGAAGGCCAGGCGGTTGAATTTACCGTAACCAGAGGCCCGAAAGGGTGGCAGGCGGAAAACGTAAAAGTTCTCTAAAAAGCTGCTCTCGTAAATTAGCTGCCCGGCGCATGTAGTGCTCCGGGCAGTGCTGCGTCTGGGCCTGGCTTACGGCTCTTGTTCTTCGGAAGAGCGAGAGATGGGACACTCGGGCTCCTTTATCTTCAAAGCTTGAGCTTCTTCAGATCGCCGCTTTAATATCCGCGACATTCTTTCCATATCTTCAGCATGCTCGCGTTTTTTTTCGCTAGGGGCGTTATCTCTGCTCACTGGCTTAGCCCTCCTTTGAAATTCCTGAAATGACTGCGTATCAACTTGATAGACGCGATGATGGTTGTAAGCACGATTACCAGCGGGATAGCGGCCAGGTTAAACTCTAGAACAAGAGCCAGCATCCAGACCAACATGAAAAGCGTGAAAATTGTCCAAAGCATCAATGAACCTCCTGGATACCCGTTTGCAACCTCCGCGATGGGCAGCACAGTAGCTGAAAAGGCTTCTTTAGCCGGCCTATGTTGATGTCATAAAGCCGATCATATTCAGCATTGCGTCTGGCGTATCCAGGTTGTGCAATGACCCGTCCACCTTCGCTTCGGTCGGATCGTATCCGTTGTACAGCATCAGAATTGGGAGCGTTGGTTCCAGTTCTTTTATTCTGGCTACAAGAACTATCCGGCTTGCTTCAGGAACAGAGTGGCACAATAAAACCATCTTGATGGACTTGTCAGTCTTAATGAAATCGATGGCTTCTTTGTCGCTCAGGGCAGCAGAAACCCGATATCCAGCGTGTCGCAAAATAAGAGTTCGCAGATGCTGTAATTTCCCGTCCCGACTAACAGTAAGGATGGACTTTGTCATGATGCGCCGCTTTCTGGGGGGAAAAGCGAAGGCGCAAAGTGTGCTGAGGATTCAGCAGGCAGTGGGTCTTCGGATAAGCTAAGACTAATGGTATTCCCTTAGTTGGCTTTTTGTCAAAAGCGTCATCTCGGAATGTGATTTGCTTTTAATCAGGGCGGGGCCTAGGCTTAAGGAAGTCGCACGCATCTCTTCGTCGCTCTCTCTTGCGACGGCCTCCTGCGCAGCCGATGGAAGTCAGGTTTTAGTTGAGCTGCATTTCTCCCTGGTTTGGTTCGCCACGCAAACGGAAAGAGCTTTGGAGAGAAATTCCGCCCAGGAAGGTATTTTTGTGAGCGCAAACAATATTGGCTTCGCTATCTTTGTGGTTTTGATCTCGCTGGTAGCCATCGTTCGCTTGTACAGGATTCGAAGGATGAAGATGAATCTGGCGTTCGAGGTGGCGCGCTACGGATCACAAACCATGTGTCCGGCTTGCGGCGCAATTACCGCGCGGGCCAAAGCGTATTGCCTGCACTGCGGAAAACGGCTGCGCGACTCGTGAGTCCGGCCCATTCACCCCTGCGCTCGATCAAACGTGATTAGAAGTTAACCGGTTATACTCTTCGTGTCTCAACTTATACTCTTCGTGTCTGAAGAGCACCTGTGAAAGGAAAAATAATAGATGGCAACCACCACAGATCGTTCAGAAG
This sequence comes from Candidatus Angelobacter sp., assembly GCA_035712465.1. GTDB lineage: Bacteria > Acidobacteriota > Terriglobia > Terriglobales > Acidobacteriaceae > Angelobacter. Next base: position 174,885 of record DASTAS010000022.1, read on the forward strand.
GTAAGACCAGGCCGGAAGCTCAGGCGAGCCCTGAACACGGCTCTCAATCGGTTGATAAGTATGCCGAGGCCAGAAAGGCCAAGAAAAAAGCCAAGCGGATCAGGCATCGCGCCAAATTGAAAAGATCGCACACCAAGGGCTAGAACACTCTGCTCACAATCGCGATCGCCAGTATTATTTTAAGGAGGGGGATCATGGCGGTTCTTCCTTTCCAGGGCGGCGGAGATCCGCTCTCCAGCAATGGATTCACTGCAGTTGCCAGCAGTCTCAACGTAAACGCGCCGGAGATATGGACCATACTGGCTGTGGAAACTTCCGGCTGCGGATATCTGCCCGATCGCCGTCCGCAGATCCTGTTTGAACGGCACATCTTTCATAAATTGACCGGCGGGCGATTCGATGACGGTTCCATCAGCGATCCCACGCCCGGGGGTTACGGTCCAAGGGGCGCGCCCCAATATGACCGGCTGCTACGCGCCATCGCAAAAGACAGGTCTGCCGCCCTGCAAAGCGCTTCCTGGGGGCTGGGCCAGATCATGGGCATGAACTTCAGGAGCGCCGGATTCGATAACGTTGAACAGATGGTTCAGGCCATGGTGGATTCCGAGGACCAGCAATTGCTCGCGATGGCGAAGTTCCTAACGGCTACCGGGCTTTCCTCTGCTCTCAAGGTGCATAACTGGGCTTCTTTCGCCCGCGGATACAACGGCCCAAATTTCGCCATCAACCGTTATGACGTCAAGCTGAACGGGGAGTTCCAGAAGTATTCGGCTGCAGGCATCCCCGACCTCGACGTTCGGGCGGCGCAACTGTATCTCACATACCTTGGGTTCCATCCTGGCTCAGTCGACGGGATAGCCGGCCAGCACACGCTCGATGCTCTGGCCCAGTTTCAGTCGCAGCAGGGAAGTGCGGCCACTACGGTCATCGACGACCAATGCCTGGCGCAATTGCAAAAAGCGACCGCCGGGACGCAGGCCGCCACTGCGTAACCTGCAGAGGACCCACGAAGGCCTGTCACTCGCGAGGGAAACGGGGGCCTCTGCCCGACCGTGATTCGGGTTAACGCTTGGCAATCACATCGACAGGCGCTGTTGATAGTTCTTCGGAGGAACTACTGCGCGCACGACAGGCCGCGAGAGCCTCATTCGCTTTTTCCAGACTAGCTTCCGCTGGCTCAAGTTTGGTCGTCTCAAGCTCTTGAATCAGCTTCAGAAGCGTGAGCTTTTCAGGTCCGATAGCCTTCGTCTCTTGTGCCTGAAGACTTGCGATTCCGGATTTGATGCTCTGCACTGTCTGGCTGGCTGCATTGACAGCATTCTGTTCTGGTACGCAAGTTGCGGCCGCAACCTGCAACGTGCAGTCGATTTCGTAATTGTGATCAGGGCTCAATGCGTTTTCTGCCGCATAGATACGCCCTCCGCCGCCGAACAGAAATTTGAAGTCCAACCACCCGCCGAACCCGACTACCACTGGGTCAGACACATTACCGGGAGTTCCGTTGTCTCCGTAGGAGAGCAGTTGGCCCTGTTGATTCACAGCATAGATGCGGTCGCTGCCGGCGAATAGGAACTTGAAGTCTGCCCAGCCGCCGAATCCAACTACCACTGGATCCGATACATTGCCGGGAGTTCCGCTATCACCGTAGGATAGGAGCTGGCCCTGTTCGTTCACAGCGTAGATACGGCCCAAGCCTGCGAAGAGAAACTTAAAATCCAACCACCCGCCAAATCCGACTACCACTGGGTCTGATACATTGCCTGGCGTTCCGGAGTCCCCATAGGAGAGCAGTTGTCCCTGTTGGTTTACGGCGTAGATGCGGCGCAGGCCGGCGAACAGAAACTTAAAGTCTCCCCACCCGCCAAATCCGACCACCACCGGGTCTGAGACATTGCCCGGAGTTCCGGAATCGCCGTAAGACAACAAGCGGCCGCCAAAGTCGCCGCCAAGCGTTAAGGTGAATGATGTGGGATCAAGAGACGCAAGAGCTTGCGATGTATTATCGACCAGGGAATCGAGCGTCAGCAGCTTCGCCGCAACCTCACCCTTCTGGACTAAGGACAAGCTGTTCTCTATGGCTGAAGTGACACCACTCTGGACAGTCATTTTGATTGCATTGATCGTGGTATCCCGCGTGTTGGGATCGGCCAGATGGATGAGATTGCTCTGGATGGCGTCGTGAAGTGTGCTGATGAAAGCATTGAAACCGGCGTCTACCACGTTGCCGGGTGTGTCGTGCTTCTGCCAAAGCGCGACAACAAGGACCACGTCCGTTTTCCCCATGTCGGGGTCAAACTGAAAAGACATCACGCCAACAGAAGATGGAATCGGTGCACTCTGGCCGGCCTGCAAATTGTTTTGGATCACGACCCGATCGTTTACTTGTAGCGGTGAAACAACCGTTACACTGAGTGAAGATTCGTTGATCACAACCGCGGCAGGCCAAAGGTAAGGCGATGAGGGCGAGTCCTTTTCACGGACACAATGAATCGTTGTAAGAGCCACATTTGCATTTTGCTGCATGGAACACTCTCCTCGCATGCTGGATCGGCGGGGATAAAGGAACGCCTTGCCTCACCATTGAGTTCCCCAGCCAGGTCAAGCAGCTTGTCTATAGATATTGTGAAGGCTGGCTGCCATCCGTTACAGCTCTCGAAGTCGACCTGCTGAGAAGTTGATGTGCCGATCGGTTGCGCTTGAGAGCTAATCGCCTTGCGCTCCATCGCGATGACCCATTCGCGCCCTAAGTTCTCGCGCGAATGGGCAGGGGCAAGCCTTCGGCAGAGCGGAAGTGAATCGTTGTCCTTCCGCTTCCCGGCCATTAATGGCCGCTCCACCCTGGCAGCGCGCTGCTGGCTTGCCAGGAGCCCGAGTCGTTCGCCACCTCTGGGTTCCTTGTGAGCTCCTCGAGAATGCAACCGGAGCGAAGGTCCGTCACCCGCGAAGGTGCAGCGCCGTTAGGCGCCGGGGTCCCAAGACCAGGGCTCCCAAACTGAGCAGTTCGTGCGCAGTTTGGGATGGAAGGACGCGCGTTGTTCGCGTCTTGGGGTGGGGTAGACGCGACATAAGTTAGCCCAGCGCGACACAGCCCAAGAAGCCTGCTTTTGGCTTCTTGGGTAGTTTGAGCGCTGGGAAGGAAGGAGAAAGAGTGGCGAGCCCCGGCGGGGCGACACAGAGAAGCTCGCTTCAATTCGTTGCGCGAGCCTCCGGCAGAGCGGAAGTGAATTATTGTCCTTCCTCTTAGCGGCCATAAATGGCCGCTCTTCCAGCTCGCAGGGCGGATGTTTTACCCCGCAGCGGCAGCGCAACTGCGTGACACCTGAGCTATAATCCACGCGAGATTCCAAGATGCGCATTCGCTGTGCGGTTGCAATAATCACCCTTTTCCTTTCGATTAACTACGCAGCAGGACAGTCAGCGACAGGTGCAGCCGGACCTACCGTCAATATCCCATTCTTTGCAAATTTGCATGACAGCCCGGTAGCGGTGATCAAGCCGGCAGATGTCGCGGTGCTCGATAACCACAAACCGCCGCTCGGTGTGTTGACGATTAAAAACAGAGCAGAGGCGCCTCTAGCGCTAGGCCTAGTCATCGATACCAGCAACTCCGAGCGCTTCAACCGTATTTATCTACCCGCCGTTCGATCAATATCGGAGCTCTTAGAGCAGACTCTGAAGCGTCCGGACGACAAGGTTTTCGTTGAAAAGTTCGATAAGTCCCCGGCGGCAACAGAGTTCATGAAGGCGCAGGAACTCGCGCAGTTCAAAACCGATCTCACTCCCAGGGGCGCAAGCGCGCTCTTTGATGCTGTGCGTTATGCGTGTGATCAGCGTATGAACAGCGCTCCCGCAAACTCCTTCCGGGTGCTCATCTTACTGAGCGACGGTGGGGATAACATGAGCAATACTCCTCTCCAAGATGCAATCGCGAGCGCCCAAAGAACAGGTACGGTCATCTTCGCCGTGGCCACTGGAGCCAGCAGTATGTCCGAGCCCGGAAACCGAGGCAATAGAATACTGAACGATTTCGCTGAAAAAACAGGAGGAATGGCGTTTCTCGATGTGAACCCAAAAAACTTGCCCAAGATACTCAATGCCATCGAGAAGCAGATTGATAATATGCACCTTTTGTCGTATGTCCCCGCCGACCCTGGCCGGAACGATCAGTATCACTCGGTCAAACTACACCCGATATCCAACGGCAAACTGAAGTTCCGAGCGCCCGCAGGCTATTACCTGAAAACGGAATAGCTCGGGAGTTTTCTGAAGAACCGGAAACTGTAAGCGCAGGCCGTCACAGTCGAGCCTGAAATCGGACCGACATCCTAAGCAAAACGCGAGCAAAATTGCGCCCTCCGCTTCGTTGCGCGCGAGCCTTCGGCGGAGCGGAAATGCATTTTTCATCTCCTTTACGCGGCCATAAATGGCCGCTCCACCCTGGCAGGACCGCTGCCGGCTTGGCAGGAGCCCGAGTCGTTCGCCAGCTCTGGGTTCTTTTGTGAGCTCCTTCGAGAATGCAACCGGGAGCCGCAAAGGTCTGCCACCCGCGAAGGTGCAGCGCCGTTAGGCCGGGGTCCCCAGGGCGCGCGCTGTTCGCGTCTTGGGGTGGAAGGCGCGGCATAAGTTAGCCCAGCGCGACACAGCCCAAGAAGCCTGCTTTTGGCTTCTTGGGTAGTTTGAGCGCTGGGAAGGAAGGAGAAAGAGCGGCGAGCCCCGGCGGGGCGACACAGAGAAGCGCGCTTGAGTTCGTTGCGCCGCGAGGCCCTATTCGCGGTGATGTTCGAGCGAACAGGCAGGCAAGCCTTCGGCAGAGCGGAAGTGAGTCATTGTCCTTGCTTTACGCGGCCATAAATGGCCGCTGCACCCTCGTAGCGCGCTGCTGGCTTGGCAGGAGCACGAGTTGTTCGCCACCTCTGGGTTCCTTTGTGGAGACTCCTTCGAGAATGCAACCGGGAGCCGCGAAGGTCTGCCACCCGCGAGAGTGCAGCGCCGTTAGGCGCGGAAGAAGTTAGCCCAGCGCGTTTCGAGGCGCGCTTGCGCTGCGGGATAAGTCCTGGGTAAGCGGAGTATCAGACCAACTCCACACGCCGTAGGCCGGAGCGGGGCAGGTGCGTAAATGATCGAAATTTGGAGCTCCGCGCTGCTGGATGGCCTTCGGCAGAGCGGTTTTCCTACCTCTTGGTTTGCGACGTGAGAAGCCTGTCCCGATACGAGTCTCTGTTTCGTTCACCTGAAGGAGATCAGTCAGCTGAGGGCTTTCCTCATCCTCCTCCCTTTGGACTACCAATCTCGCGCAACACCCGCGCGAGATTCAGTCCCAAAGGAGGAGGTCACCCGACATTACTATGAGGTATACAAAAAAGGTCGAAAGCCTGAGCCACCCGCCGAGGTCCATAATCAAAATAACCCTTGTATTTCCAATGATTAATGATGTGCCAGTTTTGGGCGGCCGTTCTTCGAGGACGTATCAAAGCTCCGCGTCCGCCTTTACCCGGGCGCGCAGTCTCATAACTTCCCGCGAATGGATCCTCGTCTGGCGAAGTCCCGCCCCGCCGACAATCAGTCGATGCGGTGGCTCAAGAGCCGAAAGCCTGATATCTAGCTGCTTTCAAAGCAATGCGTGAGGAGCCCCGCGACGTGCCGCCCTGTGAGTCAGCGTTTCCAGCAAGAACCCAGCGTCAAAAGGCAAACTGCGGTAACCGCGTGCACGTGGCGTCCCGGACTTGGCAGTTTCTGTCCATCATTTCAAAGCAGGTCCAATAATCAAGATAACCCTTGTATTTCCAATGATTAATGATGTGCCAGTTTTGGGCGGCCGTTCTTCGAGGACGTATCAAAGCTCCGCGTCCGCCTTTACCCGGGCGCGCAGTCTCATAACTTCCCGTGAATGCGTATGTGGGGTCCGCGCCGGGTCCAAGTCCGTGCCTGCGCGCGGTTGTTACTGCTTCTCCAAACCCGCGCTTAAAGTCATCTCCGACCCGGCGCTGACGGTGATTTCGCGCGACCAGTCCTTGTATCCCGCATGGGAGACCTTGACGGTGTGTTTGCCGGCGGCGAGTTTCAATGAGGCCGGGGTGTTGCCCATGAAGTTGCCGTCCACGGAAACGTCGGCGCTGTCGGGAGTGGATTTTATGGTGAGGGTGGCCGTTTCCGCCGCTTCGGAACTTGCAGCGGATTCTGTCGCGGCTGCGGGCTTCACCTGCGCGGCTTCCGGGGCTCCATTCGCCGGGGTTCCATTGGCGGAAGCGGGCTGCCGTTGCGGATTCGCCTTCGCATTGGCTGTCGCGTTAGCGGAGTCCTCGCGCGCGGTCTGCACGTTGGGCAGGCCGGGAACGTATTCGCGGTCTTTTTCTGACACAGAGAGCGGCGCGCCGGTTGCGCCTTCAAGAGCGGTCAGGATGGCGCGGTAATTGTTCTTGTCTCCCTGAAGGAGCAGGCCGGCCTTTTTGCCGTCCGCGGTGGAGTATTCCACGCCGATATAGTGCAGGCGCGTCTTGTGCATCAGGCCGAAGAGCGCCACGGGGGAAACAAGAATTCCGAGCGCGATCATGGTGCCCACGCGCCGGTGCGCCTCCTGGCCGTAGCTCAAGCCTGTCACGGACTTTGCCGGGATCACAACCTGCTGGCCGTCCTTGAGCTTGAGGGTGATGGAATCTGAGGTGACGGTCAGATGGTTGTTCCAGTCCTTGGGATCAACCTTGGTTTGCAACGTCCCGCCGTTGTAGCGGATCTTGTTCCAGCTATTGCCTTCTGAGCTGGCGTAAAGCATGGTGCAGAGCGCAAGCAACACAACTGCGATACGGTATCCTGCCGATGCCTTCATTCGCATCTCTCTTTCCGGGGGGAGTGCAGGGAGATTGTATAACGAAAGCATCTACAACCAGACAGGGAAAACGGGGGACAAACGACACGCTTTCTACTGCCTGATCGATCGGCTATACTGTCCCAGCCTCAAGCTCCTTGCGTGATGTGGCGGGCGCCAATTCACAACAAGGAGAACTACCATGGAACACAGATTTGAGGACCAGCAGCAGTACGTTCCCAGCAGCAAACGTGGTCGCGGGTTTTGCCTCTGAAACCCAGGTAAGGCGCGGCTTTCAGGACAATTCGAGGCGGCGAGAAAGAGCTTCGGGAAAAGCTGGGCAGGAACGATTTATGTCCCTGCGGTTCAGGCCGGAAATTCAAGAGGTGCTGCTTGAAATCGGGGCGCTTTGACGGCGCCAGCCGAAATTACTTCCAACGATTAAACTGAGAGCGCGCCTTGGTGGCGCTCTCTTTGATTTTCTTCGCATTTTGAGCAGCAACATTCTCGTTGAAACTCCCTGAAGCTGCATCGTGAAGTAAGCATGCTCGGGGTCCCTCCATTCCTCCTGAGGTCGCTGCGCTCCCGCGGAGTCGGTCGGGATGACAACGCGGGAATGCTGCGAGGAGACGAGCAGTATCGGCCCGCGCCGCGGCGGAAACGTTACCGCTGACAAACGCGGATGACGCGGACCAGAAGACCGGAAACGGCAAAACCCTTGAAACACAGAGGAACAGAGGGAGTGGAGGAAGATGAACCTCACATGAACCGGATGATCTGAGGATCGGCGTGTCATCTTGCCTTCAAAATGGGCGGGTTCACGCGCCGGATGGCCGCGGACTGGAATCTTTTGGCCGCCTGGAACAGCGCTGGCAGCAGGTGTCGGCGGGTGTCCTTTTTCGCGATTGCTCCGCTTTGCCCGGCGTGCTAACGTAAATAGGTTTTGCCAAAGGCAGCAATTGGAGTCTGGTGAAACCGGACCGGCCCAGGCCGGCTGGTGCAACTGATGCACCAGGTTAGCTCTTTGAAAATTTGGAAGGAAGGTTTTGTCCTTTGGCCCTGGCTTTTGAAAAAGTGGGTCTTGGATCTTGGCGCTTAAGCTCATCGGCCGAGAGGTAATTAAGTAGTAATAGCTCTGATTTTCAGCGCAGTTGCGCGAGATCCCAAACATACAAAATCAACCCCGGGGTTGATTCCGCTAAGTCTTTATTTTTCGGGGTTGACGGGTGGGGGTAGGGGCGGTATTGAGAGGTTACCAGGAAGTAATCGCTCGACCTCGCCGAAGATCGCGTATGGTCGCCGACATTGGGCAGTGCGCAGCAAAAAAATGCACCGGCAAAGAGGCCGGTGCATTCAGGCTGTATCTTGTCTTGCCGGGGCCGCTAGTCCAGCGGAGGCTTCTGCGTTTGATCTTGAGGCTGCGCCTGATCCTGCGGTTGGGATTGCTGTTGCGGCTGCGCCTGATCCTGTGGCTGCGGCTCCGCCTGCTGCGGTTGTTCTTGCGGCTGCGCGTCGTCCTTGGGCTGCTGCTGGGCGGCCGGAGTGGCCGGCGGAATAGTAGCGCCTGCAGGCACGGCGGTGATGTCCACGGTGCGGCCCATGCCGCCGCCGATCTGCGTCTTGATGCGCTCGCCGTCAATGCCCTTGGATTTGGTCAGGTAGGTTTTGGCGTTGTCAGCGCGCTGCGTAGCCAGGTGCGAGGGCTCGGGATCTTGCGTGTTTCCGGAGAGCACCACGGTGCTGGTCGGGTCCTGCTGCATCTTGAGGGCGACGTCGTCGAGAATCGCCTTGGAGCGGTTGTCGACATAAGCGCTGTTGGGCTTGAAGTCCAGTTCGGTAAGCTTCTGCGCGGTGGGCGCGGGCGGCGTGGGAGCTTCAACATTGACGGTGGTGACGGCCACGGCGCTGAGCTGGCGATCGTCAAATGCGGTGGCGCGTACGGCGATGGGGCCCGGGCCGGCGTCCGTGGTATCGAGCGTAGCCTGGTTGCGGTTGGCGGAAAGCTTGCCGCCGTTGGAAACAAAGGCGATGGAAATGGGCCGGCCATCCGGGCTGGTGGCCTCGCAACTGATGCCGGAGGTTTCGCCCACGCGGATGGTGGCCGGCGAAGCGGTGCAGGAAATGGTCGGCGGATCCATAGCCTCGGGCTTGGCTGCGGCCGTCGGGGCGGCCGACGCGGGCAGCAGAGGCTTGACTTCAGGGGCGTCGCTCACGTCCATGAGCTCGACGGTATCGCCAACGCGAATGTCCTCAAGCGCGGTGAGAATCATGGCGGTGGCGCTCTTTTTGTGAACGCTCAGCACCACCATGTCGCCCAGGGTGCGGCGGGGCAGGCTGGCGAGTTCGGCGCCGGAAATGTGGTACTTGTCCGCTTGCGTGTCTTCCACGGCGCTGGCCTTCAGCGCCAGGCTCTCCTCGGGATCGTGATAGCTGTGGGAATAGGTGCGAGTGGCGCGCAAATAATCGCCCACTTTGATGCCTTTGTCCGACCCGAGATTCAGGTACACCTTGTACTTGGAGCCGACGAAGGAATCGAAGTCGGCGGCCATGATGATGCGGCCCTGGAGCTTGCCGTTGGGCGGGGCAAAGCGCTTCAACGTGACCGCGCGGAACGGCGGCGCATGGCGCTCCTCAAAGGGAATGGCGATGTCGCCGGGGACGATGTCCGCGCAGCTCAGTTCGGGCTTGGCGATCCCGGTCTGGTTTTGTACTTCCTGAATGCGCACGTAGCCGATCTCAAAATAAGGTTCGCCGGCGGCGCGAATGGCGGCTTGCTCGCCGGGATAGAACTCGTAGTGGTTCGGATCCTTTACGTGGCGGATGATCTCATAGCGCTCGCCTTCTTTGAGGTCCTTGCCGTGAATGTAAACGGCGTCCACAGGACCGGCATAGCGGGTCTGGTCCGGACTGTTGTATCCGGCCATGACATAGCGCTGTGCCGGGACGTGCTGTGTGGTGATGAAGCCGGAGCAGTAGAGATCAGCAGGAGTGGGCGTGTTACCGACATTCAGCACCGGGTTCTGGGTAGCTTGCAGTTGTTGTGCAGCAACACAGGCGGCGAAAAAAAGAATCAAGGCGCGCAATTTGGTCATGAGTCCTCCTGCAAACACGCGGGTGTTAAAACCGCTTTAAATGGGCGTGGGACGAGCCAGAATGTTGGGGGAACACTTGGGTCCGGGGTGGAACATATCACCGCCCTCCCCGGGAGTTCAACTAAACTCTTGTTAACTCAGGAGATACACCTGATTACAGAAGTACATTTTCCAGCTTGCATTCGGGTCTTGCATCTGTGATTTTCGGAACGTATGATGGCGACTTTTGTGCGGTTTCAATAACTTGCAATGAATCCAGGTGGATCCACTCTCGCACCGCGTTTCCTTCCCGCCCGCCTGCCGCGGGTGTGCGTGGCCATTGCTGCCGGCAATCCGGTGGATTTGGTGCAAAAAGCCGATGCGGTGGTGAGGGAAAACCCCTTTGTTGAGTTCAGGTTAGACTACCTGCCCAAGCCGGCTCAGGGGTTGCAGAAGGTTAAGACCTTCATCGAGTACCACCCGGAGGCGCTGATTGTGGCCACCTGCCGGAGGGTGGCCAGCGGAGGCAAGTTCCGCGGTTCCATCGCCTCAGAGGTGGACGTTCTGGTGAAAGCCGCGCACCAGGGATGCCATCTGGTGGACATCGAACTGGAAACGGCCGCCCGCCTGAAGCCGGCGGACTTCAACCGGCTGCGGCAGTCGGCCAACCTCATTATTTCGTTCCATGATTTTCGGGGAACGAAGAAGTTGGAAGAGACTTTCGCCAGGATGCGGGAGTTTCCCGGCGACTTCTTCAAGATTGTGACCACGGCGAATTCGCTGTATGACAACGTGGTCTTCATGAAGTTCCTGGAGAAATACTCGCATCAGCACTCTCTGGTGGGATTCTGCATGGGAGAGCAGGGCGTGATCAGCCGGTTGCTGTGCGTGCGCGCCGGCAGCCAGTTCACGTTTGCATCCGCCAGTCCGGGAGAGGAAACCGGCGCGGGACAGATTGCGGCGCGCACCCTGCGTGAGACCTATCGCATTGATCAGGTGGACGCCGCGACGCGTGTTTATGGCGTGGTGGGCGATCCGGTGGCGCATTCGCTTTCACCGGTGATGCTGAACACCGCGTTTCGACGCGAAAATGTGAATGCCCTTTACCTGGCACTGCATGCCAAGACGGCGGACGACGTGCTGGCCTGCGTCCGCGACATTCCCATCAGCGGCCTCAGCGTGACCATGCCGTATAAGGAAGAAATCCTGAAGCACCTGTTCAAGACCGATCCGCTGACGGCGAAGATTGGCGCGTGCAACACCGTGGTGCGAGGGCAGGATGGAAAACTGTTCGGCTTCAACACGGATGTGACCGGTGTGGTGCGTCCGCTGGAGACGCGCATGCACCTGCAGGGAGCGAAGATCCTGGTGCTGGGAGCGGGTGGTTCGGCGCGCGCGGCTGTTTTTGGGCTGAAGGAGCGCGGGGCGGAAGTTTACATTCTCAATCGCACGCCCGGGCCGGCGCAGACACTGGCCAAACAGGCAAAAGCCAAGGCGATCAATCGCACCATGCTGAAGAAGATGGAGTTTGATGTGATCATCAACGCGACGCCTGTCGGCATGGAAGGAAACCGCGATCCGCTACCCATCTCTGAAGATGAGTTCAAGGCCAAATACTTTTTTGAGATGGTCTATGTTCCGGCAGAAACCAAAATGGTGAAGATCGCGCGTAGCAAGGGCATACACGTGATCCCCGGCGCTGAGATGTTTGTGCAGCAGGGCGTACGCCAGTTTGAAACCTGGACGGGCAAGCCCGCTCCGGTCATAGAAATGCAGCGCGTGGTGGAGTTCGCACTGGCCCAACGCGCTGCCGCCAAAGCCGCCGAAAAAGCAACCCCAAAAAAAACGGGGAAGTGAAGCGACGATAGCCGGATTATTCCTGTGGCTCAAATTGAAGTCCTTCCACGCGACGCAACTCACCTGAAGAATGAAGAGTTGAAATAAAAGGGCCGCTGTCCGGCAAGGACAACGGCCCAGGAATTACGCTATTCCTGAAAACTAGAACGACATCTTCAGACCGAACTCAAACACCCGCGGCGCACCCAGATCGAATACACCGGAACCGGGAGTAACGCGAGTTGTACGAGTTGCGGCTGTCGTGCTGTTGACCGAACCGACACAGTTGCCAACCAGATTCGGGTCGTTGGGGTTACATGGCGCGGATGCCAGATTCAGGACACCGCCTAATGTATTTCCAGGCAGGTCAAAGTTGGAATTGTTGAAGGCATTGAATATAGACACGCTTGGCTCGATGGTAAAGCTCTCCGTGATCTTCCGCGGGTAACTCAGCCTGAAGTCAAACGTCTTCAACCAACCCAGCCCAACTTCACCCTGCGGCGGCGCGGCGAGCGTTGGCTGAACCGCGCCAAGGGCCTGCAGTTGTGCGAGCGTGAAGAGCCCATTTTGAATGAGCACCTGTCCAGCGGGCGTCGGTTGTCCAGCCTGGGTCGCGTTGTAGTTGGCGATAAAGTTCGCCAAATCTCCAGTCTTGATATCACGACCGAAAGCGCCAAGGTTTGTACCCGGAACCAGATCGCCAGTGGGGTAAATCCCGCTGCCGTCGCCTGAGCCATCACCGGTAACATCGCTTACAAAAATGCCACCCGGTCCCGGTGCGGGCAGAGTCAAACTCACCGGTAGCGGACTGTAGACGTGGCCTACGACGCCGAATCGTATATAGCCGGGAAAGTCGAAGGTTCCGCCGAACGAGAACTGATGCGTGCGATCAAGACCATTCGGCCCCAGGGAACCTGTCGGATTGTTGTTGTCGATGGCAGTATTGACGAAATCGGAATCCAATGCCGAGGCAACGTACCGCGATAGCGAATACGAGATCTGCCAGTAAAGGTCCTTCACCCCCCTGAACGGGTTTGCGACGTTCGCCTTGAGCGAAGTATCGAAGGCGTTGTAAACCGAGCGGCCCGCCGGGAACAGCATCTGGTTCACCCCAAGCTGAGGATTGACACCGCCAAATGTGGGAACGACCGGGATGGCATTCCCGTTTTGATCGAATCGAACGCAATTACCCGCTGCCTGGGCGCCGCCTCCGCAAACATTGGTTCCCGAGTCAAGACCAAATCCGGAAAAATCGGCTATTGTCGCCCCATTGGTAATCGCACAGTTGATTGATGCCGCATCCGTACCACCGCCGCAACCGAAAGCTCCGGTTGTTCCCGCAATCGCGGCCAGTGCTGCGTTTTTGTTGAAGAACCGAGCGTCTCCGACATGGTTGACGTCGATTGCTAACAAGGTATGCGTGTCTACGTTCCGGAGGTAGTCGGCAGTCCATACCACGCCTCTCCCCAACTGCCGTTGGAAGCCGATGTTCATCTGTACCGACCGAGGCGTCTGGTAATTGGGAGCAAATAGATTGATGCCGTTAAACCCTCCGCTAGCGGCAAGTGTATTTCCGATGAACGCGCCGTTTACAGCCGGCCCAGCCTGGAGCACAGCCGCCTGAAATTGTTGCTGATCCTGCGCGAGCTGGTCAGCTACCAGACCGATGGGCTGACCGCAAACTGCGGTTGTGTCTATGGAACCGCCGGTCGGGAGAGGAATGCCAAGCGGACTTCCGCCATTGCATGCCAAGGCTTCATTCAGGAACAACCCTTGCTCCAATCGGCCCGGTCGGTTAAAGAGATTGTTATTGAAGATCGAGTTTTCGTAATACAGTCCAATACCGCCGCGGATCACGGTTTTGGCACTCGTTCCCGGCGACCACGCAAATCCGACCGTCGGTGCAAAGTTTCCTCCCGGATCACGGACGCGGTTCCCAAGCCCCGGTCCAAACAGATCGAGTATGTTCCCGGTGCATGGTGTGCCTGCTGCCGCCAGATTCCCAGCCAGGGTTGGATCCAGCTGCGAGCACGGAATCGGCGCTATGTCACTGTCTGTACGACCAGTGTCGTGAATGTAGCGCAAGCCGTAGAGTATCGTCAGGTTCGGGCGGAACTTCCAGTTATCGCCGAGGTACCACTGTACCCGGTTATCCGGTCCCAGACCGCCTCCCGGCAAACCAAACGCAGGCTTTTCAGAAGAGAAGCCTTGACCATTGCCCATGAGCACAGTTTGTGCAGGATAATTCAACGGGTTGGCGGCTCCGCCGGGGAAAGGAGCATTTGCAGGATTAAAGTCACTCAAGTCGGCATTGACGGTTGGCGCAAGAGCAAAGAACTTGGCAAAACCGCCGCCCTGAATGTGGTTATAGCCGAATCCAAAGCGGATAATGTGGTTACCCCACACCTTGCTTCCGTCGTACTTGATTTGTGTGTTTTCCTGGAATGTCTTCTGCGGCGCCAGCAGGTTGGGTCCGGAGCAGAAAGCATCCAGACCGCCAGTCAGGCAGGTGAGATCAGGACCAATCGTCAGACTGATATTTGGCACCGGATTACTCGGACCGCTCAGGTTTGTGCTCGCGTCCCCTATTCCGTTACGGAATTTCATCCATCCAAACCGCACCTGGTGCGTAAAATTTCCGTGCGTGTAATCCCATCCGACAACGTGACTTGGAGTGTTGTTTTGGTTAAGGAATGGCTGAAAACTGTTCTGGATGAAGCCCCTGATGCTGTGGTTCTGCTCGTATGAGAACCGGTAAAACGCGCTCATATTGTCGCTGATCTTCCAATTCAGCTTGGCCACACCTTCCGTTTCCCGGAAGGGTGAATTGAACGCGCTGGCCAAGCTTGCCAGCGGCCCCTGAGTGGCAACCGGATTTTGCAGGTCCTGTTTTAACCGTTCTGCATCGGCAAAGAAGAACAGCTTATCTTTAATGATGTATCCGCCCAGGTTGCCGCCGAAGTTATTGCGCTGGAAAGGCAATTGGGTATTAGAGATATCGGCCGCAGCCGAGGCGTCGCGGAAAAGGTAAAAGCCTTCACCATGCCAGGTGTTCGAGCCGGAGCGGGTCACGACGTTGACTGCGCCTGAGGAGGTCAGTTCCGTCGATAAATCGAGTGAGGACTGTTCGACCTGAAATTCCTGGATTGCGCTGGCAGGCAGGTTCTGTGTTGTGGTGCCTACAGTCTCGTCGCTGATATCGATACCGTCGACTTCGATGCGGGCTGTACGGCCGAAACGGCCGCCGAATGATATTGAAGAAAATCCGTTCTTGGTGGGATCGAAATTGCCGCCGTCCTGGATTTGCACGCCAGGCTCAAGCTGGGCCAGATCGAGGAAGTTGCGTCCGTTGATGGGCAGGTTTTCGATCTGCTGGGTGGTAAGCACGCCTTGTACGGTGGGCTGTTCAGTGTTGATGGCAACTCCTGTGCTGGTTACTTCCACCACTTCGCTTGCCTTTCCGACTGTCAGCTTGGCATTGCCGTTCGCGGTCACGCCCACCTGAACCGGAACCTGTGTGACCTGCGTCTGGAAGCCCGGCGCCTCGACTTTAACCTCATAATTGCCGGGCACGAGCGGTCCTGATGTGAATGTGCCTGAGCCGGAAGTATTAATTTTCAGAGCTTGTCCGGTTCCTTTGTTGGTAATGGTCACCGCAGCCTTGGGGATCACCGCTCCGTTCGGATCGGTAACTGTTCCCTGAATACTGCCGGTGGAGATAGTTTGCGCCCACGCGGGCAGGAGCGTGAGCATACTGAGAACTAGCAAACAGATGAGGAAAAGCAATAACCTTTGCGGTTTCATTCAGCGCCCTCCGGCTTTCTGTGCGTTCGTTCACATAAATGAGTGTTTCGTTGCGCCGCGACATTCTTGACTGTACTCACGGCAGCAACCCCCGGTCATTGAAAGCTGACATCCTATTCCCGTAAGAAAAAATCGTCAAACAAGTGCGCTCACTGTCCGAGTCCCATGACCAGCAGCATCTTCCGAAGCTGTAGTGTGCATATGCACAACAACTGCCACTCCATTCACCACTAAATCATTTATTTTCAATTAGCTACATTGATCCATATCATTTGGATCTTCATTTATTCTGATTTTCATATTCACGCTGCAAAAACTGGAATGTAATGCTAAAACCTTATCGGCCGTTGGGCCGACAGGGCGAATCGTACATTTAGCCGATAACATCGCAGCAAAAGGACAGGCATGAAATGTCATTTGTCTGCCTTGCCATAATGTTCTTCTCCCGCGCACGCTCAGTTGGACCCATGCGATACCGGTCTCACCACGGCATTTGCGCGCCTTACTTTGCTTGTGATACCTTCCGCACAAAGCTCCATATTTCAACAATTTGACTCGGAGGAAAAAATGACGGGCCTGATTGTAATTCTGGTGCTTGTGGGTCTCGCGGTGCTGTTTCTGGCGGAAATGTACAACGGCCTGGTGCAGCTCCGGGTACGGGCTGACTCGTCTTGGTCTGACATTGATGTTCAACTGAAGCGGCGCCATGACCTGATCCCCAATCTGGTGGAAACGGTAAAAGGCTACGCTGCCCACGAGAAAGGCACCTTCGAGAATATTGCAAAGTTCCGTTCGCAGGCCATGCAAGCCACCACTCCGGCGGACCGGGGCCAGGCGGAAAGCCAGCTCTCCGGAGCCCTGAGAGGGCTGTTCGCGGTAGCTGAAAATTACCCTCAGCTCAGGGCTTCAGAGCAGTTCACGAGTTTGCAGGGATCGCTCAACTCCATCGAAGACAACATCCAGAACGCGCGCCGCTACTACAACGCGGTCGTGCGCGATTTCAACACTCGCGTCCAATCCTTCCCAAGCAATATTGTTGCCGGCATGTTCGGCTTCCACACGCGGCAGTTCTTTGAGATGGAAACGCCGGCTGATCGCGAAAATGTGCAGGTGAAGTTCTAAACGGATGAGCCAGCATCCAAGAGCGCATTTCTCGCGACGCCTGCGCCTGACCATGGTCCCATTGCTGTTGCTGCTGCTCGCGACTGCGCCGGCATGGGCGCGCAGCTATCGCGTCTCGCAATTCAATAGCACGATTCATGTCCAGCCGGACGGCTCGGCGGATATCGTTGAACAGATCACGTTCGTTTTCAACGGTCATTTTCAGGGTATATATCGCAACATCCCGGTCGAGTACCCGGGCCCCCAGGGCAGCAACTATTCGCTTTTCATCAGGGTCAACCACATCAGCAGCGATGAAAACGGATCGGCGCTCAAATTTGACAAAAGCCGGAGCCGCGGGTTTCTGAGGCTGAAAATCTACGTTCCCGGCGCAAGTGATTCAACCCGCACCGTCCAGATTGATTACTCCGTCAGCGACGCCACAAAGTTCTTTCCCCAGTACTCCGAGTTCTACTGGAACGTTACCGGCAACGACTGGCTGGTGCCCATCGAGTCTGCGT
The DNA here is from genome assembly GCA_035712465.1 of Candidatus Angelobacter sp. Lineage (GTDB taxonomy): Bacteria > Acidobacteriota > Terriglobia > Terriglobales > Acidobacteriaceae > Angelobacter. The sequence continues at coordinate 192,020 of DASTAS010000022.1, forward strand.
CAACAACGGTCTATTTTCCTGAGAATGCCGCCGGCAACCTGCGCGCCCAGGCATTCATGGGACTTTATGGGTCTCAGGAGCGGGCACGCGTTTCCGTGGACGGCGCCGTAGTCACGGCCGAGAGCACCGGCCCTCTACCCTCACGCGGCGGGCTGACGGTGGACGTCTATATCCCTGAAGGTATCCTGCACGCCCCCAGCACAATGGCCCGGCTGGGCAGGTTCATCCGCAGCAATCCCATTCTCAGCCTTCCGTTTTGGGCATTCGCAGTGATGTTCGGGTTGTGGTGGTATAAAGGCCGCGACCCAAGCGCAGGCATGTCGGTTGCGCCGATGTACGAGCCGCCGCAAGGAATGAGGCCAGCCGAAGCCGGCACTCTGCTGGACGACAGCGTTGACCCGCGCGACATCACGGCCATTCTGGTGGATCTTGCTGTGCGTGGCTACATCAAGATCGTGGAAGCGCCGCACAAGGGTTTGCTGTTCAGCACCAAGGACTATGAGTTTCACCTCTTGAAAGACCGCAACGCCTGGACTGACCTCAACGATTACGAACGCGCCATGCTGGAGAAGGTCTACGCCGGGGGCGGGACGATAACCCGACTTTCGGATTTGCGGAATCATTTCTACACTGTGCTGCCGCGAATCAAAGCCGAGATTGTCACAGCGCTCAAAGGTCAAGGCATGTACACAGTGGATCCAGATTCCGCCAGCCAGTACATGGTTCTGGGAGCGCTGGCGGTGGCAATTCCATATATAGCAGCTCAGGTATTGGGCATTGCTGATTTCACGGACTCCATCGGACCTCTGGTGGTGTGCTGCATCATCGCCTTCGTCTTCGTCATTCTTTTTGGCCGGCAACTCACGGCCACCAGCCTCAAAGGGGCGCGCACCCGGGTGCAGGTTCGTGGCTTTCAGGAATTTATGAATCGGGTGGATGCGGACAGGCTGAAGCGCATGCCTCCCGATACGTTCGAGAAATATCTTCCTTATGCTATGGCGCTGGGAGTGGAGCATCGGTGGGCCAAAGCTTTTCAAGGAATCATCCAGAATCCCCCCACCTGGTACCAGGGTGACTGGACCACCTTCAATACCTTTTATTTCGTGAACAGCCTGGGGGTTATGTCTCAGCAGGCGACTTCAGCCTTCGTTTCGGCGCCGCGCGCCAGTGCCAGCTCCTCTGGCTGGAGTAGCGGCGGCTTTTCCAGCGGAGGCGGGTTCTCTGGTGGGGGTTTTGGAGGTGGTGGAGGCGGAGCTTTCTAAAGTCCGCAGGTCTCGCTTTCCTCTCCGGTCTTCAAACGCGCGGCCGGGAATCGACATCCTATAAAGTGTCCCTAATTCTGGTTTACGGAATTTAACGGAGGCATTTTGTATGGCCGAGCCACTGCATCGCAGTTCAGATCTCCCCAGCTTTGATACCTATCCTTCCGGGCCGGAACTCGCGCAAGAGCAGGACCGACAGGATAGACTTCTGCCGGAAGAAGCTGAATCCTCGCCGCTGGAAGAATACGGAGCCCAGTTGGGCTCAGCAGCGGGTCAGGCTGTTTTAGCTTTGCGTCGCGCCCAGGCGCGAATGAAAGACCTTGCCGCCGGGAACAAGGCCAAAGTGACGGATATAGCCAGCGCGCGTGTGGAGCAGGTCCGGGACGAAGCCGAAGCCCAGGGTGAGAAATGGGGTCGCATTGTGCGCGAGCGCTCACTGGAATGGCGCCGCCGGGCAAGAAATGGAATCTATCGTGCCCGCCTGCGCGCCCGGGAAATCGGGAATGATCGTCCCGCCCATGTGGTGATTGGCGCCGGCGTCCTTGGCGTAGTGATTGGCGCGGCACTTAGAATATGGAGGGCAAGCCGTGGTTAGCGAAAAGTCGATTGGTACAGTGGTCTCTGAAACGAAGCAGGAATTGAAGGAGTTCATTCAGACGCGTATCGCGATTCTCAAGTCAGAATTCGCGGAGAAGGCGCGCACCTGGAAATATTCGATACCCATGTTGCTGCTGGCAGGTGCTCTTCTCCTGGCAGCGTGGATCGTGCTCACCTTTGCGCTGGTGGCCCTGCTGGCGGGAATCTTTTTTCCCAGCCCGTACAGCTGGCTTTTTGGCGCTCTCATCGTGGGCGTGGCTTACCTCTTGGTGGGGGGCACCGTGGGCTGGTTTGCCTATAGCGAACTCTCCTCTGTCGGGGTAGCGCCGCAGCGTACCATGGAAGTGCTCAAACAGGATCAGGTATGGATCCAGAATGAAGCGAGGACAGCATGACCAGGCTAATTCCTGTTGATGTGCTCGAAAAGCAGGCGGCCGATCAGCGGCGGCAACTCCATAACACTATGGCTGAGCTTCGTCAGAGCGTGCGAGAGCGCCTCGATATCAAGCGCAACCTCCGCGAGCACCTGGTAAGCGCGTCAGCAACGGCTGGAATTCTTGGTCTGCTGGCGGGTTACGCCACCATTGGCGTGTTCACGGCCGACTAAGCATAACTTGTTTTCTGCTGAGGAGTTGCAAATGGAGGCAGGCCAAACCTGCCTCTCTTTGTGGTTGTGCGCCGGAAAAGGATTCCCAGAAGCGCTCGTCTGGCCGGTTTCCGGAGCGACGGTTCATTCTCAGATATTTCCCTCCCCGGTACCTAAGTAGATGAATGATCTGTGCGCCTGCGCAGTTTCATGATATAAACCATCATTCGTTCTTCTCTATCATTCCAAAACTGTGTTTGTTGAGGCTCCGGGGCGTCTGTGAGGAGGAAAATGTCAGAAGAAGCCAGGACAGGTAAGAGATTCCCGCTCGAACTGCCTATCAAAATCCACGGGAAAAAGGGCGATGAAGGCGGCACCACCGCGAATATGAGCGCCGCAGGCGTGTACATTATGGCCGACCTCGACCTCAGCGTTGGATCAACGATTGAGTTTGACATCACCTTGCCGGCCCAGGTGCTGGGCACGCCGGGGGACGTGGAGGTGCGCTGCTCCGGCCGCGTGGTGCGCAAGGAAGCTTCTCAGGCGGCCTCCGCAAATTCCAGCCGTAAAAAGAAGAAAAACGGCATCGCCTGCGTCATTGACCAATACAAATTCATTCGCAAAGAAAAGGGACGCAAATAAATGCTGAAGATCATATTGGCAGATAACCAGGCTATCTTCCGCACTGGAGCGGCCAAGGTCCTGGCGGTGGAAGACGACTTGCGTATCGTCGCCCAGGCCGAGAATAACGAAAAGATGATGATGGCGCTGGAAAAATTCCACGCCACAGTCATGATCTTCGGTATCGAGATCAACCCCAGCCTTCCCATCGTTGTGGAAACAGCCAGAAAATTTAAGACACGGCTCATCGCCATTGCCGAAACGGGGCAGGATTCACGGCACTACCTTGCCAACGGAGTCAACGGCGTTATCTATCGCAACGTAAGCGGTGAATCGCTGGTGCAATGCGTGCGCAAGGTCAGCAAGGGGGAGACCTGGATTCAGGACACCCAGGAAAGCAAGGAGACCGCGGAGAATGACCTGGTTGGCGCTCGCGTGCGTGACCGGTTGACGGCGAAAGAACTGAAGATTGTCGCCCTTATCGTTCAGGGCTACAAAAACAAGGAGATTGCCTCCCAGCTTGGCACAACCGAACAGGTGATAAAAAATTACCTGCGCAATGTTTATGACAAGATCGGGGTTTCAGACCGGCTGGAGCTTGCGTTATTTACCATCCATCATCGCATCCTGGCCGAGGCGGCTGCGACCTCTGTGGCTGCAGCGACTCCAAGCAAGTAGCGGTATTACCAATTTCCTCTTCTGAATCCCCGGATTTTGTGGCACAGCCGCCCTCGGCTGTGCTTTTTCTTTAGCCGATTCGCGTCCAGGGTCGTCAGATCTGTGGTTGCGGCTTACCGCGCTGTGCTACACGAGTTCAAGGGAATTCCGCCCAGGAAATGAGGTGCGCATTTCGGATTGGCGGCGCTGGGCCACACTCTCACGCAATCTCAAGAGTTGGGAAGGATGCTGAAGGTTCGCTATCTTGGAGCCGGCCGCTCGCTGCTCTTCAGCAACTCGTTGACAATCGTTACCAGTTCCTCAGGATTGACGGGCTTTTCCAGGTAGAGATCGGCGAGAGGCTCGGCAGCCTGAAAGGCCTCCGCTACATAGCCGGATACCACAACTACGGGCATGCTGCTGTTATTCTTGGCTGCCTGCACCACCGCGCGGCCATTGGCATCGCCCAGACGCCAGTCTGTAACCACAGCATCGTAAGTATTGTTCTGAAGCTTCTCCATGGCATCGCGAGCCGACGTTGAAGCGGTAACAGTGTGCCCCGCCGCTTCCAGAATTGCGCATTTCAATGTCACCACATGGGGTTCGTCGTCAACGCAGAGGATTCTGGCCATAAAGGCTTCCTTAATGCTGACGCGTGTTTGAGCCGCGCGCCACCAAGGGAGATTCGTGGCCGGCACCACAGCGCCGGCCAGTCAAGCTGCTTTATTCTCCGGCACTTAGTACTGATAAGTCAAATTGCGCCACAGAATCAGCAGCTTGGCCTGGCCTTGGCTCTTTTTAAGTAACGGCACTCAGAGTCACGCCGGTTGCATTGCTCGTCTCGTGGACGGGCTGAATTGTTAGCAAAAGATCGCGACGGCGCAACACGCTCCGCTACATGTTCCGACGATCAGCGCGTGAAACGAAAGCGCGCACCCGACTGCAAAGGTTCACAGTCCGGTACGCGCTGTTGTTGGAACAGACTCTTTGCTGGTTATGGCTGCGAAAGCCTCAGAATCTCCAAACCAGTCCGACCGCCGGCTGCGCCATGTGGGTGAAGTTGCTGGAAGTGAGGCTGCCCAGAATCGGCACGCCGGATAAACCGGGAATATCAAACCCCGGCGCCTTGAATATCAGGCCACGATATTCCGCGCGCAACGCCATGTAACGTGTCAGGCCGATATCAATGCCGCCTCCGTAGAGAAACGCCGGCCTGGTCTCATTCACGCCAATTCCCAGATTGTTGCCAACGCCGAAAAGCGTATTCAGTGCGTTGTTTGTGGGACGGAAAAACAACGCTCCTCCACCCGCCAGCACGTAGGGACGAAAGCGGTGATCGCCACTGGGGCCGAGCACGGCTGCTCCGGTCAATTCCTGCACATTCGTCTGCACTCCAAGTCCGTTGGTGAGGCCGCTGATATCAAAGAGATTCTGTGTGTTGCGCATGAATCCGTAATCGCCCTCCACGGCAAATAATGGGCTCAGATGATAGCGGTAACCGGCCAGAAAGCCGCCTCCAATCGTCGCACTGTAGGGAATAATGAAGTTGTTGGTGCTTTGCGTGATTCCGGCAATGCCTTCAACGTTAACCTCAGATTTCAAGTCCTGCGCGAAACCCGCGGCGGCAAGCGAGACAAGAATCGCGATGCCAGACAATACAGACTTCCAGCTCATTACAAAATTCTCCCGTGATTGATAGTTACTTGGTAGTAACTAGAAACCCGGCAGACTTTCTGTTGTCGCGTGGCTTAAGGATTCTTAACTGCAGAGAATTTTGATGGTTGCCGCGGATGGGGACACGTTTGTGCGAGTTACACTGTGAGCAGCAAGATTTACGCTCTTAAATAGGGGTCACGATGTCCTCATTTGTGCAGGATTTTCGCTATGCGGTGCGCCAGTTGCTGAAAGCGCCGGGATTTGCAGCGCTCGCCATTTGCACGCTGGCTATTGGCGTCGGCGCCAATACGGCGATGTTCACTGTGGTGGACAGCGTGATCTTGCGTCCTTTGGCGTACGCCCATCCGGATCGTCTGGTGGCTCTTGCACAACCGGGCGGCGGCTTGGCCTCGACTTCATGGCTGAACTATCGCGATATTCGGGATCAGGCACAAAACCTCTCTGCCGTTGCAGGTTATTCGGAGGATGTGGGCGTAGTGCAGGGAAAACAGGGCTCCACGAGCGTGGTCACTCCCGGTGTGACTGTGAATCTCTTCAGCATGCTGGGAGTAAAGCCGCTGCTGGGGCGAGGCTTCGTTGCAGAAGAAGGCCAGACAGGCGGACCACAAGCGGTCATTCTATCGGAAGGGCTGTGGCGCCAGTTGTTCAGCGGCGATCCAAATGTGATTGGGCAAACCGTGCGCGTCAACGCGAAACCCCGCACGATCGTCGGCGTGATGCCGGCCAGCTTTGCTTTCCCTGAATCAATGGGCGCGGACGCGAAGAAGGGGCTATGGCTTCCGCTCCAGCCTACAAAGGAGATGCTGACGGACCGAGGCTACCACTTCTTCCACATCCTTGGACAGATGAAGGCTGGAGTGACGTTGTCCCAGGCGCAAAGCGAGTTGAATGCCGTTATTCAGCACATTCGCCAAAGCGATCCTGAGCACACGGTGGGGCTTGAATTTCATGCGATCCCGTACCAGGAGATTCTCACCGGGCCTGTACACCCGGTCTTCATCGGGCTGGTGCTGGCGCTTGCGCTGATCCTGCTGATTGCCTGTGCCAATGTTGCGAATCTGCTGGCAGCCCGCTGCATTGGACGCAGCCAGGAGTTCGCAGTGCGCGCAGCCCTGGGCGCACGACGGATGAGACTGGTGCGGCAGTTGATTGTTGAGGGTGGCGTGCTCAGTTTTCTTGGTTGTCTTTTTGGCTTTGCCCTCGCCGAACTGGCAATTAGCGCCATCCATAAACTGCCGCCGGACACCATTCCCAGGAGCAGCGAGATCGCTGTGCACTGGACGGTGCTGCTGGCGCTGGTTGTCATCGCCACCATTACGACTCTGCTCTCGTCCATCCTGCCGGCTTTCTTTGCTTCCCGCACAGACCCACAACCGGCGCTGCAAGCAGCATCACGCGGTGTGGGCAGCCGGAGCGTGCGCGGAAGAATCAGCGGATGGCTGGTTGCGGGTGAAGTGGCTCTCTCAGTCCTGCTGCTGATTTCCACCGGACTGCTCTTTCGCACGCTGTGGAACCTGCAACACGCGCGACTCGGGTTTGATCCCGCCAATCTGACATATTTCACCGCAATGCCCGCCGACGCCACCGGCTTCGGCAATATGGGGGTGATCCGGGGCGGCGGGACGGCGCCACCTTCACTTGCCACCACGGTTTATCAGCCGGTGCTGGAGCGGATTCGCCATGCTCCCGGCGTAGATGATGCTGCGCTGGTTACCGCGCCTCCGCTTACCGGGATCGACATGGGAACCAGTTTTGACATCCTTGGGCGTCCAAAAATTCCAGGCAAAACTCCGGAAGGAAGGGTGACAGCGGTCAGCGGACATTATGCGCGCCTGATGCGCACGCCTGTGATCCACGGCCGGATGGTCGGCGAAGATGATACCGCCGCGACTCCATTCGTTGTTGCCATCAATGAAACCCTCGCCCGCAAATATTTCCCCAATGAGGACCCACTCGGCAAACAGATTAACCTTGGCGGCAGCGACACAGGAATGACAAAGCCTTACACCATTGTCGGCGTGATTGGTGATCAGGTGGATCATGGAGCGGCAAAACCAATTGCTCCCTTTATCATGCTGCCCTATCAGCAGGTTCCCACAACTTCGCTTTTCTATCCCGCATTGCTGAAGACAGTTGTCTATTTCGTGGTCAAGACGCGAACGAACATCGCGGTAGCGCCTACGATGCGCGCCGTATTTTCCCAGGCCGCTCCTGATTTTGCTCTCGATAATTTCCAAACGCTGACTGACGCTCGGGACCAGAACAACTTCAGCAGCCGTCTCGGCTTGTACCTGATTGGCGCATTCGCAGGCATGGCCATTCTGATGGTGATTGCCGGTTTATACGGCGTTCTCGCTCAGGTGGTGAGCTATCGCCGCCGTGAGATTGGTGTGCGCCTGGCTCTCGGAGCCACGCGCCAGAGTATTTTAACCATGGTCCTGCGCCAGGGAACAGTGCTGGTGGGCTGCGGCATTGCTGCCGGTATAGTGATTTCGTTGTTTTGCGGCAGGCTGGTGAAAAGCTTTCTCTATGGCGTGAAGCCAGCGGATGGATGGACCTACGGGGGAGTGATGCTGCTGCTCATTGTTGTAGGCACGCTTGCGGCTTTGATTCCTGCCCGTCGCGCTGCCGCCGTGGAACCCATTCAGGCGCTGCGAGATGAATAGCCGCTCGGCTTCAGCATAAGAAGCCCTCTCGAACCGGGCCGGTTGGAGAGGGCTTTCAATGAGTCGATGATGTTAATTAGCGGGATGATTCGGTCCTGGACGTCATCTTCTGCGCGACCGGGCCGGCATCGCCGATCTTCTCCGCCACGGACTTTGCTTGTGTGAACAGCAGCAGGTAGTCCGGCCCACCGGCTTTCGAGTCAGTACCGGACATGTTAAAGCCGCCGAAGGGGTGCGCCCCCACAATCGCGCCGGTGCACTTGCGGTTGAAATACAGATTGCCGGTGTGGAACTCATGCCGGGCGCGCTCCAACTTTTCACGTGAAGTCGAATACACTGATCCGGTCAGTCCAAACTCGGTGTTGTTGGCAATTTCAAGCGCGTGATCGAAATTGCGCGCTTTGATCACCGCCAGTACAGGGCCGAAGATTTCCTCCTGGGCTATGCGGCCCGTCGGGGGAATGTCCGCGATGACAGTGGGCTGGATGAAATATCCCTCGCCCAGTTCTTTTGCCGGACCGCCACCGTTGATCACACGGCCTTCCTGTTTGCCGACCTCGATATATTCAAGGATCTTCTTATAGGCGCCCTGGCTTACCACAGGTCCCATGGCCTTGTTTTCCACGGGATCACCTACCGTGATTTTATTCACCCGATCTTTGAGCCGCTCGAGGAACACATCATAGATTTTTTCGTCGACAATGGCGCGGGAGCAGGCGGAGCACTTCTGCCCCTGGTAGCCGAATGCCGCCTGCGCCACTCCTTCCACAGCGGCGTCAATATTCGCATCGGCATCAACGATGATCGAGTCCTTGCCGCCCATCTCCAGGATCGTTCGTTTGATCCACTTCTGGCCGGCACGCGGAGTCGCGGCGCGCTGGTTGATGTCGAGCCCCACTTCCTTGGAGCCGGTAAACGCGATGAAGCGAAGCTGCGGATGCTCTACCAGTCCGGCGCCGAAGCTGGAGCCTGATCCGGGGCAGAAATTCACAACGCCATCCGGAATCCCTACCTCCTGCAGGACCTCAAAAAACTTGGCGGCAATGGCCGGCGAATCATGCGAGGGCTTGAGCACCACGGTGTTACCCGTCACGATGGCGGCCATCGTCATGCCGGCCATGATGGCGCAGGGGAAATTCCATGGCGGAATGACGGCGGCCACGCCCAGAGGAATGTACGTGAGCGTGTCATGCTCGCCTGGCAGTTGCACCGGAGTCTCGGCTTTCGCCAGGTGCAGGGCTTGGCGAGAGTAGAACTCGGCGAAATCGATGGTTTCGGCGATGTCGGCGTCAGCCTCTGCCCAGTTCTTTCCGACCTCATAAACCATCCACGCGGAAAATTCAAATTTACGCTGGCGCAGGATCGCGGCGACCTGATGAATCAGAGAAGCTCTTTCCTCTGCTGTCGTGCGTTTCCAGGTTTCAAAGGCAGCGGCAGCGGCGCGGATAGCTGGTTCCACATGCTCGCGGCCGGCGTTTTGAAATATGCCCACTATTTGCGATGGTGTGGCCGGGTTCACCGAGGTAATTTTCTCTTTCGTCCGGATCTGCTGGTCGCCAATAACCATGTCATATTCGCGGCCCAATTCGGCTCGCACTTTAGAAAGCGCATCGCGCATCTTGCGCGCATTCTCCGGATTGGTGAAATCAGTCAGAGGCTCATTGCGAAACGGATCGTAAGGAACACGGAGGGTGGGTCGGGAAGTTTCAAGGGCAGTCGCCATAGTGAGTCCTTTTGAGAGTCAGATAAGCTTTCATTTTACTACTTGGCAACCACACGCCGGAGCGAGCGACCAATCTGCAGGGAAGTTGCGCTGATGAGCGTGAGCGCAACTTACTCGTTAGTTACTGCAACTGTTTCCTCCAATCCAGCTCCTCCACAAAAGCCGCCGATTCGCGCCATCCCGGCTTCACTTTGACGAATAGCTCGAGGAAGACCTTTTTGCCGAGCAGCACCTCCAGTTCCATGCGCGCCGCCGTGCCGATCTCCTTCAGCTTCTGCCCGCCTTTGCCAATGAGGATTCCCTTTTGCCCTGCGCGTTCGCAATAAATGGCGGCGGCAATGCGGATCAGCTTTTCTGTATCCTCGAAACGCTCCACCACGACCGCCGTCGCGTAAGGCAGCTCTTTGCCGGTTTTGAGCAGAATCTTTTCCCGTACAATCTCGGCGGCAATGAACTTTTCCGTCACGTCAGTAAACTGGTCTTCAGGAAAATAGCGCGGCCCTTCCGGCAAGGCGCGAATGATCTTATCCAGCAAAGTATCCAGGCCCTGTTTTTTGGTTGCCGAAATCGGGATGATCTCCTGAAACTCGTGCAGCTTGCTGTAATGATCGATCAGGGGCAGTAATTTTTCTTTCGGCAGTCCATCGATCTTATTCAAGAGCAGGAAGGTTGTTCCTCCGGCGCGCTTTACCAGTTCCAGGACGTGCTGATCGGCGAGGCCAAAGCGTTCAGTGGAATCCACCATCAGCAGGATGATGTCGCGGCTCTCCAGAGCGGCGTGGATTTCCTGCATCATCTTTCGGTTGAGCCGGCTGTCCGGTCTGTGTACGCCCGGCGTGTCAATGAAAACAATCTGGCCGGCGGGCCGGCCGCGCCCGGCTTTGACGTTCAGCATGCCTTGAATGCGGGTGCGCGTGGTCTGCGGCTTTTCCGTGACAATGGCCACCTTCTCACCCACCAGCGCATTCAGCAGTGTGCTTTTGCCAGCGTTTGGGCGGCCGATGATGGAGACAAATCCTGAGCGGAAGGCCATCAGGCGGAAACTTCTTTGATGGGATTTCCCGGTTGTGGCCGGCAGACGCGCAGCTTTTTCACTTTGCGCTCGGTCGATTCCAGGATTTCAAAGCGCAGCCCGTCTTCCTCAACCACCTCTCCGGCTTGCGGTATGCGGCCAAGCATGGCGCTGACCAGCCCGCCGACGGTCGCCGTATCATGTTGATCGAGGTGCATGTCGAAAAGGTCCTCCAGTCGTCCCACGTCAACGTTGCCCATGAGCACGTAGCTGTTATCGGCTTCGCGAACGACGTCAGTATCTTCTTCGTGCTCGTCGCGAATCTCGCCCACAATGGCTTCCACCAGGTCTTCCATGGTCACAACGCCTGCCACCGAGCCGTACTCGTCAATCACAATGGCCATGTGATTGTTTTCTTTCTGCATCTCGCGCAGCAGTTCCGAACCTTTTTTTGTCTCGGGCACAAACATCACCGGGCGGATCAGCTTGCGGACCATGGTAGTGGCGGCCGCAGTGTCATCAATCTGGATCAGGTCGTGTGACAAGACCATTCCCTGGATGTTATCGATATTGGAAAGATAAACGGGCACGCGCGCATGCGGATTGTCGCGCAGCTTTTCCGTGAAATCTCTAATGGTCATCTCGGCCGGAACAGCAAAAATTTCCGGGCGTGGCGTCATGATTTCGCGTACCGTCTTGTCACCGAATTCCACCACCGAGTGGATGAGCTGGCGATCGCTCTCCTCCAGAATTCCTTCTTCTTCGCCGGCTTCAATCAGCGCTTCCACGGCCTCGGCGGGATGCTCCGGCTCTTCCGGCTCATGCGGCTTGGAAAGGGCGGCAACAGAAAGGCTGAAGCTCAGCGCTACGGTGATCGGCATCATCACGTAGATAAAAATCCTGAGCAGCGGAACCACGCGGACCAGCCACTCGCCCCGGGTGCGGGTAAACAGAACGTACGGCAGCAGACGATTGCAGATCATTACCACCAGCATGATGCCGACGACAGCCTGCAAAATCTCAGGGCCAGTCCATTTCTGCCTGGAGAAGGTCAAATAGCCGATCAGAAGCGCGATGGCGGCGGTGCAGAAGTGCGCCAGCAATGAAATGGCAAGGAATGCCCGCCCGCTGGTGGAAACCAGGCGCGGTTCCACCAGTTTTTCAAATGCCTCAATGTTTTCCTGGAATTCGCGCGTCAGGAACTTGCCAGATTCCGTATAGAGGCGCTCCACATACGAGGAGAGCATCAGCAGAAGGCTGAGCAGCAGGATGGCGAAATACACGAGGAATATCGTCATCGCTTCTTCCCGCGCCGGCCCCCGAGGGTTGTCGTGCGGCGGCTATCACCAGCCGTTACGTGGCCGGGTTGATTGCGCTGAATCAGGGACGCCGGCAGTCTTAGCCGCGAGCGCAATCGTGCCTCAGCTCTTTCCATTTCTCCCGAGTCGGTCTCGTGATCGTGGCCGGCCAGATGCAACATGCCGTGCAGCACCAGGACTTTGATTTCATCGCTCACGCTGTGTCCGAGACGCGCGGCGTTTTGGCGCGCCATTTCCGCGCAGATGGCTATATCGCCTCCATGCTGACGGGGAAAGGAGAGAACATCCGTCGGCTTGTCTTTGCGGCGGAAGCGCCGATTCAGCGATTGCACGCTGCTTCGCGAAGTGATCAGAACCGCGACCTCTCCTTTCACCCGCGCCAACTTTTGCGCGCGCCTTGCAAACCGCTGCAGGGCTGAATGGCTCACGCCGTCGACCGCTTTCTCAAAGATGATCACAAGTTCTCAAAAACAAATCGGGAGGGCTAAGCGGCCCTCCCGAGCACATTGTACTAAATTACTGTTGCAGAGGAGGTTCCTGCGGCTCCGGGCCTTCGCGCACGTCGCGCGGCAACTCCAGCGCCAGTTGCTGGCTGCGCGATTTCTCATCGTAGGCGCGAATAATCCGCTGCACCAGATGATGCCTGACCACGTCCTCCTCTGTGAAGTAATTAAATGAGACACCTTCCACGCTCTTCAAAATGTCGGCTGCCTCCACCAGGCCGCTCTTGCGCGCATTGGGCAGATCGATTTGCGTAATGTCGCCGGTGATGACGGCCTTGGAATTGAATCCCAGGCGGGTGACGAACATCTTCATCTGCTCAGAGGTCGTGTTCTGCGCCTCATCGAGAATGATGAATGAATCGTTCAGCGTACGCCCGCGCATGAAGGCGATGGGCGCAATCTCAATCACGTTCTTCTCGAGATAGCGGTCAACCTTTTCCGGGTCCATCAGGTCGTAGAGAGCGTCGTACAGCGGACGCAGATAGGGATCCACTTTTTCCTGCAGCGTGCCGGGCAGGAATCCCAGCCTCTCGCCGGCTTCCACCGCCGGGCGCGCCAGCACAATGCGGTTTACCTTCTTGTTGTTCAGCGCGGAAACCGCCATGGCCACAGCAAGATAGGTCTTGCCGGTTCCGGCGGGCCCAATGCCGAAGACCATGTCGTATTTCTCAATGGCATCCAGGTAGCGCCGCTGGTTCATGCTCTTGGGCTGTACCTGGCGCTTGCCGAAGGAGCGCTGCTTGCCGGCTTCGGCAAGCCCGCGGAGCGTGGTGGAAGAGTCTTCTGACACTACGCGCAGCATGGAATTGAGTTCCGTCGGGCTGAAGTCCTGGCCGGAGCGGCCCAGTTGGTCGAAATCGGTGAAGATCTGTTCGGCGCGGGACACGTCGCGAGCGGCGCCTTCAATCTGGACAGAGTCTGATTTCAGATCAATGGTCACGTTCAATCCGTCTTCCATGACCTGGAGATTTTCGTCGCGTGTTCCGAAAAGCTTCTGGATGTTCGGGACGATCTCAATATTCTTCTTCATTCAGTTGTGCCGGTTCCTCCAAACTCCTTCAGGCGCACGCCGCTCCGCGCGGTTTTACCCGAGGAACAGGAATCTCTTTTGTTGATGGGTAAACAACCAACCGGGGACAGTGGGCCCGTGCGAGCAGGGACAATAACATTGGCCTGAGAGTAGCGCCCTTATGACTGGGAGTCAACAAACTTCCGAGTGCGCCTCCATAGGAACATTAGATGCTGCACCCGGACCGGCAGGTGCTACAAGCAGCAAGCAACAAGCAAAGACAAGCAACCTTAAGGCTTACCCACTATGAGCGGGTACTGGCGCGGATTAAAAGGTTAACTCCCAAGCTCCCGCCGAATTGACCGATCTATTGCCTTTCACCTTATCCGCGTGCATCCGCGTTTATACGCGGTAGAAAGATTGACCAGAGCGCCTAAACCCAAGTAAAATAAGTCTTTCGGGATTACCTCCGAAACATCTCCTTTTTTCAGGACAAGAATCAGGCACCATGGCAAATCATCTTTCTGCGCTGAAGCGCGCCCGCCAGACCGAAAAACGCACCGTGGGAAATCGCGCCAACACCTCGCAACTGCGCACCGCGCTGCGCAAATTCCGCCAGACCCTGCAATCGGGCAAGCCGGCCGATGCCAGAGCGGCCTTTGCAGGCACCGTTTCGGCCATCGACAAGGCTGTCAGAAAAGGTGTGATCCACAAAAACACCGCTGGCCGGTATAAGTCCCGCCTTTCCGCCCGGTTGGCCGCTGCAAAGTAAACACCTGCTGCTGAATTGCCTGTTTTCGCTGACCGAAGTTCGGTCAGCGTTTCCCTGTCCTGCATCACCCGTCCGGGTCTGCGGTACACTACCTTCCCGTGGCGAGAGCCTTGACCAATTTTGAGACAGTCCGAAGGATCGGACTCGAATTTCCCGGCGTGGAAGCGAGCACCATGTATGGAGCCCCGGCGCTGAAAATGCGCGGCAAACTTCTTGCTTGCATCCCCTCACATCACTCTGCCCAACCCGGATCGCTGGTGGTGCGTGTGGATTTCGCTGATCGCGCGGCCCTGCTGGCTGAAGCCCCGGACATTTATTACGTTACAGACCACTACATCGGCTATCCCTCGGTCTTGGTTCGCCTTGCTCGTGTCACTCCCGATCACCTTCGCGATCTGCTCGGGATGGCTTATAAGTTCGCCAGCCGGATGCCGGCTGCAAAGCGGCAAAGGTCCCGTTGAACTCAGCTTTGAGAAATTGAGAGCTACTCTATTGCGGCGTGCGTAGCCCGCTTGCGTTCGGACCGTCCACTGGCCGGCGAAGGGGCAGGATTTCCCGGGACAATCCATAAAGTTCAACAAAAATAAGAAAGGACCAGCGCGCTGGATGAGTTTTCATCAGCGCGCCGGCCCTGAAAGAGCGCAGCCCCGCAACTCTTTACTTAAAACGCAGTTGGAGCAATGTCATCCGGTGGAACGAAGGTGACACCTTGCGGCGTGGGAACTGGCGTCGGAAGCGGACGCAGGAACGGCGCGCCTCCATTGTCGATCTCCCAGCGAATCAGCATGGCGTTGTCTTCGTGCACCGTGTTGTGGCAGTGCTCCATGAACATCCCGCCCCAATCGCGGAATTGCATCGTGAGCGTCACGCTTCCGCCCGGACGCAGGCGATACACGTCCTTGCGGCCCTGCTCCCATGCGGGAACGTTGCTGGCGCTTCCGTTGCGCTCGAGAATCCGGCCTTCTTCAAAGTGGATGTGGATCGGGTGGTCCCACCCGCCGCCGCCGTTCTGAAGAGTCCAGATTTCGCGGGTGCCATAGCTCGGCGCCGCTGAAATGCGTCCCCAGCTTGCGTTGAGCACTGGGCCGCCGTCGGTGCCGATACCCCAGGGTCCGGGTTGATCGTTGGATCCGGTTGTGTAGGTTTCTTCGGTCGCCGGCAGAGGCTGCGATGCTCCGCTGCCGAACAGGAACGTACGTTCACGGGCAACAGGAATGTTGGACAGGTCCGGGTTCGGGATCATGACGGAAGGCACCTGGCTTTGATCCGGCTGTGCGGGATCGCGCACAATCCGGAATTCCAGGAATTTGCCCACGCAGGGATCAGGCTGGCCTGATGCCAGCGCCTTCGACAGCGTGAGGTCCTTCGCCGGTTTTCTGCCGTTCTCGTGCTCGCACTCGTTCACAAAGTACAGCTTGCGGCCGATGGCGAACTGCGAGAAGTCAATTACGATGTCATACCGTTCCGCGATTCCCTGCTCGTCAAGTTCCGTCAATGGAACCGGCGAGGGGAACAGATTGCCGTCATTCGCAATCTGCTGGAACTGCACCGGTTTGTTCTGATCGTCGCACAGGGCCACCTTGAAGAAGCGCGACACGCTGGCGTTCAGGAGACGGAAGCGATACTTGCGGCGCTCCACTTCGAAGTACGGCTTGTAGATCAGGTTCACGGTCATCACATCGCCCAGGAACCCGTCGAAGTTGAAGATGTCGAAGTAAAGCTGGCCGTCCGGCCCGAAGGCCTTTTCAGCCAGCATCAGATTGACGTCGTACTCCAGGTTGCCCCAGCTCTTGGCTGTGCCGGAAGGCAGACGGAGGTTCACGCCATCATTGATCTCCTCGTTGCCACGATCGAGCGCGCTGTAGATGTTGAACATGGCAGCGTTGCCCTTGTACACGTTCTGCGAAGTGAACGTGAACATGTGATCGTGGAACCAGTGCGTCGACATGGTCTCATGCCAATCGCCCGGGATCTTGGTCGATCCGCCGCTGTCATCAGGAGTTGCAGCTTTGGGATCGGTGGCGTCGGTGTTGATTTCGAGCAGTCCTGCCAGCACGATTGGCCAGTGATAATCGTAGAACTGGTTGGGGAAGAAGAACGCGCCGGTAAAGCCGTCATTCTCCGCGCCGTGGTGACCGTTGTGCTCGTGGGTCGAAATGGTATGCCGTCCGAAGCCGTTGTTCTGGGTCACATCC